>NZ_SOAM01000001.1 GCF_004364555.1 Amnibacterium kyonggiense | reverse complement strand
GCCAAGGCACGCTCCTGATCGGCCTGGTACAGCGCCTCGGGGCTGCCCGGCACCATGACGGGCTCGTTCTCGGGCCAGCCATCGAGGCTGAAGCGGACGTGCCCGTACTTGTCGCGCTGATCAAGTTCCGAGTCGAGCAGCCAGGAGTGACCCTTTCGGTCCAGGCTCGCGCGCAGCACGGGCTCGGTGAGCACGATGCTCTGACCGCGCTTCAGGTTCGCGGTCTTCGGGTAGCCGTACAGATCGTCATCGAGGACTTCAAGAACCACGGTGAGTCCGCCCGGAGACAGGACCCACAGCGTGGAGCCCTCCAGCGCGAGCAGTTCGGGGTCGAGGTCGGTGGTCGTCATGCTGCGGTCTCCTTCGCGGCGGTGGTGTCGATGACCTCGATGACCTGCGCTGCCATCTCGGGGTCGGTGTCCTTCAGCAGGTCTGCAAGAGCACGCCCGGCGTCCGGGTTAGCGCGAGCGAGGCGGACGACGCCGCGGGCGAGGTTGTTGGCCGAGAGCAGCCACCTCGCGGTCTCCACGTCCGTGATGCCGAGGTCCGTGGTCAGGGTGCGCAACAACATGCGCGTCGTCGTCGCGGCCTTCAGGGCCAGCCCGCCTTGGTTCCGCGCGATGGAGTTCGACATGACCTTGGTCGAGCCCTCGATGGCGTAGACGAGTGCGGCCAGGCTGTCGATGACGGTGGAGCCGTCTTCGTTGACCTGCACGTCACGGAGCAGGGGCACCTGAAGGTGTGAAGCCCGGTGCCGTCCGACGCTGGACTCTGACATCCCGAACTTCGCCGCGGTGGCCCGAACCGTGGCACCGGAGCGCAGCATCTTGTCCAGCCGGGCACGGTCCGGTGTGGTGCAGCAGCGGCACGGCAAAGGCATAATCGGTTCCTCCACCGCTTACCATCGCCAGCCAATTCCGCTAGTTCACGCCAGAGAAGATTTCTCAGCCGGTTATCTACACAACAAGACGGTGATTCTGGCCGGTCGCCATCTGACGTAGGACGATGCCTAGGAACTGGGGGTATCCGGTGGCTTTCTGGAATCACTAGGGTTCGGGCACCCATCAGCAGCAGAGGCAGTACCCACATGGCCCGCACCTCTCACAAGATCGCCGCGACGTTCGCCATGTCCTTGACCACGGCGATGGTCCTCGTCGCCTGCTCGGCCACGCCCGCAGTCAAGGTCACCACCGCTCCCCCGACGGGCACCGTCAAGGGCGTCGTGACGGTCACCGACGACGGGAACATCACCGGCTCCTCGCAGGGCACGATGCCGTGCGAACTCATGTCGAGCAGCGGTTACAGCGACTTCAAGACCGGCGCCGAGATTGACGCCGTGGACGCATCCGGCAAGGTGCTCGCGTTCGGGTACCTGGAGCCAGGTTCGGCACCGAGCCCGGATGACCTGTTCAAGTCCTGCGCGTTCCCGTACTCCATCGAAGGCGTGCTCCGCGGAGAGAAGGTCTACGGGTTGCAGTTCGGGCGCCGCGGCATCGTCCACTACAAGGCTTCCACCATGTTCGGCGGTCACGCGGACCTCAACATCGGCGGCTGACTTCGTGTTCGTCACGGCCATCGCCCTCGTGGTGTACATCATCTACGGCGTGGTGGCTCTGGTGGGGCTGCTTGTGCTCGGCAGCGGCATCTACGTCCGTCGGAAGGACCCCGGCGGAGGGCGAGCCCTGATCGTCGTCTGCGCCGTGATCGTGCTGCTGCCGGTCGGCGTGGCCGCGTCGTCCTACCTGCCCGGCCAGAACTAGATCACGCGGGCACAAGCCAGTCGAAATCAAGATTCGCCCGGTCGTGGTACTCGCTCTCGGGGTTGGGGCAGCGCAGCGGCACCTGCTGTGTCTCGGTGCCGTCGTAGTCGGTGATCGTCCCGGTCCGCATCTCCGGCGCCGAGCCGCACTTCGAGCACTTCTCGTTCATGACCGGATGCTGCCGGACGGCTCCGACGTTGAATCGAGGCTTCAGGCTTCGCCGCGATACAGGCGCACTGAAGCGCGGATGTCCTCCGCGTGCATGTAGATGTCCTCCAACGAATCCAGCAGGTGTCGGGTCTCGTTCTTCTGCGGGTCGAAGGTGCCCAGGTACTTCTTCCCGCCGTTGAAGTGCAGCCGAGCAACGGGCTTGCGGTTGTTGTCGTCCATCAGCACGGCGAAGTAGGACTTCGCATCCCGGTGCGTGACCCGCTGCGGCTTCACCTCGGAGCACGCGATGGCCTTGACGATCTGGTATCCCTCCAACTCCTCCGGGGTCGTCACGATGTCGGAGTCCTGGGCGATGTTCGCCTCCGCCACCGGTGCCGACGACACGGACTCCTGCGGAGCCTCCGCGGTGAGCGAGAACGGAGCGGAGGCGCCGAGCGCGGTCTTCAGCCTCTCGTTCACCTGGTCGTTCAGGTACTGCGCCGTCGCCTTGGTCACCAGGGTCTTGAACTGCTCACGAATCTTCTGCGTGAACGAGCCCTCGTAGACGCGTGAGGTGAAAAATTTCACCCACTCGTCGTCGGGCTCCTTGAACTGCTTCGCGATGGCGCGCTTGATCTGCCCGATGTACTTCAACTCGCCCGCGGCGTTCAGCACCGAGTCGAGGTCGAAGGACTCCTTGGTCAACTTCTTCAACTCGGGGACGAGGGTCTCGTCGATGTCGTTCATGTCGAGAACGAGGAACGGCTTCTCGTCCATCCGGTTCGGTGCGTCAAGGTCTGTGTAGAACTGGTACACCTCGCCGTTCGTCAGCACCGCGATGCGCGCGTTCGTCACGGCGAAGTACCGGAACAACTGCGACGCGTGCTCGACGCGCAGCGCCTCGGTGGACTTCTTGCACTCGATCAGCATCTGCACTTCGCCGTCGCGCATGACGGCGTAGTCGATCTTCTCGCCGCGCTTGACACCCACGTCGGCGGTGAACTCAGGCACGACCTCCAAGGGATTGAACACGTCGTAGCCGAGAATCGTCGAGATGAAGGGCATGACGAAGGCGTTCTTCGTCGCCTCCTCCGTCAGGATCGCAGCGCGCTGGTTCTTGATCTTCGTCGCGAGCGCGAACAGTCGTTCCTCGAACTCCATTGTCCTGTCCCCTTCGTCCCCGTGCAGGTTGCTGTCACCCTGACACAGGGCTAGTAGAAACCGTGCAACTACGCCCCGAGCGTCGCGGGCAAATGGTCCTATCAGGAGGCGGATCAGCGGTGCGCGCGGCGGTGGAGTCCACTCCAGGCGTCAACGGGCGTGCCGTTCCACTGGTTTTAGATGCGGCACCTACCGTGCTCGGCATGGCCCGACGCCACGCATCCGATCAGACGACTCCTGCCGCTGGCGCCGGAGCGGTCGTGCTGCTGATGATCGTGCTCATCGGCATGGTGATCTTCGCGAACGTCTCGACGCCGACGCTCATGCCAGTGGGATGGCCCGCCGCGATCTGCGTGATCTTCGGCGGCATCGCGGTCGCAGCCATGATCGCGGGCGTCGTCGGCACGCGCGCCGAGAAGGTCAGGTACACGCAGGTCGGTGGACCGGTGCTGTCGTGGCAGGCGGCGGAGCAAATGGCGGCGAACCACATGCGGGCGTACGGGTTCTCCGACGCGCGGACGACTCCTGCCGGTGCTGACAGCGGCATCGACGTGGTGTCCCGGTGGGGCGTGGCGCAGGTGAAGTACTTCTCCAAGCCCGTCGGGCGACCGGAGGTGCAGAAACTTCGTGGTGCTGCGCACGGTCGGGACCGGGTGTTGTTCTACGCGTTGACCGGGTTCAATACGAACGCGGTGCAGTTCGCGAACGAGTGCGGGATCGCGTTGTTCCAGTTCGATCAGCGGGGCATGGTGTGGCCGGTCAACCCGCTGGCGAAGGCGTACAAGAAGCCCGAGCCGACGACGGCCTAGTTCTCGTTCTAGCCCTCGATACTCGTCGCGGTCTACGGTGCGGCAATGAGCAACCCCGAGCCCGTCCGTCCGGTCACCGGTGCAATCGCTGTGGTGAGCGCGGACTACATCAAGATCGGGCTGGAGGACGAGACCGGGCCTCTTACCCAGGACGCGACGGTCAGCGCCGGGAAGCGGCTCAACTTCTCCAAGACTCGTGCCGACGGCGGGCTTCGCGTGCTGGGTGTGCATCGCACTGGTGAGTGGCAGCGGCAGGATTCCGACGTGTGGCGGGCCCCCGTCGAGTCCGACCCGGTGTAGTTCGTGCTCACGGGCTTCTACGACCTGCCCATGCACGAGGAGCCGCGCACCCGACCGTGCCCTCATGGAGGTTGCAGCGGCACGGCCACGGTCGCCGCCGCCGAGGATTACGACCGGGGCGCTCCGATCTGGACCTGCGACCGAGGACACCTTGTACCGAGACTGATCAACACGCTGGTGGAGCCCGAAGTCACGAACTAGCCCTGTCCGACCGGTGACCTCAGCGCGCCGTGGACGGGCGGACGTAGGCGATCACGGCACCCGCCGCGAGCCATACAAAGCCGTTGACGGCGAGCAGGATGCCGCCGATGTACTGCATGAAGACCACGTGCGCCGCGCCGACCAGATCGAGGTTGTCGGCCTGCTGCTGCCCTGCCGGGAGCGCGAGCATGACGATCCCGATGACCAGCGAGAGCACACCGAGCACGAACGGCCACGCGGGCACACCGCGCGGGCGCTCGGGACCACGGGTCACGAACGCGGCGGGGGCGGAGTCGGGTTCAGCATCCGGACCGGATACGACGCGACCAGACTGGTCGAGCCACTGCTGCCCGTCCCAGAAAATCTTCTTGCCGTCGATGCGGTACCAGTCGGGCGCACGGGTGCCAGCAGTCATGCGCGGACCATAAAGCCCGCCGCAAGCCGGGAACGAGAAACGCGCCGAGCGATGCCCTCAGTTCTCGTTCTGCGGGGAGACGGCCCATCCGAAGGTGTGGTTGTTCGGGTCGAAGTTCCGGCAGTGGCGGTTCGAGCATCGCCACGCCATGGTGATCATCCGCTCCGGCCCAAAGTTCTGTGACTGCCGGTGCCGGTACAGCACCTCGGAACCTCACTCCCGGCAGACCTCGTTCGTCACCTCGTCCACGACAACAGCCTGCTCCTGACCACCGACATCAGTCAGATCACGTTCTGAGCAGCCCCATCCGTGCCCGCTGCTGCCCCCCGAACAGCCACGCCTCACGCCCACCTTGTCGGGCCTTCATGCGGTCCAACCACGAGGTGTCCAAGCCGTTCGCCAACGCCACCGGCTCCGTGGCCCTGTACGTCCGTGTGCGCCCCGCTGCGGCCTTGACTGCAAGCGCATGTGCCCGTGCCTCACCAAGTCGAATCTCGGCCCTCCTGGCGCAGATCGTCCGCTTCGAGCACCCCAGCACCGCAGCCGCTCCCGCGATAGACAGATGCGCGACCGAGCGCACCATCTCGACCGTGAACCGCTTGTGGTGTGAGCCCGCAGCAGCCAGCCCACCACGGCGCCCGAACTCCCGCTCCTGATCCAGCCGACTCGGGTCGTACATCCGCACCGCGAACGCCGCAGCAGACTCCGATAGGCGCCACACCTCGCCGTACTCGATCCACCAGGCCCCCGTGTGCTTGCGCTTCGACGGCATCGGGTTGTTCGCATCCACCGAGATGATGAACCCGCGATCCCGAACACGACGGGCCTCGTTCGCGGCGAACACCTCCTCCACGAACATCTCCGCCAACACCTCCGTGCTGGGCAACGGCTCACCTGCCCGCTGCGCGGCACGCAGAGCACGAAGCCCCTGCTTGCCCAGGTGGATGACGACCTTCTTCGCGTAGTCCGTCCTCACGTTCAACACCAGCCTCGGGAACGGATGCTGACGCTGCTTTCCCCTGACCCGTCTCCTCATGGCCCTGCTGCCCTGCTGTGCCCTCCGGGCACGATCAGGCGCCTGATCTTGCTGCTGCGCCGCGTCTTGCTCGTGAGCACCAGAACCCTCGTGATCCAGCCCTACGGGCATGGATAGGTCCGTTTGCATACCCTGCACGAGAGCAGCACAAGCCTCGTTCTCCGTCGCATTCACGGGTAGTGCGCTCAGCACCTGTAAGCACCGACGAAGTAGTTCCACCCGCTCAGGACTCGTGCTCCCACTGCCCACCTGGTCATGCACTTCACCAGGTGCGGGAGCACGTCCATGCATGTGCCGGAACCGCCACGCTCCGACGCTGCTGGCGAAGACGTTGGACAGCACCAGATCAGTACGGGTCCAGTTGGGGTGCGGCGTGTTCTTGAACACGAACTCCACCGCGACCGTCACCATGATCGAGCACCACTCGTCAAGATCATGTTCTTGACGCCCACCGTCGGATTTGAAGACCGAAAGGTGTGTCGCAACCTGCTGTGGGTGGCTCTCGTCCGCGTGTACAGGTACGCTGACCATCGGTATCACTCCCGGTGGGAGCCGCTTGTCCAAGGGTCGGCTCCCACCATTACTCTCTCAGGTAAATTCCGTATTCAGCGCTTATTGCCGTGCGAATACATCGAATTCCTGATCACGGCGGCGATTCGCTCCACCCCATTCTTTTGACGCTTGTCTCAACCGGCCCCGCGGAGGCTAGTTCTCGTTCTGAGAACGCGTGACAATCGTCAAGTCGTGTTCTTCGAGCCGGTCGAACTACCCGTAGACCTTCGGGATTACCGCGATGAGGTCATCCAGGATTCGCTCCGGGTCACTGCCCTTGCGCTCGAAGATCGCCCCCATGATCTGTCGAGCCGTGTCGGGACCAAAGGCCACGGACTCCTTGATGAACCACTGCACGCTCGGCGGTTGCGGCGGGATGCCCGCCTCCCCCAGATACCAGTTCGCCAAGTCCTCGACCTTCTGACGGTCCTCGGCGGCGAACGGTCGGCTCTGCCAGTGCTGAGCACCATCGGGCTGTTCGTCGTAGAACTCAACAACACGACCGGTGTCGTCAACAGGTCGGTACCCGAGGCAGCCAGGCGGCACCGCCCACGCGATTGCCGAGTCGAACCCGGTCTCCTCCAGCGGCACCCAGCCGCGCACGTCATCGAGCAGCACGGCCTCCGACCACGACGTGCGTTGAATCTCGTACATGCCGCGAGGTTATGGCCCTGACATTCGTCAAATCGTGTTCTTCGAGTCGGTCAATGCATCACGGCGAGGAAGATCGCGAGCCCGATGCAGAACAGCATCATCACGCTCATCGCAATCGGGTCCAGGATGCGGTGCAGCGGTGACGGCGTGAAGCGGAGGTCTCGCCTGGCGACGAAGTACAGCAGCACGACGAGCGCAGGCAGCACCACGATCAGCGCGAGGGCGAACGGATGGTGCACGGCGCGACTCTTCCAGAGGTCAAGAGTGACACCTAGCCCAACTCCGCGAGCAGTGCCGCATCTGTCGCCTGCACCGCCGCACGGTCGGCTTCGCGGGTCGCTGCCTGGTACCGCATCGCCGCCTGGACGGTGGTGTGCCCGCCACGGTCCTTGACGGTCGAGAGGCTCTTCGTGTTCTGGCCGACGGCGGTCAGGCTCGTGTGCCGCACGTCGTGGACGTGGAAGTTCGCGATTCCCTCCGCCGCGCAGGCGTCGCGCCACTTGTTCCCGAGGTGTCGCGCCCGCAGGCGACCACCCTTCGGCCCGCGGAAGATCGCGGCTCCCCCGATGCCGGGCCGCGCCTGCTGCTGCTCGTGCAGGGCTGCGATGCCCATGCAGAGCGGCGTGATGGCCTTCTGGCCGTCTTCGCCGGTCTTCACGTCCACGGTCTGCGCGGTGTGCTCGCGGTCCGCCTGACGCAGCACCGACAGCACGTTCTCCTTGGAGTCCCAATCGCTCCAGTTCAACCCGCACACCTCGCTGATGCGGAGGTGGGTGGAGTACAGCACCCGCATCGCGCGCTGCAACTCGGGGTCCAGGTGCTGAACCACTCGCTCGAACTGCATCGTGCTCCAGACGGGCCGCTTTTTCGACACGTCCTTGAACCCGTTCTTCACGTGAACGGGAGACTTCGCGATGTACTCCCACTCCACGGCGGTCCTCATGATGTTCGACAGCAAGCCGTACTTGTTGCGGCGTCCGACTGGCGTCGCCGCGTTCGCGGACCACCACATGGCGACATCCTTGGGCGAAATCTTGTTGAGCGACTTCTTCCCGAACGTCTTGTTCAGCGCCTTCAGCATGTAGCCGTTCTCCCGCTGGGTGCGCGGACGCAACTCGTTCTCACGAGCCTTGGCGACCATCTCCGCGAAGTCGGCAAACAAGATTTCGCCGTCGTACGGGTCGATCCACGCACCTCTCGCCAGGTCGGTCTGTACCGCCGCGAGCGCCGCCCATGCCTCCGGCTTGGTTGCGAACGTGCCCTTGATCGAGTGGCGGTTGCCGCTCAGGTCGGGGTACCGAGCCGAGTACCGCCCGCTCTTCTGCGGCACGACCGTCCCGAAGGTGCTCTTCTTCCGCGGCATCGCGGACTCCGAATCTGCCGGGGCGCTGTCCGCCATCGGTAGCGGATCGGTAGCGCGCCCTAGCGTTGTTCGGCTTGCTGGCTCTCCATCAGAGGAAACTCCTAGTCGGATGCTGGTTTGAGCGGAGGGGATGACGGGAATCGAACCCGCACCACCAGTTTGGAAGACTGGAGCTCTACCATTGAGCTACATCCCCGCAGCGCCGTGGAGCCGACCTCGGGTCGGCAGCGCCGCGAACAACCTACCGGCTCGCAGGCCTCCGGCTCGGTATCGGCTCAGCGCCTCGCCGTGGGTCGGTCATCGCGTCGCGGCCGGTCCGCCGCGCTCGGCGCCGCCGTGCGTCCGCGATGCGAGCTCGTGCTGGGACGCGGCAGCGTCGCAGTACCGCCGCCACGCCGCTTCCGCGGCGGCGTCGCCCGAGTCGAAGTACCCGACGAGCTCGCGACCCTCGCTCCTCGGAGCCCAGGTCACCACCCGGAAGCGCTCCGACCCCTGCAGCTTGAGGCGGCGGATCACGTGCGTCGGCTCGGGGTGACCGGGGACCCGCATCTCGAACTCGACCGACACGATCCGGAACGGCTGCTTCACGGCTCGATCCGCTCGACGGCACCGATCCAGACCCACGCGTCGCGGCCCTCGTCCCCGAGCCCGGGCCACACGACATGGATGGCGACGTCGGTCCACTCGATCGCGGTCGCGAGCACGCGGACCGGCTGCCCCGCGAACGTCACCCACGCCCTCACCGGGACCGGGCTGCCCCGATGAACCTCCGCGCCGCGCTCGTCCTCGGTCAGCGAGTCGGGGACGAGCGCCGCCCGCTCGGCTTCCCGATTCAGCCTCCGCCGCTGCAGCGTCTCCGCGTACCTCCGGTTGCTCCCCACGAACCAGTTCTACACAAGATTCGAACATGTGTACTAGTCGACGCGCGGGTTCGGAGCCCATCCTGTGGCCGAGGCACCTCGGCCGCGCCGGCGGACGCGACGATCTCAGTCGAGGTCGAGGGCGACGAGCCAGGTGTCGTCCGCCGCGCGTGCCGCGAGGGCGAGCGCGAGGCGGAGCTCCTCCGCTCGGGCGAAGAGCGCGGTCGTCTCCTCGGTGAGCGCGTCCAGGCGGTCCGGGTCGAGCTCGACGCCCATCCGCGCGACCGTGACCGCGATGGCCTCGGCGATGCGGCCCTGCTCCGCGACGAGCGCGTCGGCGCGGGCCCCGGCGCGGGTGATGCTCGACGGGAACCAGGTGTCGAGCGCTGCGGAGGCCGGGCGGGTCACGGTCTCGGCGATGCTAAGGACGGGCATGGCTCGATGGTGCGGGATCCGGTGAACGTGCACGTGGCCTGACCATGGCCGCGGGGTGAACTGCGGCGCGGCACCGCGTGTGGCGGGTGCGGGGTGGTCTCGAGGCTCGCTTCGCTCGCACCTCGACCAGCGGAGTCGGAGCGAGCGGTCAGAGCGTCGAGTGCACCGCGGTCCCCGCGATCAGGGTCAGCGCGACCGCGTCCGGGTCGAGAGCTTTGAGCGGGCCGTCGAGCGCGATGAGGTCCGCGGCATCGCCGACCTGCGGCCGTGCGCGGCCCCGGGTCGAGGCGTCGAGCGCGGCTTCGAGCGGGATCCGCTGCTCCGGGTGCCACGGCGCCTCCCCCGGCAGCGCGCGCTCGACGGCGGCACGGATCGCGCGCCACGGGTCGAGCGGGGCGACCGGCGCGTCCGAGCCGAACGCGAGCGTCGCGCCCGTCTCGAGGAGCGCGCGCAACGGGTAGGCGCGCCCGGTGCGGCCGGGCCAGTGCTCGGCGGCGACCTCGCGGTCGTCGAGCAGGTGCGCCGGCTGCACGCTCGCCGTCACGCCGAGGGCGCCGAAGCGCGGGACGTCGGCGTCGGCGATCAGCTGCGCGTGCTCGATGCGGCCGCGGACGCCGACGGCTTCGAAGGCGTCCAGGGCGATCGTGACCGCGGCGTCGCCGATCGCGTGGACCGCGGGCAGCAGACCGGCCGCCGCGGACCGGCGCAGAAGCGCGGTGAGCTCGTCCGGCGGGACGGTCAGGACGCCCGTGCCGCCGTCCGGGTACGGATCGACGCAGTAGGCGGTCCGCGTGTTCAGCGCACCGTCGATGAGCACCTTCATCGGCCCGACGCGGACGAGGCCGCTCGGATCGATCGGGCCGCCGGTGCGCAGCCCGAGCCGGCCGGCGCGCTCGACGTCGACGCCGTAGACGCCCGCCTCGATCCGCGGACCGGCCCAGCCGTCGGCCGCCCGCTCGAGCCAGACGTCGCGGTTCCAGGTCATCTCGAGGTCGACGACGCCGACGACCCCGCGCCGGACCGCGGCGGCGAGCAGGTCGACGACCGCGTGCTCCACCCGCTCCGCGGCGAGCGCGTTCGTCCGCTGCCCGACCGCGAAGGCCGGCCCCTCGCGGAGCATCCCGTCCTCCCCCGGGCTCACCCCGAAGCGGCGAGCGGCCGCGGAGGACAGCCAGACGGCATGCACGTCGTGGCTGACGAGCACGACGGTCCGCTCCCCCGCCACCGCGTCGAGGGCCGCCCGGGTCGGCCGGTCCGGCCACACGCCGTCCTGGAAGCCCATGCCGACCACGGGCTCGCCGGGCGCGGCGCGGTCGACGGCGGCGCGGACGAGCGCGAGCGTCTCGGCGGCGGACCCGGCCCCGCCGAGCGGCAAGCTGGCGGCGGCGAGCGCGGCCTGCGTGACGTGGACGTGCTCGTCCCACAGCCCGCGGAGCACGACGCGGCCATCGAGGTCGACGACCCCCTCGCCCTCCGCGACGAGCTCGGGCGCGATCGCCGCGACCCGGCCGTCGCGGATCCGGAGGTCCACGACGGCGCCGTCGACGCGGGCCCGGCGGAGCAGCAGCCCGGTCACGCCTCGGGTCGGGTCTGCCAACCCGGTGCCCAGTAGAGGTTCCGGCCGCCCATGTCCTCCATCACGACGGTGCCCTTGCCGCGGAGGCTGCGCTCGCCGGTGCGCTTGTAGACGTAGTGGCGGTGCTCGCGGCTCGCCATGGCGCGCCGGTAGTCGTCCTCGGTCTTCAGGTCGTCGCGGGTCATCATCTGCCCGGTCTCGACGCCGATCGCGAGCAGGTGCGCCCAGTCCTTCCAGAGCCTGCGCAGTGCCGCCTCGGGGATCGTCTTACCGGGGGCGTGCGGGTTCAGGCGGGCGCGGAACAGCAGCTCGGCACGGTAGATGTTGCCGATCCCGGCCACGACGGACTGGTCCATCAGCTGCAGGCCGATCGGTGTCGCGGACTTGCGCACGCGGGCGACGAAGCGGTCCTCCGCCTGCTTGCTCGCGTCGTGCATCGGATCGGGGCCGATCTTCGCGAGGAGCTTCTCGACCTGCTGCGGGTCGAACACCTCGCACGCGGTCGGGCCGCGGAGGTCGGCGACGGCGGTCTCGGTGAGCAGCCGGAGGCGCACCTGGCCGACGGGCGGCGGCGGGAACTCGCCCTCCTGCTCGTCACCGACCTCCCGATCCGACTCCGACATGCGGAGGCGGGTGCGGCGGGGCGCACCGATCGAGCCGAGGCTGTCCTCGGGCAGCGCGTCGACCTTGAGGTTGCGCTCGGCGGGTCCTTCCGCGGACACGGCGAGCAGCGCCGCCGGGGCCTCCTCGAGCGCCCCGGGACGGAGCCCGGTCGTGTCGTCGAGGAACGTGCCGCGCTGGTTCGTCTGCCCCATGCGGCCGTTCGCGGACGTGAAGGTCGGATCGGCGCTCACCTCGCCCGCGAAGTCCCAGGCGCCGTAGAGGCCGAGGTGGACGTGCAGCGTCCGGTCGCCCTCGAACCCGAGCAGCAGGTGCTTGCCGACCGCGGTCGAGGCGACGATCTCCCGGCCGTCCAGCTCCGCGGCGCCCGCCGCGAATCGCCCCTGCGGGCTCGACGCGGCGACGCGGTGGCCGACGAAGTTGCGGCGGAACTGCAGCGCGATCCGGTGGATCGAGTGACCTTCGGGCATCTCAGGCGTGCAGGGAGTCGACCTGGTGGCCGGCGATGGCGCCGGTCGACTCGTACTCCGCGAGCTGCGCGATGCGGCGGGCGTGCCGCTCCTCCTCGGAGAAGGGCTCGGCCAGGAACAGGTCGATGAGGCGGATCGCCTCGTCGAGCGTGTGCTGCCGGGCGCCGATCGCGCAGACGTTCGCGTCGTTGTGCTGGCGGGCGAGCAGGGCGGTCGACTCGTTCCAGATGAGCGCCGCGCGCACGCCCCGCACCTTGTTCGCCGCGATCTGCTCGCCGTTGCCGGAGCCGCCGAAGACGACGCCGAGCGCCTGCACGCCGGCCCGCTGGTCGTTCACCACGCCGACGGCGGCGTTGATGCAGAACGACGGGTAGTCGTCGAGCGGAGCGTACGAGGTCGGGCCGTGGTCGACGACCTCGTGCCCCTGCGCCTCCAGATGCGTCTTCAGGTGCTCGCTGAAGTCGAGTCCGGCGTGGTCCGTGCCGAGGTGCACCCGCATGATCCCGATCCTAGGGCGGCGCTCTCCCGCGCCTTCTCCGAGCGCGGATCCGCAATTCCTCGACGACACGCCGAGCCCATGCATCAGGTTCCCGGCGTGTCGACCGAGAACTGCGGAACCGCGGAGGAATTGCGGATCCGGGAAGAAGCACCGGGGTCGCGCTGCGTAGGGTTGTCGGCCGAGTGCGCGGGGTCGCGAGCGCACCCGACGTGTGAGGAGCAGCATGCCCGGAGAGAACCTGACCAGGGCCGAGGCGGAGGAGCGCGCAGCGCTGGTGCAGCCCACGGCCTACGAGATCGAGCTCGATCTGACGAAGGGGCCGGAGGTCTTCGGCTCGAGGACGACCGTGCACTTCACGGGGACGCCGGGCGCGAGCACCTTCATCGACGCCATCACGCGGACCGTCCGCTCCGTCACCCTCAACGGGACGGCGCTCGACCCGGCCGAGGTCAGCGACGGCGTGCGCATCCAGCTGCCCGACCTGCAGGCCGAGAACGTGCTCGTCGTCGACGCGGACGGGATCTACACGAACACCGGCGAGGGCCTGCACCGGTTCGTCGACCCGGTCGACGACGAGGTGTACCTCTACACGCAGTTCGAGGTGCCGGACTCCCGCCGCATGTACGCGGTGTTCGAGCAGCCCGACCTGAAGGCGACGTTCCGCTTCACCGTCACCGCCCCGGCGCGCTGGTCCGTGACGTCGAACCAGGCGACGCCGGAGCCGACGCCCGCGGGCGACGGCGCTGCGACCTGGGCGTTCGAGCCCACGCCGGTCATCTCCTCGTACATCACCGCGCTCATCGCGGGGCCGTACCGGTCCGTCACCGACGAGCTCGTCTCGAGCGACGGCCGCACGATCGCGCTCGGCGCCTTCGCCCGCGCCTCCCTGTTCGACCACCTCGACGCGGACTACGTGTTCGAGAAGACGAAGCAGGGCTTCGAGTTCTACGAGCGGATCTTCGGCGTCCCCTACCCGTTCGACAAGTACGACCAGCTCTTCGTGCCGGAGTACAACGCCGGGGCCATGGAGAACGCCGGCGCGGTCACCTTCACGGAGACCTACGTCTTCCGCTCCAAGGTCACCGAGGCGACCCGCGAGCGCCGCGTCGTCACGATCCTCCACGAGCTCGCGCACATGTGGTTCGGCGACCTCGTGACCATGAAGTGGTGGAACGACCTCTGGCTCAACGAGTCGTTCGCCGAGTTCATCTCCACCCTCGCGACCGCCGAGGCGACGGAGTGGACGGAGGCCTGGACCACCTTCAACATCCTCGAGAAGAACTGGGCATACACGCAGGACCAGCTGCCCTCCACGCACCCGATCGTCGCGGAGATCCGCGACCTCGAGGACGTGCAGGTCAACTTCGACGGCATCACCTACGCGAAGGGCGCCTCCGTCCTGAAGCAGCTCGTCGCCTACGTGGGCCGCGAGCCGTTCCTCGCCGGCGTGCACGAGTACTTCGTGAAGCACGGCTGGGGCAACACGACGCTGAAGGACCTGCTCGTCGAGCTCGAGGCCACGAGCGGCCGCGACCTGACCGCGTGGAGCGAGGCCTGGCTCGAGACCGCCGGCGTCAACACGCTGACGCCCGAGATCGAGACGGACGAGGGCGGGTGGATCACCTCCTTCACCGTCAACCAGACGGGCGCGGAGGGCTACCCGGCGTCCCGGCCGCACCGGCTCGCGATCGGCTTCTACGAGCTCGACGGCGAGAAGCTCGTCCGCACCGAGCGCTTCGAGCTCGACGTCGACGGCGCCTCCACGGACGTGCCGGAGCTCGTCGGCAAGCGCCGGCCCGCGCTGGTGCTCGTGAACGACGACGACCTCGCCTACGCGAAGATCCGCCTCGACGAGGAGAGCCTCGAGACGGCGATCGACCACCTCGCGCAGATCGAGTCGCCGCTCGCGCGGTCGCTCGTCTGGAGCGCGGTCTGGGACGCGACGCGGGACGCGGAGGCGCGCCCGCGCGACTACGTGCGCCTCGTGCTGAACAACGTGGGCAGCGAGACCGAGTCCACCACCGTCCGGCAGGTGCTCGCGCAGGCGCAGGTCGTCGCGTCGAGCTACGTCGCGCCGGAGGTCCGCGAGGAGACGCTCACCGCGCTCGGCGACGGCCTGCAGCGGCTCGCGTTCGCCGCGGACTCGGGGTCGGACGCGCAATTCCAGTTCGTCCGTGCGCTCGCCGCGGTCGCCCGCACGCCGGAGCAGCTCGGCGCCGTCCGCGGCCTGCTCGCCGGTTCGGCGCCGCTGCCCGGGCTCGACGTCGACACCGACCTGCGCTGGGAGCTGCTCATCGCGCTCGTCGCGGGCGGCGAAGCCGGCGACCCGGAGATCACGGCGACCCTCGCCGCGGACGACACCGCGACCGGCCGGGAGTCGGCGGCGCACGCCCGCGCGACGATCCCGACCGCCGAGGGCAAGGACGCGGCGTGGGCCTCCCTCGTCGAGTCCGCGGCACTGCCGAACGCCACCGTCCGCTCGACCTGCCTCGGCTTCCGCCGCGCGATCGACACCGGCCTCCTCCAGCCCTACGTCGAGCGGTACTTCGCCGCCGTCGAGCAGCTCTGGGCGGACCGCAGCTACGCCATCGCCGAGACGCTCGCACGCGGCCTGTACCCGTCGCCGCTCGCCTCCGTGGAGCTCGTCGCCGCGTCGAAGACGTGGCTCGACGGGCACCCGGACGCCGCGCCGGCGCTGCGCCGGATCGTGGTCGAGAACACGGCCGCCGTCGAGCGCGCGCTGGCCGCCCAGGAGCGTGATGCGCGTGAGTGAGGTCCTGCTGCGGGTGCCCGCCATCGGTTCCGTGTGGTCGGACATCTTCGCCGTCGACAACGGCGACTGGGGCGCGACCTGGTGGGGCAAGATCGTCCAGATCCTGGTCGTCCTGCTGATCGCGGCGATCGTTCGCCTCGTCTCCCATCGCGTCATCGACATGACGGTGAGCAGGATCGTCAGCGGCGCCAAGAAGCGGCGGAACGTCCAGGACACGCAGGCGCTGCTGAACTCCCCCGTGAGCGCGGCTCGCATCGTCCAGCGCACCCGCACGCTCGGCTCGGTGCTGAACAACGTGATCGCCGTCGTGATCATCATCGTCGCGCTGATCACGATCGTCACGATCATCAATGCCCAGATCACGGGCGCGTTCTCCCTGATCACAGCCGCACTCGGCGCAGGCCTCGGCTTCGGCGCGCAGAACCTCGTCAAGGACGTGCTGACTGGCCTCTTCATCGTGTCGGACGACCAGCTCGGGGTCGGTGACATCGTGGACACCGACCTCGCCACGGGCATCGTGGAGGGCGTCGGCATCCGCGTGACGCAGATCCGCGACGTGAACGGCGTGCTCTGGTACGCCCGCAACGGCGAGCTGACCCGGATCGGCAACCGGTCGCAGGGCTGGTCCCGCGCGATCGTCGACGTGACCGTGCCGAACGGGGCGGACATCGAGTCGCTGCAGCACCGGCTGCTGGACGCCGCGAAGGCGGCGGTCGCGATGCCCGAATACCGCGGCAGCGTGACGGAGACGCCCGAGCTGTGGGGCCTCGAGTCCGTCACCGCGGACGGCGTCGTGCTCCGGATCGTCGCGCGGACGACCGCGAACCAGCGCGACGACGTCGCCTGGGCGATCCGCACGCACCTCCGCGAGGCGCTCGAGGATGCGGGGATCAACGACGTGCGGCTGTCGAGCGACCGGCTCGCGGAGTTCGAGTACGCGGGCGCGCTGCGGGGCATCCGTCCGCCGCGGACCGGTTCGACGCCGATCCCGCGCCGGCGCGCCGCGCGGAAGCCCGTGACGCCCTCCATCGAGTCGACGCCGTCCGGATCGATCCCGCCGCAGCGCCCGCGCGCGTCCGGCCGCGGTGCCACCGGCGCCTCAGGGACGCCCGGCGCGACGGGCAGGACGGCGCCGCGCGCCTCGGACGACGGCTCCGATGGCAGCTGAGGAGGCGGGGTCGTTCTACGCCGCCGTCGGCGGCCGCCCGACGTTCGAGCGCCTCGTACGGCGCTTCTACGCCGGCGTCGCGACCGACCCGCCCCTCCTCGCCCTGTACCCGGAGGAGGACCTCGAGCCCGCCATCGAGCGGCTCACCGGCTTCCTCGAGCAGTACTGGGGCGGCCCGGGCACGTACAGCGAGCTGCGCGGGCATCCGCGGCTCCGCATGCGCCACATGCCGTTCAAGGTGAACCCGGCGCAGCGGGACCGCTGGCTGCACCACATGCGGATCGCGGTGGACGAGCTGCAGCTGCCGCCGCTGTACGAGTCGGAGCTCTGGGCCTATCTCGAGCGGGCCGCTCACGCGATGGTGAACACCTTCGAGGAGTAGCCGCGCCGACGGCTCAGCGCAGCAGCAGGAGCCTGAGGATCACGACGCCGATGGTGAGCGCGCCGACGCAGGCGAACACGACGCCGAGCAGCGCGGCGAACGCGCCGAGACGCGCGGCGACCCGGAAGAGGCCGAGCGACAGCAGCGCGGCGACGAGCAGGGTCGCGGGAGAGCGGTCCATCACCTCGGTGCGCGTCGCCATGGCTTCACGGTAGCGAGCGCGGTGCGGGCGGTCCCGCCCCCCTTCGTGCGGCCCTCGACCGGGCGCCCCTCGCGGTTCGGGCGTGATCAGGACTGGAGGGACCAGCCCCGGCGCTTGACGAGCACGTGACCGCGCGCGGCGGAGAGCCGGGTCCAGGGGCCGGTCTCGAAGACGGGGATCTCCTCGTCGGGCTCGCCGATGAAGCCGAGGCTGTGCGCGGCGAACGCGGCGCCGGCGGGCACGTGCTGCACGTCTGGGATCGGGCGGCCCCAGACCTCCGCGCGGACGCGCCGCACGATCGCCTCGCCGGCGTCCGCGGGCAGCAGGTCGGCGACCTCGACGATGCCGGCCTGCGCGATCTCGGCGAGCGATCCGGCGACCGCGGTGTCGACCGGCTGCCAGCCGGCGCGCGGCGGCGCGACGCCCGCCCACGTCACCGTGGCGACCTCCGCGGGGATGCCGATGAGCACCGTGCCGTCCTCCGGGTCCGGCACCGCGGCCTCGAGCCGGGCGACCAGCGACGCGATCGGCACGACCGCGTCGAGCACCTGGTCGACGCGGATCCGCACGGTCCGGAGGCCGAGCACCGTCGGCGTCTCGTCGAGCAGGCCGCCGGGGTGCAGCACCGCGGTGTACACGGCGAGCACGCCGCCGCCCGCGATGAGGCGCACGGAGGCGCGGTCGATGCGGTCGGCACGGCCGAGGTAGGTCTGCAGATCCGCGAGCGCCGTGGCGTCGGGCAGCGTGAGGAAGCGGTCCATCGGGCTCCCTAGACTACCGAGCGCGACTCGCGAGG
Source organism: Amnibacterium kyonggiense (assembly GCF_004364555.1). Taxonomy (GTDB): domain Bacteria; phylum Actinomycetota; class Actinomycetes; order Actinomycetales; family Microbacteriaceae; genus Amnibacterium; species Amnibacterium kyonggiense. The sequence continues at coordinate 1,630,994 of NZ_SOAM01000001.1, read as the reverse complement.
AGGGGACCGTGGAACCGCTGCCGGCCATGCTCGCCGCCCTGAACCTGGTCGACACCGGGGCTCGCACGAGCGAGGACATCTTCACCGGCCCGTCGCAATGGAGCCCGCACGGCCGCGTGTTCGGCGGCCAGGTGCTCGCCCAGTCGGTCGTCGCGGCGTCGCGGACGGTCGGCGAGGAGCGGCCGATCCACTCGATGCACGGCTACTTCCTGCGTCCCGGCGACCTGGAGGTGCCGATCACGTTCGCCGTCGATCGCATCCACGACGGCCGGTCGTTCTCCACGCGTCGCACGCAGGCGTACCAGCACGGGCTGCCGATCCTGTCGATGATCGCGTCCTTCCAGACCGTGGACGAGGGGCTCGACCACGAGAAGGCGATGCCGGCGGACCTGCCCGACCCGGAGTCGCTGCCCGACGATCGCGAGCTGCTCGCCACCATCGACCACCCGATGGCGCGCTACTGGGCCACCGGGCGGCCGTTCGATCTGCGGCACGTCGAGGGCCCGATCTACCTCGAGACCGGCGCTGAGCGCGTCGCGCACCAGGTCGTGTGGTTCCGCGCGAAGGGCCGGATGCCCGACGACCCGGCGGTGCACCGCGCGGCGCTCGCCTACGCGAGCGACTACACGATCCTCGAGCCGATCTGGCGGCGGCACGGCGTCGCCTGGTCGACGCCGGGACTGAAGGCGGCGAGCCTCGACCACGCGATGTGGTGGCACCGCCCCGCCCGCGTCGACGAGTGGCTCGCCTACGTGCAGGAGTCGCCGAGCGCCGGCGGCGGCCGGGGGCTCTCCCTCGGCCGCATCTACACGCGGAACGGCCGGCTCGTGGCGTCCGTGGCGCAGGAGGGCACCGTCCGCCTGCCGTCGGCGCGCTGACCGCCGCGGTTCAGCGCCGGGCGGTGAAGCGCACCGGCTCCTCGAGGTACGGGGACCACGCAGCACGCTCCGCCTCCGAGACGCGGCGCGGCTTCTGCGTCGCCGCGTCCACGAGCACGAGCGTCGAGGCGGCCCGCGTCGTCAGCTCGCGCGGCTCGACCCCGGCCGGGCTGTACACCTCGTAGTGCACGTCGAGGCTCGCGCCGCCGAGCCGCGCGATCCAGACCTCGCAGTCGAGCGGCTGCCGGCCGTACGGGATGGGGCGGAGGTACTCGATCTCCTGATGCGCGATCAGGCTGAGCGTGTCCGCGCCCGGCCGACCGTCGAGGATCGCCGGTCCCCCGCCGTCGCCGGCGGCGTCGTCGGCGCTGTCGGCCGCCGCCCAGAACGCCTGGATGCGCACCTCCTCGAGCAGCCCGAGCATCGCGGCGTTGTTGACGTGCGCGTACGCGTCGATGTCGCTCCAGCGGAGGCGGATCGGGACGGTGATCCGCACTAGACGCGGGTCAGCTTGCGGTACACCCCGCGGCCGACGCCGACCGACTCGGGACCGAGCCGCTCCGCCTTGTTCTCCTCGTAGGCCTGGAAGTTGCCCTCGAACCAGTACCAGTTGCCCGGCTGCTCCTGGGTGCCCTCGTAGGCGAGGATGTGCGTCGCGATCCGGTCGAGGAACCACCGGTCGTGGGTGATGACCACCGCGCACCCGGGGAACTCGAGCAGCGCGTTCTCGAGGCTCGAGAGCGTCTCGACGTCCAGGTCGTTCGTCGGCTCGTCGAGCAGCAGCAGGTTGCCGCCCTGCTTCAGGGTGAGCGCGAGGTTCAGCCGGTTGCGCTCACCGCCGGAGAGCACGCCCGCCGGCTTCTGCTGGTCCGGGCCCTTGAACCCGAACGTGGACACGTAGGCGCGCGACGGCACCTCCGTCTTGCCGACCTGGATGTAGTCGAGCCCGTCGGACACGACCTCGAACAGCGTCTTCTTCGGGTCGATGCCGCCGCGGGTCTGGTCGACGTAGGAGATGTCGACGGTGCTGCCGACGGTCAGCTCACCGCCGTCCAGCGGCTCGAGCCCGACGATCGACTTGAACAGCGTCGTCTTGCCGACGCCGTTGGGGCCGATGACCCCGACGATGCCGTTGCGCGGCAGCGTGAACGACAGGCCGTCGATGAGGACGCGACCGTCGAAGCCCTTCTGCAGCTGCTTCGCGTCGATGACCTGCGAGCCGAGCCGCGGGCCGACCGGGATCTGGATCTCCTCGAAGTCGAGCTTCCTCGTGCGCTCGGCCTCCGACACCATCTCCTCGTAGCGGGCGAGACGCGCCTTCGACTTCGCCTGGCGGCCCTTCGCGTTGGAGCGGACCCAGTCGAGCTCCTCGGAGAGGCGCTTGGCGAGCTTCGCGTCCTTCTTGCCCTGGATCGCGAGCCGCTCCTGCTTCTTCTCGAGGTAGGTCGAGTAGTTGCCCTCGTAGGGGTAGAGGCGGCCGCGGTCCACCTCCGCGATCCACTGGGCGACGTGGTCGAGGAAGTACCGGTCGTGGGTGACGGCGAGCACGGCGCCGGGGTACTTGGAGAGGTGCTGCTCGAGCCAGAGCACGCTCTCGGCGTCGAGGTGGTTGGTGGGCTCGTCGAGCAGCAGCAGGTCCGGCTGCTGCAGCAGCAGCTTGCAGAGCGCGACGCGGCGCTTCTCACCGCCGGAGAGGAACTCGACCTTTGCGTCCCCGGGCGGGGTACGGAGGGCGTCCATCGCCTGCTCGAGCTGCGAGTCGAGGTCCCAGCCGTTCGCGGCGTCGATCTCGTCCTGCAGCTTCGCCATCTCGGCGCCGAGCGCGTCGTAGTCCGCATCGGGGTCGGCGTACTCCTCGCCGATCGCGTTGAAGCGCGCGATCTTCGCGCGCAGCTCGGCGACGCCGTCCTGCACGTTCTCGAGCACGGTCTTCGACTCGTCGAGCTCCGGCTCCTGCATCAGGATGCCGACGCTGTAGCCGGGCGTCAGCTTGGCCTCGCCGTTCGACGGGGTGTCGAGCCCCGCCATGATCTTGAGGATCGTGGACTTGCCCGCACCGTTCGGTCCGACGACGCCGATCTTCGCGCCGGGGAAGAAGGACATGGTCACGTCGTCGAGGATCAGCTTGTCGCCGTGCGCCTTGCGGGCGCGGACCATCTGATAGATGTACTCCGCCATGCCTCGATCCTAACTTTCCGGGGCGCTCGCGCCTCGCGCGGGCCGGTGGGCGGCCGGCTCAGAACGGCACGTCCTCGGATCCGAGCCCGCTCCCCCAGTCGCCGGCCGGTGCCGCTGCTCCGACGGGGACCGGTTCCCGCGGCTCGGCCGGCGCGGGTGCGCTCGCCGCCCAGCCGTCGCCGCGCTCCTGCTCCACGGGCGGGGCGGCCGTCGCCTGGGTCGTCGCCGGGGCCGCCGCCTGACGTCCGCCGTCCACGAAGGTCGTCGTGCCCCAGCGGAGGTCGTGCCCGAGCGCGGTCGCCCGCAGTTCGACCGACTTCGAGCGGCCGCCGTTCTCCAGCTGGAAGTCCTGCACGGAGACGATGCCGCGCACGATCACCTGCTGGCCGCGGTGGAGCGAGGCGTGCGCATGCCGGGCGAGGTCGCCCCATGCCGCCACGCGGAACCAGCTCGTCGGCCCGTCCGACCAGGAGCCGTCCGCGGCGCGGCGGCGATCGCTCGTCGCCAGCGTGAAGCTGCACACCTCCCCCCTGGACGTCCCGCGCAGCTCGGGCTCCTGCCCGATCCGCCCGACCAGGGTGATCGTGTTGTCGTTGTCCGCCATCGCGGCTCCTCCTCGCTCGTCGGGTGCGCGGCCCCGGCCGCCCGTGCCGTGGACGTGACCGGGGCCGCGCTGCAGCGATGGTGGAGCAGCGGCGAGGACACCGCAGGCCCGACCGCACCGGAGGGCGCGGATCGGGCCTGTGGAGGAGCGGAGGGGCGGCTCAGGCCGCCTTGACGTACTGCGCGTACGACCGGCGCACCTTGTTCACCTTCGGCAGCGCGACCGCGAGGCAGTAGCCCTGGTTCGGGTTCTTCGCGAAGAAGTCCTGGTGGTACTCCTCGGCGCGGTAGTAGGTGCCGAGCGGCGCGAGCTGCGTGACGATGCGGCCGTCCCAGATCTCGCCCGCTCGCGCGATCGCCGCCTCGAAGAGCGCCTTCTGCTCGTCGTCGGCGTAGAACATCGCGGAGCGGTACTGCGTGCCGACGTCGTTGCCCTGCCGGTTCAGCTGCCGCGGGTCGTGCAGGGTGAAGAAGACGTCGAGGATCACGTCGCGCGGGATCACGTCCGGGTCGAAGGTGACCGCGACGGCCTCCGCGTGGCCGGTGAGGCCCGTGCAGACGGTCTCGTAGTCCGGGTTCTTGAAGCTGCCGCCGGTGTAGCCGGAGACGACGTCGCTGACGCCCTCGAGCGAGCGGTACACCGCGTCCAGGCACCAGAAGCATCCGCCGGCGAGCACGAAGGTCTCCATGACCGTCCCTTCCAAGTCGTTCGTTCCTGACAACCCGCCGGGACTCGGCGCTGTTCCCCCGCGCCTCCGTCTCCCGTCGCACCCCTTCGGTACCATCCGCCGCATGTGGGACGACTTCGCCGCGTGGCTCCAGTCCTCGGGCGGCGCCCGGGTGCTCCAGACCGCGATCATCCCGGCGCTGGCGATCCTCGTCGCCGGTGTGCTCGCCGCGCTGATCGCGCGGTCGGCCGTCAAGGCGACCATCCGCCGCGCGGATCGCGCTGAAGCCGTGGCCACGGTCGCCGGCCTCGTCGCCGCGGCGCGGGCGACGGTCGACGCGGAGGGCGACCTCGTCTCGCGCCGCCGCGCCGCGCGTCTCCGGGCCGAAGCGGACGTCCGCACCCGGCTCCTCCCCCTCGACGGCGCGGAGACCGCCGCCGACTGGGCTGCGGCGCGGATCGACGCGATCGAGCAGCGGACCGACGGGGACCGGACCGAGCAGCGGCTCGCCGACCTGCGCGACGCCCTCGTCCAGTGGGTGCAACGCCCCGGCCGGGCGAAGCGGATCTTCGTCACCCCGATCCCGACGCCGAGCACGAAGCCGGCCGCAGCCGCGACTCCTGCGGCCGTTCCCACGCCCGAGCCCGAGCCGGCACCGGTCGCGCCCGTCGCCTCCGCCGCGCCCACGGAGGAGCCGCAGCCGGAGACGGAACCGCGCGATCGCGACCGCTTCAGCCGCCCCGGCTCCCGCCGCTCGCCCGCCGAACCCGAGTCGGAGCCGGAAGGCACGCCCGACCCCGAGCCCGCCCTCGTGGGCGCTGCCGCCGCTGCACCCGCGGCCGAGGCCACGCTCTCGGCTGCGGCGTCGACGGCCTCTCCCGCCGCGGCGAGCTCCGCTGCGGCTGCGGCCATCGACGGTCTGCCGGCCTGGCAGCGCACCCGCGCGGTGGAGCGGCTCCAGCAGGAGCGGGCGCGCGGCCGCGCGGTCGAGGCGCCGACGCCGGAGGACGACCAGGCGGTCGCGGTCAGCACCACGCCGGTCCAGGTGCCCCGCACACACCGGGCCGAGTCCCAGCCGACGGCCGCCGAGGCGGAGGAGGCGATTCGGCTCGAGGCGCACCAGCAGGCCCGGCACGCCCGCCCCACGGACGAAGCACCGGCGGCGACGGGCGCCGTCCCCGCCGCGACGCCCGCCCCGGCGTGGCTCGACAACTACGACGACGAGGCGCAGGTCACGCAGAACCTCGACCTGAAGACGCCGCCGCCGGTGGCGGCGACCTCCGTGCGCGACCGTGGGCCCGGGGAGGACCTGGTCCCCCGCTCCTGACGCCCCGACAGGGTCCGTCGCGGGACCACGACCGCAGCCTCTTCCGGGCCTACGGTGCTGGTCATGACCGCTGAGCACCGGTGGCCCGCTGGCTGGCCGACACCGAACGTGGGCCTCTGGACCGGGATCGCCGCTCTCGGCGTCGCCGTGCTGACGATCACGGAGTTCGTGATCCGTCAGGTCGCGGTCGGCCCGCGCCCCGCGCTCGACGAGGTGGCCGCGCTCGTCGCCTTCAACGAGCGGACCGCCGCGGGCACGCTCGGGGTGATCCTCACGGACACGGTGCTGATGGCCGTGATCATCGTGTTCCTCAGCGGCTTCCGGCAGCTGATCGTCCAGACGCGGCGGGACGTGCAGTGGATCGCGGACATCGGCTTCTCCGCGGGGATCGCCTACGTCGTCGTCACGCTCGTCGGCGACGGCCTGGAGGGCGGCGCGGCGCTCGACGCCTCCATCGACGGCGGCAGCGGCATGGTCATCCGCGCGCTCACGGTCGGGCACGCCCTGTTCTTCGGCTCGATCGGGTGCGTGCTCACCGCCCTCGTGTCGTTCGCCTCCGGCTACATCACGCTCATCTCGGGAGCGCTCCCCCGCTGGACCGGGTGGCTCGCGGTCCTCGTCGCCATCCCGAACCTCGTCTTCGTGGCCACCGCGTTCGGCGGCACGGACGACACCTCCTTCCGTGCTGCGGGCGGGTGGGGCTCGGTGGTGCTCGGCACGTTCCCCTGGCTCGTCTGGATCGTCAGCGTCGGCATCGTCGTTATACGCGAGCGCGAGAGCCACCTGGCGCGCGCCGAGGTCGCGCGCGAGCCGCACACCCTCCCCGCCGCCTGATCGGCGCGGAGAGCTGCCCGTACACTCGTCCAGCGCCGCACCGGCCCCGATAGCTCAATGGATAGAGCAACGGCCTTCTAATCCGTAGGTTGCAGGTTCGAGTCCTGCTCGGGGCGCGAATGCCCTGTCAAACCAAGACGCCCGAGGTCGATACCCCTTTCGTGTCGACGAGGCTTCTTACGAGCGGGCTGGCGACGCTCCGGCAGCCGGGCGGTCACGACCGCGGCGAGCACCCGCGTTGTCAGGTCGCAGCACGCACACCAGGGCACCGGTCTCGGAGCTGGGTTCGTAGCGAGCAGAGTGCCGTCTCTCTCCCATCTCGAGACGCCCGCATTCCCCCGCAAGCGAGACGCGCTCGCCTGATCCCTCGCACAGAGCGCCAGCGGGTCCATGCTGTGTTCGAACCGCCGCAGCGGAGGTGCCACATGCTGCGAGACCTGATGATCAACACGACAGTCCAGATGCTGCTCCTCGCGCTCGGCGCCGGCATGTTTCTGGGTGCAGCGGTCATCGGCACCAGCGTCACTGTCGTGCGGCATCGCTCGACACCAGGACACCGCTGGATAGCCGTGAGCTCAGGAGCAGCTTGGCTGGTCGCGGCCGCCCTCGCAGCGCTCGCGGTCTTCATCGGGACCACCACGACCTACGCCATCAGCTCGAATTGAGAGCACTGCCAATCGCAGCCCTCTCCCCATCCGGCGTCTCCGCCGCCTGCTCGCAGGACGCCTGATCCCCGGCAGCAACTCCGCGTCGTCGGTCGGCTCGGCGATGGGTACTGCGCGACCGCTCTCTCGCGTCAACCGCGGGCGGGTCGATACCTAGGCTGGCCGAATGTGGCCGGTGTCAGCGAAGGCCGTGCTCGCCCGCAACGGAACGGTTCTCCTTGCTCTGAACGCTCGCGGCGGATGGGAGCTGCCTGGCGGTCGAGTCGAACGCGACGAGGAGCCTTCGGCCGCGGTGGTTCGCGGAGTCCTGGAAGAGACCGGCGTCGAGGTGACGTCGACCTCGCTCCTGGACGTGCGCCCGTTCGAGGTGCTCCCCGGTGAGGTCGTGCTCGTCGTCGGCTTCGCATGCTCTACTGCAGGTGCTACAGACCTCGTGGCCTCTCCCGAAGATCGAGTACTCGCGTGGCACGCCCTCGACCAGCTGGACGAACTCGGACTGGCGACTGTCTATCGCGACCTGATCACTGCCGCGACCCGGAGCCGCATCGTCCTGCTCGGCGACAGCCATCTCGCCAAGTTCAACCGGTCACGCGTTCAGCAGCTCCAGCAAGCTGCGGGAGGCTCTCGCCTGGTGGTGAACCACGCCTACGGCGGCGCGACCGCACTCGACCTGGTCCCACAGCTGCGGCAGATCTCCGTCCACCCTGGCGACGTTCTCGTCATCAGCATCACCACGAATGACCTCGCTCACTGGAAGCAAGTCCCCCTCGACCGTTTCCGCGAGGCCGTGACCGAGGTGCTGCGGCTCACGTCGCACCACCGCACGATCTTCCTGCTCCCGCCCCCGCTCGACCCGGCCAGGCAGCACGCAGCACGGCCGGCACAGGTGCGATCCCCCGAGGATCAACTCCGCTACCTCACCGAACTCATCGCGCGCATCCGCGACAGCTCGGCCGACACCATCGCGCTCCCCGCCGACGACATCCACGACACCGACGGCGTGCATCTCAACGACTACGGCTACGACCTCCTCATCGCCGCCCTGGCCCGCCGCCTCGCCAAACGCTGAGAGGTCAGCCGCAGCTCGCTTGCATTTGGCGCGCCTCGACGCCCGCCTTCGAGCCATCGCGGTATGTTGCCTAGGCTGCGACTGTGCGCTTCGAGGATCCGCAATGGGCGTTCCTCGAACCCGAGAGGCCGACCGGGTCGGGCGTGCTCCTGTTGGCTGGCTCCAGCGGACGAGTGGACGTACAGCGCGCTCACCTCCTGCAAGCCCACGGCGCGACCGTCCTCGCTATCCGCTGGTTCGGCGGCCCCGGTCAGCAGCCCGGCCCCTTCGAGGTGCCGATCGAGCTCTTCATCGAAGCCCTGGACCACCTCGAGCCGCACGTCGATTCCCTTGCCATCGCCGGCACCTCGTTCGGCGGAGAAGCCGCGCTCCTCACCGCAACTGTCGATTCCCGCATCCGAGCCACGGTCGGCTTCGCCGCGTCCTCCGTCGTCTGGCCCGGCTGGAACGGGAATGAGTGGCTCTCGCACTGGACCTGGCAAGGCGACCCGGTGCCGTTCGTCCCGCTCGACACCACGTGGGAACCCGCCGAAGAGCCGCCCAGCTTCCTGCCCCTGTATGACGCCGGCCTGCAGCACCAGGACGGCAGGATCGGGTCCATCGACGTCGAGTGCATCACCGGCACGCTCCTCCTCGTAGCCGGTGGGAACGACCTGGTCTGGCCATCGATCCGGTTCGCGGAGCAGATCGCCGAGCGCCGCTGGAAGCACGGCCTCGCCACCGAGGTCGTGTCGCACCCACGGGCGGGACACCGCGTCACCTTGCCGAACGAGGATCCGCCAGCGAACGGCATGACGATTGCACGCGGCGGGACGCCAGAGGCCGACGCCGAACTCGGACGTGCTTCCTGGCCCGCAATCGCGCGAGCCCTGCACCTGCGCACCTGACCCAGTCGTCTCAACTGCCCGCCGGTGAAACGTCTCGTTGTGCTGGTCACGAGACTTTTCGACAGGTCGAGAAGCCGCATGTTGCTCGCAAGGATCTCGTGTGGCAGCGTCCGGGGATGCGGTCTCTGCAGGCGTTGAGTGAGGCGGACCGACGGATCGTCGCGACCTGGGCAGCGACCTGCGCCGAACGATGGTTGCCGATTTTCGAGTCGGAGGCACCGGCTGACGGCCGTCCTCGGGATGCGATCGCCCGGGCTCGAGCCTTCGGGCGCGGCGAGCTGGAGACGGCCGATGAGATCCGCCAGCGTTTCGTGGCGGGCCGCGCCGCGCATGCCGTACAGAACCCTGCCGCGGTCGCCGCCGCTCGGTCCGCGGCCCAAGCCTCCGGTGTCGCGCACATGGGCGCACACGCGCTCGGAGCAGCCGCCTACGCCGTGAAGGCCGCGACCCTGGTGAACTCCGGCCAGCCATCGGCTGGAGAAGATGAGATCTTCTGGCAGGTCCACCAGATGACCGAGGAGCAACGGCTCGCCCTGCGCCAGCTGCCACTGCTGGGCGAGAACGCCGCTGGACCCCTCGGGCCCGGACTCCTCGCCTCCGGCGTTCTCGGCGACGCGATCCGCCGAATCCAAGCTCAACTCCGCGCCTGAATCGCGGGTCTCCCCGGCCTGCTCGCGAGATCCTCAACACAGATGTTGTCGGGACACTCTCAGAGCTCCCCTCAGGTGCATCTCGGCGCCAGGTCCGCCCGACCGGCAGGAGATGAGCTAACGCCCTGTGATGCGGGTCAGCCGACCGCTGCGGCGATGCGCGGGTAGGCCTGGTCGACAGTGTCCTCGTCGAACGGCGTGCCAGCAGGTTCGTCGTCCGCGCCTCGATCCCGCTCGGCCGAGTCCCTCGGGTCCCGGAGACCGCGATCCTCCAGGTGCGCGAGTCCGACGTACTCCAGCTCCTCGTTCTCGCGTTCCTCGTCGTCGTCGTCACATTGCGCTCGCGGCTCCGTCGTCGCCGCTCACGACGCGTCCCGCTCACCGTTTCGCGGGACGAGCTCAGCCTTCGAAGTCCGCCAGCGAATAGACGCGTCCGTTTTCCCGCAGATCACCGGAACGCACCGCCCGAACCAGCTGACCGCAACGAGGTCGGTCGGAATGGCACCCGAGCCCCCAAGTGCTCCGGCGTAGTAGAAGCCGAGTGCCCTATCGGAGTCCTCGAGCACCAGTAGGGCGCTCGGCCTCCCTCTGGCATCGGACTTGACCTTGCGGAGTGTCACGGCTCATCGCCCCTTCACAGAGGTCGACTCGGAGTGACCGCACTGACGCGTGTCAGATCCGCGCTCGTGAGATGTCCCGCTTCACTGCTTTCGGGCCCTGCTCGCAACCGCGCTTTCTCGCCCACCTGCTCGCGAGACCTTCTGTCCTGAGCAGGAGAACGCGAGTTCCGAGTCATGCCGGAATCAGCCGCTGAATGCCATCGAGCTCGGCGGCGTGCACCACCCGCTCCCGGTCGAGGTCGTAGCGGGCCTGCAGGTTCATCCAGAACCGCTCGGAGGTGCCGAGCGCGCGTGAGAGCCGCAGCGCGGTGTCGGCGCTGATCCCCCGATGCCCGTGCACGATCTCCCCGATGCGCGTCGGGGCAACGCCGATCGCCTTCGCAAGCCGGTACTGACTGATCCCGAGCGGCGTCAGGAACTCTTCCGCGAGCACCTCGCCGGGATGGATCGGATCGTGTGCGGTGACCATCGTGCGCTCCTCGGCGTCCATATGACGGGTCATGATCAGTGGTAGTCGACCAGCTCGACCTCTGCCGGTCCGGTCTCGGTCCAGACGAAGCAGATGCGCCACTGATCGTTGACACGGATGCTGTGCTGCCCTGCCCGGTCGCCCTGCAGGCGCTCGAGGCGGTTGCCGGGCGGGACCCGCAGGTCCTGCACGACGTCCGCCGCATCCAGCACGAGCAGCTTGCGGTTCGCCGCACGCTGCAGCTCGGGCGCCAGCCTCGGGACCCGTTCTCGATTGAAGACCCGCTCGGTGTCGCTGTTCGCGAACGACCGGATCACATCGTGATAGTAACGCGGAGCGTTAGTACTGTCCAGCAGTATTACTGCCGGTGGGGATCCCGCTCCTCCGTGCATGCGGGACGCGCCCTGCGCGCCTGCTGCGACACAGCCGTTCCCGCGCTCTACTCTCCCGCGCATGAGCCAGGGGAACCGGGCGGTCGCCGCAGCGAGCCTCGTGCTGATCCTGGCCGGCTGCACCGCAGCGCCCGGCGAGACATCCGTGACCACGCTGCCGACCGACAGCGGACCGGCACCAGCACTGCGGCAGGTAGGCAGTCGCGCGGAGGTGGCCCGCGTGCACAGCGCCGCCACCCGCGCTCTCACCGCCGCCCTCCACGTGTTCGACTCGGACGAGCACGGGAACCCGCTGACGAGCAAGGCCGAGCGGACGAGGCTCATCGACACGACGAGCACCGGAACGCAACGAGCGAGACTCGAACACGCGCTCTCCGAACTCGGTCGGCCTCCCTTCCGGCGCGGCGGCGCGTTCGTCGTCGAGCACTGGGACGGCGTCCAGATCACCGGGGACCGGGCCCGCGCGTACGTCACCGGGCACAGCTCCTACACACCGACCGCCGCCTTCCCTCAGGAGCGCGACGGCACGTGGCAGTACCAACTGCTCCTCGTTCGCCGCGGCGCCGAGTGGCTCGTCATTGATGAACGGGCGGCCTCCAACGAGCAGGGCTGAGCCGAGGCCGATTCGTACCGCCCTGCTGGCGAGTCGTCTCGCTTTCGCCGTGTCAGAGCGCCCGCCCCGGGGTCTGCCGCACGGATAGCGTGCCCATGCCGGCGGAGAAGCAGCCTGCGCTGTCGGCCTGACGGCATTGAGACAATGCGGCGTGACCGCCCTTCGCACGATCGTCGTCTTCGTCCTCGCTGCCGTCGCGGAGATCGGCGGGGCCTGGCTGATCTGGCAGAGCGTGCGGGAGCACAGGCCCTTCTGGTGGGCCGGCCTCGGCGTCATGGCCCTCGCCGCCTACGGCTTCGTCGCAACACTGCAGCCGGATGCGAGCTTCGGGCGGGTCCTCGCTGCCTACGGCGGCGTGTTCGTCGCCGGCTCGCTGGCATGGGGCGTCGTCGTCGACAAGTTCAGCCCTGATCGCTGGGACATCATCGGCGCGCTCGTCTGCCTCCTCGGCGTGGCGATCATCATGTTCGGCCCGCACCCCCGCGCAGCCACCTGAGCTGCGCCTGTGGTCTCGGAAGTCTGCCGGCGACCGTCTCAGACGCCTGCTCCTGAGCCGTCGCCCGGTCCCGCCCGCAAGAGCCACGCGGGGTACGAAAGACTCGAGGAATGGCCCCGGCTTCGCTTCGCACCGCCTCGTCGAACGATGTCGAAGCACTCATCGAGTTCTGGGCTGTTGCCGGCGAGAACGACGCACGCCCGGTCGACTCCGCACACGCGACACACCAGCTGCTCGCCCGCGACCCGGACGCGGTCATCGTCGCTGAGCGGGACCACGTTCTCGTCGGGACCGTGATCGCCGGGTGGGACGGATGGCGAGCACACCTCTACCGCCTTGCCGTGCATCCCGATCACCGCCGACAGGGCATCGGTCACCTCCTGCTGGACGCAGCAGAACGGCACCTCCTGACCCTCGGTGCGACTCGCTTCGACGCCATGGTCCTCGACGGCAACGAGCTCGGCGCCTCCGCCTGGCGTGCGCGTGGCTACTCCCCTCAGCATGAGTGGCGGCGTTGGGTCCGCCCCGTCTGAGACCCGTCGCAGAAGCCGCACCGACCGGCCGCATCGACCTACCGCAGGCACCCTCTGCCGGGACGTCCCGCTGACCTGCGCATGAGGCCCGCGACTCAAGCGCGAGCGTGCAACCAGGTGCGGAAGTCCGGCCCGTGCACCTCTGCGCTCGGGTCGGGGAGGAGTCGGCCGGTGCGGAAGCCGCTGCCGTATCGCCCCGGAAGCGGGACCGGTACGGGATGCCCGTTCCCGCTCCTGAGCAGCGCTCTGCTCATCGCCAGCAGGGTCGTCCGGTCCGGGCCGGTGATCTGGATGTCTCGTTCCGTCCTCCGCCCGAGTGCCGCATCAGCGAGGACCGCCGCGACCGCGTCGAGCGCGATCGGCTGGATCCGCATGGCCGGGACCAGCACCAGCGGGCCCGCCCTGAACCGCTCGGCGTTCTGCTGTGCGAACTCGAACCACTGCGTCGAGCGCACGATGACGGTGTCCGCGCTGATCCTTCGCGCGACGCGTTCCTGCTCCGCTTTCGCGGCGAATATCCCGTAGCCCTGAAGATCCGACCGGTCGCACCCGACGATCGACAGCAGGACGTGTCGAAGCCCCAGCCGGGCCGCTGCAGTCCCGACCGCAGTCGTCGAACCCGCGTAGAACCGCAACGCCTTCCTCGTATTCAGCGTGAACAGACCGGTGGCCTCGATCACGGCGTCGGAGCCGACGAGCGCGGCGACCGCGTCGTCGTGCAGCACGTCGAATCCTGTCGAGCGTGAGAGCAGCCGCGGCTCCGCACCTCGGGCCTGGACGGCCCGGGCGATCGCGGCCCCCGACCTTCCTCCTCCGACGATCGCGATGGTCATACCGCCCCCTCCCTCTCTACATCTGTAGAGACTCGGTTCGCGATACTGGCACAGTGCCGACCCAAGAGCGACTGGACGCCATCGCCGACGCGGCCGTCGCGGTGGTCGCCTCAGGCGGTGCCCGCGCGCTCACGCACCGGGCCGTCGATGCGCGGGCGGGGCTTCCGATCGGATCGACGTCCTTCTCGGTCCGAACCCGGCACGATCTCCTCCGGCTGACGCTCCGCCGCATCACCGCCACGACACAGGCGGGACTGGACTCCATCTCCGTCCCGGACCGCTTGTCGGTCGACCAAGCCCTCCACCTCGCTGAGACCGTCCTCGAGCACCTCGCCACGACGCCGGCACCGCATCGCGCACGAATGGCACTTCTCCTCGAGCTCGAGGACGAGGACCGCGCCGAGCTCACCGACCGGGCCCCCGTCCGGAGGCAGCTGCTCGCCGCGGCCCGGCAACTCCTCGTCGCGCTCGGGTCGCCCGACCCCGCGGCCCGGAGCGTCGACCTCGTCGGCCTCATCGATGCGCTGGTCCTGTACCGCAGCCTCGACATCGCACCCGTGGACTCGACCACCGTGCTCCGGGCCTTCCTCCGGGACTCAGCACGGGTCCCCTCCTGATCCCGCACCATCGGACCGGGATGCGCGCAGCACCTCCCGAGCGCGCTACGGCAGGCGCACGAGTCGAGCCCACCATCGCCGCGACCGCAGGGCTGCAAGCAGGGCTCACCGTCGTCGTCGCAACGGCACTCGGCATCGCACTCCTTGGAACTCGATGGCCTCGCGCCGACACGAGGATCGAGTCGCGGACGGCCGACGCGGGCTGAACAGGACGCGGGTGGGGTGACATTCATCTCCCCGCCGGCGTCTCAGCTCCCTGCTCGCGAGACCTGGCGCTTCACGCTCTCTGCGGCTTGCGTCCGGCCTGACCGCAGGCGCGTGATACCGAGGACGACGCACCCGAGGACGATCTCGCCGCCCCATGCGACCAGTTGCAGCGCTTGCAGATTCAGACCGCCGAATCGGCCGGCCGTCTGCACCATCACGACCGCGAACGGCTCGAGCACGAGAGCGAGCGGCAGGACGTAGCGCAGCCGCACTCGGGTCCGGGACTCCCGACCCAGCAGTCCCAAGGCCGTCCCGCTGAACGCTCCCGCGATGAACCACTCCAAGTAGAAGCGGGTCATGGAGCCCGACGGGTACCCGAACGCGGTCTCGGCACTGACGTAGAACGCACTCAGCGTGATCCAGGTCATCAGCACGCCCGCCACGGCCGCTCCGACCCTGCTCCTCAGCGCGCGACCGGCGAAGAAGGCCGCGATCAGGTAGGGCGTCGAGAGATTGCCGACGAAGTACCCCAGCCCGTCGTCCCGTCCCTTGACGACAGCGAGTCCAGCGCCGAGGGCCGCAGTGCCGAGCGCGAGCAGCACCACCATCCGCCAGGACCGAGCACGGAGCCGCATCGCCCAAGGATGCCCGCTCGGCGGCATGTGCACCCGCGTAACGCCCCCGTCGGCCGTCGCGCTCCCCTGGTGCTGAGCGCTCCGCGTTCAGCCTGTAGCGCGCAGCTTCGCTTCGATCAGGTGCCGGATCAGGGTCGGCGGCAGCGGCTCGCCGGGCGGGAAGTGCAGGGCGCTCTTCGTGCGCTTCCGGTCCCCCAGCTCGCCCTCGAGTGTCTTCAGGACCGACCCGCTGTGCGGCAGGTAGCTCAGGTGGTTCGTGAAAGCGGCGAATCCGGCGATCGTGCGGCCGCCGACCCTGAACGCCGGCACGCCGTACGACATCCCCTGCTCGGCGTCGGGAACGATCTCCAGGATCCGGCGCCGCACCTCCTCCAAGGTCGAGCGCTGCAGCTCGGGTAACGAGGAGAGGTACGCATCGATCTCCGCTGCACTCACGCAGGGAGGCTCACACACCCGCGAGGACACGGTCCAGCCCCTCTGTGCGACAGGCGTCTCACCGCTGCTCCGAGCGAGCTCACCGCACACGCCGGTCGAGGACCGAAAGGATCGGAGCGACCGCCGGACGCATTGTCTCGGCCCTGTCGATCGCCGCGGACAGCTCGAGGGCGTTGCCGTGATCGAGGACCCAGAGCGCGGATGCGCCCGCACTGCGGTCGGTGACGAGGTACACCTTCGCTCCGCTCACGTCCGCGAGCCGCCTGACATCGAGCCCGTCGAACTGCTGCTCGACGAACGCCGCCGCACCTCCGAACGCGTGGATCTCTCCGCCGAGCGGATCGCTGTCCGAGCCGGCCTGCAGAATGCAGTTCACGGCGATCGTCCGGGATAGCGCGAGCCCTTGGCCGGCGGCCACCATGCCACCGTTCCCCGCTTCGGTCTGCAGATCCGGGTGGCCCAGGGCCTTCCCCAGCGCAGCGCGCTTCCCGAGCGCGTCGCAGCTGATCGGCGACCACCAGCCGGTGCGGTCGACGGGAGGCGTCGCTGTCTCCTCCGGGAGCGCTCGGAGCACCGCTCGGACCCGGGCGACGTCCGCCTCCGTCCGTACCTGCGTGCCGCGTTCGAGCCCGGTGAGCTGACCGGTCGTCCAGCGGCCGCCGGCGACGACGTCGAAGTTGCACGAGTACTGGAGCTGCTCGCCGTCGTTCTACCCGAAGCAGCCGGTATCGGCCTTCATCTGCTTCGGTCGCGCGGTCGCGGGCAGCACGGTCAGCGTGATCCCTGAGGCGTCCTCCACGCCGCCGACGCCGGCCCACGTGCACTGCAGGCCGCCGACCACCGGCACCGCGATCCACTGCGGCGCGCTCAACGCGGAGGTCGCCGGAACGAGGCGCAACGGCTTGCCGATCAGCTCGCTCGCTGCGCGCGACGTCAGGATCTCGGCGCAGTCCCCGTGCAGCGGCTGCGTCGCCGGCGGGCTGCTGCGGGTCTGCGACGCGACCGAGAACCCGATCGCGATCGCCACGATCAGGCCCGCGGCGATGCCGAGCGCGAGCACCGGATGCCACCGCGGCCGACGCGCTGCCGCGCGCACGGGGCGTGCGGTGCGGAGGGGAGGCGTCCCGCGCACCTCGTCGAGCAGCACTCCGCGCACCGCCGAGGCGAAGCGGGGGTCGAGACGGTCGTCCTCCATCAGCGGGCTCCTTCGTTCTCGAGCTCGGCACGAACCAGGCGGCGGATGCGGACGAGGCGCGTCCGCGCGGCGTCCGGGGTGATGCCGATCGCCGCGGCGGCACGGACGGCCGTCCACCCCTCGACCGCCGTGAGCACGAGCAGCGCGGCGTCGTCGGCCGAGAGCATCGCGATCGCCCGATGGAGCCGCTCCGCCTCCTGCGCGCGGTCCACCCGGTCGCCCGCGACGACCGCGGGATCGATCCCGTCCTCCCCGCGAGGGAAGCCGGACAGCATCGCGCGGTACCGGCGCGTGCCGCGCGCGACGTTCCGGCACAGGTTCGTGGCGGTCACCAGCAGCCTTGGCAGCACCGAACCCTCGACGATCCGGACCGCTTCGCACCGCCGCCAGAGCTCGAAGAACGCTGCAGCCGCGACGTCCTCCGCCTCCGAGCGGTGATCGACCAGGCGCAGCGCGTGCCGGAACACGCGATCGCGATGCCGATCGAAGAGGATCCCGAACGCCCGTTCGTCACGGGCCAGGGCGGCGGACCACAACGCGGTCTCGTCATCCATCACAGGCAGCACACCCTGTCATGTCCGCACCGCCGCGAGTGTGACGGACTCGGGGCGAACCCGCAGGACTGTGCCATGAGCTCGTCGACGTGCGTGGTCGAGAGGGGGGCACTGCCGGACGATTGGTTCGCGAACCGACCCGTTCCGCCATAATGTGCCCGTGATCACCGGAATCGCGTCCATCGCCGTCGTCGTCGTCATCGTCGCGCTGATCCTGCTGATCGTGGTGATCACCCTGCTCCGCGGCATCAAGGTCGCGAAGCCGGACGAGGCGATCATCGTCACCTCCCGTCAGCGCGGTGCACGCACCGGCGAGGAGTCGGACGAGAACGCGGGCCAGCGCGTGGTGTTCGGGTCGCGCGTCTTCGTCAAGCCGATCGTGGAGGCGCACTTCAAGCTGAGCCTCCGCAGCCGGCAGCTGAACGTGCAGGCGACCGCGCAGACGCGGGACGCGATCACGATCAAGGTGAACGCCGTCGCCGTGGTGAAGGTCGGCGGATCGGAGCAGATGGTCCGCGCGGCCGCGCAGCGGTTCCTCAACCAGCAGGACCAGATCGAGTCCTCCACCGAGGAGGTGCTCTCCGGGTCCGTCCGCTCGATCGTCGGCCAGCTGACGGTCACCGAGATCATCACGAACCGGCAGGCGCTGCAGGGCCAGGTGCTCGAGGCGGTGCGGGAGTCGCTCGACGTGCAGGGCCTGCAGATCGACACCCTGCAGATCAAGGAGATCGACGACGACAACGGCTACATCCGCGACCTCGGCCGCGGCGAAGCGGCCCGGGTGAAGCAGGTCGCCGAGATCGCCGAGTCCGTAGCGCGCCAGGCGTCGGAGGAGGCGCGGATCAGCGCCGACCAGGCGGTCGCCGAGCAGCAGCGCAAGCTCGACCTCCGCCGCGCGGAGATCCGGAAGGAGACCGACCGGGCCGGCGCGGAGGCCGCTGCCGCCGCTCCGCTCGCCGAGGCGATCGCGCAGCAGGAGGTCGTGTCGCAGCAGGAGGTGACCGCCGGCAAGCGGGTCGGCCTCCGACGGCAGGAGCTGGACGCGGAGGTGCGGGCCGTCGCGGATGCCGATGCGTACGCGGTCGCCACCCGCAGCCAGGCCGAGGCGCAGGCCGAGCGGAACCGCCGCATCGCGGCGGCCGAAGCGGTCCGTGCCGAGGGCGAGGCGGAGGCGGATCGCATCCGCGCGACCGGCGCCGCGCAGGCGGAGGCCAGCCGTGCGCAGGCCGAGGCGCTGCAGGAGCGCGCGGCCGAGCTGCTGCGGCAGCAGCTGATCGAGCAGCTGCCGGAGATCGTCCGCGCCGCGGCCGGACCGCTGTCCGGGATCGGTGCGCTCACGATCGTGTCGACGGACGGCGACCCCACCGGGCAGCTCGGGCAGAGCGTCGCCGGCCAGCTCGCGACCTCGACGAAGCTGATCAAGGACCTCGTCGGCATCGACATCGCGGAGATCGTGAACGGCCACGTGTCCGGCGCTGCGGCGGGAGCCGCCGCAGGTGAGCACCTCGCCCGCCGCGGCCAGCACGCGACGGCGGACGGCTCGGGCGAGTAGCCGGGTACCGGGCCGAGGCGCTCCGCGGTCAGATGTGGTGCGGCTGCGCGACTCGCTCGGGCGTGATCGTCGGGGTGTCCCAGAAGAACGGGAGGTCGCGCATGGCGACGACGCTGTCCAGGACGGCGGAGCCGGCAGGAAGCGCCTCGAAGAACGAGGATCTGACGGAGATCGCGTGCGCGGGCTCGACGGCCCAGTCCGGCGAGGTCAGCTGCAGCGGTTCCGCGCCGTGCCCGTGCCGATCCGGTGACCACCCGACCGATCCCTGCTCGTAGAACTGCGACGCCGCCTCGACCGTGGGGAACAGCGTGCTCGTCCACGCTCCTCCGAGCTCGACGTCCACGGCGACCCGTGTGCCGGGCGCGGTCATCCGGACCCTGAACCGGGTCGAGGTCTCATCGAGGTCGACGCGTCCGCGCCTCTGCACTCCGGGGAAGAGGCGCCCGCCGGTCAGGACGGGGAGGATCGACGAGCTGTGCCGCTCGAGGATGTAGACGCCCGACCTCGTCTCGCCGCGCTCGTCCCACTCCACGGCGACGCGATGCGCCACGTTCTCGGAACGGAACCCGATTCGAGGACGGAGCCAGCCCGGCCGGATCGACCGCAGACCGATCATGCAGACGCCGGCCACCGCGCTGCCGTCGACCACCTGCGGCCGGAACGGTTCGGGGACGAGGCTCCGCGCGACCTCCGGGTCGACCCGGTAGGTGATGAGGAGCCGAAGACGCACCTGGGCGCGCAGGGTCGACATGGCGATCACGCCGTCACCTCACCGGTCGAGCGGGAGGGCGTGGACCGCTTGCGGACCTGACGGAGGACGATCTGCTCGGGGCAGACCGTCGAGAGGAAGTCGCCGACCGAGAGCGCGAGCCGCTCGCCGACCAGCGAGTAGAGGATCCGGTTCCCGTCCCGCCGTTCGGTCACGAGTCCGGCCGCCCGCAAGACGCCGAGGTGGCGCGAGACGGTCGGTCCGGAGGTGTTGAAGCGGGCCGCGATCGCGCCGGCCGCCAGCTCGCCGTCCTTCAGGTCCTGCAGGATCTGGCGCCTCGTCGGGTGCGCGAGTGCGTCGAAGATGTCGCTGACACTGTCTGCCATATTCGCAATCTAGCAATTTTGCTAGATACGAAGCAAGGTTCCCGTGAGCCCGCTCCCAGTGCGGGTGCGCGCGGAGTACGGGAGAGTGCACCCATGAGCAGCAGCCGCCTCGAGCCGTGGTTCCTCACGCGGCGGGAGCGCGGCAACGACACGAGCGCGTCGGTGGAGGAGGTGGGCATCGCCACGTGGTCGGAGGGGAACCTCGTGCGACCGCTGATCCACGGCGCGGTGTACTTCGCGCGGCTCCACGCCGAGCTGTCCGACCTCGACGCCGGGGACCGGGTCTGGTTCACCGACTGGCGCGGTGACGCCGACGAGCGACTCCTGCCGGACGGGCCGTCGGTCGGTGAGCTGCTCGCCGACCTCGCGCGGCGCGGCATCGAGGTGCGGGGGCTCGTCTGGCGCTCGCACGGCGAGAAGGTCTCGGGCTCGATCAGCGGCCGGTCGAACGCGCTCCTCGGCCGCGAGATCAACGAGGCGGGCGGGGAGGTCCTCCTCGATCAGCGCGTGCCGCTGTTCGGCTCGCACCACCAGAAGCTGTTCGTCGTCCGCCGCCGCGACGATTCGAGCCGGGACGTCGCGTTCGTCGGCGGCATCGACCTCTCCCACAGCCGCCGCGACGACGCCGAGCACGAGGGCGATCCGCAGGCGGTGCGGCTGGACGAGCGGTACGGGCCGCGGCCGCCGTGGCACGACGCGGCGCTGGAGCTCCGCGGACCGGTGGTGACCGACCTGCTCGACGTGTTCGCGGAGCGCTGGAACGATCCGCACCCGCTCGACCGACGCACGCCGCTCCGGATGGTCCTGCAGCGCCTGGCGCGCATGCCGAGGCACCCGAAGCCGCTGCCGGAGGCGGCGCCGGCCCCCGCGCCCGCCGGTCCGCACGCCGTGCAGCTGCTGCGGACCTACACCGCGAAGCGGCCGCCGTTCCCGTTCGCGCCGGACGGCGAGCGGACCGTCGCCCGCGCCTACGCGAAAGCGTTCGCCCGCGCGCAGCACCTCATCTACATCGAGGACCAGTACCTGTGGTCGCTGGAGGTCGCCGACGGCATCGCGGACGCGATGCGACGCAACCCGCGGCTGCAGCTGATCGCGGTCGTGCCGCGGTACCCGAGCTCCGACGGATCGGTCTCCGGGCCGCCGAGTCGCATCGGGCAGATCCGCGCGATCAACCGCCTGCGCCGTGCGGCACCGGGCCGCGTCCAGGTCTTCGACCTCGAGAACCGGCACGGGACGCCGATCTACGTGCACGCGAAGGTCTGCGTCGTCGACGACGTGTGGTTCACGGTCGGATCCGACAACTTCAACCGGCGGTCGTGGGCGACCGACAGCGAACTGACCTGCGCGGTCCTGGACGCGACCGCGGCGGACGGCGACGAGGAACCCGCGGCCGACTCGCCCCGGCGCCTCGCCCGGGACCTCCGCCGGACGCTGTGGGCCGAGCACCTCGGCCTGCAGGCCGACGACCCGCGGCTCCAGCGCCTCGAGGACGGCCCGGACCTCTGGTCGCGGACTGCGCAAGCGCTCGACGACTGGTACGCCGCCGACCGCGAGGGTCCGCGCCCGGCCGGGCAGATCCGGCGGCATCGGACCGAGCCGATCACCCGCCTGCAGCGACTCTGGGCCGACCCCGCGTACCGCACCGTCGTCGACCCCGACCACCGCCCTCGTCGCCTCCGCGACGAGCACCGCTTCTGACCGAGCGACGAGACCTGATCACCGCGGGCCGACCGCGTGGGGGCTTCAGTGCTGGGCTGCGGCGGGCGTCCTGCCCCGCAGCGCGGCGACGAGACCGACGGCGGAGACGATCGCCCACACGCCTTCGAGCAGGAGGAATCCCCACTGCCCCTCGATCACTGCTTCGACCGCGAGCACGGCCGAACCCGCGACGTTCAGGGCGAGGGACCGCTTGGAGACGGCGGAGAACCAGCCGCGCTGCACGCCGACGAATGCGGCGAGCACCAGCAGCGAACCGACGACCTGCACCAGCTGACCCATGACGGACCACTCCCTCAGGAGCGTCGTCTTGCCTGTCCGGGTACGGCGCACATCTCGTCCGGTCGCGCCGTGCGGCGCGATGTCCAGGGTCGCACATCCCCCCGTCGGCGTCGTCCCGGCGGCGAGGAGCGGCGCTACAGGACGCCGACGACGCTCATCACCGGCGTGCTGAACCGCACGATCGGGTCGGCGTCGCCCTCCACCGGGTCGAGCACCATCTGCACCCGGGAGGCGATCTCCGGCGGGAGGGGCGTCATGATCGCGACGCGGTACCAGGTGTCGGGAAGCATCGGCTTGTTCGTGTCCTCGGGGTCGTCCGGCCCGCCCTTCCGGCTGATGCCGAGCCGCGTTCCCGCGCCGTCGAAGTCGCGGTAGGCGAGGGTGTAGACGGCGCCGCCCTTGGTCGTGATGGTCATGGACACGAGCCGCGAGCCTGGTGCACGCCGGCTGGGCGACCACCCGGAGCAGTGGCGAGGACGACCTCCCCACGTGCAATCATCTTCGCATGGACGCAGATACGCGGAGATGCGGGCGATTCCCCGACAGCGAGTACGTCGAACTCGCCGTGGAGGTGTTCGCACTGCTGAGCGACGCGACCCGCGTGCGCATCGTGCTCGCGCTCCGCGATGTCGAGGAGCTGTCGGTCAACGCGCTCGCTGAGCTCGTCGACCGGCCCGCGAGCACCGTCTCGCAGCATCTGGCGAAGATGCGCATGGCGCGCATGGTGACGACGCGGCAGCACGGACAGAAGGTCTTCTACCGCCTCGCGAACGAGCACGCCGTCCAGCTGGTGACCGACGCGATCTTCCAGGCCGAGCACGCGGTCAGCACCTCCCCGCGTCATCACCACGCGCTCGCCGAGGACGCCGCCGCGCCGGTCGACGGCTCCACGATCGGCGGTGCGTCATGACTCACCTGCAGCGACACGACCACGAGCACGGCCACGACCATCAGCACGGCCATGACCACCAGCACGGCCATCAGCACGGCCACGACCACGACCACGACCACGACCACGACCATCCGGGCGGCGTGCGCGGGTTCCTCGTGCACCTCTTCGTGCCGCACACCCATGACGCGGCGGACTCCGTCGACGACGCGCTGGAGGCCAGTACCGCGGGGGTCCGCGCGCTGAAGATCAGCCTGGTCGTACTCCTCGCGACGACGGCGATCCAGTTCGGGATCGTGCTGATCACGTCGTCGGTCGCGCTGCTCGCGGACACGGTGCACAACTTCAGCGACGCGCTGACCGCGGTGCCGCTGTGGGTAGCGTTCGTGCTCGCGCGCCGACCTCCGTCCCGCCGCTACACCTACGGCTACGGCCGCGCGGAGGACCTGGCCGGTCTGTTCATCGTCGCGGTGGTCCTCCTCTCGGCGGTCGTGGCCGCGTGGCAGAGCATCGAGCGCCTGATCTCGCCCCGGCCGCTCGAGAACCTCGGCTGGCTCGCGGTGGCCGGTGTCATCGGGTTCCTCGGGAACGAGGCGGTCGCCGCCTACCGCATCCGCGTCGGGCGGCGGATCGGCTCAGCCGCGCTCGTCGCCGACGGCGTGCACGCGCGCACGGACGGGTTCACCTCGCTCGCCGTCGTGGTCGGCGCCGCAGGCGTCTGGGCGGGCTTCCCGCTCGCCGATCCCATCGTCGGCGTCCTCATCGCCGCCGCCATCTTCGTGCTCCTCATCGGCACGGTCCGCAGCATCGGTCGCCGCCTCCTCGACGGCATCGACCCCGATCTGCTGGAGACCGCCGAGCACGCGCTCCAGCACGTACCGGGGATCGCGAGGGTCGACCGGGTGCGCCTGCGCTGGGTGGGACACCGGCTGCAGGGCGACGCCCGCGTCGTGGCGGCGGCCGCCGCGGATCCGGACGGGATCGAGCACGAGGCGTCCGAGCAGATCCGTCGGCACCTGCACGGGGTCGAGGACTTCGAGGTCCGCGTCCTCCACGGCTGACGGAAGGGGCGTTCAGTGCCGCGGGGCGCCCCGCTCGTCGAGGAGGCGCTGCAGGTGCCGGACGACCTCGCCGCCGCTCGCGCCGATCCCGTCGTGCTCCCACTCGTCGGTGACCCAGGTCGTCACGTTCGCGATCTCGCCAGCGGTGCGCAGCTGGAGGTCGGCGTCGACGTAGAGGTCGTCGAAGTAGATCGCGGCCACCACCGGCACCTCGTTCGCCGCGAGGCGGGCGAGGTCGTAGCGCCCCGGCCAGTCGGTGCGCTCCTGCAGGAGGTGGACGGCGGGACCGAAGGGGCGGAGGAGCCGGATCTCCTCGAACATCCACGGGAAGAACATCTCGCCCGTGAACCGGAGCGGCCGGGCGCTCTCGGCGAACTCCGGATGCCGGTCGTGCTCCGCCTGCGCCGCCCAGCGCGTGGCGCCGGAGGTGTCGTCCGTGTACTCGGCCGCCTCCTGCAGCGCCGCCCAGAGCGGGTTGTCGGCGAAGGAGCTGGCGTCCTGCGCCGCCGCGAGGAACGCGTCGGACAGGCGCCCGTCGCTCCCCCACGCGGTGTCGAGGAGCCAGTGCAACTCCTCGAACCCGTGCTGCATGCCGAAGCGGGCACCGCCCAGGTACTGCAGGCGCCGGACGGTGAGCCGATCCCCGTCGGGCAGCCGGACGTCCTCCTCCGCGAGCAGGTCCGCGATCCGGGCGACGACGGCGAGGTCCTCCGGGTACCGCTCCTCGAACCGCCGGTTCTTCGCGAGCGCGCGCGGGTAGGTGCGGCGGTACAGGTCGGCGGCGTCCGGACGGAGGGCGGGCAGCCCGCCCGTGATCATCGACGCGGCGAGCCCCTCCGGCGCGGAGGACAGGTACTCGAGCGTGATCCAGCCGCCGTAGCTCTGGCCGAAGGTCGTCCAGCGCCGGCCGCCGTAGACGGTGGTGCGGAGGTGCTCGGCGTCGCGCACGATCGAGTCCGCACGGAAGCAGGCGAGGTACGCGGCGCCCTCCTCGGCGGTCGCGAACGACGCCATCCGTGCCGCGTCGACCCGGGTGCTGCGACCGGTGCCGCGCTGATCGAGCAGCACGACGCGGTAGCGCTCGAGGAGCACGCCCACCCAACCGGAGGCGTCCACCGGGCGCGGCGACTTCCCACCCGGGCCGCCCTGGAGGAACACGAGCAGCGGTAGGTCCTCGTGCCGACGGTGCGCGGCGACGACCTCCCGGGCGAAGAGGGTGATCGTGCCGCCGACCTCCGGGCGCCGCCAGTCGAGCGGCACCGCGACCTCGTGGTCGGTGACGTGGACGCCCGGGATCGTGTACTCGGCGGTGATCATGCGTCGATCCTGCCGGTCGGCGCCGCGGCCCGCTCGACGTCCGCGCGCGCACGCCCACTCTTCGTTCTGCAGGAGGCGTCCTCCTACAGAACGAAGCATGCGGGGGATCAGCCGCGGCGGAGGACCGCCGACCGGATGGACGCCCAGACGGCGAGCGCCAGCACCACCGACGAGAAGAAGACGTGGAAGGGGGTCCAGCCGTCCATCCCGAGCGTGCTGATCAGGTGCCCGCTCCCCCACTGCCCGACGGAGGCCACGAACAGCACGACGGCGACGACGGTCAGCACCGGCGCCACCCTGCGGAGCGCCACCACCGCGACGACGGCGGCGAGGAGCGCGGGGACGAGCAGGCCGTAGGCGGTCCAGCCGTGGATGTCGGTCCAGGTCTCCTCCGTGTCGCCCTTCGCGCGGATGAACTCGCTCGAGGTGAAGAACTGGACGAAGACGAAGAGGGTCGCGATGCCGGTCAGCGCCGCGTACGCCTTCCGCGCGCCGGTCGGGACGGCGCTCGTGCGCTCCGCGGTCGTGATGGTCGTTCCGGCTGTCGCCCGCTGGCTCATGCCGCCAGCCTCTCGAGGCCGCGGATGGAAGCCGGCCGGTGCCGCACTCGAGGATTCGAAGACGGCCGGACTCCCGGCGTCCTCCCTACCGCGCCCGCCCCCGTTCGACGGGCAGCACGACCGTCGCGACGGCGCCGCCGCGCTCGCCGTTCGCGACCGCGGCCGTGCCGCCGCTGCGCTCCGCGAGCCGCCGCACGAGGGTGAGCCCGAGACCGGACCCGGCGGACCCGCTGCTCCGCGCGGTCTCCGGCCTCGAGAAGCGGTCGAACGCGTAGGGCAGGAAGTCCTCTGGGATGCCCGTGCCGTCGTCGCGCACCGTGAGCACGATCCGGTCTGCGGCGCGGTCGACCCGGGCGACGACCGCGGAGCGCGGCGCCGCGGCGAGCGCGTTGCCGAGGAGGTTGGTGACGATCCGCCCGAAGCCGGACACGTCGATGGGCGCCTCGGCGGACTCGTCGAGCCGCTCGTCCAGCTCGAGGTCGACGAGGACGCCCTCCGGGGCCAGCAGCCGGGCGCGATCGACGGCGTCCATCGCCGCGGTCACGAGGGCCGCGACGGGCGTCGCCGAAGGTGCGGCGGTCGCGGCGTCCGCGCGCGAGAGGGCGAGGAGGTCGTCGGCGAGCCGTGTCACCCGGGCCACGGAGTCGCGGATCGCCGGCAGGTCTGCGGTCTCGGGCCGCCGCTGCGCGAGCTCGACCTGGGCGGCGAGGACCGCGAGCGGCGTCCGCAGCTCGTGCGCGGTGTCGGCCGTCACGCGGCGCTCGTGCTCGGCGCTCTCGCGGAGGTCGTCGACGAGGCGGTTCATCGTGGCCGCGAGCTCCGCGAGCTCGCCGGCGCCGCGCTCCGGCAGCGATCCCGTCGCGTCGGGCGCCCGCAGCCGCTCCGCGCTCGCGCGCAGGCGCTCGACCGGCCGGAGCGCGGCGGTGGCGACGAGCCACGCGGCAACGGCGGTCAGGAGGACGGCGATCGGCGTGCCTACGAGCAGAGACGTCCTGATCCCCTGCAGCAGGCCGTCGCTCGCGCTGAGGTCCCGAGCCGCCCAGAGCCGCCAGGTCCCGGCCGGGGTGCGCAGCCGCTCGGCCACGACGCGGTACCGCCCGCTCTCCACCTCGACGGTGCCCTCGGTCGTCACCGTGCGGGCCGCGCGCAGCAGCTCGGGCGGCATCGAGTCGCGGGCCGTCGAACCGTCCGGTGCCACGACGGCGACGAGCACCCCGGACGCGGAAGGGTCGGGCTCCTCCTCCGGCTGGGTCCGGAGGTCGACGAGGAAGGGACGGAGGTCGTCGACTGCGAGCTGCGCCGCGGTGCGGACCGACGCGTCCGCAACCTGCTGCGCGACGAGCACGCCGAGCACCGACAGCACGACCGCGGCGACGAGGGCGCTGCCGGCCGCGATCCGGGCGCGGATGCTGACCGCCGCGGACCGGCTCATCCGGTTCGCCGCAGCCGGTAGCCGACGTTCCGCAGGGTCTCGATGCGGACGCCGCTCTCCGCGGCCGCGAGCTTCTTGCGCACGTAGCTGACGTACTGGTCGACGATCGCCGGGTCGAAGCGGTCCGGGTCGCCCCACACCTCCGCCAGCAGCGTGCGACGGTCCACCGCGTCGCCCGAACGCGAGGCGAGGGTGCGGAGCACGCCGAACTCCTTGACGCTGAGCGGCACGACCCGGTCGCCGACGAGCGCGCGGACGGCCATCGGGTCGAGCACGAGGTCGCCGACCTCGAGCCGCCCACCCGAGGCGGCGGTCCGCCGCAGCAGCGCCCGGATCCGCGCCGCGAGCTCCTCGAGCGCGAACGGCTTCACGAGGTAGTCGTCGGCGCCGGAGTCGAGGCCCTGGATCCGGTCCTCGAGGCCGTCCCGCGCGGTCACGAGCACCACGCCGACGGTCATCCCCTCCCGCCGCACGTGCCGGCACAGCTCGACGCCGCTCATCCCCGGCAGCGCGATGTCGACCGCGGCCACGTCGAACGGACGGGAACGGAGGAGGATCAGTCCGGCGAGGCCGTCGGCGGCGGCCTCGACCCGGTGCCCCTCGCCCTCGAGCGCCTGGACGAGGAGCCCGCGCATCCGCGGCTCGTCCTCCACCACCAGCACATCCGCCACGCGGCGAGCCTTGCAGACGCCGCGCGCCACGTGCGCGCGAGGCGGATGCCGCATTCGAGGACACGAAGACGCGTCGCGGCTCGCATAGGCGGCGCACAGCAGGCTCATGGCGCGGCTCGCCGACGTTTCGGCACCATCGTGCGAATGACCGACACCGTCCCGCCCGCGACGGAGCGCCGGACCGTCCGTGTCGAGAAGGTGATGGGTACCGCCGTGTCGTTCGACGTGCGCGGCGAGGGCGATCACGACGCGGCGGTCGCCGAGGCGATCGCCTGGTTCCACGACGTCGACCGGCGGTTCAGCACCTACCGTCCCGACAGCCTGGTGTCCCGACTCGGGCGGGACGCGGCCGTGCTCCGCGACCCGGACCTCGCGGAGGTCGTGGAGGTCTGCGAGCGGATGCGGACGTCGTCCGGCGGCGCCTTCGACGCCCGCTCCCCCTCGGGATTCGATCCGTCCGCCTTCGTCAAGGGGTGGTCGGTGGACCGCGCGGGCGAGATCCTCCGGGCGCACGGGTGCGAGCGGTGGTCGGTCAACGCGGGCGGCGACGTCCTCGTCGCGTCGGACGGCGGACGGCCGTGGCGCATCGGCGTCCAGCACCCCTTCGACCGCGGCGCGTTCGGCACCGTCCTCGAGGCCGACCACCTCGCGGTCGCGACCTCGGCGCTGACCGAGCGCGGCGAGCACATCCGCGACCCGCGCACGGGTCGTGCAGCGGTCGGCGCCGTGTCGACCACGGTGTGCGGTCCGGAGCTCGGCCTCGCCGACGCGATCGCCACCGCCGCGTTCGTCCTGGGCCAGGACGGACCGGCCTGGGTCGCGGGGCTCGACGGCTACGAGTGCTGGTCGGTCCTGCCCGACGGCAGCGTGCTCGCGACCGCGGGGTTCCCACGGCTGGTGCACGGGGTCCCGGTGCGCTCGGCGTCCGCGCCGGCGGCGTTCCGATGACCGGCACGCTGCAGCGCCCGCAGCACGTCGCACCGCCGGCGACCGCGCGGCGGCTCCCCCGCCGCGGCAGGCCGCTCGTCGTCGACCTGCTCGCCGCCGCGGCCGGCCTCGGACTCGGCGTCACCATCGCGCTCGGGGTGTCCGCGCAGTCGCTCGCGAGCGTCGGCACGGTCGCCGGCGCCCTCACGGCGGTCGGGCGGATGACGGGCCTGCTGGCGGGCTACGCGATGATCGTCACCGTCGCGCTGTCCGCCCGCATCGGGCCGCTGGAGCGGGCGGTCGGCCAGGACCGGCTGATCCGCTGGCACCGCCGGCTCGCGCCCTACGGCCTCTACCTGCTGCTCGCGCACGTCGTGCTGATCGTGCTCGGGTACGCCGCGCTCGCCCAGACGGGCGTCCTCGCGCAGCTCTGGGCGCTCGTGCTCACCTACCAGGGCATGCTCGGCGCGGTCGTCGGCACGCTGCTGCTCCTGCTCGCGGGGATCACCTCGTACCGGCGCGCGCGGCGCCGGCTGCGCTACGAGACGTGGTGGGCGGTGCACCTGTACACCTACCTCGCGCTGCTCTTCGCGTTCCAGCACCAGGTGCAGACCGGTGCCTCGTTCGTCGGCCACCCGCTCGCCACCGCCTGGTGGACGGCGCTCTGGGTCGCGCTGCTCGCCGCGGTCGTCGCGTGGCGGGTGCTGCTGCCGGTCGTCCGCTCCCTGCGACACGGGGTCCGGGTCGCGGGCGTCGTCCAGGAGGCCCCGGGCGTCGTCTCGGTCGTGCTCGAGGGGCGCCGCCTCGACCGGCTGCCGGTGGCGGGCGGCCAGTTCTTCCAGTGGCGTTTCCTCACCCGCGGCGCGTGGTGGCAGGCGCATCCGTTCTCCCTGTCGCACGTGCCGCAGGAGCACCGGATGCGGATCACGGTCAAGGACCTCGGCGACCACAGCGCCGGGCTCGCATCGCTCCCGATCGGCACGCCGGTCTTCATCGAGGGGCCCTACGGCCGCTTCACCGCCGACGCCGCGACCGGGCACAAGGTCCTGCTCGTCGGCGCCGGTGTCGGCGCGACGCCGCTGCGGAGCCTCCTCCAGGACCTCGACGAGCACGCCGATGTCGCCGTCCTCCTGCGCGGCCGGGACCGCGGCTCGCTGGTCCTCGCCGACGAGATCGCCCGGGAGGTGCAGCGGCGGGGCGCCCGGCTGTGGGAGGCGCTCGGCCCGCGCGACCGGCTGTCGGTGACCGCGGGGACGCTCCGCCGGGCGATGCCGGACATCGCGGAGCGCGACGTCTTCATCTGCGGCCCGGACGACTTCACCGCCGCGATCGCCGCCGCCTGCCGGGAGGCGGGCGTGCCCGCCTCCCGCGTGCACTTCGAGTCCTTCGCGTTCTGATCAGGAGATCCTCATGCGCCGAGCACCGATCGTCCTCACCGCCACCGTCCTCGGTACGGCGGGCGTGCTCCTCTTCAAGCCCCTGCCGCCCTCCGCCGTGACGAGCGCGTCGGCGTCGCGCGACGACACCTCGGGTGCGTCGACGCCGGCCGCCGAACCGTCCACGACGCCCTCCTCGTCCTCGTCCGGGTCGAGCAGCTCGAGCAGCGCGAAGGACGGCACGTTCAGCGGCGACGCCGAGACGACCCGGTTCGGCACGACGCAGGTGAAGGTCGTGGTGTCGGGCGGGAGGATCACCGACGTCGTCACGGTGCAGCTCAACCAGAACGACCCGCGCTCGATGCAGATCAGCGAGAGCGCGGCGCCGGTGCTGCGCTCCGAGGTGCTCTCCGCGCAGAAGGCCGCGGTCGACACCGTGAGCGGTGCGACCTACACGAGCGCCGCGTACGAGGCGTCGCTGCAGTCGGCACTGGACCGCGCCGGCTTCGCCGCCGCGGACGGGTCGAAGGCGAGCACGGACCTGTCGCGCGTCGAGGGCTGAGCGCCGCCGCCGACGTCCGTCCGTCCGCCGGCCTCGGTGGTTGAGGTGCGAGCGAAGCGAGCCTCGGAACCACCCCGCACCCTCGGTACCGACCCACCTCGCCGCGCCTTCCGCAGAACGGAAAACACCTGACCCAGATCGGGTTCCAATGTCAGTGCCCCGTGCTCGAATACCCCCATGACCCGGACGGCGGAGGCGCTCCTCGAGCAGGCGGACACCTACGCCTGCCTCGCCGACGACGCCCTCCGGTTCGTCTCCGATCAGGCGCTGCTCGACCGGTTGTCCGCGGTCGCGAGACTCCGTCGCCTCGCGCAGGCGGA
The DNA here is from genome assembly GCF_004364555.1 of Amnibacterium kyonggiense. Classification (GTDB taxonomy): domain Bacteria; phylum Actinomycetota; class Actinomycetes; order Actinomycetales; family Microbacteriaceae; genus Amnibacterium; species Amnibacterium kyonggiense. The sequence goes on along the minus strand of NZ_SOAM01000001.1, from coordinate 1,599,876 downwards.
GGAGACCACGCTGGCCGGGGAGGTCGCCCGCCGTAGTGAGAACCGGGAGGACTCCCTCGCCCGCAAGCAGGGCGCCGCGAACGCGGCGAACCTCGTGTCCCAGGTCACCGGGATGCCGCGCTCGACCGCGGCCACCGTGGTCGCATCGGGTGAGGCGTTCCGTGCGCGGGAGGTGATGACCGGCGAGGTGCTGCCGGCGACCTGCCCGCAGATCGCCGACGCCTTCGCCGCCGGTCTGCTCGACCCGGAGATCGCAGCGGCGATGCGCCGCACCCTGGCCGAGTGCGCGCCCGGGCTGGCGCCGTGGGAGCTCGACGACCTCGAGCGGAGCCTCCTCGACACCGCAGCCGAAGGCTGGGCACCGAACGACCTGCTCCGCTGGCTCAAGCGCGTCCCCGAGCACGCCAACCCCGACGGCGGACGCCCCGACCGGGGCGAACCGACCCCGATTCCGACGGTGAAGCGGCGGGACCTGCGCAACGGGCTGGTCCGGTGGACGCTCGACCTCGACACGTTGACCGACGGGTTCCTCAAGACCGCGGTCGAGGCCAACAGCCCGACCCGGCGCTCGATCCTCGTCACTTCGGATCAGGCGGACACGGCGGAGACGCAGGACCGTCGGCCGTTGGAGCAGCAGTGGGTCGACGGGATCCGTCTGCTCGCGAAGAAAGCGATCCGGGTCGACGACGGGCAGGTCGCCGGCACCGCCGTCACCCTCCTGGTCACCATGACCGAGGACGCCCTCCGCACCGGACTCGGCACCGCCGAGCTGCCCGACTGCGGCACCCAGATCAGCGCCTCCGTCGCCCGCATGCTCGCGGCGGACGCGGAGATCATCCCCGTGGTCCTCGGCGGGAAGTCGCAGCCGCTGGACCTCGGCACCGGGCGCAGGTTCTTCACCGAAGCCCAACGCAGAGCCATGGCCGTCCGCGACGGCGGGTGCGTCGGACCCGGCTGCGACGCACCACCCTCCTGGTGCGACGGGGCGCACATCCGACCCGCCGGATACGGATCGACCTCGATCGACAACGGAGTTCTGCTGTGTTGGCGGTGCCATGTGCTGCACGACGTACACGGGTGGCAGATCGACCGGGACGACGGCAGGTGGTGGTGGACACCACCACCCTGGGTCGACCCCACCGGGCGGAGGCGACCCGGCGGGCGGATCTCGCCGGTCGCGGCATGACGTGTTCGGGGCTCGGTCTCGAGGCTCGCTCCGATCGCACCTCGACCAACGAGGCGAGGCGAGGCGAGGCGTTGAGGCGGGGCGGGGCGGGGCGAGGTCGAGGGCTGAGCGCCGCGTCGGGACATTCGCGGATTCGAAGGTCCCGGACGGCGGCTACCCCTCCTCGACGCGGGCGACGCGGCGGGCGCGGACCCGCTTGCGCACCTGATCGATGATCACCGGCAGCACGGAGACGAGCACGACGACGGTGAGCAGGACGTCGATGTTGTCGGTGATGAACGGCACGCCGCCGAGGAGCGAGCCGACGATCGTGACGCCGACCGCCCACAGGAAGGCGCCGAGGAGGTTCCAGGGCAGGAACCGCCGGTACGGGTAGCGGGCGCTCCCCGCGGCGAGCGGGACGTAGGTGCGGATCACCGGTACGAACCGCCCGAGCACGAGCGCCCGGCCGCCGTACCGCTCGAAGAACGCCTCCGTCTCGCGCAGCCGCGCGGTCTTGAGGATCCGCGCGTCGTCCTTGAACAGTCGATACCCGAACCGGTCGCCGAGCAGGTAGCCGACCTGGTCGCCGGCCGCAGCGGCCACGAACGCGACGATCGCGATCACCGGCACCGACAGGCCGAGGGCCTGGTGCTCGAGCCCGGCCGTGACGAGGAGCGAGTCGCCGGGGAGGAACGGGAACAGCAGCCCGGACTCGATGAACACGAATCCCGCGATCACCGCGAGCGCCCACGGTCCGACGGCTTCCAGCAGCGCCTGCACATCCATCTGCGGATGATCGCCCGCCCGCGCTGAGGAACGTCCAAGACGGCGGGCGGACAAACGGAACGGCGGGATGCGCGTGTCGCCGGTTCTTGACGGATTCTTGCTGCCCCGGTCGGACGATCGTCCCGTGACCTCCCCGCTCCGAGCCGGCGTGCCCCGCGGCGTCCGGCGCGTCCCCGAGCCGGATGCCGCGTTCTGGATCGTCAAGGTGCTCACGACGGGCATGGGCGAGACGACCTCCGACTTCCTCGTCCGCACGTTCGCGCCCGAGCTCGTGGTGCCGGCGGCCCTGCTCGTGCTGGTCGTCGCGCTCGTCGTCCAGTTCCGCGCCCGCGGCTACCACCCGGCCCGGTACTGGACCGCGGCGCTGATGGTGAGCGTGTTCGGCACCATGGCGGCGGACGTGCTGCACGTCGGCCTCGGCGTCCCGTACGCCGCCTCGACCGCGGGCTTCGCGATCGTGCTCGCCGCGGTGTTCCTGGTCTGGTGGCGCGTCGAGCGCACGCTGTCCGTCCACGGGATCACCACCGCGCGGCGCGAGGGGTTCTACTGGGCCGCGGTCATGGCGACCTTCGCGCTCGGCACGGCCGCGGGCGACCTCACGGCGACCTCCCTCGGCCTCGGCTACCTCGGCTCCGGCGTCCTCTTCCTGATCGTCTTCGCCGCACCCGGCGTGTTCTTCGCGGCGACCCGACGCGGGGCGATCGCGACGTTCTGGATCGCCTACGTCACGACGCGCCCGCTGGGCGCCTCCTTCGCCGACTGGCTCGCGGTGTCGCGCGACCGCGGCGGCCTCGACCTCGGCCCGGGCCCCGTCAGCGGCGTCCTGCTGGTCCTGTTCGTCCTCCTCGTCGCGCTCCTCACCGTCCGCGCCCGCTCCGCTCGCGGCGCCGACGGCTCCATCCCGATGAGCGGTCAGGAGGGCGTGGCATGAACGGTGTGACGACGGCGACCCGGCGGCTGACGGTCGGTCTGGTGGAGGACGACCCCGCGATCGTGCGGCTCCTCGGCGAGTGCCTGACCACGGTCGGGCACACCGGGGTGTTCGCCCGGTCCGGCGCGGAGGCCATCCGCCGATTCACCGGCGACGAGGACATCGACGTGCTCGTCCTCGACGTCGGCCTGCCCGACATGGACGGCCGCGATCTCTGCCGCGTCCTCCGTGCGAACGGGCAGCAGGCGCCGACGATGTTCCTCACCGCGCTCGGCCAGGTGCACGACGTCGTGCAGGGGTTCGCGGCCGGCGGGCTCGACTACGTCGTCAAGCCGTTCGCGCTCGCGGAGCTGGTCGCCCGCATCGAGGCGCTCGCGCGCCGGGTCGACCCGCCGGCGGCCGTGGAGGGCCTGCACCTCGACGCCGAGCGCTTCGCGCTCTGCGCCGGCGACGAGGCCCGGCTGCTCACCCCGACGGAGTTCCGCCTCGCCGCGGAGCTCCTGGCCCACTCCGGGCGGCTCGTCCGACGCGGCGAGCTCGTGAGCGCGGCCTGGGTGCCGGGTGCCCGCGTGAACGGGAACACGCTCGACACCTACCTGCATCGGATCCGGCGGCACCTCACCGCGCTCGGCTCGGCGGCGTCGATCCACACGGTGCGCGGCGTGGGCTACATCCTCCGCGGCGCCTGACCCGCCCGGGCGGTCAGCCCGAGCCGGCCCGCCGGCCGCGGCCGCCCAGGACCTCGGTCCCCTCGGGGCCCGGCGGCGCCCCGTGTCGCCGCGCCGTCAGGTAGAGGCGGTGGGCGGTGACGACGAGGGCGAGCCACGCCGCGCCGAGCAGCCAGCCGGCGAGGACGTCGGTGAACCAGTGCGCCCCGAGCAGGATGCGGGTCAGCCCGACGACGATCGCGATGACCACGGGCACCGCGATCGCGGCGACCCGGGCGGCGATCGCATGCCGTCGCAGCCAGATCAGGTAGCCGACCATCCCGGCGATGACGGTCGCGTTCAAGGTGTGGCCGCTCGGGAACGACGGCGAGCTCTCGAACGGCGGGATCGCGTCGACGCGCGGCGGCCGGTGCCGGTCGATGATGTCCTTGCCCGCGATCGTCATCAGGAGCGAGCCGACGCCCGCCGCGGCGATGAGGATGAGCGGCGTCACCGAGCGACGGCGCACCGACAGGATCAGAATCGCGAGCACCGCCATCGCGGGCATCCCGACCGGCCCGAACACCACCGCGACCCCCGCCGAGAACCCGTCCGTCACCGGGTCCCGCAGCCCCTTCGCGGCGAACAGCAGCGGCCCGTCCAGCGCCGCGACGCCGTTCCGGTCGGTGACCGCGTCGTAGACGCGGGACACGAGGAAGCTCATGAGGAAGGCGACGCCGATCCCGATCGCCAGCGTCAGTGCGAGGGCCGGGTGCGCGCCGACGCGGCGCCCGACCTCGGTGAACAGCCGGGCGACCGTCCGGCCGATCGGCGTGTACCAGTGGGTCAGGTCGTAGGCGCCGACCCGTGCGTCCTGCTGCACCTCGCCGCCGTCGGCGGCCCGCTGACGTTCGTCGCTCATCGGTGCCTCCTGCTCGTCCGGGTCGCCCGGCCTGCGGGGACGCGGAGGCGATGGCGGGCCGCTCAGTCTGCTGATCGATCCCGACAGGACGCCGAGGACGACCGGGGGTCAGGCGCCGCCGAGCGTCACGACGGCATCGGTCGCGAAGCCGACGAGCAGGCCGAGGAACACCCCGAGCGCCGTCAGGTCGGTCCGGCGCGCCTTCGCGACGACGCCGAGCAGCTGGATGACGACGAAGAGGATCGATCCGGCGGCGAGGGCGAGGAACAGCACGCTCACCGCCTCGCTCGCGAACCAGAAGCCGACCGCGGTGCCGAGGAAGGTCGGCGCGCCCCCGATCAGGCCGAGGAGCAGGAGGAAGCCCCAGCTCGGCCGCTGCTCGTCCGCAGCGAGCGGCGCGACGATGCCGAACCCCTCCGTGCCGTTGTGTAGCGCGAAGCCGATCACGAGGACGGCGAGCAGGCCGAGCGCACCGGATGCGGCCGACTGCCCGATCGCGAGACCCTCCGCGAAGTTGTGCACGCCGATGCCGACGGCGATGAGGAGCGCGAGCCGGCGGGTGGGCAGCACGGCGTCGCGCGTCGCCGAGCGCTGCCGTTCCAGCAGCCGCTCGTACCCGACGACGGAGAAGAGCCCCGCGGCGATGCCGCCGGCGAACAGGACCGCGAGCAGCGGCAGCCGGCCGTCCGCGCCGCCGGACAGCTGCGCGTCGATCGGTTCCCAGGCGTGCGTGAGCACGTCCCAGACGAGGAAGAGCAGGACGCCGACGGTCGACGCGGTGAGCAGCGTGCGCGCGGTCGGCGCGAGCGACCGCATCCGACCGACCGGGAGGCCGAGCACGATCGTGCCGCCCGCGACGGCGCCGAGCGCGAGCGTCGTCGCGAAGTTCATCCCACCTCCTGAGGCCTGCCTAACCTAAGGGATCCCGGCTGCCCGCCTCGTCCCGGCGCCGGCGCTCGGCCGGCCCGTCACCGGACGATCGGCAGCTCCAGCCGCATCGTCGTGCCGGCCGCGGAGGTCGACTCGACGACGACGCGACCGCCGTGCCGCACGGCGAGGTCGCGCACGAGCGACAGCCCGATGCCGAAGCCGCGACGTCGGCCGTCGTCCGGACCGTGCCGGAAGCGCTCGAACACCTGGTCGACGCCGATGCCGGTGATGCCGGCGCCCTCGTCCCGCACCCGCACGACGGCGCGCCCGCGCTCGACCTCGGCGTCGACGCGGACCGCCGACCCGTCGGGCGAGTGGGCGACCGCGTTGTCGATCAGGACGACGAGCGCGCGGCGGAGGCTCGGCTCCGACAACCCGACCTTCGCCTCGTTCGCGACCGCCACCTCGACGCGCACCCCGCGCTCCTCGGCGAGCACCTGCAGGTCGCGCCCGGCCGCGAGGACCGTCGGCCGCAGGTCCGCGCCGCCCTCGTCCCGCTGCTCGGCGGCGGAGGCCTCGGCGACGAGCAGCAGGTCGGTCACCAGCTCGATCATCGTGCGGGTGTCGCGCCGGACCGCCCGCAGCGTCTCGTCGACCGGCTCGCCGCGCTCGAGCCGGCGGGTCAGCAGCTGCAGGCGCGTGTCGAGCACCGTCAGCGGGGTGCGGAGCTCGTGGCTCGCGTCGGCGACGAAGGCGCGCTGCATGCGGAGCGCCTGCCCGAGCGGCCGCACCGCGCGGCGGCTGATGCGCCAGCTCGCGAAGCCGACGACGATGACGGCGAGCACCCCGAGCACGACGAGCGCGACGAGCACCTCGTTGGCGTCGACGTAGATCTTCGTCTCGCCGGGCGCCGGCTTCTCGAGCAGCTCCGTCGGCCGGGACTGGTGCACGACGAACAGCGCCGCGAGCCCGAGGATCCCGACGACGAGCGCCGTCGAGACCGCCGCGACCTGCCAGGCGGTGCGGAGCGCCGCGTCCCGCACCGAGCGGGCGTCGACGTCCTCCGGGCCGCCCGTGCCACTCAGAGCAGCCCCAACCGGTAGCCGCGTCCGCGGACGGTCGTGATGATGTCCCGCTCCGTCTTGCGGCGGAGGTAGTGCACGTAGGTGTCGACGGTGCCGACGCTGTCCCCGGACGGGAACACCTCCCGGAGGATCCGTTCGCGGGCCAGCGTCTCGTCGGGGTGCCGCGTGAAGAGGCTCAGCAGCTGCGCCTCCGTCTCCGTCAGCACCTTGCGCCCCTCGTACGGCGAGTGGATGAGCCGGCTGGCGGGCCGGAACTCCCAGTCGCCGATGTGCACGACCGTCTCCTCGTCGCCGTGGACGCGCAGCAGCGCGCGCAGCCGAGCCGCGAGCTCGGCGACGTCGAACGGCTTCACGAGGTAGTCGTCCGCGCCCGCGTCGAGCCCTTCCACCCGGTCGGCGACCGAGCCGAGCGCGGTCAGGAGGAGCACGGGGGTCGCGACGCCCTCGCGGCGCATGGCCGTCACGATCGCGACGCCGTCCGTGCCGGGCAGGCGGCGGTCGAGCACGACGACGACGAAGTCGCCGGTCCGCGCCGCAGCGAGGCCCGCGTCGCCGTCACGCACGAGGGTGACGGCGTAGTCCTCGCCGAGCGCCTCGACCATCAGGGGGCCGAGCTCGGGGTCGTCCTCGACGAGCAGGAGCGGCGGCGCGGTACGACCGGCGGCGGGCCTCGGCATCGCAGCAGTGTCGCTCATCGGGCTCCGGTCGGGTCGGGCGCGCGGGCGGGCTCCGCCGCGGCCCGTTCGTCGCGGAGCTCCCGTCGCAGCCGGCGGTACTCCCACGCGACGAGCACGAGCACGGCGACGTCGAACGCGGCGAGCACCCAACCGCCGGCGGCCGGCGACCGGACGACGTCCACGAGCTGTGCGACGAGCAGCACGGCGAGCGCCCCCATCGCCCACGGGTACCAGGCGATCGCCCGGCGCAGCAGCGCGGTCACGGTCACGAGCTTCACGACGCCGTGCACCAGCAGGAAGACCGCGAAGGGCGTCGCGGCGGTGGCGACCCCGCCGCCGGCCGACTCCACGGACTGCGCCAGCGTCTGCCGGAGCATCGAGGGGCCCTCGGCGAGCTCGTCGGCGATCGAGAACAGGACTTCGGCCGTGCTGTCGGGGGCGAGCAGCAGCACGAGGCCGGCGATCAGCTCGACCGCGCCGTCGAACCCCTTGACCAGGACGACGATCGTGTACGCCCGCTCGAAGGCGGATCGGCGGGGGCGGGACGCGGACGGCACCGCACCAGCCTCCCGTTCGGGCCGTCAGGAACCGCCAAGACAGCGGATCAGGCCGGGCGGCGCCTCCCCCGGACCGCACCGGCGAGGACCGCGAGGGCGAGCACGGCGCCGAGCACCCAGATCAGCTGCGGCGCGTACGGCAGCAGCAGGGTGAGCGGCGTGGGCGCCGGCGCCGGCGCCGGCGCCGGCGCCGGACGTGCGAACCGGGTCACGACGACCGACAGCCGGTCCCCCCGGGCGGCGACGATCCCCGAGGACGACACGACGAGGGCCCGGATCGCGGCGACGCTCCGGCCGCCGAGGTGCGCGCGGTCCACCGCGACCGACACGGACTGGCGCACGAGTCCGCCCGCCGGCGTCGCGACCGTGCTCGAGGTGCTGCTCACGGCGTCCTGCTGCACGAGCAGTGCGGAGGTGCCGGTCGTCGCCGCGACGACGCTCTGCGGCACGCCCGATCCGAACGCCTGCGTCGAGGTCGTACCCGAGGACGTGCGGATCGTGTCCGAGACGACCACCACCGCGTTCCCCGGTCCGAGCACCCGGTCGAGGACCGCCTGCACGGCGGCCGCCGTGTCGCCGCCGGGGACGGTGCCCGTGGACGCCGTCGCGGCCGTCGCGGCGCCCGTGCCGGTCAGCAGCAGCACGGCGCCGACCCCCGCCACGAGCACCCGCGCCCGCACCCCGACCGATCGCCGCATCATTCCTGGCCCCCCAGCGCTGTCCTGGAGCGAGGGTGGAGGACGCGCGCTCCCGGCCGCAGCCCCCATTTCGCGCCGGAACCGCGCATCCGTGCACCGCGGTCGTCCGCCGCCCGCACCGGGTCGCAGCGCTGCGGTCCTCCGGCCGAGGCGGCTCCGATCCGCGCGGGCGGAGGATGCTGGACATGCGTCGCCGCCGTGCCCACCCGCTCGCCCCGATCGGCCGCCGCGCGGTCGAGCGGTTCGTCGGCCTGCCCGCCGGCACGACCGACTACGCGTGGACGCGGGACCTGCGCACACCGATGCGGGACGGCACGGTCCTGCTCGCCGACCTCTACCGCCCGCGGGGCGCCGGTCCGCTGCCGGTCGTGCTGATCCGCACGCCCTACGGCCGGCGGACGGTGCTCGGACGGCTGTTCGCGATCGTGCTCGCGCGGCGCGGCTTCCAGGTCCTCCTGCAGTCCGTGCGTGGCACCTTCGGGTCGGGCGGCGCGTTCCGCCCGTGGACGGCGGAGCACGAGGACGGCCTCGACACGCTCGCCTGGGTGCGGGCGCAGCGCTGGTGCGACGGCCGCGTCGCCACCACGGGCGCGAGCTACTTCGGCCACACGCAGTGGGCGGTCGCGCCCTACGCGGACCCGCCGCTCGTCGCGGCCTCCATGCACATCACGGCCGCGCGGGTGCGCGACATCCTCGCCGAGCACGGCGTCCCCGTGGCGATCAACGGCCTGGGCTGGAGTGACTCGATCGCCCGGCAGGAGCTGCCGTTCGCGTCCCGGCTCCTGAGCGGCTTTCGCGTGCGCCGTCGGCTCGTGGCGGCGCTGCGGACCCGGCCGCTGCGGGAGGCGGACGTCGCGCTCCTCGGCGCGCCCGGTGTCTTCTGGCGCGACCTCGCCGACCACAACGTGCCGGGCGACCCGTTCTTCGACGTCGCCGACCACCACCGCGCACCGCTCGACCGCATGCCGCCGGTGAACATGGTCACCGGCTGGTGGGACCTCTTCCTCGAGCCGCAGCTGCGCGACGTGACCCGGCTGCAGGCCGCCGGCGTCCCGGTGCGGATCACGGTCGGGCCCTGGCTGCACGGCGCGTCGCCCGAGATCCGGGAGGTCCTCCGCAGCGACATCGAGTGGCTCGAGCACCACCTGCACGGCGGCCCGGCGCCCGCCGGTCCGCCGGTGCGGCTGTTCCTGCAGGGGGCGGGGACGTGGCTCGACTTCGAGCACTGGCCGCCCGAGGGCACGACGACCGAGGAGCGGTTCCTCGCACCGGCCGGGCGGCTCGACCCGGCCGCCCCGGATGCAGCGGCGCCGAGCGCCTTCGTGTTCGACCCCGACGACCCGACCCCCGTGCCGGGCGGACCGCTCCTCGCCCCGCCGGGCGAGCAGGCGGACGACTCCGCGCTCGGGGGCCGTGCGGACGTGCTCGTGTTCACCGGTGCGCCCGAGCCGGCCGACCTCGACGTCGTCGGGGAGGTGTGGGCGACGGTCTTCGTGCGCCCCGAGCTCGAGCACGCGGACGTGTTCGTGCGGGTCGACGACGTCGACGAGCACGGCACCTCGCGCAACGTGGTGGAGGGCATCCGGCGGCTGGAGCCGAGCACGGTGCCCGCGGAGGACGTCGAGGTCGGGGCCGACGGCGTGCTCGCCGTCCGGGTCGAGCTGTTCCCGACGGCGTACCGCGTCCGGGCGGGGCACCGGCTGCGCGTCGTGGTCGGGGGCGGCGCCTTCCCGCGCTTCGCGGTGAATCTCGGCGTCGCCGGATCGCAGGCGGACGCGGTGTCGGGGCGGCCGGGGCGGGTCGAGGTGCTCCACGACGCCGCCCACCCCTCCCGGCTGACGCTGGCGGTGCTACCGGATGCGGCGCAGCGCACCGCGCCGGCGAGCAGCGCGAGCTGATCGCCCGCGCACCGCCCGTGGTGGGATGACGGGGTGCTCGCCCTCGACGACTACCTCCGCCTGCTGCCGAAGACGGAGCTGCACTGCCACTTCGTCTCCACGATGAGCGCGGGGATGCTCATCGCGCAGGCCGAGAAGCACGGCGTGCCCGTCCGGACGACGGATCCGGAGCAGCTGTTCGACTACCGCGACCTCCGCGACTTCCTCGTCGCGTTCGAGGCAGCGCACCAGGTGCTGCGCACGCCGGACGAGCTCGCGCAGGTGGCGTTCGACGGCGTCCGCACGGCGGCGATCGACGGCGCGCTGCGGTACCGCGAGTACTTCGTGAACCCGCAGTCCTTCGCGGACGTCGGCCTCGGGTACCGGCCGCTCATGGAGGGGATCCTCGAAGGGCTGCGCCGGGCGGAGGCGGAGCTCGGCGTCGGATTCAAGGTGATCGTCGCGATCCGCAAGGAGGTGACGCCGGCGGAGGCGGTGCAGCTCGTGCAGCACGTCGCCGACAACCCTTACCCGGAGGTCGTCGGGATCGGCGCCGACTACCTCACCGCGGAGGGCGCCGAGGACCCGGCGCGGTTCGCGGACGCCTACGCGCTCGCGCGACGCGTCGGCCTCCGCACGACGATCCACGCGGGCGAGACCCCGTCGGCCTCCCCCGACGACGTCCGCGCGGCCATCGACGTGCTCGGCGTCGACCGGATCGACCACGGCTACCGCGTCGTCGACGATCCGGAGCTGCTCGCCCGCGTCGTCGACTCGCAGATCCCGTTCGACGCGACCCCGATCTCGACGACGATCTGCTCGGGCTGGCGGCTCGACCCGGGGCACCGCCTGGCGAAGCTCATCGCGTCCGGCGCGAACGTCAACATCTCGACCGACGACGCGGTGTTCTTCCGCACCGACCTCGGCCGCGAGTACCGGGAGGGCCTCGTCGCGCTCGGCGTCGACGCCCGCACCGCGCGGCGGCTCGCCCTGAACGGCGTCGAGGCGGCGTTCTGCTCCGACGACGAGAAGGCCGCCCTGCGCGCCCGGTTCACGGGCGAGCTGCTCGCCCTGGACGCGATGCTGGAGCGGGCCGAGGCGATGTGATCCGCCGCCGGGGACGGTCGCGCAGCCTCCGGGGCGCTGCGCCCGGGCCCCGCGAACGAGGTCCCCTTCCTCTGGGGACAGGGGCGCGTGAGGCCCGGCACGACGGATCGTGCACTCCCTCGCGCCGTGGTCTGCAGCGCGCCGGGAGCCCCGGACGCTGGTCCCCGCCGCGCGAGGAGCGCGGCGATCCGAGGAGGCTCCGATGACTTCACCGACCGTGCGACGACGCCGCCGTCGCCGCGTGCTCGCGCTGGCGACCGCCGGCCTGGCGCTCTGCATCGGCGTCAGCGTCACCTCCCTCGCCGCGTGGCAGCAGAACGTCACGATCGCGACCGGAGCGGACGGGATCGGCTCGTCGCTGCTGAAGCTCGAGATCAGCCTGGACGGGAACCACTGGTCGACCGCGACCGTGAACTCGAACGGCAGCCTGAGCTTCACCGGGAACGCCGCCCTCCTCACGCCCGGCGACACCGTGTACGCCGGCCTCCTCATCCGGGCCGCGAAGGGGTCGCGCGGCGCCGACGTCACGCTGAAGGGCGGCGCCGTCTCGGACGCCCTGGTCGACGTCCTCACCTACGGCGCGAAGAGCGGCGTCGCATGGGGGAACTGCACCGGCACCGCGTGGCCGTCGGTCGGCGACACGATCGTCGGGCTCGGTTCGGCGCTCACCCCCGGCCCGGGCGGCACGGCCTTCCGCGTGCCGGCGGCGACCGACGGCGCAGCGGGTTCCCCCGTGGGCGTCTGCCTCGCGATCTCGCTGCCACTGGGCGTCCCCAACATCGTCGGCGGCCTGACGACGACCCCGGCCTGGCAGTTCGATGCGACCTCGGTCTGAGGCCGAGGAGCCCCGGATCCGTCCCGCCGGCCGCGTCGCCGACGCGCTGCTCGTGATCGCCGCCCTCGGCGGCCTGCTCAGCGTGCTCTGGTGGACGCTCTCGGCCGTCCTGGGCCTCGGGCTCGTCAGCTTCGCCACCGGCTCGATGTCGCCGACGTACCCGACCGGGTCGGTGGCGGTGTCGGTGCCGATCGCGCTCGACCGCGTCGCGGTGGGCGACGTCGTCACCGTGCAGCGCGTCGGCCTCCCGCCCATCACGCACCGCGTGCTCGCGGTGGACGTCGCGCCCTCCGGGCGCTCCGCGGTCGTCCGCCTCAAGGGCGACGCGAACACGCAGCCGGATCCGACGCCCTACGACGTCACCGCGCTGCGCCGCGTCGTGCTGCCGCTGCCGCCCGTCGCCGACGCGCTGCGGTACGCCGGCTCGCCGCTCGTGGTCCTCACGGTCGCGCTGGTCATCGTCGGCAGCATCGCCTACGCCTTCTGGCCCGAACGCATCCGGCCCCGGCACCGCGAGTCGGTGCCGCACGCGTCGCGCCAGCAGGTCGGCCGCCACCTCGCCTCACGATGAGGCCCCAGCGTGTCCGCCGGAGCGCGCGCCGCCGGACGATCGGCGCGCTCGCCGTCGCGGCCGCCCTGACGACCGTCGTGACGGTCGGCGTGCGCCCGACCACGGCCGCGTGGGTCGCCAGCGCGAGCGTCGGCCAGTCGGTCGGCGTGGCGTCGTCGACCTGCACGACGCCCGGCGTCTACCGGACGACCTCCACGAGCCGCTTCCTCGCGGGCTCGGTCGCCGGCGTGCCGCTCGGCGCCTCCGCTGGGCTCGCGGCGCTGACCGCGAGCAACGACGCCGGGACGATCGCATTTCCGACGGGCGTCACGATGCAGGGCCGGGACGCCGCGACGTCGACCGTGCCGAGCGGCGCCGCGAGCGCGGCCGCCGCTCCGCTGTCGCCGACCGGCGCGCATGCGCAGTACGCCGCCGCGAGGAGCACCGGCATCTCCTCCGCCGCCGCGGGCGCCGTCACCGCCGGCGGGGCGATCGACGGCGCGGCGATCACGAACGGCACCGCGCCGACCGTCGGCGGCGTCGCCGTCAGCAGCGCACTCGCGGGGGTGACGGGAGGGACCGCGGCCGCGGGGCAGCTGTCGCAGCTGCGGCTCACGACCGGCGCCGCGGCCGCGACGGCGACGCTGAACGAGTGCGTCCGCCGGTGGGGCGCGTCGCTCTCGTCCGCACTGACCAGGACCGTCGAGGTGCGGTCGGTCGACCTCTCGACCCGGGCGTCCGCCGTGTCCGACCTGCTCGCGGCCGCCGCGGACCGCACCACGATCGACGCGGCGGTGTCGGGGGTGACGGGGGGATCGGCGACCAGCTCGACGGAGACCGCCATCGGCACCGCGGCGGGCGGGGACCTGGCGACCGCGGTGCGGAACGCGGTCGGCGCACTGCTGAGCGCCTCCGTCGGCACGCCGAGCGCGACGGTGACCGTGACGAGCGACTTCAGTGGCGTGACGACCGCTGCGCAGCAGACGGTCGCCGCACCGTCCGCGCCGGTCCGGCTGAACGGCGCGACGAAGGACCTGACCGTCGACCTCAGCGCCATCGCGGGGACGACCTCACCCGCGCCCAACACCGACCTCCTGTCCGCCGCGACCACGAGCGCGATCGCTGCCGGCGTCTCCGGCGCGTCCGGCGCGCTCGTCGACGCGGTGGACCGGGCGTGGAGCACCTCCCTCGACGGAACGACGATCCGCGCGGACCTGTCCGTGCCGATCGCAGGTCTCGGCACCGTCACGGCGACCCTGTCCGGCAGGGCGATCGACTTCGTCGCGGGGACCGAGACCGTCTCGGGCCCGGTGCTCACCCTGCTGCCGAACGCGTCCCTGCCGCTCGGGATCGGACTCGACCTCACCGCGGTGACCGCGCTGATCCGGGCGATCCCGACGACGCAGCTCACGGGGTCCGCCAGGAGCGTCGTCGGCACGCAGGTCGTCACGCCGCTCACCGGCGCGATCACCTCGACGAGGACCGCGCTCGGCGCCGCGCTCATGACGGCGCGGTCGCGCATCGCCGGTCAGCTCGCCGTCCTCCCGGACGTCGTCGCGGTCACCCTGAACGAGCAGCCGGACGTGGCCCCGTTCCCGACGCCGGTCGCGGGCATGGGCACCGGCTACCAGGTCACCGCCGTGCGGGTGAAGGTGCTCGGCGGCCGGGCCCTCGACGTCGCGATCGACGCGACCTCCGTCGGCCCCGACACGACGATCAACGAGTAGCCGCCGGAGCGGTCAGAACGCGTAGCGGACGCGGCAGTACGGGAGCTCCTCCGCGATGAGGGCGAGGAGCTCCTGGACGTACCCGCGCTTCTCGTGCGTCCGGTACCGGACGTTGATCGCGCCGTTCTCGCTGCGCTTCGGCTCCTGCAGGTCCGGCCGCCACAGCACCTCCTCCGCCGTGGGATGCCACCCGAGGTTCACCTCGTGGAGGGCCGCGTTGTGGGTGAGGAGGATGACCTCGCACGCGAGCTGCGCCTTCGCCGCGGGGCCGATCCCCGCGTCGAGCTGCCGGAACAGCTCCCGCCACGCGTCCTGCCACCCGGGCTCGACGATCACCGGCGAGAAGTTGACGTGCACCTCGTAGCCCGCGGCGACGAAGTCGTCGATCGCCGCGATCCGCTCCGGGACGGGCGTCGTGCGGATGTCGGTCAGCTTCGCCATCGCGGCGGGCATGAGCGAGAACCGCACCCGGGTGCGGCCCTTCGGGTCCCACTTCAGGAGCTCGCGGTTCACGTACTTCGTCGCGAAGGACGCCTTCGCCCCGTCGACGCTCGTGAACAGGTCGACGAGGTCGTGCACGTTGTCGCTGAGCAGCGCGTCGGCGGAGCAGTCGCTGTTCTCGCCGAGGTCGTAGACCCAGTCGAGCGGGTCGCACTGGTTCGGCTCCGGTTTCGGCCCCTGCGTCCGCAGGTGCTTGACGATCGAACCGGCGATGCGGTCGATGTTCGCGAAGACCGTGATCGGATTGCTGTACCCCTTGCGGCGCGGGACGTAGCAGTAGGCGCACGCCATCGCGCAGCCGTTCGCCGTGGAGGGCGCGATGAAGTCCGCGCTCCGCCCGTTCGGCCGCACCGTGAGCGTCTTCTTCACGCCGACGACGAGTGCTTCGCGCTTGATCCGGACCCAGCGCCGCACGTTCGCCTCGTCGCCGTGCAGCTCGGGGATCCGCCAGTGGCTCTCGACCGGCACGATCGTCGCGTCCGGCCAGCGCGCCACGATCTCGCGCCCCCGCGGCAGGTCGAGCGCCGCCGGCTCCGCGTAGATGCGGCCGATGTCGATCAGCGGGGCGGAGGAGGGCATCGGGTCAGCCTGCCTGCGCCCTCCGACATCCCAGGGGCGCGGTGGCACGATGCGCTCCGTGAAGCAGCTCCACTCCTCCCCCCTCGACCTGACCGTGCCGAGCGTCGTGCTCGGCCTGATGCGCATCCCCGAGCTCGACGACGAGCAGATCCGCACCCTCGTGAAGACCGCGATCGACGCCGGCGTCACGATGTTCGACCACGCCGACGTCTATGGCGGCGACCACCTCTGCGAGCGCCGCTTCGGGGACGCCGTCACGTTCTCCCCCGCGGAGCGCGAGCAGGTGATCATCCAGTCGAAGGTCGGCATCCGCGACGGGTACTTCGACTTCTCGACCGAGCACATCCTCGAGGCGGTCGACGGCTCGCTGCGGGCGCTCCGCACGGACCACCTCGACGTGCTGCTCCTCCACCGCCCGGACGCGCTCGTGGAGCCCGACGAGGTCGCGGCGGCGTTCGACCGGCTGGAGTCCTCCGGCAAGGTGAAGGCGTTCGGCGTCTCCAACCACACGCCGTACCAGGTGGAGCTGCTGAAGCGGTCGGTCCACCAGCCGCTCGCGTTCAACCAGGTGCAGCTGAGCATCACGCACGCGAACCTCATCGCCGCGGGCGTCGCCTCGAACATGGCGGCCCTCGACCAGTCGATCGACCGGGACAACGGGATCCTCGACTACGCGCGGCTCAACGACATCGTGCTGCAGGCCTGGTCGCCGTACCAGGCGGGGTTCTTCACCGGCCCGTTCATCGGCGACCGCGAGCACTACGCGGAGCTGAACGACGTGCTCGACGAGCTCGCGGCGAAGTACGACGTGACGCCGACCGGCATCGCGACCTCCTGGATCACGCGGCACCCGGCCGGGATGCAGGTGATCCTCGGCACGACGAAGCCGGAGCGGGTGCAGCAGGCGGCGGCCGGCTCGGACGTCGTGCTCACGAAGCCCGAGTGGTACCGGCTCTTCACGGCGGCGGGCCACACCGTCCCCTGAGCCGCATCCCTCCCGCGCCCGGAGCACGACAGCAGGACGATCCGAGCGCTTCAGCAGGAACGAGGTGCTTCAGCAGGGATCACGGGCCTCCCCGTTCCTGCTCGAGCGCCTCGTTCCTGCTGTAGTGCTCCCGCAGCGTCCGGGTCAGCCGCGCGCGTCGACGTAGGTGCGGACGAAGTGCGTGTAGTGCTCCGCGATCTGCCGCCGCGCGGCGTCGTCGTCGAGCGATCCGTCGAGGCGGCCCTCCAGCGCCTCCCACCAGTTGCTCCGGCCGATCGCGAACCCGATGAACCCCTCGACGGGTGCCGCGACGCGGAGCCACTCGTCGAGCTGCTCCTGCGGCGCGTTCCGGCCGAGGACGATGCAGCGGCCGTCGCGGCCGTCCCGTCGCGCGGTGGCGGCGATGCGCTCGGCGTCCTCCCGCCGCGCGAGCCCCTCGATCTTCCAGATGGCGGGCTCGACGCCGTGGTCCTGGAGGAACTCGAGCGCGCTCACGGTGAGGTCCGGCCGGATCTCGCGGTCGTAGCGGTCGGTGTCCCCGTCGACCTTCGCGAGGTCGTCGTCCGTCGCGGGGACGAGGAGCTCGACGATGAAGGCCTTCCCCTCCCGCCGCGCCCAGGAGGAGATCGTCGCGACCTTGTCGGCCTGCTCCGCGCGCTGCTGCGCGTCGAGCGCCGGGTTGTCGCGGATCAGGACCTTCGGGTGGTCGGCACCGAAGAAGGAGGCGTGCTCGCGCCAGTCGTGGCCGTACGCGAAGTCGAACCACTCCTGGCCGCTCGCCTCGATCGGCATGGCGAGCGCGATGCGGTCGTCCGCCGCCGCGAGCACCGCGGGCGACGCCCCGTACTGCTCGTCGACGAGGAAGCCCGGCTTGCCGCCCTCCGGCAGCCCGGGCAGGGCGTCCAGGAGCCCGCGGTAGACGAGCAGCTTGTTCGCCGCGATGCTCGCCGACTCCTCCGGGGTCGGCGCACGGTCGAGGTCGTACAGCTTCTGCTCGATGCTGTCGCGCTGGTCCATGGCGAGGATGAAGAGGAGCGGTTCGGTCACCCCGTCATGCTGCGCGCGGTCCGCTGCACGTCGGTTGGACGCGGGCTGCACGAGCGGCGTCCAGGCCGCGTCCCGAGAGCGTGTCGGCGCCGTCGATAGGATCCCCTCCATGCCTTCCGGTGACCGTCTCGTGTGGATCGATTGCGAGATGACCGGGCTGGACCTGGCCGTCGACGAGCTGGTCGAGGTGGCCGTCGTCGTCACCGACTTCGAGTTGAACGTGCTCGACCCCGGCTTCGACGTCGTCATCAAGCCCTCCGAGGCGGCGAAGGCGAACATGGGCGAGGTGGTCGTGAACATGCACACCGCCTCCGGCCTGCTCGAGGCGATGGACCACGGCGTCTCCCTGGAGGAGGCGCAGCGCCAGGTGCTCGAGTACCTGCAGCGCTTCGTGCCGCAGGCGGGGCAGGCGCCGCTCGCCGGCAACACGATCGGCACGGACCGCGGCTTCCTCGCGAAGTACATGACCGAGGTGGACGACTTCCTGCACTACCGCAGCATCGACGTCTCCTCGATCAAGGAGCTCGCCCGCCGCTGGTACCCGCGCGTCTACTACAACGCGCCGACCAAGCACGGCGGCCACCGGGCGCTCGCCGACATCCTCGAGTCCGTCCGGGAGCTCGACTACTACCGCCGCACCGTCTTCGCGCCGCTGCCCGGCCCGACGTCGGAGGAGTCCCAGGCGGCCGCATCGGAGGTCACCGCCGCGTTCGCGGGGTGATCGACGGGCCCGACGAGCGGCTACACTTCCGGAGGCCCGGACGTCGCGTCGGGCGCATGGTGGGCGTAGCTCAGTTGGTAGAGCGCTGGCTTGTGGTGCCGGAAGTCGCGGGTTCGAGTCCCGTCGTCCACCCCATCTCCCCCGCGTTGCGGCCGCGCGGGACCGGGTCCGGGCGCTACTCGCGCTCGCGCCTGCGCCGGTCCTCGTAGGCCGGCAGCAGCAGCACCAGCGCCACGAGACCGATGGCACCGCCGATGAACGGCAGCGCGTCGAGGTCCTGGCCGGCGCGGAGCTGCAGCGCGATGCGCACAGCGGCCGCGAACAGCAGCCACACCGCCATCCCGACGTAGACGACGACGATCGTGGTCCTCACGCAACCAGGACACCATCGGAAGGTGAAGGGTTCCTCAGCGGGCACGCAGGAGCCGGGGCCGGAGAGGTCGCTCACGTCCGTCCCGGTAGCGTCGCCCGCGTGCCCCGCCTGCTGCAGCTCGACTCGTCGATCGATCCCGTCCGGTCGCGCACCCGGATGGTGACGGCCGCGTTCGCCGACGCCTGGCGCGGGCGCGGCGACGGCTTCACGGTGACCGCCCGCGACCTCCACGCGGACCCCGTCCCGCACCTGACGAGCGCCGCGGCGCACTGGGCGCCGCATCTCCGCCGGGAGGGCGAGGCCCCGCCCGAGGCGGAGGCGGCGCTGCAGCGGACCCTCATCGACGAGCTCGTCGCCGCGGACGTCCTTCTGATCGGTGCGCCGATGTACAACTACTCGCTGCCGTCCACGCTGAAGGCGTGGATCGACCACGTCCACGTGCCCGGCGTGACGACGCCGTTCGGCAGCGAGACGCAGCCGGTCGCCGGACGCCCGGCGGTGATCGTCACCGCGCGCGGCGCGGTGTACGACCCCGGCACGGCGACCGAGGGCTGGGACCACGCGGTCCCGCCGCTGCGGCTGGTCCTCGAGGAGGCGCTCGGCATGGACGCGACCGTCGTCACCACGGACCTCACCCTCGCGGACGTCGTGCCGGCGCTGGCAGACCGGCTCCCCCGCGCGGAGGCGGAGCTCGCGGCCGCGATGGCCCGCGCGGCCGAGCTCGGCCGGACGCTCGGCCCGGCCGCGTAGGGCGTCGCGTGCCGATCGACCTGTCTGCGGAGGACTTCGAGCGCCTCGTCACCGACGAGCTCGACGCCCTGCCCCAGGACATACTCGACGGGCTGGAGAACGTCGCCTTCGTCGTGGAGGACCGGTCGGAGGACGGCGACGACCTCTTCGGCCGCTACGACGGTGTCGACCTGACCCGCCGCGGGCAGTACGGCTTCGGCGAGCTGCCGGACCGGATCGTGCTCTTCCGCCTGTCGCACCTCGACGCGGCGGACACGCTCGACGACCTCCGTGACGAGGTCCACACGACCCTCGTCCACGAGATCGGGCACTTCTACGGCCTCGACGACGACCGCCTGCACGAGCTCGGCTGGGCGTGAGCCCCTACAGCTGCTTGGACTCCTCGTTCGGGTCCGCCTGACCCTGCAGCGGATCGCTGTCCTTCGGCGAGAAGGAGTACTGCACGAACTGCTCGCCGTTCAGCTCGCGGATCTCCCCCGCGACGTACTCGAACTGCGCGTCGGTGCCGTCGACGAGCGCGTACTGCGTGACGCGCTCCTCGGGCTTGCCGCCCTCGAGGAAGCGGTGCTCGGTCGTGCCCTCCAGCGGACCGTCGAGGTACTCCGCGACGTACTTGGCGGGTTCAGAGGAGGTGTCGCTCATGGCGAACAACGGTACTGGGAGTCACCTGGGCGCGAGCCGCGCGATCTCGACTCAGCCGCCGAGCACCGCCACCGGATGCCACGAGCCGGTCAGCACGGACGCCGCGACGGCCGCACCGAGCACGAGCACGGCCGCGAGCACGAGCACCGCGTCGGCCCGCCCGAGCCGGCTGGGCCGCGCCCACGTCCGCACGCCGGGGCCGCCGAAGCCGCGCGCCTCCATCGCGGTCGCGAGCACCCCGCCCCGCCGCACCGACAGGACGAGCAGCGCGAACGCCTGCCCCGCGAAGCGCCGCGCCTGCCCGCTGTCCGCGACGCCGCGAGCGCGGCGGGCGAGCGACAGCGCGCGCCAGTCCTGCCCGAGGAGGCCCATGAGGCGGAACGCCGCGAGCGCGCCGAGCACGAAGCGGGCCGGGAGGTGCAGGAGCTGCGCGAGTCCGTCCGCGAGTCGGGTCGCGTCGATGCCGCCGAGCAGACCGATGCCGCAGACCCCGATGGCCAGCACGCGCAGGAGGGTCGCGAGGCCGAGCCGCAGCGACCCCTCGGTGACGTGCACGAAGCCCCAGCTGAGCAGCACACCCCCGCTCGCGGCCCCGTAGAGGGCGATCGTGAGACCGGCGAACGGCGCGACGAGCAGCACCGGCAGCATCCGCAGCGCGAGCCCGCGCGGTCGCACGCCCGCCGCGAGCAGGAGCAGCCCACCGAGCACCAGTGCGACACCGGCCGATACCACGTCGACGCTGAGCACGAGGACCACCGCGAACGCGATCGCCACGAGCAGCCGGGCGACCGGGTTGGTGCGGTCGAGCGGCGCGGTCACGCGAGCACGAGCCGGTCGGCGCCCAGCGCGTCCGCGAAGCGCTCGTCATGGGTGACCGCGAGGACCGAGGAGGCCTCGTCGAGCAGCCGTCCGAAGAGGTCGACGAGGCCCGCCCAGGTCAGCGCGTCCTGACCGAACGTCGGCTCGTCGACGACGAGCACCTTCGGCGCGGTGGCGAGCGCGGTCGCGACGGAGAGCCGCCGCTGCTCGCCGCCGGAGAGCGTGAACGGGTTCGCGTCCGCCAGGGCGCCGAGCCGCAGGGTCTCGAGCATCTCCGTCGTGCGGTCCGAGACCGCCTGCTCGCCGAGCCGCAGCGCTCGAGGGCCCACCGCGAGCTCCTGCCGCACGGTCGGCGCGACGAACTGGTGCTCCGGCTGCTGGAACACGCACCCGATGCGCGGCAGCAGCTCGCGGGATCGCCAGCGGATCGGGTCGGCGCGGAGGCCGTCGGCGAGCGCCGGGAGCGCCTCGAGGCGACCCGCGACGCGCGGGAGCAGCCCGGCCGCCGTGAGGGCGAAGGTGGACTTGCCGACGCCGTTCGGCCCGAGCACGGCGAGCGCGCCGCCGGCCCGGGCCGTCGCGTCGATGCCGCGGGCGACGGCGGCACCGTCCCGTCCGACGGCGAGCGCCTCAGCCGCCAGCAGCGGGGCGCCGCCCGGTCGTGGCGACCGCGCGGCGCGCGGGACGAAGCCGGGGATCCAGACGCCGGCGGCGGCGAGCGCGGATCCCTGCTCCCGCAGCACCCGGTCCGGCGGTCCTTGGGCGAGCACGCCCCCGCCGGGCTCCAGCACGACGATGCGATCGACGTGGTCCCGCCAGACGTCGACGCGGTGCTCGACCACGACGAGGGTCGCGCCCGCGGTGGCCGCGAGCACCGCGTCCCGGACCTCCGGGACCCCACGCGGATCGAGGTTCGCGGTCGGCTCGTCGAGCAGCACCGCACCCGCCCCCATGGCGAGCACGCCGGCGACGGCGAGGCGCTGCTGCTGACCGCCGGACAGCGCGGCGGTCGACCGGTCCTGCGGCACGAGGAGCCCGACGGCGGCCGTGGCGCGCGCGACCCTGCCCGGGATCTCGGTGGCCGGCACGCCGAGGTTCTCGCAGCCGAACGCGACGTCGTCGCCGACGCGCTCGAGCACGATGTTCGCGTCCGGTGCCTGGAGCACGAGCCCGACCCGGCCGCGGGCCGCCCCCGCGTCCTGGTCGTCGACGAGCAGTCGGCCGGCACCGTCGCCCTCGTCGTCGCCGAGCACCCCGGCGAACGCCTTCAGCAGCGTGGACTTGCCTGCGCCCGACGGACCGAGGAGCAGGATCCGCTCTCCCGGTTCGATGCGGAGATCGAGGCCGCGCACGGCCCACTCGCGCCGGCCGGCGTGCTGCCAGCCCCAGCCCTCCGCCCGCAGCGCGGCGGGTCTCATCGAGGGCGCACTGCGCGCCCGGCGGGAAACCGGGCGAGGGCGCCGGTCGCGGCGAGCGCCCGGACGACGACCCAGGCCAGGAGGCCGGCCAGGACCGCGCCCGAGATCGCCTGCGACGGCAGGTAGACGGCGCCGAACGCGGCGCTCGACCCGGCGTACCCGCCCGGGAGTCCGGGCAGCAGGCCGAGGTCGTAGACCGACGCGAAGGCGCCCGAGAGCGCGCCGGCGAGCGCGGCGCTCCACCACGTCCACACCCGGTAGGCGAGGACGGCAAACACGATCTCGGCACCGAGGCCCTGCACCAGGCCCGAGATGATCGTCGTCGCCCCCCACTGGTTGCCGACGAGCGCGGAGACGATCGCGGCGACGAGCTCCCCGTAGAGCGCGGCGCCCGGCTTGCGGACGACGAGCGCGACGAGCGGGCCCGCGATGAACCAGAGCCCGTTCACGAGGCCCTGGACGCCGGGCAGCAGCGGCGTGAGCAGGTTGCTCGGGCCGAGGTACGCGGTGTTCCAGACGATGAAGAGGAACGACGCCGCGACGGCGAGCACGCTCGCCACGACGATGTCGACGACCCGCCAGCGCAGCCGACGCGTCGTGGAGATGGAGGTGGTGCTGGTCACGGTGCCCGCCTTCGAGAGGTCCGAGCACGGGCGGTGTGAAGAGTCTCCCTGCGCCGGCATGATCCGGATCAGGTGCGGGGTGCGGACCTCCCGGCCCGCCCCCACGGTCGAAGCTTGGAGCAGCTTCCTCTCAGCCCGGCATACCGGACTCCCGTGTCGTGAGCAGCATAGGCCTCCCCCGACCTTGCTCACGCTTCTTGCCGCCCGGACGCCGTCCGGGCGGCAAGAAGCGTGAGCAAGGTGTCAGGTGATGGCGACCTGAACCGTGTGGAGGCCCGTCGCTCCGTTCGGGATCTCGCCCTGCACCTTCGCCGTCTGCACGAGCCCGTCCGCGTCGGTCGCGCGGACGCGGAGGGTGTGCGTGCCGCGCTCCGCCTGCCACCGGTACCGCCACTGCCGCCACACGTCGACCGACCAGTCGCCGGCGAGCTCGCAGTCGCGCCACGGGCCGTCGTCGACCTGCAGCTGCACCCGCGCGATGCCCGTGTGCTGCGCCCACGCGACGCCCGCGACCGTGACCATCCCGGCGCGCGCGCCGTTCCGGGGCCGGTCGATCCGGCTCGAGATCTTGACCGGCGCCTGCGCCGAGTACCCGCGCGTCGTCCAGTACGCGGCCTTTGCGTCGAAGCGCGTGACCTCGAGCCTCGTCAGCCACTTCGTCGCCGACACGTAGCCGTAGAGCCCCGGCACGACCATGCGGACCGGGAACCCGTGCAGCTGGGGCAGCGGATCGCCGTTCATCCCGACCGCGAGGAGGGAGTCACGGCCCTCGTCCTGCAGCACGGACAGCGGCGTGCTCGCGCTGAACCCGTCCGCCCCCGACGACAGCACCATGTCGGCCCCGGCCTTCGGCCGCGCGCGGGCGAGGAGGTCGCGGATGGAGGTGCCGAGCCAGACGGCGGTCCCGTTCAGCGTGCCGCCGACCTCGTTCGAGACGCACATGAGCGTCGTCGGCGACTCGTGCATCGGCAGCGCCGAGAGCTGGCGGTAGGTCAGCGTGAACGGGTTCTCGACCTCCCCCGTCACCTCGAGCCGCCAGGCGGCGGGGTCGATGGCGGGCGGCGAGAGCGCGATGTCGATCCGGTAGAAGTCCGCGTTCGGCGTGACGAGCGGGGTCAGGCCGGGGACGTCGAACGAGTCGGCCGCGGCCGGCGGAGCCGCGGTCGCCGTCGGCGTCGGGAGGCGCACGGCGGCGATCGCCCGCTGCGTCCCGCGCTGCCCGGCGCTCAGCGCGCGGGCGGCGACGCCCGCGGCGATCCCGACGGCCGTCGTCACGACCGCGCCGCGGAGGAACGCGCGGCGGCCGGTCGTCGTGCTCCGCCCGATGAGGCGCACGAGCATCGCCGCGCCGATCACGGCGGCGACGACCGAGGGCGCGGCGTCGACCGCCGTCGCACCCGTCCGCGTGACGGCCGCGCCCGCTGCGACCACGCCGAGCAGCGCGACGAGCACGACGCCGAACGGCCGCCGCCGGGCCTGCAGCAACCCGGCGAGCGCGCCGACCGCCAGGACCAGGACGAGCAGCACGACGATGAGGAACGGCTTGTCCCCGGTCCCGAAGGCGGCGATCACCGCGGACTTCAGGAACGCCGGCGTCAGGTCGATGACGAACGAGCCCACCGACAGGATCGGGCTCGCGGAGGCGTTGAAGACCGCGGCGACGAGCTCCCCCGCGCCGAGCGCGGCGGCCGCGCTCGCGACCCCGGCGATCGCCGCGAGCGCGCTCGACCGCCGGCCGGCCGGCGGCGCGGCGACCGGGCGCTCGAGCGACGGCGCGGGCTCGGTCACCTACTTCTTCAGCGCCTTCACGATGCGCGCCAGCGCCTTGCCGGACACCCACACGAGCGGGATCGCGACGGCGGCGAGCGCGACCGGGTTCGGCTGGAACCGCACGCCGAGGCTGTCGCCGACGTACGCGCCGACGGGGACGACCCAGCCGCCTCCGCCTCCTCCGCCCTCCTCCTCGGGGCCGCCGCCGCCGAAGCCGTAGGCGACGAGGGCGACCGGGACGAAGGTCGTGCCCTCGATCTCGCGCTCGTCGCCGTAGGCGACCTGGGCACCGAACTGCTTCAACGTGTCCGCGATGCGGACCGGCAGGGACGTCATGGGCGAACGGTAGCCCCCTTCTCCAAGCGCTCCGCCGATACCCTCGTCGCCGTCCACGCCCCCGACCCTTGGAGCCGCCGTGCAGTCCTGGCCCGGAACCGCCTATCCCCTCGGAGCCACCTTCGACGGGACGGGCACGAACTTCGCCCTCTTCTCGGAGGTCGCGGAGCGGGTCGAGCTCTGCCTGTTCGAGGAGGACGGCACCGAGACGCGCGTCGACCTCGTCGACGTCGACGCCTACGTCTGGCACGGCTACCTGCCGCAGATCCAGCCCGGACAGCGCTACGGCTTCCGCGTCCACGGGCCGTACGACCCGGCGAACGGGTGCCGCTGCAACCCGAACAAGGTGCTGCTCGACCCGTACGCGAAGGCGACCGTCGGCGCCTACGACTGGGACCAGTCCCTGTTCTCGTACACGTTCGGCGACCCCGACTCGACGAACGACGAGGACTCGGCCGGCAAGGTCATGCTCTCCGTCGTCGTCAACCCGTTCTTCGACTGGGGCGGCGACCGCCCGCCGAAGACGCCCTACAACGAGACGCTGATCTACGAGGCGCACGTGAAGGGCCTCACCTACCGGCACCCCGACGTGCCGGAGGCGGAGCGGGGCACCTACGCGGGCCTCGCCAACCCGCACGTCATCGAGCACCTGCAGAAGCTCGGCATCACGGCGATCGAGCTGATGCCGGTGCACCAGTTCGTGCAGGACTCGACGCTGCTCGAGAAGGGCCTCCGCAACTACTGGGGCTACAACACGATCGCGTTCTTCGCGCCGCACAACGAGTACGCATCCGCGGGGCAGCTCGGGCAGCAGGTGCAGGAGTTCAAGTCGATGGTGCGGGCGATGCACGACGCGGGCATCGAGGTGATCCTCGACGTGGTCTACAACCACACCGCGGAGGGCAACCACCTCGGCCCGACCCTCTCGATGCGCGGCATCGACAACGCCGCGTACTACCGCCTCGTCGACGACGACAAGCGGTTCTACATGGACTACACCGGCACGGGGAACAGCCTGAACGTGCGGCACCCGCACGCGCTGCAGCTGATCATGGACTCGCTCCGGTACTGGGTCACGGAGATGCACGTCGACGGCTTCCGCTTCGACCTCGCCGCGACGCTCGCCCGCGAGTTCTACGAGGTCGACCGACTGTCGACCTTCTTCGAGCTCGTGCAGCAGGACCCGATCGTCAGCCAGGTGAAGCTGATCGCCGAGCCGTGGGACATCGGCCCCGGCGGCTACCAGGTCGGCAACTTCCCGCCGCAGTGGACGGAGTGGAACGGCAAGTACCGCGACACGGTCCGCGACTTCTGGCGCGGCGAGCCGTCGACCCTCGGCGAGTTCGCGGCGCGGCTCACCGGATCGGCGGACCTCTACGAGAACGACGGCCGGCGGCCGGTCGCCTCCATCAACTTCGTCACCGCGCACGACGGCTTCACCATCCGCGACCTCGTCTCCTACAACGAGAAGCACAACGAGGCGAACGGCGAGGGCGGCAACGACGGGGAGTCCCACAACCGCTCGTGGAACGGCGGCGTGGAGGGCGAGACCGACGACCACGCCGTGCTCACCATCCGGGCGAAGCAGCAGCGCAACCTCATCGCGACCCTGCTGCTCAGCCAGGGCGTGCCGATGCTGCTGCACGGTGACGAGCTCGGCCGCACCCAGGGCGGCAACAACAACACCTACGCGCAGGACAGCGACATCGCCTACGTCCACTGGGACCAGGCGGACGCGCCGCTGATCGAGTTCACCGCGGCGGTCTCGCGGCTCCGCAAGGAGCACCCGGTCTTCCGCCGCGCCCGGTTCTTCGACGGCCGCCCGCAGCGCCGCGAGGAGGGCGCGCCGAAGCCCGACATCGAGTGGCTGCGGCCCGACGGCTCGCCGATGCAGCCGGAGGACTGGGACAGCGGCTTCGGCCGCGCGGTCGGCGTGTACCTGAACGGCGAGGGCCTCCGCGACCGGGACGCCCGCGGCGAGCGGGTCACGGACGTCGACTTCCTGCTCTACTTCAACGCCGATCCCGACCAGGTGAAGTGCAAGCTCCCTGCGAAGACGTACGGAGCCTCCTGGGACGTCGTCGTGGACACGAGCGCGCACAACACCGACCGTGGTCCACTGCGTGCGGGCAACCAGCTGCCGCTCCAGGGGCGCTCGCTGGTCGTGCTCCAGGCCCATCAGGACCTCGAGACCGAGCCCGATCACTCGGTGGCCGCATCGCTGGCCGTGCTCGCGAACGCCCAGGCGACCGGGCAGGCCGCTGCGCAGGTCGCCTCCGATCTCAAGCCCGACAAGAAGTAGGACCTGCCTCGTGACCGATCCCCGGCCCGCTCCCGTCTCCACGTACCGCGTCCAGGTGCGCGCGGCGTTCGACCTCCACTCGGTGGCCGAGCTCACCGACTACCTCGCCGACCTCGGCGTCGACTGGGTCTACCTGTCGCCGCTGCTCGAGGCCGAGCCCGGCTCCGACCACGGCTACGACGTCATCTCGCACGAGCGCGTCGACCCGGCGCGCGGCGGTGACGAGGGCCTCGTCGCGGCCGCCGCGGCGGCGCACGGCAAGGGCCTCGGCGTGCTCGTCGACATCGTGCCGAACCACATGGGCGTCGCCACGCCCGCGAAGAACGCGTGGTGGTGGGACGTGCTGCAGCACGGCCGCGGGTCGCGCTACGCCGACGCGTTCGACATCGACTGGGACTTCGGCGGCGGCAAGCTCCGCATCCCCGTGCTCGGCAGCGCCGATGACCTCGACGCGCTGCAGGTGCAGGGCTCGGAGCTCGTCTACTACGACAACCGCTTCCCCGTCGCGCCCGGGACCGTCGACGACGGTGCCGACGCGAGGACCGTCCACGAGCGGCAGCACTACGAGCTCGTCGACTGGCGGCGGGCGGACGACGACCTCAACTACCGCCGGTTCTTCGCGGTGAACACGCTCGCCGGCATCCGGGTGGAGCTCCCGGAGGTCTTCGACGAGTCCCACCGCACGATCGTCGGCTGGATCCGCGACGGGCTCGTCGACGGGCTCCGCATCGACCACCCGGACGGCCTCGCGGACCCGAAGGGCTACCTCGACGCGCTCGCGGCGGCCACCGGGGGTCGCTACGTGCTCGTCGAGAAGATCCTCGAGGGCGACGAGCCGCTGCCGGACGACTGGGCGACCGCCGGCACGACCGGCTACGACGCGCTCGGCGACTTCGACCGCGTGCTGATCGACCCTGCGGGCGAGGGCCCGCTCACGGTCCTCGCGGCGCGGCTCGACGGCCCGACCGACTGGAAGGCGCTGATCCACGACACGAAGCGCGAGGTGGCGGACGGCATCCTCCGCTCTGAGGTGCTTCGGCTCGTCCGCACCGCGACCGACGCCGCCGGCGACACCGACCCCGAGCGCCTCGCCGACGCGATGGGCGAGCTGCTCACCTGCTTCCCGGTCTACCGGTCCTACCTCCCCCGTGGCGTCGAGGCCCTCGACACCGCGGTAACGGAGGCGAAGCGGCACCGCCCCGACCTCGCCCCCGAGATCGACGTCGCCTCCCGTCTGCTCCGCGACCCGTCGACGGCGGTCGCGCAGCGGTTCCAGCAGACGAGCGGCATGGTGATGGCGAAGGGCGTGGAGGACAGCGCCTTCTACCGCTCCACCCGGCTCGGCAGCCTGACCGAGGTCGGCGGGGAGCCCGACGACTTCGCCGAGTCCGTCGAGCGGTTCCACGCCCGGCAGTCGCAGCGGCAGGACGCGTGGCCGACCGCGATGACGACCTTGACGACGCACGACACGAAGCGCGGCGAGGACGTCCGCGCCCGGATCGACGTGCTCTCGGAGCTGCCGAAGGAGTGGAGCGACGCGATCACCACGCTGGAGCGCATCAACGGCTTCGGCGACCCGACCTTCGCGAACCTGCTCTGGCAGGCCGCCGTCGGCGCGTGGCCGATCGAGCGCGACCGGCTGCAGGCCTACGCGGAGAAGGCCTCCAAGGAGGCCGGCGTTTCCACGACCTGGACCGACGGCGACGAGGCGTTCGAGGCGCGTCTCCGCGACGCCGTCGACCGCGTCTACGACGACGAAGCGGTCGCGGAGCTCGTGGAGCGCATCGCGACGCGGCTCGACCCGGCCGGCTGGTCGAACGGGCTCTCGATGAAGCTGCTGCAGCTCGCGGCGCCCGGCGTGCCGGACGTCTACCAGGGCAGCGAGCTCTGGGAGCAGAGCCTCGTCGACCCGGACAACCGGCGCGCGGTCGACTTCGCGCGGCGGCGGGAGCTGCTCGCCGAGATCGACGAGGGCGCGCTGCCCGCCATCGACGAGACCGGCGCCGCGAAGCTGCTCGTCGTCGCGAAGACGCTGCGCCTCCGCCGGGACCGTCCCGAGCTGTTCACCGGGTACACGCCGCTCACGGCGACCGGTGCGGCCGCCGAGCACCTCGTCGCGTTCGACCGCGGGGGCGCCATCGCGCTCGCGACCCGCCTGCCGATCGGCCTCGCCGAGCGCGGCGGCTGGGGCGACACCGTCGTCGACGTCGGCAGCGCGCCGGTCGTCGACGTGCTGACCGACCGCGAGTTCCAGGGCGGCGAGCTGCGCGTCGCCGACCTGCTCGAACACTACCCCGTCGCGCTGCTCGTCGAGGTCGGAGGAAAGCCGTGACCGTCCCCATCCGCCACCCCCTCGCCGTCTGGGCGCCGAAGCCCGAGCGGCTCCGCCTGCGCCTCGGCGACGAGACGCTGCCGATGACCCGGGCGGAGGACGGCTGGTGGACGCCGGACGGCGTCGACGAGGTGCCGGCCGACGCCCGGTACGGCTACCTCGTCGACGACGAGCGCACGCCGCGTCCCGACCCGCGGTCGCGCCGGCAGCCCGACGGCGTCCACGGGCTGTCCCAGCGGTTCGACCCGACGGCGTTCGGCTGGACCGACCATGCGTGGACCGGCCGCCCGCTCGCCGGCGGCGTGATCTACGAGCTGCACGTCGGCACCTTCACGCCCGACGGGACGCTCGATTCGGCGATCGACCGGCTCGACCACCTCGTCGACCTCGGGGTCACCCACGTCGAGGTGCTCCCCGTGAACGCCTTCAACGGGCGCTGGAACTGGGGCTACGACGGCGTCCTCTGGTACGCCGTGCAGGAGACCTACGGCGGCCCGGAGGCGTACCAGCGGTTCGTCGACGCGGCGCACGCGCGCGGGCTCGCGGTCATCCAGGACGTCGTCTACAACCACCTCGGCCCCTCCGGCAACTACCTGCCGGAGTTCGGCCCGTACTTCTCCGAGGGCGGCGCGAACACCTGGGGCACGTCGATGAACCTCGACGGCGCCGACTCCGACGAGGTCCGGCGGTACATCGTCGACAACGCGCTGATGTGGCTGTCGGACATGCACGTCGACGGCCTCCGGCTCGACGCCGTCCACGCGCTCGTCGACCACCGGGCGCAGCACGTGCTCGAGCAGCTCGCCGAGGAGACGGCGGTGCTGTCGGCCCACCAGGGCCGGCCGCTGACGCTGATCGCCGAGTCGGACATGAACGACCCCCGGCTCATCACCTCGCGCGAGGCGCACGGGTACGGGCTCGACGCGCAGTGGAGCGACGACTACCACCACGCGCTCCACGTCGCGCTGACGGGCGAGACCACCGGGTACTACGAGGACTTCGAGGGCCTGTCGGTGCTCGCCCGCGCGCTCACCCACGGGTTCGTCCACGACGGCACGTACTCGTCGTTCCGGGAGCGGCACCACGGCCGGCCCGTCGATCGGCTGACCATGCCGACGAGCCGGCTCGTCACCTTCGCGCAGGACCACGACCAGATCGGCAACCGCGCGGCGGGCGACCGGCTGTCGCAGACCCTCGCCCCCGCCCGGCTCGCGGTCGGCGCCGTGCTGAACCTCCTCACGCCCTACACGCCGATGCTCTTCATGGGCGAGGAGTGGGGCGCGTCGACGCCGTGGCAGTTCTTCACCTCCCACCCCGAGCACGACCTCGGTGAGGCGACCGCGAAGGGCCGCATCGAGGAGTTCGCGAAGATGGGCTGGAACCCGGACGACGTGCCGGATCCGCAGGACCCGGCCACGTTCGAGCGCTCGAAGCTCGACTGGGCGGAGGTGGGACGCGGACACCACGCGGAGCTGCTCGACCTCCACCGCAGGCTCATCGCGCTGCGCCGGTCGCAGTCGGACCTGACCGACCCGCGGTTCACGACGACGGAGGCCGCGGCCGACGACGAGGCGGGCGTGCTCGTGCTGCAGCGCGGCGGGGTGACGATCGCGGTGAACCTCGGCGCGGCGGAGGTCGCGGTGGCCGTCGACGGCGCGCTCGAGCTCGCGACCACCGACGGGGTCGCGCTGTCGGGCGGCAGCCTGACCCTGCCGCCGGACAGCGCGGCGGTCGTCGTCGCCTGAACGGATGTCGCTCCGGATTCCTGCCGCTCCGATGCGACCCGGACGGCTGGAATCCGGAGCACCTCGCGGGGTCAGGAGCGCGGACGCGCCGGGCCCCTGACCGACGCGAGGCCGATCGCCATGACGAGGGCGATGGCGGCCGCGACGAGGTCGGCGACCGTCGTGCCCGCCGCACCACCGACCACCCCGGCCAGCACGACGAGGCCCGCGACCCCGAGCGCGGTGCCGAGCTGCGCGGCGGTGTTCACCACGCCGGCGGCGCCGCCGACGAGCCCGGCGGGCACATCGGTGCCGATCGCCGTGGCGGGCACGGACGCCGCGCCCAGCCCGAGGCCCATAACGGAGCCGGCCACGACCGTGCCGGGCAGGGAGGCCGCCGCAGCGGCCAGGCCCGCGTCACCGGCCGCGATGCCGGCGAGCCCGAGCGCGGCGGCCCGCCTCGGCGCGAGCGTGGCGCCGATCCGGGGCGCGGCGAGCGAGCCCAGGACCGCGCCGACGCTGATCGGGAGCAGCGCGAGGCCGGCGACGAGCGGGGGCGCGCTCAGCGCCGTCTGGAGCTGGATCGTCGCCAGCACCGCGACGGCGCTCGTGGTGGCGGTGTTCACGAACGCCGTCGCCGCTCCGGTGCGCAGATTGCGGTCGCGGAAGCCGCCGCTCGGCAGCAGCGGTGCGGTCGTGCGCCGCTGCTGGGCGACGAGCGCCGCCGCGACGACCAGCCCGCCGAGGACGAGGAGGCCACCGAGCGACCGGCCCTCCGCCCGCTCGGCGAGCGAGGCGCCGAGCACGACGCAGGCGACCGCCGTCACGAGCAGGAGCGCGCCGAGCGGGCCGATCCGCTGCGACCGGTCGACCGGCCTCGGCAGCGGCGCCGTCAGCGGGATCAGCGCGACGAGGAGCACGACGGCGACGGGCCCCGCGATCCAGAACACGGCCTGCCAGCCGGCGGCCTGCGTGAGCAGCCCGCCGACGAGGAAGCCGCAGGCGCCGGCGACCGCGCCGGCGGCGCTCCACAGGCCGACCGCCCGCCGGCGGAACGGATCGCGCTCGGCGACGGCGAGCAGCAGACGGAGCGCGGACGGCACCGTGACCGCGGCCGCCGCGCCCTGCAGCGCGCGGGCCAGCACGACGAGGCGGACGTCCGTCGCGAAGGCGGCCGCGCCCCCGATCGCCCCGAACGCGGCGACGCCGGCCAGGACCAGCCGCCGGGCACCGACCCGGTCGCCGATGCGCGCCCCGACGACGAGCAGGCCGCCGAACGCCGTCGCGTAGGCGCTGCCGATGAGCGCTGCGGCGGAGCCATCCGCGTCGAGCGCGCGCACGATCGTCGGGATCGCCGTCGTGGCCGAGGTGACCCCGAGCACGTCGACGAACTGTACGAGGCAGAGCACGGCGACGGTGAGGCGGGCCACGACGTCGACCGTACGGCGCACCTGGGACGCCGCCTCAGGCTGCCCTGCCAAGGTGCAGGGGTGACCAGGTACGAGTACGTGATCGTCGGTGGCGGCATGATCGCCGATGCGGCGGCGAAGGGCATCCGGGAGCTCGATCCCGACAGCGCGATCCTCGTCCTCGGGGACGACCCCGACGAGCCCTACACGCGACCGGCGCTGTCCAAGCTGATCTGGATCGACGACTCCTTCACCGAGGAGAAGCTGCCGCTCGGCACGTCGTCGACCGGCGCGGAGGTGCGCACCGGGGTGACCGTGGAGTCGATCGACCCGGAGGCGAAGACCGTCACGGTCGAGGGCGAGACGATCGAGTACGGTGCGCTGCTGCTCGCGACGGGCGGCTCCCCGAAGACGATCGACCTGCCCGCGGGCGACCGCGTCATCTACTTCCGCACGTTCGCGGACTACCGGCACCTCCGTGCGCTCGCGGACGACCGGCCCCACGTCGCCGTCGTCGGCGGCAGCTACATCGGCACGGAGATCGCCGCCGCGCTGGTGCAGAACGGGTGCCGGGTCACGCTCGTCACGCCGGACTCCGTGCTACGCGAGAAGGTGCTCCCCGCCGACCTCGCGGAGCGGTTCCAGGGCTGGTTCGAGGACGCCGGCGTCGAGATCGTCCCGGACACCCGGATCGCGTCCGGCACCGCGACCGACGACGGCGTGGTCCTCACGACGGAGGGCGGCGCGACGATCGAGGCGGACGTCGTCGTGCTCGGCCTCGGCATCACGCCGAACACGGAGCTCGCGGAGGCCGCCGGCCTCGTCGTCGAGGACGGCGTGGTCGTCGACGAGCACCTGCGGACCAGCAACCGGTCCGTCTACGCGGCGGGCGACGTCGCCAGCTACCCGGACGCGATCCTCGGCCGGCGCCGCATCGAGCACGTCGACAACGCCCGCAAGCAGGGCCGCGCGGTGGGACGTGCGATGGTCGGCGACGAGACGCCGTTCACCTACACGCCGTACTTCTACTCCATGGTCTTCGGCCACCGGTACGAGGCGGTCGGCACGCTCGACTCGTCCCTCGAGACCGTCGCCGCGTGGGCGGAGCCGGGTGAGAAGGGCACGGTCTACTACCTCGACGGGGAGGTCGTGCAGGGCGTGCTGCTCTGGGGCAACTCCTCCGACGCGGAGCCGGACGCCCGCGACGGCGCGAAGGAGGCCCTGGCAGAGCCGACCCGCTTCTCCCGGGAGATCCTCAGGACCAGAACCCTCGCCTGATCCGGGGCGGCGGCAGCTCGAGCGATGGTCTCGAGGCTCCGCATCGCTCCGCACCTCGATGAGCGGGTCGACTCAGCTCTTCAGCGTCGCGAACACCACGAGGTTGTCCGTGTAGCTGTGAGCCACCGGGTCGAAGGGCTCGCTGCAGGTGATGAGGCGCAGCTGCGCGTCCGGCGTCGGCCCGTAGACCTGGTCGCTCGGGAACAGCGCCTTCTTCACGACGTGGCTGCCGTCGACGGCGAACCGCAGCGTCCGGCCGTCCGACATCCGGACCTCGATGAGGTCGCCGGGACGCAGCTGCTTCAGATGCTCGAACACCGCCGGGCCGAGGATCGTGTCGAGATGCCCGACGATCACGGCGGCGCCGGTGTCGCCCGGGACGACGCCCTTCGCCCACCACCCCGCCTGGTCCGCGTACTCGGGGGCGACGAGCACGCCGCGCGCATCCTGGTGCAGCCGCTCGAGCGAGGAGTCGACGCCGAGCTCCGGGATCAGCACCCGCATGGGCACGGCCGTGCTCCTCGTCGGCGGCTGCGACACGACGGGCTCCTGGAAACCGTCGGTGCCGCCGCGCGCCGTGCGCCGCTCCGCCGCGGTCATGGCGGCGATCCGTGCGGACTCGTCCGCCGCCTGCTCCGCCACGGCCCGCTGCTCGACGACGCCGCGCCAGGTCAGTGCGGCGCCGCCGCCCATCGCCAGCACGAGGGCGACGAGGGCGGCGACGAGCCGTGCGCGGCCGGTCAGGAGCCGAGCACCTCGCGACGACGGCGGGCCATCGCGCCGAACGCGATCGCGCCGCCCGCGGCGGCCATCGCGGCGAGCACGAGCGCGACCTCCGAGGTGCCGTCGGCGAGGCCGCCGCCGCCCGCGGCGAGCGACCCGACCGGCGTCTCCGTCGCGGCGGCGCTGTCCAGCGCCGGCGAGACCGTCAGGTCCCCCTTGGAGTCGTCGATCACGAACAGCGTGTGCGCGCTGCCCGCCGCGAACTGCTGCGTGACGGTCTGCGTGTCCGAACCCGCGCTGAGGTCGATGGCGGTCGAGCCGGCCTTCACCGTGGCGTACTTCGACACGTCGCCGAAGGACGCGTCGCTCGCGACCGTCGTCGAGCCGGCCTTCGCATCGACCGTCTTGTGCGTGACCGAGGCCTGGACGATGCGCACCCGCGCGTCGTCACCGCTGACCGTGTTCAGGTCGTCGGTGAAGACGGTGGTCTTCAGGTCGTCGTTCTTGCCGATCGCCGCGAGGGTCTCGGCCTTGCCCGCGGTGATCTTGACCGAACCGCTGACGACGGGCGTCGCGTTCGGGTCGTTCTCCCCCGCCGGCACCATCGCGAGGGCGTAGGTGCCCTGCGGCAGGCGCATGTACTTCGACACCGCGCCGTAGCCGACGTTCTGCAGGCGGAACAGCGTGACGTCGCCGGACAGGCTCGACAGCGTGATGTTCACGGCGGCCGTGTCCGGGGACATGTGGGCGAGGCGCACCCACCCGTCGCGGGACGCGGCGGAAGCGGGCGCGGCGGGCAACGCGACGGCCAGGAGGGCGGCGGCGAGCGCTGCGAACAGGGGTCGGCGGATTCGGATCATCGAGCGCAGAGTATGGCCCCTCCTCCTCGACGTCCGCAGGGAACGGCAGCGTTCAGCCGCTCGGGACGAGGTCGGGCGCCGGGCGGAACGCGGCCGTGATCCCGTCGTCGCTGGCGTCGATGGACTTCGTCGCGAAGTCGCCGCGGAGGTCGGAGAGGAACCGCAGCAGCACGCCCGTCTTCGTGCCGTCGGTCGGCACCGCCCGGCCGTCGATGGCCTTGATCGTCACCGTGGTCCGGATGCCGGAGGTGTCGCCCTGGGCGGTGCCGAAGCCGCTGATCGCCACGCTGTGCGCCGTGACGAACTGCGCGAGGACGAGCACGATGCGGGTGTCGACGTCGCCGGCGAGCAGCCGGGCGCGGTCCTGGCCGTCGACCTGCACGCGCGGGTTCTCGGCCAGCTGCGTGCCCGCCTGCTTCCGGACCTCGGCCGCCCGTCGGCCCGCAGCCGTGGTGGGCGCGGCGGGCGCGGTCGCGGTGCCCGTCTCCCGGACGGCGCGGACGGACATCGCGGCATCCCCGCGGCCGAAGGTCGCGACCTCGAGGGAGCGGCCGAGCACGCTCGCCGCGGCGCCCGTGCGGTCGGGCGGCAGGGACGCGTCGGCGACGACGTAGTCGGCCCGGCTCCAGGGGACGGAGCTCGGCACGTCGGTCGTGCCCGCGGGGCCGCCGTACCAGCCGATCGTCGCCTTCGTCGTCCCGACGAGGTCCGGGTAGGCGCCGAGGCCCACGAGCACCGTCTGCCCGGCGGGCACGCTGCTGTCGATCCACCGTTCCGCCTGGGCGACCGGCTGGTCGGCGCCGCGGACGAGGCCGCCGAGGCCGACGAGCCAGGCCGTGATCCCGACGACGAGGAGGGCACCGACGCCCGTCAGCCACGCGGAGCCGAGCACGCTGCGCACGAACGTCGGGTGCCCCAGGGCCGAGACGCCCACGTCGACCGACCGGGCGAGCACGGCGGCGGCCGCGGGCAGCAGGAGGACGAGCGGCGTCACCGCGTCGCCGCCGAGCGGCCACACGGCGGCGGCGAGCGTCACGGCGAGGAGCACCACGGGCCCGCGGCCGCGGCCGGCGATCGCCGTCAGCACGGCGGCGGCGAGGACGAGCAGCAGCGCGAGCGGGTCCGTCGCGATCCAGGTCGCGAAGGCCGCGGCGCCCAGGGTCGGGGCGGAGCCCTGCGCGGCGGTGAGCGC
Source organism: Amnibacterium kyonggiense (assembly GCF_004364555.1). Lineage (GTDB taxonomy): Bacteria > Actinomycetota > Actinomycetes > Actinomycetales > Microbacteriaceae > Amnibacterium > Amnibacterium kyonggiense. Next base: position 1,563,055 of record NZ_SOAM01000001.1, on the reverse strand, counting down.
GTCCAGGCGCGCGGTCGCGGCACCCGCGGGCAGGGCCGCGGTGACGGCCATGGCGACCGCGAGCAGGACGGCCGCGACCCCGAACCCGAGCCCGACGGCGAGCACCGGCCGGACCCAGGCACCGCCCCGCCGCGCGCGCTCCGCGGCGAACCGGACGACGAGCAGGGCGGCCAGCGCGACGGCGGGGATCGCGAGGACCGGCGCGGACGCCACCGCGACCGCGGCCGCCGCACCGCCCGCGATCCGGCCGGTCCGGGTTCGGCCGAGCGCGAGGCCGGTGCCGAGCAGCAGCCAGCACGCCCCGAACGTCGTCGCGGACACCGTCGCATGCGTGACGACCGCGATCGGCGCGATCGCGAACACGGCGGTCGCGAGCCCGGCCGCGACGCCGCCGGCGCCCGCGCGACGCAGCACCCACCAGAGCAGGACCGCCTCCACGACCGCGAGCAGCAGCACACCGCCGTGCGCGGCGGCGAGCACGCTCTGCGCCTGGCCGCCCTGCAGACCGCGCACGAGCAGCCCGAGCTGCAGCCGGCCGAGGGTCGGCGCGGTGAGCCACGACGTGGTGCCCGCCAGCGCGCCGGGCTCGGTCGCCAGCCATGCGCCGGCGAGGTCGAACCGGGCCGCGCCCGACGGCACCCGCTGCGCCACCGGGCTGAGCGACTGCACCAGCACGAGCAGCACGACGGGCGGCAGCAGCGAGAGGACGGGCGTCAGCACCCGGGCGGCCCGCCCGACGGGTCGCGGGATCGCGAACCGCGACGCCGAGCGGTGCCGCGACGTGCCCCTGCGACGTCCCTGGGCCTCGATCGCCATCAGCCCTCGCTGTCGGCGAGGCGCTCGCGGTCGACCGGGCGCTCCAGCAGCGCCGCCGGCAGCACTGCACCCCGGCCGAAGCGCAGCGCGGCGCGGTCCGCCGCGGTCTCGGCCCCGCGCCACTGCTCCTGGTCGCTCCACAGCCCGAGCAGCTCGTCCTCCGCCCGCACGAGCTGCTCGCCCCGGGTGCCGAGCAGCCGCACGGCCCGGCCGCGGAGGTCCGCCGCGTCGAGCAGCTCGACCGTCTGCTCGTGGATCCGCCGCGCCAGGTCCGTCGCCTCGGGCAGCGTCCTCGACCGGGTGATCGTGGTGAAGTCGGCGAACCGCACCTTCAGCGACACCGTCCGCGCCCGCCAGCCGCCCTTGCGGAGCCGCACCGCCACCCGGTCCGCCTGCTCGAGCAGCTCGCGCTGCAGCGCCCCGAGGTCGCTGATGTCGGTGCCGAAGGTGTTCTCGTGGCCGATGCTCTTGTCGGTCCGACTGGTGCTGACGTGCCGCGCGTCCCGACCCCAGGCGAGGTCGTGGAGCTTCCCGCCGGCCGCGGGCCCGACCCAGCCCTCGAGCACCTGGCGGGGCGTCTCGGCCAGGTCGCGGACGGTGCGGATGCCGCGCCGCTCGAGGTTCTCGCGGGTCGCCGGGCCGACGCCCCAGATCGCGCCGATCGGCAGCGGGTGGAGGAACTCGAGCGTCCGCTCCGGCGGCACGACGAGCAGCCCGTCGGGCTTGGAACGGGTCGAGGCGAGCTTCGCGATGAACTTCGTGGCACCGGCGCCGATGCTGCAGGTCAGCCCGGTCTCGCGGCGCACCCGCGCCCGCAGGTTGGCGGCGATCCGCGCGGGCGGCCCGAACAGCCGGACCGCGCCGGCGACGTCGAGGAACGCCTCGTCGATCGAGAGCGGCTCGACGATCGGCGTCACGTCGTGGAAGATCCGCATCACCTCGGCGGACGCGTCCCGGTACTTCTCGTAGTGCGGATGCAGGACCACGGCCTGCGGGCAGAGCCGCATCGCCCGCGCCACCGGCATCGCGGACCGGATGCCGAACCGGCGCGCGGCGTAGTTCGCGGAGCTGACGATGCCGCGGCCGCCCTCGTGCCCGATGATCACCGGGCGGTGCACGAGCTCCGGGTGCTCGAGCAGCTCGACCGACGCGAAGAACGCGTCCATGTCGACGTGGAGCACGGTGGCGCGCGAGCTGTCGACGTCGGCGGCCGAGACCTGCCGCTCCCCCTCGCCGCCCTTCGCCGTCACGGCGCCATTCTCCCGGTTCCCACCGACGCCCGCGTGACCGGGCCGGAACCCGCATCCGCCGTGGGACGGCGGGTCAGCGGAGGCCCTTGACCATCTCGAGCTCGAGGGACGGCGGATCGAGCGGGTACGGCGTCGTCCGCCCGGTCAGGACGAAGCCGCGGCGGCGGTAGGCCTCCACGGCCCGGCCGTTCAGCTCGTTGACCTCCAGCCGCAGCTGGTCGCCGTGCTGCACGGCCCACGCCTCGATCCCCGCGAGCAGGGCGTCGGTGACGCCCGCCGCCGCACCGCGCACGGCGGGCGCGACGTACACCGCCACGAGCGTCGGCACCCCTTCCGCGATGATCCCCGTCATCGTGCCGACCCACGAGCCGTCCTCGAGCTCGGCGACGAGCTTCACGCCGCCCGGTCTGCCGCGCGCCTGCCGCTGCCAGTGCGACACGGGGTGCGCCTGCGCCGTCTCGAGGGTCTCCAGGTAGGCGATCGGGGTGTCCGCGAGCATCTCGAGCCGCAGCGCGCGGAGGCGCGTCCAGTCGCGCTCCTCCACCTCCCGCACGATGAAGCCGCTCATCGCACGGGCTCCTCGGCGGGTGCGGCGGCGGCGAGCGCCCGCTCCTCCGCGGGGATGCGGAACCCGAGCAGGAGGACCGCGTTCAGGAGCGAGAAGACGAGCGCCGTCGACCACCCGGAGGCGATGAGCGGGAGGGCCACGCCCTCCACGACGACCGCGACGTAGTTCGGGTGCGGCAGGACGCGGTACGGGCCTCGCCGGACCAGGGACAGCCCGGGCACGACGACGATGCGGGTGTTCCAGCGGCGGCCGAGCGTGCGGATGCACCACCAGCGCAGCGCCTGCGAGCCGAGCGCGAGCACCGCCATCGGCACCGCCAGGGCGGTGATGAAGGGGCGCGCGGCGAGCAGCGGCTCGAGGGCGCACGCCGCGATCAGGGCGGTGTGCAGCGCGACCATGGGCGGGAAGTGGCCGCGGCCGGTCTCCACCCCGCCCTGCGCGAAGGCCCAGCGGGCGTTCCGCACGGAGACGCCGAGCTCGACGAACCGCTCGACGCTCGTGCCGGCGAGCAGCACCAGGTAGGCGGTGTACGCGGCCCACCAGCCGGGCGTCCCCGCGAGCAGCTCGGCGCTCACGCGGCCGCCAGCGCCTCGGCGGCCTCCGGCCAGCGGAGCAGGACGAGCTCGGCGCTCACGCCCGGTCCGAGCGCGAACAGCAGGCCCATCTGGTGGTCGTCGTGAGGCGCCCGCAGCTCGTCCGCCAGCACGTGCAGCACGCTCGACGACGAGAGGTTGCCGACCGCGGCCATCGACGCCCAGCTGCGGTCGAGCGCGCCGGCGGGCAGGTCGAGCCCGCGCTGGAACGCGTCGAGCACCTTCGGCCCGCCGGGATGCGCGATCCAGGTGGCGACGTCGGGCACGCCGAGGCCGTGATCGGTGAGGAAGGCGGTCGCGTCCGCGGCGAAGTTCGCGTCGATGACGTCGACCACGCCCGCCGTCAGGATCACCCGGAAGCCGGTCTCGCTCGGGCGGAACCCGATCACGGAGCCGCTGCCCGGGTACAGGCGGCTGCGGGTCGCGACGACGTCGGGGCCGTGCACGCCGGCCGCGCGTGCGGCACCGACCAGCACGACCGCGGCCGCGCCGTCGCCGAACAGGCCGCTCGCGACGAGGTTGTCGACGGAGTCGTCGTCCTTCTGCACGGTCAGCGAGCAGAGCTCGACCGAGACGAGCAGCGCGACGTCCTCCGGGTGCCCCTCCAGGTAGTCGTGCACGCGGGCGATCCCGCTCGCGCCGGCGACGCAGCCGAGCCCGAACATCGGCATGCGCTTCACGTCCTCCCGCATCCCGAGCCGGGGCACGAGGAGCGCGTCGACGCTCGGCGCGGACAGGCCGGTGACGGAGGTGAAGACGATCAGGTCGACCTCGTCGGGCCGGACACCGGCTTCGGCGAGCGCCCGCCGGACCGCCGACTCGGCGAGCCGCGTGCCCTCCTCGACGAAGCGGTCGTTCGTCTGCCCGAACGTGAGCGCGTCGCGGTACTCCTCGAGCGGCAGGACGAGGTGCCGGGTCGCGACGCGGGAGGAGGCGTGCATCCGGCGCATCAGCGCCTGCTTGCGCGGGTCGTGCGCGACGATCGGCGCGAGCAGGTCCGTGATCGCCTGCTGGGGGTAGGCGTGCGACGGCAGGGCCGTCGCGACAGCGGCGATGCGGGACACGTTGCGAACCGTACCCGCGAAACCCGGGGTCCCCGCGTGCGTCGACCGGATGACCGGGCTCACTAGTCTCCGCTCGTGCCGATCATCGACAACGCGGTGTACGTGGACGGGAAGCGGACGCCCGACCCGACGAGCCTCTCCGAGACGTACGACCTCGTGAAGGCGAGGCAGGGCTTCGGTTGGATCGGCCTGTACCGCCCCGATCCGGCCGAGCTGCAGTCCGTGGCGGACGAGTTCTCCCTGCACCCCCTCGCCGTCGAGGACGCGCTCGAGGGGCACCAGCGGCCGAAGATCGAGCGCTACGGGGGCGACCGGTTCGTCGTCCTCCGGCACGCCCGCTACATGGACACCGAGGAGCGGGTCGACTTCGGCGAGGTCGACCTGTTCGTCGGCCGCGACTACGTCGTCGTCGTGCGGCACGCGGAGGCGCCCGAGCTGCAGGCCGTGCGCGCGCGCCTCGAGGCCGAGCCGAAGCTGCTGGCGAAGGGTCCGCTCGCCGTCCTCTACGCGATCGCGGACCGGGTCGTGGACGACTACAGCCCCGTCGTGAACGGCCTCGAGAACGACATCGACGAGATCGAGGACCAGCTGTTCGCCGGCGACAGCAGCGTCTCCCAGCGGATCTACGAGCTGACCCGCGAGGTGATCACCTTCCAGCGCGCGATCGCGCCGCTCGCCGGCGTGCTCCAGCAGCTGCGCGCGGAGATCGACGGGCGGGAGGACCTCCTCGAGGTCCGGCGCGGGCTGCGGGACGTGCTCGACCACGTCACCCGCGTCCAGGAGCGCGTCGAGGGGTTCCGCGTCCTGCTGCAGAACGCGCTCATGGTGAACTCGACGCTCGTCGGCCAGCGGCAGAACGACCAGATCGAGAAGCTGACCCGGGACGCGTTCGAGCAGGGCAACCAGGTGAAGAAGGTGTCGTCCTGGGCTGCGATCGGCTTCTTCCCCGGCCTGCTCGCGTCGATCTGGGGCATGAACTTCAAGAACATGCCCGAACTGGCGTGGCCGTTCGGCTACCCGCTCGCGCTGACCGCGATGGTGACGCTCGGGATCGTCCTCTACGTCACGTTCCGGCGCCGGAACTGGCTGTAGGGCGGGCCGGTCTCGAGGCTCGCTCCGCTCGCACCTCGACCGACGGGGCGGACCCGCTGGTCGAGGTGCGAGCGCCGGCGAGCCTTGCGACCGCGCCCTCCCGTCGCGTGCTCAGCTGACCAGCGACGCCTTGAGCGTGATGTCGACGCCGGTCAGGGCCTTGCTGATCGGGCAGCCCGCCTTCGCGGCCTCCGCGGCGCGCTGGAAGCCTGAATCGTCGAGCCCCTCGACCTCGCCCTTGACCGTCAGCGTGATGCCCGTGAGCTTGAAGCCGCCCGCGGCGCTGTCCGGGCCGAGCGACACGTCGGCGGTCACCTCGAGCGAGACCGGCGTGCCGCCCTCCTCCGCCACGTTGGCGGAGAGCTGCATCGCGAAGCACGCCGAGTGGGCCGCGGCGACGAGCTCCTCCGGGCTGGTGTAGCCGCCGGCGTCGTCCGCCGCGCGGCGCGGGAACGAGACGTCGAACGTGCCGACCTTCGAGCTGCTCAGCTCGACCTGGCCGGAGCCGTCCTGCAGGCCGCCGTCCCAGGCGGTGCGAGCGGTGCGAGTGGGCATCGGTACTCCTTCGTCTCAGTGGGCCGGTGCGGCCCAGCGCGAGCGTACGGAGACGACGCTGGGGTCGAGCCGAGTCGCGCGGGCTCAGGCCGAGTCGCGTGCGGCGAGCGCCGCAAGCCGGATGCGCGCCTGCCCGGGCGCCGCCGCCGTGCCGAGCAGACGCCGGCTGGAGGCGAGGACGGCGCGGGTCGCCAGCTCCTCGGCGGGCAGGACCGGCCGCTGCCGGAGCATCGTGCGCGCCCAGTCGGGCAGCGTGGCCACGGCGCCGCGGAAGAGCGCGGGATACGTCGGCCGGAGCACGGCCGGCAGCGGCGGACGGCGGATGAAGCGCACCGCATCGAGCACCCGCTCGTCCGCACGGAGGACGCCGCTGTCGCGGGCGGCGACGAGGCGGGCGTCGAGCTCGGCGACGCTGCGCGGTGGGTCGGGCACGCCCATCAGCTCGCCGGCGATCGCCCAGTCGCGGACGTAGGCGTCCGGGCCGCCCGGCACGGGCCGGTCGGCGTACCGCTCGAACGCGCGGAGGAACGCGTCCGCGAAGACGACGTGCACCCAGGCGAGCAGGTCCTCGTCCTGCGCCGCGTAGGGCACGGGGGTCCCGTCGGCGCCGAGGTAGGTGCCGCGCACGCGCTCGTGGATCGCGCGCACCCAGCGGCTCGCGCCCTCCGCCTGCGCCCGCGAGCCGTAGGAGACCGTCGTGATCCAGCGGATCGTCCCGTGCAATCGGCCGAGCGGGTCCTCGCGGTACCGCGAGTGGTCGTGCACGCCCGCCATCGCTCCCGGGTGCAGCGCCTGCATGAGCAGCGCCCGCGGCCCCGCGACGAGCGTGGCGATGTCGCGGTGCACCTCCCAGACGGCGCTCCCCTCGGCGAAGTACCCGGCGTCGTCCCCCTCGGCCAGCGCGCGGGTCCACTCCGGGATGCCGGCGGGCTGCCCGGACAGCACCTCGAGCAGCGGCCCCCGGAGACGGTCGGTCAGCACGCGTCCATCGTGTCGGCCGCTCCGCGGTCCCCGGCGCCCGATCGGCAGGATCCGAGCGGATCCGCAGGGGAAGGGGTGCTCAGAAATCGCCGCCGAAGTCGTCGAAGCCGCCGGCCGCGTCACCGAAGCCGCCGAACCCCTCCGAGACGTCCGCGCCGAAGTCCTCGACGCCACCGGCGATGTCGCTGCCGAGGTCGCCGATGCCCGGCATGACCATGTCCGCGATCGCCGAACCGATGACGACGCCGGCGACCGTGCCGAGCAGCGAGCCGCCGATCACCGTGCCGAGGCCCATCCCGCCCGGCCCCCGCGAGCCGCCGCCCGTGCCGAGCGTGCGCTCGAGGAACCCGGGCTGCCGCATCTCCGAGCGCGTGGCGCTGCGGGCCAGGGTGCGCGGGTCGTCGTTCGCGGGACGGTCCGCGGCGGTCGCGTTCTGCGACAGCTCCTCGAAGACCATGCGCCGCTGCTGCGGCGTGAGCTTCGCGAACGCCTCCGCGTGCACCTCCTCCACCGCCTCCGGCGGCGCGGTGCGCAGCAGGTACCGGTAGCGATCCACGGCGATCTCGTCGTCCGTGCGCTGCGGGCCGCGCGCGGTGGGACGGGACGCCCCGTAGCCCGAGTAGCCGGACCGCGCGGCGGGCGCGTCGTCGCTCAGGTAGCCCTTCAGGCGGTCAAGCAGCCCCATGGTGTCGTCCCCTCCTCGGCCGTGGATCACGACCGTAGGTGCCGATCCCTCGAGCGGGCGCCGCCCCCGCTTGGCATCGCCTATGAGGGAGCCGAGCGGGGGCGGACGGGCTCAAGACTCGGAGCCCTGCCCGCGGCCGGTCTTCTCCTGCAGCCGCTCGATGTGCTCCGACGCCTCCGCCTTCGTGATGTCCGCCGAGATCTCCTCGCCGGCCTCGCGGGCGAGGGTGTCGAGGTAGCTCTTCTGCGCACCCGTAGCGGGCTCGTCGCCCGTGACCCAGGTGCTCGGGTCCTTCTCGGTGGTGTTCTTCTCGGGTCCGCCGAGGACCTCGCCGCTGTCGCTCATGGTCGCGACCGTAGAACACGTGTCCGAATCGAAGCTGGCCGAGGGCTGTGGACGCCCCGACGCTCGGGCTCCCACCGGGCGACGGGGGCGCCGCCCGAGGATGGGTGCATGCCGACCCGTCTCACCGTGCTCGCCGACACCCACCTGCCGAAGCGGGCGAAGGCGCTGCCCGCCCCCGTGCTCGCCGCGCTCGCCGCGACGGACGGCGTCGTCCACGCGGGCGACTGGGTGGACGAGGCGACGCTCGACCTCCTGCTCGCCCGATCGCCGCTCGTGATCGGCGTCGCGGGCAACAACGACGGGCCCGGACTGCACGCCCGGCTGCCGGAGGTCGCGACGGCGTCGATCGACGGGGTCCGCGTGGCGGTCGTCCACGAGACCGGCGCCGCGACCGGGCGCGAGTCGCGGGCGGCCGCGGCGTTCCCGGACGCGGACGTGCTCGTGTTCGGGCACTCGCACATCCCGTGGGACTCGGTCGCCGCGACCGGGCTGCGGCTGCTCAACCCCGGCTCGCCGACGGACCGCCGGCGCCAGCCGCGGTGCACCTACGGCCTGCTGACGCTCGACGCCGGTGCCGTCGGCTGGGAGCTGCTCGCGGTCTGACGGGTCGTCGCGCCTCAGGCGGTCACGAAGTCGATCAGCTGCTCGACCCGGCCGAGCAGCGCCGGCTCCAGGTGCCCGAAGTGGTCCACGCGGGAGAGGATGCGCTGCCACGCGCGGGCGATGTCCGCCTGGTCCTCGTGCGGCCAGCCCAGCGCCTCGCAGATGCCGTGCTTCCACTCGACGCCGCGCGGGATGACCGGCCACGCCTTCATGCCGAGGCGCTCGGGCTTCACCGCCTGCCAGATGTCGATGTAGGGGTGGCCGACGACGAGCACCGTGCCGCCCCACGGCTTCACCGCCGCGTCCGCGATGCGGCTCTCCTTGCTGCCCGCGACCAGGTGGTCGACGAGCACGCCGACCTTCCGCTCCTCGTCCGGCTTGAAGACGCGGAGGACCTCGTCGAGGTGGTCGACGCCCTCCAGGTACTCGACGGCGACGCCCTCGATCCGGAGGTCGTGCCCCCAGACCTTCTCGATGAGGTCCGCGTCGTGCCGGCCCTCGACGAAGATGCGGCTCGCGCGCGCGACCCGCGCCTTCGCGCCCTGCACCGCGAAGGAGCCGGAGGCGCTGCGGAGCGGGCCGGCCTGCTTCGGCTGCGCCTTCGGCACCCGCAGCGCGACGGCCTGGCCGTCGATCAGGAAGCCCGGCCCGATCGGGAACACCCGCACCTTGCCGCGGCGGTCCTCGAGCTTGACCATCCGGCCCTCGACGCCGACGACGGCGCCGACGAAGCCGCTCGCGACCTCCTCGACGACGAGGTCGCGCAGCGCCTCGACCACCTTGGGCGGCGGCGCCTTGCGCTTCCAGCCGCCGTCCGCGAGCACGTCCGATCCGTACCGGTCCTGGTTCACGCGGTCGACGGTAGGCGGCGCCTTCCCCGCCGCCGGGCTGGAGGCGCGCGTGTCGGCACCCGCGTCCCAGGCGCGCCGGAGAAGGTGGGGTCATGGCGCACATCGGCACGTCGGGCTGGTCCTACGACCACTGGGAGGGGCTGCTCTACCCGGCCGGGTTCGACTCGCTGCACCGGCTGCACGCCTACGCCGCGTCGTTCCAGACCGCCGAGGTCCACGCCGACTTCCGGCACCAGCCCCCGCACGCGGCCTTCACCGCCTGGCAGCACGACACCCCCGACGGCTTCCAGCTCTCGCTGTTCGACGCGAGCGGTCCGGCCCGCGACGGCGGCCTGACGGCGCCCGAGGTCTGGGCCGAGCGGATCGCGGTCGCCTGGGAGGACCTGGGGCCGCGGCAGGGCATGGTGCTCGTGCACCTGCACCCCGAGATCGAGCGGGACGACGCGCACCTCGACGCCCTGCTCGGGGCGCTGCCGGAGGACGTGTCCGTCGCCGTCGAGCTGCGGCACGACTCGTGGCTGGACGAGGAGGTGTACCGACTCCTCGAGCGCCGCGGCGCGGCCTACTGCGTGATGAGCGGGCCCGGGCTGCCGACGGTGCTGCGGCCGACCGCGGAGCGGGTCTACGTCCGCTTCCACGGCGCGGACCACGGCACGGGCACCGCCGGGTCCTACCGCGACGACGAGCTGCAGGGCTGGGCGGAGCGCATCGCCGCGTGGGAGGACGCCGGGCACGAGGTGTTCGCGTACTTCGCCAACGACCTCGAGGGCTACGCCGTCCGGAACGCCGCGAAGCTGGTCGAGCTGCTGGTCTGAGCCGAGGCGCGGACGGGCGCCGTACCGTCGACCCGTGGCCGTCATCCTCCTCACCGGCGCGGCGGGTTCCATCGGGACCGCCGTCGCACCCCTCCTGCGCGCCGCCGGGCACCGGCTGCGCCTCCTCGACCTCGTGGAGCCGCCCGCGGCGAGCGCCGACGACGACGTGCGGCTCGGCTCCGCGGTCGACGACGCCGCGATGCAGGAGGCGGCACGCGGCGTGGACCTGGTCGTGCACCTCGCGAGCCACGCGTCGGAGCGGTCGTGGCGGGACATCGTCGACGTGAACGTCGAGTCGACGCGGGTCGCGCTCGACGCCGCGCACCTCGGCGGGGCGGCGATCCTCCTCGCGAGCTCGGTGCACGCCGCCGGATGCGTGCCGTCCGACGAGGCGGGCGACGGGATGCCGCGAGCGCGGCCCGACACCTACTACGGGTTCTCGAAGGCGGCCGCGGAGGCGCTCGGCGACCTCTACGCGGACCGGTTCGGGATGCGGATCGTGTCCGCCCGGATCATGACCTTCGGGGACCGGCCGCACACGGCGCGCGCCCGCTCGACGTGGCTCTCCCCCGCCGACTTCGCGCGGCTCGTCGAGGCGTCGCTCGACGTCGCGCCCGGGAACCACGTGGTGTGGGGCGTCTCGGCGAACACGCGGCGCACCGTCGACCTCGCCCCGGGCCGCGCGATCGGGTACGAGCCGCAGGACGACGCGGAGGACCACGTCGACGCGCTCGCGACCGAGCTCGGCCTCGACTCCCCCGCGGACATCCGCCCGGTCGGCTCGGACCCGCTGGGCGGCGTCTTCACGACCCACCCCCTCGGCACCCCGGGCCCGTAGGCATCGCGGATCCGCAGTTCTCGTCCGACACGCCGGAGCGGCCGACCGCCGCGCCGGCGTGTCGCGGCCGATCCGCGGATCCGCGGAGGATCTGCGGATCCGGGAGGATCAGTCCTCGCCGATGTCCTCGTTCCAGAGCGCCGGGTTCGCGGCGATGAAGTCGCCCATCATCGCGATCAGCTCCGGGTCGTCGACCACGGTGACGTGGGCGCCGTGCTCCGCGACCCAGTCCTGCCCGCCGAGGAAGTTCACGTCGTCGCCCACGATCACGCGACCGATGCCGAACTGCCGGATCAGGCCGCTGCAGTACCAGCAGGGCGACAGCGTCGTCGCCATCGTCGTGTCGCGGTAGGAGCGCTGCCGCCCGGCGTTGCGGAACGCGTCCGTCTCGCCGTGGACGGAGGCGTCGTCGTCCTGCACCCGCCGGTTGTGGCCGGCGCCGAGCAGCCGGTCCTCCCCGTCGAACAGCGCGGCGCCGATCGGGATCCCGCCCTCCGCGAGCCCGATCCGGGCCTGCTCCGCCGCGACCGCGAGCTTGTCGGCATCGGTCGGGTAGCGAGCGTCGCTCATCGCTCGCTCGCCGCGTCGACGTGGACGGGCTCCTCGTAGCCGCTCGCCGGGAGCGCGGCGCCGCGCGCGGGGCGGAACACCGGTACGAGGACGAAGTACACGACGACCGCCAGCACGAACCCGACGAGCGGCGTCAGGTCGCCGATGCCGTAGTCGGCCACGAAGCCGCCGGAGAACCGCTCGGTCGGCGCGACGAGGACGCCGGTGTAGAGCGTCTGGTTCGCGAACAGCCAGATCGGCACCACGATCCCCACGGCGAGGGCGATGAAGCCCGGCCAGTTCACGTACCGGGCGTCGTCCGCGAGGAAGCGCGCGATGCCCGTCCCCCGGCGGTACCAGCGGTCGGCGAGCACGACCCCCAGCCACGGCGCGATCCAGTACGCGATGACGAGCAGGAAGTTCTCGTAGGAGCCGGAGGGGTCGCCGCTCGCCGCGAGGGCGATGAAGAACCCGATCACTCCGAACGCGCCGGCGACGAGCGCGCGCCGCAGGGTGAGCGGGATGCGGATGCCCACGGCGAGGAAGCTCATCGCGCCGGAGTAGATGTTCAGCGCGTTCGCGGAGATCGCGCCGAAGAAGATCGCGAGCAGCGTGAGCTTCCCGATCACGACCGGCATCACGTCCGCGGAGGTGAAGAGGTCGGTCGGGTTCGCCTTCCCGAAGCTCACGGCGGTCGCCGCCGCGGCGCCGGCCGCCATCAGCACGGTGCAGGACACGAAGTTCCCGATGCCCGCCGCCAGCCCGATCTTCACCTTCGAGGTCGTCGGGGCGAGGTATCGCGTGTAGTCGGCCGCGTACGGGTTCCAGCCGGCGGCGTAGCCGAACGCGGCCGCCATCGCGACGGTGAAGCCGCCGAAGCCGGCGTTGAAGCCGGCCGGTCCGCCTCCCGCGCCGCCGCCCAGGTGCCCCGCCAGCAGTGCGAACACCGCCGCGAGCAGGAAGATCACGCCGAGCACGACCGTCGCGTAGCGCTCGAAGAGCTGCACGAAGTTGTGCCCCACGATCGCGACGCCGACCTGGACGACGACGATGATGAGGAGCGCGAGCCACACCGGCATCGTCGTGAGCGTCGCGAGCGCGAACGCCCCGCTCACCGAGTTCGTGGCGAACCAGCCGAGGCCCGCCATCACGGTGTTCAGCCCGGCGGGGAGGATGTTGCCGCGGGTGCCGAACGCGACGCGGCCGAGCACCATCTGCGCGACGCCGTCACGCGGGCCCCATGCGGACAGGATCCCCTGAGTGATCGCGCCGAGCGCGTTCCCGAGGACGAGCGCGACCATCGCCTGCGGGAAGCCGAGCCCGAAGAAGGCGACCGCGATCACGCCGACGTACACGGTCGCGAACTCGAGGTTCGGGGCGCTCCACGTCGCGAGGAGCTGCCACGGCGATCCGTGGCGTCGGGCGACCGGGATCGCCTCGATGCCCCCGGGTTCGACGAACGACTGCTTGACGGGGGTCTCCACCGTGGTCACGCACGAACGCTACGGGCAGGCCCTCGATCCGGACGAATCCGTAACGCGGTGGAAACGGTCAGCCCTGCGCGCGCTCGGAGAGCGGCTGCCACTGCTCCCACGTCTCGATGCGCTTCGCGTAGTCGGCCTTCGCGATCCCGAGCGGGCTGCGGCCGAAGAAGACCCGCAGCGGCGGCTCCTCCGCGTCCACGAGCTCGAGGATCGGACCGCGGGTCGCCTCCGGGTCGCCCGGGGTGCCGTTGCGGCTCGCGCGCTGCTCCTGGACCGCCGTGCGGTAGTCGGCGTAGGCGGGCAGCTCCTCGGAGTGCTTCGCCGACGGACCCGCCCAGTCGGTCGAGAAGCCGCCCGGCTCGATCAGGGTGACCTTGATCCCGAACTGGGCGACCTCCTGCGCGAGCGACTGCGAGATGCCCTCGAGCGCCCACTTCGACGCGTGGTACGCGCCGACGAGCGGGAAGGCGCTGATGCCGCCGATCGACGACACCTGGATGACGTGGCCCGAGCCCTGCTCGCGCATCGCGGGCAGCACCGCCTGGGTCACCCACACCGCGCCGAACAGGTTGGTCTCGAGCTGGGCGCGCAGCTCGGCCTCCGACACCTCCTCGACGAAGCCGAAGTGGCCGTAGCCGGCGTTGTTGATCGCGATGTCGATGCGGCCGAACCGCTCGAGCGTGCGCTGCACCGCGGTGTCGACCGCCGCCTTGTCGGTGACGTCGAGCTCGAGCGGCAGGATCGCGTCGCCGTACCGCTCGACCAGGTCGTCGAGGGAGTCGGTCGAGCGCGCCGTCGCCGCGACGCGGTCGCCGCGATCGAGCGCTGCGATCGCCCACTCCCGGCCGAAGCCGCGCGAGGTGCCCGTGATGAACCAGACCTTGGATGCCACGGACCGATGCTCCCCGCCGCCGGCTGGACGAGCGGTGCGAGGCCGGCGCCTCACCGCAGCGCGGGCGCCTCCGCGATCCCGAACTCGCGGCGGAGGAACGAGCGCGCCGCGAGATGACCGCCCTGGCCGTGGACGCCCGGCCCGGGCGCGGCCGCGGCGGAGCAGAGGTAGAGGCCGTCGCCCAGGTGCCACGGGTCGCCGGTCGGGACGGGGCGCGCGAGCAGCTGCCGGAGGGTGACCGCGCCCGCGGCGATGTCCCCGCCGCCGAGGTTCGCGTCCCAGGCGCCGATGTCCGCCGCGCTCCGCGCGTTCGCGGCGAGGACGAGGTCGCGGAAACCGGGAGCCAGCCGCTCGACCGCGTCCGTGATCAGCGCCGTCGGGTCGAGGGTCGAGCCGTGCGGCAGGTGCGTGTACGTCCAGAGCACGTGCTTGCCCTGCGGCGCTCGGGTCGGATCGAGCACGCTCGGCTGCGCCACGAGCACGTAGGGGCGGTCCGGCACCCGGCCGCGGGCGACCTCGTGCTCCGCGGCCGCGACGGCTGCGCGCGGGCCGCCGAGGTGCAGGGTGACGGCGGTCCGCGCGGTCGGGTCGAGCCAGGGCACGGGGCCGTCGAGCGCGAAGTCGACCTTGCCCACGCCCGAGCCGAACCGGACGGTGCGCAGCCAGGCGCGCACCAGCGGGGCGAGCCGCCGCCCGGCGATCGCCAGCAGCGCCGGGACGCTCGTGTCGAGCACGGTGGCGCGCGCCGCCGGCAGGTCGCGGAGGTCGGCGACGGTCCGGCCGGTCTCGATCCGGCCGCCGTGGGCGACCAGGTCCTCGACGAGCGCGTCGGCGATCGCCCCGGTGCCGCCGACGGGGATCGGCCACCCGACCGCGTGCGCCTGCACGGCGAGCGCGAGCCCCGCACCGGCGGACGGCAGCGACGGCATGGGCCGGACCGTGTGCGCCATCACGCCGGTGAGCAGCGCGGGCGCCTCCCGGCCGCGCCAGCGCGCGTTCCAGCCCGGGCCGCCCTGGTCGAGCGTCGCGAGCCCGAAGCGCACCGCGGTGGCGGGGTCGCGGGGCACGCGCAGGACCGGCCCGAGGGTGAACAGGGCGACGCCGTCGGCCCGGTCGACGAGCGGCCCGAGCAGGCGCCGGTAGGCGGGGCCGTCCGCGCCGAGGCCGCTCGCGGTGCGGTCGAGGTCCCGCCACGCGATCGCGGCGGTGCCGTCGTCGAACGGGTGGGCGTAGGAGGCCTCCGGGGTCCGGAACGGCACTCGGTCCGCGAGGCCGAACGCGCGGAAGAAGGGGGACGCGAGCGCCATGGGGTGCACCGCGGCGCCGAGGTCGTGCCGGAAGCCCGGCAGCGTGACCTCCTCGGTGCGGGCGGCGCCGCCTGGGCGGTCGGCCGCCTCGACGACGAGCACGCGGAGACCGGCGCGCGCGGCCGTCACAGCCGCGGCGAGGCCGTTCGGTCCCGCGCCGACCACGACGACGTCCGGAGCGCTCACGCGGACGATCCTCCCGCTTCGGCACCTGATTGCCGCTGTCGGGGTCGCCGTGCAGGATGACCGCATGGCGGACATCGAGACCCGGCACGACGAGGAGCACCAGCGCTACGTCGCGGTGCTCGACGGCGAACCGATCGGCGAGCTCCTGTACCGGAACACCGAGGAGGGCCGCGTGTTCACGCACGCGGAGATCGACGTCGCGCACGAGCACCACGGGTACGGGACGCAGATGGTCCGCGCGAGCCTCGACGACACGAGGGGCGCCGGCATCCGCCCGCTCGCCCAGTGCCCGATGGTCCGCAACTTCCTGGCCGAGCACCCGGACTACGCGCGGCCGCTCACGCGCTGAGTCCTACCCTGGGAGCGATGCAGGCGCTCACCGAGGACCAGATCCGCGACTCGTTCGTCAACACGACGCGGGGCGAGGCCGAACGGCTCCCGATGCCGGGCCTGCACGAGGTGCTCTGGGACGAGCGCGAGTACCTGGGCTGGCACGACGCGAAGGCGCCGCAGCGCGCCTACCTCACGGTGTGGCAGGGCGACCGCCCGGTGTCGCTCGTGCTGCGCGCGGCCGAGCGGCGGATCCGCTCCGGGATCAGCGCGATGTGCTCGCTCTGCCACATGCCGCAGCCCGGCGCCCAGGTCACGCTCTTCTCCGCGCCCCGGATCGGCGAAGCGGGCCGGAAGGGCGACACGGTCGGCACGTACATCTGCGCGGACCTCGGCTGCTCCGCGATCATCCGCATCGCGCCGCCCGCGGCGCCGATGCAGCTGCCGCCGGAGGAGATCGTGCAGCGCCGGATCGCGGGCCTCCGCGAGCGCCTCGACGGCTTCGCCCAGACCGTCATGGCCGGCTGACCCCGCCGGGCCGACCCGCTACCGGAGGGCGAGGAAGCCCTCGAACCACAGCTCCCGGACGATCGGGAGGACCGCGGCCCTCGTGTCGACCGGATCCGCGTCGAGGAGCCGCGCCACCGCGTCCACGATCGCCCCGAGCGGCAGCTCGCCGTCGGACGCGCCGACCACGGCCGCCGTCACGGTGTCGACGCGGCGGACGCGCGCGAACCCCGTGCCCTGCACGAGCTCGATCACGGTCGGGTCCGCGTCGCCCGGCCAGTAGTGCCGGTGCTCGGTGACGTCCGGCGCGACCTCCAGCACCGTGTCGGCGAGCGCGTCGTCGGCGAGCGCGTGCTGGAGGTCGTGCGCCGCGAGCGCCGCCTCGATCGCGCCGCCGATGCCGCTGCCGACGGCGCCGTCGAGGTGCTCGAAGCGCCGGAGGGTCGCGGCGCGGCGCGACGCCCGCAGCGTGACGTACCCGGCGCCGATCGCGGTGACGCCGCGCGCGGCGAAGTCGTCGAGCCACGCGCGGACCAGCGTCCGGAATCGCGCCGTCCCGGGCTGCGCGCCGCCGTCCCGCACCCAGGTCTCCGCGTACTGCGCGGGATCGAGGAGGTCGCGCTGCACGACCCAGACGTCGAGGCCGTCCGCCCAGCCGAGCACCCGCTCCCGGGTCGCGGCCTGGTCGCCGTGCACCTCCCAGTTGCCGAGCAGCTGCGCGACGCCGCCGGGCGCGAGGTGCTCGGCCGCTCCGCGCACGACCGCCTCGACGAGCCCGTCGCCGCCGAAGCCGCCGTCCCGGTAGGTGTACGCGGGCACCCCGTCGACCCGCGGGGTGATGACGAACGGCGGATTCGTCACGACGCGGTCGAACCGCTCGTCCGCGACCGGCTCGTAGAGCGAGCCCTCCCGCAGGTCGAGCCGCACCCGGTTCAGCGCCGCGTTGAACCCGGCGAAGTCGAGGGCACGGGCCGACACGTCCGTCGCGACGACCGTGCCGGCCGAGCGGGCGGCGATGAGCGCCTGCACGCCGCTGCCGGTCCCGAGATCGAGCACGCGGCCGGTACCGGTGGGCACGAGGATCTGCGCCAGGGTCGTCGAGGCGGAGCCCGCGCCGAGCACGTGCTCCTCCGGCAGCTCGCCGCCGAGCGCCATCTCCCCCGGGTCGGAGGCGATCCACCACGACGCGACCCCGCTCTCGTCGGCCAGCGCGTACGGGCGGAGGTCCACGACCGCCCGGACCGCGTCGCCGTCCACGCGGACGAGGCCGAGCCGCTCCGCGCCCGCCGCCCCGAGCCGGGGCAGCGCGCTGTCGACGGCGCCCACCGGCCGGGCGGCGCCGAGGACGAAGAGCGCCCCGAGGACGCCGGCCGGCGTCGCGGGGCGCCGTTCGAGCGCCGCGAGCGCCGGCTCGGGGTCGTCGCGACCGAGCGCCTCCGCCGCGATCGGGCCCCACGCATCCGCGAGCCCGTCGACCGTGTAGCGGGCGTCGTCGAGATCCGCCCGGAGGTCCGCGATCTGCTGGGGATCCGGGTCGCGCTGCACCGCACCATCCTCCCCGACGGCGGGGAGCGGTTCGGCGGGATGCGCGGCACGTGCGCGACGGCACGCGTGCCGCGCATCCCGCGGCAGGGCGGCCGAGAGCGGCCGCTCGTGGTCGCCGCGGTCGTCGAGTGAAGAGAGGACGTGTGCCGCGGCGCCTGCGACGAGCGTACGCGGCGGCCGTCGGCGGCCACGACCGCGGCGTGCGCCCCGTTCCGGGGGGACTCGGTCACGATTCGGCACTGATCGCATCCGCACCTCCGGCGTGCGCGGCGCGGCGTCGGGCTCCCCGCAGAATGCTGTGGTGCCCCGCCGCCCACGTCGCACCGCGCTCGCCGTCGCCGTCGCACTGCTCGTGCAGGTCGGGCTGGCCGGGTGCGTCGCGTCCTCGACCGTGCCGCCGCAGGCGACGCCGCGTCCGACGGCCACGATCGTCCCCGCCGACCTGCGGGCCGCGGGCGGCCGGGTCGTCGACGACGAGCGCTCGTCGTCGCTCGTCATCGTGCCGAAGACGTCGAACGGCGGACTCGTCGTCTTCCTGCACGGGTGGGGGCAGACGCGGTGGTCGCTGCTGAGCCGCCGGGAGGAGGCCTCCGTCGCCCACGCGATCGGCGATGCGGGCTTCACGGTGCTGGCGGCCGACGCGGACGGCAAGGCGTGGGGCGACCCGGCGAGCCTCGCGGACTACCGGTCGCTGATCGAGCGGACGCAGGCGCGGTACCGCCTCCACGACGTCTTCCTCATGGGCGAGTCGATGGGCGGGCTCGCCACGATGCAGCTGGCGCGGACGCTGCCCGACGTGCGGGCGGCGACGGCGTGGTTCCCGGTCTGCGACATCCGCACGATGCGCGAGCCGCGGTTCCAGGCGACGATCCGCGACGCCTGGCGGGGCCGCAGCCGGGCCCCGATCTCGCCGGTGCGGGTCGGGGATACGCCGCTCATGGTGTGGGCCTCCCCCGCCGACACCGTCGTGACCGCGGCGACGAACGCCGCCGTCTGCGTCGCGGAGGCGAAGGCCGCCGGCGCGTCGGTCACGTACATCCAGACCAGCGGTGAGCACGGCGACCCGTCGAACTACGACCCCGCCGCCGTCGTCCGCTTCTTCGAGAAGCACCGGACGCCGGGTGCCTGACGTCCGGCCGATCGGCGCGCCGGACGTGCGGCGGCGGGGGCTCGGACGCCGCCTGCACGACGCGGCGGTCGCCCGGACCGCCGGAGCGGTCGACCGGATCCGTGCCGGCATCGTCGACACGAACGCCGCCGACTCGACTCCGTTCCTCGCGCGGCTCGGCTGGGCGCCGGAGGGCGACGCGGTGCCGTACCGGTACGACCGCCTCGAGAGCACCGTGCGGCACTGGTCGCTCCGCCTCTGAGCGCGGGAGACGGACAGGCGGTCAGCGGAGCGTCGAGGGGACGAATCCGACGATCGCGCCGAGGGCCACGACGGACGACACCGCGTAGGCGATCCAGGACAACGTGCGCGTCGACCGGATCGCGCGCGCGTCCGCCCCGCCGGCCGCGAGCACGGCCGCCTCCGCGGCAATCCCGGGCCGGTCCGTCGCCTGCCGCGTGACGAGCACGGCAGCGACGGGGATCGCGACGAGGACCTCGAGCAGCATGCCGAAGGCCGTGCCCCCGAGCGAGCCGAGCACGTTCCCGAGGGCGGTCGTGTTCCCGAAGATGAAGCCCTGCAGCTCGAGGGAGGAGGTCGCCGCCCACAGGGCGCCGAGGCACGCCCAGACCACCAGCTGGAGCACCGCGAGCCAGCGGTCGATGCGCTGCGCCGGGAGCCGGCGGCGATCGCCTCCGTCGAGCGGGGCTGCGGCTGTTCGGCGTGCCGCGCTGCGGCGGCGGAGCAGGACCGCGCGGACCGCGACCCCGTACAGGAAGCCGGCCGGCACGAGCACCAGCGCCATGAGCAGCAGGAACACGGACACGAAGATCGAGAGCAGACCGAGGAGCCAGGTGATGATCGCCCAGCCGAGCACGACCAGGGTGACGCGACCGGCGCGCACGAGCCCCGGTCGCCGCACCGCGAAGGACGGGCGCACCGTGTCGGTCATGCGCTCATCGTAGCGAGAACGAACTCCGATCAGGGGTTCCGCGCGTCAGAGGTGGCGGAGGAATCGGCGCGGCTCGTCGAGGAAGCTCCGCCACAGCCGGACCAGGTCCGTCTCCTCCCAGGGACACGGGCGCAGGCCCCACTCCCCCACCTCGAGGATCTGGGCGCCCGGCAGCACCGCGAGCAGCGGCGAGTGCGTCGACAGGATCACCTGGTTGCGGTCGTCCTCGAGCAGGTCCGTGAGGTGCGCGAGCAGCGCCATGCAGCCGGTCACGGACAGCGCACTCTCCGGCTCATCGAGGATCCACAGCCCGACGTCGCGGAACCGGTCGCGAATCAGCGCCAGGAACGACTCGCCGTGCGAGAGCTCGTGCAGCGGAGGCCCGTCGTCCCCGTGCTGCTCCAAATAGGTGAAGAGGCCGTGCATCGTTTCGGCGCGGAGGAAGTAGCCGAAGCGGCCGGCGCCGCCGTTGCGGACGACGGTCAGCTGCTCGTGCAGTGGCGACTCGCTCGCCCGCGTCGAGTGCCGCGCGTTCGGCGACCCGCCCTCCGGTGACAGCCCGTACGCGATCGCGATCGCCTCGACGAGCGTGGACTTGCCCGAGCCGTTCTCACCGACGAGCACCGTCGCGCGGCCGAGGTCGAGCCCGTCGCGGAGCAGCTGCGCCACAGCGGGGATCGTCGCCGGCCAGGCCGCACCGTCGACCTCCGCTCCCGGACGCGCCTCCACGCGCCGCACCGGGTACCGCGCGAATTGCATGCCGCCATCCTGCTGGAGCCGGCGGCCTGTTCGCGTCGCGATCCGTGCCGCCTCGCCTCGAGGAATGCGGCACGGATCGCGACGCGAAGGATCAGGACTGGGCGCGCTCCAGGACGAGCTCGCGGACGCGGGCCGCGTCGGCCTGGCCACGCATCGCCTTCATGACCGCGCCGATCACGGCGCCGGCCGCCTGGACCTTGCCGTCCTTGATCTTCTGCAGCACGTCCGGCTGGCTCGCGAGCGCCGTGTCGATCGCGGCGATCAGGGCGGAGTCGTCGGAGACGACCTTGAGGCCGCGCGCGGCGACGACCGCCTCCGGGCTGCCCTCCCCCGCGATGACACCCTCGAGCACCTGGCGCGCGAGCCGGTCCGTCAGGTCGCCGTTCTCGACGAGCGCGATCAGCTCGGACACGTGCAGCGGCGACACGAGCGTGCCGGCGTCGACCCCGCGCGCGTTCGCGATGCGGAGGATCTCCCCCAGCCACCACTTGCGCGCCTGCGCGGGCGCGGCCCCCTTCGCCACGGTCTCCTCGAGCTCGGCGAGCACGCCCGCGTTCACGATGTCGCGGAACTCCGCGTCGGTGAACCCGTAGTCGGCCTGGAGGCGCTTGCGGAACGCGACGGGCGACTCCGGCAGCGCGGCGCGGAGCTCCTCGATCAAGGCGAAGCTCGGCTCGACCGGCAGCAGGTCGGGCTCCGGGAAGTACCGGTAGTCGTCCGCATCGGACTTCGGCCGGCCGGCGCTCGTCGTCCCGGTGTCCTCGTGCCAGTGCCGCGTCTCCTGGATGATCGTCCCGCCCGCGGCGAGGATCGCGGCCTGCCGCTGGATCTCGTAGCGGACCGCGCGCTCGACGGAGCGGAGGCTGTTCACGTTCTTCGTCTCGGTCCGGGTGCCGAGCCGCTCCTGACCGCGCGGGCGGAGGGAGACGTTCGCGTCGCAGCGGAGGTTGCCCCGCTCCATCCGCGCCTCGGAGATGCCGAGCGATCTGACGATGTCGCGGATCGTCGCGACGTACGCCTTCCCGATCTCGGGAGCGCGGTGCTCGGCGCCGAAGATCGGCTTCGTCACGATTTCGACGAGCGGGACGCCGGCGCGGTTGTAGTCGACGAGCGAGTGGTCGGCGCCCTGGATGCGGCCGGTGGCGCCTCCGACGTGCGTGAGCTTGCCGGCGTCCTCCTCCATGTGCGCGCGCTCGATCGGGACGACCCACGTGGTGCCGTCCTCGAGCTCGACCTCCACGGACCCTTCGAACGCGATCGGCTCGTCGTACTGGCTGATCTGGTAGTTCTTGCCCAGGTCCGGGTAGAAGTAGTTCTTCCGCGCGAAGCGGCTCGAGGGCGCGATGGAGCAGCCGAGCGCCAGCCCGAGCGAGATCGAGTACCGCACCGCCTCCGCGTTCACGAGCGGCAGCGCGCCCGGCAGGCCCATGTCCACCGGCGCGACGAACGAGTTCGGCACCGTGGAGTCGGCGCCAGGCGCCGCCGGGTTCGGCGCGGCGGAGAACATCTTCGTCGCGGTCGAGAGCTCGACGTGCACCTCGAATCCGAGGACCGGCTCGAAGCGCTCGAGCGCCTCGTCGAAGTCCATGAGCACGTCCTTGGTCGACGCTCCGGCCATCAGCGGGTCCCTCCGTCCGGCTCGGTGCCGAACCCCGGCACGGGAACGGGACGGCCGAGCTCCGGCGCCCGCGACAGCAGGGGCGCGCCCCACTCCGCCTCGAGCAGCGCCTCGAGGGTCGCCCCGACGCGGTACAGGCGCGCGTCCTCGCGGACCGGCGCCATGATCTGCAGCCCGACCGGCAGGCCGTCCTCCGGCGCGAGGCCGATGGGGAGGCTCATCCCGGGCACGCCCGCGAGGTTCGCCGGGATCGTCGTCACGTCGTTCAGGTACATGGCCAGCGGGTCGTCGACCTTCTCGCCGAACCGGAACGCGGTGGTCGGGGTGGACGGCGAGACGAGCACGTCGGCCTGCTCGAACGCCGCCGCGAAGTCGCGCTGGACGAGGGTGCGGACCTGCTGCGCGCTGCCGTAGTACGCGTCGTAGTACCCGGCGGAGAGCGCGTAGGTGCCGAGGATGACGCGGCGCTTCACCTCGGGGCCGAAGCCGCGCTCGCGGGACAGGGCCATGACCTGCTCCGTCGTGGAGCGGCCCGGGTCGACGCGCAGACCGAAGCGGACGGCGTCGTACTTGGCGAGGTTGCTCGACGCCTCCGCGGGGAGGATCAGGTAGTAGGCGCTGATCGCGTACTCGAAGTGCGGCGCCGCGACCTCGACGATCTCCGCGCCCGCCGCCGCCATGCGCTCGAGGGACTCCGCGAACCGGCTGCGGACGCCCTCCTGGAAGCCGTCGCCGTTCAGCTCCTTGACGACGCCGACGCGGACGCCGGCGAGCGAGCCCTCGGCCGCACCGCGGCGCGCGGCCTCCGCCATCGACGGCCACGCCTGCTGCAGGCTCGTCGCGTCGTTCGGGTCGTACCCGCCGATCACGTCGTGGATCAGGCCGGCGTCGAGGACGGTGCGGGAGACCGGGCCGACCTGGTCGAGGCTCGACGCGAGCGCGATCGCTCCGTAGCGGCTCACGCCGCCGTAGGTGGGCTTCACGCCGACCGAGCCGGTGACCGCGGCGGGCTGCCGGATCGAACCGCCGGTGTCGGAGCCGAGCGCGACGGGCGCCTCGAACGCCGAGACCGCGGCGGCGGACCCGCCGCCGGAGCCGCCCGGGATGCGCGAGAGGTCCCACGGGTTGTGCGTGGGGCCGTACGCCGAGTACTCGGTGGAGGACCCCATCGCGAACTCGTCCATGTTCGTCTTGCCGAGCGGGACCAGGCCCGCGGCGCGGAGCCGCGCGACCGGGGTCGCGTCGTACGGCGGGATCCAGCCCTCGAGGATCCGCGAGGCCGCGGTCGAGGGCATGTCGCTCGTGCAGAGCACGTCCTTGATCGCGACCGGCACGCCGGCGAGCGGACTCGGCGCCTCGCCCGCGGCGCGGAGCCGGTCGATCTCGGCCGCACGGGTCAGCGCGGCCTCGCCGGCCACGTGGAGGAAGGCGTGGACGTCGGGCTCGACCTCCGCGATGCGGTCGAGGTGCGCACGCGTCGCCTCGACGCTCGAGACGTCGCCCGCGCCCAGGCGCTCCGCGAGCTCGGCGGCGGTCCACCGGATGAGGTCGGTCATCTACTGCTCCTCACCGAGGATCGCGGGCACGCGGAAGCGGCCGTCCTGCTGGTCGGGCGCGCCGGACAGCACCTGCTGCTGCGTCAGGACCGCGCCGACCTCGTCGGCGCGGAGGACGTTGACGAGCGGGAGCGGGTGGCTGGTCGCCGGGACGTCGGGCGTCGCGACCTCCTGCACCTTCCGGACCGAGTCGACGATCTGGTTGAGCTCGCCGGCGAGGTGCTCGATCTCGCCGGGCTCGAGCGCGATGCGGGCGAGACCCGCCAGGTGCTGGACGTCGGCGACCGTGATCTCAAGGGACGCGTCGGGCATGGATTCCATCCTATTCGGGCGTGTGGGCCCTCCCTCGGGCCGGGTGCCGACCCGCGCGCTCCGGGTGGTCTCGACACGGGCGCGGAGCGCCCGGCTCAACCGGCGGGCGACGTGGGAGGGGCGGCGAGCCAGGTCAGGATCGGCTCCGTGACCAGGTCCGCGAGGAGGGCGTAGCCCGCCGCGTCCGGGTGGAAGCCGTCGCCCTCGCGGACCGGGCGGCGCCACACCTCCGACGCCGCCGTCGCTGCGAAGACGCCGACGAAGGGGATCCCGAGCAGCGCCGCCTCGCGCTCGAGCGCGGCGTCGAGGTCGTGGATCCGGAGGTTCTGCACGTCGTCGTCGACCGCCGGCGGCCCGACGAGCAGGAGCGGCACGGGCGCCATCCGGTGCTGCGCTTGGCGGAGCGCGCCGAGGGTCTCCGGGACCGAGAGCAGCACGTCCGGCAGCGTGTCGTTCACGCCGAACGACACGACGATGCGCGGGTCCTCCGCCGCGGTGAGCCGCGGCCGCGCCTCGATCGCGAGCCGGCGCACGACCTGCACCGAGGTCGCGCCGCGGACGCCGAGGTTGTAGCCCGTGAGGTCGAGGCCGCGGGCGAGTCCGGCGGCCACGACCCGGCCGACCCAGCCGAGCGCGGTCTCGTCGCCGGTGCCGGCGACGAGCGAGTCCCCCGCGAAGCAGACGCGGACGTCGAGCGCGCTCGAGAGCATCTTCCGAGCCTAGGCACCCGCTCCCCGGGGCTGTCCGCTGCAAGCTCGACCGTGCGCACCGCCCGATCAGCAGCGGGAGGCCCCGTCAGCCGAGGGATCGGGCGAAGTAGAGCCCCTCGGGCACGGCGCCCGCGTACGGCGGGTAGGCCGGGATCGGGCGGTAGCCGAGCTTCTCGTAGAGCCCGACCGCCTCGGGCTGTCGGTCCCCCGTCTGCAGGATCACCCGCGTCGCGCCGGCCGCAGCGGCGTCCTCCTCGATCGTGCGCACCAGGAGCGTGCCGACGCCCCGTCCCCGCGCCTCGGGGACGGTGATCAACCGCTTCAGCTCCCAGTCGACGGCCGCGTCGCGCGGGAGCCGGCGGAGGGCCGCGTGCCCGAGCACGCCGCCGTCGGCGTCGACCGCGAGCAGCACCGACGTCATCGTGGCCGGGTCGATCGTGAACGCCCGCGCCCGGGCCGCCTGCTCCTCCGCGGTGGCCGACCGGCCGACGTGCGCGTAGCGCTCGCCCATCTCGGCGTCCATCGCCGCCCGCAGCGCGACCCCGCGCGGGTCGTCCCAGGCGACCCGCTCGACGCGGACGGTCACGCGGTCTCCTCGGGCGGCGTCACCGCATCGGGCCCGCCCTCGAGCAGCCGGCGGAAGCCGTCGGCGTCGAGCTGCGGGGTGCCGAGCGCCTCCGCCTTCGTCAGCTTGCTCGCGCCCGGGTTCGCGCCGATGACGACGAACGCCGTCTTCTTCGAGACGCTGGAGGCGGCCTTGCCGCCGGCGACGAGGATCGCCTCCTCCGCCTCCTCGCGGGTGAACCCCTCGACGGTGCCCGTGACGACGACGGAGAGCCCGGCGAGCGGTCCCTTCGGCGCGGTGTCCACCGCCTGCGGTCCGGGATGCCCCGGGATCTCCAGGCGGACGCCCGCCGCGGTCCACCGGTCGACGATCACGGCGTGCCAGTCCACCGCGAACCAGTCGATCAGCGCGTCCGCGATGATCGGGCCGACGCCGTCGACGGCGGCCAGCTCCTCCCGCGAGGCGGCGCGGATCGCGGTCATCGAGCCGAAGTGCGCGGCGAGCGCGCGCGCCGCCACCGGCCCGACGTGCCGGATCGACAGCGCGACGAGGTAGCGCCACAGGTCGCGCGTCTTCGCGAGCTCGAGGTTCGCGAGCAGGTCCACCGCCTGCTTCGACGGGAATCGCGCGTCCGCGTCGAGCGGCGCGCCCGCCTCCCGGGCGGCGCGACGCTCGTCGGCGTTCGCGTTCCGCTGGAACGGCGCGAGCCGCTTCTCCGTGCCGTCCTCGTTCAGGCGCGGCATGCCGGTCTCGGGGTCGCGGGGCACGACCCGGATCGGGAGCAGATCGTCCAACGTCAAGTCGAACAGGCCCGACTCGTCGACGAGCGGCGGCGTCTCCGGGAACGACGGCTGCGTGAGCGCCGCCGCGGTGACCTCGCCGAGCGCCTCGATGTCGAGCGCACCGCGGGAGCCGATGTGCTCGACGCGGCCGCGGACCTGCGCCGGGCAGCTGCGCGCGTTCGGGCAGCGGAGGTCGACGTCGCCCTCCTTCGCCGGCTTCAGACGGGTGCCGCACTCGGGGCAGAACTCGGGCATCACGAACTCGCGCTCGGTCCCGTCGCGCAGCTCCACCACGGGCCCGAGCACCTCGGGGATCACGTCGCCGGCCTTCCGCAGCACGACCGTGTCCCCGATCAGGACGCCCTTCTCCTTGACGACGTCCTGGTTGTGCAGGGTCGCCTGGCGCACCTCGGAACCCGCGACGAGCGCCTTCTCCATCACCGCGAACGGCGTCGCGCGGCCCGTCCTGCCGATGGAGACGACGATGTCGAGCAGCTTCGTGTGCACCTCCTCCGGCGGGTACTTGAAGGCGGTCGCCCAGCGCGGCGAATGGCTCGTGGCGCCGAGTGCGACGTGCAGGTCGAGGTCGTCGACCTTGACGACGATGCCGTCGATCTGGTGCTCGACGGAGGCGCGCTCGCGTCCGTAGTGCTCGATGAACCCCCACACCTCGTCGACCGCGTCGAAGACGCGGTAGTGGGTGGAGGTCGGCAGCCCCCACTCGGCGAGCAGCTCGTAGACCTGGCTCTGGCTCGTCACCGGGGTGTCCCGCTCGATCTGCTCGACGGGCCAGGCGCCGATGCCGTGCACGAGCATGCGGAGGCCGCGGATCCGCGCCTCCATGAGCGCGAGCTTCTCCGGGCTCTTGCCCTCCGACTTCTGCCGGAGCGACCCGGACGCCGCGTTGCGGGGGTTCGCGAAGAGCCGTTCCCCCGCGGCGGCCTGCCGCGCGTTCAGCTCGTCGAAGTTCGCGACGGGGAAGAAGATCTCGCCCCGGACCTCGACGAGGTCGGGGTGCCCGGTGCCGTGGAGGCGGAGCGGGATCGTGCCCATGATGCGGACGTTCGGGGTGACGTCCTCCCCCGTGACGCCGTCGCCGCGCGTCGCGGCGGAGGTGAGCACGCCGTGCTCGTACCGGAGGTTGATCGCGAGCCCGTCGATCTTCAGCTCACTGAGCCAGCGGACGGGCGCGTCCGGCGCGGCCTTCGCCGCGTCCCGCTGCACCTTCTCCGCCCACGCGTCGAGCTCCGACCGGCTGAACACGTTGTCGAGCGAGAGCATCGGCTCCCTGTGCACGACCGGGTCGAACAGCTTCGTCTCCGGCGCGCCGCCGACGGTCTGCGTCGGGCTGTCGGGCCGGAGCAGCTCCGGGTGCTCCTGCTCGAGCGCCTGCAGCCGGTGGACGAGCCGGTCGTACTCCTCGTCGGAGGCGGTCGACTGGTCGTGCTCGTAGTACTCGTGCCGCAGCGCGTTGATCCGCGTCGTGAGGTCCGCGACCTCGTCGGCCGGGGCGCCGGTCGCCGTCTCGCTCATGCGGCGAGCGTAGCGACGGCCTCCGACACTCCGCCGAGGACCGAAACCGGGCTCCGATCAGGCGACGGGCGCCGCCGAGACCGTCCGATCGACCGTCAGCTGTCCGAGCACGCGCGTGCCGTCGTAGAGCACCGCGCTCTGCCCGGGCGCGAGCCCGAGGATCGGCGCGTCGGGCCGCACGACGAGCTCCGCGCCTTCGAAGGACGCGGTCGCCGGCACCGGATCGGCGTGCGCCCGTACCTGGACGTCGCAGCGGAACGCCGGCGCCCCCGGCCGCGGACCGGCCCAGGACGTGCGGGCGCCGGCGAGCGCGCCGACGGCGAGCTCCTCCTTCGCGCCGACCACCACGGTGTTCACGGCCGGCTTCACCTCGAGCACGAATCGGGGGCGGCCGTCCGGCGCGGGGCGGTGCAGGGACAGGCCGCGCCGCTGGCCGACCGTGTACGCGAGCGCGCCGTCGTGGGTGCCGAGCTCCGTGCCGCTGCGGTCGACGACCGGACCGGGCTCGCTGCCGAGCCGGTCCGCGAGCCAGCCGCGGGTGTCGCCGTCGGGGATGAAGCAGATGTCGTGGCTGTCCGGCTTCGCCGCGACGCGGAAGCCGCGCTCCGCCGCCTCCGCCCGGACGAGCGCCTTCGACGGCGTCTCCCCGAGCGGGAACATCGCGTGCGCGAGCTGCTCCGCGGTCAGCACGCCGAGCACGTAGGACTGGTCCTTCGCCTCGTCGGAGGCGCGGTGCAGCTCGCGCCGGCCGTCCGCGTCCGTGCGGAGGACGGCGTAGTGCCCGGTGGCGACGGCGTCGAACCCGAGCGACACGGCGCGGTCGAGCAGGGCCGCGAACTTGATCCGCTCGTTGCAGCGCAGGCAGGGGTTCGGCGTACGGCCCGCGGCGTACTCCGCCACGAAGTCGTCGACGACCTCCTCCGCGAACCGCGCGCTGAAGTCCCAGACGTAGAACGGGATGCCGATCCGGTCCGCGACGCGGCGGGCGTCCATCGCGTCCTCGATGGTGCAGCAGCCGCGCGCCCCGGTGCGGAGCGTGCCCGCGTTCCGGTTGAGGGCGAGGTGCACGCCGGTGACGTCGTGGCCGGCGTCGACCGCGCGCGCGGCGGCAACGGCGGAGTCGACCCCGCCGCTCATCGCCGCGAGCACCTTCATGCGGTCCAGGCTTTCACGGATCAGGACCGATGGAGCGACACGCCGCCCGCCGGAGTCCGGCGGGCGGCGTGTCGCTCCGTTCGTCCTGATCCGTGCAACCTCAGAGGCGCCCGAGGGCCGAGGTCGTCGACGAGGTGAGCTCGCCGAGGCCCGTGGGGAGATCGTAGCCCTTCCGCGTCGCCAGCGTCCCGTCGCGGTCGACGGTCACCAGGTAGGTGCGCTTGCCGTTCCGCACCGCGAGCGTGCGCCGCACGCTGCTCGGCGCGACGTCGCGGAACGCGGAGGGCGTGGTGCGCGCGATCGCGTAGAGCGCGGGGTTGACGAACCCGAGCCGCCGACCGGTCGCCTGCTGCGCGAGGGCGACCTGCGCGGCGACGATCGGCGTCGCCAGCGAGGTGCCGCCGACCGAGGTCGTGCGGTACGCGCCCGAGGGGCCGCCCGGGCGGAACCCGACGAGGAAGCCGGTGGAGCTCGCCGCGAGCGCCGACACGTCGGTCGCGGTGCGCATGCCGTGCGCGAGCGAGCCCGGCACGACGCCGGCCTGATAGCCGGGCGCGGCGAAGAGGCTGCTCCGGCCGCCGCCGGCGCCCGCGAGGAAGTACCCGGGCAGCTTCGGCGACCACGTGGCGCGCTTCGATCCGCTGAGCAGCGCGACGTTCTCGCCCCAGGCGGTCGTGAAGGCGCGGGAGCCCGACCGGTTCAGCCCGGTCGCGGTGCCCCCGACGGCGGTGACGAAGGGCGACGAGGCCGGGAAGTCGACGGCGGTCGTGCCGAGCAGCTCGCGCTCGTCGCCGTAGTCGCCGCTCGCGAAGTAGAGGCCGACGCCCTGGCCGGCGGCCTGCAGCTGCTGGTGCAGCATCACGACCATGCTCTGCTTCGTGGCGTCGTCCCCGAGGCCGGCACCGGCGAGGGTGTCGAGCGCCGTGGCGCCCCAGCTGTTCGAGACGATCGACGCGAGGCCGCGGTCGAGCACCGTCGACATGGCGACGTCGAATCCGGTGCCGCAGTCGCTCGCGCCGACGTAGACGAGCTTCGCCCGCGGCGCGACGGCGTGCGCGGCCTCGAGGTCGAGCGCCTGCTCCGGCTGCCAGTCGGCCGCGGTGCAGCCGTAGGACTCGTCGTACGACGCGGGCAGGACCTCCGCGTAGTCGGCGGCGGGCAGCCCGTTCTTCGCGGAGTACGTGGCGAGGTCGCGCCGCATGGAGGGCGCACCGAAGGCGTCGATGACCGCGATCGTCTGGCCGGCACCGGTCAGCGCCGAGCCCTTCGCCCGCGCGATCGTGCGCAGCTGCGCCGCGCTGTAGCCGCAGAGCGGCGTGCTCGTGGAGCGCTGCCCGTACGCCTTCCGCGGGAGCTGCACGACGTGCTGCCGCCAGTACCGGGAGCACGCGGAGACGGCAGGCTTCTTCTTCGACGGCGTGTGCGTGATGCGGGCGTGCGTGAACGTGATCGCGGCGACGGAGCGGGCGACCTGCTGCGGCAGCGTGGCGGCGCCGACGGCGGCGAGCCGCTGCTCCCCGTCGATGTCGAAGGCGTGCAGCCGCGTGGAGAGGAACGCGTCGACCTGCGTCGCCGTGCCCTTCAGCAGCAGGAACAGACGGCTCTGCGGCACCGCTTCGACGGTGAGGCCCGCATCGGCGACCGCCGCGGTGACGGTGTCGACCGTCGCCTGCGTCGGCGCGAAGCGCGCGATCCAGTCGGACGGCGAGAGGTACCGCCGGTACTGCGGCGTCCCCGGGGTCGACGCGGCGAGCGCGAACGCCCGCGCCCCGGCCTCGTCGGGCAGCGACAGGGCGAGCTCGAACTCGACGGTCGTCGCACCGGAGACGGCGCCGGTGTCGGCGGCGGCGGTGGCCCAGGCGGGGCGGGCGGCCGGCACGACGACGCGGCGGCCCTCGGCCTGGGCGGGCGCCGCGGTGAGCACGGAGCCGGCGGCGACGGCCGCGACGAGGAGGACGGGGAGCGCGCGGGCGCGCAGGGACGTTCGGGGCACGGGGAGGACCTCTGGGCGGAGGGGCTTGCGCTGGGTGGGCGCCGACCTCGGGCGGGTCACCCGGGGTCCGGCCACTCTATGGACGGGCTGCGGCCCCGGTCAGCCCCCGTGGGAGGGCCAGCACCTCCGAGGGCGTCAGCGCGCGACGGCGGGCACGAGCGACGGCAGGGCCGCGAGCAGCGCGTCGACGTCCGCGTCGTCCGACGAGTGACCGAAGGTGATGCGGAGTGCGCCGCGCGCCTCCTCCTCCCCCACGCCCATGGCGAGCAGCACGGGCGAGACTCGGGTCACGCCGGCCAGGCACGCCGAGCCGGTGCTCACGGACACGCCCGCCGCGTCGAGGAGGAACAGCAGCGACTCGCCGTCCGCGCCGTCGACCGTGACGTGCAGGCTGCCCGGCAGGCGGTCCGGGCCGGGAGCGGCCCCGCGGAGGCGGGCGCCCGGCAGCGCGGCCAGCAGCCCGACGAGCGCCCGGTCCCGGAGGGCGGCGACGCGACGCGACTCCGCGTCCACCGCGGCGACGGCCTCCTCCGCGGCGACCGCGAACGCGACGGCGAGCGCCGCGGACGGCGTGCCGGAGCGGAGACCGCGCTCCTGCCCGCCGCCGTGGAGCAGTGGCGTGAGCGGCGCGGTCCGGCTCGCGAGCAGCGCCCCGACGCCGGCGGGGCCGCCGAGCTTGACGGACGAGACGCTCATCAGCTCGGCGCCGACCGCGTCGAAGCGGAGCGGCACGGCGCCGAAGGCGGCGATCGCGTCGACGTGCATCGTGACGTGCGCGGCGCGGGCCGCCGCGGCGAGCGGGCCGACGTCGTTGATCGAGCCGACCTCGTTGTTCGCCGCGAGCACGGTGACGAGCGCGGCGTCCGGCTCGTCGGCGAGCGCGGCGCGGAGGACCTCCGGCTCGAGCCGAGCCTCCTCGTCGACCGGCAGGTGCACGAGCCGGGCGCCCTCGCGGGCGACCGCGTCGGCCGCCTCCGTCGTCGCGGCGTGCTCGCCGCCCGGCAGCAGCAGCGCGCCGCGGCGCGCGCGCCAGCCGCCGACGACCGCGAGGTTCACCGCCTCCGTGCCGCCCGAGGTGAGGAGGACCTCGACGGGCTCGCACCCGGCGGCCGCTGCGAGGCGCTCGCGCGCCTCCTCGAGCATCGCCCGCGCGGCCTGCCCGTGCCGGTGCACGGAGGACGGGTTGCCGACCGCGCCGAGGGCCTCCGCGAGCGCCGCGGCGGCCGACGGGCGCAGGGTCGTGCCCGCGGCGTGGTCGAGGTAGGCGGGCATGGCGTCATTAGGGTAGGCGCGTGCAGGCGGGCCCCCTGGCGAGCGACCGGTTCCACGACCTCGGGGTCCGGACGGACCCGGAGGGCGGCACGCTCCGCGTCGCGAGCGCCACGGCGACCTCCATGGACCTCTGCCTGCTCAGCGAGCGCGACCCGTCGTGGATCGAGCGGACCGTGCGGATGCAGCGCGACGGCGACGGCGTGTGGACCGGACGCTCCGCCCTCCTCGTCCCCGGCCGCCGGTACGCGATCCGGGCGGGCGGCCCCGACGGTCCCCGCGACGCGTTCGACCGGTCCCGGCAGCTGCTCGACCCGTACGCGCGCGGGATCGTCCGCATCGACCAGGACTCGTGGCGCAGCGTCGTCGTCGAGGACCGCTTCGACTGGGGCGACGTGCGGAAGCCGAACACGCCGCTCGGCGAGAGCGTCGTCTACGAGGCGCACGCGAAGGGCCTCACCAAGCAGCTCCGGTCGGTGCCGCGCGCGCTCCGCGGCACCTACGCCGGCGTCGCGCACGAGTCGACGATCGCGTACCTGCAGGACCTCGGCGTCACCGCCGTCGAGCTGCTGCCCGTGCACCAGTTCGCCAGCGAGCAGCGGCTGATGAAGCAGGGCCTCGTGAACTACTGGGGCTACAACACGGTCGGGTTCTTCGCCCCGCACGCGCAGTACGCCTCCCTCACCGCCCAGTCCGCCGGACCGCAGCAGGTCCTCGACGAGTTCAAGGGCATGGTGAAGCACCTGCACGCGGCCGGCATCGAGGTGTGGCTCGACGTGGTCTACAACCACACGGCGGAGGAGGGCCCCTCCGGCCCCGTGCAGAGCTTCCGCGGCCTCGACAACAGCACCTACTACCGGCAGATCGACGGCCGCTACGTCGACACGACCGGCTGCGGCAACAGCCTCGACTGCTCGCAGGAGCAGGTGCGGCGCCTCGTCCACGACTCCGTCCGGTACTGGGCGGAGGAGGTGCAGATCGACGGCTTCCGCTTCGACCTCGCGGTCACGCTCGGCCGGGACGAGCACATCACCTTCACGCCGGACGCGCCGCTGCTGCAGGAGCTGCGCGCGGACCCGGCGCTGCAGGACGTGAAGCTCATCGCGGAGCCGTGGGACGTCGGGCTCGGGGGCTGGCAGACCGGCGGCTTCCCGCCGGGCTGGTCCGAGTGGAACGACCGCTACCGCGACACCGTCCGCGACTTCTGGCTGACCGACACGGTGGTCACGCGGCACGGCGGCCTCGCGCGGACGGGCATCGGTGCGCTCGCGAACGAGCTGTCCGGCTCCTCCTGGCACTTCTCCCCCGAGCGCGGCCCGCTCGCGAGCGTGAACTTCATCACCGCGCACGACGGCTTCACCCTCGCGGACCTCACGTCGTACAACGCGAAGCACAACCTCGGGAACGGCGAGTCGAACCGCGACGGCACCGACAACAACCGCTCCTTCAACTTCGGCGTCGAGGGCGCCACCCGCGTCGAGCGCGTCCTCGCCGACCGACGGCGCGCGATGCGCAACCTGCTCGGCACCCTGCTGCTGTCGGCGGGCGTGCCGATGCTCCTCGCCGGGGACGAGCTGGGCCGGACGCAGCGCGGCAACAACAACGCCTACTGCCAGGACGCGGCCGTCAACTGGATCGGCTGGAACCTGCAGGAGTGGCAGGAGGAGCTGCAGGACGTCGTCCGTCGCCTCATCCGGATCCGCCGGGAGCACCCCGCGCTGCGGCCGACGACCTTCGCGGCCGACGGCAGCAGCAACGCGATGCACTGGTTCACCGCGGACGGCGAGACGATGGACGAAGCGGCCTGGACCACCCCGGAGAACCGGACGCTGCAGTACCTCGCGCAGGCCGGTGGCGACACGACGCTGCTCGTCGTCCACGGCGACGAGACGCGGATGCGCGCGGCGCTGCCCGAGCCCGCGGGCGTGCGCGACTTCGAGCTGCTCTGGACGAGCGCCGACGACACGGCGTTCGGGCTGCACTCCGCGCCGGGCGAGCACATCGAGATCGACGGCCCGACGCTCCTCCTCTACGCCGGCTCCTGACGACGCGTCAGCACCGCTGACGGGGCCCTCCGCTGCTGAACCAGCGGTGCGCACCGCGGGTTCAGCAGCGGGAAGCCCAGGCAGCGCTGTTCAGTGGGCGACGGCGACGAGGCCCATCTCGGCGGGGTCGGCGAGGTAGGCGTTCTTCGGCACGACGCGGACGTTGTAGCCGAATGAGCCCGGGCGGGCGAGCGTCACCGTGCCGGCGAAGGTGCGTGAGCCGTCGAGCGCCAGGGCACCGGTCGTCGTCGCGGCCGTGTCGTCCTCGAGCGGGGCCAGCTCGACCGTCGCCGTGTTCACCAGGTCGTCGCCCTCGCGGGACGTGCCGTAGACGACCTGCACCGCGACGTCCTCCGGCTGCAGCGAGCCGAGCTGCACCTGCGCGCGGACGTGCAGGCGGTCGCCGACCTGCGGCACGCGCGCGAGTCCGCCGGACTCGACGTGGACGACGGAGACGCCGCCCCAGCCGGACGACACGACGCCCTTCCACGCGGCGAGCTCGCGGCCGCCCGCGTAGTCGGACGCGCTGATCGCCTCCGCGGCGCGCGCGGCGGGGATGTAGAGGCGCTGCACGTACTCCCGGACCATGCGGTCCGCCGACAGCTCGGGCGACAGGGTCGCGAGGGTGTGGCGCACGTTCTGCATCCACCGCGTCGGCACGCCCGACGAGTCGCGGCGGTAGAACCGCGGCGCGATCTGGTTCTCGATCAGGTCGTACAGGCTCTCGGCCTCGAGCTTGTCGCGCTCGGCGGCGTCGCCCGCGGCGTCCGCGGACGGGATCGCCCAGCCGTCCTCGCCGTCGTAGTACTCGTTCCACCAGCCGTCGAGGATCGACAGGTTCAGCACGCCGTTCAGCGCGGCCTTCATGCCGGAGGTGCCGCACGCCTCGAGCGGGCGAAGCGGGTTGTTCAGCCACACGTCGGTGCCCGGGTACAGCGTCTGCGCCATCGCGATGTCGTAGTTCGGCAGGAAGACGATCCGGCGCCGCAGCTCCGGATCCTGCGTGAAGCGGACGAGCTTCTGGATCAGCCGCTTGCCCTCGTCGTCCGCGGGGTGCGACTTGCCCGCGATGACGATCTGGATCGGCCGCTTCTTGTGCGTGAGCAGCGCGGTCAGCCGCGCCTCGTCCTCGAGCATGAGCGTGAGGCGCTTGTACGTCGGCACACGGCGGGCGAAGCCGATCGTGAGCACCTCGGGGTCGAGGAGGTCGTCGAACCACGCGGGCGCGGAGGCGCCGGGGTTCTCCTCGTGCCACGCCGCGGTGACGCGACGCCGCGCGTCCGCGACGAGGTTCGCGCGCATCCGGTTCCGCACCGCCCACAGGTCGGCGTCGCTGACGCCCTTGCCGGCCCAGTCCGCCGCGGTGGTGTCGGAGGTGCCGAGCTTCCGCTCCGAGAGCTCGAGCAGCAGCGGGTCCGTCCACGTCGGCGCGTGGACGCCGTTCGTGACGGAGGTGATCGGGACGTCGGAGGCGTCGAAGCCCGGCCAGAGCCCGCTGAACATGCCGCGGCTCACCTCGCCGTGCAGCTGGGAGACGCCGTTCGCGTGCTGGCCGAGCCGGAGGCCCATGACCGCCATGTTGAAGACGTCGCCGGAGCCGCCCGGGTAGTTCTCGGTGCCGAGGGCGAGCACCTCCCAGACGTCGACGCCCGGCAGGAGGTCGCCGGAGAAGTACTGCTGCACGAGGCCGCGGTCGAAGCGGTCGATGCCCGCGGGGACCGGCGTGTGCGTGGTGAAGACGGTGCCGGCCCGGACGACCTGGAGCGCCTCCTGGAACGACAGGCCGTCGTGGATGAGCGTCGAGATGCGCTCGAGCCCCTGGAAGCCGGCGTGGCCCTCGTTGGTGTGGAAGACCTCCGCCTCCGGGCGCCCGGTCAGCTCGGTCCAGATGCGGAGCGCGCGCACGCCGCCGATGCCGAGCAGCAGCTCCTGCAGCAGACGGTGCTCGCCGCCGCCGCCGTAGAGGCGGTCGGTGACGTCGCGGAGGGCGTCCTCGTTCTCGGGGATGTCGGTGTCGAGCAGCAGCAGGGTGACGCGGCCGACCATGACCTGCCAGATGCGCGCGTGCAGGGTCCGGCCGTGCGGCAGCGCGAGCGACACGAGCGCCGGGGCGCCGTCCGCGTGCCGCGTGAGCGTGAGGGGCAGGCCGTCGGGGTCGAGGACCGGGTAGGCCTCCTGCTGCCAGCCGTCGGCGGAGATCGACTGCTTGAAGTATCCGGCGCGGTAGAAGAGGCCGATGCCGGTGAGCGGCAGGCCGAGGTCGGAGGCGCTCTTCAGGTGGTCGCCGGCGAGGATGCCGAGACCGCCCGAGTACTGCGGCAGCGCGGCCGCGATGCCGAACTCGGGCGAGAAGTAGGCGATGTGGGCGGGCGCGCTCGACAGCGACTGGTACCAGCGCGGCTCGCTGCAGTAGGTGGCGAGGCCGTCGCGGAGCGCGTTCGCCCGCGCGACGAACTCCGCGTCCGCGGCGAGCGCCTCGATCCGGGCCGGGCTGACCGCGCCCAGCAGCGCGACGGGGTCGAACGCGTTCGCCCGCCAGATCTCGGGGTCGATCTCCTCGAACAGCTGCCGGGTCGGCTCGTGCCACGACCAGCGGAGATTCGCGGCGAGCTCATCGAGCGCCGACAGCGACGTCGGGAGGACGGTGCGGACGGTGAAGCGGCGGATGGCTTTCACGGGGGCGGTGCTCCTCGTCGTCGGGCGGCTCGCTCGACCCTACGACCTCGGGACGACGCGCTTGCAAGCGTGTGCGGGCGGTCGCCGGACCGGCCGGGCCACCCATGCGGCTTCCAATCGGCCTTTGTATGGTGTGCGCGTGGCTGACACCCAGGCAGCGAATGGCGAAGCCCCCGCGACGACGCGGGCGAGGAGCACGGCGCGCGCGTCCGGCACGCGCCGCGGCACGCGGAAGGCGCCCCCGTGGACGCCCGTGCTCGGCAGGATCCCGATCCTCGACCTCGCCCCGCAGCAGCCCGACGACCTGTGGCCGGCGAAGGCCTTCGACGGCGAGGTCGTGCCGTTCTCCGCGACCGTGTTCAAGGAGGGCCACGACGTCATCGACGCCGCGGTGGTCCTGACGGCGCCGTCCGGCCGCGTCGTGCGGCGCCCGATGGTGCAGGTGAACCCCGGCCTCGGGCGGTGGACGGCGTCCGTGCAGGTCGACGAGGTCGGCCCGTGGACGTGGCACGTCGACGCCTGGCTCGACGACTGGGGCACCTGGCTGCACGACGCCGGCATCAAGATCCCGGCGGGCATCGACGTCGAGCTGATGCTCGAGGAGGGCGCGCGCCTGCTCGAGCGCGCCGCGGAGGACGAGACCCGCGGCGCGGACGCGCCGGCGCTGTTCCGCGACACGGCGGGTGCGCTGCGGGACGCGGCGACCGATCCGGCCACGCGCTGGAGCATCGTGACCGAGGGGCGGGTCGCCGACGCGATCGCTCTCGCGCCCATCGCGAGCCTCCTCACGTCCGGCCCGACCCGCACCCTCCGCGTCGAGCGGCAGCGCTCCGGGTACGGCGCCTGGTACGAGTTCTTCCCGCGCTCCGAGGGCGCGGTCCGGCACGACGACGGCTCGTGGACGTCCGGCACCTTCCGGACGGCGGCGCTGCGGCTGCCCGCCATCGCGGAGATGGGCTTCGACGTCGTCTACATCCCGCCCGTCAACCCGATCGGCAGGACGAACCGGAAGGGCCCGAACAACACGCTGACGGCCGGCCCGAACGACCCCGGCTCCCCCTACGGCATCGGCTCCGAGGCCGGCGGCCACGACGCGATCCACCCCGACCTCGGCACCGAGGAGGACTTCGCGGCGTTCATCGAGGCGGCGAAGCGCCTGAACCTCGAGATCGCGCTCGACATCGCGCTGCAGGCGTCGCCCGACCACCCGTGGGTGCAGCAGCACCCGGAGTTCTTCACGACGCTCGCGGACGGCTCGATCGCGTACGCCGAGAACCCGCCGAAGAAGTACCAGGACATCTACCCGCTCAACTTCGACAACGACCCCGAGGGCTCGTACACGGAGATGCGGCGCGTGTTCCAGGTCTGGATCGACCGCGGCATCCGCATCTTCCGCATCGACAACCCGCACACGAAGCCGCTCGGCTTCTGGGAGCGGCTCATCCACGACGTCAACGCCGCGCACCCGGACGTGATCTTCCTCGCGGAGGCGTTCACCCGGCCGCCGATGATGCGGGGCCTCGCGAAGGTCGGGTTCCAGCAGAGCTACACGTACTACACGTGGCGGAACACGAAGCAGGACCTGACGGACTACCTGGTCGAGCTGTCGCAGGAGACGGCCGACTACATGCGGCCGAACTTCTTCGTCAACACGCACGACATCCTCACGCCGTACCTGCAGTTCGGCGGGACGGCGGCCTACAAGATCCGCGCGGCGATCGCCGCGACGTCGGTGCCGACCTGGGGCGTCTACTCCGGCTTCGAGCTGGTGGAGAACGTCGCCAGGCCGGGCTCCGAGGAGAACATCGACAACGAGAAGTACGAGTACCGGCCGCGCGACTGGGCGAAGGCCGCCATGCTCGGTACGACGCTCGCCCCGTACCTCGCCCGGCTGAACGGGATCCGCCGGAACCACCCGGCGCTCGGGCAGCTCCGCAACATCCACTTCCACTGGACCGAGTCGGACGACGTGCTCGCGTACTCGAAGCACCTCGACGCGGAGTTCACGGGCACCGGCTCCCCCGACACGATCATCGTCGTCGCGAACCTCGACCCGCACGGCGCGCGCGAGACCGTCGTGCACCTCGACCTCACCGCGATCGGCCGCCTGCCCGGCAGCACCTTCGCCGTCCGCGACCTCGTCACGGGCGCGCGCTGGGAGTGGGGCTCGGACGACTTCGTCCGGCTGGACCCGTACGCCGAGCCGGTGCACATCCTCGCCGTCGAGGATCGCTGAGCGACTCGACCGCAGACGTTCGGACGCGACCCAGGAGGATCGTCCCCATGCCCAAGAACACCGACACCGCGGACGCGGCGCCGATCGCGTCCACGCCGTCCGACGACGTCCTCGCCCGGATCGCGGACGGGTCGCACTCCGGCCCGCACGCCGTGCTCGGGCAGCACCCGGTCGGCAGCACCGAGGCCGTCGTCATCCGCGCGCTGCGGCCGCTCGCCCGGCAGGTGGTCGCCGTGCTCGACTCCGGCGCCCGCATCGAGCTCGGCCACGTCGGCTGGGGCGTCTGGCAGGGCGTCTCCGTCGCGGGCTTCCAGGACTACGTGCTCGAGACCGTCTACGAGGACGACTCGACCTGGACCGCGGACGACCCGTACCGCTACCTGCCGAGCGTCGGCGAGGTCGACCTCCACCTGTTCGGCGAGGGCCGGCACGAGCGGCTGTGGGAGATGCTCGGCGCGCATCACCGCGAGCTGCACGGTGTGCACCGCGCGGCGTGGGGCACCTCGTTCTCCGTCTGGGCGCCGCACGCGCAGGCCGTCCGCGTCATCGGCGACTTCAACGCGTGGGACGGCCGTCTCTACGCGATGCGCCGGCTCGACGGGAACGGCGTCTGGGAGCTGTTCATCCCCGGCCTCGACCCGTACAACGCCTACAAGTTCGAGATCCTCACCCGGCACGGCGAGTGGATCGAGAAGGCCGACCCGATGGCCCGCCACGCCGAGCAGGCCCCGGCCACCGCGAGCGTCATCACGGAGAGCTCCTACCGCTGGGGCGACTCCGGCTGGATGAGCGACCGCGCGGCGACGAACCCGGTCGAGCAGCCGATCAGCGTCTACGAGATGCACTTCGGGTCCTGGCGGCAGGGCCTCGGCTACCGCGAGGCGGCCGACCAGCTCATCGACTACCTCCACGAGACGGGCTTCACGCACGTCGAGTTCCTCCCCCTCGCGGAGCACCCCTACGAGCCCTCGTGGGGCTACCAGGTCACGGGCTACTACGCCCCGACCTCGCGGTTCGGCCACCCCGACGACCTGAAGTACCTGATCGACCGCCTGCACCAGGCGCGCATCGGCGTGTACATGGACTGGGTGCCGGGCCACTTCCCGAAGGACGCCTGGGCGCTCGCGAAGTTCGACGGGGAGCCGCTCTACGAGCACAGCGACCCGCGCCTCGGCGAGCACATGGACTGGG
This sequence comes from Amnibacterium kyonggiense, assembly GCF_004364555.1. Classification (GTDB taxonomy): domain Bacteria; phylum Actinomycetota; class Actinomycetes; order Actinomycetales; family Microbacteriaceae; genus Amnibacterium; species Amnibacterium kyonggiense. The sequence goes on along the minus strand of NZ_SOAM01000001.1, from coordinate 1,522,739 downwards.
GCACGCTGATCCCGAACTTCGGCGACAGCCAGGTGCGCAACTTCCTCGTCGCGAACGCCCTCTACTGGCTCGACGAGTTCCACGTCGACGGCCTCCGCGTCGACGCGGTCGCCTCGATGCTCTACCTCGACTACTCGCGCAACGAGGGCGAATGGGTGCCGAACAGGTACGGCGGGCGGGAGAACCTCGAGGCGATCTCGTTCCTCCAGGAGACGACCGCGACGGCCTACAAGCTGCACCCCGGCGTCATGATGATGGCGGAGGAGTCGACCAGCTGGGGCGGCGTCACGCACCCCACCGACCACGGCGGGCTCGGCTTCGGGCTCAAGTGGAACATGGGCTGGATGAACGACTCGCTCCGCTACATCGCGAACGACCCGATGTGGCGCAGCCACCACCAGAACGAGCTGACGTTCTCGTTCGTCTACGCCTTCAGCGAGAACTTCATCCTCCCGATCAGCCACGACGAGGTCGTGCACGGCAAGGGGTCGCTCATCGGCAAGATGCCGGGCGACCCGTGGCAGCAGATCGCGAACGTCCGCGCGTACCTCGCGTTCCAGTGGGCGCACCCGGGCAAGCAGCTGCTGTTCATGGGCCAGGAGTTCGGGCAGCGCAGCGAGTGGAGCCAGGAGCGCGGGCTCGACTGGTGGATCCTCGACCAGCCGGCGCACCGGTCCCTGCTCGGCTACGTCGGGCAGCTGAACCGCGTCTACCGCGACAACCCGGCGTTCTGGCAGCAGGACACCTCCGCCGCCGGCTTCAGCTGGATCGACGGCGCGGACGCCGCGAACTCGGTCGTCGCGTTCCTGCGGTGGGACCGCGACGGCAACCCGATCGCGTGCGTCTTCAACTTCTCGGGGCGCCCGGTGAGCGACTATCGGATCGGCGTGCCCTTCGCGGGCACCTGGGAGGAGCTGCTGAACAGCGACGCCGACGAGTTCGGCGGATCGGGCGTCGGCAACTACGGCCAGGCCGTCGCGGAGGCGGAGCCCTCCCACGGCCAGCCCGCCTCGGTGGTGCTCACGCTGCCGCCGCTCGGCGCGCTGTTCCTCCGGCCGAAGGCGCGGAAGTAGCAGCGCCCGCAGGGGACGACGGAGGGGGTCGAGGCGCCGAGCGCCTCGGCCCCCTCCGTCGTCCCGGCGCCTCCCGTGCCTGCGGTGCCCCGAACTGGGGTCCGCACAAATGGGGACACGGGTTGTCCGCCGGACCGGCTCGGTAATACGGTCGGAGCACCCCACGGCGGGCCCGTCCTCCCCAAGGCGCGGTGCCGCCACCCGAGTTCGGCGACGTCCCCGCGTCGCCGCCCGGACCGACGTGCCCCCGAAGGTCGCCGGTCCAGGTCCGACCCCCACAAGGACCATGACCGCCTCCCCCGTCACCCTCCAGACGACCGCAGCCACCCGGACCCGCGCCGCGATGCGCTGGTCGCAGCGCCTCGCCCTGCAGCTCGCGGTCACCGACACCCTGATCGTCGCGGGCACCGTGCTGACCGCGCACCTCGCCCTCTTCGGCTCGGGCCAGCAGGTCTCGCACCAGGAGCAGTACGCGGCCGACCTGCCCTACGGCGTCGTGTCCCTCGCGCTCGCGGTCCTCTGGATCGGCGCGCTCGCCGTCGTCGACTCGCGCGACGAGGACGAGATCGGCACCGGCACCACCGAGTACCGCCGGGTCATCCGTGCCGGCGTCGCGACGCTCGTCATCATGATCGTCGTCGGCTTCTTCCTCGGCGTCGACCTCTCGCGCATCTGGGCCGGTGCGGTCGTCCCGACCGGCACCGCCCTCCTGCTCGCCGGTCGCTGGCTGTGGCGCCGCCGCCTGATGGCGCGCCGCGCCGCCGGGCTCGACTCGCACCGGGTGGTCCTGCTCGGCTCGACCGAGACCGTCGTGCGGACCGCGCTCGACCTCGCCCGGCAGCCGGGCCACGGCTACCGCGTGGTGGGCGTCGCGCTCACCGACGGTCCGACGGAGGGGACCATCGCGGACCTCCGCATCGTCGGCGGCGTCGACGACGTGCCCGGCTCCCTCCGCGCGCTGCAGGCGGACACCGTGATGGCGACGAGCAGCGACCACCTGTCCCCCGAGCGGATCCGCGACCTGGCCTGGCACCTCGAGCCGGCGCAGCACCTCGTCGTCGCGCCGTCGCTGACGGACGTCGGCGGCTCGCGCATCCACCTCCGTCCCGTCGCCGGCCTGCCGCTGATCCACGTCGAGACGCCGCACCAGGCCGGCATCGGCCGCGTGATGAAGCGCCTGTTCGATGTCGCCGCATCCGCCCTCGCCCTCGTCCTGCTCGCGCCGGTGCTCGCCGTGATCGCCGTGCTCGTGCACCGCGACAGCCCCGGCGGCGTCATCTACCGCCAGGAGCGCATCGGCCGCGACGGCGAGCCGTTCTCCATCCTCAAGTTCCGCTCGATGAGCGCGGACGCGGACGCCCGCCGCGCGCAGCTGACCGCCGATCAGGGCAAGGGCCTCTTCAAGATGGCCGACGACCCGCGCATCACGCGCGTCGGCAAGGTGCTGCGCCGCTACTCGCTCGACGAGCTGCCGCAGCTCGTGAACGTGCTGCGCGGCGACATGAGCCTCGTCGGCCCGCGGCCCGCGCTGCCCTCCGAGGTGTCGGAGTACGACCGGCGCGAGCTGCGGCGCCTCGCCGTCACGCCGGGCCTCTCCGGGCTGTGGCAGGTCAGCGGCCGCTCCGACCTCGACTGGGCCGACGGCATCCGCCTCGACCTCTACTACGTCGAGAACTGGTCGATGACGCAGGACCTGCAGATCCTGTGGCGCACCGCGAAGGCCGTCGTCAGCTCCTCCGGCGCCTACTGACCCGAGGTCAGTAGAGGAGGGTCGCCAGGCGGCGGCGGGCCGCGGCGACGCGCGGGTCGTCCGTGCCGGTGAGCGCGAAGTAGTCGAGCAGCCGCGTGCGGATCGCGGTGCGGTCGTCGCCCGAGGCGGTCGCGAAGACGTCGAGCAGCCGGTCGAACGCGTCCTCGACGTGGCCGCCGGCGACGTCGAGGTCCGCGACGGCGAGCGCCGCCCCGACGTCCTTCGGGTCGTCGGCCGCAGCGGTCCGCGCGTCGTCCGGCACGGTGCGGAGCCGATCGAGCAGCTCGACCTGCGCGAGCGCCGCCACCGCGGCGGTGTCCCGCGGGTCCTGCACGATCGCGGTGCGGAACAGCCGCGCCGCGTCCGCGTAGTCCTGCCGGTCGATGGCCGCGTAGGCCTCCTGGTGGAGGGGCGGGAGCGGTTCGGGCTCCGGCTCGGCGGGCGGAGCGCCCTCCTCCGCCGCGGTGCCCGGCAGGGTGCCCGTGACGCCGTTCTCCGCGGCGAGCTCGAGCACCTGCTCGAAGAGCGGGACCATCCGGTCCTCCGGCAGCGCGCCCGCGAAGAGCGGCACAGGGCTGCCCGCGATCACGGCCACGACCGTCGGGATCGACTGCGCCTGGAACGCCGCCGTCACCTGGGGGCTCGCGTCCGAGTCGACGATCGCCAGCACGAGACGGCCCGCCGCGGACTCGATCACGCGCCGCAGCGACGTGACCAGCTCCTGCGACGGGGTGCTCCAGGTCGCGACGAGCGCGACCACGACGGGAACGGTGCGGGAGAGCTCGATCAGCCGCGGGAACTCCGCGTCGCCGACCTCGACGACGACGCCGGGCATGCCGGCGCCAGCGTCACCGGCCGGCTCGGCGGGACCGCGTACGGCCTGCTGCGCCTGCTGGTTCTGCCTGGCGACGAGCGGAGCGAGGTCGATCGCTCCTCGGAGTCCACCTGGCGGCGGGGCGGGAACAGCGGCCACGGTCGTCACAACTCCTTCGCGGAAACCAGCCCCTGATCGTAGCCGAGCAGGACGATGGGCTCCTCGGAGCCGGCGGACGGCACCGAGAACAGCAGCTGGTAGCCGTAGACCGACACGATGCCCTTCGACGTCGACGAGGTCTTCGAGAGGATCTTCGTGCCGCCGCTCGGCTTCACCGTCACGCCGCTGCGCTTCGGCTTGACCGTCCACTGCTCGTCGAGCTGCACCGCGACGAGGGCACCCGGGTCGGCCGTCGACATCGCGATCACCGAGTTCGGGTCGACCGGGAGGTCCTTGAACGTGATGCCGGCCGTGCTGCCGAGCTTCTTCGCGATCTTCTTCTTCGCGGACTCGCCGACCTCCTGGAGCAGGGGGTCGCCCTGCGTGCGGAAGAGCTTCGCCGTCGACGCGCCGGAGTCGTTCAGCACCGCGCCGTAGGCGGTCGCGAGCTGCCCCGGCTCGACCGTGAGCACCGGCGCGGAGGGGTCGAGCCGGTGCGCGCCGTCGACGGCCGATGGCAGGTCCGGGGTCTTCGCGTTGCTGATCAGCCGCATCGCGAACTGGACCTTGTAGTTCGACCGCGGGTCGTTCTGCACGAGCGCCACCGACACGGGCGCGACCTTCGTCGACTCGCCCTGCTGGACCGTCGCGAAGAGCGTGCGGGGCCAGGAGGTCGTCGCCTCGGGCTCGAGCAGCTTGACCACCGCGCCCTTCGCCCTCGTCGGGATCGTGGCGGGCGCCGCGGCCTTCGAGTCCTTCTTCTCGATCGTGTAGAACGCCTTGCGGAGGTCGAGTGCGGCGCCCGTGAAGCGGTCGCCGAGCTGCTTCGCGGAACCCGCCTTGTCCGCCGCCGCCGCGGTGTCCGCCGCTGCGAACAGGATGCGGGTCGCCTGCTCCTCGGTCAGGGACGCGGTCGGCGTCGGCGTCGCGGCGACCGCAGCGCCGGAGGTCGGCGCGAGCAGGCCCGCGAGCAGCACGGCGGCGGCGCCGGACCCGACGACCGCGACGCGCTGCCGCACGCTGCGGCGACCGCGCCCGGGCACGGGGGCCGCGGAGGCGGGCCGCTGCGGGCGGTACTTCGGGGGCTGCGGCCGCTTCGGCATCTTCGGCGGCGACTTGCGCCGCGGCCCGCGCTGCCGGCGCACGTGCACGAGCGCCCACAGGTAGAGGAGCAGGCCGAGCACGGCGAGCGCGCCGCCGGCGACGATGAGCGGGACCGCGAACGGCGTGGCGGTGCGGACGGGCCAGGTGAGCCGCACGTCGGAGGGCGCGGCGTCCGCACCGGTCGACGCGATGATCACCGACATCGACTTCGGGACGTCCACCGACCAGTCGAGGGACCGCTCCCCCGTCTTCTGGTCGATCCAGAGGTCGGCGCCGCTCGGGTCGGGCGTGCCGCCCTCGAGCTGCCCGATCACGGGCGCCGTGCGGACGACCGGCTTCGTCATCGCGCCCGACGCGTCCGTGCGCAGCTCGGCGTACCGCTGGCCGGACAGCCAGGCGGTGACGTCGGAGGAACGGCCGTAGCCCGCGAACACGGCGTCGCTGCCGCCGAGGTGGAGGTTCTGCTGACCCTGGTGGGAGCGGAGCACCGAGCCCGGCACCACCACGTAGTGGACGTCCGACGGGACGTCGGCGACCGCCGTCACGTGGTCCTCCGGCTTGAGGACGGTCCTCTGCGCGACGCCGGCAGCGACGAGCGCCCCGGCGATGAGCAGCGTCACCAACGCGATCGCGAAGCGCACACCGTCTCCTCTCGTCCCAGGCGGGATGTCGATCCAGCGGGCCGGACACCGGCGCGGACGTGCGGGGCGAGCCCCGCTCCCGCACGGCGTGGCCCGAAAACGGGGGTCAGCATAACCACGGCCCCCGCCCGGCGGACGCATGTCGACGGGCGCGGCGCGAGCGCCGCACCTACACTCGGACGCACCGCGCGGCACCCGATGCCGGGTGGGGAACCTTCGGCTGACGAGGAGCGACACGTGTCCGACGAGTCCGGCTTCACCACGGCGATGCGCGGGTACAACCGCGACGAGGTCGATCGTGCGATGCAGGAGCTGCGGCGCGAGCTGATCAAGGCGAACACGGCGCTGGCCGAGGCGCAGCGCGAGGTGAAGCGGCTGGGCCAGCGCGTCGACGAGCTCGACGGCGAGCTCGAGGAGGTCGGCGCGCCGACGTACTCGGGCCTCGGGCACCGGCTCGAGAGCCTGCTGCGCCTCGCCGAGGAGCAGTCGACCCGGGTGATCGCGCAGGCGGACATCGACGCGGAGCGCCTCCGCACCTCGACCCAGGTCGAGGTCGACCGTCTCCGCGTCGAGGCGGCGGAGCTCGCCGAGCGCCTGCTCGGCGACGCGAAGGAGCAGTCCGAGGCGATGCTCGCGTCCGCGCGGGCGGAGGCGGACCAGCTCGTCGAGCGCGCCGAGGCGCACGCCGAGACGACGATGCAGGACGCGACGCGGGAGGCCGCCGCGATCCGCGGCGCGGTCGCCACCGAGGCCGCGGAGCTGCGCGGCACCTCGAAGCGCGAGGCCGCCGCCGTCCGCACCGCCGCCGAGCGGGAGGCCGCGGAGTTGCGCGTCGTCGTGGAGCGGGAGACCGCCGCGGCGAAGGAGGACGCGCTCCGCATGGCCCGCGAAACGGCGTTCGCACGGGCGGAGCTCGACCGCGAGCTCGCCGCGGCGCGCGACGACGCGGCCGCGGAGATCGAACGCGCCCGCGCCGAGCTGCAGGCCGAGATCGAACGGGCCCATGCGGACCTCGCCCGGAAGGCCGAGCTCGCCCGGATCGACGTCGCCCGCGAGGCCGAGACGACTCGGCTCGCGTTCGCGCGCGAAGCCGAGGAGGCCCGCGCCGAGCTGGCGGAGGAGCTCGACGCCCTCCGGCGGCAGCAGCAGCGCGAGTACGAGGCGACGCGCAACGCGCTCGCGGCGGACCTCGCCGAGCTCCGCGACGCGACGGAGCAGGAGATCGAGCAGGCGCGCCTCGACCTCGACGTCGAGCTGAAGGCCCGGCGCGACGAGGCGGAGCAGGACTACCTCGCCCGCCACCAGGACGCGGTCGCGTCCACGCAGCGGTACCTCGACGACGCGAACGCGCAGCTCGCCGACGCGGTGCGGCGGTCCGCCGACAAGCGCCTCGAGGCGGACGCGCTCCAGATGCAGATCGAGGTCGACGGCCGCCGGTCGCGCGAGGCCGCGCAGGCCGAGGCGACCGAGCTCGTGACGAATGCCCGCGACACCGCGCATGCGATCGTCACCGAGGCGGAGCAGCGGTCGGCCCAGCTGGTGCGGGACGCGGAGGAGCGCCTCGCGGAGCTCCGCGACGAGCGCGACGGCATCGCCCACTACTTCGAGTCGCTCCGCGGCGCGCTGACGACGGCCCAGCCCGTCGACGTCGAGTCCTGATCCGCGACCGCCGGCGCCCGTGAAGCTGCAGAACCCGTTCCGCACGGGACTCATCGGCACGCTCGGCGTGCTCCTCGCCCTCGCGATCGGCGCCGCGACGCTGCAGCTCGCGACGATCCTCACCTACGTCGTCGCGGCGGCGTTCCTCGCCCTCGGCCTCGACCCGCTCGTCAGCCAGCTCGAGCGGCTGCGCCTCCCCCGCTGGCTCGCGATGCTCATCGCGGTGATCGTCGTGCTCGGCGTCGTCGTCGCGATCATGTTCCTCGTCGTCCCCGTCATCGTGACGCAGGTCGGCAGCCTCGTGAAGGGCATCGCCGACTTCGCGAGCCAGTACCAGGGCTGGAACGACTTCATCACGCAGGTCCAGAAGGCGGTCGGCAGCTCGATCAAGGTGAAGGACCTGATCGACCAGGCGGTCTCCTACCTGCAGGACAACGCCGGCGTGATCACGGGCGGCGTGCTCTCGGTCGGCGTCGGGATCATCGGCGGGGTCGGCGGCGCGGTGATCGTCATCATCCTGACCCTCTACTTCACGGCGTCGCTGAACGAGTTCAAGGGCGCGCTGTACCGGATGGTCCCGATGAGCCGGCGCGCGCGGTTCGCCTCCATCGCGGAGCAGATCTTCTCCTCCGTCGGGCGCTACGTGCTCGGCCAGGTCGGGCTGGCGCTCATCAACGGCGTCCTCAGCTTCATCTTCCTGTCGCTGATCGGTGCGCAGCTGCCCGCGGTGTTCGCGTTCATCGCCTTCCTCGGCAGCCTGATCCCGCTCGTCGGCACCGTGTCGGCGGCCGTGCTGATCGTGCTCGGCCAGATCGTGCTGATCCTCTCGAACGGCGACATGGTGTGGCCGTCGTCCGGCCTGCCCGTCTGGCTGTGGGTCGCGATCTACTACCTCGTGTACATGCAGGTCGAGGCGTACGTGCTCAGCCCGAACATCATGAACCGCGCCGTGAAGGTGCCGGGCGTCATCGTCGTCATCGCCGCGCTCGTCGGCGGGACGCTGCTCGGCATCCTCGGCGCCCTGATCGCGATCCCGGTCGCGGCCGCGGTCCTCCTGGTCATCGACCAGGTCGTCGTCCCACGGCAGGCGGAGGCGTAGGGCCCGTCCTCAGCGGACGACGAGCTCCTCGGGGACCTCGGTCGGCAGCGGCGCGGCGGCCGGGTGCACCGCCCGGACGACCTCGTCCAGCACCCGGCGGACCTGCGGCTCACCGACCCAGAGGTGCTTCGCGCCGTCGACCGCGATCAGCTCGGCCTCCGGGACGACCGCGAAGCGCTCCCGCGCCTCCGGCGGCCGGAGGTAGTCGTCGAGCTCGGGGACGAGGACGACGAGCGGCTTCCCGCCGCCGTGCCAGCGCGCGAGCTCGGCCTGCGACGTCCGGTGCAGCGGGGGCGACAGGAGGATCGCCCCGACGGCGGCCGTGTCGGGCCCGTACTTCAGCGCGAGCTCCGTGCCGAACGACCAGCCGAGCAGCCAGGGCCGCGGCAGACCGCGTTCGGCCGCGAACGCCATCGCGGCGACGACGTCGTACCGCTCGGCGATCCCGCCGTCGTACTCGCCCTCACTCCTCCCGCGCGGGCTCGACGTGCCGCGGGTGTTGAAGCGGAGCACGGCGACGTCGGCGAGCGCCGGCAGCCGGGCGGCCGCCTTCCGCAGCACGTGGGAGTCCATGAAGCCGCCGTGGGTCGGCAGCGGGTGCAGGCAGACCAGCGTCGCGACCGCGGGCCGGTCGCGCGGCGACGCGAGCTCGCCGACGAGGGTGAGCCCGTCCGCGGTGTCGAAGGCCACGTCCTCGCGGTCCGCGACGAGCTCGGTGCCGCTCCGGACCTCCACGATCCCGGCGCTCATGCGACCCGCCAGCAGGCGGCGTGCCAGTGCCGCCGCGCCTCGAGGTCGGCCTGGTCGCCGAGCACGCCGTCCGCGCGCCAGACGACGACGTGGGCCACGCCCTCGTCCACGACGCCGCCGCAGCCGGGGCAGCGGTAGGGCTTCAGCGCCTGCGCCGCGGAGATGGGCTGGACGTGCCATTCGCGGCCGCCGCGCATCTCCAGACGCGCGCCGCCGCCGAGGCGGAGTGGCGGCGGCTCGTCACCGCCGCGGTCACGGTTCCGACGGGGCACGGCCGGATCAGTACCAGTTGTAGGCGTTCGAGTGCGCCCAGGCGCCGCAGGGGCTGCCGTAGGAGCCCGCGATGTAGCCGAGCCCCCAGTTGATCTGCGTCTGGTAGCTGTTCTGCCAGTCGGGACCGGCCGTGGCCATCTTGCTCCCGGGCAGGGCCTGCGGGATGCCGTACGCACCGCTCGGGTTCGCGGCGTGCGTGTTCCACCCCGACTCGCGGTTCCAGAGGTTCACGAGGCAGCTGAACTCGCTCGGCGCCCACCCGCGCGACGCCACCGCCTTCGCGGCATAGGTCTGCGCCGTGCCGACCGGCGTCGTGTAGCTCGCGGCCGATGCGGACGCGGACGCTGCGGCGGCGCCGCCGGCCGCCGTCTTCGGCGCGGGCGCCGGTGCCGGCGCGTCGACGACCTTGTAGCCGTCCCGGCTGATGTCGATGTCGACGTAGCCGCCGGCGATCTTGTAGCGCTGCACGCCCGTCGCCTTGACGAGCACGGGCTGCTGGTAGAACGGCGCTGCCGTCGCGCCGGCGTACGGGTCGGTGACCGTGACGAGGGCGATCCCGGCGCTCGCGAGGATCGCGAAGAGCCCCAGCACGAACCGGCCGCGGGACCGGGGTCGCACGGGCAGCGGGGCCGGTGCCGTCGGGGCGACGTCAGAGAGGAGCCGTGTCACGATCCGGTAACCCTACCCGAGGGCGGTCGTCCCGCTCGGAGCGCTGCCGCGCGCCTCACCGCACGGCGAGCATCGTCTCGACGAGCCCGTCGATGAGGAGGTCGACCTGCGCCTCGTTGTAGCCGCCCCGCTTCGGCCGGAACGCGATGCCGCGCACCCGCTCGACGGGCACGTGCGAGCCGTCCTCGAAGTAGGCGCGCGCCTCCCGGGCGAACCCGTCGACATCGGTCACCGAGTAGCCGATGCGCGAGAAGCCGACACGGTCGAAGCGCTTGCCGTCGGGCCGCTCCAGGCGGCCGATGATCTCCTTCGCGAGCTGGCGGGTGCTCGCGTAGTACGCGCGCTCGCCGCCGGTGCGCACCGCGGTCTCCCGCTCCCGCACCGCGAACGCGTCCTCGAGCCGCTCGAGCGCGGCGTCCACGGCCGCCGTCGCGTAGCCGCCGCGCCGCATCGTGAACGCGGTCTGCCGGATGTGCGAGGAGCGCAGCTGCCCGTCGCGCCGGTCGAACTCCGCGCGCGCGACCGCGATGAAGTGGTCGACCTCCTGCGGGTCGTAGCCGAGTCGGCGATTGCGTTCACGCGGGAAGGTCGACGGCATGCCCGCCATGATGCACTCAGGAGGTCGCGAAGAAGAGCAGCAGCGCCGCAGCCGCGGAAGGAAGGATCGAATCCAGCCGGTCGAGGATGCCGCCGTGACCGGGCAGCCAGGAGGACATGTCCTTCACGCCGATGTCGCGCTTGATCATCGACTCGCCGAGGTCGCCGAGCGTCCCCGTGACGAGGATCAGGGCGCCGAACACCGGACCGAACCAGAGCGGTCGGTCGAGCAGCCACGGGGTCAGCGCGGTCGCCAGGACGACGGTCGCGACCGCGGCGCCGGCGAAGCCCTCCCACGTCTTCTTCGGGCTGATGCGCGGGGCCATCGGGTGCCGCCCGAACCGCAGGCCGGCCACGTAGGCGAAGATGTCGCTCGCCACGACGACGGCCACGAACGACAGCGTCCACCACTGGCCGTCCTGCTGCGACAGCAGCACGACCGCGGTGCTGCCGAGGCCCGCCACGTACAGCTGGACGAAGGTCGTGACGAGGACGTCCCGCCCGAGCGCCCGGCCGGGCACCGGCGACACGAGCTGCTCCACGAGCCGCCACACCACGGCGAAGGCGACGGCGAACACGATCGCTGCCAGCCAGCCGCCCGGCACCAGCGGGACGGGCAGCGAATGGAGGCGCCCCGTCTGATCGGCCGCGGGCAGCACCGAGACGTACGTCGCCGGGATGGCGAGCACGCCGCCGATCGCGGCGCCGACCCTCGGCACGCGGATGCCCGCCGTGCGCACGGCGACGGCGAGCTCCGAGGTGCCGAAGCCGACGAGCGCCATCGCGAGGAGGACGAACAGCGGCTTCCAGATGACGAGGCTGACGATCAGGAGGGCGCCGAGACCCACGCCGAGGCCGACCGCGCCGACGAGGTTCCTGCCGGAGCGCGCGGTCAGCCGCGCGTTCGCCTCGTCGAACTGGGCGCGGGTGTGCCGCACCTGGTCCCGGATGTCGCCCCGCGTCGAGCGGATCTGGTCCTGCAGCTCGGCCGTGTTCCGGGGTCGCCGAGGACGCGCGTCGCCCGGTCCCCCCTCCGACACGTCTCAGACCTCGAGCAGCTCGGCCTCTTTGCGCTTCAGCGCCTCGTCGATCTGGTCGACGTGGCGCTTCGTCAGCGCGTCGAGCTCCTTCTCGGCGCGGGCGATCTCGTCGTCGCCGACCTCGCCGGTCAGCGCGTCGAGGTCGTCCTTGCCGCTGCGGCGGATGTTCCGCACCGCGACCTTCGCGTGCTCGCCCTTCTCGCGGACGATCTTCACGAACTCCTTGCGGCGGTCCTGGGTGAGCTCGGGGATCACGACGCGGACGATCGACCCGTCGTTCGAGGGCGTCGCACCGAGGTTCGGGGCCGTCGCGATGGCCTTCTCGATCTCCTTCAGCGCCGTCTTGTCGTACGGCGTCACGACGATCATGCGCGCCTCGGGCGCCTGCACGCTCGCGAGCTGGCCGAGCGGCGTCGGCGTCCCGTAGTAGTCGACCGGGATGCGGGTGAACAGCGCGGGGTTGGCGCGGCCGGTCCGGACGGTGCCGAAGTCGTCTTTCGCCACCTCGACCGCCTTGGCCATGCGGTCGCCCGCTTCCTGCAGCACGTCGGCGATCACCGGCGACCCCTCTCGTTGTCGAACCTGGGAAGTTTACCGGGGTCAGGCTGTGACGACCGTGCCGACGTCCGCACCTCGGATCGCGGCGCCGATCGAGTCGTCGCCCTCGATGCCGAACACGCGCATCGCCATGCCGTTGTCCATGCAGAGGCTGAAGGCCGTCGAGTCGACGACCTTGAGCCCCTGCCGGAGGGCGTCGGCGTACGTGACCCGGTCGAGCTTCACCGCGGACGGGTCGGTGCGGGGGTCGGCGGAGTAGACGCCGTCGACGCCGTTCTTCGCCACGAGCACCTCGTCCGCGTGGATCTCGAGCGCGCGCTGCGCGGCGACCGTGTCCGTCGAGAAGAACGGAAGGCCCGCGCCGGCGCCGAAGATGACGATCCGCCCCTTCTCGAGGTGCCGGATCGCGCGCCGCGGGATGTACGGCTCCGCGACCTGCGTCATCGAGATGGCCGACTGCACCCGGGTCTGCACGCCGGTCTGCTCCAGGAAGTCCTGCAGCGCGAGCGCGTTCATGACCGTGCCGAGCATGCCCATGTAGTCGGCACGCGTGCGGTCCATGCCCGCTTGGCTGAGCTCCGCACCGCGGAAGAAGTTACCACCGCCGACGACGACCGCGACCTGCGCCTCCTCCGCCGCGGCGGCGATCTGCTGGGCGATGGACTTCACGACGTCCGGTGCGACACCGAAGGTGCCGCCCCCGAGCGCCTCGCCCGACAGCTTGAGTACGACGCGGCGCATCCGCTCCCCCTTCGGTCCGGACGAGGCTAGCGGACGTGCTCGGCGCCCGGACCGGGGGGTCGCTCAGGTCAGCGGCAGCCGGTAGACGAGCCAGCCGTGGTCGCCGTACACGCCGACCGCCACCCCGACCAGGAGCGAGACGCTGCCGTCCGGCTCCCGGAGCACCGAGCAGCCCTCCGGCTCGTAGGCGCCGTCCCGCCACGTGCCGCTCGCGTCCTGCCCGAGCGTCGGGAACGGCGTGTACCCGATCCGGTCGCCCGTGGCCCAGTCGAACTGCTCGAGCACCATCGGGTCGCCGGGGACGGGCGCACCGGACGCCCCGTTCGAGACGCCCGCCCAGCGGAACAGGCTGCCGTCCACCGTCGCGAATCCCTGCATCGTGGGCGGGTTCACCGGGACCGTCATGCGGCCGAGCGGGCGGTCGACGCCCCGGACGAGGTCGTCGACGCTGCGGAGGGTGTACTGCTCGTCCGTGTTCGTCGCGAAGTCGTACATCCGCTCCACGAGGACACCGCGATCGGCGTCGAAGGTGCAGATCGACTCCTGCGGCCGCCCGAAGCGGTTCGGGAACTGCGGCAGCCACGTGACGCCGCCCGGGATCTGCTCGATTGCGTACACACCCGGCGTGTAGGCGAACCGCGCCAGCCGGCCGCCGTTCGGGTCGCCCTGCGACACGGGGCCCTGCAGGCTCATCCAGACGTCGTAGCCGCCGGGGCGCAGGTCCACGTGGAGGCCGAGCCCGTGGCCGCCGTCGAGGACGGTCATCGCGTCGAGCTCCGGGTGCAGGCCGGACGCATCCGGGGTCGGCGCGCTGCGCGAGACCACGGTCGTGTACAGCCCGGGTCCCCCGCCGTCGCGGGACTGCGTCATGAAGAGCTCGCCGGTCGCGACGCGCTCCACCTGCTGCATCACCGCGCCGGACGTGCGCGGCGCGAGGGAGGCGAGCAGCACCGGCTCACCGAGGCGCGCGACCGGCGCGTGCGGCACCGGCGTCCGCGCAGGCGCGGTCGGCGATGCGACGGGCGCCGCGGTGGGTTCGGCGCGGGCCGGGAAGGCGCGCGGCACGAGCACGGCGGCGGCCGCGGCGGTCGTCCCGAGGGCGACCGCTCCACCGGCGAGCAGGGTGCGCCGCGTCAGCTCCACCATGCTCCCCCGGATTCCGTCCGCGTGGATCAGCGACGCTAGCCGACCGGTCCCGCGTCCCTCCGGTCACGCGCCCGGAGACGCGAGATGCCCCGCGGCGGCGCCGCGGGGCATCTCGTGCGATCGGATCCGGACTACGCGCCGACCTTGATCCGGGCGAAGCCCGAGACCTCGAGCCCGGCGTCCTTCAGGACCTTGCCGGTCGCGACCTTGCTGTCGCGCGCGTAGGGCTGGTCGACCAGGACGACCTCCTTGAAGAAGCCGGTGAGCTTCCCCTCGACGATCTTCGGCAGGGCCGCCTCCGGCTTGCCCTCGTTGCGGGTCGTCTCCGTGAGGACTGCGCGCTCGTGCTCGACGGTCTCCGCGGGGACGTCCTCGCGGGTGGCGTACTTCGGGTCGTAGACCGCGATGTGCTGCGCGACCGAACGGGCGGTCTCCGCGTCGGTGCCGGAGTAGCCGAGCACGACGCCGACCTGGGGCGGCAGGTCCTTGCTCGTCCTGTGCAGGTAGATGGCGAAGTCCTCGCCGGTCACCTGGCGCACCTGACGGAGCTCGACCTTCTCGCCGAGGAGAGCGGCCTCGTCGTTGATGTAGGCCTCGACCGTCTTGCAGTTCAGGGTGGCGGCGTTGCCGGAGGCGACGTCCGTCGCACCGGCGGCGGCGACCGCGCCGAGCACCTCGGCCGCGAGCGACGTGAAGCGGTCGTTCTTCGCGACGAAGTCGGTCTCGCTCGCGAGCTCGATGAGGGTGGCGACGCCGTTCTCAGCGACCGCGGTCACGAGACCGGCGGTGGTCGCGCGGCCGGAGCGCTTCTCGACGCCCTTCAGGCCCTTGACCCGGAGGATCTCGATGGCCTTCTCGATGTCGCCCTCGGCCTCGACGAGCGCGTTCTTGCTGTCGAGCATGCCCGCGCCGAGGCGGTCACGCAGGGTCTTCACGTCAGCGGCGGTGAATGCGGCCATGGCTGACTCCTTTCGATGGGTTCGGTTCTCGAACGGCCGTCGGCCGCCCGGCGCGAGAGGACTCGCTGCTGGACGGCCGCCGGCTGGGGTGGATCGGGCTCAGGCGGAGGGCTCGGGGTCCTCGGTCGCGGCCGGGTCGGTGACCTTCTTGGGGCGGCGCTGGGCCGGCGTCGACTTCGCGAGCTCCTCGGCCTCGACCTGCTCCTCGGTCTCCGGTGCGTGCTGCGGCACGAGGCCCTCGACGGCCTCGGACTGCAGGTCGGCATCGGCCTGCGCGTCCGCGTCGTTCTCCTCGACCGGCTCGCTCGGGGCGACCTCGGTCGTGGCGGCGGTCACGCCGGCGCTCGCGTCGGCCTGGTCCGCGACGACGGTGTCGATGCGGTCCTGCGTGTCCGCGGTCTGGCCGGAGACGCGGTCGTCGACCTGCTCGACCTGGAGCGACAGGGCCTCCGGGTTCTCCGTCGCCTGGAGGAGCTCCTGCTCCCACGCCGCGAGCGGCTCGGCCTCGGCCTCGCTGGTGCCCTGGTGGCGCTGGATGAGCCCCTCGGCCGCGGCGTCCGCGATGATCCGCGTGAGCAGGGCGACGGAGCGGATCGCGTCGTCGTTGCCCGGGATCGGGTAGGCGAGCTCGTCGGGGTCGGCGTTCGTGTCGAGGATGCCGATGACCGGGATGCCGAGCTTCTTCGCCTCGTCGACCGCGAGGTGCTCGCGCTTCGAGTCGATGACCCAGATCGCGCTCGGCGTCTTCGACAGGTTCCGGATGCCGCCGAGCGTCTTCTCGAGCTTGTCGCGCTCGCGACGCTGGATCAGCAGCTCCTTCTTCGTGTAGCCGCGGGTCGTGTCGTCGAAGTCGACGAGGTCGAGCTCCTTGAGGCGGTTCAGACGCTTGTGCACCGTCTGGAAGTTCGTGAGGAGGCCGCCGAGCCAGCGCTGGTTCACGTAGGGCTGGCCGACGCGCGTCGCCTGCTCGGCGATCGCCTCCTGCGCCTGCTTCTTCGTGCCGACGAAGAGGACGGTGCCGCCGCGGGCGACCGTCTCCTTGACGAAGTCGTAGGCCTTGTCGATGTACGACAGCGACTGCTGCAGGTCGATGATGTGGATGCCCGAGCGCTCCGTGAGGATGAAGCGCTTGACCTTCGGGTTCCAGCGCCTCGTCTGGTGCCCGAAGTGGACGCCGCTGTCGAGCAGCTGGCGGATGGTGACGACGGCCACGGCCGCATCTCCTGTTCTGCGCCTGGACGGCGCGGTTCCGGTTGTCCGCCGGACGCGCGGGTTCGCGGTCCGGCCCTGGCGCCCTGCGGACCGACCGCCCCGGGGAACCGGGGACCGCTGGTCGGTCTCACGCTGGTGGGCGCGCGAAGTCATCCCGCTCGCGCGAGATGCGGCGAGGAGTCTACCAGGGCCGCTCCCCCGCCTCGACCGGCCTGGAGGAGCACGACCGCTCCTCCCCAGGCCGTCCCGGCGCGGGGCGGGGACGGCGTCGGCACGATGGCGACATGCTCCGCGCGCTGCTCGTCGCCGCGGCCCTCGCCGCGGCCTCGCCGCTCTGGTCGTGGCCGACCGCGTCGCACGACCTCGTCCGCGCGTTCGAGGCACCCGCGACGCCGTACGCCGCCGGGCACCGCGGCATCGACGTGGCGGCGCCGGTCGGCGAGCCGGTGCGGGCCGTCGACGACGGGGTCGTCGCGTTCGCGGGGCGGGTCGTCGACCGCGGGGTCGTGGCGATCGACCACGACGGCGTGCGCTCCTCCGTGGAGCCGGTCGACCCCGCCGTGCGGGTCGGCGACGCGGTCGAGCGCGGGGAGGTGATCGGGCACGTCGCGACCGGCGGCTCGCACGCGCCCGGCGTGCTCCACCTCGGCGCCCGGGTCCGCACCGCGGACGGCTGGGCCTACGTCTCCCCGCTGCTGTGGCTCGGCGGCGCGCGGCGCGCGGTCCTGCTCCCGCTCGGCGCCTGGTGACGCGGCGTCAGCTGCGCGGGTGGGCCAGCTTGTAGCTCTCGGCGAGGCGCTCCATCGAGACGTGCGTGTAGATCTGCGTCGTCCCGAGGCTCGCGTGGCCGAGCATCGCCTGCACCGCGCGGAGGTCCGCGCCGCCGTCGAGCAGGTGCGTCGCCGCGGAGTGCCGGAACGCGTGCGGACCCGACGGGCCCGAGCCCGGCACCGCCTCGAGGAGGCGCGAGGTGAGCCGGTGGACGCTGCGCGGCCCGATGCGCCCGCCGCGGTCGCCGAGGAACAGCGCCGGTCCGGCCGCTCCCCCGCCCCGCTCCTCGAGCACGGGTCGGCCGCGGTCGCGGTACGCCGTGATCGCGCGGGAGGCCGGGACGCCGAACGGGACGACCCGGTCCTTCGCCCCCTTGCCCGTGACGCGGACGGTGAGGGTCCCGAGGTCGACGTCGTCCACGTCCACCCCGCACGCCTCCGAGACGCGGAGCGCCGAGCCGTAGATGAGCTCGATGAGGGCGAGGTCGCGGAGCGCCGACGGGTCGTCCTCCGCCGCCCTCGCCTCGAGCCCCGCGAACAGCCCGCGGAGCTGGTCGTCGCCGACGACGCGCGGGAGCCGGCCCTGCGACTTCGGGGCGCGGAGCCGCGCGCCGGGATCGGTCGGCAGCCGGCCGCCGCGGTGCAGCCAGGAGGTGAGGCTGCGGGCCGCGGCCGCTCGGCGAGCGATGGTGGCGCGGGCGAGGTTCCGCTGCGTGCCCTCGTAGAGCCAGTCGCGGAGCAGCTCCAGGTCGAGGCCGCCCACGTCGTCGAGCTCCTGCGCCGCGGCGAACCGGACGAGGTCGGCGAGGTCCGCGCCGTAGGCGGCGATCGTGTTCGGCGAGTAGGCGCGCTCGTGCTCGAGGTGCGCGCGGTGCGCCGCCACCGCCTCCGTCAGCCGCATTGCATCAGGGTGCGGCATCGTGCGGGCGGCGGGCGCCCGACCCTCCGGCGCGGCCGCGCCCGGCGTCAGTGCTCGACGTCGACGCCCATGGCGAGGAACACGTCCTCCGGGGTCGAGTCGAGGACGTGCTGCGGGTCCGCGGGGATCGGCGAGTAGCCGACGCGGCCGTCGTCGTAGAGCGACAGCACGCCGGCCGCTCGGGCGCCGTCGACCGCGATGATGCCGCCGGCGGGCCGCGTGAGCCGAATCGTGTAGGCCGTCGAGGGCGCGACGTGCACGGGGACGCCCGCGAACACCGAGCTCGTGGCGTAGTGGAGGTGGCCGCCGAGGATCGCGCGCACGTCCCCGCCGGCGAGCGCCGCCTCGAGGCGGTCCTGGTGCTCGAGGTGGAGTCGGGCCATCGCGGTCACCTCGACCGGGACCGGCGGGTGGTGCAGGGCGAGGACGGTGCCGTGCTCGGCGGGCTCGGCGAGGACCGATCGGAGCCACTCGGCCTGCGCCTCGTCCACCCCGCCCTCGACGCGGCCCGGGATCGACGTGTCGAGCGACACGAGCCGGAGCCCCCGCACCTCGAGCACGCGGTCGAGCGGTCCGTCCGTGGCGGGCTCGCCGAGCAGGCCCGCCGCCATCGCGGCGCGCACGTCGTGGTTGCCCGCCGCCCAGAGCACCGGCCAGCCCGTCCGCTGCGTCGTCTCGCGAGTGAGGATCGCCGCCGCCCGGTACGCGTCGGCCTCCCCCGCGTCGGCGACGTCACCGGTGTGCACGAGCGCGTCGATCGCGATGCCGCTGCCCTCGAGCGCCGCGAGCGCGCCCGAGTAGGTCGCGGCGACGTGCACGCTGCCGTGCATGAGCCCCGAGGCGGTGAAGTGGCTGTCGCTGACGTGGGCCACGCGGTGGGTGGCGATCGGCTCCCGGGTCACGCGGCGACGCTATCGAGCCCCGCTGACGCCGCCCCGCGCGCCCCGTCGCCGAGCGGGGCCTTCCGCTGCAGATCCGGCCGTGCGCACCGCCCGATCTGCAGCGGAGGGCCCCGTCAGCCGGGAGCGGGCGCGCGACCAGCCGCCCGCCCGCTCGACGGCCGCACCCGTCAGGGAGAGCATCCCGAGCGCCGCGCTCGCGTCCGCGATGCTGAGCCCGGCCTTCGCCGCCACCTCCCGCACCGGCTTCGGCCGTGCGGAGAGGAGGCCGAGCACCCGCGTCTCGTCCGGATCAACGCCCGCCGGGATCCGCTCGAGCCCGTCCAGGGTCACGGCGCCGTCCGGGTCCTGCGCGAGCTCGGCCATGTCGGCGGCGTCCCGCACGAGGACGGCGCCGTACTCCCGCACCAGCCGGTGCGTGCCCGCCGACGCGGCCGAGTAGACCGACCCCGGCACCGCGCCGAGGCCCCGCCCGAGCTCCGCGGCGTGGGCGGCCGTGTTCGCCGCTCCCGACCGCAGCCCGGCCTCCACGACGACCGTCGCCCGGGACAGCGCGGCGATCAGCCGGTTCCGCTTCAGGAAGCGCTCGCGCATCGGGCGCGCGCCGCACGGCATCTCGGACAGCACGACGCCCTCGACGGCGACGCGGTGCAGCAGCTCCGTGTGCTGCGCCGGGTAGAAGCGGTCGAGGCCGCCCGCGAGGACGGCGACCGTCAGGCCGCTGCTCGCGAGCACCGCCCGGTGCGCGACGCCGTCGATGCCCATCGCGGCGCCGGAGACGACGGCGAAGCCCCGGTCCGCGAGCCCGCACGCGGCGTCCGCCGTCACGCGCTCCCCGTACGGCGTCGCCGACCGCGAGCCGACGAGGGCGACGGATCGCTCGAACCGACGGACCGGACCCGACGGCGCCAGCGCCCAGAGCGCGAGCGGGCCGTGCTCGGCGAGGTCGGCGAGCCCCGCCGGCCAGTCCGCGTCGCCCGGGACGAGGAGGCGGGCGCCGATGCGCGCCGCGTCGCGGAACGCGCGGACGAACGACGCCTCCTCGAACCGCGGCGCCCAGCGGTCGAACGCGCGGCGCAGCTCCGGGTTCGGCGTCGGCGGCGCGTCGAGGCGGAGCGCGTCGAGCGCCTCCGCCGGTCCGAGCACGTCGACGAGGGCGCCGGCGACGCGGTCGCCCGGCTCGATGAGCGTCGTCCAGGCGCCGGCCGCGAGCACCGCGGTCGGGTCCGCGTCCACGAGGCCCGGCCGGACGGCGGCGACGAGGTCGGTGAGCGCGCGCACGTCGGTCATGCGTCCGAGCTCCGCAGCGCGAGGGCGCGACCGACCTCGGAGCGGCCCGGCCGGTCGAGCCCGCGGAGGTCCGCGAGCGTCCACGCCAGGCGCAGCACGCGGTCGTGGCCCCGCAGGTTGATGAGCCGGCGCTCGAGCGCGACGTCGAGGGACGCCGCCGCGCCGTCCGCGGGCGCGCGGTCCGGGTGGCGCAGCCAGCTGCCCGGGACCTCGGCGTTGATCGACCACGGCGTGCCCCGGAGCCGGAACGCGGTGCGGTCGCGTGCCGCGAGCATCCGCTCCCGGGCGGCCGCGGTGGTGACGCGCGGCGCCTCCTCCCTCGCGAGCCGGACCTCGGCCGCGCTCGGGCGGTCGACGTGCAGGCGGATGTCGATGCGGTCGAGGAGCGGCCCGGAGAGCCGACCCAGGTAGCGCTGACGCGCTGCGGGCGCGCACGTGCACGTCCCGCCCGCCGACTGCCACTGCCCGCAGGCGCAGGGGTTCGCGGCGAGCACGAGCTGGAACCGGGCCGGGAACTCCGCACGGGCCGCGGCGCGGTGGACGGCGATCCGCCCCGACTCGAGCGGCTGCCGCAGCGCGTCCAGCACGGACGGCGCGAACTCCGTCGCCTCGTCGAGGAACAGCACGCCACCCGACGCCCGGGTGACCGCGCCCGGCCGGATCCGGCCGCTGCCGCCGCCGATGATCGACGCCTCGGTCGCGGTGTGGTGCGGCGCCTGCCACGGCGGCCGGGTCCGGACCCGGTCGACGCCGTGCCCGGCGAGGGACGCGATGCTCGTCGCGTCGAGCGCCGCCTCCCCGGCGAGGTCCGGCAGCAGCCCGGGCAGCCGCGTCGCGAGCATCGTCTTCCCCGCGCCCGGCGGGCCGACCATCATCAGGTGGTGGCCGCCGGCCGCCGCGACGACCAGGGCCTCGACGGCTTCCGCATGCCCGACGACCTCCGCGAGGTCGGCCGCGGTCGACCGCTCCCGCAGCGGCGGCGGGCCGGGGACGGGCTCGACGTCGACCGGCTCCAGGTCCGCGCCGAGCCGGATCGCGAGGGTCCGCAGGCTCGGCACCGCGACGACCTCGATCCCGTCGACGAGCGACGCCTCCGCTCCGCTCGCGGTCGGCACGACGATGCGCGGCCGGCCGGCGCGGGCCGCCGCGCGGACCGCGGGGAGGACGCCGGGCACCGGCCGCAGCCGGCCGTCGAGTCCGAGCTCGCCGAGGAAGACCGTGTCGGCGACGGCCTCCGCGTCGATCGTGCCGGTCGTGCCGAGCACCGCCACCGCGATGCCGAGGTCGAACCCGGACCCGTGCTTCGGCACCGCGGCCGGGGAGAGGTTCACGGTGAGGTGGCGCGACGGCATCTCGAAGCCCGAGTGCTCGACCGCGCTGCGCACCCGCGCCTGCGCCTCCCGCAGCGCCGTGTCGGGCAGGCCGACCAGCTTCAGCCCCGGGGTCTGGTTGGTGAGCGCGGCCTCGATCTCGACGATGCGCCCCGCGAGGCCCTCGAGGGCGACCGCCGCTGCACGGGACGTCGAGCGCGGCGCGGTCGGGACGGCCGGGGCGACGGCGCTCACGCGGCGGCCCGCAGGTGGTCGAGGACCGGTTCGCGGTGCCGCTCGGCGAGCACCCCGATGAGGTCGATCCTGGTCGTGCGGGCCCGCACGTCCCGGTGCGCACGGCGCCAGGCGCCGGCGAGGATGCAGAGGCGGGTCAGCTTGCGCGGGTCGACCGCCTCGAGCGGGTCGCCGTACCCGCGCCCGCTCCGCGTCTTCACCTCGACGATCACCAGCTCGGTGCCGTCGAGGGCGACGATGTCGATCTCGCCCGACGGGCACCGCCAGTTCCGGTCCACGATCCGCCAGCCGAGTGCCGTCAGGTACGCGGCCGCCTCGTCCTCACCCCGTCTGCCGAGCTGGTCCTTCTGCGCCATGCCGAGGAGGGTCGCGGACGGCGGGCGTCCGCCGAGCCGGAACCGGGCCGGAGCGGCCCGGGCGCGGAAGAACGGGCCTGGGGAGGGACGGAACGCCGACCGCGGCCCTCAGTCGCAGCTCCGGAGGCGCACGAGCGGGATCACCCGGTCGCCCGCCCGCTCCTGCTGCTCGGCGAAGAACGGGAACCGCGCGACGAGGTCGTCCCACGCCACGATCCGTTCGTCGCCGGTGAGCTCCTCCGCCACCACCTCCGCGGCACGGCCGTCCGGCGTCTCGACCCGCGCGTGGGGATCGGCCCTGAGGTTCAGCAGCCACGACGGGTGCCGCGCGGCGCCGTCGTCGCTCGCGATCACGAGCGGATCGTCGTCGAACCGGACGAACATCATCGGCGCGGTGCGCCGCTCCCCCGAGTGCCGTCCGGTCGTCGTCAGCAGCAGGAGACGGTCGCGGTGCAGGCCCTCGATCTCCTCGCCGGCGCGGAACCGGCGGACGACGACCTCGTCGAAGGCGCGCATGTCCATGCAGGGCACTCTGCCGCTGCGCGGCCGTCCGCGGAAGGCCCCGCGGCCCTACTCGTCGAGTGCGAGCTCCTGCGGGAGCTCCAGCTCCTTCGCCGAGAGCTCCTCCACGTTCACGTCCTTGAACGTGAGCACGCGGACGCTCTTCACGAACCGGTCGGCCCGGTAGACGTCCCAGACCCACACGTCGTGCATCTGCAGCTCGAAGTAGAAGTCGTGCTCCGTGTCCCTGCGGGTGAGCTCGACCTCGTTCGCCAGGTAGAACCGTCGTTCCGTCTCGACGACGTACTTGAACTGGCTCACCACGTCCCGGTACTCGCGGTAGAGCTGGAGCTCGACCTCGCGGTCGTAGTCCTCGATCTCGTCGTCGTCCATCGTCCGAGGATTCTACGTTTCGTCGGCGGACTCGGCAGCCGCTTCCGGAAGGGCGTGCAACCAGGTCCTCCGATGCCAGTCGCAGGGCCCGTGCTCGTCGATCGCGGCGTAGTGGGAGCGGGACGCGTAGCCCTTGTTGCTCCGCCAGCCGTAGACCGGATGGGCGGCGTGCCGGTCGATCATCAGCGCGTCGCGGTGCACCTTCGCCACGACCGACGCGGCCGACACCGCCGCGCAGTCGCGGTCGGCCTTGATGCGGGTCACGACCTGCGGCAGGACGGGGAGGCCGGCCGCGATCAGGCCCGGCGTCAGCCAGTCCCAGTTCCCGTCGAGGAGCACGACGGCGCCCCCGAGCCCCACCCCGAGGGCGACGAGCCCGCCGATCGCCCGGGCGCCGGCGGTGCCGAGGGAGCGGGAGATGCCCTGGCCGTCGATCTCGTCGTTGCCGGCGAGCCCGACGGCGGTCGCCGCGGCCCACGCCCGGACGCGCGGCTCCATCGCGACGCGCTCGGGCTCCGGCAGCAGCTTCGAGTCGCGGAGGCCGGTCGGGATGCGCCGGCGCTCCGGGTCGAGCACGGCGACGCCGACCCCGACCGGGCCGGCGATCGCGCCGCGGCCGACCTCGTCGCAGCCGATCACGACGGTCGCGCCGGCGTCGAGGAGCGCGCGCTCGACGCGCAGGCCCGGAGGACGCGAGGCGGTCATCCGCCGCCCGACTTCACGCCGTCGAACGTACCCGGGTAGTCGGAGAGCCACGACCAGTGCGACACCGGCCAGGAGACGACGAAGGCGCGGCCGACGACGTCCGAGATCGGCACGAAGCCCTTCGACGGCGTGTCCGTCTGGTACCGCGAGTCCTTCGAGTCGTAGCGGTTGTCGCCCATGACCCACAGGCGCCCCTTGGGCACGGTGACGTCGAAGGGGGTGCCGGAGACCGCACGGCTGCCGGGATGGAGGACGGCGTAGGGCTCGACGACGGGCACGCCGTTGACGCTCATCTGGCCGAGCGCGTTGCAGCAGACGACGTGGTCGCCCGGCAGGCCGATGACCCGCTTGACGAGGTGGTTGTTCGCGTCCTGGTTCGACAGCCCGACGAGCGAGAGCAGCCAGTCGCCGGCGGCGGCGACGGGGCCCGCCGGGGCCGCGACCGGCTGGTCGCCCTCGAGCCAGCCGCCCGGATCGCTGAACACGACGACGTCGCCGCGCTGGAGCGGGACGAGACCGGGGACGAGCTCGTTCACGAGGATGCGGTCGCCCACCTGGAGCGTGTTCTGCATCGACTCCGAGGGGATGAAGAACGACCGGATGAGGAACGTCTTGATCAGGAACGAGGCGAGCACCGCGACGACGACGATGACGACGAGGTCGCGCAGGAACCCGGCCGCCCCGCGGCTCGGCCGCCGTCCGGGACGCTGCACGGCGTCGCGCGGAGGGCTCTGGACCATCACGCTCCCCCGACGACGAACCGACCGGCGCAGATGCTGCGCCGGTCGGTCAGTGTACGTGTCGGGTCGAAGCCGAGGCTCAGGCCTCGCGCTTCTCCTTGATCTTCGCCTTCTTGCCGCGCAGCTCGCGCAGGTAGTAGAGCTTGGCGCGGCGCACGTCGCCGCGGGTGACGACCTCGATGTGGTCGATCACCGGCGAGTGCACCGGGAAGGTGCGCTCCACGCCCACCTGGAAGCTGACCTTGCGGACCGTGAAGGTCTCGCGGATGCCGGCCCCGGAGCGGCGGATGACCGCGCCCTGGAAGACCTGGACACGGCTGCGCGTGCCCTCGACGATGTTCACGTGCACGCGGACGGTGTCACCGGGACGGAAGTCCGGGACGTCGGTGCGAAGGCTCGCGGCGTCGACCGCGTCGAGCAGCTGGCTCATGGTTCTCCTTGGGCGCGCCGCCGGTCGGCCCGGTTCGGGGCGCTGCGATCAGCGCCGGGCGAGACGGTGCCGCGGGATCGAAGGAGTCCCCCAGCGGCAGGAACGGCCGCGGCACGATCGATCATTCTGGCACACCGGCGCCCCGGTGCGCCGCATGACGCCTGCGGCCCGACGGCGACGCGCGGCTCAGCGCGTGGAGGGCTTGACGACGATGTACTCGCCGGCGTCGATCGGCGCGCGGCGGACCGCCTCGGGCGGGCGCCCGAACGCGATCATCGTCTCCTGCACCCGGGCGCGCACGTCACGGGCCAGCAGGGTGCCGCCGAGCCAGAAGCCGCCGATCGCGGCGACCGCCGCGAGCAGCCCGAACCACGCGGTCGCGGGGCCGAAGAAGCCGACGCCGATGACGCCGAGCTGGAACGCGGCGAGCACGCCGACGGCGGGGAGGTCGAGCGCGCGGGCGCGGCGGACGCCGGCTCGTGCGGTGAACAGCGCGGCGAGGGCCAGCTCGACGACGAGCACGATCGGCGCCAGCAGCACGACGCTGAGGAAGCCGCCGACCGACGAGCCGAAGACGGCGTAGCCGAGCAGCAGCCAGAGCGGCAGGACGGCCGCGGCCGCGAACTGCCAGGCGAAGAACACCCGACGAAGAGCCATGGGGCGATCGTAGGCACCGGGCGCGGGCGTGGAGCGGCTGTTCGCCGAAGGCATAGGAACCCCTCGGGGAACGGTCTGACCGGCGGTGCCCGCGCACCCGGTTAGGGTCGACGGGACACGGAGGAGACACAGTGATCGAGTTGCGCACGCCCGCCGAGATCGAGGCGATGCGGCCGGCCGGTCGGTTCGTCGCCTCGGTGCTCGAGCGGCTCGCCGCGGAGGCCGCGGTCGGCATGAACCTGCTCGAGCTCGACGCGATCGCCCACCGGATGATCCGCGAGGCGGGCGCCGAGAGCTGCTACATCGACTACCACCCGTCGTTCGGCGCGATGCCGTTCGGCAAGGTGCTCTGCACGTCCGTGAACGACGCCGTCCTCCACGGCCTCCCGTTCGACTACCGGCTCCAGGACGGCGACGTCGTGAGCCTCGACTTCGCGGCGAGCGTCGACGGCTGGGTCGCCGACAGCGCCGTCACGGTCATCGTCGGCACCCCGCGGCCGCAGGACGAGCAGCTCATCAGGACGACGCAGGCGGCGCTCGACGCGGCCGTCCAGCAGGCGCGGACCGGCATGCGGCTCGGCGACGTCTCGGCCGCGATCGGCGACGTGTGCCGTGCCGCGGGCTACTCCGTGAACCTCGAGTTCGGCGGGCACGGCGTCGGCCGCACCATGCACGGCGACCCGCACGTGCCGAACGACGGCCGCCCGCACCGCGGGCTCAAGCTGAAGCCGGGTCTCGTCATCGCGATCGAGCCGTGGCTGCTCGAGACGACGAACCGCATCTTCACGGACCCGGACGGCTGGACGCTCCGCAGCCAGGACGGGTCGCGCGGCGCGCACAGCGAGCACACGGTCGTCGTCACCGACGGCGACCCGATCGTCCTCACCGCGCGGGGCTGACCCGCCCCCGACCGTCCACGCATCCGGGCATCGTGGCGATCCCGGATTCAGGAGCCGTCGGGCGGGAGGAGGTCCGGGCGGACGCGGCGCGTGCGCGCCACGGCCTGCTCGTGCCGCCAGCGGGCCACCGCCCCGTGGTCGCCCGAGCGGAGCACCGGCGGCACCTCACGGCCGCGCCAGACGGCGGGCTTGGTGTAGCTCGGGTACTCGAGCAGCCCGTCCTCGTGGCTCTCCTCGGTGAGGCTCTCCGGGTTGCCGATCACGCCGGGCAGGAGGCGGCCGACCGCCTCGACGATGGCGAGCACCGCGACCTCGCCGCCGTTCAGCACGAAGTCGCCGAGGCTGAGCTCGGCGACGCGGGCGCGCGCGGCGGTGTCCTCGACGACGCGCTGGTCGATGCCCTCGTAGCGGCCGCAGCAGAAGATCAGCCGCGACTCCACCGCCAGCGCTTTGGCGACCGGCTGGCGGAACGGCGTGCCGGCGGGCGTCGGGAAGACCACGAGCGGGTCGTCGCCGTCGGCGAGCAGGCCGTCGAGCATCTCGCCCCACGGCTCGGGCTTCATCACCATGCCCGCGCCGCCGCCGTAGGGCGTGTCGTCGACGGTGCGGTGCCGGTCGTGCGCCGCGTCCCGGAGGTCGTGCACGCGCACGTCGAGCAGCCCGCTCGTCCGCGCCTTCCCGAGGAGGGAGACGTCGAGCGCGGCGAACAGCTCCGGGAAGATCGTGACGACGTCGAGCCGCACGCTCAGCCCTGTTCGGTCGGCTCGTCCGGGGCCGGAGCGTCCGGCGCATCGGCCGCCGGCTCATCCGGCAGCGGCTCGAACAGCCCCTCCGGCGGGGTGACGACCACGCGGCCGGCGTCGACGTCCACCTCTGGCACGATCGCCTTCACGAACGGGACGAGCACCTCCGCGCCGTCGGGCGTGCGCACGACGAGCAGGTCCTGCGCGGGCAGGTGCTCGAGCCGGTCGATCACGCCGACGCTCGCGCCGTCGCGGACGACGTCGAGGCCGACCAGCTGGTGGTCGTACCAGGCGTCGGGCTCCGCGGGCTCGTCCGGGTCCTGGTCGACCCAGAGGATCGCCTTGACGAGGCTCTCCGCCGCGGTGCGGTCGGCGACGTCGACGAAGAAGCCGACCGGCATGCCGTTGTACCAGCGCAGCTCGGCGAGCTCGATGCGCTTGCCGTGCCAGGGCGACTCCTCCGGCACCTGCAGGGAGAACGAGGCGCCGGGGACGAACCGCCGGTCGGGGTCGTCCGTGAAGAGCTCGAGCTTCAGCCCGCCCTTGAGCCCGTGGGCCTTCGTGAGCCGTCCGACGCGGAGCTGCGTCTGCGCGGAGCGGTTGCGTCCGGAGGCCACGTCAGCGGTCGACGTCGACGACGTCGACGCGGACCCTGCGGCCGTCGGCGAGGGCGGTGATCACGGTGCGCAGCGCCTTCGCGGTGCGCCCGGACCGCCCGATGACGCGGCCGAGGTCGGCCGGCGCGACCCGCACCTCCAGCACCTCGCCGCGGGGTGAGCCGTGCGACGCGACCCGGACGTCGTCCGGGTTGTCGACGATCCCCTTGACGAGGTGCAGGAGGGCGGAGTCGAGCATGATCAGGTCGTCCGGTCCGCTCAGGAGTTGTCGGCCTGAGCCGGCGTCTCGTGCTCGACGGTCGAGCTGCTCTCGACCTCGTCGACGCGCTCCGCGTCCGCGGCCGCGTCGGCCTTCGTCGCGGCCTCGGCGTCCTTCACGGACTCCTTGGAGCGGACGACCGAGCCCTTCTTCGCGTCCGGCGCGAAGGCGACCTTCTCGCCCTTGACCCGGACGGTGCTCTTCGCGTCCTTCTCGCCCTTGAAGGTGCCCCAGTCGCCCGTGAGCTTCAGGAGCGCGGCGACCTGCTCGGTCGGCTGCGCGCCGACGCCGAGCCAGTACTGCGCGCGGGCCGAGTCGACCTCGATCACCGAGGGCTCCTCGGTCGGGTGGTACTTGCCGATCTCCTCGATGACGCGACCGTCGCGCTTGGTGCGCGAGTCGGCGACGACGATGCGGTAGTACGGGGCCCGGATCTTGCCGAGCCGCTTCAGGCGGATCTTGACAGCCACAGTTCGTGGTTCCTCACGTGAGTCGATGCGTTGACGATCCGCGCTGCCGGGGGCGTGGGGCACACCCGGCGACGGACCAAGAAGACCATCCGCAGGCCTGATTAGAGGGTCGAAGCCCGCGGACCCGACTGGTCATTCTGCCAGACGTCGGAGGCCGTCGGGCACCGGATCGGCGCGGCGCCCCGGCACGGCTCAGTAGACGTACCGCCAGAACGCCCCGGTCGCCGTGAGGTGCTGCGTGAGCGCGACGAACCCGATGGTCCCCGGGACGACGAGCACCGCCGCGACGATCCGGGTCCGGAGCCCGCGCGGCAGCACGAGCACGTAGCCCGCGGCGACGAGCAGGTCGGCGGTCAGGACGACCGGGGCGAGGAGGTCCCCCATGCCCCACATGCGGCCCGTCAGCGCCTCCGCGAGCGCGGCTGAGGCCGGGACCGCGAACACGACGGCCCGCAGGACGCCGGGCCGGGCGCGCGCCCAGGTGATCGCCGCGGCGCCGATCGGGCACGCGACGAGCGCCACCAGCAGCCACACGAGCGCGTAGTGCCGGTCCACGGCCGCCCCGCCGTGGTGCACCGCGACGGCGAGGTAGTAGCCGCCGACGTAGGCCGCGAAGAAGCCGAGCGCGTCCGCCGCGGCCCACGCCGGCGACCGCCGCACCATCGCCAGCACCGCCAGCACGACCGCGTACGGCGCGCCCGCGTTCGCGACGGCCAGGGCGTCGGGCGACGCGGCCGCCTCGCGGATGATGCGCTCGCCCTCGATCCCAGCGGCGAGCCCGGCCACGACGAGCAGCGCGAACCATCCGACCCGGACGACGACGCCGAGCGGGGAGGGCTCGCGGTGGACGGTGATCGCCGGTGCGGTCATGCCCTCCGGTCTACGCGCCGCAGGCTCAACCGCGCATGACCGCGTGGTGCGCGGCGAGGCGGCGGAGGCCCTCCGTGACGCCGACCTCGGGCGTCCAGCCGAGGTCGCGGCGGGTGCGGCGGATGTCGAACCAGTGGGCGGTCGACAGCTGCTCCGCGAGGAAGCGGGTCATCGGCGGCTCGTCGTGCCCCGGCCGGATGCGCCAGAGCGCCTCGACGACCGAGCCGGCCGCCTTCGCGGCGGCAGCGGGCACGCGGCGGGTCGGCGCCGCGACACCGGCGGCCGCGCAGAACCCGGCGATGAGCTCGGCGATCGGCCGCGGCTCCCCCGAGGTGAGCACGTACGCGTTCCCGTGGACCCGCTCGGCGGCGTCGAGCGCCGCGCGGATGCCGGCGACCGCGTCGTCGACGTAGGTGGAGTCGACGAGCGCCGCACCGGAGCCGACGACCGGGAGGCGTCCCGCCGCGGCGCGCTGCTGGATGCGCTCGACGAGCTGCGGGTCGCCGGGCCCCCAGACGATGTGCGGGCGGACCGCGACCACCGCGAAGCCCGGAGCGTCCGCGCCGAGGGCGACGAGCTCGGCCGCCGCCTTGGTGCGCGCGTAGGCGCCGTGCGCCCGCTCGGGCTGCGCGGGCGGGGCGTCCTCCCCCGTGATCGGCTCGCCGGTGTGCGCGACCGACGGCGACGAGACGAACACGAACCGCCGGACGCCCGCGCGCTTGGCCGCGCGGACGAGCGTGCGCGTGCCCTCGATGTTCACCGCGACGAAGTCGGCCTCCTCGCCCGCGAACGACACCTTGGCGGCGAGGTGCACGACCGCGTCGACGCCCTCGACCGCACGGACGACCGCGTCGGGCTGCGTGACGGAGGCGAGCACGTCCTCGGCGCCGTCGACGCCGGAGGCGCGCCGCTGCAGCGTCCGCACCTCGTGGCCCGCGGCGACGAGGTCGCGTGCGACCGCGGCGCCGAGCCAGCCGCTCGCGCCCGTGACGAGCACGCGGCTCACGGCTCCCGCACCCGCTCCCCCGCGAGCACGGCCGTCGCCCAACGCGCCACGCGCGTCCGGTCGATCTTCGCGTTGTGGCGGACGTCCGTCGGCAGCTCCCGGACGGCGAGCACCGCGGCGACCGGCCTGTCGGCCTCCGCGCGCACCCGCTCGGCGAGCGCCGGCTCCGCGAGCGGCCCCTCGCCGCCCTCCACGACGACCACCAGCTGCTGCGTGCCGCGGGGCCCCACGCCGACGGCGGCGGCGCGCGGCGCCCCGGCGCGCTGCGCCGCGAGCTCGACCTGGACGGGTGTCACGACGCCGTCCGGGGTCGTGACCACGTGCGGCAGCCGCCCCTCCACCCACAGCCGGCCCCCGTCGTCGAGATGACCGACGTCGCCCGTCCGGTGCCACGGCTCGTCGGCCGTGCCGGCGCGCGCCGCGGCGTCGGTGCGCCAGAGCAGGTCGTAGCCGTCGAGCATGTGCGGTGCGCGCACCTGGATCTCGCCCGTCGCGCCGGGCTCGGTCGTCGTCGCATCCGACGCCCGGCCGTCCTCGGTGAGCGGCGCGATGCGCACGGCGACGCCCGGCACGGGGGCGCCGACGAGGACGCCGTTCCCCGGCCCGGCGGCGGCGACGGCCTCGCGGTCCACGTCGGCGACGAGCAGGCACTCCGTCATGCCGTACGGCGTGTGGAGGGAGGCCAGCCGCAGCACCGCCTGCGCGCGGTCGAGCAGCGGCTCCCCCACGGGCGCGCCGACGGTGAGCAGCAGGCGGACGCCGTCGAAGGCGGCCGGGTCGTCCGCGGTCGCGAGGACGTTCGTCAGCGCGGCTGGAGACAGGAACACGGTGTCGGCGTCCACGGCCGCGACGGCGGCGGCGAGCGCGTCCGCGGTCAGCGTCGCGGGCTTCGTCACGTCCATGTCGGGCACGACGGTCCGGCAGCCGAACGCCGGGCCGAACAGGACGAACGGGGCGAAGCCGGCGACGGTCGCGCTGCCCGGCCCGAGCGCGAAGCGCGCGGTGATCGCGTCGCGGACCGCCGCGAGGCCGGCCTGCGTGTACCGGACGCCCTTCGCGGGTCCGGTGGAGCCCGAGGTGAAGAGGACGGCGGCGAGGTCGTCGCCCGCGGGCGCCGTGGGCAGTGCCCTGCCACGGCCGAGCCGCGCCACCTCGGGCAGCGTGTGCCGGACCCCGAGCGCCGCCCG
The DNA here is from genome assembly GCF_004364555.1 of Amnibacterium kyonggiense. Taxonomy (GTDB): domain Bacteria; phylum Actinomycetota; class Actinomycetes; order Actinomycetales; family Microbacteriaceae; genus Amnibacterium; species Amnibacterium kyonggiense. The sequence continues at coordinate 1,491,219 of NZ_SOAM01000001.1, read as the reverse complement.
GGCCGGAGCGGCCAGCCCGGCCGCCGCGATCCGCATGCCCGGCCAGCGGAGGGCGCGGGCCGCCGCGAGCGCCCGCGGGATCCCGATGATCCAGTCCGGCCGCGCGCCGGTGACCGCCCGCGTCAGCCCCTGCACGCCGAGCCCGGCGTCGGCGACGACGATCACCGCGCCGATGCGGAGGCAGGCGAACGCCGCGGCGAGCAGGTCCGCACCGGGCGGGACGAGCAGGGACACGCGGTCGCCCGGGCGCACACCGACCGCGTCGAGGCCGGCCGCGAGGTCCTGGATCCGCCGGGCGAGGAGCCGCCACGGGATCGTGCGCTCGGCGACGCCGCGCAGCTCGACGAGCGCGGCGGTGTCGTCCTCCGCCCGCTCCTCGACCGCGGCCCAGAGCGGCCGGTACGGCTCGGCCGCGGACGCGGAGCCGTCCCCACGGGCGGGCGTGGGCGCCGCGACCCAGTCGAGCACCGCGCCGGCGACGTCGGCGTCCTCGGGCAGCAGGTGCCCGGCGCCCTCGAACCGGTGGACGCGCGCGTGCGGCAGACGGCGCATGAGGTCGTGCAGGTACCGCTCCTGGAACACCGGGTCGCGCGGGCCCCAGAGCAGCAGCGCCGGCACGTCGAGCGCCGCGAGGCCGGCCGCGATCGCGTCGACGGCCGCGCGGCTCAGGTGGCCCGGGGTGGACGGGATGTCGGCGACGAAGTCGCGGATGCCCTCCCGCCGGCGCGCCGAGCGGTAGGGGCGGCGGAAGGCCGCGCGGACGTCCCGGTCGAGCCGCGGGTGCGCGATGGCCATCGTCACGTCGAGGAAGGCGGTCGTGTGCTCCGTGCCGACGGCGGACGCGGCGAGCGCGGCCTTCAGGGCGCCCGGGAGCGCCGCGTGGCCGTCGACCGCCGTGTTCGTGAGCACGAGCCCGGCGAGCACATCGCGGTGCGCGATCGCCCAGCCGGAGACGATCACGCCGCCCCAGTCGTGCCCGAGCGCGACCACGCGCGGGCCGAGGTGGAGCCGGTCCGTCAGCGCGCCGAGGTCGCGGACCCGGTCCGCGACGCGCCGGGTCGTGCCCGTGCGCTCGGACCAGCCCATCTCGAGCTGGTCGACGGCGACGACCCGCCAGGCGGGCGCACCGGCGCGGGCCCGGTCGAGCGAGGCGGCGACGAGGCCGCGCCACAGATAGCTCCAGGTCGGGTTGCCGTGCACCGCGAGGATCGTGCCGGCCGGCGCGATCCCGAGCCGCTCCAGCTCCGCGCCGGTGTCGAGTACGTGGTGCACGACGGGGCGTCCGGTCGCGGCGTCGTCGACGGGGACGAGGCGGGACCAGGCGGGGTCGAGCCCCGGGAGGCCGGCGGGCGGCCCTTCGAGCACCTCAGGACGGAGGGGTGCCCCGCTCACCACGCCAGTTCGAGCATCGAGGTGTTGATGCCGCTGCCGACGCCGCAGAGCAGCACGCGCTCGCCCTTCTGCAGCTTCTCCGACTCCTGCGCGAGCGTGATCGGGATCGACGCCGAGCCGACGTTGCCGAGGCTCGGGTAGGTCACCGGGACGCGCTGCGGGTCGATGTCGGCCGCGGCGACGAAAGCGGCGGTGTGTGCGCTGGACACCTGATGCATGATGTAGCGATCCATGTCGGACCAGTTCCAGTCGCGCTTCGCCTCGTTCCAGGCGGCGGTGACGAGCTCCATGCCGCGCTTCAGCAGCGACTTCGTGTCGGTCGTCATGCCGTCCATCGAGCCGATGCAGAGGTCGTTCCACTCGGTGCCCGCACGCGTCACGCCGCCGACGACGCGGTGGCCCTCCGGGTGCAGGTCGGCGCGGCCGAGCACGGCGGCGGCCGCGCCGGAGCCGAGCGTCAGGCTCGCGAACTCGTTCATGAACGCCTGGCGGTCGAGGGAGTCGTTCGCCGCGAGCCGGTCGATGGTCGTCCGCTGCATGCGGTCGATGTCCTCGCCGTCGATGACCATCGCGTAGTCGACCTGACCGGCGTCGATGAGGCCGGAGGCGAGGCTCAGCCCGTTGACGAAGCCGAGGCACGCGTTGGAGACGTCGAAGTTGATCGCGGAGGTCGGCAGCCCCAGGCCGTGGTGCAGCCGCGTGGCGACCGACGGCTCCAGGTGCTCCTTCGTGATCGACGTGTTGATGAGGAGGCCGATCGACCCGGCGGGCACGCCCGCCTCCCGCAGCGCGCGCTCACCCGCCTGCACGGCGGCCTCGTGGGAGGAGAGCCCCGGACCCCAGTTGCGGCGCTCGATCACACCCGCGACGCGCTCGAGCAGCCCGACCGGCAGGCGGAGCCGCTTGAGGATCGGCTCGAGCCTGCGCTCGATCTCGACCGAGGTCGTCACCAGCGGGCCGAGCACGCTCGACACCGAGAGCAGGGCGACGTTCCGGTACGTCGAGGTGGCATTGCCGTTCACGCGGGCTCCAGGTCTGACGAGGGCGCGCCGCGGGGCGCGGAGGGCCGACGTCCATTCTGCCTGCTCCCGCTGGGCGGCGCCGCCCGCATCCGCCACCCCACGGCCTCCGGATGGCGGTCTGTCAGGATTGCGCGCATGGCGATCGAGTTCGCGCGGTCCGACCGGTCGACGCTCGGCATCGAGTGGGAGCTCGCCCTCGTCGATCGGCACACGGGCGACCTCGTCGGCGCCGCGCCCGAGGTGCTCGCCAACACCGTGCTCACCGACGAGGACGGGAACGAGCGGATCACGAGCGAGCTGCTCACGAACACCGTCGAGGTCGTCACCGGCGTCAACCGCACGGTCGCGGAGGGCGTCGCGGACCTCGAGCACACCATCGAGCGGCTCCGGCGGACCACCGACCCGATGGGCCTCGAGCTGATCGGCTCCGGGACCCACCCGTTCGCGCGCTGGCAGGACCAGCAGGTCACGGACAAGGAGCGGTACGTCACCCTCGTCGACCGCACCGGGGTGTTCGGCCGCCAGCTGCTGATCTGGGGCGTGCACAACCACATCGGGGTCGACGACCCGGCGAAGGCGCTGCCTGTGCTCGAGGCGATGCTCGTGTACTACCCGCACCTGCAGGCCCTGTCGGCCTCCTCGCCGTTCGTGTTCGGGGAGTCCTCCGGGTACGCGTCGAGCCGCGCGATGCTGTTCCAGCAGCTGCCGACCGCCGGCCTGCCGCCGCAGCTCGAGTCGTGGCAGCAGTACGAGTCGATCGTGGCGGACCTGATCCACATCGGCGTGATCGACCACTGGGACGAGATCCGGTGGGACGTGCGGCCCTCCGCGAAGTGGGGCACGGTCGAGACGCGGGTGTCCGACGGCCTGCCGACGATCCTCGAGATCGGCGCCGTCTCCGCGCTCACGCAGTGCCTCGTCGACGACTTCTCGGAGCGCCTCGACGCCGGCGAGGAGCTCCGCACGCTGCAGCCGTGGTTCGTCCGCGAGAACAAGTGGCGGGCCGCGCGCTACGGCATGGACGCGGAGGTCGTCGTCGACCGAGGCGGGAGCGAGCGGCTCGTGGAGGACGACCTCCGCGACCTCGTGACGCGGCTCGAGCCCGTCGCGGAGCGGCTCGGCTGCGCGACGGAGCTGCACGACGTGCTGACGATCATCGACGTCGGCGCCTCGTACGAGCGGCAGGCGCTCGCGTCCGCGCAGGCGGGCGGCGATCTCCGGGCCGTCGTGTCGTCGCTCGTCCGGGAGATGCGGGAGGGCCGGCCGCACGCCGGATGAACCGCCGACGGCGCCGCTCGACCTCGTTGGGGTGCTGAAGGCGCGGACTTGCCACTCGACGCCCCTCCCGGAACGAAAACGGGGCACATCGCGGCAAGACCACGCAGCGCCAGCCACCTCGAGGCGCGGACTTGCCACTCGACGCCCCTCCCCGAACGAAAACGGGGCACATCGCGGCAAGTCCACGCAGCACCAGCCGCGTCGAGGCGCGGGGTTGCCACTCGACGCCCCCTCCCGGAACGAAAACGGGGCACATCGCGGCAAGACCACGCAGCACCAGCCGCGTCGAGGCGCGGGGTGCCACTCGGCGCCCCTTCCCGAACGGGAATGGGGCGCTTAGTGGCAAGTTCGCGCTGCGGCTCAGCCGTTGCGGGCGTCGCGCCAGCGGATCCAGCGGGACACGGCGTCGAAGTCGATGTCCGGGCCCGTCACGCCGAGCGTGAACAGGCGGACGCCGGCGTCGAAGAGCGCGGCCGCCTTCGCGTCGTCCACACCCCGGAGCTCGTTGCCGATCTCGATCTCGGCGACGTCGCGCCCGGCCTTCTCCGCGTGGCCCTGCAGCACCTCGAGCTTGTGCGGGAGCGCCTCCGGCGCCACGAAGCTGTGCCAGATGTCGGCGTGCTCGGCGACGAGGCGGAGGGTCTTCTGCTCGCCCGCGCCGCCGATGAGGATCGGGATGCGACGCACGGGCGGCGGGTTCAGCTTCGTCCAGCGGTCGCGGACGATCGGCAGGTCCCGCGCGAGGTCGTCGAGGCGCGAGCCCACGGTGCCGAACTCGTAGCCGTACTCCTCGTAGTCCCGCTCCGCCCAGCCGGAGCCGGTGCCGAACACGAACCGGCCGCCGGAGATGTGGTCGATGGTCCGGGCCATGTCGGCCTGCAGGTTCGGGTTGCGGTACGAGTTGCAGTTCACGAGCGGGCCGAGCTCGATGCGCTCGGTCGCCTCCGCCCACTGCGCGAGCTGCGTCCACGCCTCGTAGTGCAGCCCGTCGGGGTCGCCGGACAGCGGGTAGAAGTGGTCCCAGTTGAGGACGAGGTCCGCGCCGAGCTCCTCCGCCCGCACCGCGGCGTCGCGGAGCGTGTTCAGCGGCAGGTGCTGCGGGGCGATCTGGACGGCGATGCGGACGGGACGGTCCTCGGCGCGGAAGGCGGCGGTGCTCATGGGCTCAGGCTAGGCCGGGTCGCCCGGACACCCGGCGGACGAGCAGCTCGGGCGGCCGCGTGCGCGGTGCACGGCCGGGGAACTCGAACACGGCGATCTCGAGCTGCATGGGGTAGCCGGGCGACTGGGCGGATCGGCGGACGACCTCGCCGTCGACGAGGAACTCGACGCCGTCCTCCCGCCAGTCGACCGCGTAGAGGTGCTGCTCGCGGACGTCGATCCCGAGGTCGAGGACACCGAACTCCTCGCGCAGCGCGGGGTTGCGGAAGGCGTGCACGCCGGATCCGACCGCCGCGGGCGCGTCGCCGAACACCTCGACGAGGCACAGCTCGCCGCTGCGCTCCGGCTCGTCCTCGAACCCGATCAGCCAGGCGGACCACATCGCATCGGGACCGATGTCGGCCGCGCACTCGACCTCGATGCGGCCGAAGTGGGGGACGAAGCCCTCGAATCGCTCCTGCGCCTCCCGCACCCGCAGTCCCTCGCAGAAGGGCTGCTGCCCGCGGGTGCCGCCGACCGGCCCGGACCAGTTCCCGGACTGGACGGCCGAGACGTTGAGCGGAGGATCCGGATGCGTGTCGGGGCACCAGAGCGGCTGCCCGGGCGGGATCGACAGGCGCAGGCCGCGGTCGTCGAGCGCGAAGTTCGCCGCGGCCGCGCTCCGTGAGCTCCAGGCGGGCAGATACGCGGGCAGCCACACCCGCTCGTCGAGCGCGGCGCCGTCGAAGCGGTCCTCGAACACGGGGATCAGCTTGCTCGCTCCGGCCGGGCGAGGATCGCCCGCAGCGTCTCCTCGAGGTCCGTGTGTCGGAACGCGAATCCGGCGGCGAGGAGGCGGTCCGGCACGACCCATCGGCTCTTGAGGACGAGCTCCGTCTCGGTGCGGATCGCGAACGTCCCGAGCTCGAGCATCCACCGGGTCGCCGGAAGCCCGATCGGCACGCCGAGCACGCGGCGGAGATCCGCCATCAGCGTCCGGTCGTCGCTCGCCTCGGGTGCGACGAGGTTGATCACCCCGTCGAGGTCCTCGCGGTCCCGCAGGAACGCGATCGCCGCCACGACGTCGTCGATGTGGACCCACGAGAAGCGCTGCCGGCCGTGCGCCGACGACGGGCGATAGCGGTGGTGCACCCCAGCGGCGATCCGCGCCGGCGTGCCCGGCCACCGGCCGTCCAGCTGCGCGCCGCCGAGGCCGAAGCGCGCGAGCCGGGTGAGCGGGACCATCACGCTGCCGCGGCCGAGCACGATCGCGGTGCGGATCGCGATGCGGCGCACGCCGGGCAGCTCGGGCTCGAAGAACGCGCGCTCCCACGCCTTCGCCACCTCGACCGAGAAGCCCGCGCCGAGCTCGCCGTCCGCCTCCGTCTGCGGCCGATCGTCCGCGTGCCGGTAGATCGTGGCCGTGCTCGAGTTGATCCAGAGCGGCGGCGGGGCGGCAGCGGCGGCGACCGCGCGGCCCAGCTCGGCCGTGGTCTCGACGCGGGATCGGAGGATCTCGGCCCGATTGGCCGGCGTGTACCGGCAGTTCACGCTCTTCCCCGCCAGGTTCACGAGCAGGTCCGCGCCGTCGACGAGCCGGGTGATGGCCGCCGTGTCGCCCCAGGTCGCGTCGGCGCCCGACCGGCCCACGGTGAGCACCCGCTCCCCCGCCCGACGGCGCTCGGCGTCGAGCCGCCGCCCCATGAAGCCGGACGCGCCCGCGATCACGACGGTCACCGGTCCGCCCGCCGATCGGCCGCGGCGGGCCGGTCGAGGCACCTCGGCGTCGGTTCCATCGGCCCGACCCTAGGGCGGACCGGTGCCCGGGTGTTAGGCGCGTCAGGCCGGATCCCGTCGGGCGGGCGGACCGACGGCCGCCGAGCGCGGGTCCGCCAGTCGCTCGAGGGATGCGTCCGCGAGCAGGAGCGCCAGCGCGGCGACCAGGATCCAGAGCGCGGCGGCCACCGTGAGCGGCCGGACCAGCGCGACCGCCAGCACGCCCGCGGCGACGACCGACACGACGACCACGGGCCGTGCCCGGCGCACGGCGGCGCCGACCGCGCGCGCCGCTCCGACCGCGGGGCGCTGCAGCGCGGCCGGGCCCGCACCGCGCGGGCCCGCGACGGCCAGTCCCAGCAGCACGGTCAGCAGCCCGGCCAGCACGAGGGCGATCACCGACGGGGTCAGCGTCCCGAGCACCGCGGCGATCAGGGGTCCGGCGACGTCGGCGGGCAGCGGCTCGGGGCTGAGCGCCGGGAGGAGCATCCCGCGCCCCACGATCGCGGCGACGACCAGCAGGACGCCCGCGGTCAGCAGGGCGACGCCCGTGTGCAGCACGGTCCGCCGACGCGCCGGCGAGACGAGGAACGCCAGCGCGAGCAGCCCCGCGCAGAGCCAGGGCAGCACGAGCGCCGCCGTGCTCAGCGCGCGGTAGCCGGTCCGCGCCGCCGGCAGCCCGTCGATCGTGCCGACCGGGATCGTCGCGTCGACGGCCGGGATCAGCGCGGCGCCGGTGAAGCCGGCCCGCTCGAGCCGCGGCCGCAGCTGCTCGATCACGGGCGCGAGCGACACGACCACGTGCCCGGACGCATCGGCGGCGAGCGCCTGATCGGTCCGCCCGGTCAGCAGGCCCGTCCCCTGGATCTGCGCCGTTCGGACGACGTCCTCCCACACCCGTGGGAACCGGTCCGACTCCACGAAGCCCCGGACGACGTCGTGGACCGCCGCTCGCGCCTCCCGCGCGGCCAGGGTGCTCAGCGTCTCGACGGCAGTCACGGCCGGAGCGGGGAGCGGGATCCCGGCGAGCGCGTCGGACGCCCTGCGGGCGAGCGCGTCGACCCCCGCGGCGTCCAGCACGGCGGTGCTCGTCCGGTCCGTGACGGCGGTGCGGAACGACGCGTCCTCCGCGAGCGGGGCGAGCATGGCGACGAACCGGTCCGGATCGGATACCTGCTGGTGGAGCCACGCGGCGGCGATCGTCGGCGGCACCACCAGGGCGACCAGGGCGAGGAGTACGACCGCCGACCACCGCCGCGCACCACCCCGCCCCCGGTCCGCGTCGGCCGGCGGCGGTGCGTCGTGCGCCGGCTCCAGCCCCTCGGCGTCGTGCGGCGTGACCACGACGGCCCTCACCCGAGGAGCTTGCGCTTCGCCGCGCTGAACTCGTCCTCGCTGAGCAGCCCCTGATCCCGGAGCGCGCCGAGCCGCTGGATCTCGGCCACGAGACCGGAGGCGTCGACGGTCGGGGCCGCCGGCTCCTGCGGGGCAACCCGCTGCGGCACGGCCGCCGCGACGGCCCGGTCGATCCGCGCCTGCTCCGCCTGCGCGGCGGCGTCCAGCTGCGCCTGCTCCTCCTGCTCGCGGCGGGCCCGCCCCCGGCCGACCGCGCCGGTGACCGTCGCCGCGGTGCCGGCGACGACGGCGGTCCGGGCCGTGAGCCCGATGAGGCCGGGTCGACCGGCTCTGCGCATCCGGGGCATGGTGCTCCTCACTCCGCCTTCGCCACGGCCAGGAGGTCGTTGACGACCGCGGCCGGGATCCGTTCCGTCGCGGCCACGAAGCCGCCGATCTCCGCGAGTCGGCCGGCGAGCTTCCTGGCCCACACGTGCTCGACCAGGAACACCGCGGCGGCGGTGCCGGCCGGGAGCGCCTCCGCGAGGACCTCGACGTCCTCCGCGCTCATGAGCCCCGACCCGGGGAGGTCGGCCTCGGGGAACCCCTCGGCCGCGGCGTCCTCGACCTCCCGCACGACCAGGGCGCCGTCGGCCTCGCGGCGGACGAGCACGAGGTCCAGCAGGCGGACTGCACCGGAGGCGAGCGTGTCGTGCAGCGCCTCCAGCAGCGCGGGCGACGGCTCGCCGCCGAACGCGACCAGGGAGAGCTCCACCGGACCGAACTCGGGACCCGGCATCGGTCAGCCCGCCGTCCGCACCGGTGAGCCGTCGTGCTGCCGCGGCGCCGCCGCGCCGTCCCGCCCGAGCAGCGCCCGCGTCTTCAGCGTCTCGAACTCCTCGGGCGTGATCGTGCCGGCGTCGAGGAGCGCCTTCGCGGTCCGGATCTCCTCCGCCGGGCTGGTTCCCGCGACGTCGCGGATGAAGGTCTCCGCGGCGGCCTGGGCGGAACGCTGCTCCTTCGCGCTGCGCACCGCCATCGAGTCGCCGCGGGCGATGACGTACGCCAGCACGGTGAGGAAGGGGATGAACACCAGACCGACGATCCAGAGGGCCTTCGCCCACCCGCGCATCGCACGGTCGCGGAAGAGGTCGACGATCACCGAGAACAGCGCGAACAGGTACGCGACGAAGACGAACCCCCAGACGAAGAACCAGATCACGTTCCAGAAACCCGCCCAGAAGTCCACGACCGCCTCCTCCTCCGACCCGCTGCACGAGACCGCTTCAGGCTCGGCGCCGATGCGCGGGGATCGCCTCGTGCGGACGGGGTGACCGCGCATCCCGCCCGCCGGCAGCGCGCCTCGCCCGGTTCGGGCGAGGCCGAAAGGCCTTCGACGCGGTCGCGCGCCGCGGCTAGCGTCCGCGGGGTCCGGTCGCAGCAGCCGATGTCGAGCCCGAAGGGGGCCCCGTGCGCACCGAGTCCCCGTTCGTCGTCGCCGACGGTCCGCACCGCCGCGCCGCGCCGCCCGTCGTGCCCCGCGGCGCGATCGCCCGGCCCCGACTGGCACTCCCCGGGCACGGCGACGCGCACGTCGCCGTGTGGGCCGCGGCCGGATCCGGCAAGACCGCCCTGCTCGCGCAGTGGCGGGAGCAGCTGCAGCGCGAGGGGCGCCCGTGCCCGTGGGTCGGGGTCCCGCCGTCGGGCGAGGACGCGCCGACGCTCAGCAGCGCGGTCGCGGCCGCCTGGGACGACGTCGACCGCGCCGCTTCGGACGGGCCGATCCCGTCCGGCGGCGCACCGGCGCTCGCGCGGCGTGCTCCCGTCACCCTGTTCCTCGACGATCTCGACCGTCTGACCAGCGGAGCCGACGGCGCGTGGTTGCGCCGTCTGCTGGCCTCGCGGCCGGCGTCCCTGCACGTGGTGATGGCGGGCCGCCGCCCGCCGGCGGCGCTGATGCGGGCCGTCCTGCCGACGGCCGAGCTCCGCTCCGAGGACCTCGCCTTCACCGCGGCCGAGGCCGCGATGCTCCTCCGCTCCCGCGGGATCGGGCTGGACGACGAGGCGCTCACCGCGCTGCTCGACCACACCGGCGGCTGGGTCGCCGCACTCGCCGCGCTCGCCGACCGCCTCGCCCGCGCGGGCGCCCGGTCGCAGCTGCCGCCCGGATTCCTGACCGACCAGCGCAGCGCCGGCGATCAGCTCGTCGCGGAGCTGGTCGCCGACCTGTCGGCGTCCGACCGCGACTTCTTGCTCGCGACCGCCGCCGTCGACCGCTTCCCGGTGGGGCTCGCCGCCCACCTCGCGGACCGGCCGGACGCCGCGGCCGTCGTGGAGCGGTTGAGCGAACGCCTCGCCCTCATCAGCTGCGACGACCGCGAGGGGGAACCGGTCTACCGCTACCACCCGATGCTCCGCGGCCACCTGCGAGCGGAGAGTCGGCGACGGGACCTCGATGCGGCCGCGCGGACGCTGACGCGGGCGAGCGCCTGGTACCGGGCGCGGGGCCGGCCGGGCGAGGCGCTCGAGCTCGCGCTGCGGGCGGAGGACGTGCCGGGCGTCGCGCGACTCGTCGAGCAGCACGGGGTGGAGCTGGTGTTCCGGGGCGTCGCCCCACGGGTCCACGACGCCCTCGTGCTCCTCGAACGGCGCGGACGGAGCAGCCCGGCGCTCCACGTGGTCGCGGCGATGGTCCTGCTGCCGGGCTCCTCGAACCGGTCGATCGTGCGTCACCATCTCGCGTGCGCGGCGGCGTCGGCGGGCGAGCTGCCTCCGCCGCTGCGCCTGCTGCTGAGCGCGCTGCAGATCCTGGAGGGCGAGCCCGACGACGTGCCGTCCGCGCTCGCGGTGCTCCGGACCCGCGACCGCGAGCTGCGCCTCGCGACGGCCGATCCGCCCGCCGAGCTCCGGTGCGCGCACGTGGTGGTCGACTGGGCCCGCGCCCGGGCCGCCGATCGGTGCGGGGACCCGGACGAGGCGTTCTGGCTCCTGCTCGAGTGCGCGGACGCCACCGACTCGGAGCACACCGCGTGGGCCCACCTGACGGTGCTGCAGGAGGCGTCGACGCTCGCGGCGCGGCAGGGGCAGTGGGCGCAGGCGGTGGCGCTCGCGGACCGGATGGCGGCGGCACCCGTCGCCGGCGTCGAGTCGGACCTCGCGGCCGCCCGCGCGGGGGTCGCCGCCGTCGCGAAGACCTACCGCGAGACGATGAGCGCCTCCACGGCGGACCTCGACGTGCTGCTGCGGTCACGCGCGATCGCGTTCGACCGGCACCTCGCGGTGGAGGCGGCGGCGCTGCGGGAGATGGTCCTCCTCGACGCCGGCACCGACGACCGCGAGGCCTTCGCTCGGCTCGAGCACCTCGCCCTGACCTACGACCGTCCGACGCCCCGGGTGGTCGCCTCCTTCGCGTACCACCTCGTCGCCGCCACGCTGGTGCACCGCGGCCGCGACCGTGCGGAGGAGGCCGTGGCCCTCGTCCGTCGCGCGCTCGGGCGCGAGGCCGCCGAGACCGTGCTCGCGGCCGCCCTGGTCCAGGACGGGTCCGGCCGCCCGGCGCAGGCGGAGCACGGACTGCTCGCCGCGCTGAGCGCCCGGGCGCCGGCGTGGGACCCGTCGACCGGCGTGCTCGTCCTCCTGACGCTGGCGGCCCACGCCGACCGGTGCGGGCGCTCCACGCAGGCCGACGTCCGGGTGGTCCAGGCGCTGGAGCGGGCCGCGCTGCTGCACGCCCGCCGACCGTTCGTCGTGCGGGGCGGGTTCGGCGCCGACCTGGTGGCGGTACGGCTCGGCCGGCTCGGTCCCCTCGACGGGTTCGCGGCGGAGCTCGTCCGAGAGCGCGCCGCGCTGCCCCGTCGCCGGCGGCCCGCGGGCGTCGACGTCCCGATCACCGAGAAGGAGCGGGAGGTCCTCCGCGAGCTCCCGCGCTACCAGAGCGTCGGCGACATCGCCGACCGCCTGCAGCTGAGTCCGAACACGATCAAGACCCACATCCGTTCGCTGTACCAGAAGTTCGGGGTGAGCTCGCGGGCGCAAGCGGTCGAGCAGGCGAGCCGCGTCGGTCTGCTCTGACGCTCCGGGGGTGAGCCGCCTCGCCGATCGGGTTTGCTCAGCGGAGGAGGCGCCGCACGCCGGCCCGGCACAGCAGCAGGGTGATGATCAGCAGCGTCACCGGCAGGAAGCCGCCGAGGCTCACCCGCGTGCCGAGCACCAGAGCGACCAGCTCGAGGACCAGGAACTTGCTGCCGATCAGCACGCCCCAGAGCAGGAGGCCGGCCGCCGCCTTCCGCACGGGCCCTGCCGCGCGGCGGAACAGCCGTCGCACCCGGTTCTTGACGACCACCACGACCTCGAGGACGGCCTTCAGCAGCACCGCGGTGACGACGGTGATCGTGAAGGACTCGCTGATCACGGCGGGCACGTACTCGACGAACAGGTTCAGCACCACGATGTAGACGAAGACGTCGACGACCGCCGCGGCCTTCCGCGGATCGACCGTCCGCGCCGAGTGGTCGTCGCCGCCGATGGTCGCCCCGCTCATCGCCCGCTCCCTGCTGCCGAGGGCCCCGAGACTCCTCCGGCCCACGTCGTCGCGACTCACCCGGAATCGGTGATCCGCCGCCCCGGATGCGGAGGGCGAGCGGGAGCCACCCGATCCGGGTGATCCCGTCCTGCCGCCGCCCGCCTTGACTGCGAGCGCGCCCCGGAGCGGGGGTCGCCGCCGAGGAGGGGAGCGCGCGATGAGCACCGCGCACATGACGGAACTGGATCAGAAGCCCGCGTCGGCCGCCGTCGCGGCCGAGCACCGGCGGCTCCTCGCGTCGCTGCCCTTCTCGGACCAGCAGGACTTCGAGGACGCCCGCCGGGGCTTCCTCGCCGCGCTGCGGCCGGGCGTCGTCCGCGCCGGCGAACGGGTGGTGTGGGACGGCGACGCCTACGACTTCCTCGAGGGCGAGGCGCCGGAGACCGTCCATCCGAGCCTCTGGCGCCAGTCGGAGCTGAATGCGATCCAGGGTCTGTTCGAGGTGGCGCCGGGCATCCTCCAGGTGCGCGGTCTCGACCTGTCGAACGTGTCGTTCATCGAGGGCGACCGCGGCGTCGTCGTGCTCGACCCGCTCATCTCCGCCGAGACCGCGGCGGCGGCGCTCGGCCTCTACCGGCAGGTGCGGGGCGACCGTCCGGTCACCGGTGTGATCTACACGCACAGCCACGCGGACCACTTCGGCGGCGTCCGGGGCGTGGTCCGGCAGGAGGACGTCGACGCGGGCCGAGTCCCGATCCTGGCGCCGGCGGGGTTCATCGAGCACGCGGTCAGCGAGAACGTCTCGGCCGGAACCGCGATGGCCCGCCGGGCCGGGTACATGTACGGGGCCGCGCTCCCCCGGGGGCCGCGGGGGCAGGTCGGCGCCGGGCTCGGCCAGACCACCTCGACCGGCACGTTCGGCATCATCCCGCCCACGCTGCAGGTGACCGCGACCGGCCAGGAGGAGACGGTCGACGGGGTCCGGATGGTCTTCCAGCTGGCCCCCGGCAGCGAGGCGCCCGCCGAGATGCACATCGCCTTCCCGGACCGGCGCGCCCTGTGCATGGCGGAGAACGCCACGCACGTGCTGCACAACATCCTCACGATCCGCGGCGCGGAGGTGCGCGACGCGCACGCCTGGGCCGGCTACCTCACGGAGGCGATCGACCTGTTCGGCGGGGACGTCGACGTCGTCTTCGCGTCCCACCACTGGCCGACGTGGGGCCGCGACCGGGCGATCGAGTTCCTGACCCTGCAGCGCGACCTCTACGCCTACCTGCACGACCAGACGGTGCGGCTGCTCAACCAGGGGCTGACCGGGGACGAGATCGCCGAGGTGCTGGTGCTGCCGCCGGCGCTGGAGCGTGCCTGGCACGCGCGCGGCTACTACGGCTCCGTCAGCCACAACGTGAAGGCCGTCTTCCAGCGCTACATGGGCTGGTACGACGGCAATCCGGCGCACCTGTGGCCGCACCCGCCGACGGAAGCGGCGCGCCGGTACGTCGACTTCATGGGCGGCGCGGACGCCGTGGTCCGCAGGGCTCGCGGATCGTTCGACGCCGGGGACCTCCGCTGGGCGGCGGAGGTGCTGAACCACGTCGTCTTCGCCGAGCCCGATCATCGGGCGGCCCGGGACCTGCTCGCCGACACGTACGAGCAGCTGGGCTACGGCTCGGAGAACGGCACCTGGCGGTGCGCGTACCTCTCCGGCGCGCACGAGCTGCGCCACGGCGCGTTCGGCACCCCCGTCACCCCGGTGTCCCCGGACGTGCTGGCGCAGCTGACCCCGGAGCAGCTCTTCGACACCCTGGCGTTCCGGATCGACGGACCGCGCTGCTGGGACGAGCGGCTCGCGCTGGACGTCGTGCTCGTCGACGCGGCCGCGCGCTACCGGCTGACCCTCCGCAACGGCGCGCTCACCGTCACGTCCGCAGTGCAGACGACGGACGCCGACGCCGTCGTCTCCCTCCCCCGCTCGGCGCTGCCGGTCCTCGCCACCGGAGCCGTCGATCCCGCCGGCCTCGCCGCTGCGGGCGTCGCGATCGAGGGGGACGCGTCGGCGCTCCGCCGGCTGACGGCGGCGCTCAGCACGCCGGATCCGGACTTCGCCATCGTCACCCCCTGATCCGCGCGGGAGCGGAGGACGGAGGCGGCCGTGCCGGCATCGACGGTGGCGATCACCGGTCGACGACTGCGCACGCCGCGCGCGGCCTCCGTCGCCGGCATCGTGTTCTCGCTGCTGCTCGCCACCGCGCTGACGCTGATCACGCTCTCGTCGCCGGAGGATCCCGCGTCGGTCGGCGCCTGGCTCACCGACTCCCCGCGGCGAGGCACGCTGACCGTGGCGTTGAGCCTCGTCCCGTTCGCGGGCATCGCGTTCCTCTGGTTCATCGGCGTCGTGCGCGACCGGGTCGGCGTGCGGGAGGACCGGTTCTTCGCCTCCGTGTTCCTCGGCAGCGGCCTGCTGTTCGTCGCGATCCTCTTCACGGCGGCGGCCGTCGCGGGCGGCCTCGTCGCGGACGAGTCGCTGCGATCGGGCGCCCCTCCCGGCCCCGCGCTGCTCGCCCTGGGGCGGCAGGTCGTCGGGCTGCTGCTGCAGGAGTACGCGATGCGCATGGCCGCGGTGTTCACCATGAGCACCGCGACGATCGCGCTGCGGACGCGGGTCGCCTCCCGATGGGTCGGGTGGCTCGGCATCGCGGTCGCGGCCACCCTGCTGGTCGCCGCCGGGCTGACGCCGTGGTTGGAGCTGCTGTTCCCCGCCTGGGTACTGCTGCTCAGCGTCGACATCCTGCGCAGCGACCCGGCCGGCGAGCGTCCGGCGCCCGACCGACGGCTCGTGCGCTGACCGCGGTCAGCGGTCCTCCCGCGGTGACGGCATGGGATCAGCCGCGCGGGCTCGAGACCCGGCGCGGCGCGATGCGGAGCAGCACACGCTGGCCGCCGCCGCCGAAGTGCGGGTACGGCTTGCCGAGGTACTTCTGGGACACGTCGTCGATGTGCTCCCGAGCGCCCTCCGTGGTGATCTCGCGGACCTCCCCGCGGATCTGCACGTAGTCGGTGGGCCGGGCGGGATCCGAGACGGTCAGCGCGACGCGCGGGTCGCGGCGCACGTTGCGGAGCTTCTGGTGCCCCTCCACCGTGTTGATCAGGACGTCCTCGCCGTCGGTGTCGACCCACACCTGGGTCACCTGCGGCGACCCGTCGGGCATCGTCGTCGCAAGGTAGCAGATGCTCGCGGAACGGAGGAGGTCGAGGACGTCCGGCATGAGTTCCATCGGCCCGACCCTACGGGCGAGCACATGAGCAGGAACCAGTCGCTTCAGCAGGAAGGAGGAGCCGCCTGGTTCCTGCCGAAGCGTCTCGTTCCTGCTGTCGTGCTCGGGACTTCCTGTTGACGTGCTCGGTCAGCGGCCGAGGAGCTTCTGGAGCTGCTCGAGGTCCTCCGGGCTCGGCTGGCCGGCGCCGCCCTGCGCGCCGCCGCCGAGGCCGAAGCCCGCGCCGCCCGCGGTCTGCGGCTTCACCGAGCGGCCCTCGGCGAGCGCCGCGTTCTCCGCGGCGCGCTTCGCCGGGTTGCCCGACTTCGAGCCCTTCTTCTTCTGCGCCACCTGCTTGCGGCCGCCGCCGTAGCCCACCGGGCCCATGCCGGGGATCTGCGGGACGCCGCCGCGCGCGACGGTCTTCATCATCTTCGCGGCCTGGTCGAACCGCTGCACGAGCTGGTTCACGTCCGTCACGGTCATGCCCGAACCGCGGGCGATGCGGAGGCGGCGGGAGCCGTTCAGCAGCTTCGGGTTCTTCCGCTCGGCCGGCGTCATCGACTGGATGATCGCCTCCGTCCGGACGATCTCGCGCTCGTCGAACTGGTCGAGCTGCTCCCGCATCTGCCGGGCGCCCGGCAGCATGCCGATCATCTTCATCAGGCCGCCGCGGTTGCGCAGCTGCTGCATCTGCTTGAGGAAGTCCTCGAGCGTGAACTGGGAGGTCGCGATCTTCTCCGCGAGCTCCATCGCCTCCTGCTCGTCGAACGTGGCCTGCGCCTGCTCGATGAGCGTGAGGATGTCGCCGAGGTCGAGGATGCGGCTCGCCATGCGGTCCGGGTGGAACGGCTCGAAGTCCTCGAGCTTCTCACCCGTGGACGCGAACACGATCGGGCGGCCGGTCACGGAGGCCACCGAGAGCGCCGCGCCGCCGCGGGCGTCGCCGTCGAGCTTCGTGAGCACGACGCCGGTGAAGTCGACACCGTCCTGGAACGCCTTCGCGGTGGCGACCGCGTCCTGACCGATCATCGCGTCGATGACGAACAGGACCTCGTCCGGGTCCGTCGCCTTCCGGACGTTCGCGGCCTGCTTCATCAGCTCCGCGTCCACGCCGGTGCGGCCCGCGGTGTCGATGATGACGACGTCGTGCTGCTTGTCGCGGGCGTAGCGGACGGCGTCCTTCGCGACGCGCACCGGGTCGCCGACGCCGTTGCCGGGCTCCGGCGCGAAGACGGTGGCGCCCGCCTGCTCGCCGACGATCTGCAGCTGCTGCACCGCGTTCGGCCGCTGGAGGTCCGCCGCGACGAGCAGCGGGGTGTGGCCGTCGTTCTCGAGCCACTTCGCGAGCTTGCCCGCGAGCGTCGTCTTGCCCGCGCCCTGGAGGCCGGCGAGCATGATCACGGTCGGCGGCTGCTTGGCGAACTCGAGTCGGCGCTGCTGGCCGCCGAGGATGCCGATGAGCTCCTCGTTGACGATCTGCACGACCTGCTGGGCCGGGTTCAGCGCCTTGTTGACGTCGGCGCCGAGCGCCCGCTCGCGGACGCTCGCGGTGAACTGCTTCACCACGTCGAGGTTCACGTCGGCGTCGAGGAGCGCCCGCCGGATCTCGCGGACCGTGCCGTCGACGTCGCTCGCCGTGAGCACGCCCTTGCTGCGCAGGTTGGCGAGCGCGGCGGTGAGTCGATCCGACAGGGATCCGAAGGTGGCCATAGGTCCGGGATTCTACCGGCGGCGCCGACGCCGGGCGGGTCGTTTCAGGCGCCGGCGAGGAGGCGGAGGAGCTCGCGCTCCTCCTCGTCCGCGAGGCCCGCGCCGTGGGGATGCTCCGGCCGGGTCTCCTCCCAGGCAAGCACGTCGCGCAGGGTCTCGTCGAGCGGGCGGTGGACGAGGCCGGCGGCGCGCGCCCGCTCGCCGCTGCGCGACGTGAACCCCTGCCAGTCCGGGGCCGCGAGCCAGAGCGGCAGGCTGCGCGGGCCGGCCCACTCCACGACGCCCTGCTCGGCGAGCCACGCCTCCGGCGCCGCGACCACCGCGGCAGCGGAGTCGGCGGCCCGGCCGGCGGCCGCGAGGTGCTCGGCGAGCGGCACCTCCCGGCCGACGGCATCGAACACGCCGCCCGTCCCGTCCTCCGCGCACCGCACGAGCCAGGCCGCGAGGTCGCGGATGTCGATCAGCTCCGTCGATCGCTGCGGCGCGTCGGGCACGAGCACCGCGTCGCCGCTCGGGTGCGCGAACCGCCAGGGCCAGTAGCCGGAGCGCCCGGAGGTGTCGCCCGGTCCGCCGATCAGCCCCGCCCGCGCGACGAGCGCCCGGTCGCCGAACGCCGCCAGCACCGCGGCCTCGCACGCGACCTTCGCCGACCCGTAGTCCTCCATCGACGCCATCCGGTCGCCCTCGAGCGGCGGGAGGAGCGGGAGGGACTCGTCGCCGTGGCGCGTGCTCGTGTCGACGTAGACGTTGCCGGTCGACACGAAGAGGTACCGCCCGGCGTCGAGGGCCTCGATCGCGCCGCGGACGTGGCCGGGGTGCCGGGCGACGTCGAGCACCGCGTCCCAGCGCCCGCCGGCCTCGGCGTACGCGTCCGGCCGGTCGCGGTCGGCGCGGATCAGGCGCGCGCCCTCCGGGACGGCGCCGGCCTCGCCGCGGGCGAGGCAGACCACCTCGTGCCCGCGGGCGACGGCCTCCGCCGCGGTCGCGCCGCCGAGCCACGCCGTGCCGCCGAGCACCAGGATCCGCATGCCGCGATCCTGCCGCGGTCCGCCCCGCGTCGCCTCGATCGTCCACTCAGAGCAGCGCCGGGTCCTCCGTCGTCGAGGGATGGAGCCGCTCCCATTGCAGCCACTTCGCCTCCATCGCCGCCTCGACGTCGACGCCGTGCCGGCGGGCGAGCAGCAGGACGTGGCCGAGCACGTCGGCGACCTCCTCGGCCGTCCGGCGCTCGACCTCCTCGGCGTCCCACCCGCGGTCCTTGCCGCGTCCGGTGCGCGCGAGCTGCACCTGCGTCAGCTCGCCCAGCTCCTCGACGAGCTTCAGCAGGAACCAGTCGTCGTCGCGGGCGAAGCCCTCGCGGGCGGCGTAGCCCGCGGAGATCCGTTCGAGCCGGTCGGGGAGCGAGGCGAGGTCCACGGCCCCAGTGAAGCGCGGGCCGCCGACGCCGCTACCGTCGCTGCGATGCGCACCACCGCCGTCGCCGGGCTCGACCTGACCGCCCTCACCATGGGATCCGCGCCGCTGCCGACCCCGGTCGCGCGGGCGGTCGACCTGCTCGACGAGGGGTGGGAGGCCGGCATCCGCGCGCTCGACGCCGCGGACGGCACCGGAGGCGCCGAGTCGGCTGCCGGTCGCTGGCTCGAGGAGCGGCAGCCGGAGGGCGTCGTCGTGCTCTCCGGGCTCGGCGCCGTCGTCGGGCAGGGCCGCGGCACGGACCTCTCCCCCGCGCGCATCGACGGGCACGTCGCCGCGGCGGTGCGCCGACTCGGCCGCGTGGACCTCGGCTGGCTGCGCGGCGCGGACGCGGAGACGCCGCTCGAGGACACCCTCCAGGCGCTCGCCGGTGCGGTCGAGGACGGTCGGCTGCGCGCCTGGGGCGCGGGCGACGTGGACGCGTGGGCGCTCGAGACGCTCCTCGCCGAGGCCGACCGGGCCGCGCTCCCCCGACCCGCGTTCGTCCGGGTGCGGCTGAACCTGCTCGAGCGGGACGCCCTCCGGGACCTCGCACCGCTCGCCGTCGGCGAGGGCGTGGCGCTGCTCGCCGGTGCTCCGCTCGGCGCCGGACGACTCACCGACCGGCACGTCGCCGCCGAGGAGCGCACGGCCGAGGCGATCCGCTTCGGCGCCCCGCGGGACACCCCGGTCGACCCGGCGCTCGAGACCCTCGTCGCGCTCCGCGACCTCGCCCGCGGCCTGGAGCTGTCGCTCGAGGGCCTGGCGCTCGGCTGGCTGCTCGCGACCGAGGCGGTCGCCTCCACGGTCGCGACGCCGCGCGCGAAGGCGGACTGGGATCCGGTGCACGAGGCGCTCGAGCGCCCGCTCGACGCGGAGACGGTCGAGCGGCTCGAGTCCCTTCTCCCCTGACGTTGCACGGATCAGGACGGAACGAGCGACACGCCGCCGGTCGGTCTCGGAGGTGCGGCGTGTCGGCCGACTCGTCCTGATCGGTGAAACGAGCTAGAGGGACTCGAGGGGGTTGGCGGCCAGCTTCTGCCGGAGCCCGCCCGCGACCAGCCGTGCGGCCTGGGAGGTCGGCTTCCGCTCGGCCCGCTCGGCGACGCGGTCGCCGAAGTCGGTCGCGAGGGCGCCGCGCGGGTACGCCTCCAGCACCTCGAGCAGGTACTCGCGGGGCAGCGCGTCCGGCCGCGCGCCGGAGATGTCGAGGCCGGTCGCGATCTCGAGCAGGTGCCCCTCGACGTCGAGCCCGGGGTCGACCTCGGGCCAGTTGTGGCGCTCGATCACCTCGACGAGCCGCTGCTGCAGGTCGCGCGACCACCCCGCCCCCGCGCCGAACACCGCGGCGACGTGGCCGCCGCCGATCTCGTACGGCGTCCGGACCGCGTCGAACTCCTCCGCGAGCCCCAGGTCGTGCAGCAGCGCGGCGACCGCGAGCAACTCCCGGTCCGGCCGCAGGCCCTGTACCTCCGCGAAGCCGGCGGCCCAGTACCAGCTGCGGATGCTGTGGGCCGCGAGCGCCGGGGTCAGGTAGCGGACGGCGAGATCGAGCGCCGCGCGGACCGTCGCGGTCTCGGGCGGGCGGAGGTCGGCGATGCGCATCTCCGTCATCCTGCCGGAGGCGTCCCCGGCGCGACGTAGGGTTGCGCTCGTGATCGACGTCGCGCTCACGAGCCTCGCGCCGGACCTGCTCGACTACCACGAGGGGTGGGCGCTGCAGCGCCGCGTCCACGCGGAGGTCGTCGCCGGCACGCGACCGGACTCCCTGATCCTCTGCGAGCACGAGGCAGTCTTCACGGCCGGCAAGCGGACCGCGCCGGACGAACGCCCGGTCGACGGGACGCCGGTGGTCGACGTGGACCGCGGCGGCAAGATCACGTGGCACGGGCCGGGCCAGCTGACCGGCTACCCGATCCTCACGCTGCCGGACCGGCACGAGGTCGTCGCGTTCGTCCGCGACCTCGAGGCGATGATGATCGACGTCGCGGCCCGCTTCGGCGTGCACGGCGAGCGCGTCGAGGGCCGCAGCGGAGTCTGGGTCAAGAGCGGCGACGACTGGGACAAGATCGGCGCCATCGGCCTCCGCGTCGAGCAGGGCGTCACCATGCACGGGTTCGCCCTGAACTGCAGCAACGACCTCGCGCCGTACGACCGGATCGTCGCGTGCGGCATCCGCGACGCCGGCGTCACCACCCTGTCGGCCCTCACCGGCCGCACGATCACGCCCGCCGACGCGGCGCCGATCGTCCTCCAGCACTTCCGCGACGGCGTCCTCGGCCTCGCGCACCGCACCGACAGCACGAAGGTGGCCGCATGACCGACCTCGCGACGCCCAAGGTCGTCCGCCTCCCCTCCACCGGGCTCAGCCCCGAGCAGGAGGCCGCGCAGGCCGGGCACCGCCGGATGCTGCGCCTCGAGGCGCGCAACGCCGCGACCCCGATCGAGCGCAAGCCCGAGTGGATCCGCACGACGCTGAAGCAGGGCCCGGAGTTCCAGGCGCTGCGGAACCTCGTCAAGGACGAGGGCCTGCACACGGTGTGCCAGGAGGCCGGCTGCCCGAACATCTCCGAGTGCTGGGAGGACCGCGAGGCGACGTTCCTCATCGGCGGCTCCCAGTGCACGCGGCGGTGCGACTTCTGCCAGATCGACACCGGGAAGCCCGCGGACTACGACCGCGACGAGCCGCGCCGCGTCGCCGAGTCGGTGACGCAGATGCGCCTCCGCTACGCGACCGTCACGGGCGTCGCTCGCGACGATCTGCCCGACGAGGGCGCGTGGCTGCACGCCGAGACCGTGCGGGAGATCCACCGCCAGAACCCGGGCACGGGCGTCGAGATCCTCGCGACCGACTTCTCCGGCAACCCGGACCTGCTCGGGGAGGTGTTCTCGTCCCGCCCCGAGGTCTTCGCGCACAACGTCGAGACCGTGCCGCGCATCTTCAAGCGCATCCGCCCGGCGTTCCGCTACGAGCGCTCGCTCGGCGTGCTGACGCAGGCGCGCGACGCGGGCCTCGTCACCAAGTCGAACCTGATCCTCGGCATGGGCGAGACGGCCGACGAGGTGCTGCAGGCGCTGGAGGACCTCCACTCGGCCGGCACCGACATCATCACGCTGACGCAGTACCTGCGCCCGACGCCCCGGCACCTGCCGGTCGCGCGCTGGGTGACGCCGGCGGAGTTCGAGGACTTCAAGGTCGCGGCGGAGGAGATCGGCTTCCTCGGGGTGCTCGCCGGGCCGCTCGTGCGCTCGTCGTACCGCGCCGGCCGGCTCTACGCGCAGTCGATGGCCGCGAAGGGCCGCGCGCTGCCGGAGGGCCTGCAGCACCTCGCCGACCCGACGCTCGGCTTCGCTCAGGCGGTCGGCTGACCCTGCTCCGCCCCTCCGCGGCTGTTCCGCCTGCACCGGCGGGCGGAACAGCCGCGCAGAGGCGGGGATGCGCGAGGCTGAGGCGCATGGCGACGATCCTGCCCTTCGGAGGCGTGCTCCCCCGCGTCCATCCCTCCGCGTACCTCGCCCCGACCGCGACCCTGATCGGCGACGTGGTCGTGGAGGCGGACGGGGTCGTGATGTTCGGGGCGGTCCTCCGCGCCGACCGCGACCGCATCGTGCTGGGACGCGGCAGCAACCTGCAGGACAACGTGGTCGTGCACGCCGACCCCGGCTCCCCCGCGCTGCTCGGCGCCGGCGTGAGCGTCGGGCACGGCGCAGTCGTGCATGGCTGCGTCATCGGCGACGACTGCCTGGTCGGGATGAATGCGACCGTCCTGAACGGCGCGGAGATCGGCGCCGGATCGCTCGTCGCGGGCGGCGCGGTCGTGCTCGAGGGCTCGACGGTGCCGCCGCGCTCGCTCGTCGCCGGGGTGCCGGCGAAGGTCCGGCGGGAGCTGGAGGACGCGGAGGTCGACCGGATCCGGCGGAACGCGCAGACCTACCGCGACCTCGCCCGCGCCTACCGCGCGGGCTGACGGTTCACGGATACGGAGATCCGGGACGCTTCGCGCCGCGGATCTCCGTATCCGTGAACGGGATCAGCCGACGAGGCCCTGCGCGAAGACGTGCGGGGTGAAGCCGGTGAGGTCCTGGATGCGCTCGCCCTGACCGATGAGCTTGATCGGGATGCCGGTCTCGTCCTGCACCCGGAGGACGAAGCCGCCCTTCGCCGACCCGTCGAGCTTCGTGATCACGAGGCCGGTCACCCCCGCGGACTCGATGAACGCCTGCGCCTGCATGACGCCGTTCTGCCCGGTGGTCGCGTCGAGCACGAGCAGCACCTCCGCGATCGGGGTGAGCTTCTCGACGACGCGCTTCACCTTGCCGAGCTCGTCCATCAGCCCGCCCTTGGTGTGCAGCCGGCCGGCGGTGTCGATGAGGACGATCTCGGTCCCGGTCCGCTGCGCGTACTCGATGGTCTGGTAGGCGACGGAGGCCGGGTCCTGCCCCGGGTGCTGCGGCCGCACGACCGCGGCACCGGCCCGCTCCGCCCAGGTCGCGACCTGCTCGACGGCGGCGGCGCGGAACGTGTCCGCCGCACCGACGACGACGCTGCGGCCGTAGTTGCCGACGAACTTCGCGAACTTGCCGATCGTCGTCGTCTTGCCGACGCCGTTCACGCCGACGATGAGCACGACGGCGGGCCGGGCGGACAGCTTCAGCGTCGGGTCGAACCCGGCGAGCCGCTCCTCCACGTCCTCCCGCAGCATCCGCTGCAGGTCGCGCGGGTCGGTGGTGTGGAAGCGGTCGACCTTCTCACGGAGGTCCGTCAGCATCGACTCGGTGATGTCCGGACCGAAGTCGGCGCCGATCATCGCCGCCTCGAGGTCGTCCCAGGTGTCCTCGTCGATGGTCCGCACGGTCCCGAAGAGGTTCCGCAGCCGTGCACCGAATCCCGCCACGGGGACCAAGGCTACGGGGCCGCGCCCTCCCTGCCCGCACCCGGGATGCCGGGGCTAGCGTCGTCGCGCCGAACCGGAAGGACCTGCGATGCCGTTCACCCCCTCAGTCGCCCTGCTCGGGACCGGGACCATGGGCGTGGGGATGGCCCACTCCCTCCTGCGCGCCGGTCTGCCCGTCACGGTCTGGAACCGCCACCCCGAGAAGGCCGCCCCGCTCGCCGGGGACGGCGCGACCGTCGCCGAGTCGCTCGAGGAGGCGGTGCGCGGCGCGCACGTCGTCGTGTCGATGCTCTTCGACGAGGCGTCCGTCGCCGAGGTGATGGAGCGTGCTCTGCCGGCCTTCGACGCCGGGACGGTCTGGGTGCAGTCGAGCACCGTCGGCCGGGACGGGATCGCACGGCTGGCGGCGCTGGCGAAGCCGCACGGCGTCCCGTTCTACGACGCCCCGGTGGTCGGCACGAAGCAGCCCGCGGAGACCGGGAAGCTCACCGTGCTCGCCTCCGGCCCCGCGGTCACGCGCGACGTGGTGCAGCCGGTGTTCGACGCGATCGGCGGCAAGACCGTCTGGCTCGGCGACGAGGCGGGACCGGCGAGCGCCATGAAGCTCGTCGCGAACTCGTGGGTCGGGACGATCACGGCCGGGACGGCCTTCGCGATCGCGCAGGCGGCCGCGTTCGGGCTGCAGCCGTCGCAGTTCCTGGAGACCGTCTCGGGCGGCGCCGCGGACAGCCCCTACCTGCAGACCAAGGGCGCCGCGATCGTCGAGAACCGCACGGAGGACCCGCAGTTCGCGCTCGACGGCCTGCTGAAGGACCTCCGCCTGATCCGCGACGCCGACCGGGCCGCGAACGTACCGACCACGCTGATCGACGCCCTCGTCGACCTCTACGCCGACGCGTCGGAGCAGGGCTTCGGCGGCCACGACATCGCCGCGGTGGGCGCGGCGTTCCGGCCCGACGACGAGGAGTAGCCCGATGGCGGAGCGGCCCGACCTGAACAAGGACACCCGCGTCTGCATCTCCCTCGCGGGACGCCCGAGCGATCTCGGGACGCGATTCCACAATTCGCTCTACGCGGAACTCGGGCTCGATTTCCTCTACAAGGCGTTCACCACGACCGACCTCGAGGGCGCCGTTCGCGGCGTGCGCGCCCTCGGCATCCGGGGCTGCTCGGTGTCGATGCCGTTCAAGTCCGCGATCATCCCGCTCCTCGACGGGCTGGAGGACTCGGCCCGCGACATCGGGGCGGTCAACACCGTGGTGAACGACGGCGGCCGGCTGACGGGTGCGAACACGGATGTCGAAGCGGTCGCGTCGCTCCTCGTCCAGCACGGCCTGGACCCCGACCAGCGGGCGGTGATCCGCGGCAGCGGCAGCATGGCGTCGGCGGTCTCCTCCGCCTTCGCCCGCGCCGGCTTCCGGCGGACGACGATCTGGGCGCGGAACCGCACGGAGGGCGCCGCCATCGCCGCGCGCGACGGGCACCGCTTCAGCGACGTCGAACCCGACGCCGCCGACCTGCTCGTGAACGTGACCCCGCTCGGCATGACCGGTGCCGACGAGGACGTGCTGGCCTTCGACCCCGACCTGATCCGCGGCGCCCGCGCGGTGCTCGACGTCGTCGCCGTCCCCGTCGACACGCCGCTGGTCCACGCGGCCCGCGCCGCCGAGCTGCACGTCGTGACCGGTGCGGAGGTCCACGCGCTCCAGGCGGCCCTGCAGTTCGAGCGCTACACCGGGGTCCGACTCACCCGCGCGCAGGTCGCCAGGGCGGCCGCGTTCGCGCGCGGCACCTGACGCATTCGATTCCGCCGTCGATCTCGAATCGATCACGGGGAATTCATGCGGAAATGAAACCCGGAATGGGGATAGGCGCTTAACGCGCGTCGCAATACATTTGTCGTACAGCCGCTACCCGAGTGGGAGCGACCGCATGGTCGGTTCCGCAACAGCTCGAACGACTGCTCGCCGCGGCCGCCGTCAGCGCGCTGGGCCACCCCGCATCGGCCCCGCGCAGACGGCGGGCGCGGTGGGAACTCCACCGCCCCGCCCGTCAGGACCGGGCCGCGAGCCGCTGGCCGATGACCGTCGAGACGCCGTCCTGGCGCATCGAGACGCCGTAGAGCGCGTCCGCGATCTCCATCGTGCGCTTCTGGTGGGTGATGAGGATCAGCTGCGACGCGTCGCGGAGCGACGAGACGACCTCGAGCAGCCGGCCGAGGTTCGCGTCGTCGAGCGCCGCCTCCACCTCGTCGAGGATGTAGAACGGGCTCGGCCGAGCGGTGAAGATCGCGAGCAGGAACGCGACGGCCGCGAGCGACCGCTCGCCGCCCGACAGCAGCGACAGCCGCTCGATCCGCTTGCCGGCGGGCCGGACGGCGACCTCGACGCCCGGCTCCTCGCCGCGCTGCCCGGACCCGTCCTCCGTGAGGCTCAGCCGTCCGGAGCCGCCGGGGAACAGCACCGGGAAGATGCGCTCGAACGCGGCCTCGGTGTCCGCGTAGGCGGCGGAGAAGATCTCGTGCATCCGCCGGTCGAGGTCGTCGACGATCTTCAGCAGGTCCGCGCGGGTGCGGTGGAGGTCGGCGAGCTGCTCGCCGAGGAACGCGTGCCGCTGCTCCAGCGCCGCGAACTCCTCGAGCGCGAGCGGGTTCACGCGGCCGAGCCGGGCGAGGCGGCGCTCCGCGGCGGCGAGGCGCCGCTCCTCCTCCTGCCGGTCGAGGTCCGGGGCCGCGGCGGCGGCGAGGGCCTCGGCGTCGAGCCCGAGGTCGCCGAGCGCCCGGTCCCGGACCGTCTGCAGCGAGACCTGCTGCTCGTAGGCGCGCATGTCGAGGTCGCGCGCGCGGCGGTCGAGGTCGCCGACCTCCGCCCGGGCGGTCGCGAGCCGGGAACGGGCCGCGCGCAGCTCGGCGCTCTGCTCGGCCCGCTCCCGTTCCGCGATCGCGAGGCCGGTGCGCGCCTCCGTCACCGCCGCGTCGACGGAGGCCTGCCATGCCGGCAGCTCGCCGAGCACGGCCTCCGCCGCCTCCCGCTGGAGCGTCCGCGCGGCGGCGCGGCGGGCCGCCTGCTCGGCGGCGCGCTCGGCCGCTCGGGCCCGATCCTCGAGGGCCGTCAGCCGGGCGCGCTCGGCGCGGAGGCGCTCCGTCAGCGTCTCCGCCTCGAACCGCGCCGCGACGGCGGCCTCGCGCGCCGCGTCGAGCGCCTCCGCGACCGGGACGCGAGCGGCGCCGTCGACGGCGGGCCGCTCCCCTGCCCGCGCCGCCGCGACCGCGTCCGCGCTCACGGCCCGCGCAGCGGCGGTCTCGTCCCTGCGCGTCGCGGCCTCCGCGGCCTGGGCGGTCGCCCGCGCGAGCTCGGCGGACGCCGCATCCGCGGCCGCGAGGGCGCCGGCGCGCCGCCGCTCGTCGGCGCGGGCCGCAGCCGTCCGCTCGCGTTCCCGGCGCTCGGCCGCCTCCTGCGCGGTGCGAGCGGCCTGCTGCGCCGCCTTCGCGGCCTGGAGCCGGTCCCGCGCCGCGGCCACCTCGACCGCGAGTCGCGCCGCGTCGGCGGCCGCGGCGTCGCGCTCCGCCGCGAGCTCGACCCCGCTCGTCGCCGAGCCCGCCGTGCGGAGCCGGACGGCGGTGACGAGCTCGCCGGCGACGGTGACGGCGACGAGGTCGGACCCGGCCACCGCGGCGGCCGCCTCGTCGCGGTCGCGGACGAGCACGACGCCTCGGAGCAGCGCGAGCACGCCCGCGGGCGCCCGGACGACGTCGACGGCCGGGACGCCGATCCGCGTGTCGAGGCGGACGGGAGGCTCGTGGCCGCGGGCCACCAGGTCGACCGCGCCGAGCGCGCGAACCGCCTCCGCCGCGTCGGCCGGATCGTCCACGACGGCGGCGTCGAGCAGGGGCCCGAGCACGGCGCCCACCGCGGTGCGCCACGCGGGATCGATGTCGAGGAGGTCCTGCAGCCGGCCCGCGCCCGGCAGCGCACCGAGCACGTCCGCGACCGCCGGCGGCGCCGCGGTCGCCGCCCGCAGCGCTGCGAGGCGGGCGTCGACGGCGCTCTGCTCGCGCTCGAGCGCGTGCAGCGCCGTCCGGGCCGCGTCGGCGGCGGCGGTCGCCTCGGTCAGCTCGGCCGCGCTCCCGTCGTCGCCGTCGTCCGCGCCGTCCTCCGCCGGCGCGGGCAGCGCCGCCAGCTCGGCGGCGGCGCGCTCGGCGCGGGCCGTCGCCGCCTCGACCGCCGCCGCTCGACGGGAGGCCTCCGCCTCCGCCGCGGTCGCCCGGGAGGCCGCGGCGGCCGCGTCCCGCTCGAGCGCCGCGATCCCCCGGTCGAACGCCGCGACCCGGGCGGCGTCGGCGGCGATGCCCCGGTCCACCTCGTCGAGGCGCCGCTGCGCATCGGCGACGGCCGCCTGCGCCTCGACGCGCTCGGCCTCGACCGCCACGACGCGCTGCTCGAGCGCGGCGATCGCGGCCACCGCGTCGTGGCGCTCCGCGGACGACGGGCCGGCGGCCGCGGCGGGCACGTCCTCCGGAGCGAGCAGCGCGACGCGGGTCGCCGCGGTCTGCGCGAGGGCCCGGAACCGCGCCTGCGCCCCCTCGAGCTCGAGGGCGGTGCGGCGGAGCGCGTCGAGCGCGTCGCCGGCCGCCTCCCGCTCGAGCACGCCGGTCCGCGCCTCGAGCGTGCGCTCCGCGTCCTCCGCGATGTGCCGCGCCGTCCGGAGCTCGTCCTGCTCGGCGGCCAGCCGGTCGACGGACTCCGCGAGCCGCGCCGCGTCGAGCGCGAGCAGCGCCGTCCGCGACGCCCGCACCGCGGCCTGGATGCCGGCCGCCTCCCGCGCGATCTCCGCCTGCGCGCCGAGCGGCTTCAGCTGCCGCTGGAGCTCGTCCTTCAGGTCGGTGAGCCGCGTGAGGTTCGCCTGCATCGCCTCGAGCTTCCGCAGCGTCCGCTCCCGTCGCCGCCGGTGCTTCAGGATGCCGGCGGCCTCCTCGATGAAGCCGCGGCGCTCCTCCGGCGTCGCGCGGAGCACGGCGTCGAGCTGGCCCTGCCCGACGATGACGTGCATCTCGCGGCCGAGGCCCGAGTCGGACAGCAGCTCCTGCACGTCGAGCAGGCGCACCGCGTCGCCGTTGATCGCGTACTCGCTGCGCCCGTCGCGGAAGAGGGTGCGGCTGATCGCGACCTCGCTGTACTCGATCGGCAGCGCGCCGTCGGCGTTGTCGATGGTCAGCACGACCTCGGCGCGGCCGAGCGGGCCGCGGGTGGAGGTGCCGGCGAAGATCACGTCCGCCATCGAGCCGCCGCGGAGGTTCTTCGCGCCCTGCTCCCCCATCACCCACGCGAGCGCGTCGACGACGTTCGACTTGCCGGACCCGTTCGGGCCGACGATGCAGGTGACGCCCGGCTCGAACCGGAACGTCGTGGGCTGCGCGAACGACTTGAAGCCCTTGAGCGTGAGGCTCTTCAGGTGCACGCCCGCGACTCCCCTCGCCGTGAGGCCCCGCGCCTCGGCTCGAGGCTAGCGAGCCGGTGGGACACGCGTCGGATCAGGCCCCGAGGCGGTCGAGGAGCGCGGCGCGGATCGCGGGCCGCGACCCGAATCCGAGCAGCAGGTGCGCCTCCCGCAGCAGGCGGTCCGAGCGCGAGCCGCGGAGCACGCCGCTCCCGCCGTCGTGCACGGCGAGCGCGGACGCCGCGCGCACGGCGAGCGCGGAGCAGGCGGCTCGGGCGGCCGGCAGCGCTGCGACGTCGGCAGCGAGCAGCGCCCCGCGCGCCGCCGCGACGGCCGAGACGAGCGCGTCGGACCGCAGCGCGACCGCCGCCCGGCCGGCGACGCCGAGCGCCAGCGCGCCGTTGCCCGCGAGCCCGGCCGCGTCCGCAGCGGCCCACGACTCCGGGCGCACGCGCTCGATGATCCGCTCCTCCGCCACCGGCACGTCGTCGAACGCGAGCGTCACGGTCCCGGACGCGTTCGCGGCGACGAGCCCCGCGGGCTCGGCCCGCATGCCCGGACCGACGTCGGCGAGCAGGGTCACGACCGACCCGTCCTCGTCGACGGCGGCGATCCGGAACACGTCCGCGAGCCCCCACGCCGACACCCAGCGCGCGCTGCCGTTCAGCCGTCGGGCCGCGGGAGGGCCCGACAGCCGCAGCGGGTCGGGGCCGTGGACGGCGGTGATGACGACGCCGGCCCGGATCCGACCGGCGGCGAGGTCCGGTGCGAACGCCGAGACCGGCCCGGGGGCCGCGGCGACCGGCCCGAGCGCGCCCTGGTGCTGCAGCCAGACGAAGGCCGTGGCGAGGCACCCACCGGCGAGCGCCGCGGTCACGTCGACGCGCACCTCGAGGCTCGGCCCGCGGGCGGCGAGCCCGGTGATCCCCGCGGCGTCGAGGGCCGCGAGGTGCGCCCCCGGCACGCGGTCCGCGGCGTCGACGGCCTCGGCGTCCGGAAGGAGCACCTCCTCCGCGAGCCGCCGGGCGACCTCGACGACGCGCTCCACCACGCCGCCATGCTTCCATCCGGCGCTGGGCGGCCGCACCGGCCCCGGCTCCGCAGGTTCACCGATACGGAGATCCGTCGACCGGATCTCCGTATCGGTGAACAGCGACCCGGGCCGTCCCGGTCGGAGCAGGGCCGTCCCGGGCGGAGCAGGGCGGTCCCGGTCGGAGCAGGGCGGTTTCGGGCAGCCGTGGTCAGCCGCGGCGAGCCGCGGTCAGCCCTGCTTCGCCTCGCACTTCGCCTGGAAACGCGCCTGTACGGTCTTGACGTTGTTCTGGATGGTCGTGCCGTAGTCGCCGGCGAGGGCCTTCTGCTCGATCGACTTCGCCTCGGCCTGCCGGGCCGCGCCCTTCGGCTCGCCCCGCAGGGTTTTCAGGTCGGCGCGGAGGGAGGCGGGCAGCTCGGCCGCGAGCGCCTGCCGCGCGGCCTTCCCGCCGCCGACGACGCGGGCGACCTGCTCCGCGCGGGCGCCGTAGCCGCCGGCGAGAGCCTTCTGGCGGATCTCCTTGCGCTCGGCCGCGCGGGCGGCGCCCTTCGGCTCCGCCCGCAGCTTCTTGAGGTCGGCCTTCAGCTGCGCGGGCATCGCGCCCCGCAGCTCGGCGCGCAGGTGCACGCCGCAGGCCGCGGGCGTGGCGGAGGGGGTCGGCGAACCGTCGGCGGTGGCGGCCATCGCGGCGGTCGCGCCGCCGCCGACGGCGAGCAGCACGGCGGTGCCGGAGGCGATGAGAACGGCCCGACGACGGGCGGTGCGGAACGGGTTGTGCACGGTGCTTCTCCTCGTGGAGGGGTGATGGTTCGGGCCGTCGCGGTGCGGCAGCGGGATCGAGTGTGCGGTCGCCGTGCGCGGACGACGTGCGGGGAATGTTCGAGCCGTGTAAAGCGCGCTCTCGCCCTCCGCCCGCGCCGTCCGAGGTGGCGGTTGAATGGCCGCCGTGGACGCCAAGGGGCTCGTGCTCGTCGCGGAGGACGAGCGCGCGATCGCCGACCTCGAGCGGCTCTACCTGACCGACGCGGGATTCGGCGTGCACGTCGAGCGGGACGGCGACGCCGCGCTCGCCGCGGTCGAGCGCCTGCGGCCCGTCGCGATCGTGCTCGACGTCGGGCTGCCCGGCCGGGACGGCCTCGACGTGTGCCGGACGCTGCGCGCCCGCGGCGACTGGACGCCCGTCGTGTTCGTCACCGCCCGCGACGACGAGATCGATCGACTGCTCGGCCTGGAGCTCGGCGGCGACGACTACCTGACGAAGCCGTTCTCCCCGCGGGAGCTCGTCGCCCGGGTGCGCGGGCTCCTCCGTCGCGCCGCCCTGCCCGCGACCGGCGCGCCGATCGTCCTCGGCGCCGTCGAGCTCGACCCGGCGCGGCGGACCGTCGTCGCGGCCGGCCGGGCGGTGGAGCTGACGGCCACGGAGTTCGACCTGCTCGCGAAGCTCATGAGCGCGCCCGGGCGCGTCTTCACCCGCGAGCAGCTCCTGTCGAGCGTCTGGGGCCAGGCGGACTACGGCGGCGGCCGCACGGTCGACGTCCACGTGGCGCAGGTGCGCGCGAAGCTCGGGGACGCGAGCCCGATCCGCACCTCGCGGGGCGTGGGCTACGCCGCGGTCGCCGAGTGATGCGCGGGCTGTCCGCGCGGATCCTCGCCCTGTCGCTCGGGCTCGTGCTGGCGACCACGCTCGCCGCCGGGCTCGCGACCGTCCAGTTCGCGCGCGCCTCCGCCTCGACCCAGCAGCGCGCGGAGCTCGCCGCGCAGGCGTCCCTGCTCACCCTGCAGTCCGCCCGGCTCGTCACGCCGAGGGCGCTGCAGCGCATCACCCCCGGACTCGACGGCTCGGTGCTCACGGTGACGGACGCGGACGGCGCCGTCGTCCTCTCGACCGCACCGCGGCGCGCGCGCCTGCTCGCGGCCACGCGCGCCGCCGCCGCGCGGGCCGCGACCGGCGTCGACGTCTCCACCGAGGTGGAGGTGCGGAGGCGGACGGTCCTGGTCGAGGCGCGCGCGACCGACGACGGCGGCGCAATCGTGCTCACCCGTCCGCTGCGGGCGCTGAGCGGCGAGGCGGCGGCGCTGGTCGGGCGCATCCTGCTCGTGCTCGTGGTCGCGCTCGCGGTCGCCGCGGCCGCCGCCGTCTGGCTGTCACGGCGGATCGCCCGGCCGCTGACGGCCACCGCGCTCGCCGCGCGCCGCCTCGCCCGCGGCGAGCGCGGGGTCGCGGTGCCGGAGGACGCCCCGGGCGAGGTCGGCGACGTCGCCGACGCCCTCCGTGCGCTCGACCTCGCCCTCGCGCAGAGCGAGGGCCGACAGCGCGAATTCCTCCTCTCCGTGTCCCACGAGCTCCGCACCCCGCTCACCGCGCTCCGCGGCTACGGCGAGGCGCTCGCCGACGGTCTCGTCACCGGCGACCGGGTGCGGGAGGTCGGCGGCGTGCTCGTCGCCGAGACGGGGCGCGTCGAACGCTTCACCGCGGACCTGCTCGAGCTCGCCCGCCTGGAGGCGGACGACTTCTCGATCGTCGCGGCGGAAGTCGAGCTCGGCGCGATCGCGGCGAGCGCCGTGGAGGCGTGGCGGGCCCGGGCGGAGGCCGCTGACATCACGCTCAGCACGCGGGGCTTCGAGCAGACGCTGCCCGTCCGGGCGGACCCGCGCCGGGTGCGCCAGGTGCTCGACGGACTCGTCGAGAACGCGCTCCGGGCGACGCCGGGCGGCGGTTCGGTGCTGCTCGAGGCCGTGCGCGGTGCGGACGTCGGCGGCGTCGCCGTCGAGGACACGGGTCCCGGGCTCTCGGACGAGGACCTCGCCGACGCCTTCACGCGCGGGCTCCTCCGGGAGCGCTACCGCGAGACGCGGCCCGTCGGCACCGGGCTCGGCCTGTCGATCGCGACGCGGCTCGCGGCCCGGATGGGCGGCCGCGTCCGCGCCGAGCACGCCCGCACGCCGCCCGGCGCCCGCTTCGTGCTCGAGCTGCCGACCGGCTGAGGGGTCAGGCCGGCGGCCGCTCCACGTGCGCCGGGAGCCGGCGGCCGAGGAGGAGGGCGGCCGCCGCCGTGCCGAGCATCCCCATCACGATCACGACGACCCAGGAGGTCGGGACGCCGCCGCCGAGCAGCACGCCGGCGAGCGGCGGCCCGATGAAGCCGCCGAGCGGCCACGTCGCGGAGGCGAGCGCGTTGTACCGGGCCCGGAGGTGCGGCGGTGCGAGCGCGTTCGGCACGCCGCCGCCGACCGGGCTGTAGAACGTCTCCCCCACGCCGAACACGGTGAGCGCGATCACGAACCCGACCCCGGCGACGACGCCGTGCAGCCCCGGGAGCGCCGCCAGGCCGGTGAGCATCCACCCGAGCGCCCATACGAGCGCCGTCGCCGCGAGCAGTCGGCTGCGCCGCACGCGCCGGGTCACCCGCTCGACGGTCAGCTGCACGAGCACGATCGCGGCCGTGTTCGCGGCGAACGCGAAGCCGACGACCTGCGTCGTGCTGCCGCCGACGCTCGTCACGAACGACGCCCACGGGCCGTTCAGCTGCGCGTAGCCGAAGACGCCGAGGGCCAGCGCGACGAGCAGGTAGCCGACGAACGCCCGGTCGCGCAGCACCTCCCGGTACCCGCCGCGGAGGCCCGCCTCCTGATGGCGCTCGCCGGGCAGGTAGCCGGGGGCCCGCCGCAGCCCGATGAGCACGAGCAGCGCGAAGGCGGCGGTGGTGGTCGCGTCGATCCCGTAGACGAGGTGGAAGCTCGCCGGCCGCTCGATCGACACGAGCCAGCCGGAGAGCAGGCCGCCGACCCCGATCCCGGCGTTCAGCAGCCCGAACCGCAACGCGTACGCCCGGGAGCGACGCTCGGGCGGCACCTGCTCCGCGACGAGCCCGTTCAGGGAGGGCCAGACGGCGGAGTTCCCGATGAGGTTCAGCGCGACCCCGACCGCGGCGGGCCCCGGCGAGCCGGCCAGGGCGAGCAGCCCGGTCCCGCCGCCCTGCACGAGCAGCCCGAACCCGGCGAGCCGGCCGAGGCCGATGCGGTCGCCGAGGTGACCGCCGACCGCGGACGAGACGAGACGAGCACGGATCCCACGGCGACCACGACGCCGGCGATCGCGAGCGGCGCCCCGAGCACGTCGTGCAGGTAGACGAAGAGGTAGGGCATCGTCAGGCCCGCGCCGAGCGACGACACGAGCGTGCCCGCCAGCGTCACCCGGAACGCGCGCGTCCCCGCGGTGGTGGTTCCTGGCACCGGACGAGCCTAGGCAGGGGCGCCGACGGTGCCCGCCGCCCCCCAGTCCGCGCGGGGTCAGTCCTCCTTCGAGCCGAGGTGGAGGGCGCCCTTCACGCGCTCGAGGCCCTCCGACACCAGGCCCTCGGCGGAGTCGACGAGCACCTGCGGGGCGAGCGGGTCGCCCTTTGCGAACGCCTTCGCGGTGTTGTTCCGGTACTCCGCCGTGATCTTCGGCGGCAGCGGCGGCGCGTTGCGGGTCACGAGGTCGTCGATCACCGTGACGCCCCGGAAGGCGAGCGCGGCCTCCACGGCCGTCGCCGCGTCCTCGTCCTTCGACACCGTGATCCCGTTGAAGCCGAGGAGCCGCGCCCAGCCGGCGTAGTCGACGCTCTCGACGTCCTGCGAGCCGCGCCAGACCGGGTTCCCGTCCTCCGTGCGCATCTCCCACGACACCTGCGCCAGGTCGTCGTTGTGCATGACGATCACGACGAACGTCGGGTCGTCCCACGAGGCGAGGTACTTCTTCACGGTGATGAGCTCGTTCATGCCGAGCATCTGGAACGCGCCGTCGCCGATGGTGCAGACGACCGTCTGCTCGGGGTGCGCGAACTTCGCGGCGATCGCATACGGCATCGCGCCGTTCATGCTCGCGAGCCGCCCGGACATGTCGCCGCGCATGCCGCGGCGGAGGCGGATGTGGTGGCCGTACCAGTCCGCGGTCGTGCCCGCGTCACAGGTGACGATCGCGCCGTCCGGCAGGCGCCGGTTCAGCTCGTGGAAGATGCGCCGCGGGTTGCCGCCGTCCGGGAACGTGAGCATCGCCTGCTGCTCCATCTCCTGCTCCCAGTCGTGGAAGCCGGCGGCGATGCCCTCCTGCCACGACCGGTCCTCGGTGCGCTCGAGGAGCGGCAGCAGGGCGGTGAGCGTCGACTTCACGTCGCCCCACAGGTTCACCTCGGTCGGGTACCGCACGCCGAGCTGCTCGGGCTTCAGGTCGACCTGCACGCCGCGGGCCTGACCGGACTTCGGCAGGAACTCGCCGTACGGGTAGTTCGTGCCGAGCAGCACGATCGTGTCGCACTCGTTCATCTGCTTCAGGCTCGGCAGCGAGCCGAGGAGCCCGACCTGCTGCGTGTGGAACGGCACGTCCGAGGGGATGACGTCCTTCCCGCGGAGCGCCGTGATGATGCCGGCGCCGACGCGCTCCGCGGCGGCGAGCACCTCGTCGGTGGCGCCGCGCGCACCCGCGCCGACGAGGAAGGTGACCTTCTCCCCCGCGTTGATCACCGCGGCGGCGCGGCGCAGCTCGTCCTCCGGCGGCGTGATCCGCGTGGAGGCGGCGACCGCGCTCGACCGCGACACCCAGTGCTCGGGAGCGAGGGACGCGGCTTTCATCCCCTGCACGTCGTGCGGCAGCACGATCACCGCCGGCTGCAGCCGCGCGATCGCGGTGCGGAACGCGGTGTCGATCACGGCCTGCGCCTGCTCCGGCGTCGTGATCGTCTGCACGTAGCAGGCGACGTCGGCGAAGACGCGCTCGAGGTTGTCCTCCTGCTGGGTGAAGGTGCCGATGGACGCGAGGCCCTGCTGCCCGACGATCGCGACGACGGGCACGTTGTCGCTCTTCGCGTCGTACAACCCGTTCAGGAGGTGGAAGGCGCCGGGGCTGGAGGTCGCGATGCAGACGCCGACCTCCCCGGTGAACTTCGCGTGCGCGGTCGCCATGAACGCGCACATCTCCTCGTGCGTCGGGCGGATGTACTCGAGCCCCTCGTCCGTGCGGTCCGCGCTGCCGAGTGCGCCGTCGAACTCCCCGATGCCGTCGCCCGGGTACCCGTAGACCCGTCGGACGCCCCACTCCCGCATCCGTCGGATCACGAACTCGCTGACCGTCGTCGCCATCACCGCCCCGTTCCCGCGGCCCGATGACCGCCTGACGACCGTATGACCGGCGACCGGGAGGGAGCAGGACGGCGTTCGGACGCTCAGGCGGTGCGGGCGATGCGCGCGCGGACCAGGGCGTAGAGCCCGGCGAGGATCCAGCCGACGCCGATCGCGATGAGCAGCGCCTGTCCGAAGGGGGTGCTCGGGAAGTCCGCGAGCGCCTCGTCGAGGCCCCCGATCCGGGTGGCGTCGACGGTCCAGGCGGCGACGAGCAGCGTCCCGCCGACGAGGAGGACGGTCGCGCCCTGCGCGACGTAGGCGATGGCGCCGAGGACGAGGACCGCCCGTCGCCGCCTCGCGTCGTCCGGGAGCCGGATCGTCTTCACGAACCGGCGCGACGCGCCGAGCCACACCATGCTCGCGCCGACGATCAGGACGACCGCCCCGACGAGCACGACGGCGACCTGACCGCCGGGCACCTCGAGGAGCTCCCGACTCGCCGCGCGACGCGCGTCGGCGTCGACCGCGTGGGCACCCAGCGCGAACCGGACGGCCGCGAGCCCGATGACGCCGTAGACGGCGCCGCGCCCCCAGAAGACGAGCCGCTGCCGCCACCGCTCGAGGAGCTCGCCATCGTCGACGAGCGCCCCCTGGATCAGCAGCCAGAGGAAGAGGGCGCCGTTGCCGCCGGCGACGAGCGCGAGCAGCAGCACGCCTCCGGGGACCGCGGCGATCGCGCCGAACGCCCCGGACGCGCCCGGCGCCGGACCGTCGACGTGCGCCGCGAGCAGCAGGGCGAGGACGCCGATCATCCCCCGCAGCAGCGCGGAGGCCACGTACCCGGACCGCGCGACGGCCCGCACGATCGGGTTGTCGCTCGCGCGACGGACGGACCGCTCGGCGTCGTCGACGCGCTCCTCGAGCCCGCTCACCGCCGGATCACGGGATCGAGGCTAGGCGGGCTCCGGCTTCGTCGCCGCCCCGTCCAGCCACAGCGTGTCGGTCTCGTCGCGGTGCACGCCGTCGGTGCCGACGTGCTTCGTGCTGATCCGCGGCCCCTTCTGGACGACGTGCACGATCGCCATGCCGTGCCCGCGGCCGAGGTCGTAGTCCTCCTTCAGCCACGCGAGGATCGCGCCCGCCTTCGTGCCAGGGGCGTCGAGCCCCTTCTCGTGCGCGATCGCGATGAGCTGCCGCGGGGTCAGACCGGTCTTCTGCTCGACCGCGTCGAGGTACGCCTGGAAGGACACCCGATCAGTGTGCCGGTCGGGGCCGACGCTGGCACCGGGGGCAGAGGTGGCTCGAGCGGTTCATGAACGCCTCCCGCACGATCGGCGTGCCGCAGCGGGCGCACGGCCTCCCCTGCTGCCCGTAGGCGTTCAGCCGCTGCGAGAAGTAGCCGGAGGCGCCGTTCACGTTGACGTACTGGGCGTCGAAGCTCGTGCCGCCGTCGGCCAGCGCCCGCTCGAGCACCGAGCGCACCTCCGCGAGCAGCCGGCGCGCGGCGCGCTTCGGCAGGTCCGCGGTCGGGCGCGCGGGGTGGAGCCGGGCCGCCCACAGGGACTCGTCGGCGTAGATGTTGCCGATGCCGGAGACGAGGGTCTGGTCGAGCAGCGCGCGCTTCAGCTCCGTGCGGCGGGCGAGGAGCCGCTCGACGAACCGCACGTCGTCGAACGCGGGGTCGAGCGGATCCCGCGCGATGTGCGCGACGTGCTCGGGGACGAGCGCGGCGGACGCGCCGAGGCCGCCGGGCGCCCCGTCCTCGGTCGGGACGAGCGGGTCGAGCGCGAGCGAGCCGAAGATCCGCTGATCCGCGAACGCGACGACGAGCTCGCCGTGCACCGGGTGCTCGAGCACGATGCGCACCCGCAGCTGCCGGTCGGCTGCCGCATCGGCGGTCCGGAGGAGCAGCTGCCCGCTCATGCCGAGGTGCCCGAGCACGGCGAACGGCGCCTCGTCGGCCGCGGTCTCGACCGGGAGCCACAGGAACTTGCCGCGGCGCACCGCGCCGGTCAGGCGGCGACCGGTCAGCCGACGCTCGAAGTCGAGCACGCCGCCGAGGTGGCGCCGGAGCGAGCGCGGCTCGACGACCTCGATCCCGGTGACGAGCGACCCCGCGACCGCGGGCTCGAGGCCGCCACGGACGACCTCGACCTCGGGCAGCTCAGGCATGGAGCGCCCGGAACGCCTCCCACGCCGCTGCGACCTCGGCCTGCTTCTTGCTCGTCCCGGTGCCGGAGGCGCTGACGAGCTCGCCGACCGTCACGGTCGCGGTGAAGATGCGCGCGTGCTCGGGGCCCTCCCCCGTCACGTCGTAGACCGGCGCCGGGGCGTGCCGCGACGCGGCGGCCTCCTGCAGCGCGGTCTTCGGGTCGGTGATCGCCCCCGTGCTGGCGGGATCGTCGACGAGCGGCTGGACGAGACGCAGGACGAGCGCCTCCGCCTCCTCGCTCCCGACGGAGAGGAAGGCCGCGCCGATGATCGCCTCGACGGCGTCGGCGAGGATCGACGGCTTCTCGGCGCCTCGGGTGAGGACCTCGCCGCGGCCGAGGCGGATGTGCTCGCCGAGCCGCAGGGTGCGCGCGATGGAGGCGAGCGCGACGGTCGACACGAGGCCGGCGCGACGCTTGGCCAGCGCGCCCTCGTCGTCGTCCGGGTAGCGCTCGAACAGCATCGCCGTGACGGCGCGCCCGAGGACGCTGTCGCCGAGGAACTCGAATCGCTCGTTGTCGGCGGTGCCGTGCTCGTAGGCGTACGAGCGGTGCGTCAGCGCCGTCTCCAGCAGCTGCGGATCGATCGCGACGCCGAGCGCCGCGACCAGGTCGGCGCGGTCGTGCGCGCCCACCGGATCACGCGTCGGCGACGCGGCGGCCCTTGTACTCCAGGTACAGGGGGACACCGTCCGAGCCCTCGACCACCTTGGCGCGGTGGGGCAGGGAGTAGACGACCTTGCCGTTCTCGATCGTCTTGACGAGGGTCGGCACCTCGGCCTTCCACTGCGAACGACGCGAGCGGGTGTTGCTGCGCGACTGCTTCCGCTTCGGAACCGCCATGACTACTTCTCTTCTCTGCTGTCCGTGTCCTGGGCGCTGAAGCCCTGGAGCGCGGCCCATCTGGGGTCCGCAGGCTTCTCACGCTCGGCATCCGCCGTGATCAGGCTGATGCCGGGACCGAGTTCAAGGTCCTCGCAACCGTCGACGCACTCGGGCTGGAAGGGCAGTGCCAGCACCACCGCGTCCCGCACCACCGGCTCGAGATCGAGCAGGTCGCCATCGAGCTGGTGGTCGAACGGTTCATCGGCAGGATACCCGAAGAGCTCCGCGAACTCGACCTCGACCGGCAGCGACACCGGCGCGAGGCAGCGGGCGCACTCCCCGTCGGCCCGTCCGACGACGGTGCCGGAGGCCAGGATCCCCTCGTGGAGCGACTCGAGCTTCAGGTCGACGTCGAGGTGCGAGCCCTCCTGCACGGCGACGAGCCCCTCGCCCATGTGCTCGGGGACGGTGATGTCGAGACGGCGCTCGCGCATCTCGCCGGGGTGGCGCACGAGGTCGCGCACGTTCTGGATGTACGGGGAGCGCGCGGTCACGGCGGACGATTTTACGCGCCCCCCACGCCGCGCCCGTGCGGCGGCCACGTCCACCGACCCCGGCGATCGAGGCGGAGCTCTGCTCATGCTTCTTGCCGCCGCCGAGGCGGCGAGGCGGCAAGAAGCGTGAGCAAGATCCAGGGTCAGGAGGTGGCGACCGCCTCGCCGGCGGCGAGGGCGAGCCAGGTGTCGACGACCGTGTCGGGGTTCAGCGACATCGACTCGATGCCCTGCTCCAGCAGCCAGGCGGCGAGGTCGGGGTGGTCCGAGGGGCCCTGGCCGCAGATCCCGACGTACTTCCCGCGCCGCTTCGCCGCCTCGATCGCGAGCTGCAGCATGTGCAGCACCGCCGGGTCCCGCTCGTCGAACCCCGCCGCCACGAGCGCGGAGTCGCGGTCGAGACCGAGCGTCAGCTGCGTCATGTCGTTCGACCCGATCGAGAACCCGTCGAAGTGGTCGAGGAACCGGTCCGCGAGCACCGCGTTCGACGGCAGCTCGCACATCATCATCACCTGCAGCCCGTTCTCGCCCCGGGTGAGGCCGTTCCTCGCCAGCAGTGCGATCACGCCCTCCGCCTCGGTCAGCGTGCGGACGAACGGGATCATCAGCTTCAGGTTCGTCAGCCCCATCTCGTCCCGGACGTACCGCATGGCCTCGCACTCCATCGCGAAGCACTCCGCGAAGTCCGGCGACAGGTACCGCGACGCGCCCCGGTACCCGATCATCGGGTTCTCCTCGTGCGGCTCGTACAGCTCGCCGGCGAGCAGGTTCGCGTACTCGTTGGACTTGAAGTCGGACAGCCGGACGATGACCGGCTCCGGCGCGAACGCCGCCGCGATCATCGAGACGCCCTCCGCCACCCGCTGCACGAAGTAGTCCCGCGGCGAGGCGTACGCCCTGATCCGGTCCTCGACGTCGCGGCGGACCTGCTTCGGGAGCCGCTCCGGGTCGGCCTGGAGGTCGAGCAGCGCCCGCGGGTGGATGCCGATCTGCCGGTTGATGATGAACTCGAGCCGGGCGAGCCCGACGCCCCGGTTCGGCAGCCGGGAGAACGCGAACGCCTGGTCGGGCGTGCCGACGTTCATCATGATCTTGACCGGGATCTCGGGCATCCCGCCGAGCTGCGTCTCCTCCACCCGGAAGTCGATGAGCCCGTCGTAGACGAAGCCGGTGTCGCCCTCCGCGCAGGAGACCGTGACCTCGCGGCCGTCCGCGAGGTCCGCCGTGGCGGTCCCGGTGCCGACGACGGCGGGGATGCCGAGCTCGCGGGCGATGATCGCCGCATGGCACGTGCGGCCGCCGCGGTTCGTGACGATCGCGGAGGCGCGCTTCATGATCGGCTCCCAGTCCGGGTCGGTCATGTCCGCGACGAGCACCTCGCCCTGCCGGAACGCGCTCATCTGCGACACGTCCGTCAGCACCCGCACGGCGCCGGCGCCGATCCGCTGCCCGATCGCCCGCCCGTCCACGAGCAGCGACCGCTCGGACGGCTTCCCGGCGAGCCGGTACCGGCTGCTCGTCGTGGTCGACCGGCGCGACTGCACCGTCTCGGGGCGGGCCTGGAGGATGTAGAGCCGCCCGTCGATCCCGTCCTTGCCCCACTCGACGTCCATCGGGCGGCCGTAGTGCTCCTCGATCGTTACCGCGTGCCGGGCCAGCTCGAGGACCTCGTCGTCGGTGAGCGACAGCAGCCCGCGGTCCGCCTCCGGGACGTCGACGAACTCCGTCGTCCTCCCGACCGTGCGGTCCTCGGTGTAGATCATCTTGATCGCCTTGCCGCCGACCTGCCGCTTCAGGATCGCCGGGCGACCCGCGGCCAGCGCCGGCTTGTAGACGTAGAACTCGTCCGGGTTCACCGCGCCCTGCACCACTGCCTCGCCGAGCCCGTAGGAGGCGGTCACGAACACCGCGTCCGTGAACCCGGACTCGGTGTCCATCGTGAACATGACCCCGGAGGCGCCCACGTCCGAGCGCACCATCCGCTGCACCCCGGCGGACAGCGCGACGACGTCGTGGGCGAAGGCGTGGTGCACCCGGTACGCGATCGCCCGGTCGTTGTAGAGGGACGCGAACACCTCGTGGATCGCGGTCAGGATCGCGTCGATCCCCCGCACGTTCAGGAACGTCTCCTGCTGCCCGGCGAACGACGCGTCCGGGAGGTCCTCCGCCGTCGCGCTCGACCGGACCGCGAACGACGCGTCGTCGTCCCCGTGGGTGAGCTCCGCGTAGGCGCGGCGGATGTCCGCCTCGAGGTCCTCCGGGAACGGCTGCTGCAGCACGGCCTCCCGGATCTGCTTCCCGACCCGGGCCAGCGTCTCGACGTCGTCGATGTCGAGCCCGGTGAGCAGCCCGTCGATCCGCTCGGCGAGCCCGCCACGGACGAACCGGCGGTACGCGCCGGCGGTCGTCGCGAACCCGTCGGGGACGCGGACGCCGAGGTCCGAAAGGGAGGAGATCATCTCCCCCAGCGACGAGTTCTTGCCGCCGACCTCCTCGAGGTCCGCGAGGCCCAGGTCCGCGAACCAGCGGACGTTGTCGCCGCTCGGCGTCCGGTGGCCCGTGGCGGTGCTGGTGGGGACGGTGGTGCTCATCGTCGAGACTCCCTTGCGTCGGTGGTGGTGCGGATCAGGCCTTCGCGAGGTGCTGGAGGATCACGGTCGACATCTCCTCGACGCTCTTGGCGGAGGAGTTCACGGTCGGGATGCGGTGGGCGCGGAACATGATCTCCGCGCGCTTCAGCTCCCACCGGCACTGCTCGATCGACGCGTAGACGGAGTCGGGGCGGCGCTCGTTCCGGACCTCGCTGAGCCGCTCGGGCGTCGTGAGGATGCCGAAGCAGCGGGTGCGCAGCTTCCGCACGGGGTCCGGCAGGTCGATGGTCTCGAGGTCCTCCGGCACGAGCGGGTAGTTCGCGACGAAGACGCTGTGCTGCAGCGCCAGGTACATGGTCGTGGGCGTCTTCCCGCAGCGGGACGGGGCGAGCAGGATCACGTCGGCGTCGTCGTAGTGGCGGAGGCTCTCGCCGTCGTCGTGCTCGATCGCGTACTCGACGGCCTGCATCCGGCGGTCGTAGCGCTCCTGGTCCTGGACGCCGTGCACCCGCACGGCGAGGTGCAGCGCGCGGGAGCCCAGGATCCGCTCGAGCTGCCCGAGGTGGGACGAGACGAAGTCGATGATCGGCGCCCGGCTCGAACGGAGCACCCCGCTGATCGTGTCGTCCGCGATCGTCGTGAACACGAGCGGCTGCCGCGGGCCCTTCATCGCGGCGTCGAGGATCTCGACGGCCTTCCGCGCCTCCGCGATCGAGGTGATGAACGGGATGCGGTGCCGCTCGAACCGGACGTCCGGGAACTGGACGAGGAGGGCGTTGCCCATCGCCTCGGCGCTGATGCCCGTCTGCTCGGCGACGAAGTAGACGGGGACGGGCGGCGGCAGGGTCGCGTCAGCGGCTCCCGA
Organism: Amnibacterium kyonggiense; assembly: GCF_004364555.1. Taxonomy (GTDB): domain Bacteria; phylum Actinomycetota; class Actinomycetes; order Actinomycetales; family Microbacteriaceae; genus Amnibacterium; species Amnibacterium kyonggiense. The sequence goes on along the minus strand of NZ_SOAM01000001.1, from coordinate 1,447,824 downwards.
GGGGACCGGGTCAGCCGCCATGGCCGCTCCTGACGCGTCGTCGTCGTCCGAGGTTGTCCGAGTCAACCCCGGACGATCGCGACTCTAACCCCGCGGGCCCCGGAGGGGAACCGCCAGTTCTGAGAGGACCCGCCGATCGCCGCGCCGGCCGCGTGAGCCGTCGGCTCCGGCAGCATCCGCCGGCTCCGGCAGCGATTCGCGCCTCGAGGAGCTGCCGGAACCGACGAGGTGTGCCGGAACCGACGGAGGCCGGGCGTCGGAGCCACCCGTCCGCTCCTCCACAGCCGCGATTCCGGCCGCGACGAGCTAAGGAGGCGGAGCGGCGGGGCCCACCCCGACCACCATGCCGCGGTGCGCAGCTTCTGGACGACGGCCGACCTGCTGGCCCGCGGCAAGTCCGAGCGGGAGATCCGCCGGGCGATCGAGCAGGGACGCCTCACCGTGGTGCGGCGCGGCGTCCTCGCGCTGCCCGGCACGCCCGACCTGCTGCTCCGCGCCGCCCGGGTCGGCGGCGTCGCCACCGCGGTGACCGGAGCGGCGGCGCTGGGGCTCTGGACTCCGCCGGACCCGCCGCCCGACGCGCCGCGCGTGCGGCCGCACCGAACCGAGTCGAACCGCCTCCACGTGGCGTTCCGCCGCACGACCACCCGGTTCCACGACCCGGACGACGGCTCCCGACCGCTGCGACCGACCCCGGCCGTGGTCCTCCATCGCACGCCCGCGGACGTCGTCGCCGGGGCCGTCGCCTCGGGCATCGCGCCGCCGCTCACGATGCTCGAGCACGCGTTCCGCGCACTGCCGCCCGAGCACGCGCTCGCCATCCTGGACTCGGCCCTGCACCTCCGCTTCGTCCGCGACGCGGACCTGCCCGCGCTCGCCGCCCGGCTCCCCGCCCGCCTGCGCCCGGTGGTCCTCGCGGCGGACGGTCGGGCGGACTCGGGGATCGAGACGATCACCCGGTACCTGCTCCGCCTCCTCGGGCTCCGCGTCGAAGTCCATCCCGACCTGCCCGGGATCGGGGAGGTCGACCTCCTCGTCGAGGGCCGGCTCATCGTCGAGCTCGACGGGAAGGAATGGCACGACGATCCCGCGGCGTTCGAGCGGGACCGGCACCGCGACCTGGTCGCTGCGACGACCCGCTACCGCTCGCTGCGGTTCACCTGGCGGCGCGTGCTGTTCGAATGGCCGCTCGTCGAGGCGGCCGTCCTCGCCGCGCTGGCCGCATGAGCCGTCGGTTCCGGCAGCATCGGTCGGCTCCGGCAGCGATCCGCGCCTCGACGCACTGCCGGAACCGACGAGGTGTGCCGGAACCGACGGGGTGGTCGGCGCACCGGAGCGGGAATCGGCGTTCCCCCGCGAGGCGACGCCGCCGTGGCCCCCGTTCTGGGGATACTCGGCCCCGACCCCGAGGAGGACCGATGTCGTTGCTGCTGCCGGAGGGCTCCCGCCTGCTCCACATCGGTCCCGCCAAGACCGGGACGACGTCGCTGCAGAGCGCCTTCCACACCAATCGCGCGGCGATCGCGGCGTACGGCGTCCACTACGCCGGCCGGAACAGCCAGCCGCGGGCGGCGGCCGGCGCGGTCGCGCTCGGCCGGCGGATCGCGGGGCACCGCGACGGGCTGGAGGCGTGGCCGCGGCTCGTCCGCGAGATCGACGAGTCGACCGCGAAGCGGATCGTCATCTCGAGCGAGACGTTCGCCCGCGCGGACGACGAGCGGGCGGCGACGGTGATCGAGGCCCTCGGCGCCGACCGCACCACGGTCGTCATCACCATGCGCCCCCTCGCCGACATGCTCCCCTCGTCGTGGCAGCAGTGGGTGCAGACCGGATCGCGGACGTCGTGGCCGGACTGGCTCGACGCGATGCTGCGGACCGAGGACACACTGACCGCGCCGCAGCCGGAGTTCTGGCAGAAGACCCGCATCGACGCGCTGGCCCGCCGGTGGAGCCGCCTCGTCGGGCGCGACAACGTCGTCGTGCTGTCGCTCGCCGGCGCCGCCCGCGACTTCCCGCTCCGCACCTTCGAAGCCTTCACCGGGCTGCCGGAGGGCGTGCTCGTGCCGGACCCGAGGGCCGAGAACGCCTCCCCCGGCTACGCCGTCGCCGAGACGATCCGCCACTTCAACGCGCGCTTCGCCGAGCTCGACGGCGCCACGGCCGACGTGCAGGCAGCGCTCGTCGAGTTCGGCGCGATCCGGCGGCTGCGCGAGCAACCGGAGCTGCTGCGCGCCGGCGGCCCGATCGAGGTGCCGCAGTGGGCCGCCGACCGCGCCGCGGAGCTCGTCCGCGAGATGGTCCACGGCATCCGCGAGCTCGGGGTGCGGACGATCGGGAACCTCGACGCGCTCGCCGTCCCCAGCCGCCGCCCGGTCGCCGCGCTGCAGCCGCCGCCCGCCCTCCCGACCGAGGCGGCCGCCGCGCTGCTGGTCGGGATGATGCTGACGCAGGGCCGCGGGGTGCCGACCTTCGACAGCTTCCGCGCTGCGCCGAAGCCGCCGCCTCCCCCGCCCGCCGACCTCGACACGGTCGGCACCCGCCGCCTGATGTCGTACACGGCCGGCCGCATCGGCGACCGCGTGCGGGCCCGCCTCCGCACCGAGCCGTCAGCGGCGCCGGTGCCGTCGGAGGCCTGACCGCACCCGACGGGCGACGCGGCGCAGCGCCGGTCCGAGCCCGGCGCGCTCCACCGCGAGCACGAGGCGCCCGCTGCGATCGACGGAGGGCGTGATGCGACGCGGGCCGACGCGCGTCGGCCCCGGCAGCTCGGCGGGAGCGCCGAGCGTCCCCGGCGCGCGCACGGCCGCCTCCGGCACCCGCGCGCGGAGGAGCCAGCGCCCCTCGGCGACCTCCGCGGCCCGCGCCGGATCGAGCACGGCGGCGGCCTCGAGCACGCCGCCGACGATGCGCTGCTCGACGCGGAGCGCGACCGGTGCACCGCCGGAGCGCCGCAGCTCCGCCTCCGCGGTCGCGTCCTCGGGCAGTCGCAGCGTCCGCTCGAGCTCGCCGCGGTCCGGCCCGCCGTCCGGGAGGTCCGTGAGCGGGAACGGATCCGCGACCTGCTCGAGTCGGATGCGCACGCGGAGCGCGCCGCCGGCGGCCTCCACGGCCTCCACCGCCGCCGCGAGCCGGACGGAGGTCTCCCAGGTCGCGACCGCGACGACGTCCTCCGCGCGCCCGTCGAGGAGCAGCCGCCCGATGAGGCGGTCGACCGGCCCGAGGCGGTCGACCTCCGCGCCGGGGTAGTGCTCGCGGAGCAGCCATCCGGTCGCTGCGAGCAGGCCCGCGCGGTCGGCCTGGCCCAGGAACCGGGCGCCGCGGAGCCGGCCGATGGCCTCGACCCGGAGCCACCGGGCGCGCATCGCGACCCGGGTGGCCTCGTCGGGCGCCTCCGCGTCGACGACGGCGATCGCCTCGGCGGCGTTCGCGAAGTAGCCGCGCCACTCGACGGGCCGCCGCGATGCGTTCCGGCCGTCGTCCCGGAGCACGAAGTAGTAGATCGGCGCGTCCGCGTAGACGCTGACGCGGCGGGCCCGCAGGTAGGCCTTCGTGACGAAGAGGTGGTCCTCGAGCCGGCGCGGCCCCTCCGGGAACCGGATGCGCTCCTCGACGAGGAACGCGCGCCGGTACAGCTTCTGCGGCGTCAACGACGTCATGAGCAGCGCGGGGTCCTCCTGCGCGTCGATGAGCGTCCGCTCGAAGATCCGGGTCGGCGCGTTCCGGCCGACGCCGACGACCCTGCCCGCGACGACGTCGGAGCCGTGCTCGATCGCGAAGTCCGTCAGCCGCTGCAGCGCCTCCGGGTGGAGGTGGTCGTCGTGGTCCGCGATGAACACGAAGTCGCCGCGGGCCGCGTCGATGCCGATGTTGCGGGGCCGCCCGGGCCAGCCCGAGTTCGGCGTGTGGATCACGCGGAAGCGCGAGTCCTCCTCCGCCGCGGCGTCGAGGACCGCGGCGGTGCCGTCGGTCGAGCCGTCGTCGACGAGGACGGCCTCGAACTCGGCCGGGTCGAGGGTCTGCGCGCGCAGCGAGTCGAGCAGCGCGGACAGGTGGGGGCCCGGGTCGAAGACGGCGACCACCACGCTCACGCGCACCCCGCGAGTATCCCGCAGCGGCGCCTCCGGGTCGGGCTCCCCGGGTCTCCTAGGCTGCTCGCGATGGATCCCGCCCGCATCGTCGTCCTGGCGGGAGGCGTGGGCGGTGCGAAGTTCGTCCGCGGCCTGCGCGCCCTCGTCCGCCGTACCGCCTCCCCCGCCGCGATCACCGTCGTCGCGAACACCGGCGACGACCTCTGGCTCGCCGGCCTGCGCGTGACGCCCGACCTGGACTCGCTCATGTACGCGCTCGCGGGCGTGAACGACGACGTCCGCGGCTGGGGCCGCGCCGGGGAGTCGGAGCGGGTGAGCGCGGAGCTCGCCGCGTACGGCGTCGGCTGGCCGTGGTTCACGCTCGGCGACCTCGACATCGGCACCCACATCGCTCGCACCGCGCTGCTGCGGGAGGGCCTGCCCCTCTCCGCGGTCGTGGAGCGGCTGAGCGCGCGCTGGCCGCTCGGCGTGCGGCTCCTGCCCGCGACGGACGCGGAGGTCGAGACCCACGTCGTGACCGCCGAGGGCGAGCTGCACTTCGAGGAGTGGTGGGTGCGCACGCGCGCCGCCCTCCCCGCGCTCGGGTTCGTGCAGCGCGGCGTCGAGTCGGCGACCGCCGCGCCCGGCGTCCGGGAGGCGATCGCGGCGGCGGACGTCGTCCTCCTCGCCCCCTCGAACCCGGTCGTCTCGATCGGCACGATTCTCGGCATCCCGGGGATCCGCGAGGCGCTCCGCGACACCGCGGCGCCCGTCGTCGGCCTCTCCCCCGTCATCGGCGGCAGCGTCGTGCGCGGGATGGCGGACGCGTGCCTGACCGCGATCGGCGTCGAGACGGATGCCGCCGCGATCGCCCGGCACTACGGCGCGCGCTCGGCGGGCGGCCTGCTCGACGGCTGGCTCGTCGATGAGACGGACGCGGCGGCCGTCGACCCCCTCCGGGCCGCGGGCATCGCCGCTCGGGCGGTGCCGCTGTGGATGACGGACGACGACGCGACCGCGGCGATGGCGGACGCGGCCCTCAGGCTGGCCCGGCGGTGACCGCGGCGCGCGGCGCCGTCGCGCAGCCGGCGCTCGCCGGCGTCGTCGGCACCGTCACCGGGTTCTTCGGCTCGGTCGCCGTCCTGCTCGCGGGCCTGACCGCCGCCGGGGCGAGCGCGGCGCAGGCCGCGTCGGGGCTCGCGGCGCTCTGCGTCGTGATCGGCGTGCTGTCGATCGCGGCGTCGCTGCGCCTCCGGATCCCGCTCTGCCTCGCGTGGTCGACGCCCGGCGCCGCACTGCTCGTGGCCGCCCACCCCGGATCCTTCGGCACCGCGGTCGGCGCGTTCCTGCTCGCGGCGGCGCTCGGCATCGCGACCGGCGCGATCCCGGTGCTGACGCGCGCGATCGACCGGATCCCGTCCGCGCTCACGGGCGGGCTGCTCGCCGGGGTGCTGCTGCCGTTCTGCCTGGCGCCGGTCCGGGAGGCCGTCGTGTCGCCGGTCACCGTGCTGCCGCTCGTCGCGGGCTGGCTCGTCCTGTCCCGGCTCGCGCCGCGGGCCGCCGGGCCCGCGGTGATCGTGGCCGCGATCGTGATCACCGTCCTGCAGGGGTCGGCGGGGCAGGTGCTGCCGCCGGCGCCGGTCCTGACCGCACCCGCGCCCGACCCGCTCGGGATCGTCGCGCTCGGGGTGCCGCTCTACCTCGTGACGATGGCGGGCCAGCAGCTGCCCGGGCTCGCCGTCCTCCGCGCGAACGAGTACGTGCCGCCCACCCGCTTCGCGCTCGTCGCGTCGGGCATCGGCAGCGCGGTCGCCGCGCCGTTCGGCGGGGTGCAGCTGAACCTCGCCGCGATCACCGGGGCGATCATGATCGGCCCGGACGCGGGCGAGGACCGCTCGCGGCGGTGGATCTCCGGCGTCGCCTCCGGCTGCACCTACCTGGTGCTCGCCGCGATCGCCGGCGTCGTCGCGGGGCTGATCGGCGACCGGCCGCCGGCCCTCGTCGAGGCCGCCGCCGGGCTCGCCCTGCTCGGCGCGTTCATCGGCGCGATCTCCTCCGCGATCGCCCGGCCGGACACCCGCGTGCCCGCGGCGATCACGTTCCTCGTCGTCGGCTCGGGCATCGCGGTCGCCGGGGTCGGCAGCGCGTTCTGGGGCCTCCTGGCGGGCGCCGTCGCCCTCGCGGTGTTCACCGTCCGCCGCTGAGGTCGACCGTCCCGCTGGTCGAGGTGCGAGCGCAGCGAGCCGCGAGACCACTGCCGCACATGGTCTCGACACGGGCGCGGGGCGCCCGGCTCAACCAGCCGCGAACACACGGAATCCGTAGCGCGGGCGAAACACGACCGTCGATACGCTCAGTGGACGCCTCCGATCACGACGGGATCCGCATGACGCAGACGGTGTTCGACCGCCCGATCGACGACCGGCTCGTCGACACCGCACTCGCCGCCAGCCGCCAGGGCAGCTTCTGGCTCGACCGCACCCCGGGCGACCGGCGCCCCGCGCTGACCGCGGACCTCGCCTGCGACCTGCTCGTCATCGGCGGCGGCTACACCGGCCTCTGGACGGCCCTGAAGGCGAAGCGCCGGAACCCGGGCGCCCGCGTCGTGGTGCTCGAGGCGCGCACGAACGGCTGGGCGGCCTCGGGCCGCAACGGCGGATTCGTGGAGGCGAGCCTCACCCACGGCGAGAGCAACGGCCGCACCCGCTTCGCCACGGACTACGACGCCCTCGACGCCGACGGGCTCGAGAACCTCGACGCGATGGAGTCGGCGGTGCTCGGCTTCGAGCGGAACGCCGACTGGGAGCGCAGCGGCGTGTACGGCGTCGCGACCGAGCCGCACCAGGTCCCGTGGCTGCAGGAGGACGTCGACGGCGAGCGCGCCGTGTTCTTCGACGGGCCGGCGATGCGGCAGGAGGTCGCCTCCCCCACCTACCTCGGCGGCGTGCTCATGCCGCGCGACGCCGCGCTCGTCGACCCGGCACGCCTCGTCGACGCGCTCGCCCACGCCTGCGCGTCGGAGGGGGTCGAGCTGTTCGAGGACTCCCCGGTCCGCGGCATCGAGCGCAGCGTCACCGGCGTCATCGCCACGACCGCGCGGGCGCAGGTCGTCGCGGACCGGGTCGCGCTCGCCACGAACGCGTTCCCGACGCTGCTGAAGCGCCTCCGCCTCTTCACGGTCCCCGTCTACGACTACGTGCTGATGACTGAGCCCCTCTCAGCGGCCGACCGGGCCGCCATCGGCTGGAGCGGCCGGCAGGGCATCGGCGACAGCGCGAACCAGTTCCACTACTACCGGCTCACGGACGACGACCGGATCCTCTGGGGCGGCTACGACGCGATCTACCACTACGGCGGCCGGATCCGACGGGAGTACGAGGAGCGGCCGGAGACCTTCCGCAAGCTCGCGCAGCACTTCTTCACGACCTTCCCGCAGCTCGAGCACGTCCGCTTCGAGCACCGCTGGGCGGGCGCGATCGACACCTGCAGCCGGTTCTGCGCCTTCTTCGGCACCGCTTGGGGCGACCGCGTGAGCTACGCGCTCGGCTTCACCGGGCTCGGCGTCGGAGCGACCCACTACGCGGCGGACGTGATGCTCGACCTGCTCGAGGGGATTCAGACGCGACGGACGACGAACGAGATGGTCCGCTCCACGCCGCTGCCCTTCCCGCCCGAGCCCGCGACCTGGCCCGCGGTGCAGGCGACCCGCTTCGCGCTGAACCGCGCCGACCACCGGGAGGGGCGTCGCGGCGCGTTCCTCCGCACGCTCGACGCCGTGGGACTGGGGTTCGACTCGTGACCGGAGACCTGCTCGTGGCCGACGGCCGCCTCTTCACCCCGACCGGCGTCGTCGAGGCGCCCCTGCTCGTGCAGGAGGGGGTGATCGCCGCGATCGGCGCGGACGCCCTCGAGCGCGCGAAGCCCGGCACCGCGGAGCTCGACGCCCGCGGCGGGCTCGTCGTGCCCGGGTTCCAGGACAGCCACGTCCACCCGTACCACGCGGGCATCGACCTCCTCCGGCTCGACCTCTCCGAGGCGCGCACCGCGGAGGACGCGCTCGCCCGCATCGCCGCGTACAGCGCGGCGAACCCGGACCTCGAGTGGATCCGCGGCGGCGGCTGGTCGCTCGAGCTGTTCCCGGGCGGCGTCCCGACCGCGGCCGCACTCGACGCGGTGACCGGGGGCCGTCCCGCCTACCTCGCGAACCGCGACGGCCACGGCGCGTGGGTCAGCACCGCGGCCCTCGAGCGCGCCGGCGTCACCGCGTCGACGTCGGATCCGGCGGACGGCCGCATCGAGCGCGACGCGTCCGGCGCGCCGATCGGCATGCTGCAGGAGGGGGCGATGGACCTCGTCTCCGACCTCCTCCCGCCGACGACCGAGGACGAGATCGACGAGGCGTTCCGGATCGCGCAGCGCCGCCTGCTCGCCTGGGGCATCACGGGCTGGCAGGACGCGATGATCGGCGTCGTCCACGGCCTGCCCGACCTGCTCGCGTCCTCGCTCCGCCTCGCGGACCGCGGCGAGATCGTCGCGCACGTGGTCGGTGCGCTCTGGTGGGAGCGGGACCGCGGGCTCGAGCAGGTGCCGGAGCTCGTCGAGCGCCGCGCACTCGCCGCCGGTCGGGAGCGCTTCCGCGCGACGAGCGTGAAGATCATGCAGGACGGCGTCGCGGAGAACTTCACCGCCGCGATGCTCCGCAACTACCTCGACCACGACGGCCACGACTCCGGCAACGCGGGCAAGAGCTTCGTCGATCCCGAGCTGCTGACCCGGGCGGTGACGGCGCTCGACGCGGAGGGCTTCCAGGTCCACCTCCACACGCTCGGCGACCGGGCGGTGCGGGAGGCGTTGGACGCGATCGAGGCGGCCCGCGCCGCGAACGGCGTGCGCGACGCCCGGCATCACCTCGCGCACCTGCAGGTCGTGCACCCGGACGACGTGCCGCGCTTCGCGGCGCTCGGTGCGATCGCGAACGCCCAGCCGCTCTGGGCCGCGCACGAGCCGCAGATGGACGAGCTGGCGATCCCGTTCCTCGGCCCGGAGGCCGCCCGCTGGCAGTACCCCTTCGGCTCCCTCGCCCGGGCCGGCGCGCGGATCGCGTTCGGCAGCGACTGGTCGGTGACGACGGCGAACCCGCTCGAGATCCTCCACGTCGCGGTGAACCGCGCGGCCCACGGCGCTCCGCGGCAGGACCCGCTCTACGGCGAGCAGGCGCTCTCCCTCGGCGACGCCCTGACGGCGTACACCGCCGGAACCGCGTACGTGAACCACGACGAGCAGCGCGCAGGCCGCCTCGTGCCGGGCCTCGCGGGCGACCTCGCGGTCCTGGACCGCGACATCACGGCAGCCCCGGTGAACGAGATCGGCGCGGCCCGCGTCGTCGCGACCGCCGTCGGCGGCGAGGTCGTCGCGGAGGGCTGAGGGCCTCCGCCCCCGCTCGGCACTCGCGCCGCACGCGCACTGCACGCGCGCCGACCCCGCTGATCGAGGTGCGAGCGAAGCGGGCCTCGAGATCACCCCGAACCGCGATCAGGACCGTGCGCCGCGTTCAGGACCGACCTGTCGGATCCGTCCTGAACCGGCCACGCGGTCCTGACCCCCGCACGCCGGCACCGCATACTCGATGGATGGAATGCCCGCCGATCCGAGCCGAGGCCTGGCTCGAGGAGCACGAGGCCGACCTGATCGGCCTCGAGGAGGCGGACGCGGTCGCGCTCGTCGAGGGCGCGGGACTCCACGCGCGGGTGATCGCGCCCGGCCCGGGGTGGATGACGCAGGAGCAGCGCCGCGACCGGATCGACCTGTGGCGCTCGGCGGAGGGACCGATCGCGAGCGCGTCGGCGGGCTGACCCCGGCAGTCGGGGGTCGCGGGCCGGATCGATGCGGATCGGCAACTAGCCTCGGCTGGTGCGCCGACAGGACGGGGAGCCCGACGGCGCGGCCCCGGTCCGCCGCGGAGCGACCGGCCGCTGGCTGCTGCCGCTCGTCGTCGCGGGCGCCGCGGTCGTCGTCCTGAGCACGGCCCTCGAGGGCCCCGCGCTGGTCGTGCCGCTCTTCGGCTCGAACGGCGGCGGTCAGCCGGTCGAGCCGCCGACGCCGGTGCAGCCGGTCGCGACGCTGCCGCCGCAGGGCCAGGGGATGCCCCGCATCGACGTGAACTCCACGATCGGCACGATCATCCTGGTGCTCGCCGCCCTGGTCGGGCTGGCGATCGCGTTCCTCCTGATCCGCCTGATCCTCTCCGCCGTCCGCGGCCGCCGGAAGCGGATCGGCCTGCGCGGCACCGCGGCGCTCGACGCCGAGCCGCAGGTCGCCGACGCCCCGACGGTCCTCCGCGGCATCGCCGCCGCGTTGGCCGCCTTCGACGAGGACCGGGAGCCGAGCGACGCCGTCATCCGCGCCTGGCTCGGCCTGCAGCAGGCGGCGGAGGACGCCGGCCTCGCCCGCTCCCCTGCGGAGACCCCGACCGAGTTCACCGGCCGCGTGCTGAGCCGCACCGGCGCGGACCGGGCGGCGTCCCGGACGCTGCTCGGGCTCTACCTCCGCGCCCGGTTCGGCGACGGGGTGGTCGCCGCCGCCGACGCGTCCGCCGCGCAGCAGGCCCTCCGGGTGCTCGAGACGTCGTGGGAGCGGGTGGACGCATGACCGTCGGCCTGATCGTCCGCGTCGCGGTTGTCGCGGCGTTCGTCGCCGGCCTCGTCGGGGGCGCCGCGCGGGTGCTCGGCCTCGACGGCCCGCACGCGATCACGGTCGGCTGCGGCGTCTTCGCGGTCGCGTTCATCCTGCTCACGCAGCGCAGCGTCGTGCCGCCCGCCGACCTCGAGCCGCCCGACGTCGACCCGCCGACCGGCGGCCGCCGCGACCTCGAGCAGCTCGCCTGGTCGATGGTCGAGCACCGCGACCACATCCGTGGCATCGCGATCGCCCGGGTCCGCACGGTCGCCGCCCGCCGCCTCGCGGAGCACGGCCTCGACGTCGAGCGCCCGGAGGACGACAGGGCCATCGCCGCCCTCCTCGGCGCCGACGCGTGGGCGGTCCTCCGCCCCGACCGTGAGAAGCCCGTCACCCCGCGCGCCTTCGACGCGGCCCTCCGCGCCGTCGAGCGCCTCCCGCCGCCCGAACCGCTCGGCCCCGCCCGCGCGATCCCCGAAGACAGGACGTCCCGTGCCGACTGACCCGCAGCTCTCCATCCCCGACGTCGCCGCGATCGGCCGGGAGGTCCTCGACCGCGTCGGCACCGTCGTCGTCGGGATGCGCGACCCCCTCGAGCTCGCGCTCGGCACCGTGCTCGCGGGCGGGCACGTGCTGTTCGAGGACGCACCGGGACTCGGCAAGACGCTCGCGGCGCGCAGCCTCGCGACCGCGCTCGGGCTCGACTTCCGCCGCCTCCAGTGCACGCCGGACCTGCTGCCCTCCGACATCACCGGCTCGTTCGTCTACGCGCCCGCGACCCGCGAGTTCGAGTTCCGCCCCGGCCCCGTCTTCACCGGGCTGTTCCTCGCGGACGAGATCAACCGCACCTCGCCGAAGACGCAGTCCGCGCTGCTCGAGGCGATGGCGGAGGGGCAGGTCACGATCGAGGGCCGCAGCCTCCCGCTCCCCCGCCCCTTCCACGTCGTCGCGACCTCGAACCCGATCGAGTACGAGGGCACCTACGCGCTCCCGGAGGCGCAGCTCGACCGGTTCCTCGTCCGGCTGTCCGTCGGCTACCCGGACCGCGGCGGCGAGTCGCAGGTGCTGCGGAACCGCGTGCAGCGGCGGCACGAGGCGGCGCCGATCGCACCGGTCATCGACGCCCGCACGCTGCTCGCGATGCAGGCCGCGGTCGAGGCCGTGTTCGTCGACGACGACGTGATCACCTACTGCGTCGACCTCGCCGCGGCGACGCGGACCGTCGCGCAGGTGCAGGTCGGCGCCTCCCCGCGCGGCTCGCAGGGGCTGCTGCTGCTCGGGCGGGCGCTCGCTGTGCTCGACGGCCGCGAGTTCGTGACCCCGGAGGACGTGAAGCGCTGCGCCGTCCCCGTGCTCGCGCACCGGCTGACCCTCACCGCGCAGGCGTGGGCGTCGGGCCTCGACCCGGCGGACGTCGTACGGCACGCGGTCGCGGAGGTCGCCGGGCCGCCGGTCGTCGGCCGCGTCGGCGTCCGGTGAGCGCGCCGACGCAGGAGCGCTGGTACCGCCGCGGCGGCGGGGCCGCGCTCGGGATGCTCGCGATCGTCGTCCTCGGCGTCGGGCTGGGCTTCGGTCGCGCGGACGTCGCCCTGCTCGGCCTGCCGCTCGCGGCGACCGCGGCGGTCGCCCTCCGCCGCCCCGTCGGCACCGCGTCGGTCGCCGTCGCCGTCGCCGTGGAGGACGACGACGTCGTCGTGCGGGTGCGGGTGGAGGGCGCCGCGGGCGCGGACTTCGCCGTGCTCGCCGCCGGCGCCTACGAGGAGCCGACCACCACCGTGGTCGTCAGCTCGAGGACCGCCGCCTCCCTCGAGGCGCGCCTCCCCGTCCTGCACAGCGGCCCGCAGGAGGTGCTCCGCGTCGGCGGTCAGCTGTTCGCGGCCGGAGCCGACCTGGTGCAGCACCTCGACCCGCAGGTCGCCCGCGCGACGATCGCGCCGAAGCGGGAGCGGGTGACCTCCCTCCTCCTGCCGCACCGCCTGACGAACCGTCCCGGCGGGCACGCGGCGAGGCGGCTCGGCGACGGCCTCGACTTCCGCGACCTCGCCCCGTTCACGCCCGGCGACCGGCTGCGCCGCATCGACTGGCGCGCGACCGCCCGCTCCCCGCGCCCGGAGTCGGAGCTGATCGTGCGGCGGATGGACGCGACCGCGGAGGCCGCCGCGGTGATCGTGCTCGACAGCCGCGACGACGTCGGCGCAGCGGTCGTCGAGTGGGGCAGCGACCGCCCGGCCCGCAAGGGCACGGCGTCGCTCGACCTCGCCCGGCCGGCCGTCGCGGCGATCGCCGCGAGCTACCTGGAGGCGGGCGACCGCGTCGCCTTCCACGACCTCGTCCGCACCGGCGCGAGCGCCCGCAGCGGCGGCGGGAGGCGCAAGCTCGAGCAGATCCGCGCCGTCGTGACGCAGACGGTCGCGCGCCCGAGCGGCACGATCAAGGCGCCGGTGCTGCCGACCGCCGCGGTCGTCTTCCTGGTGTCGACGTTCCTCGACGAGGACGTGGCCGGCCTCGCGGTGCTCTGGCGGAACGCGGGCCACCGGGTCGTCGCGATCGACGTGCTGCCGACGCCGACCCTCGAGGGCGCCGACGAGGCGCACCGGCTCGCGCACCGCATCCTGCAGCTGGAGCGCGCGGATCGCCTCGACCGCCTCCGCCGCGTCGACGTCACCGTCGTGCCGTGGCAGGACGAGGACCACGACGCACTCCTGCGCCAGGCCGCCCGCTCCCGGGGCCCGCGGTGAGCGCCGCGACCCGCCCGAGGATGCGGGCGGGCTTCCCGATCGGCCCCTGGGTGCCGGGCGTCGTCCTCCCCATCGGCGTCGGCCTGGCCGGGATCCTCACGTCGCTGCTCGTGCTGCAGGACGCGCTCATCGCGGTCGGCGTCGCGTTCTCGGTGTTCACCGCCGTCCGCGTCCGCACCCCGGCGCCGTGGCTGCTCGTGGCGCTGCTCGTGGTCGGGCAGCTGCTGCGCGATCCGGCAGGCCTCGACGCGTCGCTCGCGGGCGTCGTCCTCGCGCTGCACCTGCTCGTGGTCCTCGTGCTGCTGGCGCGGGCCGTGCCGGTGCGATCGCGGCTGCAGCTGGCGGCGCTCGGCCCCGCCGCGCTCACGACCGGGCTCGTGCAGGTCGTGGCGCAGGTGCTCGTCGCCCTGGTCCTCGCGGCGCAGGGTGTGCTGCAGGTGCTGCCGACCGCCTCGACCATCGGCGGCGCGCTCCTCGTGCTGATCGCGGGCCTGCTGGTGCTCACGCGTCGCGCCGAGCGCGACGAGTAGCGGCTCAGCCGAGCGCGCGGATCTCCTCGAGCGCTGCGACGAGCGCGGCGAAGGCGGGATGCACGGGGTCGATGACGATCATGTGGTCGCCCTCCACGACCGAGAGCGCGACATCCTGCCCCGCTTCGCGCGCCGCGACGACGTAGGTGTCGGACTGGTTCATCGGCACCACGTCGTCCTGGTCGCCGTGCACGATCCGGACGGGCAGGGCCGGGTCGATCCGTGCGATGGGGTCGGCGGCCGCGTAGCGGTCCGGATGCTCGGCGACGTGGCCGCCGAGGAAGTCCGTGACGGCGCCGCGACCGATGCCCTCCTCGTCGCCGAGCCGCAGGTTCAGCACGCCCGCGAGGCTGATCGCCCCGGCGAGCGGCAGCACCGCGGCCGGCCGCGAGAGGGCCCACACGGCGAGGTGCCCGCCGGCGCTGTGCCCGACGGTCACGACCCGACCGAGCTCGAGGCCCTTCTCTTCCGCCGTCCGGCCGAGCAGCTCGACGCCCGCGGCGAGGTCGTCGAGCGTGTGCGGCCAGCCTCCTCCGTTCGGCAGCTGCCGGTACTCCACCTGCCAGACGTGCCAACCCCGATCGACGAGGGCCTCCGCAAGCGGCGTGGGCCCGTCGAAGTAATCGGGCGTCCCGCGCCAGAATCCGCCGTGGATCAGCACGACCGTCCCGCGCGGGTCACCGCTCGCCGTGCGGAGGACCGCGTACTGCATGGGACCGTCGCCGTACTCGAACCGCTCCGCCATGCGCTGGACGCTACCCACGGGTCTCGGTGAGCCGGATGGACGTCTTCGCTCGCCCGCCCCGGAGCGGCTGATCCGCCCGCGCGGGCAGGCGCGTCAGCCGCGGAGGGGCGCACGTCGGTTCCGGCAGGGCCGTGCCACGAGAATCCCGGGCAGGCGGCCCCGGGCGGACGCCCCGACGGGGAGACTGCCGCGGTGACGTCGCGCGCCCGTGCCCTCGGCCTGCTCCTGCTGCCCCTGCTGCTCACCGGCTGCGCCACGGCGCACGCGGCGACGCCGGCACCGACCGTGACGGTCACCGTGACGCCGACGGCGGCCCCCGTGAAGGCCGGCGACTCGGCGCCGTGGGACCTGCACGCCGTCTGCGCGGCGGAGTCGGAGGCGCAGACGCTGATCGTCTGGCGCGAGCAGCAGACGAAGGCCGGCCGCCTCTCCTCCGCCCAGTCGGCCGCCGTGCTGCAGGCGATCGCCGTGCAGTACCTCGAGTTCGACGGACGTGCCCTGCCGGACGCGGTGCAGCAGGACGTCACGCGGCTCCGGGATGCCGCGGGCGACCTGGAGCACCCGCGGATCGACCTGGGGTCGAAGACCGTCGAATCCGCACAGGACCGCCTGCATCAGGCGTGCGCGCAGCACGGCCTCACGATCGGCGTGCTCGCCCAGGGGGGCTAGCCGCGCTCCAGGCGCTGCCGGACCCGCCGGACGCCGTCGAACCCGCCGGCGGTCCACCCCGCAGGAAGCGGGCGGCGCGCAGAGCTCAGTGCGAGCGCCCCGCCACCTCGGCGAGGTCGGCCGAGGGCGTCCCGCGGCGACGACCGGCGAGCGCGACGATCCGGCCGCCGGACACGGCGCGACTGAGCCCACGACGGTCCTTCGTCGCGATCGCGGCGATGAGGGTGACGACGACGAACATGCCCTGCAGCGCGCCGACCGGGCCGAGGAGGCAGTACCCGACCACGCCGAACAGGGCCTGGCGCCAGCGGCCGCCCTCCGGCGCACCCGGGGTGATGAGGACGAGCGCCTCCCCCGCGGTCCTGCCCGTGCGGAGCACCAGGACCAGTTCGAGCGCGGCGGGGACGCCCCACGTCGCCAGCTGCTGCACGACCGGCAGGTCGGCCGCAGCCGGTCCGCCGCCGAACGTCGTGCACACGGCCCACAGCGCGGACAGCACGAACTGGACGAAGCCGATGACCACGACGTCCGCGAACATCCCCAGCAGCCGGCGGCCCAGCCGCACCGGCACCGGATCGAGCGCGGTCCGCTGCGCCCGGCGCGGCCGGGCGAGACCGACGACGGCCAGGGAGCCGAGCACGGCGCCGGTCGTATTGGCGATGAGGTCGTCGACGTCGAACAGGCGATACGCGCACGAGTAGATGCCGTAGATGCCGGTCAGCTGCGTCACCTCGATGAGGAGCGACCCGAGGAACCCGATCAGGAGCGCGACGAGCACGCCGCGGTGCAGCAGCAGCCGCACCCCGACGCCGAACGGCACGAACAGGGCGATGTTCAGCACGACCTGCAGCAGCGCGGGGTTGTGCAGCAGCGCGCTCGGCGACCCGACGCCGAAGCGGAGCACGTCGCCGACGAAGGCGAACGGGTGCAGCTGCGGCACCGCGCACCGCGTCAGCTCCCGCGCGGGCGGCGTCGGCAGCAGCGTGTAGGCCCACAGCGCGCAGAAGTAGACCGCACCGGCGAGCAGCTGCGCGATCGCGGTCGGCGCGAGGCGGCCCTCCCGGCGGTAGAGCACGGCGGCGACCGGCACGAGCAGCAGGACCGACAGCGGGACGCCGAGGATCAGGGCGATGACGGCGTTCCGGAGCACGGGATCCGATCCTTCCAGGCGGATCCGGGGCCTCCGCCCGAGCCGGTGCCGCCGTCCCTCGCGGCGGGGGCACCCGAGGTGGGCCTGGCGGCGAGCGGTTGCACTCCGGCAACCTCGACGCGATCCGCCGGAACCGCCGCGGATCGGGCGACCGCCCGCAGCACCGAACCGAACGGCCGACCGAAGATGACCGATCTGCTCGTCGAGGAGACGCACGGCGCCGCAGGAGACGCGCACCGGACCGACGAGCAGCTCGTCGAGGCGGCCATCGGCCTGCTGCGGCTCAAGCCGCTGCACCACGTCACGCTCGAGCTCGTCGCCGCCGCGGCGGGCACGACGACGGCGGCCGTGACGAGCCGGTTCCCCACGATCGACGACCTCGTCCTCGCCGTCGTGAAGGCGTGGAACGCCCAGCGGACCGGGCCGCTCATCCCGATCGCGGAGCGCCACGGCGCGGTCGCGTTCCTCCGGGCGATCGTGCTCGCGAACGCCGCCGACCCGGCTCTCATGCGCCTGCTCACCTCGGCCGCTGCCATCGCCGCGTCCGACCTGCCCGCGGCGGAGGTGCTGCAGAGCGCGTGGATCCACTTCCACGCGATCGTCCAGCGCGCGCTGACCCAGGACATCGCGGTCGGCCGGGAGCCGAGCACGATGGAGCCGGCGCGGGGCGCCGAGCAGCTCATCGCGATCTACGAGGGCCTGCAGCTTCAGTCGATGGTGCGTCCGCACATGGATGTCGTCGCCGCCTTCGACCGCGCGGTCGCGCGGCTCCGCGACGGCTGGTCGCACAGCGCCGCGCCGTCCGTCTGGGAGGTCTGAGCCGTCCGAGCCGTCGGCGACCCGCCGCGAGCGCGGTCGACCTCACATCCCACCCGCGCGTCTCGTCACAGGAGTGACGGGACGAGGAGCGAGGTGCCGGATGCAGGAGATCCTGATCGTGGGCGGCGGGTACGCCGGGTTCTACGCCGCCTGGGGGCTCGAGCGGCGGCTCCGGCCGGGTGAGGCGCACGTCACGGTGGTCGACCCCCGCCCGTACATGACGTACCAGCCGTTCCTCCCCGAGGTCGCGGCGGGATCCGTCGAGGCGCGGCACGCCGCCGTGTCGCACCGCCGGCACCTGCGGCGCACCCGGTTCGTCACCGGCGCCGTCACCCGCATCGACCACGCGCAGCGACGGGTGACCGTCGCGCCGGAGGACGGGCCGGCGTTCCCGCTCCCCTACGACGTCGTCGTGGTCACCGCGGGCGCGGTCACCCGGAAGTTCCCCGTGCCCGGCCTGGACGAGCAGGCGATCGGCATGAAGCACGTCGAGGAGGCGGTCGCGATCCGCGACGCGATCCTCACCGCCTTCGACCGCGCATCCGTGCTGCCGCCGGGACCCGAGCGGCGGAGGCTGCTCACCGTCACGTTCGTCGGCGGCGGGTTCTCCGGCGTCGAGGGCTTCGGCGAGACGCTCTCGCTCGCCACCGCGCTCCTCCGCTCCTACCCCGAGATCGCGCGGGACGAGCTCGCGTTCCACCTCGTCGAGGCGCGCGGCCGCATCCTGCCGGAGGTGAGCGACGGGCCGGGCCGCTGGGTCGTGCGGCACCTCGAGCGGCGCGGCGGCCGCGTGCACCTCGACACGCAGCTGCGCTCCGCGGTCGACGGGCACCTCGTCCTGTCCTCCGGCGAGGAGTTCGACACCGGCCTCCTGGTCTGGACCGCCGGCAACGCCGCGAACCCGGTCGTGACGTCGCACACGGACCTGCCGCTCACCGCGAACGGGTTCGTGCGGGTGGCGGCGACGCTGCAGGTGGAGGGCGACGACGAGGTGGTGCCGGGCGCGTGGGCGGCCGGCGACGACGCCGCGGTGCCGGACCTGACGGCATCGCGGGCCGGTGCGACGACGGTGCCGAACGCGCAGCACGCGGTCCGGCAGGGCAGGCGGCTGGCCGCGAACCTCGTCGCGGTCCTCCGCGGCGGCGCGCCCCGCCCCTACGTGCACCACGGCCTCGGGGTCGTCGCGACGCTCGGGCTCGGCCACGGCGTCTTCCAGTACGGGCGGCTCGTGATCACCGGGCCGCTCGCGTGGCTCATGCACCGCGGGTACCACGTGCTCGCCGTCCCGACGTGGGAGCGGAAGCTGCGCGTGCTCCTGGTCTGGGCGAGCGCCGTGGTCGGCGGGCGGGACATCGTCTCGCTCGCCGCCCTCGCGGAGCCCCGCCGCGCCTTCGTCAGCGGCGAGGCGGCGGGCCGGCGGTGACGCCGCGGCCGGTCCGCGTCGCGGCGCGTCCGGCGGCACGCCAGAGTGGGAGGGACGGAGGACGCATGGACCAGGAGCCGGTCGTCGGGACGGTCGACGAGCTGATGCACGAGCGACGGCGCCTCGTCGCGCTCGGGTACCGCATGCTCGGCACCCTGGCCGAGGCGGAGGACGCCGTGCAGGAGGCCTACGCCCGCTGGTACCGGATGACCGACGCGGAGCAGGCGGCCGTGCGCAACCCGCAGGGCTGGCTCACCCGCACCATGAGCCGGATCTGCCTCGACGTGCTCGGCTCCGCCCGCCGGCGTCGTGAGCGCTACGTCGGCGAGTGGCTGCCGGAGCCGGTGCCCGCCGACCTCTTCGCCGGGACCGCGCCGCAGCCCGCCGCGATCGGCGCCGACCCCCTCGACCGCGTCACCATCGACGACGAGGTGAGCACGGCCCTCCTCATCGTGATGGAGTCGATGACCCCGGCCGAGCGGGTCGCGTTCGTCCTGCACGACGTGTTCGCCCTGCCGTTCGAGGAGATCGGCACCATCGTGGGGCGCAGCGCGGCGGCGGTGCGGCAGCTCGCGACCTCCGCCCGCCGGCGCGTGCGCGACCACGACCTGCGGCCGTCGGACCGGACCGAGCACGACGCCGTCGCCGCGGCCTTCGCCCGCGCCTGCGCCACCGGCGACCTCGACGCGCTGACGGCGCTGCTCGACCCGTCCGTCACCCTCGTCTCCGACGGCGGCGGGATCGTCAGCGCTGCGCGTCGCCCGGTGCTCGGCGTCTCCAACGTCGCGCGCTTCATGCTCGGGATCATGGCGAAGCAGCCGACGCTGCGCCTCCACGCGAGCCGCACCGGCGACGGCCTCGCCTTCACCGCCCTCGCGCCCGACGGGACGGCCCGGTCGCTCGTCAACCTCGCCGTGCGCAACGGTCGGGTCACGGACGTGTGGCTGCAGGTGAACCCGCAGAAGCTCGGCGCCTGGGGCGTCGCCCCGGCCTGACCTCACGGAACGGCCTCCCGCGTCGTCATCTCCCTCGAGGCCGCTCCGCGGCCGGGAAGGACGACCGGATCATGAGGATCTTCATCGCGGGAGGGCGCGGGCACGTCGGCGCGCGGCTCGCCGATCGGCTCCGCCGGGACGGGCACGAGGTGGTGGTCGGCTCCCGCACGACCGGGGTCGACGTCGTCACCGGCGAGGGGCTCGGCGCCGCGCTCGCCGGCGTCGACGCGGTGGTCGACGTGCTGAACGCGCCGGTGCAGGAGGCGGAGGCCTCCGTCGAGTTCTTCCGCGGCACCACCCTGCGCCTGCTCGCCGCGGAGCTGACCACGGGGGTGCGGCACCACGTGCTGCTGTCGATCGTCGGAGCCGATCGCGCGCACGGGAACGGCTACTACGCCGGCAAGGTGGCGCAGGAGGACGCCCTCCGGGACCAGGAGGTGCCCTTCACCGTCATCCGCGCGACGCAGTTCCACGACTTCGTGCCGGCGATCGCCGACCGGCTGACGGTCCTCGGGGTCGTGCAGGCGTCGCGGACGCTGCTGCAGCCCGTGGACGTCGAGGACGTCGTCGACCTCCTCGCCGAGATCGCGACGGGCGACGCGCTCGGCGACGTCGTCGACATCGCCGGGCCCGACCGGTTCCACCTCGACGACCTGATCCGCGCGGCGCTCGCACAGCGCGGCGATCCGCGGGGCGTGCGGACCGGGGAGGGGAACGCGCTCGGCGCCGACGACGCCCGCTCGCTCGTCCCGCTCGGCGCGCACCGGACCGGAGCCCGCCGCTTCCCGGGCGCCGACGACATCCCGCCGGTGCGCGCATGACCGCGGTGAAGCGGGTCGCGCTCGCGCTGTCCGCGGCCCTCGGCCTCTTCGTCGGCGGCTGGGCGACCGTCTCGCCGCGCGGCTTCTACGACGCGTTCCCGGGCGTGCTCGGGCACTGGATCGACCTCGACGGCCCCTTCAACGAGCACCTCATCCGGGACGTCGGCGGCCTCTACCTCGCGCTCGCCGCGGCGAGCGTCGTCGTGCTCGTCCGGCGCAGCGCCTGGGCGCCGCTCGGCGCCGCGTGGACGGTGTTCGGGGTGCTGCACCTCGCTTACCACGCGACGCACCTCGGGGGCTTCCCGACGGTCGACGCCGTCGGCGCGATCGTGTCGCTCGCGGTGAGTCTCGCGCTCGGGATCGTGCTGCTCGTGCCGACCCGGCGCCCGGCCGAGGCGGTGGCCCGATGAGGCTCGCGGTCGCGGGCGCGACGGGCACCGTCGGCCGGCACGTGGTCGCGGCGGCGGAGCGGGCGGGCCACGTCGTCGTCCCGCTGTCGCGGCGCACCGGGACGGACCTGCTCGCGGACGTCGGCGTCGCCGCCGCGCTCGAGGGCGCGGACGCCGTCGTCGACGTGACGAGCACGGCCGCGCTCGGCCGTCGCGGATCGGTCGCGTTCTTCACCCGGGTGACGGAGACGCTGCTGCGCGCCGAGCGGATCGCGCACGTCCCGCACCACGTCGCGCTGTCCATCGTCGGGATCGACGGCATCGACGCCGGCTACTACGCGGGGAAGCTTCGCCAGGAGGCGCTCATCGCCGCGTCCGACCGGTCCGGCACCGTGCTGCGGGCGGCGCAGTTCCACGAGTTCGCGGGGCAGGTCGCGGGCCTCGTCCACGTCGGGCGGTGGACCGCGGTGCCGCGCGGGCTGGTGCGGCCCGTGGCCGCCGCGGAGGTCGGCGCCCGACTGGTCGAGCTCGCGACCGCCGCCCCGCAGGGCCGAGCGCCCGACCTGGTCGGCCCGCGCGACGAGGTGCTCGCGAGCATGGTCCGCCGGCTGCTCGCGTCCCGGGGCGACCGCTCGCGGGTCGTCGAGCTCGCGCTGCCCGGCCGGTACTGGCGCGGACTCGCGTCCGGCGTACTCCGCGGGGACGCGGGCGCGACGCGCGGGACGGTGACGTTCGACGACTGGCTGGCGGCGGAGCGCCGGTGAGCGGCCGGGATCGGCGCGGGCGGCCGCCCGCGCCGGTCAGGCCGTCGCTCGGCCGAGCGAGCGGAGCACGGCCTCGATCTCGTCCGCCCACCACTGCGGCCGGTGCGCGCCGGCCGCGTCGAGGGCGGCGCCGAGGTCCGTGATCGCGCCCGCCGCGTCGCCGCCGGCGGCGCGCGCGTGCCCGCGGACCGCGAGCAGGCGGGCGAAGTCGGACGGCGCCCCGCGTCGGTCGGCGATGTGGTCGAGCGCCTCCGTCGCGACCGCGTCCGCGGCAGCGGCCTCGCCGAGCCCGGTGAGCACCCGGCCGAGCGAGACCCACGCGGTCAGCCGCATCGAGTAGCGCTCCCGGTCCGAGACCCGCTCATCGGACCGGGCGAGCTCGACGAGCAGCGCCCGCAACTCGTCGGCCGCCCCGGTCGGATCGAAGGTCTCGCGGTGCGCCGCCTTCGCGATCCGCGCGTCGAGCGCCCCCTGCGCGTCGTCCGCGCGCCCGTGCAGGTCGACGGCCCGGTCGAACAGCGCCTGCGTCGCCCGGTCGTCCTCGCCGAGCTCCATCTGCGCGATCGCGACCTGCAGCGTCGCCTGCGCCTCCACGTCGACCGCCGCCACCGCGCGGGCGGCCGCGATCGACTCGGCCCCCACCCCCTTGGCGCGGACGTGGTCGAACGTCGCGTTGTTCAGCATCCAGGCCGCGTCCGCGAGGTGGCGGGCGACGAGGTGCTGATCGCCGATCGCCCTCGCCGACGTCACCGCGGTGAGGAGCAGGTCGGGCCAGCCGTGCCAGTGCTCGGACGACTCGGCGTAGGAGCGGAGGTACCGGACGTGCACGAGCAGCTGCTCGTGCGCCCCGTCGCCCGACATCGCGAAGAGCGCGCCGGTCCACCCGTCGAGCTCCTCCTGCAGCCACGCGTCGGCGGCGGGCGGGGAGTCGAAGCGCAGCTCCGGCCACGGCCGCATCGGCGGGTCGGGCAGCGGCGATGCCGAGAACAGGACCCCGGCGCGCGCGGCCGTGCCCGCGTACCAGCGGCGGGCGCGCTCGCGGACCTCGCGCTCGTCGTCCGGGTCCTCGCGCAGCCGCGCGGCGGCGAACAGCCGCAGCGGGTCGTGGAGGCGGAAGCGCTCGCGGTCGAGCGGTTCGACCAGCCCGAGGTGGGCGAGCTCCTCGAGCTCGTCGACGGCGTCGTCCTCCGTGCCGCTGCCGAACGCGGCGGCGGCCGCCGCGGAGAACGAGCTCGCGGGCAGCACCGACAGCGCGCGGAAGCACCACTGCTGCTGCGGGGTCAGCAGCGCGTAGGCGGCCGCGAAGGTGGTCTCGATCGCGAGGTCGCCGGCGGTCAGGGTGCGGAGGCGGCGGGAGTCGGATCGGAGGCGGTCGACGAGCCCGGCGGCGCGACGACCGGGCTGCGACGCGATCCGGCCGGCCACGATGCGCAGCGCGAGCGGCAGGTCCCCGCACAGCTCGGCGAGCTCGTCGACGTCCACCCCCGCGAGCTGGGCGGCGGGGATCGCGCGCCGCAGGAACGTCACCGACGCGTCCCGGGGCAGCGGTCCGATGCGGACGTGGCGGACGCCCTCCAGCCCGGCGAGGCTGCGCCGCGACGTGGTGACGACGCGCGACCGGCGGTCGACGGCGAGCACCGGCCGCACCTGCGACTCCATCCCCGCGTCGTCGAGCACGACGACGGCCGGGCCGGCTGCGACGGCGCGCTGCCACGCCGCCGCGGCGGCGTCGAACGCGACGGGGACGTCGGCGTCCCCCGGCACCTGGCGCAGCAGCGCCTGCAGCACCTGCAGCGGGGTCAGCGGCCGGTCGGTCGCGCCGCCGAGGTTCACGAAGTACAGCTCGCGGTCGTCGAGGCGGGCGGTCCGCACCGCTTCGAGCGCGAGGGAGGTCTTCCCGGAGCCGGGCGCGCCGCTCACCACGATCGGCTCGCACGGCAGCGAGCCGTCGCCGCCGTGCCGCAGCAGCCCGACCAGGAGCTCGAGCTCCTGCTCGCGGCCGGTGAAGTCCGCCAGCCGGTGCGGGCGGACCGACTCGGCCGTCGGCGCCTCCTCCGCCGTGCGGGCGCGGCGCCCCGCCGCGAGCAGCTCCGCCCGCTCGGACGGCGGCAGCGCGAGGCCCTCGGCGAGCGCTGCGAGAGTGCCGCGGCGCGGGGCCGCGCTGACGCCGCGCTCGATGTCGCCGATGGAGCGGTCGCTGACGCCGGAACGCTGCGCGAGGACCTCGAGCGTCAGGTCGCGTTCGAGGCGCAGCCGGCGGAGGAGCTCACCGATCGGCGGAGCGGGCACGGGCGAGGGACTCCAGGACGTCGTTCGGGCGGATCACGCCGATGATGCCACGGCCGGGCGCAGCTCCTCGGCCGGCTCGTACTCCCCCTCGGCCGCCGGGTGCGGCATCGGACCGGCGATCGCGTCAGCGGTGACCCGGGTCCTCCTGTCCGGAGGCCGTCGCGGCGCTCGGTGAGGGCGCCTGGCGAGCGGAGCGCGGCGGGGCGACGGCGCGGACGGGGAACGCGTGCCGCTCAGCAGGATCGACCGCGACGAGCGCCCGCACCGCGTCGAGCTGCTGCCGGTCGTACCCCGTCCACCGCTCCGCGCTGCCCCGGCCGAACTCCCGCCAGGACGGCACCGTGAACTCCTCCACGAACACGCCCGCCTCATCCCCGCTGCGGAGGAGGCGCCACGCGCTCGCGCCGGTGCGCCTGCGGGACCGCTCCAGCCGCGCCATCGCCGCGAGGAACGCGGCCTCCGCCCCGTCCCGCAGCCGGTACGTCACCGTGATCGTGACCGGCCCGTCGGCCGGGCCGGGCTCGAACACGAGCGTCGGCGAGCCCGCGGACAGGGCGACGATGCTCCGGTCGAGCGTGCCGGTGGAGGGGCGCAGCGGCAGGAGCGGCACGGACGCGGCCACGAGCGCGAGCAGGGCGGCTGCGACGAGCAGCGTCGGCCCGACGCCGATCGCGGCGGCGACGAGCCCCCACACGAAGGAGGCGACGCCCTGCCCGCCGAGGAAGACGAGCAGGTACACGGCGACGCCGCGGGCCCGCACCCAGCCGGCCAGGCTCAGCTGCAGCGCGGCGTTCAGCGTCGTGAGCGTCACGATCCACGCGGCGCCCGTGAGCACGAACACGAGGAGCGCGAGCCAGAGCGGGGCGAGCACCGCCGCGACGAGGCCGAGCGCGTACGCGAGGGCCGAGCCCGCGAGCAGCCAGGACGGCGAGCACCGCCGCCGGAGCACCGGCATCGCGGCGACGCCGAGCACCGCGCCCGCGCCGAGCACCCCGAGCGCGAGTCCGTAGCCCTTCGCGGAGAGGTGCAGCTGCGTCGTCGCGACGGACGGCAGCAGCGCCCACAGCGCGCACGCGGGCGCCGCGAACAGGACGGAGCGGAGCAGGATGCGCCGCACCCCGGCGCGGCGCGGACGTAGCGGAGGCCCGCGGCGAGCGCCGCGACGAACGGCTCCCGGCCGAGCGCCGCCGCCTGCTCCGGCCGCCGCCACCGGACGAGGACCACGAGCACGCCGACGAAGGAGAGGGTGTTCAGCGCGAACACCGGCGTCGGTCCGGCGAGGCCGACCAGCACCCCGGCGATCGCCGGGCCGATCGCGCGGGCGCCGTTCACCGTCACGCTGCCGAGCGACGCCGCGGCGGGCACCTCCTCCCGCGGCACGAGCTCCGGCTGGATCGTCTGCCACGCCGGACTCGTCAGCGCGCTCGCGCAGCCGAGGAGGAAGGTGAGGGCGAGGAGGCTCCACGGCGAGAGCAGGCCCGCTCCGCTCAGCACGGCGAGCACCGCGGCGACGGCGGTCGACGCGGCGGTCGTCACGACGAGCAGCACGCGGCGGTCGAGCACGTCGGCGAGCACCCCGGCGACGAGGGACAGCAGCAGCACCGGCAGCAGGCCGGCCGTCTGCACCCAGGCGACGAGCGCCGGCGAATGCGTCCGCTCGACGAGGAACCACTGCGCGCCGACCGACTGCATCCAGCTGCCGAGGTTCGACGCGAGCTGCGCGAGCCACAGGGCACGGAACACGGGGCGGGCGAGCGGCGCCCAGGCGCCCGGGGCCCGCCCTGTCGTCGAGACCGAGGTCATCGGGGCCTCCCGGCCGGGGACAGGGCTCCGCCCCGACGCGCGGAGCACGTCGGGGCGGAGCCGGACCGGGTCACGCGCTGAGCGCGGCCCTGAGGAACGCGACCGCCTGGGCGATCGCCGCCTTCGAGGCGAAGGTGTCGTGCATCGCGTTCACCATCACGAAGTCGTGGATGATCGCGGAGTACGTCACGTGGGTGACGGGCACCCCGGCCGTGCGGAGCAGGTCGGCGTAGCCGGCGCCGTCGTCGTGGAGGACGTCCTCCTCGCCGTTGATGATCAGCGCGGGCGGCAGGCCGGTGAGCTGCTCGGGCTTCGCGCGCAGCGGCGACGCCGTGATCTGCGCGCGGTCCTCCTCGCTCGTCGTGTACTGGTCCCAGTACCACTGCATCGCGGTGCGGGTCAGCCAGTACCCGTCCGCCCAGCGCAGGTACGAGGGCGTGTCGAAGCCCGCGTCCGTCACCGGGTAGAAGAGGACCTGCGCCGCGAACGACACGTCGCCCCGCTCCTTCGCCATCAGCGTCAGCGCGATCGCCATGTTGCCGCCGACGGAGTCCCCGCAGATCGCGATGCGGGACGTGTCCAGGCCATCCTCCGCGCCGTGCTCCGCCACCCACTTCGCGACGGCGTACGACTGCTCGTTCGCGACCGGGTAATGCACGTCGGGGCTGCGGTCGTACTCCGGGAACACGACGGCCGCGCCGGTGCCGATCACGAGGTCGCGGACGAGCCGGTCGTGGGTGTGGGCGTCGCCGAAGACCCAGCCGGCGCCGTGCGTGTACACGACGACCGGCAGCGGGCCGGCGCTGCCGACGGGCTTCACGATCCGGGTGCGGACCGATCCGGTCGGGCCGCCCTCGACGGTGATCCAGCGGTCGTCGACCTCCGGCTTGTCGATCGGCGAGTCCTGGACGCCGTCGACCGTCGTGCGCCCCTCCGCCGGCGGCAGCTGGTACAGGTACGGCGGGTTCGCGGTCGCCTCGGCGAACGCCTGCGCGGCGGGCTCGAGCGACACGTGATGCGGGTTGGCGGGCATGGAGCTTCCTTCCTCCGGTCGGGTCATGCTGCGGTCCGCAGCAGGTACTGGTGCTCGCCGTCGAGGACGAGCACGCCGTCCGCGCGGTGCACGGTCGCCCGTGTCGTGACGGTCCCCGTCCCGTCGCCGTGCGGGGTGAGCGCCGTGATCTCGAGCTGCGGGTAGAGGGTGTCGCCTGCGTGCACCTCCGCGAGGAACCGGGCGGACACGCTCGTGAACGCGATGAACACCTCGCCGATCACGTGCGGGAACGACGTCGCGCCCGGCGCGGTGAACGCGAGCACCTGCAGGCCGTGGACCACCGGCGCCGGGTGGCCGTGCGCCGTCGCCCACACCGCGTCGTAGTGCACCGGATGGTTGTCGGCGGAGACGGCCTGGAAGGCGCTCGCGTGCGCGTCGGTGAGGGTCCGACTCGGCGCCCGGAACACGTCGCCGATGCGCAGGTCCTCGAACCGCTTCGGCGGCACGATCGCGAAGTCGGCCGGGTCGAACGCCTCCGTCACGCGGTGACCTCGGCGACGGCCGTGCTGATCACCTCGACGACCCGCTCCGGGAAGGCGTGCATGATCAGGTGCGGAGCCCCCTCGACCTCGACGACCTCGCGCATGTTCGCGCGGCCGTAGCCGAAGCGCTCGACCTCGGGGTTGATCGTGTGGTCGGCGCCCGAGACGATGCCCCAGCTCGGCTTCGTCTTCCAGGCGACGGCGGACGCGCCCTCGCCGAACGCGATCGCCGACAGCGGGCGCTGCGACACCGCGAGCACGCCGGCCGTTGCCGGGTCGACCCCGCCCGCGAACACTGCGGGGAAGGCGTCGATCTTGACGGACACGTCGGTGCCGTCCGTCCCGTCCGGCAGCGTGTACGGCGTGTACACGAGGTTCGCGGCGAGGTCCGAGTCGGGGAACCCGCCCTGGAGCCGGCCGAGGCTCTCCCCCTCGTCGAGCGCGTAGCCCGACACGTAGACGAGGCCGACGACGTTCTCCGCGACGCCCGCCACGGTGATCACCGCGCCGCCGTAGGAGTGGCCGACGAGCAGCACCGGGCCGTCGATCTGCTCGACGAAGCGCCGGATGTACGCGGCGTCGCCCGGGAGGCTCCGGTTGAACACGGGCGGGACGAGCACGGTGTGCCCCGCGTCGAGCAGCAGCCGGGTCACCGGCGCCCAGCTCGCGGAGTCGGCGAACGCGCCGTGGACGAGGACGATGGTCGGATTCATGATCGCCTTCCTGCGATGAGGTCGTGCCTCGATCTCAGTCGGACGGCGGACCGCGGACCAGGAAGTTCGGAGGAGGTTTCGGGGACTGCGTACGCCCCGACGGCGCACCCGTCAGCGCGCGGCGGCGAGCTCCTCCCGGAGCAGGGCGGCGCCCGCGGCGAGCGCGCCGAGCTTCTCCTGCGCGACCGTCCTCGGCAGCGGCGCCATCCCGCAGTTCGTGCTCGCGACGAGCCGGTCCGCGTCGACGAAGGCGAGCGCCGCACGGAGGGTGTCGGCGACCTCCTCCGGCGTCTCGACCTGCTCGCTCGCCACGTCGATCGCCCCGAGCATCACCTTCTTGCCGCGGATGAGCTCGATCAGGTCGACCGGGACGTGGGAGTGGTGGCTCTCGAGCGAGACGGTGTCGATCGACGACTGCTGCAGGAGCGGGAAGGACCGCTCGTACTGGCGCCACTCGGCACCGAGGGTCGCCTTCCAGTCGGTGTTCGCCTTGATCCCGTAGCCGTAGCAGATGTGCACGACGGTCTCCGCGCGCAGCCCCTCGGCGGCCAGCTCGAGCGCCGCGACGCCCCAGTCGCGTACCTCGTCGTGGAAGACGTTGAACGCGGGCTCGTCGAACTGGACGACGTCCACCCCGGCCGCCTCGAGCTCGCGCGCCTCCTGGTTGAGGATCGCCGCGAACTCGCGGGCCAGCCGCTCCCGGCTGCCGTAGTACCGGTCCGCGAGGGTGTCGACCATCGTCATCGGGCCGGGCAGCGCCCACTTGATCGGCTGGTCGGTCAGCGTCCGGAGGAACGCCGCGTCCTCGACGAACACCGGGCGGTCGCGCCGCACCGGACCGACGACGGTCGGCACGCTCGCGTCGTAGCGGGCGCGGATCCGGACCGTCTCGCGGTGCTCGAAGTCGACGCCGGCCAGGTGCTCGATGAAGGTCGTGACGAAGTGCTGCCGGGTCTGCTCGCCGTCGCTGAGGACGTCGATGCCGCGGCGGCGCTGCTCCTCCACGACGACCCGGAGCGCGTCCTGCTTGCCCTCGGCGAGCGCGTCGCCCTGCAGCTTCCAGGGCGACCAGAGCGTCTCCGGCTCGGCCAGCCAGGCCGGCTTCGGCAGGCTGCCGACGATCGACGTGGGCAGCAGCGCGGGCGCGCCGGCGCGGTCGCGGGCGCTCAACCGACGAGCGCCGGGTGGTCGGCGGCCCACTGCGCGAGGGCCTCGCGGTGCGGCTCGATGAGGTGCTGCTGTGTGAACCGCCCCTGCGTGATCGCGAGCCGGCTGCGCTCCTCGCGGTCGTAGTCGATCTGCGTCCGCGAGAAGTCCTGCTGCTCCAGGCTCGGCTTGTAGACGCTCGGCGCGGCCGCGTTCGCGTTGTAGATCTCCGGCCGGTAGATCTTCTGGAACGCCTCCATCGTGCTGATCGTGCCGATCAGCTGCAGGTCCGTGTAGTCGTTCAGCAGGTCGCCGCGGAAGTAGAACGCGAACGGCGCGACCGAGCCGCGCGGCATGAAGCAGCGCACCCGGAGGCCCATCTTCGCGAAGTACTCGTCGGTCAGGGACTGGTCGTCCTGCTGGTACTCGACGCCGAGGATCGGGTGCCGGTCGTCGGTGCGGCGGTACGTCCTGCTCGTGGAGACGCTGATGCAGATCACCGGGGACTGCGCGAAGCGCTCGCGGTACGCGGCGGAGCCGAGGAAGTGCTGGAACAGCTTCCCGTGCAGGTCGCCGAAGTCCTCCGGCAGCGTGAACCCGCCCGCCTCCGCGCTGACCGCGGGCAGGCGGACGCTGAAGTCGTAGTCGCGGACGTAGGAGGAGAAGCTGTTGCCGAGGATCCCGCGGCGCCGCTCGCCGGTCCACAGGTCGACGATCGTGGTGTCGAGCATCTCGAGCAGCGGGAACCGGCGGTCGTCGCCCTCCGCCGCGAACTCCAGCTCGACGGACACGATCTCGATCTCCACCGCGTACCGGTCACCACTCGGGTTGTCCCAGTCGGCGAGGTCGTTGAACCGCCGGTCGATCATCGTGAGCGCCCGGCGGAGGTTCTGCTGCCGCTGCTCGCCGCGGGCCAGGTTGGCGAAGTTCGTCGTGATGCGGGAGCTCGTCGAGGGCGTGTAGTCCTCGTCGAACCGGGTGGTCGTGACGTGGAACCCGAAGTCGTTCGCCATGCGCGGCCAATCCAGTGCCTGGTCGGCCGGAACGGCCGGGTGGAAGTCGATGCCGTCATGCTCCCGGTCGCCGGAGGTCATCGGGTAATCGGACCTCGCGATGGATCCCTATAGTCACTCACTATGGCCAGGCGGACGAGCGGCGTGACGCTGCAGCAGCTCCACTACTTCATCGAGGTCGCCGCGGAGGGGTCGATCTCCGCGGCCGCCGAGCTGCTCTACGTCGCGCAGCCGACGATGTCCGCGGCGATGAAGGACCTCGAGGCCCGTGTCGGCCGGGACCTGCTCGTCCGCTCCGCCCGCGGCGTCGCGCTCACGACCGACGGTACGGAGTTCCTCGGCTACGCCCGACAGGTCGTGGAGCAGGTCGCGCTGCTCGAGCAGCGCTACCTCGGCCGGCCGCCCTCGCGCCGCCTGCTCGGGGTGTCGGCGCAGCACTACTCGTTCGCGGTCGACGCGTTCGTCCGCATGGTGAAGCGCTCGGACGCGGCCGAGTACGAGTTCTCCCTGCGGGAGACGCGGACCTTCGACATCATCGAGGACGTCCGGACCCTCCGCAGCGAGCTCGGCATCGTCTACCGCAACGACTTCAACCGGGACGTGTTGGACAAGCTGCTGCGCGACTCGGGGCTCGCGTTCCACCCGCTCTTCCTCGCGGAGCCGCACATCTTCGTCGCCCGGAAGAACCCGCTCGCGACCCTGGGCCGCGCGACGCTCGCCGACCTCGCCGACCTGCCGCGGCTCACCTTCGACCAGGGCGCGAACA
Source organism: Amnibacterium kyonggiense (assembly GCF_004364555.1). Lineage (GTDB taxonomy): Bacteria > Actinomycetota > Actinomycetes > Actinomycetales > Microbacteriaceae > Amnibacterium > Amnibacterium kyonggiense. The sequence goes on along the minus strand of NZ_SOAM01000001.1, from coordinate 1,416,773 downwards.
ACTCCTTCTACTTCGCGGAGGAGATCCTCTCCACGCTGTCGAGCAGGCGGGAGATCCGCGTCTCCGACCGGGCGACGATCTTCAACCTGATGATCGGGCTGGACGGGTACACGATCTCGACCGGCATCATCAGCGACGACCTCGACCCGGAGATCGTCGCCGTCCCGCTCGACGTCGACGAGCGCATCGAGATCGGCTGGATCGGTCACGCCGCGATCCCGCTCACCGAGCTGGCGCAGACCTACCTCGCCGAGGTGCGCTCCGTGGTCGCCGGGTTCGGCGTGACCCTGCTCGGCTGAGCGCCTCCGGGACGTCGAAGCAGGGCGTCCCGCGCGTCTCAGGTCGCGGTGACCTCTACGGCGAGCGCCGAGATGCGGTCCTCCCCCTCCTCCTCGTGGCCGGTGACGGTCACGACGGCGTCGCCGTGGACGACGACGAACTGCCCGTAGCGGCCCTCGAGCCGCCACGCGTCGCCGGGGCCGGCCCAGGTCGCGAGGCCGTAGCGCTCCATCGGCGCCTCCCGCCCGGTCTCGACCCAGTCGGCGTGCATCGCGTCGACCCAGGCGGCGCTGACGAGCCGCCGATCGCCCCACCGGCCGCGGTCGAGCAGGAGGTCGCCGATGCGCGCGAGCTCCTCCGTGCGCAGCTCCAGCCCGGTGCCGCCGACGATGAAGCCGAGCGGGCAGCGATGCCACTGCGGGTCGTCGATGCCGAGCGGGTCGAAGAGCCGGGGCAGCAGCCAGTCGCGCACGTCGCCGACGCGCGAGGCGAGCAGCCGCATCGCGACGTAGGTGCTGGCGTCCGAGTACTGGAAGACGCGGCCCCGCGACGGCCGGACGAGCATCGCCGCGGCGAGGTCCGGCCCGGGGACCGGCTCGTGGCCGAACCACAGGAAGTCGATCCCGCTCGTCATCGTCAGCAGGTGCCGCAACGTCACGGCAGCGACGCCGTCGCCGAGCGGCAGGTCCGGGAACACCTCCCCGACGGTCAGGTCGAGGGTCAGCAGCCCCTCGTCGACCGCGATGCCCGCCGCGAGCGCGCAGACCCCCTTCGACACCGAGTACAGGTTCTCCCGATCGTCGCTGCGCCAGCGGTGCGCGGCCCGCTCGTCCCCGACGCGGATCGCGACGCCGTGGACGCCGAGCCCCTCGTGATCGACGGCGGCGACGAAGGACCGGAGCGCATCGGCGGCGGTGACCATGGCGGCATCGTAGGGAGCGCGCCCGACGGCGAGGCGACCGGGAGGTAGCCGGGTCCGCGAGCATCCTCCGCCCTTGCGAGGGATCTTGCTCACGCTTCTTGCCGCCGCGACGACGTCGCGGCGGCAAGAAGCGTGAGCAGAGTCCCGATCAGCGCTCGGCGAAGCGACCCGATCCGGGCGCGGTCTGCTGCAGGATCAGGCCGTTTCCGTCCGGGTCCCGGACCTGGAGGTAGCGGCCCCACGGCGCCTCCGGCAGCCCGCCCTCGACGGGCGCGCCCAGGTCCCGCAGTCGTCGGAGGTCGCCTTCGACGTCGTCCGTCTCGAGCACGAGCCCGGTCAGCGATCCGGCCGGCATCGAGTCGAACCAGGTGACGAGCGTGATCGCGGTCTCGCCGCCGACGGGTCGGACGCGCACCCAGCGGCGGCCGGGCCCCATCGGCCGGTCCTCGACCAGCTCCATCCCGAGCACGTCGACGTAGAAGTCGCGCGCCCGGTCCTGGTCGGTCACGGGGACGGAGAAGAGCTGCACACCGCGGATCGCCACCGCGTCATCCTGCCGGGTTCGCGGATCCGGAGATCCCCCGGGACACGCGGGACGAACGGCCTCTCAGGCGGCGCGGCGCCAAGGATCTCCGGATCCGTGGGCGTCAGCGCGGGCCCGCGTCGCGGACGTACCAGAGTGAGTCGCCGCGCTCGGCGTCGCGGTCGATCCGGCCCGACTCTCGGAACCCGACCTTCCCCGCGACACTGCGAGACGGCGCGTTCCAGTCGCGGATCGTCGCCCAGAGCCTTGTCCACCCCGCGACGTCGGCCGCCGCGACGAGCGCCCGGGCCGCCTCGGTCGCGATGCCGTGCCCGTGGATGCGCCGGAGGAGCTCGTACGCGAGCTCCGGCTCCGCCTCGGTCGCCTGCCCGACGACGAGACCGCAGTAGCCCGCGAATCCAGGGGTCGAGCGCTGCTCGACGACGAGGAGCGCGAGGCCGGTACGCTCCTGAGCCGTCACGGCATCATGGATCTGCTCGCGCAGCTCGTCGACGGTCGGCCGCCCGTCGGGGGTGATGCGGCGCCGGGCACGCGGGTCGCGCTCCGCCCACAGCGAGCGCAGGGCGGGAGCGTCGTCCTCCGACCACGGCCGGAGAATCAGCCGCTCGGTCTCGATCCGGAGCGGCAGGACCGGTTGCGCATGCACCCTCGCACCCTAGGAGACCACTTCGCTCACGCTTCTTGCCGCCGCGACGACGTCGCGGCGGCAAGCAGCGTGAGCGAAGTCGGAAGTCAGCCGCCGGCGAGGGTGCTCGCGAGGCTCATGCCCTCGCCGGTGCGCTTGCGCGAGGTGATCAGCACGACCGCGACGAGCGCCAGCGCGACGAGCGTCAGCAGCAGCATCAGCGTCGACATCGCGGCGATCGCGGGCCGCAGAGAGGACCGCACCGACGCGAACACGTAGACGGGGAACGGCGTCGCGTCGGCGGTCGACACGAAGCTCGACAGCACCGTGTTGTCGAGGCTCAGCGTGAAGGAGAGCAGCGCGCCCGAGATCACGGCGGGCCGCATCAGCGGGAACGTGATGTCGAGGAAGCGGCGCAGCGGCGGGGCGCCGAGGTCCGCGGCGGCCTCCTCCAGCGACTCCGACAGCCCGGCCATCCGCGCCCGCACGATGAACGTGACGACCGCGCAGGAGAACAGGGAGTGCGCGACGATCAGCCGCACGATGCCCGAGTTCAGCGGCGTGAAGCCCCAGTCGGTGCCGAGGGTGACGAACCACGGCAGCAGCGAGACGGCGTTCACGATCTCCGGCGTCACCATCACGAGCCCGAGCAGCGCGGTCAACCAGCCGATCCACCGCGCGCCGGCGCGGCGGGCGACGGCGACGCCGGCGAGCGAACCGAGCACCGCGGCGACGAGCGCCGAGAAGATCCCGACGTAGATCGAGACCTGCACGCCGCTCGTGATCGCCGAGTTCGTGAGCGCGTCCTCGTACGCACCGAGACCGAAGCCCCGGTACGACTGCAGCAGGCGCCCCTCGTTGAACGAGTACGCGACGATGACGAGCACCGGGAAGAAGAGGAACAGGAACCCGAGCACGCCCCAGATCCCGAGGAGCACCGTGCCCGCATCGGGTCGACGCCGGCGCGCGACCGGCGCCGGTCCGGGCGACGCGGTCGTCGTCGGTGCGGTCGCGGCGCTCACGCCTCCCCCTCCACGATCGCCACGTGCTCGAAGCGGTCGATGATCGCCTTCACCAGCCGGAACAGCAGCGCGAACAGCACGACGACGGCGATGATCGCGACCATCAGCACGATCGCCATCGCGCTGCCGAGCGCCCAGTTCTGCGCGACGTTGAACTGCGACGCGACCTGCTGGCCGACCATGCTGCCCGCCGCGCCGCCGAGCACGCTCGGCGTGATGTAGTCGCCCATGAGCGGCACGAACACGAGCAGGAGCCCCGCCGCGACCCCGGGCAGGACGATCGGGAGCGTCACCCGCCGGAAGCTCTCGAACGCGTTCGCGCCGAGGTCGCGGCTGGCCTCGAGCAGCCGGGGGTCGAGCCGCTCGAGCGTGACGTAGAGCGGCAGGATCATGAGCGGCAGGTAGTTGTAGACCACGCCGAGCTGCACCGCCCCGGTCGTGTAGAGCAGCTGCGGCGTCCCGAGCCCGAGCGCCCGGGACGCGTCCGCGAGGAACGACGTCGGGCTGAGCACGATCTGCCACCCGATCGTCCGGACGAGGAAGTTCGTCCAGTACGGCACGAGCACCAGCGCGACGGCGATCCCCTGGAACCGCGCCGGCAGCTTCACGGCCATCCAGTACGCCATCGGGAACGCGATGACGAGGCAGAGGATCGTGCCGACCACGGAGATCTGCAGCGTGCGGAGGAACACCGTGACGAAGGTCGGGTTGAACGCCTCCACGTACCGCCCCAGCGACAGCACCGAGTTGTCGTGGGTGATGTAGAGGCTCGGCTTGTCGCCGAACGAGTACCAGAGGATGACGACGAACGGCGCGACGAAGAAGAACAGCAGCCACACCGCGACGGGCGCGGCGAGCACGCCGACGTTCCAGCGGAACCGCCTGCCGCGGGTCCGCGTCGCCGGGAGGGCGACCGCGGTCACGAGCCCGCCGCCGCCTGGATCTCGTTGAAGATCGCGACCCGCTGCTCCTGCGACTTCGGCACGATGTCGATGACGAGGTTCTTCTGCTCCTCGGGCGTGTAGAAGATCAGCTCCGGCAGCTCCACGTCGGTGGCCTTCTCCTGGATGCCCTGCACCATCGTGTCGTAGCCGATGTACTCGAGCTCCTTCAGCGACACCGCGGGGTCGAGCACGTAGTCGATGAACGCGTGCGCGGCGTCCACGTTCTTCGCGCCGACCGGGATCGACCAGTTGTCGAGGAACTGGCCGGCGCCCTCCGTCGGCTTCACCCACTTGTACCGCTTCTGGTCGCTGTTTCCGATGATCCCCTGGCGGGCGTCGCCGTTCCAGGAGTGCGCCAGCGCGCGGCCGTTCTGCGCGATCGTGTTGCTCACGTACGACTCGAACGCCTGCACGTTCGGGGCGATGTTCTTGACCAGGTAGTCCTTCGCCTTGTCGAGGGTCGCCGAGTCGTTCGTGTTGATGTCCTCGCCGATGGAGAAGAAGTAGGCCCAGAGGATCTCGTTCGGGTCCGCGAGCAGGCTGGTCTTGCCGGCCGCCTCCTTCTGGGCGGCGTCGAAGAAGTCCTTCCAGCTCGTCAGCTCGCGCTTGATCACGGTGGTGTCGTAGACGTAGCCGCTGACGCCGAGCGCCTTCGGGACGCTGTACTTGTTGCCCTTGTCCTGCGCCGTGTCCAGGTACGTCGGGTTCACGTTCTTCAGGTTCGGCAGCTTGTCGTGGTCGAGCTCCTGCAGCAGCTTCAGGTCGACCATCTGCGGGACGAAGCTCAGGGTCGGGACGACGATGTCGTAGCCGCTCGTGCCCTTGGCGGCGGAGAGCTTCGCGATCAGCTCCTCGTTCGAGTCGTAGCTGCCGAGCTTGACCGTCGCGCCGCCCTTGGTCTTCGCGAAGTCCTTCAGCACCTTCGGGTCGTCGTACTCGCCCCACGTGTAGAGGTTCAACGCGCCACCGCCGCTCGCGCCGCCGCCACCGCCGGTCGACGGCGCGCACGCGGCGAGCGCGGCTGCGGTGCCGGAGGCGACGAGGCCGGACAGGACGACGCGCCGGGACAGCTCCTTCTTCATGATCGCGGGGACGAGGATCTCGAGCGGGCGGTCCGGCACGGCGTGCTCCTTGGTTCGTGAGGCGTCGGTCAGGGGCGGATCAGGCGGGGTAGACCATCGGCGCGTCCGCCGGCCAGCGGCAGACGACCCGGGTGCCGATGGCCGTCGGGATGGTCACGCCCCACGGGATGCGGGCCATCACCTTCTGCCCGCCCGGGGTGATCGTGACGACCTGGAGGTAGGAGCCGAGACGGCTGACGCTCATCAGCGTCGCCGTGACCGCGTTCGCCTCGCCCTCGGACGCTTCGCCCTCGGCGATCGACACGGACTCCGGCCGCACGGCGACCGTCGCCGCCGCGCCCGCGGCGGCGGTGCTCGGCCGGCTCGAGGCGATCGCGCCGTCCGGCACCGCGACCGTCAGCGGGGCGACGCTCGACACGGTGCCCTCGAAGAAGTTCTGCTGCCCGATGAACCCGGCGACGTACGCGGAGGCCGGACGGTCGTAGACGTCGGCGGGCGAGCCGATCTGCTCGATCCGGCCGCCGTTCATCACGGCGATCCGGTCGCTCATCGTCATCGCCTCCTCCTGGTCGTGCGTGACGAAGACGAAGGTGGTGCCGAGCTGCTGCTGGAGCAGCTTCAGCTCGATCTGCATCTCCTCGCGGAGCTTGCGGTCGAGGGCCGACATCGGCTCGTCCAGAAGCAGGACGGCCGGACGGTTGACGAGCGCGCGGGCGAGCGCGATCCGCTGCTGCTGACCGCCGGAGAGCTGGGCGGGCATGCGGCTGGCCAGGTGCTTCATCCGGACCATGCCGAGCGCCTCGGTGACGCGCTCCGGCACCTCCGACTTCGGCACCTTCGCGTACCGGAGGCCGTAGGCGACGTTCTTCGCGACCGACATGTGCGGGAAGAGCGCGTAGCTCTGGAACACCGTGTTCACGGGACGCCGGTACGGCGGCGTCGACCCCATCGCGGTGCCGCCGATCGTCACCTCGCCCTCGTCTGGCAGCTCGAAGCCGCCGATCATCCGGAGCGTCGTGGTCTTGCCGCAGCCGGAGGGACCGAGGAGGGAGATGAACTCGCCCGCCGCGATCTCGAGATCGAGCGACTTCACGGCCCAGTTCTTGCCGTAGAGCTTCGAGACGCCCTCGAGCAGCACGCGCCCGCCGCCGTCGGCGCCGTCCGCGACGAGGTCGGCGGGAGGAGCGGCGAGGGCGGTCTCGGTCATCGGGTCGGGCGCTCCTCGCGGACGTCGGGGCGCGGCCGGGCACCGCGTCGCTGAACCTGAACGTAGGGTGCTCAGCGCGTCCGCCACAACCGCAGACCCGGACCGTGACCGAGCTTTTACACGATCGAAACGGGCTCGGACGGAGCGATCCGCACGCCGAGGCACCCCTGGACGACGGAAACCGTGGCCCGAGGGCGTTTCGCCGATCCGGGGGGACGGCCTCCGGCCGTCGGACTCCCGGACCTACGGGACGACGACGCGGCCGGCGCTGACGGTCAGCGCGTTCCGGACCGTGTGCAGCTCCTCCGCCGCGAGGGCGAATGGGTCGCGGTCGGCCACCGCGACGTCCGCGCGCCTGCCCGGCTCCAGCAGGCCCGCCTCGTCGTGGTGCGTGACCCGCGCGGATCCGAGCGTGTACGCGCCGAGGGCCTGCTCGAGCGTCAGCGCCTCCTGCAGCCCGAGCGGTTCGCGGTCCGAACCCGCCTCGCGGCGGGTGACCGCGACGGCGATCGCCTGCCACGGGTCCGGGGTCGACACCGGCCAGTCGGACCCCATCGCGAGCGGGACGCCCGCGGCGGCCATGGACGCGAACGGGTACTGCTGCTCGAAGCGCTCCGCGCCCACGAGCGGCAGGTTCAGGTCGACCATCTGGTCGCTCCGGCACGCCCAGAACGCTTGGATGTTCGCCGTCGCACCGACGCGCGCCATGAGCGGGAGGTCGGCGAGGTCGACCTGCTGCAGGTGCGCGAGGTGGTGCCGGAGCCAGGCGCCGTCCGCGACCCGATTCGCCAGCTCGATCGCGTGGAGCGCCTCCGCGACCGCACGGTCGCCGATCGCGTGGATGTGCAGCTGGAAGCCGGCCGCCGCGAGCGCCGGCGCGACGGCGTCGAGCACCGCCGGCGGGAAGTGGGTGGGGCCGGTGCTCGCGGTCGGGCGGCCGTGCACGTCGAGGTAGGGCGCCTTCATCGCCGCGGTGAGGCTCTCCGGCACCCCGTCGAGCATGATCTTGATGCTTGTGGCGCGGAACCGGCCGCCGCCCGGTCCGCGGCGGTCGCCGATCCGATCCCGGGCGGCGACGTGCCGCGCGACGACCTCGTCGACCTCCTCGGTCCGAAGGCCGCGTTCGAGCCACAGCGCGCCGCCGACGAGCACCGACAGCCGCCCGGTGTCGATCGCCGTGAGGTACGCGTCCGTCGGATCCGTCGCGCCCGAGTAGGCGCCGATGATCGCGTCCTGCCAGCCGGTCACGCCGAATCCGGTGAGGTACCGCTGCGCCTCCTCGAGCGCGGCGACCATCCCCTCGAGCGTCGGCACGGGCAGCAGGTCCGCGAGGAGGTCCATCGCGCCCTCCTGCAGCGTGCCGGAGGGCGACCCGTCCGGGTCGCGGTCGATGACGCCGTCCGCCGGGTCCGGGGTCGACGCGTCGATGCCCGCCGCGGCGAGCGCCGCGGGCGAGACCCAGGCGCCGTGGTGGTCGGCGTTGACGAGGTAGACCTTGCGCCCGGGGACGACCCGGTCGAGCAGCTCCGCGCGCGGCAGCCCGCGCTCGAAGTCGGCCATGTGCCAGCCGCCGCCGACGATCCACTCGTCGCGAGGGTGCGCGTCCGCGTAGGCGCGGATGCGGGCGAGGGTGTCCTCCGCGCCGGCCGCCTCGGTGAGGTCGCAGCCGAGGCGCTCTCCCCCGCCCTGGCCGGGGTGCACGTGCGCGTCGATGAATCCGGGTCCGACGAGGCCGCCCGGGACGTCGACGACCTCGGCGTCCGGCCCGGCGGCCTCCCGCGCCTCCTCGAGCGTGCCGACGGCGACGACGAGCCCGTCGCGGACGGCGACGGCCGTCGCGGTGGGATGCAGCTCCCGTCCGGTGAAGAGGCGGGATCCGGCGACGACGAGCGGGCGGGTCATGCCCACCGACGCTAGCGGTGGCCGCACGCAGGACGGTTTGCGAGGATGGAGGCATGGACAACATCGCCGGTGCCGTGCTCGGGGTCGTGCTGCTGCTCGCGAGCATCGCGTGCTTCCCGATCGGTTTCGCGCTCGACGCGCAGGGCCCGGTGTTCCTGCCCCTGTTCTTCGGCCTCGGCATCGTGCTGCTCTCCGCCGCGCTGCCCGTGCCGATCTTCCTGCTCGACCGCCTCGACGGCCGGGGCTGAGCCCCGCCTGATCCGCCCCCGCGCGGCTGTTCCGCCCGCCGGGGCGGGCGGAACTGCCGCGGAGCGGCGGGCCAGCTCAGGCGCTGAGCGTGCCGTCCCGGTCGGACAGGCGGAAGGGCGAGACCTTCGCATCGTCCAGGACCCGCGACGTGTGCGGGCCGACGCCGAGACGGATCGCCGTCGTCAGGTCCTCCGGGGTGTCGACGTCGCGCCGCAGCCGCTCCGTGCCGCGGATGAGCCGGTGCCCGAGGTCGCGGTGGCGCGACGCGGACCCGACGCCGAAGGCGGGCAGCAGCGGGACGCCCGGCTGGCCGGTCAGCATCACCGTGCCGGTCCCCTGCGCGTCGGCGACGACGCCGAGCGGCACCTCCTCCGCGATGGAGAAGGTCCGTTCGAGGTCCTCCGCCGTGAGCGCGGGCAGGTCGCCGGCGAGCACGGCCTGACCCCAGTCGGGCCAGCGGTCGTTCGCGACCCGGAGCCCGGACGAGATGGCGTTGTTCAGCCCCGGAGCGCCCTGCCGCACCACGGTCACGGCGACGGGGAGCGAGAGGTCGTCGACGAGGTCCGGGTCGTCCGTCACGACGAGCAGCATGCGCACGTGGGGCGCCGCCGCGACGGCGTCGAGGGTGTCGCGGGCGAACGCCTCCGCGAGCGCCGCTCGGTCGGGCCGATCGCCGAGCCGCTTCTTGCCCTCGCTGAACCGCTTGATCGGGACCAGGACCACCCAGTCGATCACCATGCACCTCCGTCGATCTCGTCCTCCGCGGTGTCCGCGCTCTCCTTCGAGCCCTCCGCGTAGCCGTCGGAGTACCCGTCGGCGTAGGCCTCGGCACTGCCGAGGCGGAACATGTCCTCGTCTCCGGTCCGCACGACCGAGCGCGCGCCCGGCCCGTCCGCATCGATGACGTACCGGCCGACGCCCCGCACCACGGCGATGGGCCGATTCTCCGCCTTCCCCTTCACGAGGTCCGCCAGGGAGGCGATCTCGTCGGCGACGGCGACGACCGCGACGCTCATCGGCCGGCCCGAGGTGTCCGGCTGCCCCCGGAGGTCGTCGACGAGGGCGATGCCCGCCGCGCCGATGGCGATGTCCGTCTGACCGCGGCGCCACGGTCGCCCGAGCGTGTCCGTCACGATCACGCCGACCGCGGCGCCCGTGGCGGCGATCAGGGCCGTCCGGAGCCGGGCCGCGGAGGCGTCCGGGTCCTCCGGCAGGAGCAGGACGGTGCCGGGCTCGACGTTGCTCGCGTCGACGCCCGCGGCCGCGCCGACGATGCCGAGGCGGTTCTCCACGATCCGCGTCACACCGCCGCCGGGCTGCTCGCGCGTCGCGACGACGCGCACGGTCTCCGCGGTGATCGCCTGCTCGCGGTCCTCGGCGACGACCTGGCGCCCCTCCGCCTTCGAGACGACCTTGCTCGACACGACCACGACGTCCCCGGACTCGAGCGCGCCGACGGCGTCGACGACGATCGCCGGCAGGTCGTCGCCCGCGTGGATCTCCGGCACCCCGTCAGGAGCCCACGCCCGCAGCTCGGCCTCGCTCATCGTCCGATCGCGGCGGTCGGGCGAGCGGGCGCTGCGGAGCGGAGACGGAGCGGGAGCACCTGTGCATCCTGTCATCATCCGCTGAGCCGACCCTCGGTCCGCTCACCGACGGCGTCCGGGTTCAGCGTCCGTCGAGCACGGACGGGTCGGGCGCGACGACCGCGGGACGGACGTGCTCGTAGACGACGCTCGTCCGGACGTCCGCGACCTCCTCGCGCTCCGTCAGCCGGTCGATGACGAACGCGTAGAGCGCGTCGTTGTCCGCGACCGCGACGTGCAGGAGGAAGTCCTCCGCGCCGGCGACGACGAACACACCGACCACCTCCTGCAGCTCGATCGCCCAGGACCGGAAGGCGTCGATGTTGGCGCGGCTCGGCGGCCGGATCCGGACCGCGACGAGCGCCTGCACCCCGCGGCCGATCGACGGCAGGTCGACCTCCAGCCGTGCGCCCCGGATCACGCCGCGCCGGATCAGCGCCCGCACCCGGTCGAGCGCCGTCGTCGGCGCGACCCCGACGGCGGCCGCCACCGGGGCCGGCGTCGGCTCCGGCAGCGCGCGTCGGTTCCGGCAGCTTCTGCGGGCTCCTGATGCTGCCGGAACCGACGGATGCTGCCGGAACCGACGACCTCGAGCCGCGGAGGCGGCCGAGCAGGTCACCCGCGCTGCAGCGCCTTCGCGATGTACCGGTGGACGTCGTCCTGGAGGCGCACGGCACCCGCCGCCTCCGCGTCGAGCAGCGCCCGGGCGTCCGCCGGGTCGTGCCGCGTGAACCAGCCGCCGATCGTGACGCCGTGGTCGGGCCGGTCGATGACCTCGATCGCGTCGCCCGCCTGCACGTCGCCCGCGCGGATCACGCGGAAGTAGGCGCCCGGAGCGCCGTATTCGCGGAAGCGGGCCTGCCAGCCCTTGACCCCCATCCGGCGCTCGAAGACGCCGCAGGGCATGCGCGGGCTCGTCACCTCGAGCACGACCCCGCCGATGCGCCACCGCTCGCCGATCACGGCGCCGGAGACGTCGGCACCCCGCGTCCGGAGGTTCTCGCCGAAGGTGCCGGGCGGGACGTCGCGCCCGAGCTCGGCGGCGAAGTGCTCGGCGTCCTCCTCGGCGTACGCGTAGACGGCCTGGTCCTCGCCGCCGTGGTACTTCCGGTCGGCCTGCACGTCGCCGTGCAGCCCGAGCTTCCGGATGCGGACCGGCCGGCCGGTCGGGCGCTTGTCGATGGCGGTCGTGCCGATGCCGCCCCGGTCCGGGAGCAGCTGATGGACGACGCAGACCGCGGCGAGCTCAGCCACGGACCGGCCCCTCCGGCTGCAGCGCGGCGACGACGGCCCGCGGGACGTACGGGGAGACGTCCCCGCCGAGCGCCGCGACCTGCCGGACCAGGGAGCTCGACACGTGGCTCGTGGCCGGCTGCGCGACGAGGAACAGCGTCTCGACCCCGGCGAGGTCCCGGTTCACGAGCGCCATCGGCGTCTCGTAGGCGGCGTCCGTCGCCGAGCGGAGGCCCTTGACGATCGCCTCCGCGCCGACGCGGCGGCAGTAGTCGACGAGCAGGCCCTCCGACCAGGAGTCGACCTCCACGCCGTCGATGCCCGACTCAGCGAGCGAGTCGCGCAGCAGCTGCACCCGCTGGCCGACGTCGAGCAGTGCCGACTTCGCCGGGTTGTGGGTGACGAGCACGTGGAGGCGGTCGAACAGCTTCGCGGTCCGGCCGATGACGTCGAGGTGCCCGAGGGTGACCGGGTCGAAGGATCCGGGGACGACGGCGATCCGCATGGCTCGATCCTGGCGGACTTTCGTCCGGCGCGGGCGGTGCGGGGCGTCAGGACTTGTCGAGGAAGGCGCGCGACTCCTCGTCGCTCGTGCGCTCGATCGCCGCGCGCAGGGCGGGGTAGGCGTCGAGCGCCGGGTCCTCCTCCAACGTCGCGGCCGCCGCGGCACGGGCCTGCTCGATGATGTCGCCGTCGCGCGTCACCCGGAGGAGCTTCAGCTGCGAGCGGCCGCCCGACTGACTGGCGCCGAGCACGTCGCCCTCACGGCGCAGCTCGAGGTCCGCCTGGGCCAGCGCGAAGCCGTCGGTGGTCGCGGCGACGGCCTCCACCCGCTCGAGCGCGGGGGTGTCCCGCTCGGCGTGGGTGACGAGCAGGCAGAGCCCGGGCAGCCCGCCTCGGCCGACGCGGCCGCGCAGCTGGTGCAGCTGCGAGACGCCGAACCGGTCGGCGTCGAGGACCACCATGAACGTGGCGTTGGCGACGTCGACGCCGACCTCCACGACGGTGGTCGCGACGAGCAGGTCGATGCGCCCCTCCGCGAAGGCCGTCATCACGGCCTCCTTCTCCTCGCCGCTCATCCGACCGGTCAGCGCCTCGATGCGGCGGCCGGCGAGCGCCGGCTGCGCGCGCAGGTCGGCGAGCACCCCGGTGACGGTGGCGCGGGGCACCCCGGCGTCGTCGGGGGCGAGGAGGTCGCCCTCGTCCTCGTCGGCGCCGATCGCGGGGCAGATCACGTAGCCCTGCCGGCCCTGCTCGATCTCCTCCCCGGCCCGTCGCCAAACGTTCGGCAGCCAGCGCGGCTTCTCGGCGAGCGGGACGACGTGGGAGGTGATCGGCGCGCGCCCCGCCGGCAGGCCGCGGATCGTGGACGTCTCGAGGTCGCCGAAGACGGTCATCGCGACCGTGCGCGGGATCGGGGTCGCCGTCATGACGAGGGTGTGCGGAGCAGTGCCCTTGCGCCGGAGGACCTCCCGCTGCTCGACGCCGAAGCGGTGCTGCTCGTCGACCACGACGAGCCCGAGGTCCTCGAACTCCGTCGAGTCGGAGAGCAGCGCGTGCGTGCCGACGACGATCTTCGCCCGCCCGGTGATGATCTGCAGCGCCGCCTTCCGTCGCGCCTGCACGCCCATCTGCCCCGTGACGAGCGTCGGCATGAGCTCCGCGGAGAGGTCCGGACCGAGGATCTTCGCGATGGAGCGGAGGTGCTGCGCCGCGAGCACCTCGGTGGGTGCGAGCAGCGCGGACTGGCCGCCGGACTCCGCGACGGCGAGCATCCCCCGCAGCGCGACGAGGGTCTTGCCGGACGCGACCTCACCCTGGAGGAGCCGGTGCATCGGTGCGTCCCCGGCCAGGTCGGCCATGATCTCGCCGCCGACGACGCGCTGGTCCTCCGTGAGCGTGAACGGCAGCGCCGCGTCGAAGCGCTCGAGATAGCCGCCGGACCGGGGGGTGCGCGGCGTCGCCGCGAACATCGCGCGCACCGCGCGGCGCTGCAGGAGGGCGGTCTGCAGCAGGAACGCCTCGTGGAAGCGGAGCGTCCGCTTCGCCTGGATCCAGTCGCCGTCGTGCGCCGGCCGGTGGATGCGGCGGAGGGCCGCCTCGTAGCCCATCAGGCGCGCGGTGCGGCAGACCTCGAGCGGCATCGGGTCGTCCAGGCCGGTGATGGCGCCGAGGGCGAGCTCGACCGCCTTCTCGATCTTCCAGGTGGTCAGCGCGGCCGTCGCGGGGTAGATCGGCAGCGGGATCTCCTCCCACCGCTTCGCGCCCTCCGGGTCGACCTCGGGGTCGGGCGGCTCCTGCCCCTCCTCCGTGAACATCTGATGCTGGGGATGCGCCAGCTGCCGCATCCCCTTGTAGAGCTTCACCTTGCCGCTGAAGAGCCCGCGCCGGCCGGGCACGAGGGCGTTCGCGTTCTTCTCGTCCGTGATGAACGGCTGGTTGAAGAAGACGAGCGAGAGCGTGCCGGTGCCGTCGGAGATCAGCACCTCCTGCATCGACCCCCGCCGGGCGCGGAGGCCGCGGCTCGTGGCGCGGAGGACCTCCGCGACGATCGTGACGTCCGTCTCGAGCGGCAGCGCGTCGAGGCGGCTCAGCTCGCCGCGCTTCACGTAGCGGCGCGGGTAGTGCTGGAGCAGGTCGCCGACCGTGCGGAGCTGCAGCTGCTTGTCGAGCAGCTTGGCGGTGCGGTCGCCCACGACGGCGGCCAGACGCTGATCGAGCGGCCCCGCCATGCCTCCATGCTACGAACCCCCGCCGACATCGCGGAGGACGCCCGTGGTGCGGGAGGCTTGGCGGGTGCCGAGGATCGTCGCCGGGTGGGCCGGATCGCTGCAGCTCGCGGTGCCGCCGGACGGGACGCGGCCGACGAGCGACCGGACGCGGGAGGCGCTGTTCTCCATGCTCGAGGCGCGTGACGCGATCGCGGGCGCCGCGGTCCTCGACCTCTACGCCGGGTCGGGCGCGTTCGGCCTGGAGGCGCTCTCGCGCGGCGCGGCGTCGGTCGTGCTGGTGGAGAAGGCGCCGAAGGCCGCCCGCGTGATCCGGGAGAACGTCGGCCGGTTGCGTCGCGCCGCCGACGGCCCCCTCGACGCGGCCGTGGTGCAGCAGGCCGTCCGGACCTTCCTGGCCACCGCCGCCCCGGGGGTCGGACTCGCGTTCCTCGACCCGCCCTACGACCTCGCCGACGAGGACGTCGCGGCCGACCTGGTCGTGCTCGCGCCGCTGCTCGAGCCGGACGCGCTCGTGCTCGTCGAGCGCTCCTCCCGCTCCCCGGCGCCCGTGCTTCCGCCGACCCTGGTGCTCGAGCGCACCCGCACCTACGGCGACACCGCGGTCCACGTCCTCACCACGGCCTGAACCCATCCGGCCGCCCCGGAGCGGCCGCCTCGGGGGCGCGGAGTTGCCACTTCTCGGCCGCGACACGCCGCGGGCAGGGCCGAGAAGTGGCAAGTCCGCGCTCGAGCGCGGTCGCGCTCCGATCGGGTCAGGAGGGGGCGAAGCTGTCCCAGCCGGTCGGGTCGACCGGGGCGCCGTCGATGAGCACCGCCGGGAGGCCCTCGCGCACGACGCCGAGTCGGAGGAAGCCCGCGGGCGGCTCGTCGGGGAACGTCGCGAGCAGGCCGTGGTCCTCCCCGCCGCCGAGCACCAGCGCGAGCGCCTCGTGCCGACCGGGGCGCGGGGCGTCCTCCTCGTCGGCGGGCAGCGCGGCGACCACCTCCGCGGCCAGCCGCTCGAGCGCGGCGCCGTCGAGGTCGAGCGCGACGCGGCTCGCGCCGGCGATCCGGGACGCGTCGAGCAGCAGTCCGTCGGAGACGTCGAGCATGGCGGTCGCGCCCGCCTCCGCCGCCCGCACGCCGTCGCGGATCGGCGGCGACGGCGCGAGCTGCTCCCGGAGGAGCTCGGGGCGGCCGCGCCGCAGCGCCGCGATCCCCGACGCGTCCTCCTCGCCGACCGCGAACAGCAGCCGGAGCGCGGCCGCCGCGAGCCCGAGCCGACCCGAGTACGCGACCAGGTCGCCCGGACGCGCACCGGAGCGGAGCACGGGTGACCTGCCGTCGAGGCTGCCGGTGACCGTGACCGACAGCGAGAGGATCGGCGCCCGGGTGAGGTCGCCGCCGACGACGCCGACGCCGGGCGCGAGCGCGTCGCAGGCGGCGGCCATGCCGTCCGCGATCGCCTCGAGCTCCGCGACCGAGGTCCGCTCCGGCGCCGCGAGCGCGACGAGCAGCCCCGTGGGGCGACCGCCCATCGCGGCGATGTCGGCGAGGTTCGTGGCCATCGCCTTCCAGCCGAGCTCGTACGGCGTCGACCAGGCGCGGCGGAAGTCGGGGCCCTCGATCATCGCGTCGGTGCTGAGGAGGACGCGGCCGTCCGGCGCGGCCAGCAGCGCGGCGTCGTCGCCGGGACCGAGCAGCGCCTGCGCGCGCCGCAGCCGCGGGATGATGCGCGCGAGGGCCGCGCGCTCCCCCACCGCGCCGAGGTCGTCGCTCATCGGGTGCTCGACAGCGACAGGCACTGCGCGGTGACCTTCGTCGCCGCCGCGATCGGGTCGGCGAGGTCGTTCAGCACGGCGTCCGTGCTGAGGGTCTGCGGGTCGACGAGGACCTGCGTCCCCGGCGTGCGGCCGAAGGTCGTGTACACGTTCCAGTCCGTCCCGTCGATCCGCCTCGACTGCGTCAGCCAGTCCACGGAGCCGAAGGTGACGCAGTTGATGTCGGAGGCCTCCGGCGTCAGGACGCCGCAGGTCAGCGTCGCCCCGACCGGGTTCCCCCACGCGGCGGTCCCCTGCGCGTCCGTGTCGCGGCGCGCGGCGCCGCCGATCGTGTCCGGCAGCCGCACGATCACGCCCGCGCAGCCGACGCTCGTCGCCTGCGGCGCCGGGCGGAGGGAGATGGTCGGCGCGCAGCCGGTGAGGAGGAGCGCCGTCGCCGCCACGGCGGGCAGGAGGAGCCCCCGCCTCATCGCGCGAGCTCGATGAGCTCCGCGATCAGGGCCGGGTAGGACAGGCCGGACTCCTGCCAGCAGCGGGGGAACATCGAGATCGGCGTGAAGCCGGGCATGGTGTTGATCTCGTTGACGACGAAGCCCTCCTCGGTGAGGAAGACGTCGACGCGGGCGAGCCCGCGGCCGTCGATCGCCTCGAAGGCGCGCTGCGCGGTGCGCTCGAGGTCGAGCTGCTCCCCGTCGCCGAGCGGGGCCGGGCAGACGAGGTCCACGCCGGGGGCGTCGAGGTACTTCGCCTCGAAGTCGTAGAAGTCGCGGCCGGACACCACGATCTCGCCGACCGCGGAGGTGCGCGCCGGGCCGCCGGTGCGGCTGCCGAGCATGCCGATCTCGAGCTCGCGGCCGACGACGCCCCGCTCGACGAGGACCTTGGAGTCCTCCGCGAAGGCCTTGTCGAGCGCGCGGTCGAGCCCCTCGGCGTCCTCCACCCGGGAGACCCCGACGGAGGACCCCGCCCGGGCCGGCTTCACGAATACGGGGTAGCCGAGCGCGGCGACGCGGCGGCGGAGGTAGGCGGGATCGCCCGCCCGATCGCCGGGGTGCAGCGTGATCCAGGGGGCGACGAGCACACCGGCGGCCTGCAGCACCGTCTTCGTGAAGTGCTTGTCCATGCCCATCGCGGACGCGAGCACGCCGTTGCCGACGTACGGGAGGCCGATGAGCTCGAAGAGGCCCTGGACGGTGCCGTCCTCGCCCCACGGTCCGTGCAGGATCGGGAAGGCGATGTCGATGCGGCCGAGCGACTCCACGGTCCCGTCCGGACGCGAGACCTTCAGCTCGTGGTGCTGCGTCGAGTCCGGCCACAGCACGCGGGAGCCGTCGTCACGCACCTCCGGCAGCGCGGCCGGATCGAGCGCGAACGCGTCCGGGTCGTCGCGCTCGAGGACGAAGGCGCCGTCGCGCGTGATGCCGACCGGGACGACCTCGTACCGGTCGCGGTCGATGGCGCCGAGGACGCCTCCGGCGGTCGCGCACGAGATGCTGTGCTCGCTCGATCGCCCGCCGAAGACGAGCGCGATCCGGGTCTTCTCCGCCACGCCCCGAGGCTACCGGGCGAGGTTCCGCCGTTCAGTGCGCGCGGCGACGGCGGACGAGCGCGAGGGCCCCGACGCCGAGCACGAGGACGAGCGCGAGCACGACGCCGATGGCCGCTGCGGGCACCCGGTCGATCCGCTGGTCGTCGGTCGCCGCGACGAGGCCGCCGCCGCCCGCCGACGATCCGCCGACGGCGGTGCCGGACCCCGAGTCGCCGGGTCCGGCGGCGTCGGCGGCGGCCGCGACCGCCGCCGGGCTCGCGGTGCTCGCGGCGCCGGCCGCACCCGCGACCGAGGAGCCGGGCGCTCCGGCGCCCGAGGGTCCGGCCGGCCGGGAAGACCCCGCGGTCGGTGCATGCGGGGTGCCGCCGGGCGCGGCGGACCCACCGGGCGCGGTTCCGCCGGGCGTCGTCCCTCCCGGCGTGGATGAGCCGCCCGGCGCCGTCGTGCCGCTGCTCGGGGAGCCGCCCGGCTGGGACGGACCGCTGCCGTTCTTCGGCGGGGTGGGCGCCCCCGAGGAGGGCGCCGAGGCGCCCGATCCGCCGGCGGCGGTCCCGCAGCTGGGAACGGTCGCGGCGATCCGGATCGAGCGCGGAGCGTCCTCGTCCGCGACGGTCACCACGACGTCGGTGCCGCGGACGAGGCCGGCGAACGTGGTGGTCGCCGTGGGACCCGCCGCGCGCAGGGTGCGCTCACGGGGCGACCCCGCGCTGGCGTCGACGCCGTAGTCGCGCCCGGCGACGAGGTCGCTCAGATCGGCCCGGAGCGACGCGTGGCGTCGGTCCGCGCTGCAGGGCGAGAAGCGCAGCGACACGGTCGGCGTCGTGGCGCAGTCGCCGATGCGGACGATCGCCGAGCCGGACAGCACCGGGTTCGACTGGTCCGTCACCCGCGCCGTGTACGTGGACCCGGCGCTGAGCCCGGTGAAGCGGTGCTCGACGACGGGCGCGGTGCGGAACTGGAAGTGCTTCACGACCTCGCCGTCCGCGTCGAGGACCTCGCTGAGGTAGGTGACGCTGCGCCGGAGACCGGAGAACTCGAGCGACATCGACTGCTTGCCCGCGCCGGACGCGCTCGTGCAGTTCGAACCCGCGCCAGTGACGACGACGGGTGAGCACGGGGTCGTCGTGCCCGCGATGCGGACGTCTCCCCCGGTCCCGGGCTCGAACGACCGGCCGGCGGAGTCGTCCGCGAACGAGTCGATCTCGACGGCGTAGGTGTGCGGCAGGTTCGGCTCGAACGTGTAGACGCCCGGGTAGCTGCCCTTGAACGTGGTCCAGCCGCTCTCGTCCCCGTCGGTCTGGACCTCGCCGTCGATGACGATCCGCAGCTCGCCCTTCGCGGCGTAGCCGTTCGGCTTCACCGTCAGGCCCGCGCAGCTCGCGACGACGCCGGGCGTCTCCGCCTGGGCGGGCGCGGCCTGGAGGGCGACGAGCGGGAGTGCGACGAGCGCGATGCCGGCGACGACCGCGAAGGCGCGCCGGGCGGGATGGATGGATGCCATCGAGGGGATTCCTTGGGTGAGGAAGAGGGTGCGAGCCGTGGGTGGCGGACCGCGGAGGGGGTTCGGGCCAGTATCGCGGGGCGGCGGTCGGGTCCGCCGCCCCGCGATCAGGGGTCAGTTCGCGATCGGGTTCCAGCCGTCGGAGCCGGCGAGGTACGCCGCTGCGGTGTAGCCGGCCTGGTCGTCCGCGGTCAGCTGCGGCCGATTCGCGTTCACCGTCGCACCGTCGCCGGTGTTCTGGTACTCGAAGAAGCGGCCCGACGTCCAGGGGAACGAAGCGCTGGCGTCCCGCCACGGCTGCGCACTGTTGAGAGCGCCCGGCAGCGACGTCGAGCGGACGACCACGTGGCCGGTCGAGCCGGTAGCTCCGTACGGGCGAGCGAGGTACATGCTGTTCGCTCCGCCGTCCGCGGTCACAGTGCTATCGGTGATCAGGAATCCGTATTTCGACTGATCACTGATGCTGGAGGAGGCGATGGATGCGTTGAACTCGTTCAGCAGGTGGATCGTGCTCTTCGAGATGACACCGACACCGCGCCCGTAGATCGAGTCCGAGCCGCCCTCGATGAAGGAGTTCGTGACGTACGTCCGGCTGAAGGTCGATGTGTTCGCCGAGTTCAGGTACAGCGCACGACCGTCGCCCAGGATCCTCGTGTTGTCGACGATCTGCTTGTCGCCGGAGTTGATCAGCAGCGCCGTCGCCCCGCCGCCCAGCACGGAGTAGGTGCTGCGCAGCGTGATCGCGCGGAACGTCCACTGGTTGCCGCTCACCGAGAACGTCGGCACCGAACCGCTCGGCGCCGTGAGCACGACGTCCTTCGGGTCGCCGGTCGCACCGATGATGCGCACGCCGTACCGGTTCCCGGAGACGAACGGGCCCGTGTAGGTGCCCGGCATCACGAGGATCGTCCGGTAGCCCTGGCTCGTGTAGTCCGCGTTGTTGGCCAGCGTGCCCGGGGCGGTCGCGTCGTACGCGCCGCCCGCGGTCGGGGTGCCGAGCACCGCCTGGAGCGTCGTCGCGTCGCCCGAGCCGTCCGCGGCTACCACGACGTCGACCTTGATCGGCGTCGCCGAGGCGCTGCTCGACGCGGCCGAGACGTTCCCGGAGGCGTCGGAGGCCGTCACCGTGTAGGCGTAGGTGGTTCCGACGGTCACGGACGGGTCGGTGTACGAGGTCGTCCCCGCGCCGACGGAGGTCAGCTTGGTCCCGTTCCGGTACACGTCGTAGCCGGCGAGGTCGTCGGCGGAGACCGCGGCCCACTTCACCGTCACGGACGTCTTCCCGAGCACCGTGGACACGCCCGTCGGCGCGAGCGGAGCCGTGTGGTCGCCGGGCGCGGGCGTCGCCGTCACTGGATCGGACTTCGCGGACTCGTTCCCGGCGGTGTCGACGGCGGTGAGCGTAAAGGAGCTCGCGGTGCCGTTCGTCAGGCCGGTGACCGTGTACGTGGTGCCCGTGACGAGCGCATCGGTCACCCGGGTGCCGTCGGCGTCGTACACGCGGTAGCCGGCGAGGTCCGGCTCCGGGCTCGCCGTCCACGACAGGACGACCTTCGAGTCGCCGCCGGTGGCGACGAGACCCTTCGGGGCGGCAGGCGGGTTGCTGTCGGCGGGCGACGCGGTCGTGGTCGCCGCGACGGACGCGTTCCCGACGGCGTCGAGCGCGACCACGGCGTAGCGGTACGCGGTGCCGTTCGTGAGCCCGGTGTCCGCGAAGGAGGCCGACGTCGGGGACCCGACGAGGTTCGCGGCGGTCAGCGCGACCGTCGACGCGGTGGACCGGTAGACCCGGTAGCCGGCGAGGTCGGCGTCCGACGGCGCGGTCCAGCTCAAGGCGATCGAGCCGTCGGCCGGGGTCGCGATCAGGCCGGTCGGCGCCGCCGGCGCGGTGACGTCGGCCGGAGGGGCCGGGTCGGCGACGGCCGGGTACCAGGAGCCGATGCCGAGCCACTGGGACACCGTGAAGGACACGGAGTCCGCCGGGCTCAGCTGCGGACGGTTCGCGTTGGTCGTCGCGCCGGCGCCGGTGTTCGCGTACTCCGCGAAGCGGCCGAGCGTCGACGGCTCGTTCGCCGGTCCGGTCCCCCACGGCTGCGCCGAGCGGATGCCGGAACCGAGCACGGAGTCGCGGACCACGGCCTGCCCGACCGAGTTCGGCGTGTACTGGTCGCCCCAGGCCCGGTACGGGCGGCCGAGCTGCACGTTCGTGACCCCGGTGGTGTCCACCGTGCTGTTGATCAGCAGGAAGCCCTTGAACGTCGACGCCGTGCTGGGCGTGAGGACCGTGCCGCTCTGCCGGGGCTTGATCGTGCTGTCGTTGATCACCAGCGTCGCGCGGCCGAGCACGATGTCGCTGCCGCCGACGATCGTCGAACCGGTGATCATCTGCCGCGCGGACGCGGTGTACGTGACGGTGTCCGCGAAGACGGTGCGGTTCGCGGCGCTGGTCAGCACGCTGTTCGCGACCAGGTCCTGATCGCCCGTCATCGACAGCGCCGGGGCGCTGCCCGACGTCGACGTGTTGGCGAGGGTCAGGCCGCTGAGGCTCACGCCGTCGGCGGTGATCGCGACGGTCGCGTCCGCGGTGCCGTTCGTCAGGACCACGTCGCCGGGGGCGTTCCCGCCGCCGATGACGGTGACCGGCTTCCCGATCGTGGTCGTGCCCGTGTAGGTGCCCGGCTGGACCTTGATGACCCAGCCCGCCTTCGCGGCGGTGAGGGCGGCGGCGAGGGTGGTGTAGTCCCCCGAGCCGTCCGCGGCCACGACCGCGTCCACGACGAGCTTCGGCGTGACGGAGACGGGCGCGCTCTCCGCGGAGACGCGGCCGGCGGCGTCCACCGCGACCACCGTGTAGCGGTAGGCGGTGTCGTTCGTGAGCCCGGTGTCGGTGAAGGACGGCGAGTCGACCGTGCCGACGACCGCGCCGTCGCGCAGCACGCGATAGGCGACGACGTCCGCAGCGGTGCTCTCGTCCCACGTGACGAAGGCCTGCTTGCTCGCCGCGGTCACGGCGAGCCCGGTGGGTGCCGCCGGAGCGGTGTCCGCGGGCGCGTCCACGAGCGGGTTCCAGCCGTCCGACCCGGCCAGCCACCCGGCCGGCGTGATCGCGGCGGCCTGCGCGTCGGTGAGCTGCGGACGGTTCACGTTCACGGTCGCACCGTCGCCCGTGTTCCGGTACTCGGCGAAGCGCCCGTCGGTCCACAGGTTCGGCGCGAAGTCGGTCCACGGGTGGGCGACCGCGAAGCCCGCGGCGAACGAGCTGTCCACGATCACCGTCTGCCCGCGGGAGGAGTCCGCGTACGCGCCGTCGCTCCATGCGCGCCACGGCCGACCGAGGTAGAAGGATCCCGGGTCGTTGCTGCTCGTGAAGCGGCTGTCGACGACGAGGTAGCCGAGGGCCTTGCTCGCGGTCGACGGCGCGAACACGGTGCCGCCGTTGCGCTTGGTGGAGGAGAACGTCACCCGCTGGAACACGGCGCTCGCCCGGCCGAAGACGTAGTCGACATTGCCCTGGATCAGGCTGTCGACGTAGTACTGGCGCGGGTAGCCGGAGCCGTCGGCCGAGATGCCGCCGGACGCGTCGGCGTTCAGGGTGTCCTGCGCACCCAGCAGCCGCACGTCGCGGTAGACCTGCCGGTCGCCGGTCGCGCGGAGCGCGACGGCCTGGGTGTTGAAGTTCCCGATCTCCGGGTGCTGGGACGCGTCGAAGGTGTTCGCGATCGTGAGGTCGCGGACCTGCACGCCGGCGCCGGTGAGCGTCACGGTGGCGCTGCCGGCCGTGCCGCAGGTCGCCGTCGTCACCTGCGGGCAGGTGGTGGCGGACGTCGGTGTCCCGTTGGCGTTGTCGAAGGTGATGACGACGTCCGCGGCGTCGCCGCTCGTGCCCGCGATGATCACGTTCGGCTTCGAGGAGACGACCACCCCGCGGTAGGTGCCCGGCTTCACGAGCACGACCTTCGGCGACGCGGCGGTGCCGGCCGGCACCGCGTTCAGCGCCGCCTGCACGGTCGTGAAGTCGCCGGAGCCGTCCTTCGCCACGGTGACGTCGGCGACGAGCGGCTTCACCGCAGCGGTCGCGGAGACGGCATCGGAGGGAGCGGAGCTGCGGCCGGCGGTGTCGACGGCCACGAGGAGGTAGTGGTACTCGGTCCCGTTCACGAGGCCCGCGTCGGTGTAGGCGTGCTTGGCCACCTCGGCGACGAGGTGCGCGGCGTCGGCCGTCACCGCGTCGGAGCCCGTGGAGCGGTAGACGCGGTAGGTCGCGGCGTCCGCCTCCGGGTTGTCGTTCCAGGTGAGCGAGACCTGCTGGTCGCCGCCGGTCGCGGTCAGGCCGGCGGGCGCGGACGGCGCGGTCTGCGGGGCTGGGTCGGCGACCGGGTTCCAGCCGTCGGCGCCGGCGAGGTAGCGCTCCGGCGTCGCGTCCGCGGCCTGGGCGTCGGTCAGCTGCGGCGAGCCGGCACCCGTGCCGGCGCCGGGGCCGGTGTTGGCGTACGAGCCGAACCGGGCGGAGGTCCACGAGGTCGTCGTGCCGCTGTTCACCATGTTCGTCCACGGGGCGGTGGCCGAGACGACGGGACCGAGCCAGCTGTCGCGGACCGTCACCTGCGCGACGGCGGTCGTGTCGGCGACCGAGCTGCCGTCGGGCTGCGCGATGCCCGGCTGCCACGGGCGGCCGAGGTTCTGCGAGCCGTCCGGCGCGTCGCCGATGATCCGGCTGTCCGTGATGAGGAAGCCGTACGGGTTGGCGGTGTTCGTGCTCGCGGCCGTCACGGCGCCGTTCGGCGACGTGCCGTGGTCGAGGACGTGCAGCGTCGAGTCGTCGATGACGACCGTGCCGCGACCGAAGACGAAATCGACGTCCCCCTCGATGTACGAGTCGTGGATGTAGGTGCGCGCGGTCGTCGTGGTCGACGGGCTGTTCGCGTACAGGGTGTCCTGGTTGCCGAGCAGCCGGACGTCGTCGTACGAGAGCCGGTCGCCCGTCGAACGGAGGGCGACGGCCTGGCCGTTCGCGTACGTGCCCTCCTTGTAGGCGTTCTCGACCGTGAGGTCGCGCAGCCCGACGTTGCTGCCGGTGATGACGAGCGTCGCGCTGCCGGAGGTGCCGTAGGTGTCCGGCACCCCGTTCGTGGTGGTTCCGGTGGGCGTCCCCGCGGCGCGATCGCCGGTGATGACGACGTCCTTCGGGTCGCCGGTGGCGCCGCGGACGATGGTCCACGGCTTCGCGATGGTCGTGTACTCGGCGTACCGCCCCTTCGCGAGCTCGATGACCGTCGGGTCGGTGGGCGTGCCGGCGGGCGCTGCGGCGAGCGCGGCGGCGAGCGTGGTGAAGGTCGTCGGGCCGGGGGTAGCGGCCGGGTCGACGACGTAGTCGGCGGTGTGCGCCGCGGCCGTGACGGTGACGGTGACGATCGGGCTCTGCGCCGACTCGAGCGCCTGGCGGGTGATCGCGGTCACGACGTAGCGGTAGGCGGCGCCGGTGACGGCGGTCGTGTCCTGGTAGGAGGCGGTGTCGGTCGTCCCGAGCTTCGAGAACGGGCCGGTCGCGTCGGCGCGGTAGACGTTCCAGCCGACGACGCGGGCCGAGTCGTCGTCGTTCCAGGTGAGGTTCACGAGCCGCGTGTCGGTCGACGCGACCACGCCGGTCGGCGCGTCCGGAGCGGTGCCCGGGTCGGCGACGACCGGGTTCCAGCCGTCCTTGCCGGCGAGCTGGATCTCCGGCGTGATCTTCGCGGCGTTCGAGGCGGTGAGCTGCGGACGGTTCGCGGAGACCGTCGCGCCCGGCCCGAAGTCGTCGAACTCGGCGAAGCGACCGGTGGTCCACGGGAAGTTGACCTTGGTCCCGGAGGAGTTCGTGGACGCCATGTCGTCCCACGGCTGCACGGTGTCGATGGCGGCCGGCAGCGAGGTGTGCATGAACACGACCGAGCCCTGGGCATCCGGGTCGGCGCTCGGGTGCCACGGGCGCCCGAGGTTCACGGTGCCCTTCGCGGCGTCCGACTCCACCTTGCTGTTCCAGATGAGGAAGCCGTACTTGCTGCCGATGTCCGTGCTGGCGGCGGTGAGGTAGCCGTTGTTGCTCTTGCCGCGGTCGAGGGCGTGGAACGTCACGCGGTCGAAGACGGCGTTCGCCGCGCCGAACACGAAGTCGACGTCACCCTCGATGTAGGAGTCGACGTAGTACTGCCGGATGCGGGTCGTCGGCTTCGGGGTGTCGGCGAGGAGCGTGTCCTGGTTGCCGAGGAGCCGCACGTGGTCGGCGACGAAGCGGTCGCCCTCGACGCGGAGCGCGACGGCCTGCTGGTCGGCGATCTGGGGGTTCCCGACCTCGTCGAAGGTGTTGGCGACGGTGAGGTTCGAGAGGCGGACGTCGTTCGCGTCGACGAAGACGACGGCGCTGCCCGCGGTGCCGAGCGTGTCGCCGGGCGCGGCGGGGTCGGGGCTGCCGGACGCGCGCGCGGCACTGATCACCGTGGCGTTCGGGCCGGTGCCCGTGCCGTGCAGCTCGACGAACGGCGAGTCGATCGTGAAGTGCTCGGTGTAGGTGCCCGGGTCGATGTCGATCCGGTAGTGCTTGAGGTTGTTCGTCGGGATCGACGCGACCGCGGCGGCGACCGTCGCGAACTGCTCGCCACTGCCGACCGTGAGCACGGTCGTGTCCACCGCGACGGGCACGGGGTTCGTGAGCGACGTGCCGGAGACGGTGCTCGACAGGGAGGAGGCGTTGCCGACGGCGTCGACCGCGGCGACGCGGTAGTAGACCGTGACGCCCTTGGGCGCGCTCGTGTCGCGGAACCCCGGGGTCTGACCCGCCGCGGCCGTGGTGAGCGTCGTCAGCAGCGCGAAGCCGCTGGAGGAGCTCGTGCTCCGGTAGACGGAGTAGCCCGCGAGGTCGACGTCGGAGGGCGCCTTCCAGGTCAGCGCGAGGCCGGCCGTCGGGTCCTGCTTCACGACGAGCGACGTCGGCGCACCCGGCGCCTTGTTCGGGTTGTTCGCCGTGATCGACTTGTAGCCGGACAGGTTGCCCGAGGCGTCGATCGCGCGGAGGCGGTAGTAGTGGACCGTGCCCTCGATCGCGGTGTCGTCCGTGAAGGACGTCAGCGCGTACGCGGCGCCCGAGGCGGGCAGCCAGTCGCGGTACACGCCGTCGGCGTCGCGGCGCTGCACCGTGTAGCCGGCGAGGTCGGCCTCCTTGTTGGCGGGCCAGGACACCGTCATGCCACCGCCGGGGACGACCTTCGTCGTCGGGCTGCCGGGCGTGGCGGGCGGGGTGGTGTCGCCGGGGACGGCGACGGAGGCGGTGACCGCGGCGGAGGCGCCCGCGGCGTTCACCGCGACGAGCCGGTAGTACGCGGTCTGCTTCGCGGGGGCCGCCCCGTCCGAGTACGTCGTCGCCGTGATCGACGAGGAGAGCACGACGCCGTCGGCGTCCGCGCCCGCGGCGCGGCTGAGCCGGTAGGAGGTCGCTCCGGTCGCCGCCGTCCAGGACAGCTGCGGGACGCCCGCGGAGCTCAGCTTCGCGGTGAAGCCGGTCGGCGCGGCGGGCGGCTGCGCGGCGGGCGGCACGACGACGGCGCCGGACGGACGCGTGGCGGACGTGCTGGCGTAGGACGAGGTGTTGCCGCTGAGGTCGCTGGCCGTGACGCGGTAGTAGCTCTTCACGGTCGCGGGCGCCTGCGCGTCGGTGAACGCGGATGCCGTCAGCCCGGACGCGACCTGCGTCCACGGGCCGCCGGAGGACGTGCTGCGCAGCACCTGGTACCCGGCCAGGTCGGGCTCGCCGTTGTCCTTCCAGTCGAGCGCGATGCCCGACGCGGAGGCGGTCGCCTTCAGGCTCGAGGGCGTCCCGGGCTTGGCGGTGTCCTTCGCGGTCACCTGCTTGATCGAGGAGAAGCCGCTCTCGTTGCCGCTGCGGTCCACGGCGGTGAGCGCGTAGAAGAGGGTCGCCCCCGCGGTGGCCGTGCGGTCCGTGAACGACAGTGACGTCGTCTCGCCGATCCGCGTCGAGTTCGCGACGGTCATCGCCTTCTGCGACGAGCGGTACACGCGGTAGGTCGCGAGGTCGCTCGCGGACACCCTGCTCCACGTGAGCACGGTGCCGACGCCGCCGTAGTAGCTGCTGGCGACGCTGCCCGGCTTGCCCGGGGCGGTCGTGTCCGGGGCGGCGAGCGCCTGCATCGGCACGGCGACGGACGCGACGACCGCGGCGGTGACGAGGGCGACGAGCAGGCGCGGGCGGCGCGAGCGGGCAGGGGCGGGTGAAGCAGAGAGCATCGGGGAGGGTGCTTTCAGGTGCACCGTCGGCGCGCGCGGGGACGCGCAGGAGACGGAGAAGGGGGGGAAGAACACACGGTGCGGGTACACCGGGTCTTCACAGGATGGAGCATGAATCGGATCTGGACGGCCGATTCCGGTGTTCCGTCCTCCGAAATGCGCGAAATGGCCCCCGAACTGGGGACGGGATGGAGCGGGTCGGGAGTGGGACCGGAGCGAGCCGGGCCCGCGCCGATCACTCGCCGATCACTCCCCGATCGGGAGCGGGTCGGCCGCCGCGTGCGGGGCGATGTCGCGGGGGTCGAGGGTGCCGGCGATGACCTGCGAGACCTGCGTGCAGATCGGCATCTCGACGCCCTTCGCGGCCGCGAGCGCGAGGACGGGCTCGAGCGAGGCGAGCCCCTCCGCGACCTGGTCCATCGTGCGGAGCACGTCGTCCTTCGTGTAGCCCTGGCCGAGGAGGCGCCCGGCGCGGTTGTTCCGCGAGCGGGGCGACTCGCTCGTCGCGATCAGGTCACCCATGCCCGCGAGGCCGGCGAGCGTGTCGGGCTGCGCGCCGAACGCCGCCGCGAACGCGCTCATCTCCGCGAGCCCGCGGGTGAGGATCGAGGCCTTCGTGTTGTCGCCGTACCCGACGCCGACGACGATGCCGACCGCGAGCGCGATGAGGTTCTTCAGCACCCCGCCGAACTCGGTGCCGATCACGTCCGCGTTCATGAACGTCCCGAAGTAGCGGTTCGCGCAGGCGGAGGCGACCCGCATCGCGGTGTCGAGGGAGGTGGAGGCGACGACCGCGGCGGTCGGCTCCTCGCGCGCGATCTCGAGCGCGAGGTTCGGGCCGGATACCACGGCGATCCGGTCGTCCGGCAGCGCGAGGCCCTGCCGGATGACCTCGCTCATGCGCGCACCCGTGCCGTCCTCCACGCCCTTCATCAGGCTGACCGCGATCGCGGTCGGCTCGAGGGCCGGCCGCACGTCGCGGAGCAGGCCGCGGAGGGACTGGCTCGGGACGGAGAGGAAGACGACCTCCGCGCCGCGGAGCGCGCGCGGCAGGTCGCTGGTCGCCTCGATGCCGGCGGGCAGCAGCACGCCGGGGAGGTAGTCGTCGTTGCGCCGGCGGTGCTCGATCGCCTGCGCGACCTTCGGCCGCCGGGCCCACAGCACGACGTCGTTGCCGGAGTCGGCGAGCACCTTCGCGAAGACGGTGCCCCACGAGCCGGCCCCGAGGACCGCGACCCTCATCGCGTTGCACCGATCAGGACGATTCGGCCGACACGCCGGCCGGCGACCCGGCGGGCGCGGCGTGTCGTCGATTCGTCCTGATCCGTGAAAACCGGCATCAGAAGGTGCCCGTCTCGGTCTGGCCGTGCTTCGCCGGGTCCCAGCGCTCGGCGGGCGCGGTCTCGCCGCGCAGCTCCTCGAGCAGCTCGGTGATCGCGGCCATGATCCGATCGGTCGCCTCCGCGAGCGCGGCCTTGTCGGCCACGCGGCCGAGGTCGGAGAGGTCGATCGGGTCGCCGAAGAGCACCTGCACGTGGGCGCGCGGTCGGAGGCGCAGCTTCGTCGAGTTCACCGGCATGAGCGCCTGCGCGCCCCAGTGCGCCACGGGGATCACCGGGATCCCGAGCTGCAGCGCCAGGCGCGCCGCGCCGGTCTTGCCGCGCATCGGCCACAGGTCCGGATCGCGGGTCAGCGACCCCTCCGGGTAGACGATGACGCCCTGCCCCTCCCCGATCAGCCGCTCGGCCGCGGAGAGCGGGATGGCGCCCCGCGCAGCGCCGCCGCGGTCCACCGGGATCTGGCCGAGCGCGTGCAGCAGCCCGCCGAGCACCGGCACACGGAAGAGCGAGGCCTTCGCGAGGAAGCGGGGCGCGCGCCCGAGCCGCCACACGACCTCTCCGACGACCACCGGGTCGAGGTTCGACATGTGGTTCGGCGTGAGGATGTACGGCCCGGTCGCGGGCAGCTTCTCACCGCTCCGGATCCGGGTCGCGGCGAGCGCACGGACGATCGGCGCGGCCGGCCCGGCGAGCGGCCACCACACCGACGGCCGACGCTTCTCCGACTTCGGCCGCCGCGGCGTCGTCCGCACCGCCGCGAGGGCCGGCTCGACCGGCTCTCGATCAGACATCCGACGGAGCCCTCAGCCGTCGACGCTGAAGCGCGCCCCCAGGGCCTTCAGCTTCTCGCCGAAGTTCTCGTAGCCGCGGCTGATGATCCCCACGTTGCGCACGGTGCTCGTGCCCTCGGCGGTCAGCGCCGCGATGAGGTGCGAGAAGCCGCCGCGCAGGTCCGGCACCTCGATGTCGGCGCCGTGCAGCGGCGTCGGCCCGGTGATCACGGCGGCCTGCTCGAGCTCGCGGCGCGGGACGCGGCGGTTCGGCGCGGCGAAGCCGCGCGGGTGGACGCGGATGTCCGCACCCATCTTCTGCAGCGCGTCGGTGAAGCCGAACCGGTTCTCGTAGACGGTCTCGTGGACCGTGGAGACGCCGTCCGCCTGCGTCAGCGCGACGATCAGCGGCTGCTGCCAGTCCGTCATGAAGCCGGGGTGCACGTCGGTCTCGATGACGACCGGCTTCAGCGCGCCGCCCGGGTGGTAGAAGCGGATGCCGTCCTCGAGCACGTCGAACGCGCCGCCGACCTTCCGGAACACGTTCAGGAACGTCATCATGTGCTCCTGCACCGCGCCCTTGACGAACACGTCGCCCTTGGTCGCGAGCGCCGCGGAGGCCCACGAGGCGGCCTCGTTGCGGTCGAAGATCGCGCGGTGCGCGTAGCCCTTCAGCTCGGTCACGCCCTCGATGAGGATGACGCGGTTCGGCTCGACCGAGATGATCGCGCCCATCTTCTGCAGGATCGCGATCAGGTCCATGATCTCGGGCTCGATCGCCGCGTTCCGCAGCTCCGTCGTGCCGCGAGCGCGCACCGCGGTGAGCAGCACCTGCTCGGTCGCGCCGACGCTCGGGTACGGGAGGTGGATGTGCGCGCCGTGCAGCCCGTTCGGCGCCGACAGGCGGATGCCGGCGGGCAGCTTGTCGACGATCGCGCCGAACTTGCGCAGCGCGTCGAGGTGGAAGTCGATCGGGCGGTCGCCGATCCGGCAGCCGCCGAGGTCCGGGATAAACGCCTCGCCGAGCTGGTGCAGCAGCGGGCCGCAGAACAGGATCGGGATGCGGCTCGAGCCGGCGTGCGCGTCGATCTCCTTGACGTGCGCGCGGCGCACGTTGCGGGTGTCGAGCAGCAGCTCGCCGGGCTGCACGCCCGGGGTGACGGAGACGCCGTGGATCTCGAGCAGCCCGCGCACGACGCGGACGTCGCTGAGGTCCGGCACGTCCCGCAGCACGCTGATGTCCTCGGACAGCAGCGACGCGACCATCGCCTTGGTGACGAGGTTCTTCGCCCCGCGCACCTCGACGGCGCCGCGCAGCGGCTTCCCGCCCTCGATCGTCAGCCGATCGAAGGTCAGGCCGACGCTCGCGCCCGCACGGGCCGCGTCGGAGGTGACCGCGATCTGGGCGGTGTTGGGCGCGGAACTGAATGCTGTGCTCAAGATTCCCTAACCGGCAAGGTCCGGGGTCGCCACGCTTCGCGGCCCTGTTCGAACTGGGTGATCAGCGCTTCGTCACGCAGCGTGAGTCCGATGTCGTCGAGGCCCTCCAGGAGCCTCCAGCGAGTGTAGGCATCGATCTCGAACGGGTGGGTCTCCCCCGAAAGGGTGACGGTGCCCGCCTGGAGGTCGACGGTAGCCGCGACGCCGGGATCCGCCTCGATCGCGGCCCAGCATGTCGCGATCACGTCCTCCGGCAGCACGCCGGTCAGCAGGCCCTGCTTGCCGGCGTTGCCGCGGAAGATGTCGCCGAACCGCGGCGCGAACACGGCGCGGAAGCCGTAGTCCCGGAGCGCCCAGACCGCGTGCTCGCGGCTCGAGCCCGTGCCGAAGTCCGGGCCCGCGAACAGGACGGAGCCCTGCGCGTAGGCCGGGTCGTTCAGCACGAACGACGGCTCCTGGCGCAGGTTCGCGAACAGCGCGTCGTCGTACCCGGTCTTCGTCACCCGCTTCAGGTAGACGGCCGGGATGATCTGGTCGGTGTCGACCGCGGACCGCTGCAGCGGGACGGCGACGCCGGTGTGGGTGGTGAAGGGTTCCATCAGACCAGGCTCCCTTCCAGCACGTCGGACGGGGCGGACAGGGTGCCGCGGATCGCCGTCGCCGCGGCGACGAGCGGCGACACGAGGTGCGTGCGGCCGCCCTTGCCCTGCCGGCCCTCGAAGTTCCGGTTGGAGGTGGAGGCGCAGCGCTCCCCCGGCGCGAGCTGGTCCGGGTTCATGCCGAGGCACATCGAGCAGCCCGCGAAGCGCCACTCGGCGCCGAACTCCTCGAAGACCTTGTCGAGCCCCTCCGCCTCCGCCTCCAGCCGCACGCGGGCCGAGCCCGGCACGACCATGACGCGGACGCCGTCGGCCTTCTTGCGCCCCCGGACGATCGACGCGAACGCGCGGAGGTCCTCGATGCGGCTGTTCGTGCAGGAGCCCATGAAGACCGCGTCGACCGCGATCTCCTTGAGCGGCGTGCCCGGAGCGAGGTCCATGTACTGCAGCGCGCGCTCGGCTGCGGCGCGCTCCTGCGGGTCCGCGATCGCGGCCGGGTCCGGCACCTCGCCCGCGAGGGTCGTGCCCTGGCCCGGGTTGGTGCCCCAGGTGACGAACGGCTCGAGCTCGTCGGCGTCGAGGAACACCTCCGCGTCGAACACGGCGTCGTCGTCGGACGGCAGCGTCCTCCAGTACTCCACCGCGGCGTCCCAGTCGGCGCCCTTCGGTGCGTGGGGCCGGCCCTCGAGGTAGTCGAAGGTCGTCTGGTCCGGCGCGACCATGCCGGCGCGCGCGCCCGCCTCGATCGACATGTTGCAGATCGTCATCCGGCCCTCCATGGAGAGCGATCGGATGGCGGACCCGCGGTATTCCAGGACGTAGCCCTGGCCGCCGTTGGCGCCGATCCTCGCGATGACGGCCAGGATGATGTCCTTCGCCGTCACGCCCGGCTTCAGCGTGCCCTCGACGGTGATCGCCATCGTCTTGAACGGCTTCAGCGGCAGGGTCTGCGTGGCGAGCACGTGCTCGACCTCGCTCGTGCCGATGCCGAACGCCATGGCGCCGAACGCACCGTGCGTGGAGGTGTGCGAGTCGCCGCAGACCACCGTCACGCCCGGCATCGTCAGCCCGAGCTGCGGGCCGACGACGTGCACGATCCCCTGCTCGGCGTCCCCGAGGGAGTGCAGGCGGACGCCGAACTCCCGCGCGTTGCGGCGCAGCGTCTCGATCTGCGTGCGGCTCGTGATGTCCGCGATCGGCTTGTCGATGTGCAGCGTCGGGGTGTTGTGGTCCTCCGTCGCGATCGTCAGGTCGGTGCGGCGGACCGGGCGCCCCTCGGCCCGAAGCCCGTCGAAGGCCTGCGGGCTGGTGACCTCGTGCACGAGGTGCAGGTCGATGTAGATGAGGTCGGGCGCGCCGTCCTCACCTCGCTTGACGAGGTGGTCGGCCCAGACCTTCTCGGCCAGGGTGCGCGCGCCGTCGCGATGTGCGCGCTGCGGTGCGGGAGCGGTCTCACTCATGGAAGTCCTCCAGAAAAGGGATGTTCCCGGCAGGTGAAGACCTCCGCGACGAGGGAGCCGGTGGGTTCAGACCTCGTCGCGGCACGGAAGGAGGAGCGCGCCGCGGAGCATGGAGGGCACGTTACCACCGTGTTTCGGCGCGGCCGCAGCGGCGGGCGGCAGGATGGCGGCGTGACGACCGGCGAGGCGCGACCGCATCCGCTCGTCGACGGCGTCGACGGGGACGTGCTCGTGACGCGCTCGGACCGCGAGGTCGTCGCGCTCACCCCGCTCCGCGCCGACCTGCTGATCGCGGCGCACGCGGCACAGCGCCGCGTCCGCCTCGTCACGCCTGCGACCTCGCGGCTGACCGACCCGCTCCGCGACGCGCTCGCCTCCGCGGGCGGGTCCTGGGTCGTGGAGGACGGCGAGGGAGGCTCGTGGGACGGGCTGCTCGGGCTGGCGGCCGACGGCACGGGCGTCTCGCCGTCGTTCCTGCGGCCGGTGGAGGCGGACGCCCTCCAGCTGGTCGTCACCGCGTCCCTGCGGCACCGCGCCGAGGCCGCCACCCGCATCGGCGGCGCGCTCGAGCTCGTCGCCGGCCTCGCCGGTGCGGACGGCCCGACCGGCTGGGGCCCGCACGAGCCGGTCGAGCACCCGTGGGATCCGGTCGCCGTGACCCGGCACCTCGCGGCTCGCGCGCCGGAGGAGTCCCGGGTGGTCGTCGCCGGCCCCTCCCTGATCGGCAGCACCCTCGTGCAGCGGACCGACAAGGGCGTCGAGGAGGTGCTGCAGGCGCTCGTCGCGCTCGGACCCGTCGGCGCGCCGTCGACCGACGCCGCCTTCGCCGAGGTCCCGACCCGCCTGCGGATGCTCGCGGAGGACGCCCTGCCGCTCTTCGCCTCCGTCTTCGCGCGCCCCGGCCGCGCCGACCTGACGACGGCGCCGCACCTGCAGGCGCCGCCCGTGCCGGTCGCGGTCCTGATCGGCGCCCCGGGCGTGCGCGACCTCGGCCTCGACGTGCCGCAGCTCGTCGAGCGCTTCGGCGCGCTCGTCGTCGGCCGCCCGCGGATCCCCGGCGTCGTCGTGCCGTTCGGCGGCGCGGACGGCGGCTGGCCCGCCTTCGAACGCTTCGTCGACGTCGTCGGTCGCGAGCGCGTGCGCGCCGTCCTCCGCGGCGTGCCAGCACCGGACCGGAGTGAGGCCTGAGATGCCGCACGAGCGCACCCTCCTGACGGCGACTCCGCCCACGCCCGAGACCTGGCTCGCCGCGCTGCGCGCCGTCGTCCCCGACGGGCTCGTGCAGGTGCTGCCCGGTGCCGCCGCGCAGCTGGTCGACCCGGCCGGCTCCGTGCTCGCGACCGTGACGCTCCCCCGCGAGGTGTCGTCGCCCACGGAGGCGCGTCGACTGCTCGACGTCGACGCCGCAGGACGCCCGTGGTGGAGCGACGTCGTCGTGCCGCGCGTCGACGCGAGGCTGACGGCCGTCCTCCGCGAGGTCGCCGACCGGTGCGACGGAACCGAGGCCTGAACGACTCCCGTCAGGCGTCGAGCGGGATGACGTCGAGCCGCGAGCGAGGATCGTCGCCGTCCCGCACCGCGAAGGCGGTGACGGACCCCGTCCCGCAGGACGGCGCGCACCTCGGCCGGGACGAGTCGCTTCATCCGGGTGGGGCCGGAGCGACGCTCGTGGTGAGGATCAGCTCGGAGATGCGATCCGGATCGACGTCCGCGTACCAGGTGAAGTCGGTCGAGCGGCTGACGCCGAACGGATCCTCCGCAGGGAACACGCCGCGGATGCGATCCCCCTGCCGTACGACGATCCCCTCGTCGTCGATCCGGCGATCGAACCCCGCGGAGACGCCGGGGTCGAAGGTCGGGAACACCACGGGGATGAGCCCGCGGTACTGGCGCGCGACGGGGCCGAGCTCGACCATGAGGAAGCGGACCAGGTCGACCGCGTCGTCGGCGCTCATCTGCCACAGCGGGTCGTCGCCCCGGTCGTAGCGGACGAGGCGGAGGTGATCCGGCGTGCGCCGCACCAGATACCGGATCTCGCCCTCCCCCTCCGAGATCCAGTAGCCGTCCTCGTCCTCGCGGATGGAGCATCGCGCCGCGCCGAGCACGCGGCGTGCGGCCTCCGGCAGCTCGAGCACGCTCACGCGAGCACCCCGATCCGCAGCAGGTCCGCGACACGGACCTTGCGACCGGCGCCGTCGAGGACGAACAGCTGCGTCGCACCGCCGGGCTGTCCGAACCACGGGGCTACCTCGCCGACCTCGAGCGACCATGCCGCGGGAAGCGCCTGCAGGAGGTACTCGACGTGCGGGGTGGCGAGCGCGGACGGCGGCAGGGAGCGGGACTCGAAGGAGGCCGGCTTCCCGTCGACCATCACGTGGAGGAGCGTGCCGTTGACCGTGCCGATGCGGTCGACCGGTGCCATCTGCGGTCTGTGCGAACCCTGCTCATCACTCACGGCGCCTCCTGCTCCACGGGCCCGTTCGGGCATCGACGAGTGTCTCGCAGGTCGGCGACAGCACCGCCGGGTGCCGAGCCGATCATCGCGGGGTCTCGCGGTCGAGGCGGGCCGGCACCTCGGCCAACGGCAGGTCCGCGAGATGGGTGAATGCGACCGCGGCTCCGACCCGGTCCCCGACGTTCACGAGACGGATGCGCTCCTGCCCGCCCCGATCGACGACCAGCCGGTCACGCCCTTCGAGGCGGATCGAGAATCCGGGCGCCATCTCCTCCTCCGACGGCCCGGCAGGCGCGTACTGGCCCCGTGCCATGCGGACATCGGGACTCGTCGTGAGCATGAGCCACCGCTCGACGTCCTCGAAGCGTCGCGCCTCGATGCGACGTGACCACGCGTCGCCGCGCTCGGCGAAGTCGACGGCGAAGGCGTGCTCGTCCTTCGAGATCCGCCACCGCAGTTCGCCGTCGGTCACGAGCAGTCCGTCGTCCGCCGCTCGGGGGCGGTACCCGGCGAACCCGAGCCGGTCGATCGTGACGCCGTTCAGGCTGAGCTCACTCGAGGACATGCGCCTTCATGAGGTCGGTGACGCTCAGCTCCTGCCCGTGGTCGAAGAACTGCAGCTGCAGCGCGCCGCCTGGAAAACCCTCGGCAGGAGCGACCCGCGAGACGACAGCGCTCCAGCCCTCGGGCAGCCGGTCCGCGCCGATGATGTAGCTCGAGTAGGGCTTGTACAGCGTGTCGGGCACGAGCGCGCGGGACTCGAAGGAGAACGGAGTGGAATCGATGATGGGCGAGAGGTATCCGCCACCCGGGTAGCCGATGCGGTCCACCTGCGGCCCGAACTCCCGCAGGATCACCCCGAGGTCCGTGACCTCCGCCCGAGTTCCCGGGACGGCGCCCCCGTTGTCCGGGTAGGCGAACCCGTCCGGCTTCTGGTAGCGCTCCACCCAGTCGTCCTGCGTCAGCGGGCGCCCGTCGGAGAACCGGCCCCACGGCGCGTCCGCATCCACCCGGAGGGATGCGCTCTTCTGGTTCATCGGCTCGGTGCGTTCCGCATACGAACCGTGCTCCGGCAGCACCTCGCCGTGCGGGACGCCGTCGGTCGGCGCGGGGAGGTCGGGCAGTCGGACCCACCCCGGACCGCCTTCGCCGACGGGCACCTTCGCGTCCACCAGGTCCCAGTGCATGCCGGTGCCCTTGTCGTCCGGCTGCAGCCGGTTGTACAGCCCGTCCTCGTCCTCGCGGTGGGGCGACTGCTCGGTGGTCGACGCGTCGCGCGGCCCGTCCTGGGCCGGATCGCTCCCGGACGACGGCGCGTCCGCGGAGGAGGGCGTGCCCTCGGCGCGCTGCTCGGCGGCGGGCGGCTCGTGCGCGGCCGGCGCCTCGTGCGCCGCCGCGGCGTCGCGCACGGGAGGCGCATCGGCCGTCGCCGGTGCCTCGTCGACGGGCGGTGTGCGATCCGGGATCCGCTCGGTCGGCGGAGCAGCCGGCAGATCGTGCGGCGCGGGCGGCTCGTGGATCGTGAGGTCGTCGAGCTTCAGTCCCGCCAGCGCGCCGGCGTCGAGCTCGGGCTTGGCCAGCTCGGTCGCGAGCTTCGCCGCATCGGCGTCCGACAGGCCCTTGATCGTCGCCTTCAGCGCATCGGCGGAGAGGCCGCGGAGGGTGCCGATCGAACCGTCCGCGAGCAGGTCGGCGACGCGGGTGCCCTCGGCGACCTTCGCGGCGTCGCCCGCGATGCCGGCGGCCTTGGCCTCGCCGGCTCCGGGGATGAAGAAGCTGGCGATGTTCGCGACGGAGTTGCCCGCGGCGCCGCCGGGGTTCTCCGCCCAGTTCTGGAACACCTGGTCGGCCTTGTAGGCCTTCGGGTCCCACCACTTCTGCGGCAGGGTCAGGCCGACGAAGCCGGCGACGGTGCCGTACAGGGCGGTGCCGTCCGCGGCGGTCCAGTCCTCGGCTCCCTGGCGGAGGTCCGAGGGCAGCCAGTCGAACGCGCCGGACTGCAGCAGCTGCATCCGCAACGCGGGGTTCACCGGGATCGCGAGCGAGCTCACGAGATGCGTCAGGCCGAGCCAGGCCTGACCGGTCGAGGCGAGGTCCTCCTTGCCGGCCTCGACGACCTGGCCCCAGTCGCCGTGGAGGATGCCGTCGCCCGCCTTCCACACGGCGTCGGGATTCAGCCCGCCGAGCGTCTCGATGGATTTGATCGTGCCCCAGCCGAA
The DNA here is from genome assembly GCF_004364555.1 of Amnibacterium kyonggiense. Taxonomy (GTDB): domain Bacteria; phylum Actinomycetota; class Actinomycetes; order Actinomycetales; family Microbacteriaceae; genus Amnibacterium; species Amnibacterium kyonggiense. Next base: position 1,379,079 of record NZ_SOAM01000001.1, on the reverse strand, counting down.
GCCGACGACCACGCCGTCCCAGAGGAAGTGGGTCGGGAAGGTGGTCGCCTTCTCGGAGCAGGACTCCTTGCGGTCCCCGGTCTTTCCCCACGGGGTCTGCAGCTGGTCGCCGCCGCGCAGCTGCTCGGCGAGCGCCCGCTCGTCGGCCGCGCCCGTCGCGGCGAGACCGACGGCGGCGCGGATCGCGGTCGCGCAGCGCTGCTGCGCGTCGAGCCAGTCCGCCTCGGCCTGGGCGACCTGACGGATCAACGAGTTGTTCTCGTCGTTGAAGTCGGGGTCCTGATCCCAGGAGTCGATCTGCTGCGGGTGCGGGATCCCCAGCGTGTACCCGCTCGACACCCACTCCGTGTGCGACGTGAACGAGTTCGCCTTCGTCACGAACGACGTCGCCTGGGAGCGGAGGGCGTCGAGCCGCGCCTTGATCGGCTCGACCTCCGACGCGTAGGCCGTCAGCGCGCGGGCGATGCCGTCGAGCGAGTCGCCGATCGCCGTCGTGGTCGTGCCGACGGGCGTCATCGCGCTGTAGAGCGACTCGGTGCCGCTGGCCTCGAAGACCCCCGGCATGCGCTGCCAGTCGCGCACGATCGATGCGCCCTGGTCGCGGACCACCCCGCCGTTGCGGCCGATGCCGGACGCGCCCGTCCGCACGGACTCGAGGTCGAGGTCGGCGCCGGGGATGCCGGAGGGGTCGACCATCGTCATCGCGGCACCGCCCCGCCGTGCGCCATGGAGCGGAGCACCTGCGTCTCCGACAGGGCGCCCGTCGCGAGGCCGACGATCTGCTGCGCCATCGCCTCGTCGCCGTCGAGCACGGCCTTGCCCGCATCCGCGGCGCCGTGCAGCACCGCGGGCACACGGGTGCGCACCTCCTGCAGCTGCGCCCCGAGGGTCTGGAACGCCTCCTGCAGGGCGCCGCCCACGAGGGCCGACGATGCGCCGGTCGCCGCAGACGCCACGTCGCCCTCCAGCGCCGTGACGGCCTTGTCGATCGGCTGCGCCGACGTCACGACGGCGCCGATGACGGCGTTGACCCCCGCGGGGTCGACCCGGTACCCGGTCACGTCCGGGTCAGCCGATCGCGTCGACCGCGCTCTTCGCCTTGGCGAGCGTCTGGTGCGCGGTCTGGTCCGTGGTGGAGAGCGAGCTGCGCAGCGTCGAGATGATGTTCCGCACCTCGGCCGCCGCCGCCTTCCAGCGCAGCTCCTTGCCGTGGTACTCGTCCGACACCCCGTCGGCCTGGTAGTCGGCCATCGCCGCGCGGACGTCCGCGTCGCGCTGGTCGATGAGCGCCTCGAGCTGCGCGGCGACCACGTTGAAGTTGTCCTGCGCGCTCTGCGACGCGGCGACGTCGTAGTCGCGGCGGTCCATCTGGTTCACCATCGGGATCTCCTCCTGTCCGTCGCTCAGCGGCTCGAGAACCGGGCGGCGTCGAACGACACCGACCCCATCGCGCTCGTCGCGTCGTCGGCCATCTGCTCGTCGCCCGCGTGGAACGTCGTGTCCATGCCGCGGATGCCACCGAGCACGGCGGCGAGCGACTGGTCGAGCTCCGCCGCCACCTGGTCCGACTCGCCCTTGAAGCGGTCGAACGCGGCGCGGCCGGCGCCGTTGAAGCGGTTCTCGATCGGCTCGGCGGCATGGAGCAGCGCCTTCACCTGCGCGCCGAGGTCGCCCGACGCGGAAGAGGTGCGCTTGCCGAGCTGGGCGAGCGTGTCGGCTCCCATCGCGAACTTCATGCGTGACCATCCTTCGATCAGGGGTTCTCATCGGAGCGTGCCGGGAGCACCTGGGCGGGTGCTGGGCGGCGCGAGCCGGGTGGTGGGCTCGACGTCCATGCTGCGCCGATCGTGGCCGACTGTCCACCTCGGGCTCGGAATGCGAGGGTCCCGGACCGTTCGCGGGCACACCGGTTCGACACGAAAGGCCTGATGGCCTGAGAATTGGGGGTCCTCGGTCGCCCGCCGGGGGCGCAGAGTGGACCGACCCACCCCGAACGGACCCCGCCATGCCCCACGCGCTGCTGCCCGCCGCGACCTGCGGCCGATGCGCAGCGCCCGTCGCGCCGGTCGCGGCGCGCTGCACGGTCTGCGGGGTCCGGCTGGATGACGTCGCGCCCGGGAGCGCCCTCGCCGGCGCCGGGCCGCTCGACGGGGTGTTCGCGGCGTCCGGCGGTCGTCGGAGGACGGCGCTGCTCGTGGACCTCGCCGTCGTACTGGCCGCCGGCGCGGCCGTCGCCGCTGCCGTCGAGCTCGCCTCCCGCGCCCTCGCCCGGGACGTCCTGCTCGCGACCGAGGCCGGCGTCCTCGCCGCGCTCATCGCGGTCGGCGCACTCGCGGGTGCGCTCCGCGCGTCGGGGAGGACCCCGGGCCGGGCCGGGCTCGGACTCCGCACCGTCGACGCGCTGAGCGGCCTCCCCACGCGGCGGTGGGGCGTCGCCGTCGCGGCGGTGCTCACGGGCCGCAGCAGATCGCTCGTCACGGCCGACCTCCGGCAGGGACGCGATCCCGCCGCTCCGCGGATCGTCCCCGTGGCGCTCGCGGCCGACACGCTCCCCGAGGCGCGGGCCGCCGCGGCCGCCCGCGCGCCTTCGCCCGTGGACACCGTGGCTGCCCGGCTCGTGGTCGACTCGGGTGACGAGCTCGTCGTCGACGGTCCGGTGCTGCTCGGGCGCGCACCGGAGCAGCGGCCCGGCGTCCGCCGGGTGCACGCGCTGCCCGATCTGAGTCGCGGCATCGCCCGCACGCACCTGCTCGTCGACTGGGCGGAGGGGCTGCTCTGGGTCACGGACCTCGGCTCCCCCGGCGGCACGAGCGTCCGCTCGGAAGCCGGCGCCTTCCGGCCGCTCGTGCCCGAGGTGCGCACCGCCGTCGCGCCGGGCTGGCGGATCCGCCTCGGCGGCCGCGAGCTCACCGTGCGGTCCGTGGCCGTGGAGGAAGGGGCCCCGCGTGGCTGACGAGACCGACGCCGTCCTGCTCGAAGCGGTCCGCACGCACCGGAGCCGTCTCCGCGGCGCGTTCCTGCTCGGCGAGCTGGCGGAGCGCCGGGCCGTGCACGACAACGTGAAGCGCGTCGTCGGCAGCCTCGTGCTCGCGGCGGTGGTGTGCGCCGGCTGCGTCGGCACCTCCCTCGTGCTGCACGCGCTCGCGACGCAGCAGACCGGAGCGGGCCGATGAGCGACTTCACCCGGGTGACCGTGGTCGGCTCGCAGCGGCGGGCGGTCGTCGTCGTGCCCAACGACGAGACCATCGGCACGCTCGTGCCCCAGCTCATGGACCTGCTCGGCGAGCCGGCGGCACGGGTGGCCCGACCGCTCACCCTGACGCGCCTGACCGGGGAGCAGCTCGACCCCGACCGCTCCCCCGCCGAACTCGCGGTCGCGGACGGCGAGCTGCTGCGCCTCGTCCGCCTCGACGAGGCGCCGCCGCCGCCCGAGGTGAGCGATGTGACGGACGCGGTGAGCGAGGCGATCGCCGACCGGCGCGACCGCTGGGACGCACCCGCGCGCATCGTCGCCGGCGCCGTCGGGATCGGGCTCGCCGCCGCGGGCGCCGGGATCGCCGCGCTCGCCGCAGCGTCCCCCGCGCCCGCCGTGCCCGCGGCGGCCTGGGCGCTCGCGCTGCTCGTCGCGCTCGGGCTCGGGCTGGGACGCCTCCGCCGCGCGCAGGGCGTCGCGCTCGCCGTCGCGCTCGGACTGGTCCCCGCCGCGGGCCTCGTCGCGACCGGCGTGGTCGGCGCCCGCGGGCCGGCGGCCGGCGCGGCGACCGTCGGCGTGCTCCTCGCGGTCCTCTGGGCGACGCTGCTGCTCGGCCACGGCGTCGCGTCCCGCAGCCGGGCCGCGACGCTCGGCTCGCTGCTGGGCCTCGGCGGCGCGGCGCTCCCCCTCGTCCTCCTCGGCCTCGGGCTGCCGCTCGGCCGCGTCGGCGCGGTGACCGCGGTCGTCGCCGTCGTCGCCGTCGGGCTCCTGCCCGCCGCGGCCATGAGCGCGTCCGGCCTCGCGGCGCTCGACGACCGGGTGATCGCCGGCCGGCTCACCCGGCGGGACGAGGTCCTCACGACGCTGGCGTCGGCCTACCGGACCCTGACGTGGTCGACGGCGGCGCTCGCGGCGACGCTCGCCGCCGCGCTGACCGCCGCCGTGCTGCGCCCGGATTCGTGGGTGCTCGGCACCGCGGGCGCGGTCGCCCTGGTCGTCGCGCTGCGGACCCGCGCATTCCCGTTGCGCTGGCAGGTGCTCGCGCTCTGGGCGGCCGTCGCGATCCCCGCCGCGGTGGCGATCGCCGGGCTGCTCGTCCCGGTCGCCGCCGCCGGCGCGTTCGCCCTCGCCGCTGTGGTGATCGGGGTGCTGGCCGAGGTGTCGCCCGCCCCGCACCGCCGGGCGGGTCTGCGCCGGATCGGCACGGTCCTGGAAGCGGTGGCCGTCGTCGCGCTCGTCCCGCTCGTGATCGGCGCCTTCGGCGTCTACGCGGAGCTGCTCGGGGCGTTCCGGTGAGCGGCGCCACCGCGCTCCTGCCGGCGCTGCTCGGCGGCGCGGCGGACCGCCAGGCCGAGCTGGAGGCCGCCGACCGCGCGATCCGCGCGCCGCTCGCGCTCAGCCGCCGCGTCGGGTTCGTGCAGCTCGTGGGCGGGGTCGGCGCCTCCACCACGGTCGCGGCCGTCGCGGCGCTCATCGCGGTGCGGCGCCGGGGCGCCGTGCTCGCGGTGGACGCCGCTGCCGGGCCGCGGTCGCTGCGCTGGCACGCGGGTCTCGGCACGACCGCACCGCCTCCGGCCGACGCCCGCCGCACCCGGCCGCAGTCGCAGGCGGACGCGCTCGCGGGCCTGCCGATCACCGACGCCGGGGTGGCCGTGCTCGACGGTCACGCCGAGGACGATCTCGCGATCACCGAGACGGCCTGGGCGGAGCACGTCGCCCCGCTCGCACGCTTCTGCCCCGTGGTCTGCACCGACTGGGGCGTGCGAGGCGCGGGAGCCGACCTCGGCGGCGTCGCCGCGGCGTCGAGCACGGTGTGCGTCGTGACGCGATCGGACCGCAGCGCACTCGAGCGCGCGCTCGCGGCCGCCGAAGCCGTCCGCGCGCTCCCGAACGGCCCCGACGTCGTGGTCGCCGCGGTCGACGTCGGCCGCACCGGTGGCCGACTGCCGGTCGGCTTCGGCGCGGACGTCGGAGTCCCGGTCGTCCGCGTCCCGTTCGAGCCGGCGCGCCGCGCCCTCCGGCCGGTCCACGGCGCCGATTGCTCGTCCGCGACCCGCGCCGCGCTGATCCGGCTCGCCGCCGCCGTCATGACACCGGGCGGGAACCGGCGATGAGCCTCCGCATCGTGCACCGGCCTGCGCGCATCACCCGACCGGTGACCCCGCCCGACCCCGACGTGCTCGCACCGCCGCCGGCCCTCGGCGACGGACCGCTCTCGGGCATCCCCATCCAGACGCTGCTGCCCGTCGTCGGCTCGCTCTCATCGATCGTGATGATCGTCGTCCTGCGCAACGCGAACCCGGTGTTCATGGTCGTCGGCGCCGTCATCCTCGTCGTCGCGCTCGTGGGCGGCGTCGGCGCTGCGCTCTCGTCCCGCGGCCAGGCGGCCCGTCAGCGGCGCCTGCAGCGCGGGCGGTACCTCGACTTCCTCGAGCGCACCCGCACCGAGCTGCGTCGACGCGCCCGCGAGGTGCGGGACCGGGCGGCGATGCTCGATCCCGAGCCGGGCGCGCTGCTCGACCTCGTCCGCGACCCGGCGCGGCTCTGGGAGCGGCGCCGCGGCGACGCGGACTTCCTCCGGGCCCGGATCGGCACCGGCGAGGTCCCGTGGTTCCGGCTCGCGCTGCCCCGCGACGAGAACCCCGTGCAGCCGTTCGACCCGATCATGCGCGCCGAGGCGCAGCTCGTGGTCGACCAGTACTCCGCGATCGCGGGGATGCCCGTCGCCGTCGACCTCGAGCGGGCGGGGCACGTCTCGATCGTCGGGACCGCCGACGAGGTGCTCGGCGTCGCGCGGTCCTTGATCGCCCAGCTGGCGGCGCTGCACTCGCCGGAGGACCTCCACCTCGCCGCTGCGTTCCCCGAGTCCGCGGCGAGCGACTGGACGGGGTTCGACGCGCTGCCGCACGTCGTCGACGCGACCCTGTTCGACGGCCCGGTCCCCGCCCGGCGGATCGCACCCGACGCGGCGTCGCTCGCCGCCGTGCTCGGGGGCGACCTCGCGGATCGGGCACAGGTCGCCGCGACCGCGAAGCGCAGCACCGGCGACACCGGTACGACCGGGCTCCCGCGGCTCGTGGTGCTGCTCGACGACCGCGGGCACGTCGCCTCGACGCTCCCGGTGCCCGACGCCGACCTCGGCCTCCCCGATCTGCAGACCACCGCGGTGCACCTGCTGACCGACCGCCTGCACGAGCCCTCCGACGTCACCGTGCGGATCACGGTCGAGGACGGCGAGGCCGTCGTCACCGACGTCCGGCGGGTGGCGGACGGCCAGGTGGAGGAACGGACCGCGCGGCTCGACGTCACGCCGCCGCCGCTGTTCCGGGCCCTCGCCTCCGCGCTCGCGCCGCTCCGGCTCAGCCTCAGCGCCGTCGACGAGGCGGAGTCGGCGGAGGGCGTCAGCATCGCCGAGCTGCTCGGGATCGGCGACGTCACCGGGGTGTCGCCGGAGACGGCCTGGACGCCCCGCACCCCGCGGGACTTCCTGCGAGTGCCGATCGGGCTCGACGACTTCGGCGCCCCGGTCCTGCTCGATCTCAAGGAGTCCGCGGAGCTCGGCATGGGGCCGCACGGCCTCTGCGTGGGAGCGACCGGGTCGGGCAAGAGCGAGATGCTGCGGACCCTCGTGCTCGGGCTCGCGCTGTCGCACGCCCCCGACGACCTGGCGATGGTGCTCGTCGACTTCAAGGGCGGTGCCGCGTTCGCCTCCTTCGCCGGGCTGCCGCACGTCGCGGGCATCATCGACAACCTGCAGGACGACGCCCAGCTGACCGAGCGGGCTCGCGCCTCCATCGCCGGCGAGGTCGTGCGGCGGCAGAAGGTGCTCCGCGACGCCGGGAACCTCGCGTCCGTGTCGCACTACGCCGAGATGCGCCGGGAGCGGCCCGACCTCCCGCCGCTGCCGCACCTCCTGCTCGTCATCGACGAGTTCGGCGAGCTGCTCACCGCCGAGCCGGAGTTCATCGAGCTGCTCATCACCATCGGCCGCATCGGCCGGTCCATCGGCGTGCACCTGCTGCTGTCCAGCCAGCGCATCGAGGCCGGGAAGCTCCGCGGCCTCGACACCTACCTCTCGTACCGGATCGGGCTCCGCACGTTCTCGGAGACGGAGTCCACGACGATCATCGACCGGCCGGACGCGTTCCACCTCCCGGCCATCCCCGGCTACGCCTACCTGAAGGTCGACACGACGGTGTTCCGCCGCTTCCGGGCCGGCTACGTCTCCGGCCCCGTCGAGGCGGTCAGCGCGCCGGCGCCGCTCGACGCGCCCCGCGCGATGCTGCTGCCGGTGCACAACGGGCTCGCTCCCGCGGAGCCGGGCGTCGAGCCGGAGCTGCAGCGCCCCCGCGTCGGCCGTGCGCTCGTCGACGAGGCCGTCGACCGGCTGGCCGACGGTCAGCGCGCCGTCGCGCCGGTGTGGATGCCGCCGCTGCCCGCGCGGCTCGCGCTGTCCCGCGTCGTCGACCCCGCGCGGCGGGGTGGGGCCCCGATGCTGGTGCCCCTCGGCCTGCTCGACGATCCGGGCGGCCAGCGGCAGGAGCCGTGGCTCCTCGACCTCGCGGCGGCGGGCGGGCACGCCGCCGTGATCGGCGCGCCGGGCTCCGGCCGCAGCACGGTGCTCCGCACGCTCGCGGCCGCGACGGCCCTCTCCACCGAGCCGGGCCAGGTCGCCGTGTACGGAATCGACCTGTCGGGCGGCGGACTCGCCGCGATCGAGGCGTTCCCGCACGTGGGCGGCGTCGCGACGCGGGCCGACCCGGCGACGGTGCAGCGGCTGCTGGAGGAGGTGCAGCTGATGCTCGCGGAGCGCGAGCGCGTGTTCCGCGAGCACCGCATCGACTCCCCCGCCGAGCTGCGGCGCCGGCACGCCGCGGGCCGGGTGCCGGAGCTGCGGACCGCCGACGTCGTGCTGCTCGTGGACGGCTACGGCGCCGTGCGCGGCGAGTTCGAGCGCTTCGACGAGGCGCTCGCCGACCTCCTGCAGCGCGGCAGCGGCTTCGGCGTGCACCTCGTGCTCGGTCTCACCCGTTGGAACGAGCTGCGGATGAGCCTGCAGCCGCTCGTCGGCACGCGGGTCGAGCTGCGCCTCAACGACGCCGCGGACTCGCTGATCGACCGGCGGCTCATGCGCACGATCCGCCCCGACCAGCCCGGCCGGGTCCTCACGGAGGGCGGGCTGTTCGCCCAGGTCGCCCTGCCCGTGCTCGACGACGTGGCCGACACGGACCTGCCGACCGCGCTCGAGGAGCTCGCCGCATCCACGGTCGCGGGTTGGGCCGGTCCGGCGGCGGCGCCGATCCGCCTCCTGCCGACCTCCCTCGACCCCGGCGCGCTGCCCGACCCCTTCGACGAGCCCGACCGCGTTCCGATCGGCCTGCGGCAGGACACGATGTCGCCGGTCGCGCTCGATCTCGAGCGGGCCGACCAGCACCTGCTCGTCTTCGGCGACGTGGGCTGCGGCAAGACGACCGTGCTCCGCGGCGCGATCACGGGGCTCGTCGACCGGTACACGGCGGACGAGCTGGTGATCGCGGTGATGGACACGCGCGGCGGCCTGCGCGACGCGTGCCCCGACGAGTACCTCGGCGGGTCCGCGGCGAGCAGCACGGAGGCCGGGCAGCTGGCCTCGGCGATCGCGATCGAGCTGCGGAAGCGGCAGGCGGATCGCACCTCCGGGCCGCGGATCGTGGTGGTCGTCGACGACTTCGACATCCTGTCGTCGGGCGGCACGAGCCCGCTCGAACCCCTGCTCCCGTTCCTGCCGAGCGCGCGCGACCTGCGTCTGCACGTGATGCTCACGCGGCCCGTCGCGGGCCTGCAGCGCGCCCTGTTCGACCGGTCGCTGCAAGCCCTGCGCGAGACCGGTGGGACGACGCTGCTCATGTCGGGCGACCGCGCGGAGGGCCAGATCCTGCCGCGCGTGTACGCGGAGCCGATGGTGCCCGGCCGCGGTCGGCTGGTGCGGCGCGGCGACAGCGGCGTCATCGTGCAGATCGCGGCGTTCGCGGACGCGCTCGAGGTCGGCCGGTGACGGATCCGCTGGCCGCCCAGGACTCCGGGGTGCGCGTCGTCGTCGCGGGGACGGGCGGCGGCGTCGGCGTCACGACCGTCGCGGCGCTCCTGTTCGAGGGCATGCGGTCGCGCCCGCTCGGCGCCCCGCAGCTGCTCGATCACGCGGGCGGCGACGTCGGCACCCGCCTCCCGAGCGGTGACGAGGTGGCGCGGATCGATCCGCTCGTGCGACTGCAGGACGCCGGCCGGCACGCGGCGCGGATCGCCCTCGACGTCCTCGCGAGGCCGCACGACCTGCTCGTCATCGTCGCGCCGCGCACCCCGCTGGGCCTCGCCGACGCCCGCGCCCTGCTGACGGAGGTCGATGGGAGCACCGGCCTGCAGGGCCGCCGCCGCACGGTGCTGGCGCTCGACGCGCCGTTCGGCCCGGTGCGCGACGCCGACGAGCTGGAGTCGCTGCGGAGCGACTTCGAGCGCCGGAGCGTGCACGCGATCCCGACCGACCCCGCGCTCGCGGTCGGCGGTCGGATCGCGATGCCGCGCCTCGCACGCCCGACCCGTCGGGCCGCGCACGACCTCGCGGCGCACGTCGCGGACCTCGTGTCGCGCCACCGGGCGGGCGTCGGCGGCTGATCCGCCTGCGCGGCCGGGAGGACGCCCCGTCCCCTCCGGGTCACGTGGTGGAGGATCGCCCCGTGGAGATCGAGGTCATCGGCGTCCCGACGAGCGCGGGGGCGCACCACGCGGGGCAGGACCTCGCGCCCGCCGCGCTGCGGGAGCACGGCCTGCTCGACCGGCTGCGCGCCGGCGGCCTGGTCGTCCACGATGCGGGCGACGTCGCCGGCGAGCGCTTCCGTCGCGACCCGTCGAACGGGGTCCCGCGCAACCTCGATGCGGTGGTGCGGGTGGCGGCGCTCGTGGCCGGCGAGGTCGAGCGGGTGCTGACGGCCGGTCGCTTCGCGCTCGTCCTCGGCGGCGACTGCACGATCGAGCTCGGGGTCGTCGCGGGCGCGCAGCGCGCGCTCGGCGACCTCCGCCTCGCCTACCTCGACGGCGACGCGGACCTCGCTTCCCCCGGGCACCCGGGCAGCGGCATCGCCGACGCGTCCGGCATCGCGCATCTGCTCGGGATCGCGGACGACGCCCTCGCACGCCTCGGGTCGCGGTTCCCGCTGCTCGACGACCGCCACCTCGCGATGCTCGGGTACGACCCGGACGACGTCGACGCGGTCGACGCCGCCGCCCTCCAGGCTCGGCCGGGTCTGCTGCACGTCGACCACCGCTCGCTCGCCGCGCACCCGAACGGCGCCGTGCTCCGCGTGCGGGAGGCCTTCGGCGCGGCCCCGGTGGTCGTCCACTTCGACGTCGACGCGGTCGACTCCGCCGAGCTGCCGCTCGCGAACTTCCCGCACTACGGCACCGGCGTGCCCCTCGCGACGGCGATGGAGGTGCTCGAGGGCCTCCTCGCCCTCCCCGGGGCCCGAGCGCTGACCCTCACCGAGGTGAATCCGACGTACGACCCGAACGGTGCGGAGCTCGACCGGTACGTCCACGCCGTCGCCGACGCCGTGCTCGAGGCCCTCGCGCCGGAGGGCGACGACGCCCACCCGCGCTGAGTCAGGCGCGGTTCTCGCTGAGCCGCGCGGCGACGACCTGCGGCATGAGCGCGGCGAGGTCCGCCTGCACGTGCAGCGCGATCTCGACGTCGTCCGCCTCCGACGCGCTCGCGCCGACGAGGTGCTCGTGGAACCCCTCCGGCCAGGGCGTGCCGGTCACCGCGGCCCAGGTGCGCCAGGCGACGAAGGCCTCCTCGAGCGGCTGCGCGGCGACGACGTCCTCCACCTCGTGCGACACGGTCTCCACCATCTCGCCGATCGACAGGTGATCGCCCCGGTGCGCGCGGATGCGCTGGTCGGCGAGCTGCGTGATCGGCAGCCACGCGTCGGTGCGGAGCAGCTGCGAGGGATGGCGCGGCAGCCGGACCAGGGCCGCCGGCGGCGGGGGCGCGGCGCGCGGGACCGCGAGCACGTGGTGCTCGGGCGCCCGACGGCGCGACGCAGCAGCGCGTCGGATCCGCCCGAACATGCCGCCCAGCACCCTCCGATCGTAGGCGCGCCCGATCCGACCCCGCACCCGCATCCTCCGTTTCGGAGGACTCGTCGTCCTACGAAACGAGGAATGCGCGATCAGGCGTCGTGCTTCTTCAGGTCCGAGAGGCTCTGGTCGGGGTCGCGCTTGATGCTGACGAGGCTCGCGACCGTCGCCACGGCCATCGACACCACGATGACGATGAGCGAGAGCCCGGTGCCGATCTCCGGCACCGGCACGTGCTCGCCGCCGTTGACGAACGGCAGCTCGTTCTCGTGGAGGGCGTGCAGGACGAGCTTCACGCCGATGAAGGCGAGGATGAACGCGATCCCGTACTTCAGGTACTTCAGCCGCTCGACGAGGTCGCCGAGCAGGAAGAAGAGCTGGCGGAGGCCCATCAGCGCGAACACGTTCGCGGTGAAGACGATGAAGGGGCTGTCGGTGATGCCGAAGATCGCGGGGATCGAGTCGAGCGCGAACAGCAGGTCGGTGGCGCCGAGGGAGATCAGCACGATGAGGATCGGCGTGAAGTAGCGCTTGCCGTCGATCGTCGTGCGGATCTTCCCGCCGTCGTAGCGGTCCGTCAGCGACAGGTGGCGCTTGGCGAAGCGGATCAGACGCGTGTCGGTCGCGTCGCCGTGCTCGCTGCCGAACGCCTGCGTGATCGCGGTGTAGACGAGGAACGCGCCGAACAGGTAGAAGATCCAGCTGAAGTTCTCGATCAGCTGCGCGCCGATGAGGATGAAGATCCCGCGGAAGACGAGCGCGAGGATGATCCCGACCATCAGGACCTCCTGCTGCCGCACCTTCGGCACGGCGAAGCCCGTCATGATCACGATGAAGACGAACAGGTTGTCGATCGAGAGCGAGTACTCGGTCAACCAGCCGGCCACGAACTCGGTCGCGTGGGTGGGCCCGTCGATCACGAGCAGCAGCCCCGCGAAGATCAGCGCGAGCACCACGTAGAAGACGACCCAGAGGGTCGACTCGCGGGTGGAGGGGACGTGCGGTCGTCGGTAGCCGAGGAACACGTCGACCGCGAGGATCAGGACGAGCACGGCGATCGAGACGACCTCGAACGGCAGCGGGACGATGGTCACGGGGTGGTTCTCCTCGAGGGCAGGGGGTGTCCTCGAACGTCTCTCCCTCGCCCTGACGGGCGCCGCACCCCCGGATCCGCCGACGATGCGGATCGTGCTGACGAGTGGTGCGGTGTCGGGATACTCCCCTTCGCGCCCCGAACCCTATCGGGTCGGCACGTCCGACGCGCCGCGTCCCACGCGACCCCGCGCGAGGAGGACGGCGCCGACCATCGCGGCCGCGCCCCAGACGAACGCCGCGCGGTCGAGGCCGACCTCCATCGCCCAGAACGGCGGGACGACGGCGAGCACCCCGGCGACCACGAGCACCGGCGTCGCGGGCACGGGACCGACGCGCTTCGGACCCCGCTCGAAGCGCGCGAGCCCGAGCGACAGGACGAACAGGACCACGAGGACGGACAGGTCGCCCGGGATACGGGCCAGCCACCACGCGGTTGTGCCGACCGCCGGGACGACCGACGGCCAGGCGAGCACCGTCGCAGCGACCGCGATGACGAGCAGCAGGTGCCAGAGGTAGACCGTCATCAGCCGCGTGCCCGCGATCCCCACGAAGGCCTGCGCGGGCCGGGTGCGCATGAGACCGTCGAGCGCCGGCTTCACGAGCACGAACAGGGCCGTCTGCCCCACGCCGATCAGCACGAGCGGCAGCGTCGGCGGGTTGAGGTCGTCCAGCATGTCCGGCGAGTACAGGCCGGAGGACGCGAGCACCCCGACCGTGCCGAAGGCGACCGTCGCGAGGCCGAGCAGCGCGGGGCGGCGCAGGCGGCCCAGGGTGCCGTCGGCGAGCAGGAAGCCGATCTGCTGCACGAGCGGCCAGACGAGCAGGAGGTTCAGGAGGCCGACCGTCTGCACGCCCGTCGACCCGCGGACGGCGTCGACCAGGACGACGCCCGCGAGCAGCGTCGCGAACGTCGCCGCCGGATGCGTGGTGTGCAGCCGGATCATCAGCGGCACCGCGGCCTGGCAGACGAGGTAGGCGGCGAGGAACCAGAGCGGCAGGCCGAGCCCGTTCGCGAGGAGGTCCGCCGGCAGGCCCGCGGCACCCGCGAGCCACACGACCGCGCCGACGATGACGAACCAGACCGCGGCGGGCGTCCCGAGCCGCAGGAGCCGGGCACGGAAGAAGTCCGCCCCCGTGCCGCCCTTCCGCTGCGTCGACCGCCAGCCCTGCCAGGAGGCGAAGCCGCCGACGACGAAGAACAGCGGCATCAGCTGCCCGAACCAGCTCGCGACCGCGAACCAGGGCTGCTCCTGGACGACGTTCCTCCAGCCGATCGCGCCGGCCGGGCCGACCGTGAGCCCGAGCATCAGCGAGTGCAGCACGACGACGAGCAGCACGCAGCAGACCCGGACGAGGTCGACCGAGAGGTCGCGGCCGGCGAGGAGGCGCTGCCGGTCCGCGGCGGTGAGGGCTTCAGCCATGCCTCATCGTCGAGCACTGACGAGGGATCCCGGGGATCGTTGTGCGCGATCTCCAAGCGTGTCGCGCCGGGCGGGGGCCAACGGCTGCGCCCGAGCGACAGCGGTGCCCAGGAGATCCGGGGTGCGGCCGGACGGCGTCAGTGCTCCGCGAGCACCCGCATCACGACGTCCTGGGCGTCGTCGGCGCGGTCCGCGGCGGTCCAGAGGTCGTGCGGCCCCGTCGCGCGCCGATCGCGCCCCGGCAGCCGAACGGGCGCTGCCCAGGCCGCGATGCCCTCGGCGAGCAGCGCGGCCATGGTCGCGTCGACCCGGTCCGCGGGGAGGCGCTCCCCGGGGGTCCAGAAGACCGCCTCGAGTCCGTTGCCGTGCCCGAACGGCGGCAGCTGGAACGCGCGACCGAACTGCAGCGGGTTCACCGCCGGCATCGGCGCGTCGATCGACGGCAGGGAGCGGTCGCGCCACGGTGCCGCCGCCGGCGGCGCCTCGTGCCGCCGGGACAGGCCGAGGACGATCGTGACGACCGAGCGCAGGAGGCCGGATCGTCGGCCCGTGACCCTCCTGCGCCGCCCCATCAGTACCGGCGGGGCGGGCGGCGCTGGCCGTCCTGGCCGCTCCGGCGCGGTCCGCCCTCGCCGCCGCTCTTCCGCAGCGGGCCGCCGTCATGGCGCATCGCGATGAGCTTGCCGCTGATCCGGGTGCCGGACAGCTTGTCGAGCACGTCGTCGGACAGGCCGACGGGCAGCTCGATCAGCGAGTACTCCTGGCGGATGTCGATGCCGCCGAAGTCCTCGCGGCCGAGGCCGCCCTCGTTCGCGAGCGCGCCGATGATCTGGCGCGGCTCGACGCGCTGGCGACGGCCGACCTCGAGCCGGTACGTCGTGCGCGGCCCGGAGGCGGAGCGGCTGCGGCGCTCCGCGGTGCTCGGCCGATCCGGCCGGTCGACGTCGAACTTCTCGAAACGCGGCTGCGCCCGGTCGTCGTTCGGATCGAGCAGCAGGGGCGTCTCCCCCTGCGCCACGACCGCGAGCGCCGCGGCGACGTCCGCCTCGGGCACGTCGTGGTGCTCGACGTAGTGGGCGATGATGTCGCGGAACCGGTCGATGCGGCTGCGCTGCTCGAGCGCCGCCGTGATCTGGTCGTCGAACCGGCTCAGCCGGGTCGCGTTGACGTCCTCCGCGGTCGGCAGCTGCATCTGCGTGACCGGCTGGTGCGTGGCGCGCTCGATGGAGGTCAGCATGCGCCGCTCGCGCGGCGTGACGAAGCTGATCGCCTCGCCGGAGCGCCCGGCCCGCCCCGTGCGGCCGATGCGGTGCACGTACGACTCGGTGTCGATCGGCAGGTCGTAGTTGACGACGTGGCTGATCCGCTCGACGTCGAGACCGCGGGCCGCGACGTCGGTGGCGACGAGGATGTCGAGCTTCCCGGACTTCAGCTGGTTCACGGTCCGCTCGCGCTGCGCCTGCGCCACGTCGCCGCTGATCGCGGCCGCGGTGTAGCCGCGGGCGCGGAGCTTCTCCGCGAGCGTCTCGGTCTCGTTCTTCGTCCGGACGAAGACGATGACGCCCTCGAAGTTCTCCACCTCGAGGATGCGGGTGAGCGCGTCCACCTTCTGCGGGTAGGACACCACGAGGTAGCGCTGCCGGATGGTGGCGGAGGTCGTGGTCGTCGTCGCGACCGTGATCTCCTCCGGATCGTGCAGGTACTGCTGCGAGATGCGGCGGATCTGCGCCGGCATCGTCGCCGAGAACAGGGCGACCTGCTTCGTGTCCGGGGTGTCGGCGAGGATCGTCGCGACGTCCTCCGCGAACCCCATCTTCAGCATCTCGTCCGCCTCGTCGAGCACGAGGTACTTCAGCTCGGAGAGGTCGAGGGTGCCCTTCTCGAGGTGGTCCATGATCCGGCCGGGCGTGCCGACGACGATGTGGACGCCGCGGCGCAGCGCGGAGAGCTGCTGCCCGTACGCCTGGCCGCCGTAGACGGGGAGGAGGCGCACGCCCTTCATGTGGGAGGCGTAGCTCTCGAACGCCTCGCAGACCTGGAGCGCGAGCTCGCGGGTCGGCGCGAGCACGAGCGCCTGCGGGGTGTCCTGCGCGAGGTCGAGGCGGGACAGGATCGGCAGCGCGAACGCGGCGGTCTTGCCGGTGCCGGTCTGGGCGCGGCCGACGACGTCGCGGCCTTGGAGCAGGGAGGGGATCGTGGCGGCCTGGATGGCCGAGGGCGTCTCGTAGCCGAGGTCCCTCAACCCCTTGAGGACGGCGGGCGCGAGGCCGAGGTCCGCGAAGGACGGCCCCTGCGGCTCGGCGGGTGCGGCGGCAGCAGGAGCGGGTTCGACCACGTCCTGCTCGATCGAGTCAGAAACGGGCATCCGAGAAGTCTACCGCGATCAGGAGATTGTCAGCCCGCCCTGGACCGCGGGCCAGGGAGCGGGCGCCCTAGGCCCGGAGGCCGCGGAGCAGGGCGGCCGCGGTGTCCGGCGCGATCGCGTAGCTCGCGCTGAACGAGAGACGGGTCACGAGCCCCTCGAACCGCGACCGGAGGGTCGCCGCCACCTCGTCCGCGGAGCCGACCGCGGCGAAGGCGGCCAGCACGTCGTCGGGCACCAGCTCGGCCATCGCGTCCCACTCGCCGCGGCGGGAGGCCGCGTGCAGCCGCTCGTGCAGGTCGGTCCAGCCGTGCGCCTCGAGGACCGGGAGGTAGGCGGGGGTGCTGCCGTAGAACGCGATCTGCGCCCGGGTGGCCCGGATCGCCGCATCGAGCGACGGCCCGTCGTCGCCCACGGCGACGAGCGCGGGCAGCGCGACGCCGACCGACGCCGCGTCGCGACCCGCCGCCTCCGCCCCGCGGCGCAGCGCCGGCAGGCTCACGTCGACGAGGTAGTCGCGCGTGGTGAAGCTGTGCGCGTGCAGCCCGTCGGCCACCCGGCCGGCGGTCTCCGTCATCCGCTCGCCCACCGCCGCGATCCAGATCGGCGGCAGCGGCACCTCGAGCGGCTGCGGGCTGAAGAACGGCGTCATCAGGGTGTGCGAGTAGAACTCGCCCTGGAAGCGCAGCGGCGCCCCGGTCTGCCAGGTCGCCCAGATCGCGCGGACCGCCTCGACGAACTCCGCCATCCGTGCGGCCGGCTTCGACCACGGCATCGAGAAGCGGCGCTCGATGTGGGCCCGCACCTGCGAGCCGAGGCCGAGCAGGAAGCGGCCGCCCGAGATCGCCTGCAGGTCGTGCGCGGTCTGCGCGACCGTCATCGGGCTGCGCGCGAACGCGACGGCGATCGTCGACAGCAGCTCGACGCGCTCGGTCGCCTGCGCGGCGAGCGCGAGGGAGAGGAACGGATCGTGCCGGGTCTCGGAGGCGCCGACGCCGTCGTAGCCCTCCGCCTCCGCCGTCACCGCGCGGGCCGCGAGGGCCCGGGCGTCGAGGCCCGGGTCGCCGCCGAGATCGATCCGGAACGTCGTCGTCACGACCGGCAGGCTATGCGGACTCGCGGAGGAGGAGGTGGTGGGCGACCGTGCGCGACCCCGTGGGATCGTCCGCGGCGAGCTCGAGCGCCGACTCCGCGACGGCCGCGAAGTCGACCGCCAGCGTCGTGAGCGTCGGTGCGAGGAGCGCGCCGAGCGGCAGGCCGTCGACGCCGGTCACGCGGACGTCCCCGGGCACGTCCAGCCCGGCGCGGCGGCAGGCGGCGAGCACGCCGAGCGCCATGACGTCGTTGAACGCGAGCACGGCGTCGGGCTGCTCCCCCGCATCGAGCAGGCCGGCCACGACCGCTCCCGCGGCGGCCGCCGTGCTCGCCGCGGCGTGGCTGAGCGCCGCGTCGACGCCGCGGGCCGCGAGCGCGGCGCGCAGCAGGACGGCGCGGCGGCTCGGGCCGCCGGCGGTGTCGAGCACGACCGGCCGCCGCACGCCGACGTCGACGAGGTGCTGCGCGAGCTCCTCGACGGCCGCGGACGGGTCGAGGTGGACCGCACCCCACGGCACGGGACCGGCCGGATCGAGCTCGACGACGGGGACGGAGCCGAGGAGCCCGACCCATTCCGCGGCGCGCTCCCCGAGGTAGCCGACGACCGCGTCGGTCTGCTCCCCGAGCGAGACCACCGACCGGTCCGCGTCCGCCGCGAGCGCGACGTCGGCGAGCATCACCGTCCAGCCGTGCGCCCCTGCCGCGCGGACGACCGCGGCGGCGAGCTCCGGCGAGTAGGGGTTGCGGAGGTCGTCGACGACGAGCCCGAGCTGCCGCTCACCGCCGAGGACGAGCCCGCGGCCGAAGCGCGACGGGCGGTACCCGAGCGCCTCGGCCGCGGCGAGCACCCGCTCCTTCGTGGCCGCGCTGATCCCCGCCATCCCGTTCATGGCCCGCGTGACCGTCTGCCGCGACACCCCGGCGGCCGCGGCGACGTCGAGGATCGTCGCCCGGCCGGCCCGGTTCAGGCCCGGAGGTCCAGCCACGCGACCTGCTCCGGCGAGAGCTCGACGTCGAGGCCCTGCATCGACGAGCGGGCCTCCGCGATCGTCCGCGGCCCGAACAGCGGGAACGTCGGGAACGGCTGCGCGAGCACGTAGGCGAGCGCGACGGCCGTCGCCGGCACGCCGAGCTCCTCGCCCAGCTGCGTCGCCCTGGCGAGGCGCTCGAAGTTGTCGTCGCTGTAGTAGCAGCGCACGAGCTCCGCGTCGCTCCGGTCGTCCGGCCGCGCCCGCGCGAAGAAGCCCCGGGCCTGCGACGACCACGGGAGCAGGGTCACCTGCCGCTCCTCGAGCCACCGCTTCGAGGCCGGATCGGTGACGTGACGGCAGCCCTCCCACGGCACGTCGTACGCCTCGGCGAGCCCGAAGTGGTCGGAGAGGACGGACGGCGCGATCCGGTCGTTCGCCCTCGCGTACGCCACCGCCTCGTCGAAGCGGTCCGTGCCCCAGTTCGACAGCCCGTACACGTGGACGCGGCCCGCACGGACGTGCTCGTCGAGGACGTCGACGAACTCCCCCACCGGCACCTCGAGGTTGTCGCGGTGCATCAGGTAGAGGTCGGCGTAGCCGGTGCCCTGCCGCTCGAGGCTCTCGTGCAGCTGCCGCGTGAGCGACTCGGGGTCGCAGTACGGGGTGTGCGCGCCCTTCGTGATGACGACGACGTCCTCCCGGACGCCGCGGTTCGCGATCCAGCGGCCGAGGCGCCGCTCGAGCTCGCCGTCGCCGTAGATGTAGGCGGTGTCGAAGGCGTTCCCGCCGCGCTCCATGAAGTGGTCGAAGATCGCGGACGCGTGGGCGAGGTCCGGCTGGTTGTCGACGCCGAGCACGAGTCGCGACATCCGCTTGCCGAGCCCCGGGATCTCGCCGTACCGCATCGGCGCGTCCGCGGCGACGGTCAGCGGCTTCCCGGAGACCGTCGGGATGTCGGCGTCCTCCGCCTCGAACGGATAGCGGAGGCCGATCGCGGCGCGCCACCGGTCGAGCGTGCGGGCGGCCGCGAGGGACTCGTCGAGCGTCATCTCGCGCGCCTCCACCTCGCCCGCCGCGAGGACGCGGGCGGTCGCCTCCGCTTCGAGGGCGTAGGGGGCCGGGTCCGGGAAGGAGCGGCTGCTCGGCTCCGCGTCGTGCACGAACACGTCGATGCGCGGGTCGTCGCCGACCGCGTAGGGCAGCGGGAGGTGGACGCGGCCCTTCGAGCCGTACACGGTCAGGGCGTTCACGTCCTCCACCCGCACGCCGGTGCGCAGGGTGGCCGTGATGCCGCTCGGGTAGACGAGGTCCGCGACCGCCCACTCGTCGACGCCGGTCGGGCCGATGGCGCCGGACGCGGTGAGCGTCGTCGGCTCCGTGACGGGGACGCCGGCGGCGGTCGCCGCGACGAGGGCGGCGAGCGTGAGCGGGTAGCAGCCGACGTCGAGGATGCCGCCGCCGGCGGTGCTCGGCTCGTAGAGCCGGCCCGTGCGCTTCGGGGAGCGGAACGCGAACGACGCGTCGATGTGGCGGACCTCGCCGATCGCGCCGTCGCGGATGAGCTCCACGAGCGCCTCGGTCTGCGGGTGGAAGCGGTACACGAACGCCTCGACGAGCGGCACGCGCGCCTGGCGCGCGGCGTCGACGAGGACCATCGCGGTGCCGTGGTTGACCGAGAGCGGCTTCTCGCAGAGGACGGCCTTGCCGGCCGCGATGGCGGCGAGCACGAGCTCGGCGTGCCCGGGGTGGACGGTCGCGACGTAGACGGCGTCGACGCGCGGGTCGGCGAGCGCCTCCGCGTAGGTGCCCGAGCTCACGTCCGGGTAGCCGTGCTCCTCGGCCTCGCGGGCGAAGACGGCGGCCCGCTCCGGGTCGCTGCTGCCGACCGAGACGATCGCGCCGGAGCTCGCGTGGAGGTCCTTCAGGAAGGTCCTCGCAATGCCGCCCGGGCCGAGGACGGCCCATCCGGTCGTGGTGCTGCCCGTCGTTGACATCGTCGTCCTCCCGCTCCGCGCGTGAACGTTCACGCACGGTCCGAGCCTAGGCGGGACGACCGGCCCCGTCGAGCGGTGCGGCTAGAGCGTCGAGCCCGTCTCGTAGCGCGTGAGCACGGGCGGCGCGGCCAGGACCTCGCCGAGGCCGGAGGCGCCCTCGGGCGTCGCGCGCCAGGCACGGTACGCCTCGTCCCGCTCCATCGACGTCCAGTGCTCGACGACCGTGAGGTGCGCGGGGTCGGCGACGTCGACGAGGACCTCGATCCCCTCGCTGCCCTCGAACGCGCGCGTGTCCCGCAGGATCGCGTCGAGGACGGCGGGGCCGTCCTGGACCCGGTCGGCCTTCAGGTGCAGGTCGAGCAGCGCGGTGACGGCCATGGCGGGGTCCTCTCGTCGAACGTGCGCCGATGCTAGGCGGGCACGCCTCCGCTCCTCCTCAGAGCTCGATCTCGTAGTGGACGAACCCCGTGGAGGTCGCGACGCGGTCGTAGAGCGCGCGCGCCGTGGCGTTGCCCTGCTGCGTCAGCCAGTAGACCTTCGCCGCCCCGGCCGCCTCCGCCTGATCGCGCACGTGCGCGACCAGCGCCCGTCCCGTGCCGCCGCCCCGGGCGCCCGGCGCGACGAAGAGGTCCTCCAGATAGCAGTAGGAGGTCGTCGTCCAGGTCGACGGGTGGAGAAGCCAGTGCACGAGGCCGACCGCGGCACCCGCGTCGTCGCGCGCGATCGCGCCGTGCAGCTCACGCCCCTCGACGAGGCGGGCGAACACGTCGTCGGTCACCTCGTCCGGCAGCGTCGACTCGTAGAACACGAGGTAGGCCCGCCACAGCGGCAGCCACTCGTCCCGGTCGGCCGCCGCGATCGGCGCGATGCTCGTCATGGATCGACGCTAGCGGCGCGCTCGCGGGGCCTTCCGCTGCAGATCGGGCGGTGCGCACGGCCCGATCTGCAGCGGAGGGCCCCGGGAGGCGTCAGGCGGGCCGGAGCAGCCCGAGGTCGCGGAGGCGCTCCGCCGTCTCGACGATCGTCGTCTCCGCCGGGCGCGGCCGGAAGCCGAGCTCGGCCTTCGCGCGGTCGTTGCGGATGACGAGCGGCGCGGGCTCCTCCCCCGGCAGCTCCGCGGTCGGCACGCGTTCCGCGAGGGACCCGAGGCGCGCGCGCAGCACCTGCGCGACCTCGAGGAACGTCATGGTGGGGCCGTCCGCGAGCGCGAGGTAGCGCTTCCCCGCCGCCTCCGGTGTCCGCATCGCGGCGACGTGCAGCGCGCTCACGTCGCGGACGTCCGCGATGCCGAAGCGCTGCCGCGGCAGCGCGGGGACCGTGCCGTCGAGCATCCCGACGAACAGGGCGAGCGACGAGCGCGCCGAAGCGGTCAGCGTCGGCCCGGCGATCCAGGTCGGGTTGATCGCCACGAGCTCGGTGTCGCCGCCGTCGGACTCGATCAGATCCCAGGCGGCGCGCTCGGCGACGGCCTTCGACAGCGGGTACGCGGGCAGGCCCGGCGTCGCGGGGTCGGTCCAATCCTCCTCCGTGTAGTCCCGTACCGGCTTCGGCGAGTAGCCGACGGCGGCGAAGGAGGAGGTGAGGACGACGCGCGGCACGCCCGCGCCGATCGCGGCGCGGAGCACGCGCAGGCTCCCGTCCCGAGCCGGGATCACGACCTCGTCCGGGTCCTGCGTCTGGATCATCGGCGAGGCGACGTGGAAGACGCCCTCGACGCCGCAGACCGCCTCGACCCAGCCCTGGTCCGCGGTGAGGCTCGCGAGCACCACCTCGAGGCTCCCGTCGTCGGCCCCGGCTCGGCGGACCGCCTCCCGCACTACCGCCTCGCCGTCGCGGGTGCGGACCGTGGTGCGCACCGCCTCCCCCGACAGGAGCAGGTCGGCGACGAGCCGCGTGCCGAGGTAGCCGGAGCCGCCGGTGACGAGGACGGTCATCGGGTCGCCGCCTCGAGCGCCGGGAGCATCGCGTCGACGCGCAGGTGCGCCTCCGCCTCCGCGACCGGGTCGCCCGCGTCCCTCGCGTCCCAGAGCGCGGCCTTGGCCTGCAGGTAGTCGAGGTGCACGCGCAGGGTCGCGATCTCCTGCGTCACGCGCTCCGCGTGCCGGAGCAGGAGGTCCCGCTGCTCGGCCGCCGCGACGTTCCCGCGGCGCCGGTTCGCCTGGTAGGTCCGCATGTCCTCGATGCCGACGCCCATGGCGCGCAGGCAGGCGAGGGCCTGGAGGGCGTCGAGGTCCTGCTCGCCGTAGCGGCGGTGGCCGCTGTCGGGGTCGCGGTCGATCGGACCGACCAGCCCGACCTCCTCGTAGTAGCGGAGGGTCGGCCCGCTCAGGCCGGTCCTGGCCGTCGCCCCCTGGATCGTCGTCGTGCTCATGGCTCCAGGAGAGCAGACCTCAAGCGCTCGAGGTCAAGCGCGCCGTTCGCGACGCACGCGGCGGCGCTCGCGCCAGGTCATCGCAGCGAGCTCCGCCGCCTCCCGCTCGCGCTGCTCGGCGAGGATCCGCTCCCGAGCGATGCGCTGCACGGTCTTGCGCTCGCGCCAGGCGGCGACCTGGTCGTCCACGTCGCGGGGCCGGGTGATGACGGGCGGACCGCCGAGGAGCTGCATGCGCGCCTGCTTGACGCGCCGATTGAAGTCCTCGAGCACCTCCCGCACCTGCGCCTCCGTGTGCAGGACGTCGAGCCGGTCGTCGAGTTCGGCGTCCTCCGTGCGGAGGGTCAGCGCGGGCGGCCCGAGGCCGGTGAGGTTCTCGCGCTCGATCTTGCGGCGGATCCACCAGTTCGGGTCGCGGACGCCGTCGAGGCCGGTGAGGGGTTTGCCAGCGCCGGGCAGGTTCTCGAACTCGCCCGCGCGCATCGCCTGCTGGATGGCGATCTCGACGGCCATCGCGCGGTCGTCCGCGCTGACCTGCCCGCGGTCGACCGGCTCGTCCTCGTCGTCGCCGCGGAGCTCCGGCGGCAGCGCCTGCTCGGCGGCGTAGCGGGCGGCCTCGAGCCTGCTGTCCTGGTCTCGTCGTCTCGGCACGGGTCTCACGCGGTCCTGAAGTCGATGCGGGAGCGTCCACGCTACGCGGCGCACCTGATCCGGGCGGCGCGGATCAGCCCGGGGCGAACCGCGGCAGCAGCATGTCGACCGCGTCGTCGAGCACCGCGTCGACCCGGTCCGCGGCCAGCCGACCGGACGCGACGAGCGCAGCGAGCCCCTCGAACGTTCCAGCGATCAGGTACGGCAGCGTCGCCCGGGTCGCCGAGGGCGCGTCCTCGACGAGGCGCGCGCCGAGCGCGAAGAACCGCATCGCCGCCTCGTCCCCCGCGGAGGCGGAGCCGGTCGGCTTGTGCGACAGCATCAACGCGGCGAGCGGGCCGTTCGCGAGCACGAAGGCGACGAAGCCGCCCGCGTAGGCGCGCAGCCGGGCTCGGGGGTCCTCGCGCGCCGCGGCGTCCGCGAGCGTCGCCGTGAGCTCGTCGAACCCGGTCGCGCGAAGGCCGTCGAGCAGCGCGTCGCGGTCCGCGAAGTGGCGGCTCGGCGCCGCGTGGCTCACGCCGGTGCGCCGCGCGAGCTCGCGCAGCGTGACCGCGTCGACGCCGTCCTCCGCGAGCACGCGCCGGCCCTCCTCGAGCAGCGCCTCGCGGAGCGCGCCGTGGTGGTAGCTGCGGTCCACGCCTCGAGGGTACCGCGATGTAGTCGTTGACAACAATGTTGTCGGCGCCTACTTTGGGGCCGTGAGCGACTACTCCCCCACCCGCCTGTCCGACCTCGCCGACCGCACCGTCGTGATCACCGGCGCCACGAGCGGCATCGGCGAGGCCACCGCCGCGGCGCTCGCCGCCGCCGGCGCGCACGTCGTGCTCGCCGCCAGGAACCCCGACAAGGTCCGCACCGTCGCCGACCGCATCGGCGGCTCCACGGAGGTCCGCCGGCTCGACCTCGGCGACCTCGCCTCGATTCGCGCATTCGCGGACGACTGGTCCGGGCCGATCCACGCCCTCGTGAACAACGCCGGGGTGTCGGAGAGCCGCCTCAGCCGCACCATCGACGGGTTCGAGGCGACGATCGGCACGAACCACCTCGGCCACTTCGCGCTCACGACGCTGCTCCTGCCGAGCATCACGGGCCGGGTCGTGACGGTCGCGTCGCAGGCCGAGCGCGCCTCCCGCCTCGACCTCGACGACCTGAACTGGGAGCGGCGCCCGTTCGCCGGCAGCCGCGCGTACAACGACTCGAAGCGCGCGAACCTCCTGTTCACCACCGAGCTCCACCGACGCCTGCGCGCCGCCGGGTCGGCGGTGCGGGCGCTCGCCGTCCACCCGGGGCTCGTGGTGACGCCGATCTACACGACCGACGCCGATCGCGGCCGGTCGGTCTGGGACGTGCTCCTGCCGCGCCTCGGCCAGGACTCGGCACACGGCGCCCTGCCGACGCTCTTCGCGCTGACGGAGGACGTGCCGGGCGACACCTTCATCGGCCCGCAGCACCTCCTGCACATGCGGGGCGGCGCGGAGGTGATCGGGCGGTCGAGGGCCGCCCGCGACCCGGAGACCGCCGGCCGCCTGTGGACGCTGTCGGAGGAGCTCACGGATGCGCGGGCCACGGTCTGAGCCCTAGCGTTCCCGGCATGGCCGCTCCACGCCTCCGCCGGGTCGCCGTACTCGTGCTCGAGGGCGCGAAGCCGCTCGACGTCGGCATCCCGGCGCAGGTCTTCACGACCCGGCCGAGCATGCCGTACGAGGTCCGCGTCTGCGGGGCGGCGGCCGGGCTGGTGGCGGGCGGGGACGGACTGGCCTACTCGGTGTCCTCCGGGCTCGAGGCGCTCGAGTGGGCGGACCTCGTCTTCGTCCCCGGGTACCGGCACCCGGACCGGGAGGATCCGCCGCGCGCGGTGCTCGACGCGCTGCTGGCCGCCTCCGAGCGCGGGGCGCGACTGGCGGCGATCTCCACGGGCGCGTTCGCGCTCGCCGCGACCGGCCTGCTCGACGGGCGGCGGGCGACGACGCACTGGCACTACACGCGGGCCCTGGCCGCCCGGTACCCCGCGATCCGCGTCGACGAGCGCGTCCTCTTCGTCGACGAGGGCCCGGTGCTCACGTCCGCGGGCGCGGCGTCCGGCATCGACCTCTGCCTCCACATCCTCCGGTCGGACCTCGGCGTCGCGGCCTCGAACCACGCCGCGCGGCGGCTCGTCGCGGCGCCGTACCGAAGCGGCGGGCAGGCGCAGTACGCGCCACGGAGCGTGCCCGAGCCGCTCGGCGAGCGCTTCGCCGCGACGCGCGAATGGACGCTCCGGCACCTCGCGGAGCCGCTCGACCTCGCGGTGCTCGCCCGACACGCGGCCGTGTCGCCGCGGACGTTCTCCCGCCGCTTCGCGGAGGACACCGGGACCACGCCGATGGAGTGGGTCATGCGCGCCCGCGTCGACATGGCGCGGGAGCTGCTCGAGGCGAGCGAGCGGAACGTCGAGCAGATCGCCGCCGACGTCGGGCTCGGCACGGCGACGAACCGCCGGCTGCACTTCCAGCGCGTGCTCGGCACGACGCCCACCGAGTACCGGCGGACGTTCACCCCGTCCGACTGATTGCACGGATCAGGACGGAACGACCGACACGCCGAGTGCGTCGACGCTGGGGACGGCGTGTCCGCCGTTTCGTCCTGATCGGTGGAACGAGCCTGGCGCGATCCTTTCGATCCCTGTCCCGGCAGCCACTGGTCGGCGCCCGCCGCCGCGACGAGCCTGGCGGGCGGACGAAAGGACCCTCCATGACCCGCATCGCCATCAACGGCTTCGGCCGGATCGGCCGCAACACGCTCCGCGCCCTGCTCGAGCGCGGCAGCGACCTCGAGGTCGTCGCCGTGAACGACCTGACCGAGCCCGCCGCCCTCGCGCGCCTGCTCGCCTTCGACTCGACCGCCGGCCGGCTCGGCCGCCCCGTCTCCGTGGACGGCGACGCGCTCGTCGTCGACGGCCGCCGCATCCGCGTGCTCGCCGAGCGCGACCCGGCGGACCTGCCCTGGGCGGAGCTCGGCGTCGACATCGTGCTCGAGTCGACGGGACGCTTCACGGCTGCGGGTGCCGCGAAGGCGCACCTCGACGCGGGGGCGGAGCGCGTGCTCGTCAGCGCGCCCGCCGACGGCGCGGACGTCACGATCGCCTACGGCGTGAACACGGCCGCGTACGACGCCGCCGCGCACAGGATCGTGTCGAACGCCTCCTGCACCACGAACGCGCTCGCGCCGCTCGCCGCCGTGCTCGACGACCTGGCCGGCATCGAGCACGCGTTCATGACGACCGTGCACGCGTACACGCAGGAGCAGAACCTGCAGGACGGCCCGCACCGCGACCCGCGCCGCGCCCGCGCGGCCGGCGTGAACATCGTGCCGACCACGACCGGCGCCGCGAAGGCGATCGGGCTCGTGCTGCCGCGCCTCGACGGGAAGCTGGCCGGCGACTCCATCCGGGTGCCCGTACCGGTCGGTTCCATCGTCGAGCTGAACGCGGCGGTCGCGCGCGACGTGACCCGCGAGCAGGTGCTCGACGCGTACCGCACGGCCGCAGCGGGCCCGCTCGCCGGGGTCCTCGAGTACTCGGAGGACGCACTCGTCTCCTCCGACATCGTCGGGAACCCGGCGTCGTCGATCTTCGACTCCGCGCTCACGCGCGCCGACGGGAAGCACGTGAAGGTCGTCGCCTGGTACGACAACGAGTGGGGCTTCTCGAACCGCGTCGTCGACACGCTCGAGCTGCTCGCCGCGTCCTGACCGGCCGTCGCGGCGTCGTCAGCCGAACGACGCCGCGACGCCGTTCCGGTAGTAGTCGAAGACGATGCTCGTGGTCGTCGAGGCGACCGTCGGCTTCGACGACAGGTGGTCGACGACGAAAGCCCGGAGCGCGGACGAGTCGCTCACGGCCACGTGGACGATGAAGTCGTCGACGCCGCCGAGGAAGAACACCTGCAGCACCTGGGGCAGCCCGCGGATCTCGCGTGCGAAATCCTCGATGCTCGCCCGCCTGGCGCCGGGCCGGAGGCCGACGTGCACGAGCGCCTGCAGGCCCCGGCCCAGCCGGCGCTGGTCGACGCTCGTCACGAATCCGGAGATGACGCCGCGCTCCCGCAGCGACCGGAGGCGGACGTGCGCGGTCGAGGGCGCAACGCCCACCGCGGCCGCGAGCTCGGCGTTGGACATCCGCGCGTCGTCGCGCAGGACCTCGAGGATCCGGCGGTCGAGGTCGTCGAGTCCCCCGGGACCGCGAACGTCCTTCGACACCGCTCGGACCACGGCGCCGTCGTCCGATCGATCCATTCGCGCATCGTACTCGCCTCCGAAGACTCTTCGAAGATGTGGCGCGTCCACCGACCGATCTCCAGAATCGAGCCATGCGCGTCGGCATCCCCACGGAGATCAAGAACAACGAGAACCGCGTCGCCATCACCCCGGCGGGCGTGCACTCGCTCGCGGGCCGCGGCCACGAGGTGCTGGTGCAGGCCGGCGCGGGGCTCGGCTCCCGCATCCTCGACGAGGACTTCGCCGCAGCCGGCGCGACGATCGTCCCCGACGCGGACGCCGTCTGGGGCGCCGCCGACCTGCTCGTCAAGGTGAAGGAGCCGGTCGCCGCCGAGTACCGGCACCTGCGGGAGGACCAGGCGCTCTTCGCGTACCTCCACCTCGCCGCGGACCGGCCGCTGACGGAGGCGCTGCTCGCAGCCCGCACCACCGCGATCGCCTACGAGACCGTGCAGCTGCCCGACCGCAGCCTCCCGCTGCTGTCGCCGATGAGCGAGGTCGCGGGGCGCCTGTCGATCCAGGTCGGCGGGTACCACCTGATGGCGGCCGCGGGCGGGCGCGGCGTGCTGCTCGGCGGGGTGCCGGGGACGCCGAAGGCGCGCGTGGTCGTCATCGGCGGCGGCGTCGCCGGCGAGCACGCGGCGGCGAACGCGCTCGGCATGGGCGCGGACGTGACCGTCATCGACGTCTCCATCCCCCGCCTCCGCGCGCTCGAGATCCAGTTCGGCGGCCGCGTGCAGACCCGCGCGTCCTCTCCGTATGAGATCGCGGCGCAGCTCAGCGACGCCGACCTCGTCATCGGTTCGGTGCTGATCCCCGGCGCGGCCGCGCCGAAGCTCGTGACCGACGAGATGGTCGCCGGGATGAAGCCGGGCAGCGTGCTCGTCGACATCGCGATCGACCAGGGCGGCTGCTTCGAGGGCTCGCACCCGACGACGCACGACGACCCGACCTTCGCCGTCCACGACTCCGTCTACTACTGCGTCGCGAACATGCCCGGCGCGGTGCCCGAGACGTCGACGCGCGCGCTGACGAACGCGACGCTCCCCTACCTGCTCGCCCTCGCGGACGCCGGCGCGGAGGACGCCCTCGCCGCCTCCCCCGCCCTCGCCGCCGGGCTCAACACCCGGGCCGGCTCGGTCACCAATGCGGGCGTGGCCGCGGCGCTCGGTCTCGTCGCCGCCTGAGCGCGGCGCCGGGCGATCACGCTCGGTTGCGGCACCCCGTCCTACGGTGAACGCGTGGGGGCTGGGCACACGCATGCGCACGGGCACGACGGCGCCGGCCTCCGCATCGGCAGGGGGCCGCGCATCGCGGTGGTCGCGCTCATCGTGGCGAGCGGACTCGCCGCGCTGCTCGGCGTCTGGCACTGGTGGCCGGACGAGCAGCGCGCCCACCACGTGCAGGGCCTGGTGCCCGTCGTGGCGAAGGGCGTCACCGTCGTCCACGCGGAGCTGACGAGCGTGCGCACCGCCTGCGACGGCAAGGACGTCGACACGACGCTGGCCTGCGGTCCGTCGATCGCGACGTTGCTCGACTGCCGGGCCGTCGGCGCCCACGTCGCCATCGACCTGACGCCCGACGTCATCGGCACCGGGCTGCGGCCCGGGGACCACGTCCTCCTGCTCGACACCGCCGCGGTCTCCGGCGGGCAGGGCGACGACTACTCGTTCTACCGGGCGGATCGCGGCGGCTCGATGCTGTGGCTCGCGGTCCTCTTCGCCGTGCTCGTCGTCCTGGTGGCGTGGCGCCGCGGACTCATGGCGCTCGTGAGCCTCGGCTTCGCCGTCGCCGTGGTGGTCGCGTACCTGCTGCCCGCCCTGCTGAGCGGGCGCCCGCCGATCGCGGTGACCGTGGCCGCGGGCGCCCTGATCCTCATCGTGATGCTCTTCGCGACGCACGGGATCTCGATGCGCACGGCGGTCGCGGTGGTCGGCGCGCTGCTCGGGATGGGCGTCTCGACGGCCTTCGCGTGGCTCGGGGTGATCGGCTCGCGCCTCGCCGGGCTCGGCGACGAGTCGGCGGGGCTGCTCACGTTCAACGTGCCGTGGATCAGCGTGCAGCAGCTCGTCGTGGCCTCCGTGATCCTCGCGGGCCTCGGCACGTTGAACGACGTCACGATCACGCAGGTCTCCGCGCTGTGGGAGCTGCGGGAGGCGTCGCCCTCCCTCTCCCGGCTCGCCCTCTTCGGCCGGGCGATGCGCATCGGCCGCGACCACGTCGCCTCGACGGTCTACACCCTGGTCTTCGCCTATCTCGGCACGGCCCTGGTGCTCCTCGTCGCCGTGCAGCTCTACGGCGGCGCACCCGCCGATCTGCTGACCGCCGAGAACGTGGCGGAGGAGATCGTGCGGACGCTCGTCGGCGGCATCGCGCTCGTCCTGGCCATGCCGATCACGACGGCGATCGGCGCGCTCGTCGTCGCGGGCGCGCAGCCGGTGGCGGCGACGCCGGTCGAGCCCGTCGTCCGCCGCGAGCGCCGCCGCACCACGCCGCCGCGCGTCGTGCCCGACCACTACCGGCGGCTGCCCGAGCAGCCGTGGGAGGTCGACTGAGGCTCAGCACTCGACGACGTTGACGGCGAGGCCGCCCGTCGAGGTCTCCTTGTACTTCGTGCTCATGTCGGCGCCGGTCTGCCGCATCGTCTCGATGCAGGTGTCGAGCGAGACGACATGGCGGCCGTCACCGTAGAGCGCCATGCGTGCGGCCGTGACGGCGCGGGAGGCGCCGACCGCGTTCCGCTCGATGCAGGGCACCTGCACCAGGCCGCCGACCGGGTCGCAGGTGAGGCCGAGGTTGTGCTCGAGCGCGATCTCCGCCGCGTTCTCGATCTGCTCCGGCGTGCCGCCGAGCACCGCGGTCGCGCCGGCCGCCGCCATCGCGCAGGCGGAGCCGACCTCGCCCTGGCAGCCGGCCTCCGCGCCGGAGATCGACGCGTTCGCCGCGATGACCGAGCCGATCGCCGTCGCCGTGAGCAGGTACTCCGCGACCCGGTCGCTCCCGAGGTGCATCAGCACCGCGGGCACGATGCCGGCCGCGCCGTTCGTCGGCGCGGTGACGACCCGCTCCCCCGCCGCGTTCTGCTCGTTCACCGCGAGCGCGTACGCGTGCAGCCACTCCTCCGACTCCAGCGGCACGGCGCGCTCGGCGAGCCGCCGCCGGAGGGCCGCCGCGCGGCGCCGCACACCGAGCGATCCCGGGAGCACGCCCTCCTCGGACATGCCGCCCTCGATGCATCCCCGCATCGCGGCCCAGATCGCGTCGATGCCGGCGAGGGCCGCCCCACGGTCGCCGAGCGCCGCCTCGTTCGCGAGCGCCACCTCCGCGATCGTCATCCCCCGATCCCGGCAGGTCGCGAGCAGCTCGGTCGCCGTCGCGTACGGGAAGGGCACCGGCCGCTCGGGGTGGGCGCGCTCGGTCTCGCCCTCGATGAAGCCGCCGCCGATCGAGTAGAAGGTCAGCGCGCGGACGTCCTCCCCCGCCGCGTCGAGCGCGGTGAACCGCATCCCGTTCGTGTGCCGCTCGAGCCGGGTCAGCGGCGCGAGCTCGACGTCCGCCTGCGCGAGGACCACCGGGTGCGTCCCGGCGAGCAGGACGACGCCGCCGTCGCCGACGCGCGCCCACTCCTCGCGCAGCAGCGCCGGTGGGCAGGTCTCGGGGTCGTGCCCCTCGAGCCCGGCGACGATCGCGCCGGGCGTGCCGTGCCCGGCCCCGGTCGCACCGAGGGAGCCGTAGAGCCGCACGCGGACGCGCTCCACCCGCTCCAGGTCGGCACCGATCGCGGTCACGAACGCCTTCGCTGCGCGCATCGGCCCGACCGTGTGCGAGCTCGACGGACCGATGCCGATCGAGAACAGGTCGAGGACGGACACGTAGGCGCTCACCGTGCGAGTGTGCACCTCCGACCCGGCAGCATGGTCGCATGACCGACGACCAGTGGGCCGCGCCCACCCCCGCGCCCGCGAAGCCCTGGGCGCCCGCCGCCGACCGGTACGACGGGATGCGCTACCGGCGCACCGGCCGGTCCGGGCTGCGGCTGCCCGAGGTGTCGCTCGGGCTCTGGCACAACTTCGGCGACACGAATCCGATCTCGACGCAGCGCGCGATCCTGCTCGACGCCTTCGACCACGGCGTCACGCACTTCGACCTGGCGAACAACTACGGCCCGCCGTACGGGGCCGCCGAGCGGAACTTCGGGATCACGCTGCAGCGCGACCTCCGCCCGTTCCGGGACGAGCTCGTGATCTCGTCGAAGGCGGGCTACGACATGTGGCCGGGGCCGTACGGCGACCACGGATCGCGGAAGTACCTGATCGCCTCGGCCGACCAGAGCCTCGCGCGGACCGGGCTCGACTACTTCGACGTCTTCTACCACCACCGTCCGGACCCCGAGACGCCGATCGAGGAGACCGCGGGCGCGCTCGCGCAGCTCGTCCGGCAGGGCAAGGCCCTCTACGTCGGCGTCTCCAACTACTCCCCCGAGCAGACCGAGGCGATCGCCGCGGTGCTCGCCGACCTCGGCACGCCGCTGCTCATCCACCAGCCGCGCTACTCGATGTTCGACCGCACGGTGGAGGACGGCCTCCTCGAGACCGTCGCCCGGCTCGGCGTCGGGTCGATCGCGTTCTCCCCGCTCGCGCAGGGGCTGCTGACGGACCGCTACCTCGACGGCACGGTGCCGGAGGGGTCGCGGGCGTCGCTCGGCGCCTACCTCTCGCCGTCGAGGATCAGCGACGTCTACCTCGAGCGGGCGCGCGGGCTGAACGCGATCGCGGAGGCGCGGGGCCAGAGCCTCGCGCAGCTCGCCGTGAGCTGGATCCTCCGGCGCCCGGAGGTGACCTCCGTGCTGATCGGCGCGAGCAGCGTCCGGCAGCTGCGGGCGAACCTCGGGGCGCTCGGCGCCGCGCCGCTCAGTGACGAGGAGCTCGCGCGGATCGACCGCTTCGCCGTGCACGGCACCGCGCTCTAGCCTGCACCGGGTCTGAACACCGTCGGCGGCCTCGTCGGCGGCGTGCGGCGACGGGATGGGCGGGCGTAGCGTGGCACGCCGTGCTGCGCTCGATCCCCTCCCCGCCGGCCTCGTGGGCGTCCTTCCACATCGGGCCGCTCGACGTGCACGTGTACGCGCTCTGCATCATGGCCGGCATCGTCGCCGCGGTCGCGATCACCGCCCGGCGCCTGAGCCGCCGCGGTGTGCCGGGCGGCTTCGTCGTCGACGCAGCGCTCTGGATCGTGCCGATCGGCATCGTCGTCGCGCGGCTGTACCACGTGTTCACGCACACCGGCGACTACTTCTTCCCCGGCGCGAACCTCTGGAACGTCTTCGCGATCTGGGACGGCGGCGACGCCATCTTCGGCTCGATGATCGGCGGCTTCATCGGCATCGTCATCGCCTGCCGCCGCGCCGGGGTGCGGATCACCGCCTTCGTCGACGCGCTGGCGCCCGCCCTGCTCGTCGCGCAGGCGATCGGGCGGATCGGCAACTGGTTCAACCACGAGCTGTTCGGGCTGCCGACGACGCTGCCGTGGGGTCTCGTGATCCCGCGACCGAACGTCGCGATCCCGCCGGGCACCCCCGCGGACACGCTGTTCCACCCGCTGTTCCTCTACGAGCTGCTCTTCGACCTGCTGGGCGCTGCCCTGATCGCGTACCTGGGGCGCCGCTTCACGCTGCAGTGGGGCAAGCAGATCGGGCTGTACTTCGTCTGGTACGGCGCCGTCCGCGCGTGGCTCGAGGCGATCCGCATCGACCCGACGAGCAACCGGTTCCTCGGCCTCGGCGTGAACGACTGGACCGCGATGGGCGCGGTCGTGCTCGGCATCGTGATCCTCGTCGTACAGACGCGGCGGCACCCCGGGCCGGAGCCGTCGCCCTGGACGCGCGAGCCGGCCCCCGCCCTCGTCGAGACGTCCGAGCAGGAGCCGGCGCAGCGGCGCTAGTCAACGGGTCGCGGGCAGGCGCTCGCCGACGGCGACCGGGGCGTCGCCGAGGTCGGGGATCGGGAGGCGCTCGCCGCCGCGGCGGGCCGACTCGAGCGCGATCTGCCCGGGCATCGTGTAGCGGGCCGCGACCCACGCGTTCACCGTCGGCAGCGTGCGGGTGCTCACGGCGCGGACGAAGTCGTCGACGAGCAGCTGGTGGCTGCCCTCGTGGCCGTTCGGCGCGACGGCGAACTCCGCCGGCAGCCGCTCCGCTTCACGATCGTGGATCGGGGCGTGTCCGCTGACGAACGCGCCGCGCAGGTCGGGCGACACGTCCGTGAGACGCGGGTCGTCGAGCGCCATCGTGGCGCGCGTCTCGAGCTGCTCGGTGACGTCCTCCACGCCCTCCGCGGTCTGCCAGACCGACGTGCGCGCGAGCTGCTCGAAGCTGCCCTCGGTGCCGAAGAAGCGGAACCGCGACTCCCGGGTCCACGACGGATAGCCGACGCGGCGGAACTCGTTGATCCGCATCGAACCGCCGCCGTCGAGCTCGAACAGGGCGGTCATGTTCGAGAAGTCGTTGTCGAACATGCTGACCTCGGTGTCGAAGACGCCGTCGCCGGTGTCGTCGTGCATCCCGACGCAGCTGACGCCGACCGCGTGCTGCGGGATCGCGCCGAGCACCCCGCCGATCGAGTGCGTCGGATACCACATGGGCGGGTAGCTGGCCGTGGCCTTCCACCCCTCGCCGCCGCTGAAGCGGTAGGCGTCGTAGAAGCCCTGCTCCATGTCGTGGAGGTAGTCGCCCTCGAGGTAGAACACGCGGCCGAAGGCGCCCTCCGCGACCTTCTCGCGGGCGAAGACGGTCGCCGGGTTGTACTGGCTCGTCTCGCCCATCATGTAGGTGAGCCCGGTCTCCTCGACCGCCGCGACGATCGCCCGGATCTCGTCCGGCGACACCGCCATCGGCACAGCCGAGTAGACGTGCTTGCCCGCGCGGAGGGCCTGCACGACGAGCGGGCCGTGGGTCCAGCGCTGCGTGAAGAGCGCGACCGCGTCGATCGTCGGGTCCGCCAGCATCGCCTCGAAGCTCGGGCTCGTGCCCGCCAGGCCGACCTCCGCCACGAGCTTCTCGGCCCGGCCGGGGAGCACGTCGGTCGCGACCACGGGTCCGACGCCGGGGTGGAGCTGGAAGAGGGTCGCGAAGTGGGCCGAGAACTGGCCGGCTCCGACGACACCGAGGCTGAACGTCATCGGTCGATGCCTTTCGAAGAGGGGATCGTGCGTCGCCGACGATGCTGGCAGGATCGTGTTACACGAGTCAACCGAACGGCGTGTCGAGGGAGCGGAGCGATGACCGGAGGCCCACGGCGCCCCACGCGCGCCGACGTCGCCCGCCGCGCGGACGTGAGCGACGCGGTCGTCAGCTACGTGCTGAGCGGCTCGCACCCCGTCAGCGAGGCGACGCGCGCCCGCGTCCTCGCCGCGATCGAGGAGCTCGGGTACCGGCGGAACGCGACCGCCCGGGCGCTGCGCCGCGGGCGGAGCGACAGCGTCGGCCTCGTGCTGTCCGACATCGAGAACCCGCACTTCATGGCGCTCGCCCGGGCCGTCGAGTCGCGGCTCGCGTCGCTCGGCCAGGCGCTGCTGATCGCCGAGCTGCGGGAGGACGGCTCAGCGGTGCGCGAGATGGTCGCTCGCGGCGTCGACGCCCTCCTCGTCACCGGCGGACCGACGCCCGACGTGGCCACCGAGGTCCCGACCGTGCTGCTCGACCGCGGCGGTCCGGAGGCCGGGCACGTGACGATCGGCGTCGACGCGGTGCCGGCCGCCGTCGCGGCGGTCGACCACCTCCTCGAGCGGCACGGTCATGGCAGCGTCGCCCTGGTCACGGGCGCCTCCCCCGGAGACGACGACCCGCGCGAGACCGGGTGGCGTGACGCCCATGCCGCGCGCGGGCGCCCGACCGGGCCGGTCGAGGTCACATCCTGGACCCGCGCCGGCGGTGCGGAGGCCGCGCGACGTCTGCTCGAGCGTGACGACCGCCCGACCGCGGTACTGGCGGCTTCGGACCTGATCGCGGTGGGCGTGCTGCGCGCGGCGCTGGACCTCGGGCTCTCGGTGCCGGGCGACCTCGCGGTCGTCTCGTACGACGGCACCGACGAGGCCCGCTTCGCCGCGTCGCCCCTGACGACGATCGAGCAGCCGAGGGACGCGATGGCCGCGCTCGCGGTCGACCTCCTCCTGGCCGGTGCCCGCGAGCCGGACCACCACGCGTTCGCCGCGCCCCTGGTCGTCCGCCGCAGCTGCGGCTGCCCCGCCTGATCCCGCTCCTCAGTAGGGGTTGCCACTTCGGACACGTTTCCGGTCGAAGAAGGTGTCCGAAGTGGCAACCCCGACCTCTGGGCGCCGGGATCGCGGTCAGACCCCGAGGCGCCAGAGGCGGACGTCCGCCGTGCCGTCGTGCTCGAGCCGCCACGGCGGCGGCGCGGCCGGGTAGACCCGGGTCGTCGCCACGCGGCCACCGCTCGTGAAGGTCTCGACCACCGATCCGTCGAGGAACAGGCGCACCTCGGCCGTATCGCCGAACGCTGCGGAGATGCGCGTGACGCCGCCGTGCGAGCCCTCGAGCACACTCGCCTCGGAGCGGTCGATCCGCACCTCGCCGGCGTCGCG
The DNA here is from genome assembly GCF_004364555.1 of Amnibacterium kyonggiense. Taxonomy (GTDB): domain Bacteria; phylum Actinomycetota; class Actinomycetes; order Actinomycetales; family Microbacteriaceae; genus Amnibacterium; species Amnibacterium kyonggiense. The sequence goes on along the minus strand of NZ_SOAM01000001.1, from coordinate 1,342,965 downwards.
GTCGAGCTCGATCACGAGCCGCTCGTCCGCCGAGAAGGCGAGCACCGCGCGGGCGGACGCGACGCCGTCCGGCAGGGCGACGAGGACCTCGAGCTGGGCGCCGACCTCGGTCCCGGAGGTGCCCGACAGCTCCTCCTGCCGCAGCGAGTCGACGGCCGGCACCGGCGCGCTCAGCACCGACCCGTCCGGGCCCAGCCGCACGACCCGCGGGAGGGAGATCGTCCCGGACCAGCCGGCCGTCTCGGCGGCGGCGTCCGTCCGCCCCTCCGTGACCCAGCCCCAGACGAGCGCGCCGTGCGGGCTCTCGCGCATCGCGGACGAGGCGTAGAAGTTCGAGCCCGCGTCGAGGCGGCGCACGACGAGCTCCTCGTCGCTCGCACCCCGCCGCTCGAGGCCGCGCACGGAGAGCACCTGACCGATCCCGACCTCCTCGCTCCAGGAGGCGATGAGCAGCACGTCCTCGCCGTCGAGGCGGACGAGCTGCGGGCACTCCCACATGTCGCCCGTGTCGACCTCGGCGATCGCGCCGCGGACCGCGGAGGCGCGCAGGCCCTCGAACGTCCACGTCTCGAGGTCCTCGGACCGGTAGAGGCGCGTCGAGCCGACCCGCCGCTCGTCCCCGGCGCCGACGACCATCCGCCAGGTGCCGTCCTCGCGCCAGACGAACGGGTCGCGCAGCTGCCGCACGCCCTCCTCCGGCGCCGGGTCCGCGACGACCTGGCGGGGCTCACCGAACGAGAAGCCGCCATCCGTCGAGACCGCGGCCTGCACGGACTGGAACGGGTGCTCGTGGCGGTACCCGGAGTAGAAGGCGACGACCGCGCCGTCCTCCCGCACCACGGTGTTGCCGGACCACGCGCCCTCGCGATCGCCGAGGACGGGGTGCGGCGAGATCGCGGGCCGGTGCAGCGTCCAGCGCACGAGGTCCTCGCTCGTCGCGTGGCCCCACAGCACCTGCGCGCCCGGGTGGTGCATCGGGGCGCGGAACTGGAAGTACAGGTGCGCGACGCCGTCGATGAGGACGGGCCCGTTCGGATCGTTGACGAAGCCCGTCGCGGGACGGATGTGGAATCGCGGCCGGTGGTGGTCGGTGTCGATCGGGGCGGCGTCCGGCATCGCGTCGGGCTCCTCTCTGAGCGGGCTGGGCGGGCGTCCGACGCCGTCCGCGGACGATCGAACCAGGTCGTCCCCGAACTGGTCAATAGGTATTGAGCGGCTGACGGTGGGAAGGTGGACCATGGCTGCGGACGACCGCGGCGCGTCCCGCTCGCGCCGCCCGACGATGCACGACGTCGCCCAGGCGGCAGGCGTCTCGCAGTCGACGGTCTCCTTCGTGCTCAACGACCGCAAGGACATCCCCGTCGCGGCGGCGACCCGGCAGCGCGTCCTGCTCGCGGCGGATCGGCTGGGGTTCCGACTCAATCGCGCGGCCCAGGACCTCCGGCTCGCCCGGTCGAGCGCGATCGGCATCGTCGCGGACGGAATCGCCTCCGCCCCGTTCGCCGGCGCGATCCCCGCCGGGCTGCAGGAGGCCGCCCGAGAGGCGGACCGCGCGTGCATGATCGTGGAGGCGGCGCCGGAGGACGAGGACGACGCCCGGGCGACGCAGATGCTCCTCGACCGCGGGATCACGGACGTCGTCTACGCGCGACCCGCCACCGGCCCCGTGCGGGCCGGCGCCGTGTCGGTACCGGCGCAGGTGTTCGCGAACTGCTGGCCGGAGGACGACCGCGCCGCCGCGGTGCTCCTCCCCGACGAGCGGTCCGGCGGCAGGGATGCGGCACGGGCCGTCCTGGCCGCGGGGCACCGCGACCTCCTCGTGCTCGCCGGCACGGACGGCGAGTGGGCGACGGTCGAGCGGGTCGCCGGCTTCAAGGATGCCGCGAAGGAGGCCGGGCTCGACCCCGAGCGCGTGCCGATCGCCTTCGGGGACTACGCGATCCGGTCCGGCTACCGGCTCGCTCGCGAGTGGGTGCCGCGCATGCGACCGACCGCGATCGTCTGCGGCAACGACCGGATGGCGCTCGGCGCGCTCCTCGCGCTCGGCGAACTCGGCCTCCGGGTCCCCGACGACGTGAGCCTCGTCGGCTACGACGACCAGGCGGACTTCGCGGACGAGCTCACGCCCCGGCTCACCACAGTCGCGATCCCGTTCCGCGAGATCGGCGTCGAGGCGGGCCGCCTGCTGACCCGCGGCGACACGGCCGCCGAGCGACGCCTGATCCCCTGCCGCCTCGTCCCCCGCGAGTCGGTCGCTGCGCCGACCCCCAGGGCGTGATCTCGCAGATTGGGCGTCCATCGACGCCCGATCTGCACGATCACGCCCGTGGTCCGGAGGTGGCCGCCCGACGGAGGCGTGCGGGATCCGCGACGCTGCCGCCATGGACACCGATCGGCCCGACGCCCTCCCCCGGTGGTTCGGGGTGCGGTGCGTGTTCCAGCACGCCGGCGGCCTCTACGAGGAGCGGGTCACGCTCTGGCGGGCCCGCGACTTCGGGCACGCGATCGAGCTCGCGGAGGCCGAGGCGGCCGAGTACGCGGCAGGCCTGCCGCCGACGGCCTACACGGGGCTGGCGCAGGCGCACCTGCTCGACGACGACCCCGGCGTCCAGGGCGCGGAGGTGTTCTCACTGATGCGGGACAGCGACCTGCCGCCGAAGGCCTACCTCGACCGCTTCTTCGACACCGGCGAGGAGCACGAGGGCGACCTCTGCCCCCCGGGCTCGCGCTGGACTGACGCGGTCGGAGCGGGCATCGTGACCCCGTGTTCTACTACGCCTTCCTCGCCGAGCTGCACCGACGCCTCGCGCCGCGGGCGTACCTCGAGATCGGCGTGCGCGACGGCGGGAGCCTCGCGCAGTCGCACTGCCGGTCGGTCGCCATCGACCCGGCGTTCGCGATCACCGCGGAGCTCGACGCGGACGTCGCCCTGTTCCGGACCACGAGCGACGAGTACTTCGCCCGCCCCGAGCCGCTCGCGCCGACGGGCGGCCGGCCGTTCGACCTCGCGTTCATCGACGGCCTGCACCTGTTCGAGTTCGCGCTGCGCGACTTCATCCACGCGGAGCAGCACGCGTCCTCCCGCGGTCTGATCGTCTTCGACGACGTGCTGCCGCGGTCGATCGACGAGGCCGCGCGCGAGCGGCACACGAACGGCTGGACCGGCGACGTCTACGGAATGCTCGAGGTGCTGGCGGAGCTGCGCCCCGACCTCGTCGTGATCCCCGTCGGCACGCGGCCGACCGGCCTGCTGCTCGTGACGGCGCTCGACCCGACGAGCACCGTGCTCGCGGACCGGTTCGACGACCTCCTCGCGCGCTTCCGGCGGCCGGATCCGCAGCCGGTGCCGACGCACCTGCTCGACCGGCTGACGGTGCTGCCACCCGAGCGCCTGCTCGAGAGCGACCTGCTCGAGGTGCTCAGGGCGGCGGACGCGGACGGCGACGGCCTCCGCGATCGGGTGCGCGAGACGGTCGCCCGCACGCTCGGTCCGGCGTTCGAGACGGCGGAGGTGTGAGCCCGGCTCAGCGCGCCATCAGCGACCGGTAGGCGCGACGCAGCACCGGCACCCGCGACAGCCGCCGCACGACCGGCTCGAGCGGCTCGGGCGCCCGCCTCCGGATTCGCTGCACGAGCCGCGGCGGTCCGGCGGGCGCCGCGGGCGGCGCCTTCGGCTTCGACGGCGGCACGGCCTCGACGGTCATCGCACCGACCCCGTCGACGCGCAGGCGGAGGCCGGTCTGCACCGGCTTGCCGCCGCCGACGCCGAGCGCGATGCGGCTGACGCCCGCGAGCGAGCTGGCGAGCGCCTCGACGCGCGCCGAGCCGTCCCGGCACACGAGCCGGGCGCGGAGCGCGAAGGAGTCGAGCAGCAGCCGGGCGTCGAGCTCCCCGTCGCCGTGCACGTGGAGCGCCGGCTGGTCGAGGGTCAGGAGGATGCCCCGTGCCGACTCCACCACGGTCGCCGTCTCCCGGGGCGCGGCCCCGGCGACCGGCGTTGCGGTCGCACCGGCATCGACCTCGGCGCCGGACTCCCCCGCCCGCACGACGGAGGGGCGGCCGTCGATCACCGCGGCGACCCGCCGGCCGGACGGGAGCGGCAGATCGACCAGGCCCGCGGGCGTGCTGAGCCGCAGGCGGAGGCTCCAGACGCCGTCACCGAGCGGTCGCCCGGCCTCCGCCGTGCGCAGGTCAAGCGCGGCGGACGCCGTGCCGTCGCCGAGCGTCGCGGGCACCTCGAGCTCGACGACGTCGTTCGCGACGAGGAGCCGGGCCTCCCCGCCGTGGCCGGTGACGCCGGCGTCGACGCGGAGCAGCCCGGACTCCCAGCGGATCGTCGCAGCGGTGATCGCGACGCCGTCCGGCACCGGCACGGGCTCGACGTCCTGCAGGGCGCACGCGTAGCCCGAGTCGAGGTCGACGACCTCCGACGTCTCGGCGCCCGCGCGGACGAGCGCGATCCTGCGTCCCCGGCCGCCGGCGACGCGCCCGCGGACGACGGCGACGCCGGACTCGCGGGCCCGGTCGAGCAGCAGCTCGAGCGCGCGCGGCGCGAGTCGCAGGTCCTGGTCGAGCTCGAGCACGTGGTCGCCGCTCGCGTGCCGTCGCGCGAGCGCGAGGCGGTCGGCGTCGGGCGCCGCGGCCACCACGACGACGTTCGAGCGGCGTCCCTCCAGCTCCAGCAGACGTCCCGCGCTGCCGTCCGTCGAGTCGTCGGCCACGACGACCTCGAACTCCGCGGCGGGCAGGGTCTGCGCGTCGAGCGACCGCACCAGACCGACGAGGGCGGGACCGGGGTCCCGCGAAGCGATGACGACGCTGACGGCGACCATGGTGCGTCGCACGCTAGTCGGCTCGGGTTCGGAGCGGAACCGACCGTGCGCGCATCACCGCACGCGGCGGACGGCGAACTGCAGGCGCGGCCGCCCGTAGCGCTCCTGCGCGTCGACGATCCGCAGCTCGCCATCGCCGGCGCGGACGGTCAGCTCGATCAGGTCGAAGACGCTCGACGCGGTGCGGGCCAGGGCGCCGGCCGCGTCGCCGGAGGTCCGGAGGTGCGCCGTGAACAGCGCCGCCGTGACGTCGCCCGTGCCACCGAAGGAGCGCGGCAGGCGCGGCGTGCCGACCAGCCACGCGCCCGCCGCATCCACCGCGAGCATCTCGACCGTCTCGGGGTCGCCCTCCGCGCGGGCGACGCTCGTGACGAGGACCGTCGAGGGCCCGAGCGCCCGCGCCAGGTCGGCGGCGTCGAGCAGCTCGGGCAGCGTGGTCGGCTCGGTCCCGGTGAGGAGGCCGAGCTCGAAGGCGTTCGGGGTGATCAGGTCCGCGAGCGGGACGACCTCCGCCCGCAGCAGCTCGGGGATCGCGGGCGCGACGAACAGGCCGGCGGCGGCGTTGCCCATGACCGGATCGCAGGCGTAGACCGCGCCCGGGCTGGCGGCCTTGACCCGCCGGACCGCGTCCGCGACGACCAGCGCCGTGCCCGCGTCGCCGAGGTACCCCGACAGCACGACGTCGAGGTCGGCGAAGGCCCCGCGCTCCTCCACGCCGAGCAGCACATCCGCGACCTGCTCGGGCGCGAGCCGCAGGCCCCGCCAGGAGCCGTAGCCGGTGTGGTTCGAGAACAGCACGGTCGGCACCGCGACCACCTCGACCCCGAGGCGCTGCAGCGGGAACACGGCGGCCGAGTTGCCGACGTGGCCGTAGGCGACCTCGGACTGGACGGACAGCAGGCGCACGGCGACGATCCTCCCGTAGCGTGCGGGCATGCCGATCGCGTTGATCACCGGTGCCGCGCGGGCGAACAGCATCGCCGCGGGCATCGTGCCCCGGCTCGTCGCGGGCGGCTGGGAGGTCGTCACCAGCGACCTCCACGACGGCGACGTGCTCTGCGACCTGTCGGACCCGGAGGCGGCCGCCGCGCTGGTGCCGCGCGTCGAGGCGGAGCGCGGGCCGATCTCGGCGCTGGTCCTCAGCCATGCGCACGACGTCGAGACGGGGATCCTCGACACGACGGCGGAGAGCTTCGACCGCCACGTCGCGGTGAACGCCCGTGCGAGCCTGCTGCTGATCGCCGCGTTCGCACGGCAGGCGCCGCCGGAGGGCGGCGCGATCGTCGCGCTGACGAGCGACGCGACCACCGGCAACCTCCCGTACGGCGCCTCGAAGGGCGCGCTGGACCGCACCGTCATCTCGGCCGCGCGGGAGCTCGGCCCGCGAGGCATCAGCGCGAACGTGCTGAACCCGGGCCCGATCGACACGGGCTGGATCACCCCGGAGGTGGAGCGGGCGCTCGTCGACCGCACGCCGATGGGGCGCCTCGGGACGCCGCGCGACATCGGGGAGGTCGTCGCGTTCCTCGTCTCACCGGAGGGGCGCTGGATCTCCGGCCAGCTGCTGCAGGCCGACGGGGCGTTCTCCGCGCGGTTCTAGGCCGGGGGCGCGAGCAGCCGGTCGAGCAGCGCGAGGGCGCCGACCTGGTCGACCGAGGGGTCGAGCAGCCACTGGGTCTGCAGCCCGTCCGAGGCGGCGACGACGAGCGCCGCGACCTGCTCGGGGTCGAGGTCGGACCGGAGGTCCCCGGCGGCCTGCCCGGCGCGCACCTGCGCCGCGAGCCGCGCACGGACGGCGGCGAACCGATCCGTCGCGAAGGCGGTGGCGGCGGGGCGGTCGCTCTCGAGCGCCGCCGCGACGAGCGTCGTGTAGAGCTGCACCATGCCCGGCACCCGCCGGTTCCGCTGCGCCGACAGCCGCATCGACTCGACCGGCGAGACGCCGCCGGGCGTCGGCTCCTCCTCCTCCAGCCGTCGGGCCGACTCGCGGTAGACCTCGACGAGCAGCCGCTCGAGCGAGCCGAAGTGGTGGATGAGCGCGGCGTGCGTCACGCCGACCTGCTCGGCGATCGCGCGGAGGCTGGTGCGCTCCGCGCCGCGCTTCGCGAACACGTCGATCGCGGCGTCGAGGATCTCCTGCCGCCGTGCGACGCCCTTGGCGTAGGAGCCGCGCGGGCGCGTCCCCTCCGGCGTCGGATCGGTCATGCGGAGGAACATACCTCCGGGTGGAGGTTTTCCTGTAGCGTCGCAGCACGGGCCGGGACCCCGGCACGACGACGTGACGAAGAAGGACGACGTGGCACTCCCCGTAGCCTCCGTGCAGCTGTACACCCTGGCCGACCTGTTCGCCGCCGACATGCAGGGGTCGCTCGAGCGACTCGCCGCGATCGGCCTGAAGAACGTCGAGGCGTTCGACTTCGTCCGCCGCCCGAGGGAGATCCGCGCCGCGCTCGACGCCGCCGGCCTCGCCTCCCCGACCGGCCACGCGCCGCTGCTCTCCGACACGCTCTGGACGCCGGACGGCTCCATCCCGACGCCGAAGCCGGAGGTCGTCTTCGAGGCGGCCGCCACGATCGGCATGACGACGGTCATCGACCCCTTCGTCCCGGTCGAGCGCTGGCTCACGGAGGACGGCGTCCAGGACCTCGCGGACCGCATGAACGCGGCGGCGGAGGTCGCCGCGGGCTTCGGCCTGACGGTCGGGTACCACAACCACGCGCAGGAGTTCATCGCATCGTTCGACGGGAGGACGGCCTACGAGCGCTTCGTCGAGCTGACCGACGACCGCGTCGCGCTCGAGCTCGACCTCTTCTGGGCACTCACCGGCGGGCAGGACCCCGTCGCGCTGACGGCGTCGCTCGGCGACCGGCTCGTCGCGCAGCACGTGAAGGACGGCGTCGCGCCCGACAGCAACCCGTTCGCGCCCGGCGCCCCGGCCTTCGGCTCGGACTCCCTCGATCAGCGCCGCGCCGGCGAGGGCGACGTCCCGCTCGCCGACGCGCTCCGCGCGGCGACCGCGCTGCAGTACGCGGTGATCGAGTACGACCACGCGCCCGGCGACGTGTTCGAGGACGTCGCGGCGTCCTACGCCTTCCTGACGGAGGGCGGCTTCGTCCGCTGAGCCGGCCGCTCAGGCCGCGTAGGCCGCCGGGTCGAATGCGCCGTTCGCGGCGCAAAACGACTCGGCGGTCCCCGGCCAGAGCACGGTGAGCCGGCCCGAGGCGGCGTCGCGGTACCAGCTGTCGCAGCCGGACCACACCATCCCGACCGACAGCTCGGCCACGCGCGCCGTGTACGCCGCCTCCGCGGCCGCGGCGACCTCCACCACGCGGCCACGGCGCACATGGGCTGCGGCGCCGAGCACGTGGTCGATCTGCGCCTCGATCACGAGGAACGCCGAGTTGTGGCTGAGCGCCGCGTTCGGCCCGTCGAGCACGAACAGGTTCGGGAACCCGGGCACCGCGACCGACGCGTAGGCGCGCATGCCGTCCCGCCACGCGTCCGCGAGGGTGCCGGCGGTGCCGTGGACGGCCGCCGCGATCGGCGGCCGCTCCGTCACGAAGCCGGTCGCGAGCACGATCGCGTCGAGGTCCGCCACGCGGCGGCCCGACGCCGCGACGGCGGCCGAGCCGTCCACGGCGACGAGCGCCGACGGCTCGAGGCGGGCTCGGCCCGCGGCGAGCGCCGGGTAGAAGTCGTCGCTCAGCGTGATGCGCTTGCAGCCGATCTCCGCCGACGGCGTGAGGGCGGCGCGCAGCTCCCCGTCGGGCACCTGCTCGGCGAGATGCGCGAGCGCGGCCGACCGCAGCGCCACGAGCTCGGGCGACCCGAGCCGTCGCGCGGCGAACCCGTCCTCCTGCGCGGCGAGCAGGTCCGCCCGGTGCGCGGCGCGATGGGCGTCGTCGGCGGCGAACCGCGCCCGCTCGGCGGGGCTGTAGGCGCGGTCGCCGCGGGGCAGGACCCAGGGCGCGCTCCGCTGGAGGACGGTCACGTCCGCGCCCGCCTCGACGAGGCGCGGGACGAGCTGGACCGAGGAGGCGCCGCTGCCGACGACCGCGACCCGACGGCCGGCGAGCACGAGGTCCGGTGACCAGCGGGCGGTGTGCAGGACCGGTCCGGGGAACGCGGCCAGGCCCGGCACCTCCGGGATCCGCGGCTCCGCGAGCCGGCCGACGGCGAGCACGAGCAGGTCGGCGGTGAGGTCGCCGCGGTCGGTGCGGACCTCCCAGCGCGCCGCGCCCGCGTCCCACCGGGCCCCGACGACCGCGGTGCCGAGTCGGACGCGGTCGATGATCGGCGCGGCGACCGCCTCCAAGTACCGGCGGATCTCCCCGCCCTCCGGGAACCGCGTGCTCCAGTCCGCGTTCGCCGCGAACGAGTACGAGTAGAGGTGCGCGGGGATGTCGCAGGCCGCCCCCGGGTACACGTTGTCGTGCCAGGTGCCGCCGACGCCGCCTCGCCGCTCGAGCACGACCACGTCGTCGCGGCCCTCCGCCGCGAGGCGCAGCGCCAGGCCGAGACCGGCGATCCCGGCGCCGACGACGCAGACACCGACGTGCTCGGTCACGCGACCACCGGCAGCAGGGCGCGGGCGCCCGAGCCGGCGAGCGGCACGACGGGGCCCCGCGGTGCGCGGACGGCGGCCGCGCGCTCGGGGTCCGCGACGCCGTAGCCGGTCGTGCGCTGCACGACGGTGCGGCCGAGCGCGCCGGCGATCGCGTCGACGTCGTCCGGGGTGATCGTGCGCCCCGCCTCGGCGCCCGCATCCGGGTGCGCGGCACCGGGCAGCAGGAGGCCGCCGAGGTCGTCCGCTCCCCCGGCGAGCACCTCGCGCGCCCCGGCGAGCCCGAGCTTCGGCCAGGCCGCCTGCACGTGGTCGATGCGACCGCGCAGCAGGAGTCGCGCGACGGCGTGCACGGCGCGGGTCTCGCGCCGCGTCGGCCCCGGCCGGGCGCCCGCCGGCAGGCCGACCGGCGAGTCCGCGGGGACGAACGGCATCGCGATCAGCTCGGTGAAGCCGCCGGTATCGTCCTGGATCGCGGCGAGGCGCCGGAGGTGCGCGACCACCTGCGCGGGCGTCTCGAGGTGGCCGTACACGATCGTCGCCGTCGAGCGGAGGCCGACCGCGTGGGCGGTGCGGATCGCGCGCTCCCACTCGGCCGCGGGCAGGTCGGTGCCGCCGGACAGCGCTGCCCGGACCCGGTCGTCGAGGACGCGGGCGGCGGTGCCGGGCACGCTGCCGAGTCCGGCGTCGCGGAGCCGCTCGAGCAGGACGGTCGGCGTCTCGCCGAGCCGTGCGGCCGCGTCGAGCACCTCCGCCGGCCGGAACGCGTGGACGTGGATGCGCGGGGCGCCGGCGCGCAGCGCGCGCACGAGGTCGACCGCCGCGTCGCCCGGCAGGGAGGGGTGGAGCGGCCCCTGCACGCAGACCTCCGTGGCGCCCGCTGCCCACGCCTCGGCGGCGAGCGCCGCGACCGCGTCGTGATCGAGCCCGCCGCGCTCGCTCCGCGGATCCCAGTGCGCGCCGTCGAGGTTCCGGTTCGCGACGAACGTGAGCACGTCCCCGGTCGTCGCGGCGCGGACGCGGTCCGCCGCCGCGGCGAGCGCCGCGAGGTCGTCGCCGTCGGCGTCGAGCAGGGCCGCCCAATCCGCGTCCACGAGCGACGCGGGGTCCGCCTCGGCGGCGTCCACGAGGTGCTCGAAGCGCCGCGGCGCCGGGGCGGCCGCGCGGACCACGACGGGCTCGTCGGCGGCGAGGCCGTCCGGCGCCGCGAGCGCGTCGACCGCGTCGCGGAGCCCGTCGTCGATCCACTCGTCGCCGAGCCAGCGCGGGTGCGCGGTGAGGCGTCCCCGCAGCGCGAACCCGCTCGCCGCGGTGAGCCGGGCGAGGTCGTCGAGGTGCGGCCAGGGCCGCTCCGGGTTGACGTGGTCGGGCGTGACGGGGCTGACGCCGCCCCAATCGTCGATGCCGGCGCGGACGAGCAGGCCGAGCTCGGCCGGGTCGGTGAGGTTCGGCGGCGCCTGGAGGTGAGCGGCGGGTCCGAGCACGAGGCGCGCCGTCGCGACGGCGGCGATGTAGCGGTCCGTCGCGAGGTCCGGCGCGCCCTGCATCGCCGTGCGCGGCTTCGCGCGGAAGTTCTGGACGATCGTCTCCTGCACGTGCCCCCAGCGCTCGTGGCTCGCGCGGATCGCGACCAGGGAGTCGGCGGCGTCGCGGAGGGTCTCGCCGATGCCGAGCAGCACGCCCGTCGTGAACGGCACCCGGCTGCGACCCGCGTCCTCGAGCACCTGCAGCCGGAGCGCCGGGTCCTTGTCCGGCGAACCGAAGTGCGCCCCGCCGCGCTGCGCCCAGAGCGGCACGGACGTCGTCTCGAGCATCATCCCCATGGACGGCGCGACGGGGCGGAGGCGCTGCAGCTCGGCCCAGGTCAGCACGCCGGGGTTGAGGTGCGGCAGGAGGCCCGTCTCGTCGAGCACGAGGCGGGCCATCGCGGCCAGGTAGTCGAGCGTCGAGGTGTAGCCGCGCTCGGCGAGCCACTCGGCGGCGACGCTCCAGCGCGCCTCCGGCCGGTCGCCGAGGGTGAACAGCGCCTCGTGGCAGCCGGCCGCGGCGCCCTCGCGGGCGATCGCGAGGACCTCCTCCGGCTCCAGGTACGCGGCCTGCCCGCGGCGCAGCAGGCCGTGCGGGGTGTCCACGAAGGTGCAGTAGTGGCAGCGGTCCCGGCACAGCGTGGTGAGCGGGATGAAGACCTTGCGCGAGTAGGTGACGACCCGGCCGGTGTCCCCGCCGCGGAGCGCCGCACCGGCGTCCCGGGTCGCGGAGGCGAGGCCCAGGAGCGCGTCGAGCTCCGTGCCGCGGGCCGCCAGCAGCGGTGTCGCCGTCGCCGCGTCGAGGCGCTCGCCGCGCTCGGCCGCGCGGAGGGCGGCCCGGACGTCGGCGACCGGGATCTCGGGCTCGGGGGCGACGGACCGCATCCGTCCAGTCTGGTCCGGCTTCGCTGCGCGCCCGCGCGCAGCAGGCTCCCGCCGAGGGCGGACGAGACTGGAGGCTCCTCGACACGGATCGGAGCACGCATGAGCCAGCCGCTCGTCCTCGGGTACAAGGCCTCCGCCGAGCAGTTCGGCCCGCGGGAGCTCGTCGAGATCGCGGTCGCCGCCGAGGCGCACGGGATGGAGAGCGTCGCCACGAGCGACCACTTCCAGCCGTGGCGGCACACCGGCGGTCACGCGCCGTTCTCGATCGCGTGGATGGCCGCGGTCGCGGAGCGGACCTCCACCATCCGGATCGGGACCTCCGTGCTCACGCCGAGCTTCCGGTACAACCCGGCCGTGATCGCGCAGGCGTTCGCGACGATCGGGTGCCTCGCGCCCGGCCGGGTCTTCCTCGGCGTCGGCACCGGCGAGGCGCTGAACGAGGTCGCGACCGGCGCGGTGCCGGGCGGCGCCGACGCATGGCCGGCGTTCAAGGAGCGGTTCGCGCGGCTCCGCGAGTCCGTGGACCTCATCCGCGCGCTCTGGACGGGCGACCGCGTCACCTTCGAGGGCGAGTACTACGGCACGGAGGACGCGTCGATCTACGACGTGCCCGAGCAGCCGATCCCCGTCTACGTCGCCGCGGGCGGCCCGGTCGTCGCGCGCTACGCGGGCCGGGCGGGCGACGGCTTCATCTGCACCTCGGGCAAGGGCATGGGGCTCTACACCGACGAGCTGCTGCCGGCGGTCGCGGAGGGGGCGACGAAGGCGGGCCGCGATCCGGAGTCCATCGACCGGACGATCGAGATCAAGCTCTCCTACGACACCGATCCGGACGTCGCGCTCGAGAACACGCGCTTCTGGTCGCCCCTCGCCCTGTCGAAGGAGCAGAAGCACGACATCACCGACCCGGTCGAGATGGAGCGCGCCGCCGACGCCCTGCCGATCGAGCAGATCGCGAGCCGCTGGATCATCGGCTCCGACCCGGACGAGGTCGTCGAGCGGATCGGCGCCTACGTCGACGCCGGGCTGAACCACCTCGTGTTCCACGCGCCGGGCCAGGACCAGCGCCGGTTCCTCGAGCTGTTCGAGCGGGACCTGGCGCCGCGCCTCCGCGCCCGCTGAGGCGCGGCCGGCGGGTCTCCTACGGGCGGGCGCCGCCGATCTCGACGTGCGTCTTCGGGCCGAGCCGGGCCCCGGCGGGCCGCTCGCCCCCGAACACGTCCGCCATCCGGTCGAGTCCCACCACGGCGCCCACGAGCGGCCGCGGATCCACCTCGCCGGACGCGTAGGCGGCGATCGCGCCCTCGAGGCCGCCGGAGGCGCTCAGCACCCCGACCACGGTGACGTCCTTCAGCGCGACCAGCCGCGTGTCCACGACGCTCGGGCTGCCGGCGAGGCCGATGCACACGACGCGGCCGCCCGGCTCCACGAGGTCGACCGCGCGCGCCGGCATCGCGGGCGCGTCCGTCGCGTCGACGACCGCGCGCCACGGCAGGTCCGGGAGGTCGTCCTCCGTCCACACGCCGTCGAAGCCGAGCGTGCGGGCGAAGGCGAGCGAGCGCTCCGTGCGGCCCAGCAGGTGCACGGAGGCGCCGCTCGCTCGCGCGAACATCGCGACCAGCAGGCCGATCGTGCCGGGTCCGAGCACGAGGACGGGGTCGCCGGGGCGCAGGTCGGCGCCGCGGACGGCGCGCAGCGCGTTGCCGCCGGGCTCGACGAGCGCCCCCTGCACGTCGTCGACCTCGTCCGGCAGCGGATGGAGGAACCGCGCGGGCACGGCGACCTGCTCGGCGAGCGCACCGGGCCGGCCGCCGCGGATGCCGAGCTCCGTGCGGTCCGCGCAGACGTGCTGCCGACCGTCGAGGCAGCGGCGGCACCGGCCGCAGCCGAGCATCGTGTCGCCGGTGACCCGCCGGCCGAGCCACGACCGGTCGACGCCCTCGCCGACGGCGGAGACGGCGCCGGCCCACTCGTGGCCGATCCGCATCGGGAAGACCGCGTGCCCGTCGTGGAGGTACTGCATCTCCCCCGTCCAGAACTCGACGTCCGTGCCGCACACGCCGGCCCGGCGCACGTCGACCACGACCTCGCCCGGCGCCGCGACGGGCGGCTCGACCTCCTGCACCCCGGCCTCGAACGGCCCGGTGATGACGAACGCCCTCATCGCGCGGCCTCCGCCACCGGCGGCCGGGCGCGCACCAGGCGGAGGTCGCCCTCCACGCGCACCGCTCCCGCCCCGTGGGGCACGACGACCGTGGTGCCGCGCCGCACGGGCACCGCCGCTCCGCCGGTCACGAGCCGCCCGTCGCCCTCGAGCACGACCAGGACGGCGAAGCCCGCGTCGAGCATCCGGTCGCCGCGCACGTCCACGACCTCCGCCCGGAAGAACCGGTCCGCCGCCGGCGGGAACGGCACGGTCGCGCCCTCGGCGGCGCGGCGGGACCGGAGGTCGACGAGCTCCTCGTCCGCCAGCGCGGCGGTGCGGAGCGCCGCGAGCGCGGTCCGCTTCGGCAGCCCGAGGAGCGCGGTCCGCTCGTCGAGCCCGCGCCGCTCGATGAGGATCGAGAGGTCGACGGGCTGCTGCAGCTCGACCAGCGTGATGCCGGCCCCGATCGCGTGCGGGAGGCCGGCCGGCACGAGAACGGTGTCGCCCGGCGCGACCGTGAAGCGGCGCATCGCGCGGAGCATCGCGTCGACGTCCTGGTCGTCGTACCAGCGCTCGACCTCGTCCGGGTCGACGGGCCGCTCGAAGCCGAGCCAGATCGCCCCCTCCCCGTCGACGGCCGTGATGATCCACGCCTCCGTCTTGCCGCTCCTCGCGCCGAGCCGCGCCGCGGCGAACTCGTCGTCCGGATGGACGTGGACGAACAACCGCTCGGCGGTGTCGAGGAGCTTGACGAGCAGCCCCGTGTCCGCGCCGAACCGCGCGACGTGGTCCGGCCCGAGCCAGCCGACCGGATCGGCCTCGACGGCGTCGCGGAGCAGCCGACCGTCGGGCAGCACGGTCAGCCCCACGCCGTGGCCGCCCGCGACCTCGGTGGTCGATGCGACGAAGTCCTCCGGGCGCCGGTCGTCGGGCAGCTCCACGCCCCGCAGCTCGGCGATGCCCCTGCCGCCGCGGTAGGGCCGCTCCGCCGGCGTGTTCGGTCCGAGCACGATCGGCACGAGGCCCTGCGAATCGCCGGTGATCACGAGGTGCATCATGCTCCGCTCGGCCCGCGTGCTCGCCTCGCTGCACCCGAAGCGCGTCGCGAGAGCGGTCCTGGTGGTGCGGCGCCCGCCGCCCCTACGGTGAGGCCGTGCCCCGACGTCGCGTCCTCGTGATCGGCGGCGCCGTCCTCGTGGCGGGCGCCGTCGCGGTGACGGCGGGCGTGCTGTCGGCTGGGCCTGCGGAGCACGTGCGGCACGCCTACGCCGGTCAGCGGACCTTCGTCTCGGCGGAAGCGGGGGTCTGCGTGGACGCGACGGTGCGCGGCACCGCCGTCGGTACCCGGGCCGGCACCGGCCCGCTCACGCACTGGACCGACGTACGGCTGATCGATCCGACCATGACCGCCGCGGGCTACGCCGTCTCCGCAGGACGATGCGATCGGACGCGTCCGGTCCGCCTCGCCGCGACGCTCGAGCAGCGCTGGCCGGCGGCCGGTCATGACGACGGCGTGCGCCGCAGCGACGAGGGACCGGCGGTCGGCGTGCTGAGCCAGTTCAACAGCGGTGCCCCGGTGCAGCTGCCCGGCCGTGGCGTGGTGGCCTCGGCCTTCGACCGCGACTACGCGGTCACCGGCCGGTTCTCGGTCGACGCGCGATTCGCCGGTGGGAGCGAGGGGTTCACCTTCCCGGTGCGCCTGGAGCTCGCCCCGGCGACCCGCTGACGCCGCGCGGCTTCGTCCAGACGATCGCGGAGCGCCAGAGCACGAGGCGCCGCCACCGGGCGGGCGAGCCCGATGACGACGACCGCGCCGCCCGGGCCGGCGGTCGAGGTCGCCGGCCCGGGCGCACGTCAGCGGACCGAGATCACCCCCGCCTCGATCGGCGCGGACTCGCCGTACTGGGCACCCGTGATCACGAACACGAGCCCGCGGTTCCGCGGCGCCCCCGGCCCGTCGAGCGGGATGCTCTGCCGGCTGTAGCCGGCCGGGATGGGCGTCGAGAGCCGGGTCCACCGCTTCGGGTCGCCGAGCGACCGGTTGACGAAGAAGTCCTGGTCGTCGTTGCCCGTCACGAGGATGACGCCGTCGCGCGTGCCGTCGTCGGCCCAGGAGACGACCGGCGCTCCGTTCGGCGCCCCGCCCTGCTGGTCGAGCAGCGGCGTGTCCTTCGCGAACCGGAACGACTCCGGGTCCTTCGCGATCCGGTAGTGCACGTGGTACGAGTACTCGTCCTGGTTCGGGTTCGCCGGGTCGTCCGGCTCGCCGAACTCGTACGTCATGATCCAGCGGTCGCCGCGGAGCCGCGCGACCGTCGTCATGCCCGGGCGCTCGGCGTACGCGGTGCCCGTCGCGTCGTTCACGACGGGCCCCCAGGTGCGGAGGTCGCGGCTCGTCTGGTGGGCGAGCTTCTGCCCGTACTTCGGGTCGCGCTGGTCGGAGTAGTAGCAGATGAGCCTCCCCCGATGCAGCAGCAGGAAGGGCTCCCAGACCGGGGTGGCGCCGTTCGTCGTGTCCGCGCGGCCCCCGGTGGCCACGGTGCTGAGGAGCTTCCAGGTGAGGCCGACGTCGGTGCTCGCGTACAGCTGGATGGTCGTGCTCGACGAGCCGAAGAGGTTGCAGGCGAAGAGCAGCGCGCCCTTCCGCAGACCGCCGATCGCCGACGGGAGCTCGTACAGGTAGGGCTGCAGCGCGAACCCCGCGATCGGGATCGTGCTCCACGGCTTCCAGGTGTGGCCGCCGTCGTCCGTCCGGAACAGCGGGAAGCCGGAGGGGCCGAAGCTCTGGTAGGTCGCGAGCATCGACTGCGACCTGCCCGCCGCCCCCGACGTGAGCCGCACGGCGCGGGCGTAGGAGCCGTTCACGTCCGCCGAGGTCACGAGCACGGGTCCGAACGGTGCGACGGCGGTCGGCTTCGGCTTCGGCTTCGCGCTCGCCTCGGCGAACGCCGGACCGGCTCCGCCGAAGGCCGCGCCGGCGGCCACCGCCGCTCCGGCGCCGACGAACATCCGGCGCGAGACCATCGAATTGCGCAAGTCCGACGGTCCGGATCCGGACACGCGGTGATCATGCATGGGTCTGCCTCCTCATCGAGGCCCCGGCGTTCCCGCACTCCCCTGTGCGGAACCCCGGTCCGGGGACCAACGCCCGCAGGCTACGTCCGTCCCGACGACCCGGCAAGCGGTTTTCGACAGACAACCGTTGCGCAAATCGGCGCGTCGAAGTCCGGTCTGCGACCGCCCTCGGGAGCACCGGCGAGCACTCGGTGGCCGGCGCCGCCAGAGGCGACGGTCCTTGCTCGCTCGTGAAGAAGCGAGGAACTTCTTCCATCCCGTTCGTTCCGAGCGCCTCCGGGGCGGGTCAGCATCGAGCCACGTCCCCCGAGGAGAGGAAGACCGATGTCGACGACGACCATCACGACGCCCGCGACCGAGGCGCAGCCGCCCTGCCCCGAGTGCGCGGTCGCGCTGCACCCGGCCGGGCTCGGCCGCCACCTCTACTGGAGCTGCCGCTACTGCGGCGTCACGATGCGGCGCGCCTGAGCGCGCATCCGCCGCGACGGCCGGGCGGTCGGTCGGCCGTCAGCGGGAGGCGTGGACCTCGAGGAAGCGGTACACCTCCTCGTCGTCCACGCCGGGGAAGGTGCCGGCGGGCAGCGGCGCCAGCACGTGGGCGTGCAGGCGGGCGCTCGGCCAGGCCTTCCCCCGCCAGTGCTCGACGAGGGCCGCCTCCTCCGCGCTCCGCGGCGCTCCGGAGACGCGGGCGTCGGCGCGGCCCGCCGTGTCCGCCCCGCGGAACCACTTCGAGTCCGCGAACCGCACGCCGACGGTGATCGAGAACTCCTCGGTCGCCGACGTCCCGGTCTGCGTCGAGCACCAGTAGGTCCCGGCCGGGGTGTCGGTGAACTGGTAGAACTCCGTCGTCCGGTTGGTGCGCTCGAACGCCGCTCGCGCCGCCCAGGCCGGGTGGACGAGCTGCCCCTCGACGGAGCCGGAGACGTCCGCCGGCAGCGGCAGGCCGTCGTTCTCGTAGGCCTTCTGGATCGCGCCGTCGTCGCGGACGCGCAGGAAGTGCACGGGCAGGCCGAGGTGGACGGTCGCCAGGTTCATCAGGCGCAGCGCCGCCGCCTCGTGCGTGACGCCGAACGCGTCGCGGAAGTCCTCGATCGCCAGATCCCGCCGGTCCTTCGCCGCCCGCAGGAAGGCGACGCTCGCCTCCTGCGGCATCAGGCACGCGGCGGCGAAGTAGTTGATCTCCAGCCGCTGCCGGAGGAACTCGGCGTAGTCGCGCGGCTCGGTGTGCCCGAGCACCCGGTGCGCCATCGCCTGCAGGGCGAGCGCCCGGAGGCCGTGGCCGCCTGGGATCGAGGCGGGCGGCAGGTAGATCCGCCCGTTCTCGAGGTCGATCACCGACCGCGTCGAGTGCGGCAGGTCGTTCACGTGGATGAGGGAGAAGCCGAGGTGCTTCGCCATCCGCCCCACGTCGTGGTGCTTCAGCGCGCCGGTCCGGTGGTCGACGACGGCCAGCAGGTCGGCGGCCGCCTGCTCGAACTCGGGCAGGTGGTTGTCCCGCGAGCGCAGCCACAGCCGCAGCTCGGTGTTCGCGCGCCGCGCCTCCTCCGGCGTGGCGATCGCCTGCTCCGCCCGGCGCCGCAGCTCGCGGTGCAGCCCGACCAGCGACTCGAGCACCGGCTGCGGCAGCGCGCGCGTCGGCGGCACGGTCGGCAGGTGCAGCTCCGCGTAGAGCGGCTGCCGCTGGTAGCGGTCGAGCTCGAGCTCCATCGCGGTCCGTGCGTCGGGCGCGTCCGGCACGAGCAGGTCCGCCACCGCGAGCCCGAGGGCGTCGGCGAGCGCGTCGAGCTGGGAGAGGCGCGGCTCGCGGCGCCCGTTCTCGAACATCGACAGCTGGCTCGGCGCCATCCCGACCTTCGCGCCCAGCTCCTCGAGCGTCCAGCCGACGGCGCGACGACGGGCTCGGAGGTGGCGACCGACCAGCAGGACGTCCATGGTCTTCTCCTTCTGTGAAATCCGTCGAATCCTTCAACACGATCCCGGTTGAGGGCAAGTGGCCGCCTGCGCATCGTGGTCGGGGACGCCCTCCCTCCACGAAACGGAGTCACGATGACGCTGGTGCAGGCCACGACCACGAGCAGGACCGAGCACGCCCGCGCCGGGCGGCGGAGCGCGGACCTCTTCACCGGGCGGCAGGCGCTCGAGGAGTGGGTGGCGTGGACGGCCGGACTCACCGAGCCGGACGCCGTCGTCTGGTGCGACGGGAGCGAGGCCGAGCGCGACCGGATCACCGCCGAGATGGTGCGGGCCGGGGCGCTCATCCCGCTCGACCCGGCGAAGCGGCCGAACTCGTTCCTCGCGCGCAGCGACCCGGACGACGTCGCCCGCATCGAGGACCGGACGTTCATCTGCTCCGAGGAACCGGCCGACGCAGGGCCCACGAACAACTGGCGCGCGCCCGCGGCCACGCGGGCGGAGCTCGTCACGCGGTTCGCCGGGGCGATGCGGGGGCGGACGATGTACGTCGTCCCCTTCTCGATGGGACCCATCGGCGGCCCGATCTCGCAGGTCGGCGTGCAGGTGACGGACTCCCCCTACGTCGTGCTGTCGACCCGGATCATGACGCGGATGGGCGCCGCCGCCCTCGCGGCGATCGGCCCGGACACCGCGTGGGTGCCCGCCGCGCACACGGTCGGGATGCCGCTCGTCGACGAGCACGGGGAGGCGGTGCCGGACGTGCCGTGGCCGTCGAACCCCGTGAAGCTCATCACGCACTTCCCCGAGACCCGGGAGATCTGGTCGTTCGGCTCGGGCTACGGCGGCAACGCGCTGCTCGCCAAGAAGTGCTTCGCGCTCCGGATAGCGTCCGTGATGGGGCGGGAGGAGGGCTGGCTCGCCGAGCACATGCTGCTCGTGCGCGTCACGGCGCCCTCCGGTCGCCGCGCGCATCTCGCGGCCGCCTTCCCCTCCGCGTGCGGCAAGACGAACTTCGCGATGCTCACGCCGAGCCGGCCGGGCTGGACCGTCGAGACGCTCGGCGACGACATCGCCTGGCTGCGTCCGGGCCCCGACGGGCGGCTCCGCGCGATCAACCCGGAGGCCGGGTTCTTCGGCGTCGCGCCCGGCACCGGGCAGGCGACGAACCCCGCCGCGATGGCGATGCTGCGCGCGAACACGATCTTCACGAACGTCGCGCTCACCGACGACGGCGACGTCTGGTGGGAGGGGATGACGCCGGAGCCGCCCGCGCACCTCGTCGACTGGCGCGGCGAGGACTGGACGCCCGGGTCCGGCACCCCGGCCGCGCACCCGAACGCCCGCTTCACGGTCCCGGCCGACCAGTGCCCGACCATCGCGGACGACTGGGACTCCCCCGACGGCGTCGCGATCGACGCGATCGTCTTCGGCGGCCGTCGCGCGCAGAACGTGCCGCTCGTGTCCGAGGCCGTCGACTGGACGGACGGCGTCTTCCTCGGCGCCACGATCGCCAGCGAGCAGACCGCGACGGCGGAGGGCCCGGTCGGCGTGCTGCGGTTCGACCCGTTCGCGATGCTGCCCTTCTGCGGCTACGACATGGCCGACCACTGGCAGCACTGGCTCGACACGGGCGAGCGCCTGGGCCCGCGGGCCCCGCGCGTCTTCCGCGTGAACTGGTTCCGCAAGGACGCGGCGGGGCGCTTCGTCTGGCCGGGCTTCGGGGACAACATCCGCGTGCTCGACTGGATCCTGCGGCGCCTCGACGGGGAGGCGGACGCCGTGCGCTCGCCCATCGGCCTCCTGCCCTTCCGCCACGACCTCGACCTCGACGGCCTCGACCTGCCGGACGAGGCGGTGCGCACGCTGCTCACCGTCGACGCAGCGGGATGGCAGCGGGAGTGCCGGGAGATCGAGGGCCTCTTCGAGCGCTTCGAGGGCCGCGTGCCCGCGCCCCTCCAGCGCCGCCTGCGGACCGTGCAGCAGCAGCTGCGCTCGTACGTCCGATGACCGCGACGGTCCGGCCGCCGCTGTCGGCGTCGATCCGGGAGGCGCCCGCTCCGCAGTTCGTGATGGCGCCCGACGCGGTGCGGATCGCGACGTACGACGTGGGCGACGAGGGGGCGCCGGTCGTGCTCGCCGTGCACGGCTTCGCCTCCTCCGCCCAGGTCAACTGGTTCGACACGGGATGGGTCCGCGAGCTCGTGCGCGCCGGCTACCGGATCGTCGCCCTCGACCAGCGCGGCCACGGCTCGAGCGACAAGCCGCACGACGCGGGCGCCTACTCGATGCAGCGCCTCGTCGCGGACGTGGTCGCGGTGCTCGACGCCTACCTGCTCGACGAGGTCGCCCTCGTCGGCTACTCGCTCGGCGCCCGCGTCGGCTGGCACGCCGCCCTCGACCTCGGCCGCCGCATCTCGCACGCCGTGCTCGGCGGCATCCCGGACGGCCAGCCGCTGACCCGGTTCCGGGTCGACGACGCGCTCGAGCACCTCCGCTCCGGCGCTCCCGTGGAGGACCGGATCACCCGCGCGTACATCGAGATGGCCGCGCGGACCCCGACGAACGACCTCGCAGCCCTCGTCGCGCTCGTCGCCGGCATGCAGGGCGGGCTCCAGCCGGACCCGGCCCGGCCGCCCCGGCAGCCGGTGCTCTTCGCCACCGGCAGCGAGGACGCGATCCTCCCGAGATCGCAGCGCCTCGCGGCCGGTACGCCGAACGGCGAGTTCTTCGAGATCCCCGGCCGCAACCACTTCAACGCCCCGACCTCGCGGCCGTTCCGCGGGCGCGCCCTCGCGTTCCTCGAGCAGCCGACCGGGTAGCGGTCGGACCGTCCGGTCGCTCACTCGGACGGCGCGGTCACCCTCGGTGCACAGTCGACGGTCTTCGCCCGCTTCGTCGTCGAGTCGTCCGCGCCGTACGCGCCGGGCGTGGTCGAGACGCGGCCGTTGACCGCCGTCACGCCGCGGTCCGCGGTGGAGACGACCGTCGTCCGGATGCGAAACAGCGCGCGGTCCTTGACGAGGTCGACGCCGAAGAGCGTGTGCTGGCCACCGCTGTCCGGCGGGGCCGTGCACCGCACCCCCGCGTTGGACACCGCGCCGTACTCGCCCCAGCCGGAGAGCGCGAAGCGGTACACCTGCCCGTCGACGCCCTTCGGCTGCACGATGCGGCAGTCGACGAAGTACCCGAGGAACACCGTCCGGTTGTCGTCCGACAGCAGGGCGGTGATCCCGTCGGACAGGTAGGACGCCGCGACGGAGTGCGCACCGGGGCCGGGGCCCCACAGGGTCCGCGACATAGCGAGGTGGCCGGAGTGCGTGAGGACGCCGACCTCCGTCCTCCGGTCGTCGATCACGAGCGTGTCGGGCTGCCCGTCGCCGTCGACGTCGCCGATCCGCACGGAGCGGGCCCCGCTCGGCAGCGCTCCCGCGTCGTCGCTGCAGCCCGCGGTCCGCGTGTCCCCCCGCCACCCGGTGCCGCCGTCCGCCACGGCGGTCGCGGAGCCCGACGGCACTGGGGAGGTCGTGGGCCCGGACGTCTCGGTCGGCACGGCCGACGCGGTCGGCGAGTCCGTGACGGTCGTCGTGTCGTGGACGATCGTCGTCCGCGGCGCCGTGCACGCTGTGAGCCCCACCGTCAGCGCGACGCCGACGACGATCAGTACCGACCGCGCTCCCCGCATGACGCCCCCTGCGGCCGACGGTACCGCCGCGGGAGGGCCGCGCGGCGATCTCGCACGACACTCATCGGTTCGACCCTCGTAGAACGGTGTTCGATACGATGGGCGCATGGCAGGGGACGGACCGATGGCGGCCGCGGGAGCAGCGCCGGCTCGAACGCCGGCCCGTGGGCGCCAGCGCGCTTCGCACTCGCTCGACACGGTGCTCGGCGAAGCGATCGCGATCCTCGACGAGTCGGGCGAGCCGGCGCTGACGTTCCGCGCGCTGGCGGCGCGGCTCGGCGGCGGCGTCGCGAGCATCTACTGGTACGTGAGCAGCCGGGACGAGCTCCTCGAGAAGGCGACCGAGGAGGTCATGGGCCGGGTCCTGGTCGAGACGGAGCCGCTCGTCCACGGCCCCGACCCGATCGCGAACGTGCGGGCCATCGCCGTGGCGCTGTTCGACGAGTTCGTCCGCCGGCCGTGGTTCGGGCAGTTCATGCTCCGGAACAGCGGCATGCAGCCCAACTCGATGGCGATGTTCGAGCGGCTCGGGCAGCAGCTCATGCGGCTGGACCTGACGCCGCGGCAGCAGTTCCACGCGGTGTCGTCGATCGTCAGCTACGTCGTCGGCGTCGCCGCGGACCTGGCGGAGCCGCCGCCCAAGGAGTTCCTGGAGAGCGGTCTGACGCGGTCCGAGTTCCTCGAGGTCCTCGGCCAGCGCTGGCGCGAGCTCGGCCCGGAGCGGTTCCCCTTCGCCCACCACGTCGCCGGGGAGATGGCCGTGCACGACGACCTCGACGTGTTCCGCTCGGGCCTCGACCTCCTGCTCGACGGCCTGCGCCTGCAGGCGGAGCGCGGCGCCGGTGCATCCGACGCCGCGCCCTGACGCTGCGAGGGCTCAGAAGACGGGCATGCCGCCCGCCACGGAGATGACCGATCCGGTCTGGTAGCTCGATTCGGGGCTCACCAGATGGACGTAGGCCGCCGCGAGCTCCGCGGGCTGGCCGGGGCGCCCGAGGGGCGAGTCCTCCCCGAAGGAGGACACGGTCTCGGCGTCGTCCGAGCCCGGCTGCAGGGGCGTCCACACCGGACCGGGCGCGACCGAGTTGACCCGGATGCCCTTCGGCGCGAGCTGCTGCGCGAGCGCCTGCGTGAACAGCTTGATCGCGCCCTTCGACACCGCGTAGTCGATCTTGTCCGGCGACGGCGAGGACGCCTGCGTCGAGCTCGTGGTGACGATCGTGGACCCCGGCTCCAGGTGCGGCACCGCGGCCTTCGTCAGCCAGAACAGCGAGTAGATGTTGGTCTTGAACGTCGAGTCGAACGCGGCGGTCTCGAGCGTGAGGATGTCGTCGTTGCTGTCCATCCGGCCGGCGACCATGACGAGCGTGTCGAGACCGCCCAGCTCGTCGACGGCCTTCTGCACGAGGTCCTTGCAGTACTGCTCGTCGCTGATGTCGCCCGGGAAGAGCACCGCTCGGCGCCCTTCGCCCTCCAGCAGATCGCGGACGGCTTCGGCGTCCTCCTGCTCGTCCGGGAGGTAGGACAGGACGAGGTCGGCGCCCTCGCGGGCGAGGCCGATCGCCGCGGCGCGCCCGATCCCGGAGTCCGCTCCGGTGACGATGCCGCGGAAGCCCGTCAGACGGTCCTTGCCCACGTAGCTCTGCTCGCCGTGGTCGGGCTCAGGATCCATCTTCCAAGCGGCGCCCGGCAGCGACTGCTCCTGCTTCGGGAACGGCGGTGCGGGGTACAGGGTCCGCGGATCACGCTTCTCGTACTGGCTCATGCGCCGATGATGCGCCCGCCGTCTGGACGCCCGTCGGCGACGCCCGCGTCAGAAGGGGGTGTTGTCCGACTGGTCGATGGTGCGGATGCGGAAGGCGGTCTTCATCTTCTGGACCCCGCCCCATTTGTTCCGCCATTGCGGCACCCCGTCCTCGCCGATCACCACGTCGGCGAACCCGGCGTCTTTGGCGAGGTGACTTCGCCGGCAGAGGACCTGGAGGTTCTGGTGCCGGGTCCGGCCGTCGTGCTCGAACCGCTGCACATGATCGATGTCCGCTCGGTGCGCGGGCAGGCCGCACCCGCACCCGCAGGTGGGTTGCCGGAGGTGCAGGAGCCGCTTCAGCCCGGCCGGGATGTACCGCTCGTGCGAATCGAACTGCAGGATCACGTCATCCACCGGATCCACCACCGCGCGAGTCCACGTCTGGGTGTGCGTGACGATGGTGCGGGCGGTCTCGGCGTCGATCGATCCCATCCCGGCGACCGTCGCCGGCGCGTCGCCCGCACCGATGGCGGTGTCGGCCGGGATCAGGACGGTGATCGTCGCGTCGATCAGCTTCCGGGTGCTGTCGCCGGGCTCGCCGGTCTCGCCGAGGCGCTCGAACGGGTACGACGGGCCACCCTCACCCGTGCTGCGCATGGTCCCGGTCAGGACCGCGTCGATGGCGAGGTCGGCCATCAACGCGCCCAGGGTGCGGCACTCGCCCTCCCGCCCGTGCGCGGTCACGGCGTGCTTGCGGATCCGGTCGTACGCGGCAGCGATGTCGACCGCGGTCGAGTGGATCTCCAGCACCCCCTGCCCATCCCTGGTCGCCCGCGCCCGCACCGTCCGCCGGTTGGTCGCCTCGACGTGCTGCTCGGTCGTCAGCTCCGGTTCGAGTTCGTCCCGGAGGTCCGCCAGCTGCCGCTCGACCGCCGTCGCCCGCTCCGCCTGCACCAGTCCCGCCGCCTTCGCATCGAACACCGGGAAGTGCTCGGCTCGGAGCCCGACCGCCAGGGTCCCCGCGGTCACGACGGCGTCCTCCGACGCCAGGCCGGCCTCGAACACCGCCCACGTCTTCGGCAGCGAATCCCGCAGCACCCGCGCCGCGTCCAGCCGGCGTTGGATCGCGAAGCGCGTGAGCCGGAGCTCGTTCGCCTGATGCAGCAGGAACCCCGACACCACCGGATCATCCGGACGCGGGACCTGACCGGTCTGTTCCTGCTCCTCGAGGAGCATCCCGTCGAACCCGGCGAGCATCAGCCGCAGCCGCACCGCGGCAGCCATGTTCACCATCCGGTCCGCGTGCTGCAACGACTTCGTGAACAGCTCCTCGCGCGCGTCCAACTGGGCGAACGGGTTCTCCGGCGGTGGGTCGCCGCCTCCATCAGTGGGTTCCGACATGCTCGCATCCCACCACGCCCCACCGACAGAGGTTCGAACACGACTACGAAACTCGACGGGTCGGCGACGGAGGGCACGCAGCCGAACGATCTCGTCATCTGCACGAAAGGTGGACGCGGAACACTCGGACGCACCGGGTCGTCGACCGACGACCCGGCTTCCTCGAAGACAGGAGTACGCGCATGCCCACCGTGCAGACCAGTGATGGCGTCGAGATCTTCTATAAGGACTGGGGTTCGGGCCAGCCGATCGTGTTCAGTCACGGCTGGCCGTTGTCGTCCGACGACTGGGACACGCAGATGCTGTTCTTCCTGTCGAAGGGCTACCGCGTCGTCGCCGCCGACCGCCGCGGCCACGGCCGGTCGACCCAGGTGAGCGACGGGCACGACATGGACCACTACGCGGCGGATCTCCGCGCGGTCGTCGAGCACCTCGACCTCCGGGACGCCGTCCATGTCGGCCACTCGACCGGCGGCGGCGAGGTCGCGCACTACATCGCGACCTACGGCGAGGACCGCGTCGCACGCGCCGTCCTGATCAGCGCGGTGCCGCCGATCATGGTGCAGACGGAGAGCAATCCCGGGGGCCTGCCCAAGTCGGTCTTCGACGACCTCCAGGCGCAGCTCGCGGCGAACCGCTCGAACTTCTACCGCGCGCTGCCCTCCGGCCCGTTCTACGGGTTCAACCGGCCGGGCGCGGAGCCGTCCGAGGCGATCATCGAGAACTGGTGGCGCCAGGGGATGATGGGCGGTGCGAAAGCGCACTACGACGGGATCGTCGCGTTCTCGCAGACGGACTTCACCGAGGACCTGAAGAAGATCTCGGTTCCGACGCTCGTCATGCACGGCGAGGACGACCAGATCGTTCCGTTCGAGGACGCCGGCGCGCTATCCGTGAAGCTCGTGCAGAACGGCACGCTGAAGGCCTACCCGGGATTCCCGCACGGCATGCCGACGACGCAGGCCGAGACGATCAACGCGGACCTGCTCGCCTGGCTGCAGTCCTGAGGTGACGCGGCCCGCCGGGTGCGCATCGCGCGTCCGGTGGGCCGTGCCGCCTACCGGCCGAGCTCCTCCGCGAGGGTCGGCCGCGTCGGCGTCCAGCCGCCGATGCCGCGCGCCTTCGCGCCGGACGCCTGCTGGTCGAGGAGGAGCGCCTCCGCGAACCCGTCGCCGAGGCGCGCCCTCGTCGCCACCGGGTCCTCGCCGATCACGCCCGCATCGCCGGCGATCACGCTGGACAGGTCCGCGACCGACGGGTTCACGCCGCTCACGCCGAGGACGGCGCCGTGACCGGTGCCGGAGGCGACCACCGCGACGTAGAGCGCGGCGAGGTCGTCGACGTGGACGGTGGTCCAGTGCTGCTCACCGCGGCCGAGCGTCGTCAGGGCGCCGTCGTCCGTGCGCGGCTGCCCGCCGAGCAGCTGCGGGATGCCCGAGCCCCCGTCGCCGTAGACGATCCCGGGATGGAGGACGGTGAGGGCCAGATCCGCCGCCTCGAGCGACCCGATCACGGCGAGCCGCCACCGGGTGATCGCCGGGGCGTCGTACGGGGTCTCCTCCGTCAGGTCGTCGCCGGAGCCGTAGACCCAGACGCCGCCGGTGTGGGCGTAGGGCTTCCCGGTCCCGCCGAGGGCCTGGATCGCCGCCTCGGCGACGCGGCGGTCGAACGCCTCGGCGTCGTCGCCCGCCGCGGCGAGGTGGATGACGGCGTCGCCCTCCGCGAACGCGTCCGCGATGGCGGAGCGGTCCCCGAAGTCGATGAGCGCGCCCGCTGCTCCTGCGGACTGGACCTTCTGGACGGACTCCGCGCTGCGGACGAGGGCGGTGACCCGATCGCCCCGGGCGACGAGCTGCGGGACGACGGCGGATCCGATGAGACCGGTTGCTCCGGTGATGACGACGTGCATCCCGTCAGGCTCGCACCGGCTCCCTGAGCGCCCGGTCGAGCGTGCGCTCCGGCGCGGACCTGCGACGTCGTGCCCGTTCCGGGCTGCGCGAAGGGCGTCTCGTGGCGAGTCCGCGCCCGAGCAGCGGGAGGCAGCGCGCTTCGGCGGAGGCGGACCCGTCACACGCCGGCGAGCACGTCCTCCCGGCCGCGGTACGCGGTGCGGTAGCTCGACGGCGACGTCCCCAGGCGAGCCGCGAGATGCCGCCGCAGCGACGTCGCCGTCGCATACCCCACGGCGGTCGCGACCTCGTCGATCGGGAGGTCCGTCGTCTCGAGCAGGCTGCGCGCCGCCGCGAGCCGCTGCTGCGTCACCCACTGCCCGGGCGCGAGACCGGTGTCGGCGCGGAAGCGGCGGACGAACGTCCGGGCGCTCATGTGCGCGTGCTGCGCCATCCGCTCGATCGTGAGCGGCTCCGCGAGCCGCGCGAGCGCCCACTCGCGCGTGGGCGAGGTGGAGAGGTCGGGCGCGTCCGGCACGGGCCGCTCGATGAACTGCGCCTGGCCGCCCTCCCGGTGCGGTGCGACGACGCAGCGGCGGGCGGCGGTCGTGGCGACCTCGACGCCGTGGTCGACCCGGATCAGGTGCAGGCAGAGGTCGATGCCCGACGCGGCCCCCGCGGAGGTCATGACCGTCGCGTCACCCGTGAAGAGCACGTGCTCGTCGAGCTCGATGTCCGGGAACCAGGAGCGGAACAGCGGAGCGCACTGCCAGTGCGTCGCGGCGGTGCGACCGGCCAGCCGGCCCGCGGCCGCGAGGGTGAAGCCGCCCGTGCAGATCGACACGAGACGGGCGTCGGACCGCACCAGGTCGAGCGCCGCCGCCGTCTCCGCCGACAGCTCGGGACGCAGTCGCCACGGGTCGACGGGGGCGACGATCACGGTGTCGGCGGTCGCGAGGACCTCGCTTCCCGTGGACGGCGTGACGGCGAATCCGGCGTTGGTCTCGATCGGCCCGCCGGTCGGCGTGCAGAGCAGCACCTCGTAGAGGCCGTCGGTCGCGCCGAACACCCGTGCCGGTATGCCGAGCTCGAAGGGGTACGCGCCGTCCTGCGCGAGGACGACGACGCGGTGCGGGCGGTCCGACGGCATGGCGTGATCGTATCGAAAGGTGACGATTCGGACGTGGGCGTGCGACCTCCCGCTCCCTAGCGTCGACGTCGTGCCCACGATGACCGCCATCACCCAGGACGAGCTCGGCGGCCCGGAGGTCCTCCACCTCGCGGAGATCGACCGGCCCGCTCCGTCGATCGGCGAGATCCTCGTCCGGGTCCACGCCGCCGCGGTGAACCCGGCGGACGAGATGAACCGCCGCACGGGCGTCTTCAGCGGCCGGCCGCCGTTCGTGCTCGGCTGGGACGTCTCGGGCGTCGTCGCCGCCGTCGGTCCGGGTGTCACCGTGGTGCGGCCGGGCGACGAGGTCTTCGGCCTGCTGCCGTTCCCCCGCGGCGCGGGCGCGTACGCGGAGTTCGCCGTCGGTCCGGCCCGCGCGTTCGTGCGCCGGCCGGACGGGCTGTCGCACGTGGAGGCCGCCGCCCTGCCGCTCGCGGGCCTGACGGCGTGGCAGGCGCTCGTGGAGACGGCGGACGTCTCCCCCGGGGACCGCGTGCTCGTCGTCGGCGGCGCGGGCGGGGTCGGCCACCTGGCCGTGCAGATCGCCGCCGCCCGCGGCGCCCACGTCATCGCGGTCGCTTCGGGGACGAACGAGGCGCTCGTCCGGGCGCTCGGTGCGGCCGAGGTGCTCGATCGCCGCTCGATCGACTGGAGCGAGGCGCTGACCGGGCTCGACGTCGTGTTCGACACGGTCGGCGGCGACCCCGCCCGCGGGATCCGCGTGCTGCGCCAGGGAGGCGTGTACGTCACGACCCTCCCACAGCGCCTCGCCGAGCTCGCCGACGGCGCGCGCGAGCGCGGCGTGCGCGCGACGGGTCTGTTCGTGGAGTCCGACCGGCTGGGCCTCAGCGCGCTGGTCGACCTCGTCGCGGCGGGTGCGCTCCGGCCCGTCGTCGCCGCCGTCCACCCGTTCCGGGACGCCGCCGCGGCGCACGCGGCCGCGCACGGCCCCGGGAAGGTCGTCCTCGTCCCGGACGACGCCGATCCCCTCGACACCGACAGGCAGGCAGCACCATGACCTCAGCGACCACCGTCACCACCGCGCTCCACCGACTCTTCGGCGACCGCGACCCGGGCGTGATCGACGACCTCTTCGGCCCCGTCTACCGTCAGCACTCGGCACTCGGCGTCGACGGCCTCGCCGGCGTGCGCGCGCTGCTCGACCACCTCCCGCCCGGCTTCGGCTACGAGCTCCTCCGCGTGGTCGCCGACGGCGACCTCGTCGTCACGCACGGGCTCTACCGCGGGTACGGCCCTGCCCCGGTGGTCGGCTTCGACGTGTGGCGGGTCCGTAACGGGCGCATCGTCGAGCACTGGGACGCGCTCGGCCCCCTCGGCGGAGCGGGGCCGGACGACCGCGCTCCGGTCGAGGGCCCGACCGCCCCGGCGGAGCTCGAGCAGAGCGACGCGAACCGGGCACTCGTCCGCGAGTGGGCGGAGGTCGTGCTCCGCGACGGCGCTGGCGCGGCCGCGCGGTTCGTCGGGGACGCCTCCGTCGACCACGCACGCGGCGGCGCCCCCGTCGACCGGCCGCGAGGCGCGGACGGCACGCCGATCCGGTACCGCGTCGTCCACCAGGTGATCGCGGAGGGCGACCTCGTCTTCACCCGGTCGGAGGGCGGCGACGCGGCACCGCTGATCGTCAACGACCTGTGGCGCGTCGAGGGCGGCCGCATCGTCGAGCACTGGGGCCTCGTGGTGCCCGTGCCCGCGACCCTCCCCCACGACAACGGCGCCTTCTGAGGCGGTTCGACCGCACCGCTTCGCCGCCTCCCGGGGGCGGCGCGCCGGACGCCCGCCGGAGCCGCGACACCTGCGCGGCGCAGCGGGGACGACGAAGGGCCCCGCCCGGGCGATGCCCGGGCGGGGCCCTTCGTGGTGCTCAGCGGATCAGCGGAAGACGTCCTTGACGTCCTCGCCGGTCTTCTTCACCTTCGCCTCGGTCTGGTCGGCCTTGCCCTCCGCCTCGAGGCGCTCGTTGTCGGTCGCCTTGCCGACGGCCTCCTTGGCCTTGCCGACCACGTTCTCCGCAGCGTTCTTGATCTTGTCGTCCAGTGCCATGGCACGTGCTCCTTACTGTTGTCAGGACCGGGTCGGGCGACCCGGCCGGTTCGGCCAGGTCAGGCGACCTGGCTCCGCATGGCGCTGCCGGCGCGGAAGCCGCCGGTCAGCTGCACGAACGTGGGGACGTCCGTGCCGATGATCCGCTCGAGGTCGTCGACGGCGCGGCCGATCATGGTCGACACCTCCGCGGGCGAGACGCCGCGTCGGCACCGGGCCGTGATCTTGAGCATCGGCGTCCCGCGGACCTCGTAGGCCGAGATCCGGAGGCCTGCGAGCTCGTCCCGCTCCGAGAGGTGCTCCTCGAGCAGCGCCCTCGGGATCGCGAGGTCGACCCGGGTGCTCATCGCGCCGTCGCCCTGCCGGAGCGCCGCGGCCGACCGGCCGTGGCCCTGCCGGCCGATGAAGACGAGCAGCAGGACGATCAGCACGAGCGCGACGAGCGCGATGCCGAGCACGAGCAGGCTCGCCTTCCCGACGGTCGGGTCCGCGACCCACGGCTGCGCGCCCGAGGCGAGCTGCCGTGCGATCGACTTCGCCTGCGAGGCGACCGCGGGAACGGCGCCGAGCACGGCGACGGCCCCGCCCGCTGCGATGAGCAGCAGCCCGACGAGCAGGATGAAGAAGCGGTTCAGACCGCGATTGGTGCTGTTCATCCGCCGACCTTCCCCTTCTTGTCGATGACCACACGGGTACGGATGGCCGGCGTGACGCCGAGCCCGTCCGCCGCCTCGGCGACGGCCCGCTCCACAGCGGCGCGGTCGAGCGCGACGCCCGACACCGGCGTGAGCCGGATGGTGGCGCTGCGCTGACCGACCTCCGCGACCGCGCGATCCGGGCTGATGCCGGCCACGGAGGACGCGGTGCGGACGAGCGCCGAGCCGATGACCTCGTCGTTCACCACCGCCGCCGTGCTGCCGGCGCCGATGATGTGGCGCCCGCGCCGACCCGGCGTCAGCGCCGCGATGACGAGGACCAGGCCGATGACGGCGATGACCGCGCCCACCGCGATGAGCACGCCCGGCTGCAGGGACGGCAGCCCTCGGGCCCCCGCCGCCATCGCCGACGGCGACAGGAGCAGGGCCGGACGGCCGAGCGCGGCGAGCACCGACTCGGTGCCGACCCACGCCAGCGCGACGATCGCGATCAGCGCGAGGACGATGGCGAGCCCGGACTTCGGCGAGTGCAGCTCGCGTCGGACGACGTGCTGCTTGAGGCGCGCGTCGGTGGTCATCGGACCCTCCTCTCCTGCTTGATCTCCGCCCCGGTGAGGCGGACGGCGAGCCGTGACACGGTCGACCCCGTGAGGGACCCGACCTGGTCGACGATCGCCTGCTCGCTGCGTCCCGCACGGGCGAGGACGCTGCCGCCGGACCGCTCGATGGAACGCGGGTCGTCCTGCGCCCGCCGGATGGAGACCACCCGGATCGGAGTGCGGACGGCCAGGTCGAGGCGACCCGCCTCGTCGTTCAGGTCGGCGGCCACGCTCTTCACGTCGACGCCGAACTCGTGGGCGGTGACGGCGCGGACGATCTTCTCGATCGCCCGCGCCGACACGACCGTCCGGCCGGCGGTCGGCCGGTCGGCGCTCACGACGAGCTGCGCCGGCCGCGGACGGCGGACACGATGCCCGACACGTCCAGCCGGCCCTCGACGTAGCGGCCGATCAGGAAGCCCAGCACGATGGCGAGGGCGACCAGGATCATCGCGCCGAAGTTGAACGCGATCCAGACGATCGCGAGCACGGCGGCGATGGCCATGCCCTGCTGCGACGTCGTCACTGGACGCGGGGCGCCTCGTCGGCGCTGTCGTCGTCGGTCGGGATGTTCACGTCGGCGATGGTCACGTTGACCTCGGTGACCTCGAGACCGACGAGGGTCTCGATCGCGGTGGTGACCGCGGAGCGGATGCCGTCCGCGACGCGGTGCAGCGCGACGGGGTACTCGGCGACGACGATGATGTCGACGGCGGCCTGCTTCTCGCCGACCTCGACCGAGACGCCCTGGCCCTGGTCGGCCTGGTTGATGCGGGTGCGGAGCGCGCCGATCGCGCGAGCGGCGCCGCCACCGAGGTCGTGCACGCCCGGCACCTCACGCGCGGCGATGCCGGCGATCTTCTCCACCACGGAGTCCTCGACGGTCGTCGTGCCGTGCGTCGTGTCCGCGTTCAGGCTGTCGGTCGTGGCCGTGACGGTCTTGCTGGTCCGAGCCGTGGGCTGGGCGGTGGGCGTCGTGTTCGACATGGGTTCCGTTTCTCCTTGCTGGTCGATCGATTGCTTCGACACAGAGGGAGAGGCGTGCTCACGCCCATTCGTCACGGCGATCAGTCGACTCTCAGTAATCATGCAGATAGAGGCGTCCGGAGTGCACGGAGCGTCGAAGGACCGTGCCCGGCGGAGGGCCGGACTCGAGCAGAGGGGTAGGCCGCGCGGTCAGTCGATCGAGGCGAGCTCGATGTGCAGCTCGAGCGCGTCGTCCCCCGCCGCACGCCGGACGGCGACCGTCACCTCGCGGATCAGGTCCTCGGCGGCCACGTCGCCGTCCACCGCGATGCGCAGCTCGCATCGCGCGGCGCCGCCGTGCTCCGAGATGACGACCTTCGGCGCCCCGGGCAGCGGCGACGACGGGTAGAGCGCACGGACGCCCGGCAGCGAGACGACGTCGAGCTCGATCGCGGCGCGGCGGCTCGCGAGACCGTTCGTCACGGCTGCTCCGGCCCGCGCTCGAGCACGTCCCGCACCCGGAGGTCCAGCGCGCCGACGGCGAACGGCGCGTGCCGCGGCAGCAGCAGCGCGATCCGCTCGCGGAACGCCGCCGAGGCGCTCTGGATGGACGTGCCGTAGAAGACGGTGACGTCCACGGCGAGGTCGAGGCGAGTGCCGGACTCGTCCGGCTCGAACCGCACGCGGCCGGTCAGCACGCCGGGGATCGAGTCGCCGATCGCGCGGACGAGGCCGCGCAGGGCGCCCTCCGTGACGACGGCCTCCGTCCCGACGGGGACGTCCGGGAACGGGAACCGACGACCGGCGCGCGACTCCAGCGAGATCCGGCCGAGCACCTCGTCGATCCAGCGGTCGTCGCGCGCCGCGGCGTCCGCCTCCTGCTGCAGGAGCGGACCGGCGATCTCGCGCAGTCGCTGCAGGCCGGCGAGGGCGATCCGGCAGGCCGGCGAGGACTCGATGGACGGGTCGACCGGGTACCGACCCCGGTCGAGGTACTCGGCGAGCTCCTCGAGCGTGTGCCCGTCGAAGTCGTCGGCCGCGGGTACGCCGGACACGGGTGCGTCGGTCATCGAGCGCCTCCCATCGTGTCGAGCAGCTTCTTCCGGGCCTGCGCGAGGGCTCCGCGGACGGTGCTCTCGGGGACGCCGAGCTGCTCCGCGATCCCCGCGTACGAGAGTCCGCCGACCTCGCGCAGCACCCAGACTTGCGCCTGCTGCTCCGGTAACCGTGTGAGTGCGGCGCGAATCGCGTGTCTGGCGTCGGAGCGGTCCTCCTCGTCGCCGCGCGTCGGGATCTCCTCGTCGAGCTCGACGTGCTGCGGCTGACGGCGGAGGAGCGCGAACGCCTGCCGCTCCGCGATGCGGAATAGCCATGCCTTCACGTGCTCGGGGTTCTCGAGACCGGGCAGCGCCTGCCACGCCGCGATCGCGACCTCCTGCAGCACGTCGTCCGTCTCGGACGGTCGCCGCGTCAGCCGGTTCACGTACGCGCGCAGCACCGGCGCATGGCGGCGCAGCAGCACGGCGAACGCACGGCCGTCACCGTCGGCCGCGCGGTCGACGAGAAGTGCATCGCTCGCCTGCGCCAGTGCACCGGGCGACGCGTCGAACATGAGTGCAGCATCGCGGTACCAGCACGGCGAACTCTGGGCGAGGGCTGGACATTGCTCGAACGCAACCTTGTCGCGCGCGAGGGTGACCAGGAGCCGGACCGCGGCCGGACCCGCGGCTCAGTCGGCGAGGCGGACCTCCTCGTTGTCGAGCCGGGCCTGGATGCGCCGCAGCACGATGTCGTCGATGCGGCGCTCGTCGCGCAGCCCGAGGATCACCTCGCGCTTCCGGCGGACGAGCGCGAGCCGGAGGGCGGCGTAGTCCCGCTCCGCCTGCTGGTCCTCGTCGAGGTCGTCGTCCTCCTCGCTGCGGAACGTCCGCAGCTGCGCCTCCAGCTCGCGGCGGCTGCGCTCGACGGCGATCTCGCCGACGCCGAGCGACTCGGCGGCGGCCGGCAAGGACTCGAGCGCGGCGGTCGTCGCCGCGATCTCCGCGTCCTCCAGCTCGTGCTCGACGTCCTCGTCCGGCGGCAGCGCGGCGCGACGCAGCACG
The DNA here is from genome assembly GCF_004364555.1 of Amnibacterium kyonggiense. GTDB lineage: Bacteria > Actinomycetota > Actinomycetes > Actinomycetales > Microbacteriaceae > Amnibacterium > Amnibacterium kyonggiense. Next base: position 1,307,749 of record NZ_SOAM01000001.1, on the reverse strand, counting down.
AGCGGCAGGAGCAGCCCCTGCAGCACGAGCGTGACGCCGACGACCCCCGCGGTGATGAAGATCACGAGGTCGCGGTCCGGGAACGCGCGCCCCGACGCGATCGCGGTCGGCACCGAGAGCGCGGCGGCGAGCGACACCGCCCCGCGGAATCCCGCGGTGCCGCGCACGAGCCGGTCCCGGTTCGTCTGCCGCGGCCCGCGTTCCGGCCGGCGCCGGGTCAGGAGGTGGATGGTGCCCGCCGAGCCGAAGAGGAAGGCGAAGCGGACGGCGACGACGACCGCCGTGATCAGCGCGACGGCGCCGACGCCGACGAGGACCTGCCGCGTGTCGAGCCCGCGCGCCGCGGCGTGCAGCTCGATGCCGACGAGGACGAAGAGCGCGCCGTTCAGCAGGTACGTGGTGAGCGTCCAGAACGCGTTCGTCTGCACGCGCGTGTCCGCGCGCCCGACGCGCGGCCCGATCTGGCTCATGGCGAGCCCGCACACCACGACCGCGAGCACGCCGGACGCGCCGACCAGCTCGGCCAGCAGGTAGGCGGTGAACGGCGCCAGCACGGTGACGACGTTCTCCTGCAGCGGGTCGTCGATCCGCCGCCGCAGCAGCGTCTCGAGCGCCGCGACCAGCAGCCCGAGCGCGATGCCGCCGACGTAGGAGAGCAGCACGAGTCCGCTGATCTGCAGCGCGGTGACCTCCTCCCGGCCCACCGCGGCCTGGACGGCGACGGCGAGGAGGACCAGCGCCGTGCCGTCGTTGACGAGGCTCTCCGCCCGCAGGGCGGTGAGCGTGCGCCGCGGCAGCGCACCGGCGAGCGCCCCGGTCGCCGTCGCGTCGGTGGGCGCGACCGCCGCGCCGAGCACCCACGCCGCTCCCCAGTCGAGTCCGACCGCGTGCGCGGCGACCGCGACCGCTGCGGCTGTGACCACGACGAGCACGGTGCTCGTCAGCAGCACGCTCCGCAGGTTCGAGCGGATCTCCCGGAGCGACGTCGTGAGGCTCTCCCAGTAGAGGAGCACCGGCAGGAACAGCAGGAGCACGACCTCGGGCGGGAGCGCGACGTCGCGGAGCAGCGGGAGGAAGCCGAGCACCACGCCCGCGACGAGCAGCACGATCGGTGGAGCGACCCGGATCCGCCGGGCGAGCGCGCCGACCGCGAGCACCACGGCGCCGAGCACGACGACGAGTTCGAGACCGAGCAGGATCCGCCCCTTCGTTCCGGGCAGTGGCACCGCCGTCGCCCCGCCGCGTCCGATGCGCGCGGCGCGGGGCCCCGGGAGTCTGCACCCCGCCGCCCGCACGTGCGATGTGCGCCGGCCCGGCCTACGCTGCGACGGAGCCGACCGTCGACCGAGGAGCCGCATGCCCGAGACCTCCGACGCCGGGCGCCCGGCCCTCGTCGCGCTGCACCACACCCAGCTGGCGATGCCGCGCGGCGGGGAGGACGCTGCGCGCGCGTTCTACGCCGACGCGCTCGGCATGCTCGAGCTGGAGAAGCCGGCCGTGCTCGCCGCGCGCGGCGGCTGCTGGTTCCGCGGCGGCGGCGTGGAGCTGCACCTCGGTGTCGAGGACCCGTTCGCGCCGGCCCGGAAGGCTCACCCGGGCGTCCTGGTCGACGACGTGGCCGCGGTCGCGGCGGCGCTGGAGCAGGCCGGGCACGCGGTGGTCTGGGACGACGCCTTCCCCGGCTTCCGCCGCTGCTACGCCGCCGACCCGTTCGGCAACCGGCTCGAGTTCCTGGAGCCCGAGGGCGACTGAGCGCCGCCCCCGGCGCTCAGCGCTGCTCGGCCGGCTGCAGCGGGCCGGCGACGGCTCCGGGGCGCACGGCCGGTCCGGCGAGCGCGAGCACCGCGATCCGCAGCAGCGCCTCGACGACGATGCGGCCGCTCATCTTGCTCGTGCCGGCTCGACGCTCGAGGAACGTGATCGGCACCTCGTGCACGACGGCGCCCGACTCGATCGCGCGGTGGACGAGCTCCACCTGGAAGCAGTAGCCGTCGCTCCGGACGGTGTCGAGGCCGAGCTGCCGCAGGGTCGCGGCGCGGTAGGCGCGGAAGCCGCCCGTCGCGTCCCGGACCGGCAGCATGAGGAGCAGGCGCGCGTAGAGGTTGCCCGCGCGGGACAGCAGCTGCCTGCGGAGCGGCCAGCCCGAGACGCGGCCGCCGGCGATCCACCGGGAGCCGAGCACCACGTCCGCGTCCTCGAGGCCGTCGAGCAGCGCCGGGAGGTCGACCGCGCGGTGCGATCCGTCGGCGTCCATCTCGACGACCACGTCGTAGCCGTGCTCGAGGGCGTAGGCGAAGCCCGCGAGGTAGGCGCGGCCGAGCCCCTGCTTCCCGGACCGGTGGAGGACGTGCACGTGCGCGTCCTCGGCGGCGATCGCGTCCGCGAGCTCGCCCGTGCCGTCGGGGCTGGCGTCGTCGATCACCAGCAGGTGCACGTCCGGCGCGGCCTCGCGGATCCCCGCGACGAGCGGGCCGAGGTTGTCGATCTCATCGAACGTGGGGATGCAGATGATGGTGCCGCTCATGGCGGGCCTCCGTTCCGGTGGTGGTCGTGGTGAGGTGCAGCCCGAGGGTCCCGACCCGGAGGACGAGGGGCTGGTGGTAGATGTGCCGCCGGCTGGCGACGGTGAGGCCGGTGGCGACCGGCCGGACCAGGACGGTGGCGTGCCCGGCCTCGAGGTAGGCGACGACGGCGCGCTGCCACCGCGCGTTGTCGGCCCGCGAGACCGGGCGTCCGTGCGCGTCCTTCTCGGCGTACCGGTCGTACGTCCACCCGCTCACGTCCGGCCAGACCGTGCAGCGCGGTTCGCTCAGGTCGCGGGTCAGCACGTCGGTGACGACGAGCAGCGTCGGGTCGTCGGTGGTGACGCAGCCCCCGACCGCGCGGACGGCGCGGGCGAACTGCGGCGGCACGGCCCTGCCCTCCTCCACGTGGTCGGTCGCCAGGCCGCCGAGCAGGACGACGACGGCCACGACCGCGGCGAGCGCGCCGCGCACCGGCGTCGGGCGGACGCGCCGCACCAGCCGTGCGACGGCGATGCCGCAGCAGAGCGCCAGGGGCGGCGCGGTGAGGTCCGCGTAGTGCTCGAACCAGGACGGCGTGAGGACGAGCAGCGCGGCGTCCGCCAGCAGCATCACCGGGAAGACCTTCGCGCCGCGGACGGTCAGCGCGACGCCGACGGCGATGGCGATCAGCACGAGCATCAGCAGCGTCACGTGCAGCAGGTCGAGCGGCCCGACCGGACGGGCGCCGACGATGTCGATCACCCGGGTCATGAGGTCGTGCGACACCGGGCGGCCGAGCTGGTCGAGGACGATCTCCCGGAACGCCGCGACCGGCGCGGGGAGGAAGAACGGCCCGTAGCCGAGCGCGAGCGCCGCGGCGACGCCGCCTGCGAACTGCAGCCGGTGCCGCGTCCCGAGCACGAGGATCACGAGGACCGGCACGACGTAGGTGATCTTCACGTCGACCGCCCACCCGGCGGCGACGCCGGCGAGCACGATCGACAGGGCGGAGTCCCGCCGGGAGAGGAGCACGAGGCACCCGAGGATCCCGAGCGTGCCGAGGGGCTCGATCAGGATCGACCGCTCCGAGTAGACGGCGGGCAGCAGGACCGCGAGGACGACGCCGGCGACGATCGCCGCGGTCCGCCCGAACCGCCGGACGGCGAAGTACGCGAGGGCGGCGTTGAGTCCGCCGATGAGCTCGAAGGCGACGCGGCCGAGCGCGAAGCCGACCGAGTCGCCGGCGGCGGTGCCGATCGCCGCGAACGGCAGGGCGGCGATCACGATGCCGGGCGGCTGGATGAAGAGGAAGTCGCGGTACGGCAGGTGGCCGTGGAGCAGCGACGCCGCGGCCGTGTAGTAGACGCCGTCGTCGTAGTCGCCGATGGCGCCGAGGCCGCCCCCGCGGAGCAGCACCATCAGCCGAAGCCCGAAGGCGAGGAGGCCGATCGCGACCGGGACGACGATCTCGAGCCGTCGCCCGAGCAGCCCGATGCGCATGCCGACGGGCTCGAGCCGCTCGACGAGGAGGCGGACGCCGGCGCGGCCCGGCTCCGGCGTCCGCACGCCGTCCTCGACCGGGGCGTCGCGCGCGCGGTCGAGGACGGGGATCGGCCTCGGGACGTCGCTCGGAGCGGTCGGTTCGGACGGCATGGACCCAACCTCGAGCGGACCGCTCAAGAAATCTGTCAGGAAGCGACGCCCGACGCGGCGCACGAGCGTCTCTCAGGGAACTCATGGAAACGCGATCCGAGCGGGCGCCCGGTCGTTCGGTGCACGATGACCTGATGCGAATGCCGACGCGACCCCTTCCGCCGTCCGGGCGCGGATCGTGAGCGAGCGCGCCACCGCGCTCCCGCCGCTCCTCCTGATCGAGGACGACCCGCGGATCGGGCCGATGACCGTCGCGATGCTCGCGAACGACTACGCGGTGGAGCTCGCGATCGACGCCGCGACCGGGTTCCGCCTGGCGACCGGCCGGGACTTCGCCGCGATCGTCCTCGACCGGCGACTGCCCGACGGCGACGGGCTCGACCTGGTCCGGACGCTGCGCGCCGACGGCCGCGGCGTGCCGATCATCCTGCTCACCGCGCTCGGCTCCCTCGACGACCGGGTCGGCGGGCTGGACGCGGGCGCGGACGACTACCTCGTCAAGCCGTTCGCGGCGCCGGAGCTGCTGGCCCGGCTGCGGGCGATCACGCGCGAGCACTCCGACCGCGACGCGGCGATCATGATCGGCGACTGGGAGTTCCGGCCCACGACCCGGATCATCAACTCCCCGTACTCGGGCCGGATCGTGCTGAGCCGGACGGAGGCGGAGCTGCTGCACCTCCTCGCCCGGCACCCCGACCAGACGCTGTCGCGGGAGCGCATCCTCCGCTCCGTCTTCTCCCCCGGCGACGCGGTCGGCACCGTCGACACCTACGTGCACCACCTGCGGAAGAAGACCGACCGCGACATCGTGACCACCGTCCGCGGACAGGGCTACCGCGTCGGGAACCCCTGACCCGGCGCGCTGCCGCGTCTTGCAGCTTTCTGACGCGGCGGTGAGGACGATCGACCGCGGAGGTCGGTCATGCCCAGCTGCTCGTCGTCGGTCCCGATCGCGACCCGATGGAGCCTGCCCGCATGACCGCGGTGCTCCGCCGCTCCGCCGTCTCCGTCGGGTTCGCGGCGCTGCTCCTGGTGCTCGCGATCGCGAGCGGGTCCCACGTCCTCGCCCGCCAGACGGCCGCGCTGTTCGCGTCCGGGCCGGCAGTCCTCGTCGTCGACCTCGTCATGGCCGCCGTCGTGATGGGCGCGGCGGAACGCCTGCTCGGGCACCTCCGGACCGCGCTCGTCGCGGTCGCGTCGACGGTGCTCGGCGTCGCCGCGGGCTTCGGGCTGCAGGCCGCCGGCATCCTCGTCCGCGGCGTCTGGTCGCAGGCGCCGCTCGGCACGGTCCTCCTCGACCCGCTGATCCCGGCCGCCGGCGCGGTCATGGCCGCGAGCGCGATCGCCGGCCCCCTGTGGCGGCGGCGCATCCGCGTGATCGGCTTCACCGGGCTCGTCGCCGTGCTGCTCTCCTCGGACGAGCCGGCCGACGCCTGCCGCCTGGCCGCGGGCGTCGTCGGGCTCGTGCTCGGCGGCCTGCTCGCCCGGCGCCTCCCCCGGATGACCTGGCGCCGCAGCAGCCACCACGAGGTTCGGAACCTGCTCGCCGCGGTCGTCGGCGTCACGGCCGTCGGCCCGTTCGTCGCCCTGACCTCCCGCGCGGGCGCCGGCCCGCTCCGCCCGCTCGGTCTGCTGGTCCGCGACCCGCTGCCCGCCGCCCGGACGGTCGCCGCGCGGTGCGCCGACGCCGACGCCCCGGGCGCGTGCGCGCGCGGCGTCGCCCTGCTGCACGCGAGCGGGCCGGGCGCCGCCCTCATGCCCGTGCTGCTGCTGGCCGCGCTGCTGGCCTGCGCGTGGGGCATGCAGCACGGCCGCCGGGCCGCGGCCGTCCTCGCGGTCGCCCTCGAGGCCCTGATCGCGGTGCTCACGGCGGTCGCGTTCGGCGTGCTGCCCGCCGTCCGAGCGGCGCTGACCGGGCGGCCGTTCGACGGTCCCCCGCTGCAGACGCTGCTGGCGATCCTGGTCCCCGCCGTCGTCGCCGCGGTCGTGCTCCTCCACCTCCGGCACTTCGACGTGCTCCCCCGCCGCCGCACCGTGCGGGCGCTGGGCGCGGCGGCCGCGGCCGTCGTCGTCGTCGGCTCGGCGGCCGACATCGCGGTCGCGCTGCTGCCCGGGGAGTTCGGCGGCCCGATCGCGCTCATCACCGCGCTGCGCCGGCTGCCCGAGCGCTACGCGCCCGTCGGGTTCCTCCACCTGGCCGCGCTCGGCCCGACGCCGGTCCTCCAGCCGGCGCACCTCGTGGACGACTGGATCGGCCCGCTGCTGTGGGCCGTGGTCCTGGCGGGCGCCCTGGTCCTGCGCTTCGACGCGGCGGACGCGTCCGTCGACGGCGGACGGCGGCTCCGGTCGCTGCTGCGGGAGGGCGGCCCGGGCTCGATCTCCTGGATGGCGACCTGGCCCGGCGGCCGCACCTGGTTCTCGGAGGACGGGCGGAACGCGATCGCGTTCCGCGAGGTCGGCGGCGTCGCGATCGCGCTCGGCGAGCCGGTCGGCGTCCCGGATGGACGCGTCGACGCCGCCCGCGCCTTCGCCGCCGCGTGCGTCGACCGCGGCCTGACCCCGACCTTCTACGCGGTCTCCGCCGCCTTCGGGCGACGGCTGACCGCGGCCGGCCGCTGGTCCCTCGTCGACGTGGGCGAGGACGCGGTCGTCGACCCCCGCGGGTTCGCGCCGTCCGCCGAGTGGACGCGGGACGTGCGCACCGCCGCGGACCGCGCCGCCCGGCGGGGCGTGAGCGCGGTCTGGACCTCCTGGGGCGGGTGCAGCCCGAACCGTCGGGCGCAGATCGTGGCGATGTCGGAGGACCGGGTCGCCGAGGGCGGCCCGCCGGAGCTCGGCTTCACCCTCGGCGGCGTCGACGAGCTGCGGGACCCGGAGGTCGCGCTGATGCTCGCCGTCGACGGCGAGGGGCGCGTGCTCGCCGCGACGAGTTGGCTGCCGACCTGGCGGAAGGGGGTCCTCGTCGGGTGGACGCTCGACCTCCTGCGCCGGTCGGCGGACGCGACGAACGGGGTGCTGGAGCTCCTCATCGCCTCGGTCGTCGAGCGGGCGCGGGACGACGGGCTCGAGTTCGTGAGCCTCGGCACGTCGCCGCCGTCGACCTCCGGCGACCGGACGGACGTGCTGCTCGACCGCCTGCTCGACACGGTCGCGGAGGCGCTCGAGGCCGGACGCGGGTCCTCCTCCCCGGCCGCGGTCAAGGCGAGGTTCCAGCCGGCAGCGGTGCCCCTCGTGCTCGCGCACCCCGACTCGCTGGCGCTCCCGGCGACGGGCGTCGCCCTCACCCGCGCCTACCTCCCGCACCTCACGACGAAGGCCGCGATCCGGCTGGTCTCCGCCGTCCGGTGAGCCGTGCACACCGGATGAACGGGACACGGGCCGGAGGTGCCGATCGTGCGCCGCGCGCCCATCATCGAATGATGCTGCACCTGACCCGGCGCAAGGCGGTGCTCGTGGGCGCCGCCTCGCTCGTGACGCTCGGCGCGACGGCCCCGCCGCGGACGCTCTTCGTCCTCGGCGACTCCTGGGCGGCCGGGCTGTACGCCGACCCGGACCGAGCCCTCGGGCAGGTCGCGGCCGCCCGGCTGGGCTGGGCCGCGTCCGTCGACGCCGTGTCCGGCACCGGCTACGTGCAGGGGTCCGACGACGGCGTGTCGTACCCCGACCGCCTGCGCGCCCTCGACCGGGACGCGCGACCGGCGATCGCCGTGCTGCAGGGCGGCAGCAACGACCGCGACGCGGTGGAGGACGGCATCGCGAGCGCCGCCGTGGAGACGATCGCGCTGGTCCGCGACCGGCTGCCCGCCGCCAGACCGGTCCTGCTCGGGCCCGGGCCCGACCCGCTGCCCGTCGACCGGGACCAGCTGGCGGTGGACCGGGTGCTCCAGCGCGTCGCCGGGCAGGAGCGCGTGCCGTACGTCTCGATGCTGCAGCGGGAGTGGGTCCCGGTGCGCCGGGCGTGGACCGTGCTCGACCCGGAGAACCACCACCCGACCATTGCGGGGCAGGAGTACCTGGGCCGGCGGCTCGCGTCCGCCCTCCGGCACCTCTACCCGCGCTTGACGCGGTAGGCGCATCCGGTCAGCGCTTCGGGCCGCCGGGGCCGTGCCCCGGCTTCGCGCCGTGCTTCGCGCCCGGGCCGCGCTGCGCGCCGTGCTCGCGGTGCTCCGCGGGCTTCCCGTGCTGCTTCACGCGCGGCGACGCGGCCCGCTTCGGCGCGGGTGCCGGGGCGCGGCGGGGCGCGGGCGTCGCTGCGGAGGCGGCGCGGGACGGCGTGGTGCTCCGCTCGGACCGCGTCGAGGCCGTCGAGACGGTCCGGTGCGACGGCGCCGTCGAGGAGGGCGCAGCGGTGGACGGCGCAGCGCTCGGGGAGGGCGACGCCGTCGGGCGCTCCTGGGTCGTGGTCGCCGCGGCGGCCTGCTGCGCGGCGGGTGCGAACGCGGGGGTCGCCGCCATCACCGTCCCGGACGCCATGAGGCCGACCGTCAGGGCGGCCGCAGCGAGCCCGACGCGCACCGGTCGGCGCCGCGGACGCCGGCTCGCGACGTCGAGCGGCCGGGTCGTCCGGTCGGTGACCGCAGCGAGCTCGACGGTGTCGGCGACGGGGTCGTCCTCCGCGATCGCGAGGAGCCGGGCGGCGACCTCCTCCGCGGACGGGCGGTGCTCCGGGTCGCGGGCGGTCATGGCGGTGATCAGCGACCGCCAGCCGTAGCCGAACCCGGAAGGGATGCTCGGGTCGCGGAGCAGCCGGGCGGTCAGCGACTCGGCGATCGTGCCGGGGAAGGCGGGACGGCCCGTGAGGGCCTCGAGCAGCGTCAGCCCGAGGGAGTAGACGTCGGAGGGCGTGCCGACCGCCTGCCCCTGGGCCTGCTCCGGGCTGAGGTACAGCGCGGTCCCGATCAGCGTCGAGGTGGTGGTCGCCGTCGACTCCAGCAGCTTCGCGATGCCGAAGTCGGTCAGCTTGCCGCGCACCGCGCCGTCGGGCCGGACCTGCAGGAGCACGTTGGCCGGCTTCACGTCGCGGTGCACGACGCCGCGGTCGTGGATGTGCGCGAGGGCCGCGGCGACGTCCGCACCGATGGTCGCCGCGACGGCGGGCGCGAGCGGACCGAGCCGGAGGCGGTCGCGCAGGCTCCCGTCCGGCAGCAGCTCCATCACGAGGACGGCGACGTCGACGCCGAGGTCCTGGTCGAGCACCGTGACGAGCGCGGGATGCCGGAGGGACGACACGACCTCCGCTTCGCGGCGCCAGCGGCGCTGCGCCTCCGGCGTCTCGCTGACGGGGACGACCTTGACGGCCACCCAGCGGTTCTCGCGCACGTCGCGGGCGCGGTGGACCGTGGAGGAGCCGCCGCGGCCGATCTCCTCGAGGAGCTCGTACCGGTCGCCGATCACGCGGCTGGGCAGGGATGACATCCGGACGGTGCGGCCGATGCTCAGAGCCGGTCCGCGTCGCTGGTGCGGGTGGTCTCCCGGGTCGTGCCGGCGACGCCGTTCGGCGCCGCGGTGCTCGTGGTCGTGACCGATCGGCGGCCGCGGATCGTGAGCGCGAGGCCGATCACGAAGACCACGACACCGGCCACCATGAGGATGTATCCGGCCGTGTTCAGGCTGATGAACGAGGTCTGGACGTGGACCGCGAACGCGAGGATCGCGCCGATCACGAACAGGACGACGCCGGTTCCCATGGTCATGGGTGCTCCGATCTGTTGGGTGCTGATCGCGAGCGGGAACGGGCGAGAGGGTGCTCGGCCGGATGCTGCTCGTTCGGGCCGCTGATCGGTTTCCCTGATCAGCAGCCACAAGTAGTACCCACGATTGCTGAATTCCGCCTGTGATCACGGGCGGGACCCGTGCCACAGCGGCAGGGGCGGGGCCGAACGGCCCGCGCCCCTGCCGTCGACTCAGCGCGGGTCGGTCTGCCCCGGGAGGTGCCCGTACCGCGGCTCGATCCCGGACGCGGCGATCACCTTCCTCGCCGCCGCCGGCCAGTCGGTGCCGGTCACCTTCGTGTTGTCCCGCACGGTGATGCGGTGGGTGTCGGCGTTCGGCGTCTGCACGACGCCGTCGTTGTACCAGTTCTGCTCGATCACGTCGTCGAGCGTGTCGTTGTCCGCGTAGGAGTTCGTGAAGATGAACACCCCGCTGTCCTGCACGACGTTCTTCCGCATCGTGACGTACCGCGACCCCTCGTCGAGGTAGAGCCCGACGGTGTGCAGGTTGTCGTAGATGTAGTTGCCGCTGTACACCGCGCCGGGGTTCGCCGACAGGTTGTACAGGCTGCCGCCGTCGTGGAAGACCTTCTTCGTCCCGTGGATGAGGTTGTCCTCCACGACCGTGTCCTTCAGCGTCGTCGGCGTCGTGTACACCGGCTGGTAGGCGTACAGGCCGCGGGTCCGGTAGTCGTTGCTGCCGCCCGGGTCGTTCGCGCCCCAGCCCCAGCCGACGTCGATCCCGTCGTACGCCAGGTTCGACACCTCGTTGTGGGCGATGACCGCGTGCGTCACGTAGGTCGAGAGGATCCCGGACATCTCCTTGTAGTCCTTCGCCACGTCCGTGACGAGGTTGTTGTCGAGCGTCACGTCCCGCACGGTCATGCGGCGGTCGCGCGGGTGGTGCGCGTCGGGCGAGATGCCCCCGACCACGACGCCGGCCCCGCCGAGGTCCGTGAACAGGTTGTGGTGCACCGTCACGCTGCTCGCGGCGAGCCCGGTGCCGCGACCGTTCGCGTTCACGTCGTTGCCGATCCCGAGCCCGACCTGGCCGAGGTGCGTGAACGCGTCGTCCGAGAAGCGGACGCGCGTCGCCGCGGCGACCTGCACGGCGGCCGGCATCTGGTGCCAGCCGTTGCGGGCGCCCTCGAACTCCTTGCAGCCCGACTGGCACGACGTCAGGTAGTCGGCCGGCTGCGGGTAGGCCTTCGGGATGAAGGCGCCGTTCTGCTGGTCCGCGTACCCGATCGACGTGCTCGGGGAGAGCCAGGTCGAGTAGGAGAACGCGATGCCGGAGAACGCGAGGTCGTGGACCGGACGGGCGAGCGTGCCGCTGATGCGGACGAGCGACTGCAGCTGCGGCAGCACGAACGAGGAATCGGCGGGTCGCTCACCGGCCTTCGCGCGGTAGTAGAGCTTCCCGTGCTGCGGGTCGAGGTACCACTGCCCCTCCTGGAGGAAGGAGCGCGAGTTCTCGAGCAGCAGCGTCCCGCCCGCGAACGGCTTCGCGAGCGTGTCGTAGCCCCAGTTGTTCATCCGCCACGCGGGCTGCTGCATCGTGACGGTCGTCCCGCTGATGCTCGCGACCGGGGCGTACCGGTCGGTGAAGGAGTCCTGGCTCTCCACCTCGATGCGGCGCTGGTCCGGGAGCCCGTCGAGCCGGGCGGCCAGGGCGGGATCGGTGATCGTGAACCCGGTGTCGGTCACCGAGATCGCGCTCCGCTGGATCTGGATCGAGGCCCGCGGCACGGCGGCGCCGTCCTTGTAGAGCTGGCGGCTGTCACGCCCCTTCGGCACGGAGGCGACCCACACGCCGCTCCCCGCGTCCGCGGGTCGCCAGCCGCGGACGGCGGTGCCGCCGGAGATGACGGGGTGCTGGCCGGGCGCCGCGGTCCAGGTGATCGGCGCACCCTTCCGGCCGGAGTCGCCCGGGCCGAAGTCGAGCGGCTTCGCGAGCCGGTAGGTGCCGCCACGGAGCTGCACCGTGACGGCGTCGCCGTGCTTCGCGGCCGTCCTCGCCCACCCCTGCGCGGCCTGCAGCGTCCGCAGCGGCGAACGGGACGTCCCCGCACCGCGGTCGCTCCCGTGCGGCGACACCACGATCACCCGCGTGTGCGTGCGATGCACCGGGGCGGCGGAGGCTGCTGCCCCCGGGGATCCCAGCACACCGACTGCGAACGCGGCGGTCGCGGCAGCCACCACCGCCGCTCCTCTTCGTGCTCTCATCGACTCTGCTCCTTCGCCGTCGACAGGTATGACGTATACCTGGCATGAACGAGATTCATCGGACGATCGACGGATGTCAACGGTCCGCGTCGCGCGTCCCTCGATCGTCAGCGCCCTGCCAGGGAGCGCCCGCGTGGAGGAGTACGGTCCGCGCCGGCGTGCTCCTGCGCGCGCCGGCGCCCCGATCGTCGGACGACGAGGGACTGCCCCGCGGGGCGACCGAGCCGACCCGCCGCAGGCTTCCGTCAGCGGATCAGCGCTTGCGCCCCAGCAGCAATGCGGAGACCATCGCGGTGGCGAAGAGGCCACCGGTCACGCTGATGCGGTTCCAGAGCACCTGCCCCGGCGTCTCCCGCCGGACCGAGTAGCTGGCCTCGCCGCTCAGGTCGTCGGGATCGAGCCGGGTCATGCATCCATGGTGGCCCATGATCCGCTGATCGTGCGCCCCGAGCCCGATCCGCGTCCGGCCGGAGCGGTGGTCGTCCGCGATCCGGGGTCGTAGCATCGCGCGATGCCCGTCCGAGACCTGTCCACCCTCGAACGCGTGCAGGCGCAGCCGTTCGCCGGGTACGCGGTCCGGCCGCGCTGGACGCTCAGCCCCGACCCGGATCGCGTGCTCGCGTGCGTCGCCCTGCTCGGCACGATGATCGTGTCCGGCATCCTCCTCGGCCGCCCCCGGAGCTGAGCCCGGCCCGGGTCGGATCCCTCCGGCCCGGCGGTCGTCCCGGTCGCGCGCGTGGGCCCCGACGGCGCGCTCACCGCCTCGTGGCCGCCGGGGCCGGTGTCGCACTCGTCCCCGATCTCGCGGTGGCGTCGACGCCGCCCGGCGTCCGCCTGGTGCGGCCGCGAGGAGGCCTGCATCGCCGCATCAGCGCCGTGCGCCGGGCTACCTCCCGCGCCGACGCCGGGATCGAGCGTCTCGTGCCGCTGCTCGCGGCGGCGTGCCGCGCCGCCGTCGACGTCGCCGTCGACGGCGGCGCCTACTCCGCCGAGACCATCGCGAGCGCGCAGGTGATCGTGGCGGCGTCCTCCACGACGGCGAACACGGCGTCGGGAAGCCCGGTCTGCTGGCCACCGGTCCGGAGGGCCGCGCCGGCGAGGGTGCCCACGAGGCCGCCGATCGCGCCGAGCACGGCGCCGGTGTTGACGTGCTCGCCGCGGCCGGTCGTGGCGAGCGCCGCGCCGACCAGCGCGCCCGAGCCGATGCGGCCGAGGAGCGGGCCCGGCTTCGTGCGGGAGGGCGTGGCGGGCAGCTTGTCCACGACCAGCTCCCCCGCGGCGGCCAGCACGATCGCGAGCCGCCCGGCCGGCTCCCGGAGCACGGGCCACGTCTGCCAGGCGCCCGCGAGCGACGGGCGGTGGTGATTCAGCACGAGCACCGCGAGCGGCGTCATCGATCGCGCCCCGGCGAGCACGCCGAGCAGCGCGGACCGTGCGGGAAGCGGGATCGTGGTGCTGCTGGCCATGCGGGAGTCCCCTTCGGTCGATCCGGTCTCCGCTGGACCATACGGGTGCCGCTCTGGGAGGCCCGTCCCGGTCTCTCGGCTCGCGATGGGCGTGCGGTCCGAATGCACTGATGCGGCCGGAACGGACTGGTGCAGCTCGGAGCCGGGCCTCATCAGCACGGATGAGCCGCACGAGGGCCGGAGCGCCCAGGTCGTCCGCGTACGGTCCCGGGATGAGCGACAGCACGCAGTCCGAACCCGTGATGGCCGGCAGCGACGACGCGAGCGACCGGGAGAAGCTGTCCGGCCTCATCGAGCAGGTCGAGGCCGACCACGGCGACGAGGGCCCCGGGGCGATGGCGGACGAGCTCCGCGACCGGCTCCCCGAGACCGAGGCCGAGCCGGAGGACCCGGGCGACCTCGAGGACTGAGCGCGGCGGCGGGCGCGGACCGGCCGCGGCCCTAGCGTTGAGCGGTGCGCGACACCGAAGCCGGCGGGCTCGACCGGCCGCTCGCGGTGCTCATGGCCGGGGCCTACTTCATGGAGAACCTGGACGGCACGATCGTCCAGACGGCGCTCCCCGCGATCGGCCGTGACTTCGGCGTCCCGGCCGTCGACGCGAACACCGCGATCACCGCGTACCTGCTCTCGGTCGCCGTCAGCGTGCCGCTCGGCGGCTGGGTGGCGGACCGGCTCGGGACGCGGCGGGTCTTCCTCGTTGCGATCGTCCTCTTCGCGGTCGCATCGCTCGCCTGCGGGCTCACGGGCGATCTCGTGGCGCTCTGCGTCCTCCGCGTCGTGCAGGGCGTGGCGGGCGCGTTCATGGTGCCCGTCGGACGGCTCGCGGTGCTCCGCGCGACCCGGCAGCGGGACCTCATCGCCGCGATCGCCTACCTGACCTGGCCGGGGCTGCTCGCGCCGGTGATCGCACCGGCGCTCGGCGGTGTCCTCACCGACACCGTCGGCTGGCGGTGGGTGTTCCTCATGAACGTGCCGATCGGCGCGGTCCTGCTGCTCGCCGGCCTCCGCCTCGTGCCGCGGAGCGCGGACCGCGACCACCGCGGCTTCGACGTCGTCGGCTTCGCGCTGCTCGGCGTCGGTCTGGTGAGCCTCCTCGCCGGCCTCGAAGCGCTCGGCGGGGACGCGCCGCTGCGCCCGGCCACCGTCCTGCTGCTCGCCGTCGCGATGGCGGCGATCGCGGGCGCGGTCGGGTGGATGCGCCGCGCGGCGCACCCGCTCCTGAGCTTCCGAGCCCTCGGCATCCCCACCTTCCGGGCGAGCAACCTCGGCGGCGGGATCTACCGGCTCGTCGTGTCCGCCCTCCCGTTCCTGTACACGCTCCTGTTCCAGGTCGGGTTCGGCTGGTCCGCATCCCTCGCCGGCGCGCTCGTGGTCGCCGTCTTCGTCGGCAACATCGGGATCAAGCCGTTCACGACGCGGATCATCCGCCGGTTCGGCTTCCGGACGACGATCGTCGGCTCGAACGTCGCGGGCGCGCTGCTCGCCGTCGCCTTCGTCCCGGTGGACGCGAGCACGCCGCTGCCGGTCATCGCGCTCCTGCTGCTGGTGGGCGGCGCATTCCGCTCGATCGGCTTCACCGCGTACAACTCGCTGCAGTTCGCCGACGTGCCCGCCGGGCTCACGTCCGGCGCGAACACCGTCGCGGCGACGGTGCAGCAGATCGCGATCGGGTTCGGCGTCGCGGTCGCCGCGCTCGCCGTGCGGTCCACGGTCGCCGTCGCGGAGGCGGTCGCCCCGGGCGCGGACTCGCTCGGCTACCGGTGGGCGTTCGCCGCGATCGCGGTCCTGCTGCTCGTGCCGATCGCGGAGACCCTCCTGCTCCCCCGGCACGCGGGCGCGGCGGTCGCCGCGCGCTGACGCGTCAGGCGCTGCGTCGCGTCGCTGGCGCGTCGTCCCACTCGTTGAACGCGGGGTGCCCGGTCAGCCGCTCGAAGGCGCCGGCGTACCAGCGGGAGGCGTGCTTCGGGACCGCGTAGCTGATCGACAGGTCGTGCAGCTCGCACGCGATCCCGAGCTCGAGGTAGATGCGCTTGGCGTCGCTGATGAGATGCAGTCGGTCCTCGTACCGGATGCCGATGTTCCGCTGCTCGGGCGGTTCGCTGCTCACGAGGTCGGCGATGTTCACTCGGGTCCCCTCAAGTCCTCGGTGCACGAGTGTGCGCCCACCCGCCTGGGAGGCGTTCGCGAGCCGGGCGTCGGCGTGCACGGACCCGCGGGTCGGAGACGGCGTCCCGACGCGATGGCCGGGCGCTGTCGGAGGGGCGCTCCTACGATGGCGCATCCTCGAACCGTCCCCCGATCCCGCGCGCTGCGCCGTGCCAGCCTGCCCGTCGCCGGCGGAGCATCCGGAGCTCATCCCGCTCTGCGCCGACCACCTGGCCGTCGCGGCGGAGGCGCACGGCTCCGTCGCCGGCGTCGCGGACGCCCTGCCGGAGCCGTGCCGGCTCTGCGGATCGCGGCTCGGCGTGCGGTTCGCGACGGGCCGCAGCTGCGCCGTGTGCGAGTGGCCGTACGGGGAGCACCCGGACGGCGAGCTGCCGCCGCCCCGCGTCGACGTCGTGTACTACCTGCGCTGGGCCGACCAGGTGAAGATCGGCACGACCGCGAACCCGCGACAGCGGTTCACCGCGATCCGGCACGAGGAGGTGCTCGCGTTCGAGCGCGGCGACCGTCGGCTCGAGCAGCGTCGGCACCGGGAGTTCGCGGAGGAGCGCGGCGGCTCGAGCGAGTGGTTCGCCGCGTCGGACCGCCTGCTCGCGCACATCGACGTCCTGGCGGGCGGCGTCGACCCCTGGGACCGCTGGCGGCGGTGGGTCGCCGAGGCGACCGCGACCCGCTGATCGCTCACCCGATCGCGTCCGCGCCCAGCTGCTCGGCGATGAAGGCGCGCACGTCGGCGACCTCCGCGGCGCCGACCCCGTGCCCGAGCCCCGGGTAGACCCGCTCCACGAGCGTCGAGCTCGCCCGGAGGAACGACCCCGCGCGCTCGACGGCCTCGACGGGGATCACCCGGTCGGCGTCGCCGCGGCCCCAGAACAGCGCCGGCCGATCGGCGGCGAGGCGCTCGTCCGCGGGCTGCGGCGCACCGAGCACGAACCCCGCGAGCACGACCGGGGCCACGACGCGGTCGGGCCGGGTGCGCAGCAGCTGGGTGGCCATGAAGCCGCCCTGCGAGAACCCGATCGGCAGGACCCGGGCGGTCGCCGGCACGTGCGCGTCGACCCACTCCCAGATCGCGGCGGTCGCGGCCTCGACCGGCGCTGCGGGCGGGTCGCCGAGCGTCTCGATCGCGAACCAGGCGGCGCCGCCGTCACCGAGCTCGAGCGGTGCGCGCAGCGACGCCCAGGGCGCGGTGACGCCGACCTCCGTGACGATCGGCACCAGGTCGCGCTCGTGCGACCCGTACCCGTGCAGCAGGAGGACGACCACCGGCGCGGTCGGCGACGCCTCGGCCCAGGTGGCGCCGCCGACGGCGTGGAGCAGCGCGTCCGTCATCGGGCCGGGTCCGGGCGGTCGTCGTCCATGCTCCGAGTATCGCCGCCGTAGATTCGAGGCCCGACCGAGGACGGAGGCCCGCGTGCCCGACAGCGAGACCGTGCCCACCGGGACCGCCGAGCGCGACGAGCCCGAGGAGCGCCGGCTCCGACCCGGGCAGCACTGCCGGATCCGCGTCTTCGACGTCGCGTCCGGCACGGTGCGGACCGTGCACGAGACGACCGCGGTGCTCTTCGAGGCGCCGAACTGGACCCGCGAGGGGCGGCTCGTCGTGAACGGCGAGGGCGTCCTCTGGTCGCTGCCCGCGGACGGCTCCGCGGCGCCCGAGCGGATCCCGATCGACGGCGTCCCCGCGCTGAACAACGACCACGTGCTCGACCCGACGGCCGACCGGATCTTCCTCTCCGCGGACGACGCGCACCTGTACGAGGCGCCGCTCGCTGGCGGTACCGCCCGACGCATCACGAGCGAGGAGGGGCCGCTGCACTTCCTCCACGGCGTCTCCCCCGACGGGCGCACGCTCGCCTACGTGCGGCTCGAACCGGCGGACGGGAACCCGTGGGCGAGCGCGACGATCCACGAGATCGGCGCCGACGGCCGCGGCGACCGCGCCGTGACCACGCACCCCGGGCCCGCCGACGGCTGCGAGTACAGCCCCGACGGCGCCTGGATCTACCTGAACACCGAGCAGCTGACGCCGGGCCGGGCGCAGATCGCGCGCATCCGGCCGGACGGGTCCGGGCTCGAGCGGCTGACCTCCACGGACCGCGTCGACTGGTTCCCGCACCTCGCCCCGACCGGCGGCCTGGCCGTGTACCTCAGCTTCCCGGACGGCACGGCCGGCCACCCCGCGGATCGCGACGTCCGGCTCGTGCTGGTGGAGGACGACCGGTGGGAAGAAGGCCGGGTCGTCGCCGAGCTCTTCGGCGGCCAGGGCACGATCAACGTGAACAGCTGGGCGCCCGACGGCTCCGCGTTCGCGTTCGTCGACTACCCGATGGCCGCCTGAGCCGGAACGGTCCCGAGGGGTCTCTCAGCGAACGAGGCATCTCGCTCCGTACGGTCAGTCCATGGGCACCGGTGCCGTGGAGCGTCGCTCCGTTCGCACGACCGATCTCGACGAGGCGATCCAGACGCTGTGCGAGACGTTCGGCGAGAGCGACCTGCGGCGGGCCGATCACGAGGAGCCGTCGTTCGCGCTGCGCTGCGCTCGGACCGGCGAGCTCATCACCGCGCGGTGGTCGATCACGGGGGCGGACGGCGGCAGCCGCGGCACCGCGGACGCCGAGCCGCTGATCCTCACCGGCGTCGTCCTCGGTGGCCGGATGCGGATGCGGGGTCGGTGGGAGGAGGTCGACACGACGCGGCCGTTCCTCTACCCGGAACCGGTGCACGCGGACCTCGAGCAGCTCGACATGGCCAACCTGGGCATCACTCGGAGCGCCGTCGAGCAGCGCGCGAGCGCGATCACCGGGGTCGACGGGTTTGAGCTGCGCTTCACCGGCACCGCCCCGTTCGACCCGGCGATGGACCAGGCGTGGCGGGACACGACGGCCTACGCGGCGCGGATGACGGAGGCGCTCGCGGACGGTCCGGGCGCGGCGCTCGCGCGGGTCGAGCTCGTCGACCTCGTGATCGCCCTCCTGCTCCGGACGTTCCCGAACACGACGCTCGACGCCGTGCACCGGCGCGATGTGACCGGCCCCCGCGGCGCGGCGCTGCGCCGCGCGCTGCAGTACGTCGACGACCACGCGGCGGAACCCGTCACCGTCGTCGAGATCGCCGAGGCGGCGCGGCTCAGCCCGCGCGGGCTCTACGCGGCGTTCCAGCGCGACCTCGGGACGACGCCCATGGCGCACCTCCGCGAGGTGCGGCTGCACGCGGTCCGGGACGAGCTGCGCGCCATGGCGCCGGAGGACGCCGGCGCCGACGTGGACGCCGTCGCGCTCCGCTGGGGCTTCGCGCACACCCGCCGCTTCCGGGAGCGCTACGCGTCGCGCTTCGGCGAGGCACCGGGTGACACCCTGGTCCGCTGACGGTGCACGGATGCGGGGATCCGCGACGCAGCGCGCCGCGGATCTCCGCATCCCGTGGACCCGGGGGCTACTTCTTGGCGGGCTCCGGCGCGGGGTTCGCGTAGACGGGGGCCTCCACGCCCTTGGCGCCCGGCAGGGCCGGCTCCGCCTCCGGCTTCTTGCGGGCGCGCGGCGCACGCTTCGGCGCCTCCGCCTCGGGCTCCGGCGTCGCCGCGACCGGCGGCTTCGGCCGGGAGGCGAACGTCTCGAACGCGACGCGCGGACGCTCGCGCTCGATCAGCTGCACCATGTCGCGGCCCAGCACGAAGTTCAGCGCCCAGTTGCCGATGACGCGGATCTTGCGCTCCCACGTCGGGATCGCGAGGCCGTGGTACCCGCGGTGCATCACCCAGGCCGGGAAGCCCTTCACCGCGATCTTGCCGGACTGGAACGCGCCGACGTAGAGCCCGAGACCCGCGACCGCGCCGAGGCTCTCGTGGTAGTAGTCCTTCAGGCCCTCGCCGCGGAGGCTGGCGGTGATGTTCTTCGCGAGCTGCTTGCCCTGGCGGACGGCGTGCTGCGCGTTCGGCACGCAGAAGCCGCCTACGCCCTTGCCGGTGAGGTCCGGGACGGCCGAGACGTCGCCCGCGCCCCACGCGTCCGGCACGACGTCGCCGTCCGCGGTCACGACGCGGAGGTCGGCCTTGACGCGCAGGCGGCCGCGCTCCTCCGTCGGGAGGTCGGTGTTGCGGAGCATCGGGGAGGCCATCACGCCGGCCGTCCAGACGATGACGTCGGACTCGAACGTCTCCCCCGTCGACAGCTGGATCACGCCGCCGGTCGCGTCCTTCAGCTGCGTGTCCAGGTGGACGTTCGCGCCGCGCTCGGCGTAGTTCTTCAGCACCCAGTGCGACGTCGGCAGCGACACCTCCGGCATGATCCGGCCCATCGCCTCGATCAGGTGGAAGTGGGTGTCGTCGAACGTCAGCTGCGGGTACCGCGCGAGGAGCGCGGACGCGAGCGAGCGCATCTCGCCGAAGACCTCGATGCCGGCGAAGCCGCCGCCGACCACCACGAAGGTGAGCAGCCGGTCGCGGGCGGGCCCGGCGGGCAGGTTCGCCGCGAGCTCGAAGTTGCGGACGATCCGGTCGCGGATCGCGACGGCCTCCTCGATCGTCTTCAGGCCGATCGCCTCGTCGGCGACGCCCGGGATCGGGAAGGTGCGGGACACGGAGCCGGCCGTGACGACGATCTGGTCGTACGACATCGTCCACGCGTCACCCACGGCGGGGGTGATCTCGACGGCCTTCGCCGCGTGGTCGATCCTCGTGACCTTCGCCGTGATGACGCGCGTGCGCTTCAGGTGCTTGCGCTGGTCGACGACCGCGTGGCGGGGCTCGATGGCGCCGCCGACGACCTCCGGGAGGAACGGCTGGTAGGTCAGGTACGAGAGCGGATCGACGACGACGATCTCGGCCTCCTTGGCGGAGAGCCACTTCTCCAGCTTCCACGCGGTGTAGAAGCCGGCGTAGCCGCCGCCGACGATGAGGATGCGAGTCACGAGTGGGCGGTTCCCTTCGATGCGGTCGGTCTTCAGCCTGCGATGCTACCGGGGCACGGGAGCCGGCCAGGGACCGATCAGCGCCCGCACGGCGGGCTCGGCGGCCGCCGCCCCCGCGAGCGCGAGGTCGCCGATCGGATTCACGCCCGGCCCTGCGGCGAGGGCGTGGCCCGCGAGCGCGTGGAGGCACTTCACGCGCGTCGGCATGCCGCCCGCGCTCACGCCCGCGAGCTCGGGCACGTCGTCGACCGCGGTGCGGTCCGCGAGGTAGGCGGCGTGCGCGGCGGCGTGCTGCGCCGCGAACGGACCGTCCGGCGCGACGAGGTCGCTCCACTCGCGCATGACCCCGGCGGCCTCGAGCCGCGACACCGCCGCGACGAGCGCCGGGTGCGTCAGGTAGTAGAAGGTCGGGAACGGCGTGCCGTCCGCGAGCCGCGGCGCGGTGCTGACGACGGCCGGGGTGCCGTCGAGCGTGCGCGCGGCGACGCCGACGACGTCGCGCACGGGCCGGCCCAGCTGGGCGGTCATCGTCGCGAGGTCGGCTGCGGTCGCGGGCGTCACCGGGCCGGCTCGGTCGTCGTGCCCGCGGCGACGAGGGACTGCAGCAGCGCGTCCGTCCACGGGGTCGCGTCCGCCCGCGCGGAGGCCGCCGGCGTCGGCTCGTCGCCCGCCGTCGAATGGATCACCCGGTACGCGGACGTACCGGGTGTGACGTAGAAGAGGCGGCTGCCCGCCTGCGCGCGGACGTAGGCCGGGTCGTCCCAGCGGGCGCGCTGCGCGTCGAGGGACTTCAGGTCCGCCTCCTGGCTCGCCACGCGCGCCTCCGCATCCGCGACGGCTCGCTGCTGGGCGAGGTAGGTGCTCACCGCGGGAGCCAGCGAGAGCACGCCGAGCACGAGCAGCACGAGCGCCGCGATCGCGGCTGCCGGCACGCGCACGCGCGGCGCGCGAGCGCTCTCCGCGGCTCCGCTCATCCTGCGACCTCCCGATCCGAGTCGCCGAGTCTATTCGGCGCTCGGACCGGGCCCCGCGGGCGCGCCGCGGGGCCCGGTCGCCGCGCGATCAGCCCTGGAAGCGCGGGAAGGCGCTGCGGCCCGCGTAGACCGCGGCCTCGCCGAGCTCCTCCTCGATGCGGAGCAGCTGGTTGTACTTCGCGACGCGCTCGCTGCGGGCGGGCGCACCGGTCTTGATCTGGCCGCCGTCGACCGCGACCGCGAGGTCGGCGATCGTCGTGTCCTCCGTCTCGCCGGAGCGGTGCGACAGGATCGCGGTGTAGCCGCTGCGCTGCGCCAGCGCGACCGCGTCGAGCGTCTCCGTGAGCGTGCCGATCTGGTTCACCTTGACGAGGATCGAGTTCGCGGCCTTCAGCTGGAGGCCCTTGGCGAGGCGCTCGGGGTTCGTCACGAACAGGTCGTCGCCGACGATCTGGACCTTGTCGCCGATGTCGGCGGTGAGCGTCGCCCAGCCCTCCCAGTCGTCCTCGGCCAGCGGGTCCTCGATGGACACGAGCGGGTAGCTCGCGACGAGGTCCTCGTAGTAGGACGACATGTCCGCACCGGACTTCTTCTGCCCCTCGAACGTGTAGGAGCCGCCCTCGAAGAACTCCGTGGACGCCACGTCGAGCGCGAGCGCGATGTCCTTGCCCGGGGTGAAGCCCGCGGCCTGGATCGCCTCCATCAGGAGGTCGAGCGCCGCGCGGTTGCTCGGGAGGTTCGGCGCGAAGCCGCCCTCGTCGCCGAGACCGGTGGAGAGGCCCTGCTTCGTCATGAGGCCCTTGAGCACGTGGTACGTCTCGGCGCCCCAGCGGAGGGCCTCGCGGAACGACTCCGCGCCGACCGGCAGGATCATGAACTCCTGGATGTCGACGTTCGACTCCGCGTGGGAGCCGCCGTTGATCACGTTCATCATCGGGACCGGCAGCACGTGGGCGTTCGGGCCGCCGATGTAGCGGAAGAGCGGCAGCTCGGCCGAGGCGGCGGCCGCCTTCGCGACGGCGAGGCTGACGCCGAGGATCGCGTTCGCGCCGAGCTCCGACTTGTTCTTCGAGCCGTCGGCGGCGATGAGGGCGGCGTCGACGATGCGCTGGTCGGCGGCGTCGATGCCCTCGACGGCGGGGCCGAGCTCGTCGATGACGGCGGCGACCGCCTTCTCGACGCCCTTGCCGCCGTAGCGCTTCTTGTCGCCGTCCCGGAGCTCGTAGGCTTCGAACGCGCCGGTGGAGGCGCCGGAGGGCACGGCGGCGCGGGCGACCACGCCGTCCTCCAGCAGGACCTCGACCTCGACGGTCGGGTTGCCGCGCGAGTCCAGGATCTCGCGGGCGTCGATGGTGTCGATGGCGGCCATTGAAGGGTCTCCTCTGCTGCGGCGGCCGCACGGCTCCGCGGCCGCCGTCAAGCCTACTGAGGGCGGTGGATCCCATTCCGAACAGCAGTCGAACGCTCGCGGATCCGGAGATCTTCGGCGACACCCCGGCAGGACCGCGTCGCGTGCGGGGTGTCGCGCAGGATCTCCGGATCCGCGAGCATCGGCGCGTGGAGCACCCGATCATGTTCGACGCCGACGACCCGTGGCTCGCGCGCGTCCGCGAGGTCGCGCTCGCCTACCTCGGCGGGAAGGGCTGGCTCGACGCGTCGTGGCGGCACTCCGCGCCGAAGCGCCTCCTGGGCTGACGCCTCGTTGCACGGATCAGGACGGATTCGGCGACACGCCGTTCCGGCCCCACCGATCCGCGGCGTGTCGGCCCATCCGTCCTGATCCGTGAAAGCTCAGGAGAGGTCGCGGAGCTCGCCGACGCCGTCCGCGGTGACCGTCGCGAAGCGGGTGAAGCCGTCCGCCGCGAGCGCGTCGAGCTGCGCGCGGCGGTTCTTCCGGGCGCGCTCGAGGCGGACCCGACCGCCCTCCTCCTGCACCCGCCGCTTCGCGGCGAGGAGCACCGACGCGGGCACGTCCGCGTCGTGGAGCAGGGCGGTCGCAACGGATTCGCCGACGCGGTCGGGCAGGAGGTCGATGATGCGCTCGAAGCCGATCGAGAAGCCCACCGCCGGCACCTCCCGGCCCAGGAAGCGGCCGATCATGCCGTCGTACCGCCCGCCGCCGCCGAGCGACGACGTCGACGAGGGGTGCGCGATCTCGAAGATCGTCCCCGTGTAGTACCCCATGCCGCGCACGAGCGTCGGGTCGAAGACGAGCTCCACCTCCGGCAGCGCGTCCTTCAGCGCGAGGAGATCCGTGTACGCCTCGACGTCGAGCCAGGCGGGCGGGTCGACCGCGAGGTCCCAGCCGGCGGTCGCGAGCTCCCCGAAGGCGCGGTCGAGGCCCGCGGTGTCGACACCCTGCTCGCCCAGCTCGGCGACGACGCCGGCGACGCCGATCTTGTCGAGCTTGTCGATCGTGATGAGCGCTGCGGAGGCCGACTCGACCTCGACGCCCCACGTGAGCAGCAGCCGGTTGAGGATCCGTCGGTCGTTGACCCGCACCGATGCACCCTCGATGCCGAGCGCGTCGAGCGCCGCGGCGGTCGCGCCGATGAGCTCGAGCTCCGCGATCGGGCCCGCCTCCCCCAGGATGTCGATGTCGCACTGGACGAACTGACGGTACCGGCCCTTCTGCGGACGCTCCGCGCGCCAGACCGGGCCGATCTGCACCGCCCGGAAGACCGTCGGCAGCGCCGCCTGGTTCGTCGCGTAGAACCGCGCGAGCGGCACGGTCAGGTCGTACCGGAGCCCGAGGTCCGCGACCGCCGCGACGTCCTCCGCCTGCGCCAGCTGCTCGCGGCCGATCCCACGCCTCAGCACGCTGAACGACAGCTTCTCGTTGTCGCCGCCGAGGCCGGCGTGCAGCCGATCCCAGTCCTCGAGCGCCGGCGCCTCGATCTCGTCGAACCCGTGGCTGCGGTACACCGCGCGGATGACGGCGAGCGCGTGCTCGCGCTTCGCCTTC
Organism: Amnibacterium kyonggiense; assembly: GCF_004364555.1. Taxonomy (GTDB): domain Bacteria; phylum Actinomycetota; class Actinomycetes; order Actinomycetales; family Microbacteriaceae; genus Amnibacterium; species Amnibacterium kyonggiense. The sequence goes on along the minus strand of NZ_SOAM01000001.1, from coordinate 1,283,178 downwards.
TCGACGGGGAGGAGGTCGCGCATGCCGCGAGGCGGGTTCACCGGTGCTGCCACGGGAGCGATTCTCCCAGGAGCGGAGAGGAGGACCTCAGCGGATGGCCGCCTCCGGGTGGAAGTCGCGCAGGTAGGAGAGCCCCACGAGGAGCCCCTCCGGGCTCTGGAGGCGCGCGACCCACTGCCCCCACGGCTCCTGGTGCGCGCCGCGGAGGACCTCGTGGCCGCCCTCGACGAGCTCGACCGCGCCCGCCTCCACCGCCTCCGGGCTGACCATCTCGAACTCCACCCACGCCTGCGGCACGGGGCGGTCGGCGGGCCACTCCTCGACCCCGAACGTCGCCGCGGCGGCCTGCGCGAGCGGCCAGAGCCCGAACACGTTCGCGCCGGGCAGCTCGTGGGCGTGGTGGTGGTCGGGCGCCATCTCGTCGAACCGCAGCCCGAGCGCGGACGCCCAGAACGCGAGACCCGCCTCGCCGGAGCGCGTGATCGGCCCGAAGCCCGCGATGAACCGGATGTCCACGCCCGCACCCTAGGGCCGGGAGCCGACGGCGTGTCGGGTCCACCCGCTCCCGATGCCACCCCCGGTTCCCCCTGCAGGATGAGGCTGCGGGCCCTGCGCCGTCGCTACGGTCCTCCCATGGATCCCGCCGGCCTCGTCGTCGAGGGGGTGCGCCGGTCCTTCGGGTCGACGCACGCCGTGCGCGACATGACCTTCTCCGCCGCTCCCGGCCGCGTCACCGGGCTGATCGGCCCGAACGGCTCGGGGAAGACGACGCTGCTGCTCATGCTCGCGACGCTGCTCGCGCCGGACGCCGGGTCGATCCGGATCGGCGGGCTCGACCCGGTGCGGGACCCCGTCGGCGTCCGCTCGATCATCGGCTGGATGCCGGACGTGCTCGGCTCGTGGTCCGCGCTGACGACCCGCGCGACGCTCGAGCTCACCGGCCGCCTCTACGGGCTGCCGAAGCCGCGCGCGGCGGCGCGGGCGGCCGAGCTGATCGAGCTCGTGCACCTCGGGGACCTCGCCGACCAGCCGACGCGGGTGCTGTCCCGCGGCCAGAAGCAGCGGATGAGCCTCGCCCGCGCGCTCGTGCACGACCCGGCCGTGCTGCTCCTCGACGAGCCGGCGAGCGGGCTCGACCCGGAGGCGCGCGTCGACCTCCGCGTCCTCGTCCGCGCGCTCGCCGCCGAGGGGCGCACCGTGCTCGTCTCCAGCCACGTGCTCGCCGAGCTCGAGGAGATGGCCGACGACGCCGTCTACGTGCAGGCGGGCGCGACCGTCGACCCGGACCGGGTGGAGGCGCTGCGCGACGCCCCGCGGCTCTGGCGGGTGCGGGCCGAGGACCCGGGCGCGCTCGACGCCGCGCTCGCGGGCCGCGACGACGTCACCGCGGACCACCTCGGACGCCTCGTGCCCGTCCGCGACGAGGGCGGCGCCGCGGACCTGCTCGCCGCGCTGGTGCGGGACGGCGTGCGGGTGGTCGCGTTCGCGCCCGCTGCGGGCGACATGGAGCGCACGTTCCTCGAGCTGACCCGGGAGTCCCGCGCATGAGATCCGTCCTCGCCGTCGGCACCGTCGTCGACCTGGAGCTGCGGCAGCGCGTCCGCTCCACCGCCTGGTACGTGCTGCTCGGGATCGCGGCGCTGCTGCTGCTCGGCGTCACGTTCCTCCTCATCGCGACCGCGGGCGTCTTCGGCCGCGACGGCGGTCCGCAGGCCGTCGCGGCCGTCGTCTTCTTCGTGCTGCTGCTCGGCACGCTCGTCACGCCCGCGCTCTCCGGCGGCGCGATCAACGGCGACCGCGACGCCGGGACGCTCGCGACGACGCAGGTGACGCTCCTCCGCGGCTGGCAGCTCGTGCTCGGGAAGTTCCTCGCCGCGTGGACCGCGTCCCTCGCCTTCCTCGCCGTCGCCGTGCCGTTCCTCCTGATCGCCGCTGGATTCGGCGGCGCGGACCCCGCCGTGCTGTTCACCGCCCTCGCGGTCACGGTCCTCGAGCTCGGCGTGATCGCCGCGGTCGGCGTCGGGCTGTCCGCGCTCATCGCCCGACCGATCTTCTCGGTCGTCACGACGTACCTCGTCGTCGCGGCGCTCTCGCTCGGCACGCTCGTCGCGTTCGGGCTCGGCGGCCTCGCGTTCCCGGTCCGGGTCACCGCGACGTACGAGAACTACTCGGCCGACGCGGTGAACGACGACGGCGAGGTCGTCCGCGCCGTCTGCGACCCGCCGACCGTGGTGCACTCGAGCGTGCCGAGCTACGACCGGCTCTGGGGCCTGCTCGCGGCGAACCCCTACGTCGTGCTCGCGGACGCGGTGCCGAGCCGCTTCGACGCGACCGGGAACCCGAAGGACGCCTTCGCGGCGATCAAGCTCAGCGAGCGCGGCGTGCAGATCCCGATCGCCCGCTCGACCTACCAGAGCGACTGCAACCCGGGCAGGAACACGCAGGACACGAGCACCCCGCAGTCCGTGGTCGACAGCACGGTGCCGACCTGGACGGTGGGGCTCGTGATCCACCTGGTCCTCGCGCTGCTGATGCTCGCCGCCGCGGTGCGCGCCGTCCGCACCCCGGCCCGCCGCCTCGCCCGGGGCACGCGCATCGCCTGATCCGCGCGCTCACCGGTCGTGGATCGGCTCGATGAGCGCCACCCCGGCGCGGTGCTCGTCGCCGCGCACCCGGGCGTGATGCGACAGGACGGGCTGACTTGCACGCCCGCTTCGTCGGATCCCGCCCGCGTTCCGGATGTTCCCCGCGCACCCGGGCGTGATGCGACAAGACGGGCGTCCGACGGGATCACTCCGGCTCGGAGGCCTCGGCCTCGCGGATGGTCGCCGTGAAGCGGCGGAGGGCGCTCCGGAGGGCGCGCTCCGCGTCGAGGCCCTTCGCCGCCGCGGCGACGACGGTGTCGAGGAGGGCGTCGCCGAGCGCCTCCTCGTCCTCCGGCACCTCGCGGGACGGCCGCACCTCGAGGCCGGCCCGCGCCGCGCGGCCGACGAGCTTCTCGGCCAGCAGCAGCGACGGCATCTGCATCGGGACGCCGTCGAGGACGCTCGTGCGATCGGCCTTCTCGCGGCGCTTCTGCGCCTCCCACACCTCGACGACGGCGTCCGCGTCGGCGGCCTCCGCGTCGCCGAACACGTGCGGGTGCCGGCCGATCATCTTCGCGGCGGTGTCGCGGGCGACGTCCTCGATGTCGAAGCCCTCCCCCGGTGTCGCGGCCGCGAGGTCGGCGTGGAAGAGCACCTGGTAGAGCACGTCGCCGAGCTCCTCGCGCATCGCGGTCGCGTCGCGCGTCTCGATGGCCTCCACGAGCTCCGCGGTCTCCTCGATGAGGTATCGGACGAGGGACTCGTGGGTCTGCTCCGCGTCCCACGGGCAGCCGCCCGGGGCGCGGAGCCGCGCCATCACGGCGACGAGGCGATCGAGCTCGGTCACGCGGCGGCGCCCTCGGCCTCCGGCTGCGCCGCGTGCTCGGCGCGGAACGCGGGCATGACGAGGGCGGCGACCAGCAGGAGCGCGCCGGCGACCACGACGCCCAGGAAGACCGCGCCGGACGCCGAGCCCACCGCCGCCGGCGACGTCCGGCCCGCGAGCACGGCGTTCGCGATCGCGCCGAACACGGCGACGCCGACCGCGGACCCGACCGATCGGAGGAACGTGTTCGACCCCGTCACGACGCCGCGGTCCGCGAAGCCGACGCTCGACTGCCCGGCGATCAGGGTCGGCGTCGCGACGGTGCCGAGGCCGAGCCCGACGACGAGGCACGCGGCGCCGGTCGCCCAGATCGACGCGAGCGGCGTGACGAGCAGGATCCCGACCGCGCCGACCAGCGCGACCGAGGAGCCGATCAGCGCCGTCGGACGGAAGCCGAGCCGGAGGTAGAACCGGCCCGCGTTCGACGCGGCGATCGGCCAGCCGAGCGTGAGCAGCGCGAGGGCGAGCCCGGACTCGAGCGGCGACGCGCCGCCGACCGCCTCGAGGAAGTTGGGGATGTAGGAGGTGAGCCCGAGCAGGAAGGCCCCGACCGCGGCGCTGATCAGCCCGGTCGTGAGCAGCAGCCGGCGTGAGAACACCCAGAGCGGCAGCACCGGCTCGGGGGCGCGGCGCTCGACGAGCACGAACGCGACGAGGAGCACGACCGCGACCGCCGGGAGCCCGAGGCCCGGCAGCGAGAGCCAGGGCCACGCCTGGCCGCCCTGCAGCAGGCCGAGCAGCAGCGCGGTGAGACCGGCGGTCAGGAGGATCGCGCCCGGCACGTCGACCCGGTGGCGCGACCGGTTCGGCGTCTCCTCGTACCGCCGCACGAGCACGGCGGCGGCGATGCAGAGCGGGACGTTGACGAAGAAGATCCAGCGCCAGGACACGAACTGCGAGAACACGCCGCCGAGCGTCGGGCCGACGACGGACGAGATCGCCCACACGCTGGCGAGGTAGCCCTGCGCCTTCGCCCGCTCGGCGAGCGTGTAGATGTCGCCCGCGACGGTGATGGCGGTCGGCATGATCGCGCCGGCGCCGAGGCCCTGCACCGCGCGGAACAGGATGAGCATGAGCATCGACGGCGCGAAGCCGCAGAGGATCGAGCCGAGCAGGAACATCCCGATGCCGTAGAGCAGGAGCGGCTTGCGGCCGATCGAGTCGACGAGCTTCGCGTAGATCGGCACGGACACCGCCTGCGCGAGCAGGTAGACCGAGAACAGCCACGGGAAGCTCGCGAAGCCGCCGAGGTCCTTCACGATCGACGGCACCGCGGTGGCGAGGATCGTCGCGTCGATCGCGATCAGCCCCGTCGAGAGCATCAGGGCGAGGAGGATCGGCCCGCGCTCGGACCGGAGGCCGACGTCGCGCCGGGAGATCGCTGGTTCTGCAGTCATCGCGGGCTCCAAGGTCGCATCGGGCTCCGACATTCCCGGGCCTGGGGAACCGTGCAGGTCCCCCGCAGCCGGGCCGTGGTCAGCGGGCGCCCGGCAGCCGCGCGGCGAGCAGGGCGACGCGGTAGGCGCCGCCCTTCGTCTCCTGCTCCTCGAGCCGCTCGAAGCCGAGCCGGGCGTGGAACGCGAGCGACTCCGGGTTCGCGGGCCGCACGTTGACCTCGCAGGCGACCTCCGAGCGGCCGAACTCGCGGGCCCGCGCGAACGCCGCGTCGTAGAGCGCCCGGCCGACGCCGGTGCCGCGGTGCCCGTCGGCGACCACGATCCGGTCGACGTAGACGAAGGAGTCGCTCCGCGCCTGGAACCAGCGGTAGTTCTCGCTGCCGTAGTCGACACCGGGGTCCATGGCGATCAGGAAGCCCGCGGGCTCCCCCGGCTCGGTCTCGGCGACGACCGCGAGGCTCGCGAGCGCGACGAGCTCGCCGAGCTCCTTCCGGTCGAGCGGGGTCACCGCCGGCACGGCGGCGTTGTCCATCGCCAGCACGGCGGGGACATCGGCGGACTCGAGCGGGCGCACGACGACGGTCACGGTGCCCCAGGGTATTGCGGGCCTCCTCGGCGAGGATCGTGAGCATGAACCGGCGCGCGCTCCTCGTCGTGCCCGCGGCGGCGGTCGTGCTGCTCGCGGGGTGCGGCGGTCAGCCCGCGGCGCCGCGGACGTCGGCCGCGCCCGCGTCCTCGACCACGCCGACGGTCACCCCGCTCGTCACGCCGACCGAGCTGCCCGGGGAGGTCGTGCGGTCGGTCCTGAGCGGCGGCTCGGTCGAGGAGCCGTCCGCGCCGATGCCGCGCTCCGGCCAGCTCGCGGTCGACGTCGCGTGCTGGGGCGCCGACGGCAGCACGATGTCGTGGCGCCTCGTCGCCGGCGACGGTTCGGCGCTCGGGCTGTCCGGCACCGCGGACTGCTCGGGACCGCCGACGACCTCCTGGCTCGGCGTCACCGCGACCGAGCGCCCGGCGCGGGTGCGGGTCGACCTGCGGGCGGCCTCCGGCGCCGTGTCCGGCTGGGCGATCGTCCGCCGCGGGACGCCCTGAGCCGCACGGGTCCGCCGCGCGCGGAATGGAAGGATTGACGCGTGCCGTACCGCGTCGACCGCCTCCCGCTCGCCGTCCCCGCGATGGAGGAGCTCGCGGCGACCCGGGTCCGGGAGGGGAAGGCGCCCGCGACCGCGTGGGCGGTCTTCGGGCCGGAGGGCGTCGTCGCCGCCGGCGCGGAGAGCGACCCGGCCGTGGGCCCGGTGCCGGACGCGGGGACCGCGTTCCGCGTCGCCTCCTGCACGAAGAGCTTCACCGCCGCGACGCTGCTGACCTTCGTCGCCGAGGGCGCCCTGTCCCTCGAGACGCCGCTCACGGACGTGCTGGACGCGTCGGTGCTCGGCGCCTCCCGCGCACCGACGCTCGGGGAGCTCGCGGCGATGGCCGGCGGCATCCCCATCGACGACCCCTGGGCGGACCGCCAGGAGTCGATGACCACCGCGGACTTCGACGCGCTCGTCGCGGACGGCGTCCGCCTCGTGTCCGAACCGGGCACCCGCTACGAGTACTCGAGCTTCGCCTACGCGATCCTCGGCCGGGTGCTCGAGCGGATCGGCGGGCGGCCGTACCCGCGGCTCGTGCACGAGCGGATCATCGACCCGCTCGGGCTCGCCGGACTCGGCTACGACCGCGGGGTCGACGCGACGATCGCCCCCGGGTACGCGCGGGTGGAGGGCCGGTGGGTGGAGCAGCCCTGGGCCGAGCCGGGCGCGTTCTCCGCCCTCGGCGGGATCATCGCGACGCCGACCGCGCTCGCGACCTGGGCCGGCTGGCTCGCGGCGGCCTGGCGCGACGACGGGGACGCCGTGCTCGCGGCCGACCTGCGGCGCGCGATGCAGGAGCCGCGCACCCCGGTCCCCGGGCCGGCGCCCACGCACTACGGGCTCGGGCTCGTCGTCGAGGAGCACGAGCGGCACGGCCGCGTCATCAGCCACTCCGGCGGCTACCCCGGCTACGGCGCGCACATGCGCTGGCATCCGGCGAGCGGCATCGGCGTCGTCGTGCTGGAGAACGCCCGCTACAGCGGCGCGACGCTGCCCGCGACGCGGGCGCTGCAGGTGCTGCTCGACGGGGCGCTGGACCCGGAGGCGGAACCGGTGCTCTGGCCGGAGACGGCCGCCGCGCGGGACGTCGTCGAGGGGCTGCTGCGAAGCTGGGACGACGGCGCGGTCGCCGCGATCGCCGCCGACAACGTGGAGCTCGACGAGACCTCCGCCCTCCGCCGCGCGCACGCCGAGCGCCTCCGGGACCGGGTCGCCCTCGCGTCCGACGCGCCCGTCCTGCCGCTGAGCGACGCGGGCGCGCGCAGTGACTCCCCGGCGCACCTGGCGTGGACCGTCCGCGGCGCCCGGGGCGCGATCCGCTGCGAGATCCGGATGACGCCCGTGCGGGAGCCGAAGCTGCAGACGCTCGCGCTGCAGCTCGGCTGACCCGGCCGCACGGCGACGCCGCGGCCGGCGGAGGCGCTTCGGGCGCGTCGCCGTGCCCTAGGCTCGACGGCGGGTTGCCGGGAAGTCTGGTCGGCGCACGTTCAGCGTGCCCGCCGACGACAGGATCCCGACCATGGTCCAGACCCTCCCCGCCGCCACCGGCCTCCGCTCCACCGCCGCCGCACTCGGCCGCAACTTCCTCGGGGACTCCCCCCGCTGGTACAAGCTCACGATCGTCGCGTTCCTCGTGGCGAACCCGTTCGTGCTGCTCCTCGCCGGCCCCTTCGTGGCGGGGTGGCTCCTCGTGCTCGAGTTCATCGTCACGCTCGCGATGGCGCTCCGGTGCTACCCGCTGCAGCCCGGCGGCCTGCTCGCGATCGAGGGGCTCGCACTCGGGATGACGACTCCCGGCTCCGTCTACGACGAGACGCGGGCGAACCTCTCCGTGCTCCTGCTGCTCGTCTTCATGGTCGCGGGCATCTACTTCCTGCGCGACCTGCTGATGGTGGCGTTCACGAAGCTCGTGGTGCGGGTGCGTTCGAAGCTGCTGCTCTCGCTGACCTTCACCGGGGCCGCGGCCGTGCTCTCCGCGTTCCTCGACGCGCTGACCGTCGCCGCCGTCGTGATCGCCGTCGCGACGGGCTTCTACACGCTCTACCACCGCTTCGCGTCTGGCCTCCGGCGCGACGAGGACCACGACCACGAGGACGACGACGGGGTCCAGGACCCGTTCCGCGCCGACCTCGACGGCTTCCGCGCCTTCCTCCGCAGCCTGCTGATGCACGCGATGGTCGGGACGGCGCTGGGCGGCCTCGCGACGCTCGTGGGCGAGCCGCAGAACCTCCTGATCGGCGAGACGGTCGGCTGGGGGTTCGGCGAGTTCCTGGTGCGCATGGCCCCCGTCTCCATCCCGGTCCTGCTCGCGGGCCTCCTCATGACGGCGCTGCTCGAGCGGACCGGGCGGTTCGGCTACGGCGCGGAGCTCCCGGCGTCGGTACGGCGGGTGCTCGAGGAGGAGGACGAGCGGAGCACCCGGCACCGCACCTCGCGGACCCGGGCGAAGCTCGCCGTGCAGATCGTCACGGCGCTGCTGCTGGTCGCCGGTCTCGCCCTGCACGTCGCGGAGGTCGGCCTCATCGGTCTCGGCGTCATCGTGCTCGCGACCGCGTTCACCGGCGTGACCGGTGAGCACGCGCTCGGCCACGCGTTCAAGGAGGCGCTGCCGTTCACGGCGCTGCTCGTCACGTTCTTCGCCATCGTCGCGGTGATCCACGACCAGCACCTGTTCACGCCCGTCATCGGCGCGGTGCTCGCGCTCGACGGCGGCCAGCAGGTCGCCGCACTGTTCGCCGCGTCCGGGGTGCTGTCCGCGATCAGCGACAACGTGTTCGTCGCCACCGTCTACATCGGCGAGGTGGCGAAGGCGTTCGACGCGGGATCCATCAGCCGCCTGCAGTTCGAGCACCTCGCGATCGCCGTCAACGCGGGCACGAACGTGCCGAGCGTGGCCACCCCGAACGGGCAGGCGGCGTTCCTGTTCCTGCTCACGTCCGGCATCGCGCCGCTCGTCCGCCTCGGCTACGTCCGGATGCTCTGGATGGCGCTCCCGTACGCGGTGGTCATGACCGTCGTGGGATTCCTCGCCGCCACCCTGCTGCTGTGACGCGCGCCCGGTCTCAGGCGCCGGCGCGGAACAGGTCGCCGACGTCGAGGCCGGGCTCGGCGAAGGCGAGCACCTCGTCGCCGGCCTCGAGCCGGGTGCCGCCTCGGAGCGGCACCGATGCGCCGCCCCGGCGGATGAGGCTGACCCAGCCGTGCTCCCCGAGCGAGAGGTCGGCGACGGTCGCGCCCTCGGCGGCGGAGCCCGGGCGCACGACGAACCGCTGCAGGTCCGCCGGCTCCTCGCTGAAGCGGAGGCCGGCGGCGTAGGGCTGCTGCTCGACGTCCCGCATCGGCACCCGCGACAGCGCGGCCACCCAGGGCACGAGACCGCCCTGCACGACCACCGAGACGATGACGACCACGAAGATGATCGCCGCGATGCGCTCCGCCCCCGGCACGTCCGCGTCGCGGATGAGGATGCCGAGGAGGATCGGGACGGCGCCCTTCAGCCCGGCGAAGAGCACGAACGCGCGCTCGCCCCGGGCGAGGCGGATGGGCAGCAGCAGGGGCCCGACGAGCAGCGGCCGGATCACCACGATGAGCAGCGCAGCGAGCACCAGGCCGGGCAGGAGGACGTCCGGCCGGAGGACGTCGTCGAGCGACACCGAGAGGCCCAGCACGGTGAAGGCGATGATCTCCGCCAGGCTCGCGAGACCGCTCGAGAACCGGCGCACCTCCACCTCGTACGGTGCCCGGTTGTCGCCCACGAGGATGCCGGCGAGGAACACGGCCAGGAAGCCGGAGCCGTGCAGCAGGGTCGCGGCGCCGTAGATCAGCGCGGCGAACGCGATCGTCCGCAGCGGGTACAGCGCCTCGTTCGGCAGCCGGACCCGGCGCTGCAGCCAGCCGAGCAGCAGCCCGCCCACCGCACCGACCGCGATGCCGACGCCCATCTGCAGCAGGAACTCGCCGACGCCGCCGACGACGGCGCCGACTCCCGTCCCCGCGGCGAGGAGCACGCCGAGCAGCGCGATCCCGACCGGGTCGTTGAAGCCGGACTCGCCCTCGAGGAGCGTGCCGCTGCGCCCCTCGACCTCCTTGCGGCCGAGGACCGCGAAGACGACCGCCGGATCGGTCGGCGACAGCGCCGCGCCGAGCAGCAGCGCGGCCTGCCAGTCGAGCCCGAGGAGGAGGTGTGCGATCAGGGCGACGGCCGCCGCCGTGAGCGCGGTGCCGAGCGCGCCGACGAAGGTGATCGGGCCGGCCGTGGCGCGGAACCGGCGCCACCCGATGTGCATGCCGCCGTCGAAGAGGATGAGGATCAGGCAGACGGTGACGATGCGCTCGTCCACGACGAGCGAGATGCGCTCGAGGTCCGGGACGACGTTCGACACGACCGCGGCGACGACGAGGAAGAGCGCGGGCGCGGGGACGCGGATGCGACTGCCGAGCGCGTTCACCGCGATGGCGGCGACGAGGGCGAGCGCCGCGAGGAGCACGACGACCGCGAACACCTCGGTCTCGCCCACCGAGGAAGTCTACGGACCCGTCCTCCGTCGCCGCCCCTGGCGGGCGCCCGCCCGGATGTCTACGGTGTGCACATGCTCACGACGACGGGTGCGTTCGGCGGGATGTCGGTGCGGGACGTGCCGGAGGCGGTGCGCTTCTGGCGCGACGTCGTCGGCCTCGAGGTGGAGGACGGCGACATCGCCCGCCTGCTCCTGCCGGGCGGCGGCCACGTTATCCTCTACCCGAAGGCGGACCACGAGCCGGCGTCGTTCACCGTCCTGAACCTCGTGGTGCCGGACGTCGCGGTCGCCATCCGCGAGCTCGGGGCCACGGGACTCGAGCCGGAGCGCTATCCGGGCATGCCGCAGGACGAGGACGGTGCCATGCGCGGGCACGGCCCGGACATCGCGTGGTTCCGGGACCCCTCCGGCAACATCTTCTCGGTGCTCACGGACTGACGGGGCTCAGCCCGCGTCCTGCAGGCGCGCGGGGAAGGACCGGCGCAGCACAAGCACGAGGACCGCTGCGATCGCGAAGGCGGCGGCCGCCAGCACGACGACCGCGGGCACGCCCGCGACCGCGAACACGAGCCCGCCGGCCGCGGCGCCCAGCCCGATGCCCACGTTCGAAGCCGCGTTGTTCACGGCCGCGGAGACGTCGGGGCTCGCGGACCGCGCGCGGAGGCAGGCGGCCGTGCAGAAGACGGGGATCGCGCCGAAACCGACCACCCAGGCGCTGACGGCGGCGACCGTGCCGGCGGTCGAGCCGCCCAGCGCGAGCAGCGCGACGACGCAGACCGCGGCGAGCACGAGCGCGCCGACGAAGCCGGCCCGCGGTCGGCGGTCGATCACCAGGCCGGCCAGCCACAGGCCGACGACACCGGTCGCGCCGAAGAGGAAGAGGGCGGCGCCGATCGCCCCTTCCGGCACCGCCGCGCGGAGCAGCACGGCGGACACGTACGTGTAGAGCGCGTAGTGACCGAAGAACGCGACCGCGTTCACGACCGCCGCGCCGCCCAAGCGGCTCCGCGGGGCGCGCGTCGCGGCGGCCGCGGCGTCCTCCGCTCCCGCGGGCGGCAGCGCGCCCGCGGTCACGAGACCGGCCAGGACGCCGCCGATCGCGAGCGCCGCGAACGCCGCCCGCCAGTCGAGCGCGGCGCCGATCGACGTCACCAGCGGGACGCCGAGCACGTAGCCGATCGAGGCCCCGGAAGCGGCGATCGCGAGCGCCCTCCCCTGCACCCGCCGCGGGACGAGGGAGGACGCATAGGCGGAGGACAGCGAGAAGAACAGGGCGTGCGCGACGCCGCCGACGGCGCGCCCGACGCAGAGCACCGCGAACGTCGGCGCCACCGCGATCACGAGGTTGCCGACGCTGTAGAGGGCGATCGTCGCGAGCAGGAGCGGCTTCCGCGGCAGCCGCGTCGTGAGCCGGGTGAGCGGCACCGCGAGCACGGCGACGAGCGCGGCGTAGACGGTGACGAGCAGGCCGGTGACGGCCTCCGGCACCGAGAACGCGCGGCTCAGCTGCGGCAGGAGGCCGACGGGGACGATCTCCGTCGTCACGGCGACGAAGGTCGCCAGCACCAGGGCGCCCAGCCCGAGGGCCGCTCCGAAGCCGATCCGTTCGTCCTCCGGGCGCACCACCCGCCCATCCTCCCGGGTGCGGGGGCGCTCCTCCCGCGCTCGCACCCGCAGATCAGCGGGTGCGGGTGAAGACGTGGTGCACGACGCCGGAGGGGGACGCGGTCGTCTCGATCGCGAAGCGCTCCTCGAGCCCCTCCTGACCGTCCCAGATCCGCACGCCGCGGCCGAGCACGATCGGCGCGACGACGAGGTGGAGGTGGTCGACGAGGTCGGCGTCGAGGAACTCCCGCACCGTCGACGGGCCGCCGCCGAGCCGCACGTCGAGGCCGCCGGCGAGCTCGGTGGCCTCCGCGAGCGCCTCCTCGGGCGAGGTGTCGCGGAAGAGGAACGTCGTCTCCCCGACCTGCAGGTCGGACCGGGGGTGGTGGGTGAGCACGATGACCGGCGTCCGGAACGGCGGCTCGTCGCCCCACCAGCCCCGCCACGCCTCGTCCGGCCACGGCCGGTCGAGCGGCGCGAACTTGTTCCGCCCCATGATCTCGGCACCGATGCCGTTCCACGACTGCGCGGCGAAGGCGTCGTCCACGCCCGTCGTCCCGCCGTCCCGGCCGATCGCGGCGCCGAAGGTGCGGGTCGGGAAGAACCAGGTCATGAGCCTCCCGCCGGCGTGGCCGAAGGGCGACTCGAGCGACTGCCCCTCCCCCGTGCCGAAGCCGTCGAGGGACACCGCGATGTCGTGCGCGCGCAGCCGGACCATGCGGCGACGCTAGCGCGCGGGCCCGACGCCCGGATCGTCGCCGAGCGGCTGCACGAGCTCCGTCCGCCACGCCTCCTGCGGCACGTCGCCGGCGGTGAGGTAGACCTCCCGGCTCGGCGACCGCAGGGTCTCGCCGCGCTCCGCCGCGGCGTCCATCAGCGCCTGCCAGGACCGGTCGATCGACGCCATCGCCCCCGCGTGGACGGTGACCGCCGCGCGGTCGACGGCCGGGAGGACGTGCACCTGCAGCCCGTCGACGGCCGACGTCGCATCCGGCACCACGAACCCGGCCGTGACGTGGACGACCGACCCGTCGAACGCGTACTCCGCGACGCCGGGCCCGGCGCGACGCCCGCGGCGACGAGCCGCTCGAGGACCTCCGGGAACATCGGGCCGACGACCGGGGCGATGTGCTCGGAGCCGACGCCCGGTGCGTCCCTGCTGATCGTGGCGACCCGCTGCGCGGGCACGCTCCGGATCTCGACGTCGATCCCGGTCATGTCGTCCTCCTCGCCGCCCGGATCCCCGCGATCCTCGCGCATCGGCGGAGGGCGCGCCAGGGGTCCGGGCGGTGGCGAGGAGGCCCGCCCCTGCGCGGCTGTCCCGCCCGCACCGGCGGGCGGGACAGCCGCTGAGCGGCGGGTCAGGCGGCGGGCTGCTGGACCTTGCCCCAGATCGCGCCGAGGAGCTGCTGCACCCACTCGATGAGTGCGGTGTCGGCGAGCGGCTCGCCCGCGGTCTGCGGCCAGGGCACGTTCACCGCGCCCTGGACGATCCTCGCGCCCGGGTACATCCGCTGCAGCCGCACCTGCATCGAGTCCGGCAGGTCCGCCGGCGCGATGCGGAGGAACTTCGGCAGCGCGACGACGTCGGAGAGGCCGGCGTGCTGCGCGACGCGGCGGAGCTTCGAGATCCGGACGAGGTTCTCGACCTCCTCGGGCGCCTTCCCGTAGCGGTCGACGAGCTCCTCGAGCACGAGGTCGATGCGACCCTCCGCGGAGGCCGGGCCGGCCGCGGCGGACAGCTTCTGGTACGCCTCGAGGCGCAGCCGCTCGCTGTCGATGTAGTGCTCGGGGATCCGGGCGTCGACCGGCAGCTCGAGCCGCAGCTCGGTCTGGCCGTCCGCGACCTCGCCGCGGAAGTCGCTCACGGCCTCGCCGATCATCCGCAGGTACAGGTCGAACCCGACGCCCGCGATGTGGCCGGACTGCTCGCCGCCCAGGAGGTTGCCCGCGCCGCGGATCTCGAGATCCTTCAGCGCGACCTGCATGCCGGAGCCGAGCTCGTTGTTCGCCGCGATCGTCTCCAGGCGGTCGACCGCGACCTCGCCGAGCGGCTTCTCCGCGTCGTAGAGGAAGTAGGCGTACGCCCGCTCCCGGCCGCGTCCGACGCGGCCGCGCAGCTGGTGCAGCTGGCTGAGGCCGTACTTGTCGGCCCGGTCGACGATGAGCGTGTTCGCGTTCGCGATGTCGAGGCCGGTCTCGATGATCGTCGTCGACACGAGCACGTCGTACTTCCGCTCCCAGAAGTCGACCATCACCTGCTCGAGCTGGTGCTCGCCCATCTGCCCGTGCGCGACGGCGACGCGCGCCTCCGGCACCAGCTCCGCGATCTCCGCGGCGACGCGCTGGATCGAGGAGACGCGGTTGTGGACGTAGAAGACCTGGCCCTCGCGGAGGAGCTCGCGCCGGATCGCGGCGGTGATCTGCCCGGCCGAGCGCGCGCCGACGTAGGTGAGGATCGGGTGCCGGTCCTCCGGCGGCGTGGCCAGGGTCGACATCTCGCGGATGCCGGTCACGGCCATCTCGAGGGTGCGCGGGATCGGCGTCGCGCTCATCGCGAGCACGTCGACGTTCGTCTTCAGCTTCTTCAGCTGGTCCTTGTGCTCGACGCCGAACCGCTGCTCCTCGTCGATGATGACCAGACCGACGTCCTTGAACTGGACCGACTTCGCGAGGATCGCGTGGGTGCCGATGACCATGTCGACCGTGCCGTCGGCGAGGCCCTTGAGCGTCTCCTTCGCCTCCTTGTCCGTCTGGAACCGGGACAGCGGGCGCACGTTCACCGGGAACCCGGCGAACCGCTCGTTGAAGGTCTCGAGGTGCTGGCGGACGAGCAGGGTCGTCGGCACGAGCATCGCGACCTGCTTGCCGTCCTGGATCGCCTTGAACGCGGCGCGGACCGCGATCTCCGTCTTGCCGAAGCCGACGTCGCCCGAGATCAGCCGGTCCATCGGGATCGGCTTCTCCATGTCCGCCTTGACCGCGTCGATCGTCTCGAGCTGGTCCGGCGTCTCCGCGAACGGGAACGCCTCCTCCAGCTCGTGCTGCCACGGGCTGTCCGGGCCGAAGGCGTGCCCGCGGGACGCCATGCGCGCCGAGTAGAGCTTCACGAGCTCGACGGCGATGTCGCGGACCGCCTTGCGCGCGCGGCCCTTCGCCGCGGCCCAGTCGGACCCGCCCATCTTCGACAGCTGCGGCGCCTCGCCGCCCACGTAGCGGGTGAGGAGGTCGAGCTGGTCGGTCGGCACGTAGAGCTTGTCGCCCGGGTAGCCGCGCTTCGAAGGCGCGTACTCGAGCAGCAGGAACTCGCGGACGACCTTCTCGGGCGCCTTGTCGCCGATCCGCTTCGGGCCGGTCTTCTGCACGGGCGCGACCTCGCGGCGGACGAGCTCGACGAACTTCCCGATGCCGTGCGTCTGATGCACGACGTGGTCGCCGGCCTTCAGCTGCAGCGGGTCGACGACGTTCTTGCGGCGGGAGGCGAGCTTCCGCGGGGCGCGGCTGTCCACGGAAGCGGCCCGGCCGTAGAACTCGCGCTCGCTGATCACGGCGAGCGAGATCTCGGGCTGCTCGAACCCGGTCTCGAGGTCGCCGATCAGGACGTAGGCGAGACCCGGCTCGAGCTCCTCCGGCAGCTGCTCGACGATGCGCGCCGCGGCGCCGCGCTCGGCGAGTACGTCGTTCGCGCGCTCCACGAGCCCCTTGCCGGCGGCGGTGATCACCGCGGACCAGCCGTGGCGGAGCCGGGAGGCGATGTGGTCGAGCAGCTCGGCGGGCCGACCCGGGGTGACGGGCGTCACGCCGCCCTTGACCCGGAGGTACTCGGCCGAGTCGGCGAGCAGCGCCGCCGCCTTCGCCGGGTCGAGCTCGGCGACCGACTCCGCGCCGTCCGGCTGCGACTCGAAGGAGCTGATCGTCCACCAGGTGCCGTCCGGCACCGACTCGCGGAGCCGGTTCACGGTGAGGAAGTCGCCGGACTCGAGGTCGATCGGCGCCTGCGCCCCGGCCGTCGCGGCGCTCCACGCGGCGTGGAGGAACTCCTTGTTCGTGTCGGCGAGGCTCACCGCGCGGCTGGCGACGCGCTCCGGCGAGAGCACGCACACGGCGGCGCCGGCCGGCAGGTACTCGGTGACGGGCACGAGGCCGTCGGCGAGGACGGGCGCGAGCGACTCCATGCCCTCGACCGGGATGCCCTCCGCGACCTTCGCGAGCATCTGCGCGAGGTTCGGGAACTCGTGCCTCAGCTCGCGGGCGCGCTGCTGCACCGACTCGGTGAGCAGCAGCTCGCGAGCGGGCACGAGCTCGACGCGCTCGACGGGCAGGTCGAGCGTGCGCTGGTCGGCGACGGAGAACCCGCGGAGGCCGTCGACCTCGTCGCCGAAGAAGTCGACGCGGACCGGGTGCTCGCCGATCGGCGAGAAGACGTCGAGGATGCCGCCGCGGACCGCGAACTCCCCGCGGCGTGTCACGAGGTCGACCCGGCTGTACGCGAGGGCGACGAGCCGGTCGACGATGCGGTTCAGGTCGTGGCCGCGCTGCCCGAGCCGCAGCTCGATCGGCTCGACGTCGGCGAGGCCGGCGACGATCGGCTGCAGCGCCGCGCGGACGGGAGCGACGACGACGAGCGGTGCGTCGCCCGGCTTCCAGAGCCGCATCCGACGGATCGCGTGGAGGCGGCGGCCGACCGTCTCGACGCCGGGGCTCAGCCGCTCGTGCGGCAGCGTCTCCCAGGCCGGGAGGTCGAGCAGCTCGGCGTCGGGCAGCAGGCACTCGAAGGCGCTGCGGAGGGCGTCGGCCTCCCGCTCCGTCGCCGCGACGACGAGCAGCGCGTCGGCGTCCCCGCGCTCACGACGCCGCTGCAGCAGCGCGGCGATCAGCGGCGCGTGCAGACCCGGCGTCGCCGAGAAGTCGGCGGGTCGGGAGGCGGCGACCAGCGCGTCGCTCATCGAGTCCGCGTGGCTGAGCAGACGGGGCAGACCGGCGAGACTCACTCATCCAATTCTAGAGGCGGCGCCGACAGCGGCGGCGCGGGTGCGCGCGGGCGCGGGCGCGGGGCCTCCCGCTGCTGATCGGGCGGTGCGCAGCACCCGATCAGCAGCGGGGAGCCCCGGGAGGCGGAGACGACGGCCTCCGGAGGGCCTCGCGGATCCGACGAGCGGAAGACACGCCGGGCGCGCCGGGGGAATCGTGCGACACGCGTGTCGGGTCCCTGCCCCTCGTTGTGGGGGTGCCTAGCGTCCTCGCACGTCGGGACCTCGAGCGCCCGGCGGACGGGGAAAGGGGCTCGAGCTGCGCGGGGACGGGGACACGACGGGGGGCGGCGGGCAGCCGGACCCCGGTCGACGCACCTCCTGGCAGGCTCCGCGCGAGCTGCGCGGCCCGCGACTCCCCCAGGACCCGCGCGCAGCGCGGCCGACGCAGGACCCGCGGACGCCGCGACCCGCGCAGGAGCCGACGGACCGCGCCCCGCGGCCGGCCGCGCCCGAGCAGGACCCGCGTCGGGCGATGCCGCGCCCGCGCCCCACGGGCACCGCCGCGACCGGCCAGTTCCCCGTCGCCCGCACCCGGGAGACCTCCGCCGGCCCGACCGGCACGGCCCGCATCCCCGTCGTCCGGCAGCCCGCCGGCCCCGCCGCACCGCGCCCGGGCGTGCGGCAGCCGGACGGGCCGCGCCAGGGCGGCCAGCCCCCGGTCCGCTCGCGCTTGCGCACCCCGCCGGCCGCGCCGCCGCAGGAGCTCCGGCCCGCGCCCGCTCGCGCGGTGCCGCAGGCCGCCCCGGTCCGCCCCTTCTCGCAGCTCACGCCCGTCGCCGTGCCGGTGCCGCCCGCCCCCGTCGAGTTCGCGCCGCCCGTCGCGCCGCGTCGTCGGCGCCGCCGTCCGATCCGCGGCCTGCTCGCGGCGACGGCGGTGTTCGCGCTCGGGGTGCTGTGGGGCCTGCCCGCGTTCGCGAGCGAGGCGCTCGATGCGCCGCCCGTCGCCGGCGTCAGCAGCGACGGCGTGCAGCAGTACGCGGTCGGCGACGTCGAGGGCGGCGGCGCCTCCGCCGACGCGGTCTCCGGCTCGCTCCCCGTCGCGGCGGCGCCGGCGTGGATGAAGCCCGTGAACGGCCACCTCGGCGACCCGTTCGGTCCGCGTCCCGAGCAGCCCGTCCCCGGTGTCGCGCTCTTCCACCGCGGGCAGGACGTCGTCGCCCCGTGCGGCGCGCCGATCCGCGCCGCCGCGGCGGGCACCGTCACGACGGCGACCTACTGGGGCACGTACGGCAACTGGATCCTGATCGACCACGGCGACGGCGTCGCGGTCGGCTACGCGCACGAGTCGCAGATCCTCGTCCACCCCGGCCAGCGGGTCGCGGTCGGCCAGGTCATCGGGCTCGTCGGGCAGACCGGCGCGGCGACCGGCTGCCACCTGCACCTCGAGGTGCATCTGAACGGCGTCGCGGTGAACCCCGTGCCGTTCTTCGCGGCGAAGCACATCTCGCTCGGCTGACGCCGGGCGGCCGGCGTCGTCAGAGGCAGGGTGTCAACCGCGCCCGATGAACGGCATCCCGGTCGCGGCGACGGTGAGCCACTGCACCGTCGCGGACGGCGGCAGCGACGCCATGTAGACGAGGGCGGCGCCGACGTCCTCCGCCGAGAAGGTCGGCTCCGGCCGCCGCTCGAAGTCGGCCTGCAGGACGCCGCCGGCCATGCCCGCGGTCATCTCGGTCGCCGCGTTGCCGATGTCGATCTGCCCGCAGGTGATGCCGAACCGCCGCCCGTCGAGGGAGGTCGACCGCGTCATGCCGGTGACCGCGTGCTTCGTCGCCGTGTACGCGATCGACAGCGGCCGCGGCACCTGGGCGGAGATGGAGCCGTTGTTGACGATCCGCCCGCCCTGCGGGTCCTGCCCGCGCATGATCCGGAAGGCGGCACGGGTGCAGAGGAACGTGCCGGTCACGTTGAGGTCGACGACCTGCCGCCACTCGTCGACGTCCACCTCGTCGATCTCCACGGTGCTCCCGCCGCGGCCGGCGTTGTTGAAGAGGAGGTCGAGCCGGCCGAAGCGCCGGGCGACGGCGTCGAACGCGGCGTCGACCTGGTCCGGGTCGGTGACGTCGACCGGGAAGGCGTGGACGCCGTCGACCTCCGCCGCCACCGCCTCGAGCGGCTCACGTCGGCGCCCCAGCACGGCCACGGTCCAGCCCGCGCCGGCGAGCGCCTTCGCGCAGGCGGCGCCGATGCCCGAACCGCCGCCGGTCACGATCGCGATGCGCTCCGCCATGGGCTCGGATCCACCCGGTCAGCGCGCGGCGCGGGGCGCGTTCCAGCGCTGCTGCGCCGCATCGAGGCCGAGGTCCGCGAGGTCGATCACCGCGTCCGCGGCATCGCCGACGAGGAGCGGCAGCTCCGTGCGCTCCGTCGGCGTGAAGTCCTTCAGCACGAAGTCCGCCGCGGGCTGGCGCCCGGGCGGGCGCCCGATGCCGACACGGACGCGCGGGAACTCCGGCGTGCCGAGCACCGCCGCGATGTCGCGGACGCCGTTGTGGCCGCCGTGGCCGCCGCCGGTCTTCAAACGCAGGTCGCCGAACGGGATGTCGAGCTCGTCGTGCACGACGATCACCCGCTCGGCGGGCAGGGAGTAGAACTTCGCGAGCGCGCCGACCGGGCGGCCCGACTCGTTCATGTAGGTCTGCGGCGCGGCGAGCACGAAGCGCGTGCCGCCGGGCCGGTCCCGCCCCTCCGCGACGCCCGCCCCGGTCTTGTGCCGGGTGAAGCGGGCGCCGAAGCGGGAGGCGAGCTCGTCGACCACCATGCGGCCGACGTTGTGCCGGTTGCCCGCGTACTGCGGGCCCGGGTTGCCGAGCCCGACGACGAGCCAGGCGTCGTCAGGCATCGGCTCCCCGCAGGTCGATCGGAGTGACCGGGATCAGGACTCGGCGTCGGCGTCGGTGCCCTCCTCGGGCACGACGTCGCCCTCGGGCGCCTCGGCCTCGAGCGACTCCTCGGCCGGCGCGAGCGCGACGCCCACGACGAGCGCCTCCGGGTCGCCGGCGAGCTCCGCGCCCTCGGGCAGCGTCACGTCCGCGGCGGTGATCTGGGTGCCGTCCTGCGCGCCCTCGACGTCGACGACGAGGCGCTCCGGGATCGCGGTGGCGCTGACCTTGAGCAGCAGCGTCTGGGAGTCGAGCGTCGCGACCGTGCCGGGGAAGACGTCGCCCTCGAGCACGACGGGCACCTCGACCTCGACCTTCTCGCCCGCGCGGACGATGATCAGGTCGAGGTGCTCGATGATCTGGCGCACCGGGTCCTTCTGCACGTCCTTCACCAGCGCCATCAGCGGGCCGCCCTCGAGCGTCAGGTCGAGCACCGCGTTCGCGCGACGGATGATGAGCGCGGTCTCGTGCGCGGGCAGCGAGATGTGCACCGGGTCGGTGCCGTGCCCGTACACGACGGCCGGGATGCGGCCGGCCGCGCGGAGCTTGCGGGCTGCGCCCTTGCCGAAGTTGGTGCGTGCCTCGGCGGTGATCTTGTCGGCCATGCTGGTCCCTCCACACGGGGCCGCAGCGCGACCCGCTCGAATACGGTCGGCGGTGTCGCAGTGGCCCGGGTCACCGGGCGACCTGCGTCGATCACGGCCGCAGCAGTGCTGCGACCCTCGCCGAAGTCCAGCCGGAGACTATACCGGACCGCGAGGCCCCGTCCTGCCTGATCACCGGCCGGATGACCCGCGGTTGCGCCCCGGTTGGACGTGCGGTGCGGCGGCGAGGGACCATCGAGGCATGACCGACGTGCGTCCCGCGACCGAAGCCCTCCGGGCGCAGCCGGAGCCGTTCCGTTGGGACGGCGTCGACGAGCTCGTCTACAAGGAGCACGACACCACGTTCCGCGGCGTGACGCGGCGGGTGCTGTTCGGCGCGGGCGACGGGCAGGCCGTCGAGGTGCGGTACTTCGAGGTCGCACCCGGGGGCTGGACCACGCTCGAGCACCACGAGCACACGCATCAGGTGGTCGTGCTCCGCGGTTCGGGGGCGGCGCTCGTGCAGGATCGCGTCGTCCCGCTGCAGCAGCACGACCTCGTGTTCGTGCCCGCGTGGGCGTGGCACCAGTTCCGCGCGACCGGCGACGAGCCGCTCGGGTTCCAGTGCATCGTGCCGCTCGACCGCGACCGCCCGATGCTGCCGGACGAGGCGGAGTACGCGGCGCTCACAGCCGCCCCGGAGGTCGCGGCGTTCGTCCGCCGCTAGAGCCGCGGCCCGCCCGCCCGCAGGAGGCGCGGGCTTGCCACTTCTCGGCACCGACACGCCGGGCCGAGGCCCGCGAAGTGGCAAGCCCGCGCTACGCGTGCTGCTCCGCGAGGGACCGGAAGCGCTCCGCGGCGCCCCTCGGGTCGCCGCCGCGGTGCAGCTCGCCACCGATGAGCAGCACGACGTCCCGGCCGTAGAAGTCGACGAGCTCCGGGACGCGGTCCGGGCTCATCCCGCCGCCCGGCGTCGGGAGCGACGGCGCCAGCCCCGCGAACGGCCGCGCGCAGCCGTCGGCGATCGCGCGGCACTCCTCCGGCGTGAAGCTGAACCGGCCGCCGTAGGAGGGGAAGATCGCGGCGTCCGCCCCGGACAGCCGCAGCAGCGGGCCGTACAGCACGTCCGGGGCGATGCCGGCCGTCGGCGAGACCGCGAGCGAGCCGAGCAGGGCCGGGTGGGCGAGCAGCACGAAGTCGTCCGGGGTGTTCCGCGCGAGCCAGCGCAGCAGCGGCAGCCCGCCGACGCCCGGGACGACGAGGAGGCCGCCCGCCCCGGACTCGACGGCGATGCGGAGCCGCTCCTCGACCCGCTCCGGCGGCGCGTCGAAGCACGGCAGGTACCGCGCGGCGTGGCCGGACGCGGCGTTGCCCTCGGCGATCGCCTCCGCGATCCGCGGCACGCGCTCCGCGTACGGCGCCCAGCGCTGGTCCCCGAGCCCCTGGTCGTCCTTGATGAGGTCGATGCCGCCCTCGGCGAAGGCGCGGCCGAGCGCCGCGAGGTCCTCCACCGGCAGCCCGACCGGCTTCAGCGCGGTCGCGAGGATCGGCCGGGTCGGCACGCCGAGCACGCGGCGCACCCCCTCGACGCCGAGCGCCGGGCCGCCGCCGACCGCGGCCGCGAGCGCCTTCGGAACGTCGAGGTCGACGAGCCGTACGCCCGGCAGCAGCGCGCAGTTGCCGAACACCATCACGATCAGCTGCGTCAGCTCGTCCCCGACGAGGTCGTCGGGGAACTCGACGGTCGCGAGCGCGAGGTCGGGGCCCGCCTCCTCCACCGACACGACGTGCGCGCGGGAGGGCGCCGCCTTCGCGGGTGCGAGGTCGGGCGGGAACTCGTGGCTCTGCTCGACCGCGAGCGCCTCCGCCCGCGCGGGCGCGTCGCCGACGTCGCCGGTGAGCGCGTAGACCGCGCGCACGCTCATCGCGCGAGCTCCGCGATCGCCGGGCCGAAGGGCGCGTGGAGGACGCCGCGCTCGGTCACGATCCCCGCGATCAGCGACGCCGGGGTGACGTCGAAGGCGGGGTTCCACACGCTCGTGTCGGCCGACGGCGCGCCCTCCCCCGAGCCGATGACCTCGCCCGCGGCGCGCTGCTCGATCGGGATCGCGGCGCCGGACGGCGTGCCCGCGTCGATCGCGTTCCACGTCGCGGCGACGTAGAAGGGGACGCCCGCGTGCTGCGCGGCGATCGCGAGCGCGAGCGTGCCGATCTTGTTCGCGGTGTCGCCGTTCGCGGCGATGCGGTCCGCACCGACGACGACCGCGTCGACGAGGCCGGCGGTGAGCGCCGCGGCCGCGGCGGCGTCGATGATCAGCGTGACGGGCACGCCCGCCTCCTGCAGCTCCCACACCGTGAGCCGAGCGCCCTGCCGCAGCGGCCGCGTCTCGGTCGCGAGCACCTCCACGGGCTCCCCCGCGGCGGCCTTGGCGTAGACGATCCCGAGCGCGGTTCCGCGCCCGGTCGTCGCGAGCACCCCGGTGTTGCAGTGCGTGAGGATGCGGGAGGCGCCCGCGAGCTCGACGCGGCCGAGCTCGCCGATCGCCGCACACGCGTCGCGGTCCTCCGCGAGGAGGGCGAGGGCGACGTCGAGCGGGTCCTCCCCGCGGCGCCGCGCGTCGTGCGCGAGCCCGACGGCGACGCGGAGGTTCACCGCGGTCGGCCGGGCGCCGATCACGCGGGCGGCGACCTCGTCCGGGTCGAGCCCGGCGCGGACGCCGAGGACGTACCCGAACGCGCCGGCGGTGCCGAGCACGTTCGCGCCGCGCACCGCGAGCGTCGCGATCGCGTCGATCACGGCGTCGACCGAACCGAGGTCGACGAACCGCCGCTCGTCCGGCACGCGCCGCTGGTCGAGGATCCGGAGTCCCTCCCCCGTCCACTCGATCGACGCCATCGGTGCCACCTGCGCAGCCGCCGCGGAGGATCCGGTGGTCACCGCCATGCCAGCACCGCCTCCCGGGTCACGTCCGCGAGCATCGCGGCGCTCGGGATGCCCTGCCGCTCCGTGATCCAGCGTCGCGCCGTCGTGAGCGCGGCGCCGGCGGCCTTCACGCGCTCGTCGTGCTCGAGCGTCTGGACGTCGGACACCTTCGCCCAGCCGACGACGCGGCGGACGGCCTTGACACCGCCGAAGCCGACGGCGCGGTGCCACGTCTCCCGCAGCCAGTCCTCGAGGAACCGGTCGGTGAACGCGGAATCGACGCGTTGCGGCCAGAGGCGCCGGAACTCGGCCTCGAACGCCGCCCAGGTCTCGCCGACGAGGCCGGCGACCCAGGTGCGGAACGCCTCGGGGCGCCCGAGCGCCGCGGCGCGCGACTGCGCGAGGAGGACGTTGCCGAAGAGGGCGCCGAGGTCGAACGCGACCGGCCCGTAGACGCCGAACTCGAGGTCGAACGCCTTCGCCTGCACCCCCTCGGTCCCCGGCGGCGCGACGAACACGGAGCCGGTGTGGAGGTCGCCGTGGATGCGCCCCTCGGCCGCCGTCAGGAAGCGCCACTTCAGCTCGGCGACCTCCGCGAGCACGGCGTCGTCGCGCAGCGCGAGCACCGCCGGCGAGACCTCCGCGTCCCAGCCGTTGTGCTCGTGATCGCGGAACGGCTCCGTGAACACGAGGTCCTCCGTGATCCGGCACAGCTCGATGTTCAGCGCGCCGGCGGCGGCCGCGCGGACCTCCGCGGCCGGACGACCGAACGCGGAGGTGCCGAACGCGAGGCGGGCGACGTAGCGGCCGAGGTCGCCGCCCGCGCCCGGCGTGACGCGCCCCTCGTTCAGCGCGGTGCGCCAGACGGTCCAGGAGGAGAGGTCCTCCAGCGCGATGAGGCGGCGCTCCGGGTCGAGGCCGTGGTAGCCCGCGGTCGAGCCGGGCGCGACCCGCGCCGCGTCCTCGTACCCGCGCGCCTCCGCGAAGATCCGGTCCTGCGGCACCGCCCACGAGTGGTCCGTGCGGACGTACGGGAGGGACTGCTTCAGCACCACCGAGGCGCCGGCGGCGTCCTCCGCGATGAAGACGAGGTTGAGGTTGCCGTCGCCGACCTCCCGGACCGCCGCGGTCCCGGGGTCGACCCCGGCGGCGAGCTCCGGGTGCGCGGCGAGGTAGGCCGGAACGGTGTCGACGGTGAGCAGCTCGACGGTCATCGTGCCGCCTTCCTGTTGAAGAGGGCGGAGAAGCTGACGACGAGCGCGCCGACGAGCAGCAGCCCCTGCACGAAGTCCTGGGCGTAGTACGGGGCGTTCAGCATGGTCAAGCCGTTCAGGACGACGCCGACGAAGATCGCGCCGACGACGGTGCCGAACGCGTTCGGCCGGTTCGCGCCGAGCACGGCGAAGCCGATCAGCGCGGCGGACACGGCCTGCAGGAGGTAGTCGGCACCGACGTTCACGTCGCCGCGACCCGTCCGGGCGGCGAGCAGCACGCCGCCGAGGCCGGCGAGGAAGCCGCTGATCACGTAGGCGAGCACGCGGAGGCGCCCGACGCGGGCGCCCGCGAGTCGCGCGGCCTCCCGGTTCCCGCCGACCGCGCGGAGCAGACGCCCGGAGCGCGTGCGGACGAGGAACAGGATGACCGCGACCGTCACCACGACGAGCACGATCACGGGAACGGGCACGCCGAGCACGTCGCCCTGCCCGAGCCAGGTGAACGCGTCGGTGAAGGACCCCTTCGGCGCGGCGCCCTGGTACCCGGAGCCGCTCGCGATCGACTGCCCCGCGGTGATGAGCAGCGAGCCGCCCGCGAAGACGAACATCGTGCCGAGCGTGGCCAGCATGTCGGGCACGCGCGCGACCACGATCAGGAGGCCGTTGATCAGGCCGATCACCGTTCCGGTGACGAGGCCGATGAGCACCGCGAGCACGGGTCCGAGGCCCCAGTAGACGAGGCTCGCCGCCGTGAGCATCACCGTGATGCTCACGGTGGAGCCGACCGACAGGTCGAACCCGTCGACGGACATCGAGACCGTGACGCCGAGCGCGACGATCGCGACGACGGCGACCGACAGCAGGATGCTCAGCAGGTTGAACGTCGTGAAGAACGCGGGCTGCGTCACCGCGAAGACCACGACGAGGGCGGCGAGCAGGATCAGCAGGCCGTAGCGGAAGATCGCGTCGCGCACGCGGGAGAGCGGGCTGCGGCGGGCCGCCCCGGGCTCGCGCGGCGGCGGCAGCACCTCCCCGGGTGCAGGGGCGGTCGGTGC
Source organism: Amnibacterium kyonggiense (assembly GCF_004364555.1). GTDB lineage: Bacteria > Actinomycetota > Actinomycetes > Actinomycetales > Microbacteriaceae > Amnibacterium > Amnibacterium kyonggiense. The sequence goes on along the minus strand of NZ_SOAM01000001.1, from coordinate 1,257,361 downwards.
GGTGCGGGTCATGCGGTCTCCTGCGGGCGCGCGGCCCGCGTCATCAGGTCGGCGAGGGTCTCGGCGTCGACGGTCCGGGGGTCGACCTCCCCGACGATCCCGCCGTCCGCCATCACGAGCACGCGGTCGGCGACCTCGAGGATCTCCTCCGGATCCGAGGATGCCACGACGGTCGCGGCCGCCTCGGCGCCGCGGACGAGGCGGGCGATGTCGGCGCGCGCGCCGATGTCGACGCCGCGGAACGGCTCGTCGAGGATCAGCAGGCGCGAGCCGGCGGCGAACCAGCGGCCGACGACGACCTTCTGGCGGTTGCCGCCCGACAGCGACTCGATCGCGGCGCGCGGGCCCGAGCAGACGACGCCGAGCGCGCGGATGAGGTCGGCGGTCGCCCGGTCCTCCGCGCGTCGGCTGAGCAGCGGGCCGCGGCGGTAGCGGGCCAGGTCGGGCAGGGTGAGCGAGTCGGCGACGCTCCACCCGGGCAGCTCGGCGGCGCGCGCCCGGTCCTCCGGCACGAAGCCGACGCCGGCGGCGATGGCGTCGACGGGGTGGGCCGGCCGGAACGGGACGCCGTCGATCGAGATCGTGCCCGCGAGCACGGGACGGACGCCGGCGAGCTGCTCGAGCAGCTCGGTCTTGCCGGAGCCGAGGAGGCCCGTGATCCCGAGCACCTCCCCGCGGCGCACGACGAGCTCGATGGCCGGACCGCCGGGCAGCGCCTGGGCGCCGGCGACGTCGAGCACGACCTCGCCGCCGGTCGCGACCTCCGAGCGCTGCGCGGTCGCCTCGAGGCCGCCGAGGATCGCGTGCGCAAGGCGCTTCGCGTCGAGCGGGGCGGCGAACTCGCCGGCCACGGCGCCGTCGCGCAGGGCGACGACCCGGTCGCAGACGGCGACGGTCTCGCCGAGATGGTGGGTGATGAAGACGACCGCGGTCCCCTGCGCGGCGAGCTCGCGGACGGTCGCGTGCAGCGCCCGCTGCTCGTCGACGGACAGCGCCGCGGTCGGCTCGTCGAGCACGAGCACCGACGGCGCGGTGGCGAGGCCGCGCGCGATGAGCACCCGCTGCCGGTCGGAGACGCCGAGGTCCTCCACCGCCGCGTCGAGGTCGACGCCGGGCAGGCGGTCCGCCGCGATGCGCGCCGCCTCCGCCCGGATGCGACGGCGGGACGGGAACCGGCCGAGCCGGCCGGCGACGAGCAGCGGGAGGACGAGGTTCTCGGCGACGGAGGCGTCCGGGACGAGGGCCGCGTCGACGTCCTGGTGCACCGTCTCGATGCCCGCCTCGCGCGCCTGCTCGGCGCTCGCGAGCCGCACGCGGCGGCCGCGCACCTCCACGTGGCCGCTCGTCGGCGCCTCCGTGCCGGAGAGGATCTTCGTCAGCGTGGACTTGCCGGCCCCGTTCGCGCCGACGAGCCCGAGCACCTCGCCCGCACGCACCTCGAGGGAGACGCCCGCGAGCGCGGTCGTCTCCCCGAAGCGCTTGCCGACCCCGCGCGCGGCGAGGACGACCGTGCGGTCCTCCGTCACTTCACCTCGGCGATGGAGGGCGTCGCGAGGTCCGGGAACGCCTTCACCAGGTCGGGCACAGTGGTGATCTGCTTCGCGCGGAGCACGTCCTGCGTGATGAGGGCGGGCGGCACCTCGAGCGCGCTGTCGACGGAGCCGCCGGTCGCCTTCAGGTAGGCGGCGCGGACGGTGACCGCGCCGACGTTGGCCGGGTCGGTGGCCGCGGTGGCGACCCAGGGGCTGCCCGCGGCGGTGATCGCGGAGATGTCCGCGTTCGAGATGTCCGCGCCGTAGACCTTGACCTTCCCGTTCAGCTTCAGCTCGTCGACGGCCTGCACGGCGCCCTTCGCGAACTCGTCGTAGGGCGCGAGGATCGCGGTGACACCCGGGTGCGCCTGCAGCGCGGCCTTCACCTGGTCGGCGGTCTGGGCGGCGGTGGAGTCGTTCACCACGCCGACCTGCGCGACCTGCTTGAGGCCGGGGTTCTTCGCCTTCACGGCCTTCCAGACGGCGTCGCGCTTGTCGAGCGGCGCGTAGCCCGCGACGTAGGCGTAGATCACCTGCGCGTTCCCGCCGGTCTCGCTGACGAGCTTGTCGGTGATGTCCTTCGCGATCGTCGCGTCGGACTGGTCGACCGTCGTCACGCCGCTGTTGCCGGTGTCGACGTCGAAGGAGACGATCGGGATCCTCGCGTCGATCGCGGCCTTCGTCGGCGCTTTGAGCGAGTCGGTGAAGCCGTGGTCGATGATGATCGCCCCGGGCTTCGTCGCGGTGGCCTGCTGGAGGTTCAGCGCCTGCTTCGCGTTGTCGCCGTCGGCGTCGAAGGTGGTCAGGTTCACGCCGAGCTTCTTGGCCTCCGCGTTCGCGCCGCTCAGCCACTGCTCGTAGTAGTCGCCGGTGCCGAGCTGGCGCACGAGCGCGATCGACACCTGCTTCGTGCCGCCGGAGGACGACGTGCCGGCCGAGCCGGCGCTCTGCGAGCAGCCGGCCAGGGCGATCGCCGCGGCGGCGGCGACGGCGAGCGCCGTGGGCAGGCGGCGGGTGCGCGGGGTCATGGAGGCTCCGTTCGACGCGGGTCGTGCTGTGAGGCGGTGCGGCCTCGACCCGGACCGCGACGCTAACGAGCCCTCGGCGCCGCCGCTCGACCGGGCGACACAGAACGCAACGTGGGCTCAGCGGGTGGTGAGGATCCTCGCCATCACGGTCTCGACGACGTCGTCCGAGGGGTTCGTGACGTGCACCGTGATCCCGGGCTCGTCGGGGCCGAGCGGTTCGAGGGTCGCGAGCTGCGAGTTCAGCAGCGACGCGGGCATGAAGTGCCCCTTCCGCTCGTGCATCCGGCGCTCGAGCTCGAGCCGCTCGACGTCGAGCAGCACGAACAGGGCGGCCGGCTCGCCGGCGAGGATGCGCAGCCGGTACGCGCGCTTGAGCGCGGAGCAGGCCATCACCGGCACGCCGCCGGCGCGGGTCACGTCGCCCATCGCCCGCCCGACCGCGTCGAGCCACGGGGCGCGGTCCACGTCGTCGAGCGGCACCCCGGCGTGCATCTTCGCCCGGTTCGCCGCGGAGTGGAGGTCGTCCGCGTCGAGCGCGACGCCACCGGGCACCCGTGCGGCGAGCTGCGCCGAGACCGTCGACTTCCCCGAGCCGGAGACGCCCATGATCACGAGCGGCGGGATCCCCATGCCGCCGACGCTACCCGCGCCCCCAGGACGTTTCACCGATCAGGACGGATCGACCGACACGCCGCCCCCGGCGCCCGCGGAGGCGGCGTGTCGCCCGGATCGTCCTGATCCGTGAAAGTCGCTCAGTAGAACTCGCGGGTGTTCACCGGGTTGATCAGCGGCTCCCCGTCGAGGTACCGGGTCGCGTTGCGGGCGAACAGGTCCGCGATCAGCGCGTCCTCCCGCTCGCTGAGCGCCGCCGTGTGGGGGCTGATCAGCACGTTCGGGAGGTCCCAGAGCGGCGAGTCCGCGGGCAGCGGCTCCGGGTCGGTGACGTCGAGCGCGGCGAAGCCGACGCGACCGGCGCGGAGCTGCTCGATCAGCGCGTCCTGGTCGATCACGGTGCCGCGGCCGACGTTCACGACCGTCGCGCCCGGCTTGACCGCCGCGAGGACCTCCGCGCTCACGAGGTGCCGCGTCTCGTCCGTCCCGGGCAGGGTCACCACGACGCCGTCGAAGTCGCCGATCCGCGCCGCGAGGTCGTCGGGGCGGACGACCTCCTCCACGCCCTCGACCTCCACGTCCCGGCGGCTCGTGCCGGCGACGCGGACGCCCTGCCGCGCGAGGCGCTCCGCGACGAGGCGGCCGATCGAGCCGAGGCCGACGATCAGCACCCGGCTGCCCTCGAGCCGGCGCATCACCCAGCGCGACTCCGCCCACTCGTGCGCGCGCTGCGCCTCCTGCAGCTGCGGCAGCGTCTTGAACCCCGCGAGGAGGCCGAACTCCGACCACTCCGCGAGCGGCACCGCGTGCACGCCGGCGGTGGTCGTGAAGCGGACGCGGCCGAGCTCCTCCTCGGTCAGCTCCGCGGCCTTCACCTGCGCGCCGCCGCCCGCCGGCATCAGCTGCACCCACGCGAGCCGCGGGTTCGCCCGGATCGCCTTCGCGAGCTGCGACGGCCGCTCCCCCGGGATGCCGTAGAGCACCTCCGCGGATCCGATGCGCTCCTGGAAGCGCCGCTCCTGCTCCTCCGTCCGCGTGAAGTCGGGGTCGCCGCCGTGGTCGCCGGGGTGCCGCTGCGGCGGAAGGAGGTCCTGCTCGACGACGAGGTCGAGGCGCGGCTCCGCGGCGCGGATGCGGTCGGCGAGCTCGTCGGACAGCGGGGTCGCGGCGACGACGCGGAGGCGGCGGTCGGTCATGCGCTCGAGCGTAGGAGCAAGGGTGCGGCCGAGGCTGACGCCGAGGCTTCCGCGCTCGGGTCGGGCGTCGTAGCGTTCGGAAGATGGCGGACCTCATCGAGCGGTGGATGGCCGGCTACGTCTCGGCGTGGGAGTCGAACGACCCGGACGCCATCGCGGCCCTGTTCAGCGAGGACGCGACGTACCGCTTCTACCCCTGGGCGGACCCGGCGGTCGGCAGCGCGGCGATCGTCGCCCGCTGGCTCGACGGCGCGGACGCGCCCGACGACCACGCGTTCTCCTGGTCCCTCATCGGCAGCGACGGCGGCCGCCGCTTCGTGCAGGGCCGCACCGTGTACACCGACGGCCGCACCTACGAGAACCTCTGGATCGTCGACCTGCGCGAGGACGGGCGGGCCACCGCCTTCACCGAGTGGTACATGGAGTCGGCCTCGAAGGCGCTCGGGCCGCACGCCTGACCAGCGAGCGCGGCCGCCCCAGGATCGTCCGCTCCGTGCGGCGATACGCTCGAAGACGGGCAGTCACGAAGGAGATGCACGTGAGCGAGAAGCCGGTCGGCGTCGCCGACATCGGGGTCGTCGGCATGGCGGTCATGGGGTCGAACCTGGCGAGGAACCTCGCCCACCACGGCAATGTGACCGCGGTCTACAACCGCACGGATGCGAAGACGGACGAGCTGATCCGCGACCACGGGTCCGAGGGCGAATTCGTGCCGAGCCACGACATCGACGACTTCGTCGCGAGCCTGAAGAAGCCGCGCGTCGCGATCATCATGGTCCAGGCGGGCAAGGGCACGGACGCCGTCATCGAGCAGCTCGCGGACCGCTTCGAGCCGGGCGACATCATCGTCGACGGGGGCAACGCGAACTTCCTCGACACCATCCGGCGGGAGAAGGACCTCCGCGAGCGGAACCTCAACTTCGCCGGCACGGGCATCTCCGGCGGCGAGGAGGGCGCGCTGAACGGCCCGTCGATCATGCCGGGCGGCTCGGACGACGCGTGGAAGCGGCTGAAGCCGATCCTCGAGTCGATCGCGGCGGAGGCGGAGGGCGAGCCCTGCGTCACCCACATCGGCCACGACGGCGCCGGCCACTTCGTGAAGATGGTCCACAACGGCATCGAGTACGCCGACATGCAGCTCATCGCGGAGGCGTACGACCTCCTGCGCCGCGTCGGCGGCCACGACACCGCCGCACTCGCCGACGTGTTCGACGAGTGGAACCAGGGCGACCTGGAGTCGTACCTGATCGAGATCACCGCGGAGGTGCTCCGCCAGAAGGACGCCGAGACCGGCAAGCCCCTCGTCGACCTCATCACCGACCAGGCGGGCTCGAAGGGCACCGGCGTCTGGACCGTGCAGAACGCGGTCGGCCTCGGCATCCCGGTCTCGGGCATCGGCGAGGCGGTCTTCGCCCGCGCGGTCTCCTCCAAGCCGAAGCAGCGGCAGGCCGTGCAGGCGCTCGAGAAGGGGCGCCCCGAGCCGGTCGCGAAGCCGGACGGGTTCGAGGACGACGTCCGCGCCGCCCTGTACGCCTCGAAGGTCGTCGCCTACGCGCAGGGCTTCGACATCATCATCGCCGGCGCCGAGCAGTACGACTGGCAGATCGACAAGGGCGCCGTCGCGAAGATCTGGCGCGCCGGCTGCATCATCCGCGCACGGTTCCTCAACCGGATCGTGGAGGCCTACGAGCGCGACCAGGAGCTGCCGACGCTCCTCGCGGACGAGTACTTCGCGAAGATCGTCGCCGACGGCGAGGCCGCGTGGCGCCGCGTCGTCTCCACCGCGGCGCTCTCCGGGGTCCCGGTGCCGGGATTCGCCTCCGCGCTGTCGTACTACGACTCGCTCTCCTCCGACCGGCTGCCCGCCGCGCTCATCCAGGGCCAGCGCGACTTCTTCGGCGCACACACCTACGGGCGCATCGACAAGCCGGGCGTCTTCCACACGCTGTGGAGCGGTGACCGCAGCGAGGTCCGGACCGAGGGCTCGGGCCACTGAACGAGCTGCTCCTCGTCCGGCACGGCGAGAGCGAGGGGAACGTCGCGGCCGCGGAGGCGGACGCGGCCGGCGCTCTCCGCATCGCCGTGCCGGCGCGGGACGCCGACGTCGAGCTGTCGCCGACCGGCGTGCAGCAGGCGGAGGCGCTCGGGCGGCGGCTCGGGGCGCTGGCGAAGGACGAGGCGCCGGAGGCCCTCTGGGTCTCGTCCTACCGCCGGGCGCGGTCGACGGCCGACCACGCGCTGTCCGTCGCGGGCCTCGAGCTGCCGACCGTGGTCGACGAGCGACTCCGGGACCGCGAGCTCGGGATCCTCGACGCGCTGACCTGGCGCGGCGTGGAGGAGCTGCACCCGGAGGAGGCCAAGCGCCGCCGCTTCCTCGGCAAGTACTACCACCGGCCGCCCGGCGGCGAGTCGTGGGTCGACGTCGGCCTCCGGCTGCGCACGGTGCTGCGCGACATCGAGGCTGCGGGCGCGGCACGGGTGCTCGTGGTCACGCACGACGCGGTCGTCCTGCTGATCCGCAGCGTTCTGGAGGGCATCCAGGAGGCGGAGCTGATGGAGTCGTCCCGCACCGATCCAGTGCGCAACGCCTCCGTCACCCGACTGGTCCGCAGCAGCGGCCGCTGGGTGGCGGAGCCGGTCAACGACATCAGCCACCTCGTCGGCGAGGCGCCGACGACGGAGCACGGAGCACGGAGCACGGAGGCGAGCATCGAGGCACGCACACCTGAGCCGATCACCGCGGCGGACTCCCGCCGCTGCCGGCACCCGGCGCCGGCAAGCGGGACCGCGGCGACGTGCTCGTCGTTTGCGGCGCCCGCAAGACCCCCGGCGCGGCCGCGCTGACGGGCATCGCAGCGCTGCGGGTCGGCGCCGGACGCCTGACCGTCGCGGTCGCCGAGTCCGTCGCGGGCGCGTTCGCGGTGTCGTTCCCGGAGGCGGGGGTCATCGCCCTCCCGGAGACCACCGGTGGCGCGGTCGCCGGGCACCGCGGCGCGGACGCCGTGGCGGAGGACCTCGACGTCGACTGCATCGTCGTGGGCCCCGGCCTCGACGACCCGGACGAGGCGCGGGCGCTGCTCGAGCGGCTCGTCCCCGCGATCCCCGAGCGGACGGCCGTGCTGCTCGACGCGTTCGCGCTCGGCGCGCTCGGCACGGCCCCGGAGCTCGGCGAGCCGCTCCGGGACCGGCTGATCCTGACGCCGAACACGACCGAGGCGGGGTTCCTGCTCGGGAAGGACGTCGACGACCTGGAGGACGCCGCGCACGAGGTCGCCGAGCGGTTCGGCGCCGTCGTCTCCGGTGGCGGCATGGTCGTCGAGCCCTCCGGACGGACGCGGGTCGTGCAGGCGGGCGGCCCGGGCCTCGGCACCTCCGGGAGCGGGGACGTGCTCGCCGGCGCGATCGGCGGCCTCGTCGGCCGAGGGGCGGGCGCCGCGGACGGCGCCTGCTGGGCGACCTACCTGCACGCGCGCGCCGGCGACCGGCTCGCGGAGCGCATCGGACCGCTGGGCTTCCTCGCCCGCGAGCTCGCCGACGAGCTGCCCCTCGTCCTCGCCCGCTCCGCCTGACGCGCCCCCTCCCCCTTTTTGCTCACGCTTCTTGCCGCCGCGACGACCTCGAGGCGGCAAGAAGCGTGAGCAAAGTTCCGGGGGTGCTCCGGAGCGACTTCCGGGGTGCGGCTCGCAGGCGGGGTCAGTGGACGGAGAAGCCGCCGTCCACCGCGATGCTCTGGCCGGTGACGTACCCGGAGGCCGGGCTCGCGAGGAACAGGGCGGCCGTCGCGAAGTCCTCCGGCAGCCCGTTGCGGCCGACCATCGTGCGCTGCGCGAGCGCCGCGACGCGGGCGGGGTCCTCCTGCAGCCGCGCGTTCAGCGGCGTGAGCACGAAGCCCGGGACCAGCACGTTGCTCGTGACGCCGGAGGCCGACCACGCCTCCGCCTGCGAGCGTGCGAGGCCTTCGAGCGCGGCCTTCGAGACGCCGTACGCACCGCTCTGCACGAACGCCCGGTGCGCCTGCTGCGAGCTGATCGCGATGAGTCGCCCGAACCCGCGCTCGGCCATCCCCGGGCCGAACCGCTGCCCGAGCAGGAAGGGCGCGTCGAGGTTGAGGCGCATGGTCGCGTCCCAGACCGCCTCGTCCACCTCGGGCATCGGCGGCCGGAGGTTCACGCCGGCCGCACTGACGACCACGTCGGGCTCCCCGGCCGCCGCGACGATCGCCTCCGCTGCAGCGCGGACGCCGTCGCGCGCGCCCAGGTCCGCCGGGACGACGAGCACCTCGCCCTCCATGGCCGCCGCCGCGGCGGCGAGCCGCTCGGCGTCGCGGGCGACGAGCACGGTGCGGGCGCCGGCTCCGGCGAGCGCCGCGGCGATCGCCCGCCCGATCCCCGAGCTGCCGCCCGTCACGACCGCGGTGCGCCCCTCGAGCGAGAACAGGGCGGACAGGTGCTCCGAGACGGTCATGCCCCGAGCATTCCGTCTCGAAGGAACTGCTGCGCGACCGGCGCAGCAGTTCCTGCAGAACGGGATCAGCGGGCGAGGAGGCTCAGCGCCACGACGATGCCGAGCTGCACGGCGGCCAGCGGGAGGAGGGCCACGACGCCCAGCCGGGCGAGGCGCCCGAGCGCGAGGACCGGGAAGCGCCGCGCGGCGAGGACGAGCACGCCGCCGAGGATCGCGGTCGCGGCGACGAGGAGCGGCACGCCCGGTCCGGCGCCGAGCAGCAGCAGGGACGCCGTCGCCGAGGCCGCGACGACCTGCGCCGCCGCGCCGGCCCCGGCGAGCAGGCGCGCGGAACCGCCGAGCCGCGCAGTCGCCGGCTGCACCGCCCACGGCAGCAGCACGCCACCCACGACGAGGATCAGGAGGAACGCCACCGGCGCCTCGACGGCCAGCGGGAGGCCGAGCCGGCCGGCCGCCACGTCCGTGATCCGCACGCTCCCGACGGCGACGGCGGGCGACGCGAGCGCGAGGAGCAGCGGCGCCTCGAGCGCGAGCGCGGCGGGGAGGACGCGGCGACCGGCGAGCAGCCCGGCGCCGACCCACCAGATCGCGTCGGCGACGACGAACCAGCCGAGTCCGGGAGCTGCACCGAGCAGGGCGGGCCCCGCGAGCGGCAGCGCGAGCACCCGGACCGCGGGCGCGAGGAGGAGCAGCGCGCCGCCGACGACCTCCGCCGGCCGGGCTCGGGCGGTGCGGGTCCGGACGAGCCGCGCGCCTTCGGCGAGCGGCGCGAGCACCGCGATCGACGTCATGCCCGTCCCGCGGGCGTCGAGGGCGGCCCGGAGCGCGACGACCGCGGCGCCCAGCAGGAGGAGGGTGACGACGGCGAGCAGCGCGGCGACGACCGGGCCGATCTCAGCCACCGACGGCCTCCGTGACCGCCACGATCGCGGGCACGTCCCCGACCCTGGCGCCGATCAGCCGACGCCTCGTCGTCGGTGCGTCCGTGCCGTCGATCGCCGCCGTCAGCAGCGCGAGCACCCGCTGCCGGAGGTCGACCGCGGGCACGTCCGCGCCGGCCGACCACCGGTACGAGGCCGACCGGCCGACGAGCGCGGCGACGCGGCGGAGGGGGGACCGCACGCGCTCCGGCGGCGCACCGGCGAGCAGGAGGTCGACGACGCGGTCGAGCCGGTGCGCGGGGGCCTCCCAACGCGTGAGCCGCAGCAGGCGGGCGGCGTCGGCGGCGGCGAGCAGCCCGGGCGGCGCGTCCTCCTCAGCGGCGGGCCCGATGCGCCGGACGCCGACCGCCGCGATGCGCCCGCCCGGCCCCGTCGCGCACTCGACGACGAGCCCGGGCGGCCACGCGACGCCGAGCGGGCCGAACGCCCCCTCGGGCGTCGCCACCGGCGCCGGCCCGCGGTGCTCGGCGGCCCGGCGCTGCAGCTCGCGGTCCCCGAGCACCCGGGCGGCGCTGTCGAGCGCGTCCTCCAACTCCTCCGCCGAGCCGATCGTCCGGCGGGCGCGCGGGGCGGGCACCCGCCACCAGAGCGCGTCGACGGCGGCGGCGACCTCCGGATCCTGCGTCCCGCACACGAGCAGGAGGTCGGCGTCCGCGGGCGCCGTCGTGACGACCCAGCTGCGAGCCCGGACGGCCGCCTCGGCCCGCAGCCGCAGCACCGGGTACCCCGGCAGCCCGACCACGAGCACGTGGACCCGCAGCAGCGCGAGGGAGGCGAGGGCCCCCGCCGCGATCACGCGCGGAAGCGGGCGAGCCGGAGGCTGTTGCCGACGACGAGCACGGACGACGCGGCCATGGCACCTCCAGCGAGGATCGGGTTCAGCAGGCCGAGCATCGCGACCGGCAGGGCGGCCGCGTTGTACGCGAACGCCCAGAACAGGTTCCCGCGGATGATGCTGAGCGTCGCCCGGGAGAGCCGCACCGCGGTCGCCACCAGGGTCGGGTCGTCGCGGACGAGCACGAGGTCCGCCGCGGCGCCGGCCGCGTCGGTGCCGCCGCCCATCGCGATCCCGAGATCGGCGGCGGCGAGGGCCGCCGCGTCGTTCACGCCGTCCCCGACCATCGCGACGACGCGGCCGGACTCCTGCAGCGCGCGGATGCGTGCGAGCTTCCCGGCCGGCGACTCGCCCGCGAAGACCGTGCCGATGCCGGTCGCGGCCGCGACCGCCGCCGCGGGGCCCTCGGCGTCGCCGGTGAGGAGCACGGGATCGAGCCCGAGGGTCCGCAGGCGCGCGACCGCCTCGGCGGCGCCGGCCCGCGGCGCGTCGCCGACCGCGAGCACGCCGACCGCGACGCCGTCGCGGGCCACGACGACGGCGGTGGCGCCGTCCTCCTCCGCGGCCCGGACCGCCGTGGCGGCCGGGGCCGTGTCGACGCCCTCCGACGCGAGCCATCCCGATCGGCCCACGAGCACCTGCGCCCCGTCGACGCGCGCCCGCACGCCGCCGCCGGCGACGGCGGTGAAGTCCTCGGCGATCCGCGGACCGCCGGCCAGCGCCCTCGCGACCGGGTGCTCGGAGTCGACCTCCGCGGCGGCGGCGAGGCGCCGCACCTCCGCCTCGGGGAGGTCCGCGAGCGCGACCGTGCCGCGCAGCGCCATCCGACCGGTCGTCAGCGTGCCGGTCTTGTCCAGGACGACGGTGTCGACGCGGCGGGTGCGCTCGAGCACCTCCGGGCCGCGGATGAGCACGCCGAGCTGCGCCCCGCGGCCCGTGCCGACGAGCAGCGCGGTCGGCGTCGCGAGGCCGAGCGCGCAGGGGCAGGCGATGATCAGGGTGGTGACGGCCGCGGTCACGGCGCGGTCCGGCTGACCGGCGAGGAGCCAGCCGACGAGCGCCACGGCCGCGAGGCCGAGCACGACGGGCACGAAGACGGCGGAGACGCGGTCCGCGAGCCGCTGCACCGCGGCCTTGCCGTCCTGCGCACGCGCGACGAGGCGGCCGATGGCGGCCAGCTCCGTGTCCGCGCCCACGCGATCCAGCTCGACGAGCAGGCGGCCGCCGCCGACGGCGACCGTGCCGCCGACGACGCGGTCGCCGGGTCCGACCTCGACCGGCACGGCCTCGCCGGTGAGGAGGGAGGCGTCGACCGCCGACCGCCCGTCGAGCACCCGGCCGTCGCTCGGGACGGTCTCGCCCGGGCGGACGACGACGCGGTCGCCGACGGCGAGGGCCGCGATCGGCACGCGCTCCTCCCGGTCGCCGACGAGGCGCAGCGCGTCCTTGGCGCCGAGCGCGACGAGCGCCCGCAGCGCCGCACCCGCCCGACGGCGGGCCGCCGCCTCGGCGACGCGGCCCGCGAGCACGAACACGGTCACGACGACGGCGACCTCGAGGTACGTGTCACCGTCGCCCCGCAGCAGGGCCGCGACGGACCACGCGGTCGCGGCGACGACCCCGAGGCTGATGAGCGTGTCCATCGTGGTCGTGCCGTGCCGCAGTCCGAGCGCCGCGGCCCGATGGAACGGCCACGCGCACCAGGTGACGACGGGCAGCGCGAGCACCCCGGCGACGACCGCCCAGCCCGCGAAGTGCAGGGCGGGGACCATGGACAGCAGCACGACCGGCACCGCCAGCACGGCGGCGACCACGAGCCGCGGCCGGAGGCGTCGCGCATCGCGCCGCTGCTCGCCCGTGCCCGCGGGCCGGGCGCCGTAGCCGGCCGCCTCGACCGCCGCGACGAGGTCCGGCACGCGCACCGCGCCGCGGACGGTCGCGACCTCGGTGGCGAAGTTCACCGTCGCCGCGGCCCCGGGCACCCGGTTCAGCCGCCGCTCGATCCGCGTCGCGCAGGCGGCGCAGGTCATGCCGGTGATGTCGAGGCGGACCTCGGTCGCCGGCATCAGCGGGCGAGCGTGTAGCCCGCGTCCTCCACGGCCGCCTCGACCTCGGCGCCGGTGAGGGCGCGCGTCGCGGTGACGACGACCGTCGACGCGGCACCGGGGCGCAGGTCGACGGACACCGCCTCGACGCCGTCGAGGGCGGAGAGCTCCTCGGTCACGCTCATGACGCAGTGCTCGCAGGTCATGCCCGCGACCTCGAAGGACTGGCCGCCCCGGTCGGCGGCGTGATGGCCGTGCTCGGCGTGGTGGTCGCCGTGCCCGGCCGCGTGGTGCCCAGCGCCGCCGCAGCCCGCGCCGCCGCAGGCGCAGCCGCCGCCCGCCGCGCTGATGTCCGTGATGCCGAGATCCTGCATGGTGCTCCTCCGTCGGTCTTCCTGGGTGTGGGTCGTCAGCGCACGAGCCGCGTGATCGCGGCGGACGCCTCGCGGAGCTTCTCCTCCGCAACGGGGCCGCCCGCCGCCGCGGCCTCGGCGACGCAGTGGGCGAGGTGGTCGTCGAGCAGCGCGAGCGCGACCGTCTCGAGCGCCTTCGTCGCGGCCGAGACCTGCGTCAGCACGTCGATGCAGTAGGTGTCGTCCTCGACCATGCGCTGGATGCCGCGCACCTGGCCCTCCGCACGGCGGAGGCGCTTCAGGAGGTCGTCCTTGTTCGCGACGTAGCCCACGTGCTCCATGCCCGACACTGTACCCCCCTGGGGTATGGCGCCTCGGCGCGGATCCGCAGTTCCGGGTCGACACGCCGGTGCCGGAGGCCTGCGCGACGGCGCGTCGCGGAGGAACTGCGGATCCGCGAACAGGGGTGTGAGACGGACGCGGGTCGAGCGGAGACTCTGAGGCATGCGGATCCGGCAGGTCGTCCTCCCCCTCGTGGCCGCCGTCGCGCTCGTCGGCTCGCTCACCGCGTGCTCGGGCTCGTCCGGCAGCCCGCCGGCCGCGTCCTCCCCCGCTGCGTCGTCGGCCTCCCCCGCGCCGTCCGTCCAGGCCGTCGACCTCGTCGGGACGCGCTGGACCGTGGAGGGCCGGAAGGGAACCACCGTGCGGTTCGACGGGATCGCCGTCACGGTCGCGGTCGGCGACCTGTCGTCGAGCTTCTCGTGGAGCGCACAGGGCGACCAGGTGCTGATCGGCGCCCGGACCTCGGGGCTCAGCGGCCCGGTCGACGCCTCGTGGCTGACCTCGACGGCCTCCGTGCGGCGGGACGGTTCCGGGCTGCTCCTCGTGGACGCGAACGGGAGCACGACCGCGCGCCTCGCTCCGGACGGTACGGCCGACGGGACGACGCCGACCTCCCTGCTCACCGCCGCAACGGTCGGGAAGGGGGTCGTCGACGCGCCCCCGAGCGCGATCGAGGGTCGGTGGACCGTCGCCGGGGACGTGCGCACCGCCATCACCTTCACGGGCGGCACGTGGAGCGCGACGACCTCCTGCACCACCGGGGCGGTCGGCGGCCGGGGCGCGTACCGCGTCCTCCCCGGCGGCCGGCTGCTCGTGGTCCGCACGATGACGCCGATCCGCGGCTGCCCGATCGTCGACGGGCCCGTGGTGGGTCACGCGTCGGCGATCACCTCGATCGCCCGCGCCGCGTCGTTCCGGGTCAGCGGCGACACCCTGACCCTGTTCGACCGCGACGGCACCGGGCTCGGGTCGCTCGTCCGCGGCTGACCGGTCAGCTCGTCGGGGTGATGCCCGCCTCGCCGACGCCCTGGAACGACTCGATCGCCTCCTCGAGCACGCCGGCGGCGTCGTCGAGCAGCGCCTCCGAGATCACGACGGAGGGCAGCAGGCGCAGCACGCTGTCCCAGCTGCCCGCGTCGAGCGGGATGACGCCGTGCTCCGTCGCGTACTTCAGCACGTGCTTCAGCAGCGCGGGGTTCGGGGTGCGCGTGCCGGGGAGGACGAGCTCGACGCCGAACATCGCGCCCTTGCCGCGGACCTCGCCGACCACGTCGTACTTCGAGGTCCAGCCGCCGAACCGGTCGACGATCGCGCGCTCGACGCGCTGCGCCTCCCCGATCAGGTCCTCGCGCTCGATGAGGTCGAACACGGCGAGCGCCGCCGCCGTCGAGACCGGGTTGCCGCCGAAGGTGCCGCCGATGCCGCCCGGCTGGACGGCGTCCATGATCTCCGCCCGCCCGGTGACGGCGGCGAGCGGCATGCCGCCGGCGATGCCCTTGGCGGAGGTCACGAGGTCCGGCACGACGCCGTGGTGCTCGATGGAGTACCAGGCGCCCGTGCGGGCGATGCCCGCCTGGATCTCGTCGGCGACGAAGACGATGCCGTTGTCGCGGCAGTACTCGGCGATGCGCGCGAAGTAGCCGGGCGCCGGGATGACGATGCCGCCGTCGCCCTGGATCGGCTCGGCGAAGAACGCGGCGACCTCCCGCGGCCCGATGTGGGTCTCGATGTAGTCGATGGTGCGCTCGGCGGCCTCCTCGCCCGTCAGCCCGTCGCGGAACGGGTAGCTGATCGGCACCGAGTAGATCTCGCCGGGGAACGGGCCCATGCCCTCGCGCTCCGGCCAGGGGCGGTAGGTCATCGCCATGGTCATGTTCGTGCGGCCGTGGAAGGCGTGGTCGAGCACGACGAGCGCGCGCCGGCCGGTGAAGCGGCGGGCGATCTTCGCGGCGTTCTCGACCGCTTCGGCGCCGGAGTTGACGAGGATCGAGTGCTTCTCGAAGTCGCCGGGCGTGATCTCCGCGAGCTTCTCGGCGACCTTCACGTAGTTCTCGTACGGCGTGACGGTGAAGAGCGTGTGGGTGAGCTTGTGCGCCTGCTCGGCGACCGCGGCGGCGACGGCCGGGTGCGCGTGGCCGATCGTGGTGACGCCGATGCCGCAGCCCAGGTCGATCAGGCGGTTGCCGTCGACGTCCTCCAGGATCGCGCCGGCGCCGCGCTCCATGTAGATGTTCGCGAGCGTGCCCGCGCCGCGGCTCACCGACGCGACCCGACGCGCCTGCAGCGCGAGGGAGTTCGGGCCGGGCAGGGCCGTGACGACCTTGCGCTCCTGCGGGACGGCGAATGTGCGGGGCTCGGCCGGCGTCATGACCCCCACGCTAGGGACATCCCCCGACGCTCGGCCGGGAGGATCGCCGCGATCGCCCGCCTCGCGCACCCGCGCGTCGCCTCCGCACGGCTCTCCCGCCGGACTTGCTCCGGATCCGTGCCGTTCCACGCCACTCCGGGCGGCACGGATCCGGAGCAAGTTCGGGGAGGGTGGGGGCGTGGAGTTCGATCAGGCGCTGGACCGCGTGCTCGAGATGCTCGAGGGCGGTGACCCTTCGAGCGCCTCACGGCGACGCCGGGTGCTGCTCGGCGTCGCCGGACCGCCCGGCGCCGGCAAGACGACGCTCGCCGAGCGGCTCGTCGCCGCCGTCGAGGCGGACGGCCGGTTCCGCGCCGCGCACGTGCCGATGGACGGCTTCCACCTCGCCGACGCGGCCCTCGACCGGCTTGGCCGGCGGGGCCGGAAGGGCGCGATCGACACGTTCGACGGCTGGGGCTACCGCGCGCTGCTGCAGCGCCTCCGGGACCGCGCGGACGAGCCGGTGTACGCGCCCGGCTTCGAGCGCGTCCTCGAGCAGCCGATCGCGGGCAGCATCGCGGTCGGGCCGGAGGTCGACCTCGTCGTCTCGGAGGGCAACTGGCTGCTGGTCGACGCGGCGCCGTGGTCCGACGCCGCCGGGCTGTTCGACGAGGTCTGGTTCGCGGACGCGCCCGCCGACCTGCTGCGGGAGCGGCTCGTCGCGCGCCACGTCGCCTTCGGCAAGACCCCGGCGGCCGCGGAGGCGTGGGTCGACGCGGTCGACCTCCCGAACGCCGCGCTCATCGCCCCGACGCGCGCTCGGGCCGCCGCCGTCGTCCGCACCGCCTGAGCACGTCAGCAGGAACGAGCGCCTTCAGCAGGAAGCAGCGCGCGACTCCTTCCTGCTGAAGCACCTGGTTCCTGCTGACGTGCTCGGGGCTTCCTGCTGACGCGCTCCGAGGGTCAGTCGGCGAGGCGCTGGAACAGGTCGTGGTCCTGCCACTCCCCCGCGATGCGGAGGAAGGCTGGCGCCATGCCGAAGCGCTCGAAGCCGTTCTTCGCGAGCACCCGCTGGGAGCGCGCGTTGTGCCGCAGCGTCTCCGCCTGCACCCGGTGCAGGCCGAGGTCGCGGAACGCGAGGTCGAGCACCGCGGCGACCGCCGACGACGCGAGCCCCTGCCCGTTCCGCTCCTGGTCGACCCAGTAGCCGACCGAGCAGGACTCGAAGGCACCGCGCGTGATCCCGTTCAGGCGGATCACCCCCGCGAGCCGCCCCGCGTCGTCGAGGATCGCGCGCGCGGCCGCGGTGCCCTCGGCCTCCCGCGCGAGCATCCGCTCGACCTCGACCGCCTGGCCCGGCTCCGTGTAGAAGACGTCCGGCCGGATCGCGTCCCACGGCGCCAGGAAGGCGCGGTTCGCTGCCTGCAGCCGCGCGATCTCCGCCGCGTCGTCGGGGACGAGGGGACGGAGGCGGGACAGCACGGTCCGATCGTGCCACCCCGCGCCGCTACGGCACGGCGTGGAGCGTCAGGTCGCCGGACCGGGCGAGCACCGGGAGGTCGGCGATGCGCCGTCGGCTCGCGTCCGACAGGCCGGTGCCGGTCCGGTCCACGATCACGGCGTCGCCGCCGAGGAGGTAGCCGGTGACGAAGCGCTGCCACCGCGCACTGGTCGGGCGGTCGTCGCTCGCGACCGGGAAGCCCGGGCGGTCGAACGTCCAGCCCGTCACGTCGGGCCAGACCGGGCAGTCGCGCTCGAGCTGCGTCGAGAGCACCCCGATCGCCGCGAGCAGGCCGGGGTCGTCGGAGCGCGTGCAGCCGTCGACCCGCGCCGCGGCGGCGGCGATCGTGGCGAGCGGGCGCGGCGGCGCGGGCGGCTGGAGGTCCTTCTCGGCGGTCGGCGCGACGACGACGGCGGTGAGCACGCCGGTGGCTGCGACGAGGAGCGCGCGCCGCCGCACCCGCTCGAGCGCGACGCCGGCTCCGATGCCGACGACGAGCGCCATCCACGGCGCCGTGAGCGAGACGTAGTGCACGAAGAAGGACGGCGAGGCGAGCACCACGAGGCCCGTCGCGGCGAGGAGCGCCACGGCCCGGCGGCCGAGCGGGGTCCGGCAGGCGAGCACCGCCGCGACCAGGACCACGACCGCGATGACGGCGGTCGGCAGGACGACCTCCGGCACGTCGAGCCCGCCCGACCCCGTCAGCCACCGCGCGCCCGTGATCTCCGACAGCCGCAGACGGACCCCGGCCCCCGGCTGCCGCGGCCGCCCGAGCTGGTCGAGGAACACCTGCCGCACGAGCGCCTCCGGGGCGCGGATCAGGAACGGGGCCACGACGACCGCACCGCCGGCGACGGCGCCGAGGAGGAAGCGGAGGCGGTGCCCGGGGAACGCGGCCAGGACGAGCACCGGCACGACGTACCAGACCTTCACGTCGACGGACGCCCCGGCGATCGCGCCGGCGACGAGCGCCGCGCGCGGGCCGCCCCGCTCGCGCACGAGGATCGCGACGAGCAGCAGGAGGGTCGCCAGGGGCTCGAGGAGGGTGCTCCGCTCGCCGTACGCGAGCGGGAAGAAGGTCGCCGCGATCGCGCCGGCGACGAGCCCGGCGGGCAGCGACCGGCGCCCCGCGAGCACGGCCACCAGGGCGCAGCTCGTGGCGCCGATCCCGATCCAGACGATCCGCGCGACGACGACGGCCGCCGGGTCGCCGATGACGCGGCCCAGGGCGGCGAGCGGCGCGAGCGCGACGAGGACTGCGGGCGGCTGGAGGAAGAGGAAGTCGGCGTAGGGCCAGCGGCCGTGCGCGAAGGACGCCGCGGCGGCGAAGTAGACGCCGTCGTCGTAGGCGGACGAGCCGAGCCAGCCGTCGGTCGCGAGCAGCACGGCGGCCCGCACGACGCCGCCGAGGAGCCCGACGAGCACCGCGACGAGGAGGACGGACCGCGGGACGCTCACGTGAGCTCGGTCGCCGCGGGCACGACGACGCGGAGGACCGCGGGCTTCCGGGAGACGAGCACCGCGTCGCCGCCGACGGAGCGGGCGAGCCGCCGTGCGAGCGCGAGGCCGAGCCCCGCGCCTTCGCTCGCGGGGTCGCGCACGCCGGGCTCGAACACGTCGCCGACCCCCTCCCGGACCCCGTCGCCGTCGTCCGTGACGGACACCGCGATCCGGTCGCCGTCGCGCTCCGCCGCGAGGTGCACGGCCGTGCGACCGTACCGGGCCGCGTTGTCGACGAGCGGGGCGAGCGCGCGGCCGAGCAGGTCAGCGGGGACCGCGGCGACGAGCTCCTCGTCCGGCTCGTCCACGACGATCGGGAGCGCGAGGCCGGTGCGGGCGGCGACGGTCGCGAGCACCGCCGACACGTCCGCCGTGGCGGCGGAGCCGGAGCCGCGGGCGGCGTCGAGCAGCGTCGTCATGGCCGAGCCCATCTCGTCCGCCGCGGCGACGATGCGCTCGAAGCGCTCCCGCTCCGCCTTGCGCAGCCGCGGGGTCGCCGCGCCGAGCTCGGCCTCGCCGCGCATCACGGTGAGCGGCGTCCGCAGCTCGTGGGCGACCTCGGCGGTCAGCCGCTGCTCCGCGCGGATCGCGCGGTCGACCCGGTCGAGCAGGCCGTCGAGCACGGCCGCGAGCCCGGTGATCTCGTCCTTCGGCGCGCCCAGACCGAAGCGGCGGTCGGGGCGCTCGTGCGACCACGCGACGGCGGTCGCGGTCATGGTCGCGACCGGCGCGAGGGCCCGACGGACGATGAGACCCGCGAGCAGCGTGACGCCCGCGACCACGACCAGGCCGGTGACGATCGACGCGGCGACGAGCCGGCCGAGGCCGGAGCGGTACGGCCCGGTGTCGATCGCGACGACGACCCGCCCGACGTCGGCGCCGGGGCGCAGCGCGGCGCCGCGCAGCCGCCACGAGTCGACCTCCACCACGCCGTTCTCACCGCGGGCGAGCCGGTTCACCTCGGCCCGGATCGCCGACGGCACGTTCGGGCCCGCGATCAGCGTCCCGTCCGGGTCTGCGACCCAGTTCGAGGTGTCGAACGTCGGGTCGTCCGCGTCCGCGACGACCGGCTTCCCGCGGACGACCTCCGCGGCGTCCCGCACCGCGGCGACCCGGGTGTCGAGGACCTGGTCCATCTCGTGGTCCGTCGTGCGCCAGGCCACGAGCAGCACCACGACGACGAGCGCGATCATCCCGATCGAGATGATCGCCGCCGTGGTCGCGGTCAGGCGGCGGCGGACGGAGGCGCTGGAGCGCAGCTCGCCGTCCGTCATCCCAGCCGGAAGCCGACGCCGCGGGCGGTGTGCAGCTCGTCGGGCGACCCCACCTGCTCGAGCAGGCGGCGGATGCGGCGCATGTAGGAGTCGAGGGTGTTCGCCTGCACGACCGCGCCGACGGGCCACGCCGCGGCGACGAGCTCGCGGCGCCGGACGACCTCGCCCGGCCGGGCGAGGAGGGTCGCGAGGAGGCGGAACTCCGTCGGCGTCAGCCGCTCCTCCTTGTCCCCGCGGCGGACGGAGAACCGCTCGGCGTCGAGGTGCAGCGCCCTCGGCGACGCCGGGGCGGTCGGCGCGCGCCGCACGAGCGCGGCCACCCGGGCCTGCAGCTCCGCGACCGCGAAGGGCTTCACGAGGTAGTCGTCGCCGCCGGCGCCGAACCCGGCGACGACCTCGTGCACGCCGCCGCGCGCGGTGAGGAAGAGGACCGGCGCGGTCACCCCGCTCGCGCGGAGCGCCTGGCAGAGGTCCCGCCCGTCGCCGTCGGGCAGCCCGATGTCGAGCACCAGGGCACGCAGCCCGGCGTCCGGCGTGAACTCGCGGATCGCCTCCGACGCGCGATGCGCCACCGCGACGTCGAGATCGACCGCCGCGAGCGCCTCGACGACGACGCGCCGCACCTGCGGGTCGTCCTCGCACAGCCCGACCGTTGCCATGGGTCCTCCTCGAACTACGTCAGCAGGTGTCAGAAGCGGATCACGCCGTGGCCGCCGTGCGCGCCGCCCACCGAGCCCGCGGCGGGCAGCGCGAGGGCGCCGGCACCGCCGATCACCAGGCTCCGTCCATGCACGGCCAGACGCTACCGCGGCGCCGCGACACGCGGACGACGCACCTCCGGCCGCGTTCATGCGCGCTTCAGGTCTTCTGGGCGTACCGCGAGTACCGTTCCGTCCCCCGCGACGGCGCGGGCCTGCTCGAGAGGAGCGCACGGTGTCGAAGAAGCACCCGAACCCGGCGGCCAAGCCCTGGGTCCACCTCACCGGATCCGAGAAGCCGTTCGACCAGACGAACGGCGTGGTCGACTTCGACGCCGAGGCGGAGCACGAGCGCGACGACGACGTCCAGACGCTCCTCGAGCGGGGCGCCGCGGGCAGCATCATCAACGGCGGCTTCGGCGGGCTGGGGTGATCGACGGCCGTTCCGTCCTGCAGGACGGGGCGTCCTGCAGGACGGAACGGGGCCGGGCTCAGTCGCCCTTCACGTTGACGAGCTGCCGCAGCACGTGCCGGATCCGGACGAGGTCGGCGGCGTCGGCCATGACCTGCTCGATCGGCTTGTACGCCTGCGGGATCTCGTCGAGGAACGCGTCGGTGTCGCGGAACTCGATGCCGGCCATCGCCTCGCGGAGCTGGTCGTGCGTGAAGGTCCGCCGCGCGGCCGACCGGGAGTACGCCCGGCCCGCGCCGTGCGGCGACGACTCGAGCGCCATCCGGTTCCCGAGCCCCTCCACCACGTAGGAGGCGGTGCCCATCGATCCCGGGATCAATCCGGCCTCGCCCTCGCGCGCGGAGATCGCGCCCTTCCGGGAGACCCAGACGGTCTTCTTGAAGTGCTGCTCCCGCTGCGTGAAGTTGTGGTGGCAGTTGATCCGCTCCTGCTCCACGACGGTCTCGCCGAGGTGCTCCGAGAGCTGCCGCACGACGCGGTCCATCATCTCCTCGCGGTTGAGCAGCGCGAACCGCTGCGCCCACCGCAGCTCGGCGATGTACCGATCGAACTCGGCGGTCCCCTCCACCAGGTAGGCGAGGTCGCGGTCCGGCAGCTCGATCCACCACTGCGTCACCAGGGCCTGCGCGACCTTGATGTGCGCCTGCGCGATCCGGTTCCCGACGCCTCGGCTGCCCGAGTGGAGGAACGCCCACACCCGGTCCTGCTCGTCGACGGAGACCTCGATGAAGTGGTTCCCGCTCCCGAGCGACCCGAGCTGCTGCCGCCACGCCTCGGCGTACCGGTCCGGCGTGAACCCGGCCTCGGCGGCGAGCGCCTCCAGCTCCGTGATCCGCGGCGCCGCGGTCGCGACGATCTTCGCGTTCGCCGCGCCCGCGGACAGCGGGACGGCGCGCTCGATCTGCGCCCGGAGGGCCGGCAGGTCGCCGCGCGCCTCGAGGGCGCCCCGGTCGAACTGCGTGCGGACCGCGATCATCCCGCAGCCGATGTCGACGCCGACGGCGGCGGGCATCACGGCGCCGAGCGTCGGGATCACCGAACCGACCGTGGCGCCGAGCCCGAGGTGGGCGTCCGGCATCAGGGCGATGTGCGGGTGGATGAACGGCATCCGCGCACTGGTGCGGGCCTGCTCGAGGGTGGACTCCTCGAGCACGCTCGCCCAGCTCACGAGCCGCTTGGCGAGGGTCTGCACGAGACCGCTCCTTCCTGTGGTGGAGACCGGTGACCACGGTTCGGGCACGCGGCCTCCCGCGCGGAAGGCAGACGGGGACGCCCGGACCATGACCCGGCCCGGGCGAGACGCGACGACTAGAGGGTCGCGCTCGGACGGGCCGGGAGCAGGGGCTGGAGGTTCACGGGGCGTTCGCTCTTCCGATACGACATCGCGGTTCCTTCCTCTGCTCGACCGGACGCGCGCCGGGTCCGGCGCAGCCGTCAGACGTTACGACGGTCAGGACGGCTGCACAAGACGCACATCAGCCCCATGGCGCGCGATCGCGCTCGAGCAGGTGCTCCGCGTTCCCGGCAGCGGCGGCCGCGTACCGGCCGAGGTTCCGCAGCGTGCTGCCGCGCTGCTCGAGGCAGCGGCGGAGGACGTCGCCCGCGAGCCCCGCAGCGAGCGCTCGTTCGTACAGCGGCGCCGCCCGCTCCTGATCACCCGCGGTGTCGTAGGCACCCGCGACCTCGTGGACGAGCCGCGGCTCGTCCGGGTGCTCCGACTGCAGCGCCTCGAACGCCCGTGGCCCCGATCGCAAGTGCAGGGCTCAGGGGCGGAGGTGGCGCTCGAGGTCCTCGAGCAGGGTGGGGTGCGTCGGCGTCCACCCCAGCTCCGCGCGTGTGATCGCGCTCGACGAGGGCTGGTCGGCAGCGAAGATCGGCCCGAGGGGACCGAACGCCTCGTCCGGCAGCTGCTGGACGGGCAGCCCGAGGCGGCGCCCGATCACGGCCGCGATGTCGCGCACGGCGTCGCCCTCGTCCTGGACCGCGTGCCACGAGGAGCCGGCCGGCGCACGCTCGATCGCGAGCCGGAAGAGCACCGCGGCGTCGAGCGAGTGGACCGCCGGCCACCGCTGCTCACCCGTGCCCGGGTAGCCGGAGACGCCGGTCCGGCGCGCCTGGTCGGTCAGCAGGCCGGCGAACCCGCCGCCCCCGTCCTTGTGCACCGTGCGCGGCAGCCGGATCGCGGAGGTCCGCACGCCGCGGCCGGCGAAGTCGCGCAGCACGCGCGTCACGGTGGCGCCCCGGCCGCCGACGGGGCCGGTCGTCGGCAGCGGGTCGGTCTCGACGGAGGGGCGACCCTCCTCCCAGGGCGTGCCGGACACGATCGCGAAGGGCCGGTCGCCGCCGACGAGCGCCTCGGCGATCGTCTCGATCGCCGCCGTCTCCTCCGCGATGTTCGCCGCGAGCGCGTCCGGGCCCGAGAAGTCGTTGCCGAACGCGAGATGGATCGCGCCGTCCGCCGCTTCCGTCGCGGCGCGGATCGCAGCGAGGTCGGCGAGGCCCCCGCGGACGACGCTCGCGCCGGCGTCCCGCGCGAGCGCGGCCGAGGCGTCGGACCGGGCGAGCACGGTCGCGCCGTGGCCGTGCTCGAGGAGCTCGGCGACCACCGCCGAGCCGATGTTGCCGGTGCCGCCGGTGATGAAGAGCTGCATGGGGACCTCCCGTGGTGATGCGACTTGTGTCCCATCACCGTAGCACCGCGATGCGACATCGGTCCCATCACTGGGGGCGACGGGACGACCGTCCCGTCGAATACCCTGCTCGGATGGGTCGCTGGGAGCCGGGAGCACGCGAGCGGCTCGTGCTCGCTGCCGTCGACCTGTTCCACGAGCAGGGCTACGACGAGACGACCGTCGCGCAGATCGCCGAGCGGGCGGGCGTGACGCGGAGCACGTTCTTCCGGCACTTCCCCGACAAGCGCGACGTGCTCGTCGCCGGCCAGGCGGCGCTCAGCGCGCTCCTCGCCGAGGGCATCGCCGCTGCGCCGGTGGACGCGGGCCCGCTCGACGCGGTCGCGGAGGGCCTCCGCCGCGCCGCGGAGGTCTACGGCCCGATGAGCCGGGAGATCGCCCCGCGCATCGAGGCGGTCGTCAGCGCGAGCGCGGAGCTGCGCGACCGGAACGCGCAGAAGGCCGTCGGGCTCGCGGCCGCGATGGAGGACGCCCTCGTCGCCCGCGGCACGGCGCCGGTCGTCGCGCGCCTCGCCGCGGAGCTCGGCGTCCTCGCGCACCATCGCGCCTTCGAGCGCTGGGCGGGCGAGCCGGACGCGACCCCGGACGCGATGGCGCGCTACTCGGTCGACGCGCTCGACGAGCTGCGTGCGGCGGCCGCGAGCCTCGGCTGACCGGCGTGCACTCCCCCGTCACTGGTAGGTGATGAGGTCCGGCGTCGGATGCACCTGCTGCAGCGTCTGCTGCGGCGTGAGGACGGGCCGGTCCTTCTTCAGGAAGTTCTTCCAGCCCCAGCCGACGTCCGGCGCGCCCGCGCGGACGGCCCGCCACGTCGCCTGCTTGTCGGGCTGCGACCCCTGCCCGTCGACGTGGATGAGCACGTCGAGCTCGGGCCGGTCGACGACGACGTCCTGCCGCTGCTGCAGCATCGTCAGCCGGAACTCGTGGAGGACGAACGGCTTCGGCGGCAGCCCCTTCGTCCGCACGAGGTCCGCGAGCCAGGCGGAGGTGCGGTTCACCTCCGCCGCGGACACGCGCCCGATCTGGACGAGCGGCTTCTGCTTCGGTCCGAGGCGCCACTCCGGGTCGAGCGCGAGCCCGACGCCGGGCTTCTCGAGCAGCGACGCGTAGGCCTTCGCCTGGGTCAGGAAGTCGCTCCGGCCGGGCTGCAGGTCGAGGATCACCGGGACGCCGGCCGCCAGCGCGCGGTCGACGTACGGCTCGAGCGTCGAGGCGTCGATCTCGCTCGAGTAGTCGCCGTCGTCCGTCGGGCCGCCCGCGGCGACGGTCGCGATGACCTCGAGCATCGGCGAGACGGTCCGGCTCGTGCGCTTCGCGTACTGCCGGGACAGCGCCTTCACCCGCGCGATCGTCGCGGGTCCGCTCTGCTGCCCGAGCACGCCGAGCACGCCGTCGCTCGGGGTGCCGTAGAGGGCGACGTGGAGGCTGCGGCCGTCCCAGGCGCGCTGCGATCCGTCCGCATAGGTCCAGCCGGTCCGTGCGGCGGCGACCGACCAGGCGAGGTCGGCGCGGCTCGCGAATGCGGCGCCGACGAGGACGACCCGGTCGTCCTCCTCCGCGGCGATCGCCTTCACGACGGCGGGGTCGCCGTTCAGGTCCGTCGAGCGCGCCGCCACGACGGTCGCGCCCGCCGCCTTCGCGGTGGCGAGCGCGACGGCGTCCGCGCGCTCGTCGGTCGCCACGACGACCGCGCCTGGCCGCGAGGCGAGCGGCGGCGGCGAGGCGCTCGCGGACCGCGTCCGCAGGCCGGCGAGGCGGGACCCGGCGCCGAACCCGACGCTCCAGGTCGCGCCGAGCCGCCGCGCCTCGACGGCCGCGTCGCCACCGCCCGTGAGCAGCAGCGGCACGCGGAGGCGCACGGCCGCCGCAGCGGCGGCGCGCTGCGCCGACGAATCGCCCGCGGGCGCGAGGACCACGCCGGGCGACGCCGTGAAGAGGGCGCGACTCGCGGCCGCGGCGCGGGCGGCGGCCGAGGAGCCGTCCACGGCGACCGTCGCACGGGCGGTCGCGAGTCGGACCGGCGCGACGACCGATCGCGACGGCTGCGGCTGCGGATCCGCCGTGCATCCGGCGAGCACGAGCGCCGCGGCGGCCGTCAGGACGAGGAGCAGTCGGCGCATCCCCTCCATCCTCCGCCGAGTCGACCCGATCCGCTCGCGGATCCGCAGAACCGGGCGGACGCGCCGCGCGGCGGAGGGGTCGGACCGGCGTGTCGGCCGGGATCCGCGGATCGGCGGAGGATCTGCGGATCCGCCAGGCGCACGGTCCGCTCCCTGCTCCCGGTCGACCTCCGTCCAGGGTCGCGGGCGACGCGGTCGTTACCCTCGGCCGACCGCTTCCCCGGAAAGGCCCTCATGACGGACCGTCGCTCCCGCTCGTACCCGCTCGGTGTCACCCTCGAGGACGGTGGAGCCAACGTCTCCGTCTACTCCGAGACCGCCTCGAAGGTGTTCTTCTGCTCGTTCGACGGCGACGAGGAGACCCGCACCGAGCTCCGGCACCGCACGGGCTACGTCTGGCACGACTTCGTCGAGGGCGTCGAGGTCGGCACCCGCTACGGCCTCCGCGTCGACGGGCCGTGGGACCCGGCGAACGGCCTCCGGCACAACGTCAACAAGCTGCTGCTCGACCCGCACGCCCTCGCGGTGACGGGCGAGTTCGACGTCGACCAGCGGCTCTTCGGGCACGACATGGACGAACCGGAGGAGATGGACGCGTCCGACTCCGCGTCCGCGATGCCGCGCTGCGTCGTCGTCGACCGCTCCTTCGACTGGGGCGACGACCCGGTGCCGACCCGCACCCGCGTCCCCCTCGAGGAGACCGTCGTCTACGAGACCCACGTCAAGGGCTTCACGAAGCGGATGCCGGGCGTGCCGGAGGAGCTCCAGGGCACCTACGCGGGCCTCGCGCACCCGAAGGCGATCCAGCACCTCGTCGACCTCGGCATCACCTCGGTCGAGCTGCTGCCGGTGCACCAGTTCGTCCATGACCAGACGCTGAAGGACAAGGGGCTCTCGAACTACTGGGGCTACAACTCGATCGCGTTCCTCGCCCCGCACGGCGCGTACAGCTCCGCCGGCGACACGGGCGAGCAGGTCGCCGAGTTCAAGGCGATGGTCAAGGCCCTGCACGCCGCGGGCCTCGAGGTGATCCTCGACGTGGTCTTCAACCACACCGCCGAGGGCAACCACATGGGCCCGACGATCGCCTACAAGGGGCTCGACAACGGCGCCTACTACCGCCTGGTCGAGGAGCAGCGGGACGCCTACTTCGACACGACCGGCACGGGCAACAGCCTGAACGTCTCCCACCCGGCGGCGCTCGGCCTGATCATGGACTCGCTTCGGTACTGGGTGCAGGAGATGCACGTCGACGGCTTCCGCTTCGACCTCGCCACCACGCTCACCCGCCAGGGCGGGGAGGCCTCCCTCCGCAGCGCCTTCCTCGACCTGACGCTGCAGGACCCGGTGCTGCAGCCGATCAAGCTGATCGCCGAGCCGTGGGACACCGCGGGCTACCAGGTCGGCGGCTTCCCCGCCGAGTGGTCGGAGTGGAACGGGAAGTTCCGCGACGACGTCCGCGACTTCTGGTCGGGTGCGGAGAGCCTCCTCGGCACGACCAGCCAGCGCGTGCTCGGCAGCCCGGACGTCTACCAGCCGGACCGCCGCTCGCCCCTCTGCAGCGTGAACTTCATCACGGCGCACGACGGCTTCACGCTCGCGGACCTCACGGCCTACGCGGAGAAGCACAACGAGGCCAACGGCGAGGACAACAACGACGGCGAGAGCGACAACAAGTCGTTCAACGGCGGTGCGGAGGGCCCGACGGACGACGCCGAGGTCAACGCCTACCGGCTGCGCCAGCGGAAGAACTTCCTCGCCACGCTGCTGCTGTCGACGGGCGTGCCGATGCTGCTGGGCGGCGACGAGCTCGGTCGGACGCAGGGCGGCAACAACAACGCCTACTGCCAGGACAACGAGATCTCCTGGTACGACTGGGACGCCGTCGACGAGGACCTGCTCGCGTTCACGAAGCGGCTGCTCGCGATCCGTCGGGAGAACGAGGCGCTGCGGCCCTCCTGGTACCACTACGCCCCGGCGGACGGCGTGACGGACTGGGTCGTGCTGAAGCGCTCGGACGACCAGGAGTTCGCCCAGGGCGACTGGGACGACCCGGAAGCGCGGACGATCACGTTCGTGCTCGGCCACGAGGGCGGCGACACGTTCGCGCTGCTGCTGAACTCGGCCGGGAACGGCGTCGAGTTCCAGGTGCCCGCGGCGCCGGGCGGCGAGTGGGAGCTCGCGCTGTCGAGCGATCCCGAGCAGGTCGTCGAGGGCCCGGTGACCACGCTGATCGTGCGGGACGCGTCCTTCACGCTGCTGCGCTCCGCCGCCGCGTAGGCCCCCCTGCAGCAGGCTGCGAGTGCTTCGGCAGGTCCGAACGGCGCCTCGCAGCCTGCTGCAGCGCTCCCGGCCTGCCGAAGCGCTGGGCCGGGCGCACCGGAGGTCAGCGGACCAGGGCGTGCTCCCGGAGGCGGTCCAGGCGGGCGGCCGCGACGAAGGAGGCCGCCGCGGCGAGCATCACGTTCGCCGCGGCGATGGCGAGCACCGCGGCCAGGATCAGCACGGCGACGGGCGGGGACGGGATCGCGCCGAGGACGGGCAGCGCCAGCGCTGCGGCGACGACCCCGATCGGGCCGAGCGGGACCGCGACGATGATCACGGCGACGGGGCTCGCGAGGCCGGCGCCGACGAGCGCGAGCAGGAGGACGGCGAACGCGCCGACCGCGGCGACGTAGAGCGCGCCGAGCGTGGGGCGTCGTCGCCCCGTCACGAACAGACCTCTGGTCATGATCGTGATCCTGCTGGTCAGCGGGACCTTCCGGCAGCCCCGGTTCCGGTGCCCCGCGAGGTGGGGCCGGGTTCACCGATACGGGGATCCGGCGAGGCGAAGCCCCCGGATCTCCGTATCGGAGAACCCGACGGAGGGGTCAGGGCAGGTAGTAGTTCGGGTTCGGGAGCTTGAAGCCCTTGTCCGCCGAGCCGCCCTTCAGGTCGCTGTACTGGTCGCCGAAGTTCGCGACGATGTCGTAGCCGAGCGACTCGATGTGCTTCCGCGTCAGCGACTTGTACTGGACGGTCGTGCAGGCGACGGTCGTCCCGCAGGTCGACGCGAGCCACGGGGTCGGGCTGCCGAGCGGGGGCTTCGTGTAGAGGCCGTCCTCCGGGCCCGTCCCGTCCGGGTCGGTCGGCGTCGGGTACCCCGCGTCCAGGCCGATCGTGTCGGAGTCGGTCAGGTTCCCGAGGGTCGCCGCCTCCTGCGCGGCGGGCCGGCCGGTGAGGAAGAACACGGCGTAGCCGTGCGCCTTCGCGGCCTTCACGAGGCGGACCATGCCCGGCACGGCCGGGAACCGCTCGTCGGTCACGTACTCGGCGTTCGTCGTCGGGTCGTACGCCCAGTTGCTGGAGGTCTCGTAGTTCCAGGTCGCGAGCGCGGTGTCGTCGACGTCGAGCAGGATCGCCTTCTTCTTCCCCTTCGCGTGGTGGGCGTGCGCGAGGTAGCTCGCGGCGTTGCGCTCGATCCCGTGCAGCTCCTTCACGTAGTTCGAGTGCTTCCCGATGGTCCCGGTCTTCAGCGGGTCGCCGTAGTAGTTCGCGATCTGCTGCCGCAGCACGTCGACGTTCGTGACGTCGGACGCGTGCTTCGGCGTGGTGGTGCGGATCGCGGGCTGCGTCGCGACCGTGACGGCGACGGCTCCGGCCGCGCCGCCTCCTGCGACGAGGGCGGCCGTGGCGAGTGCGATGGCGACGGTGCGCCGAGGTGAGCGACGGAGCAGGGGCATGCGGAGGTCCTTCCGGATCGGACGGGTGGCCCGATCACGGTAAGCAGCACCGCGGCCGGACGGGAGCGCCGCGACGGGGCGTCGCGGGACCATCCGGTCAGCGGAAACCGCCGCCTACTGCAGGCGCCGGACGGTGGACCCGACCGCGATCCCGCCACCGGCGAGGATCGGCACGAGGAGCAGGAGGAGCCATGCGGGCGGCGTCGGCGCCCCGTCGCCGATCGCGCGGCTGCCGCCGTCCGTGGTGCGCTGGGACGCCGCGTCCAGTCGCGCCTCCGCCTGCGTCAGCGACGCGACGTCGGTCTGCTGGAGGGCCGCAGCGCGGATCGGTTCCGCCGCCGCGACGGCGGCCGGGGCGAGTGCGACGCCGAGCACGACGGCGGCGAGGGCGAGCAGGGGGCGGAGCTTCGGTGCACCCATGAGGGCTCCTCGGGACGGGGACGGACGGATGGGCGGTGCGCGGACTCACGCTCTCGCGTGCACGGATCGTCGGTCGATGCCCAGAGGGGGCGCCGGGGGAACCCGGGTCCCCCGGACGGGGGTCGAGGTCCGGCTCAGGCGGGCCAGGACGGCGCCGCGCTGCCGAGCGGCGCGGGCCCCGCGTCGAACCGCAGGGCGACCCCGTCGACCGCGAGCGGGAACGGGAGGAGCCGCGCCGCGCCCCACGGCGTGATGAGGTCGGCGCCGTCCGGCTCGTCGCGCACCGCCCACGGACCCGGCTCGGTCGGCACGAGCTCGGCCGCCGTGCGCGCGAGCGACAGGAACGCGTGCGAGCCGCTGCCGCCGCGGAGGCGGTCGCGGAGGCCCGTCACCGCGGCGGCGGCCATGAGCCACCCGGTCGCGTGGTCGAGGGCCTGCACCGGCAGCGGCACGGGGCGCTCGTCGGCGGAGAGGCGCATCCCGCGCGCGGCGATGCCGGCGGACATCTGCACGAGCGAGTCGAACCCGCGGCGGCCGGTCCACGGGCCGCTCCAGCCGTAGGCGGTGAGCGCGACCTCGACGAGGCCCGGCCGGATGTCCTGCCGCTCCGCGTCGCCCAGCCCGATCGCGTCCAGCGCGCCGCGGCGGTAGCCGTGGACGAGGACGTCCGCGCCGGCGAGGAGGTCGCCGAGGCGCTCCCGCCCCTCCGCGGTTCGGGCGTCGATGCGGGTCGGCAGCTTGCCGAGCGTCATGTCCGGCACCACCGCGGGCTCGTCCCACTCCGGCGGGTCGACGCGCAGCACGGTGGCGCCGAGCGCGGCGAGGGCCCGGGTCGCGACCGGCCCGGCGAGCACGCGGGTCAGGTCGAGGACGCGGACACCCGCGAGCGGCCGCACGGGATCGGGATGCCACGCCGTCGTCGCGGGGACGGTGTGGAGGCGGTCGACGAGGGGCTCCCGCCGGCTCGCGACGCCCTGCGGATGGCGCAGCCACGCCTCCTGCCCGCGCATGGCGGCCGCGGCACCGCCGGCGTCGACGACGGCGGTCTCCAGCTCCTCCGCCTGCCACCGGGCCACGGCGGCGGCGACCGCGTCCCGGTCGGCGGGGACGCCGAGCACGCGGAGGGCGGCCTCGCGGTGCCGCGGCGCGTTCGTGTGCAGGCGGATCCAGCCGTCCGCGGCGGCGTAGTCGCCGGCGATCGGGTCCCACGGCGACGGGACCTCCCAGCCGACGGGGCGGAGCGCCTGCTTGAACCAGGCCCCGACGAGCGGTGCGTCGACGGTGGCGGACGCCGGAACGCCACCGGCGGCGAGCAGCGCGACGACCGCGTCCGCGAACGCGGCGACGGCGCCGGTCGCGAGCGCGTCGACGTCCCACGCGGCGACCAGCCCGGTCGAGCCGCGCACCTCGGTGACGGCGCCGGTGTCGAACAGGCGGGCCGACTCGGACTGCACCGGCGTGATCATGGCCGCCAGTCTCGGCGTCGTCGCCCGGGAGGAGCCCGAGCGATCGGAGGCGTCAGGCGGAGACGTCCCCGCCGCCGAACCAGAGCACGCGCCCGTGCTCGAGCGCGCCGTGCAGGCGGCCGGCGAGCTCCAGCGCCCGCGCGCGGAACTCGGCGGGTTCGAGCCGGTCGGCGGAGGCGCGCCACACGAGCGCCTCGCGGCGCAGCGCGGGCGCGAAGTCGTCGAGCGCCGGCGCGACGTGCGTCGGCGTCCAGTCGACCGGTCCCCCGTCGCGGAGCAGCACCTGCGGACCGGACGACCGCTGCAGGTACCGGAACGCGCCCGGCTCCCGCATCCCGCCGTCACCGCCGCCGGCGAGGCACCACACCGTCCACGCGGCGCCGAGCGCCCGCTGCACCCGGGCGGCGAGCGCGAACGCCTCGACGCCCGTCGCACGCGACTCGGCCGCGGTCGGGGGCCGGTCCAGGAGGTCGTCGGGATCGGCGGCGGCCTCGCAGCGCCGGTTCCAGTCGGCGAGGTCGTCGCGGAGGTCCTCCGGGAGCCCCAGCTCGCGCGCGTCGAGCTGCCCGACGTCGAGGTCGGTGCTGCGGGCCCAGATCGGCGAGTGCTCGCACCAGTACTCCCACATCACGAGCACGGTGCGCTCGCCGGGCCTGGCGACCACGGGTCAGGCGGCACCGTTGAACATCGACGTGACCGAGCCGTCCTCGAAGACCTCGTGGATGGCCTGCGCGATGATCGGCGCCATCGACAGCACCTCGAGCTTGTCGAAGAGCTTCTCGGGCGGCAGCGGCAGGGTGTCCGTCACGATCACGCGGTCGATCGCGGGAGATGCGAGCCGCTCGACCGCCGGGTCGGAGAAGATCGCGTGCGTCGCGGCGACGATCACGCCGGTCGCGCCGTTCGCCTTCAGCGCCTCCGCGCCCTTCACGATCGTGCCGCCCGTGTCGATCATGTCGTCGACGAGCAGGCACATCTTGCCCTTGACGTCGCCGACGATCTCGTGGACCGTCACCTGGTTCGGCACGGCCGGGTCGCGGCGCTTGTGGATGATCGCGAGCGGGACGTCGAGGGTGTCGCTCCAGATGTCGGCGACGCGGACGCGGCCCATGTCCGGCGACACCACGATGAGGTTCGCCGGGTCGACCGTGCGCTGGATGTGCTCGACGAGCACCGGCATCGCGAACAGCTGGTCGAGGGGACCGTCGAAGAAGCCCTGGATCTGCGCGGCGTGCAGGTCGACGGAGATGATCCGATCGGCCCCCGCCGTCTTGAACAGGTCGGCGACGAGGCGGGCGGAGATCGGGTCTCGCCCGCGGCTCTTCTTGTCCTGCCGCGAGTACGGGTAGTACGGCACGACCGCGGTGATGCGCTTCGCCGACGCCCGCTTCAGGGTGTCGATCATGATGAGCTGCTCGATGAGCCACTCGTTGACCGGGCCCGAGTAGGACTGGATGACGAACGCGTCGCAGCCGCGGACGCTCTCCTCCATGCGCGTGTAGATCTCGCCCGAGGCGAAGGTGCGCGCGTCGACCGGCAGGAGGCTCGTCGCCAGCTCCTCGGCGACCTTCTTCGCGAGCTCGGGGTGCGATCGGCCGCTGATGACGACGAGTCGTTTCTCGCCCTGGGTCTTGATGCCGGTCACGGGGAATCCACGTCCTCCTCGGGCGCTGCGACGCGCGCTGCGGTGAGGGCCGCGTCGGTGCCGGGGCGGTTCGCCTCGACCCATCCCTCGATGTTGCGTTGCGGCGCCGGGTTCACGGCGAGCGCACCGGCCGGCACGTCCTTGCGGACGACCGTGCCGGCGCCCGTGTAGACGCCGTCCCCGATGGTAACCGGGGCGACGAACACGTTGTGCGAGCCGGTGCGCACCGCGGACCCCACGACGGTGCGGTGCTTGTGCACGCCGTCGTAGTTCGCGGTGATCGTGTTCGCGCCGATGTTCGAACGCTCCCCCACCTCGGTGTCGCCGATGTAGGAGAGGTGCGGCACCTTCGACCCGTCGCCGATGACCGCGTTCTTCGTCTCGACGAAGGTGCCGATCTTGCCCTTCGCGCCGAGCCGCGTACCGGGACGGAGGTAGGCGAAGGGGCCGACGTCCGCGCCCGCGCCGATCACCGCGAGCGTCGCGTCGGTGCGGTTCACCCGGGCGCCCTCGCCGACCTCCGTGTCGACGAGCGTCGTGTCCGGGCCGACGACCGCGCCGCGCTCGATCGCGGTGGCGCGCTGCAGCTGCGTGTTCGGGCGGATCTCGGCGTCCTCGCCGATCGTCACCGTCGCGTCGATCCAGGTGGTCGCCGGGTCGATCACCGTGACGCCCGCGCGCTGGTGCCGCCGCACGATCGCGTCGTTCATGCGCCGCGCGGCCGCGGCGAGCTGCACGCGGTCGTTCACGCCCGCGACGGCCTCGAGGTCCGGCGCGACGAGGGCGCCGACCCGCTCCCCCGCGGCTCGGGCAGCCGCCACGAGGTCCGTGAGGTAGCGCTCGCCCTGGGCGTTCGCGGAGCCGAGCGCCGCGAGCCGCTCGGAGAGGCCGGCGGACCGGAAGACGTAGAGGCCGGCGTTGATCTCCGCGATCGCGCGCTCGTCGTCGGTCGCGTCCTTGTGCTCGACGATGCGCTCGACGTCGCCTCCGACGCCGCGCAGCACGCGCCCGTACCCGGTCGGGTCCGGTACGACGGCGGTGACCATGGTCGCGGAGGCGACACCGGACCGGTGGACGTCGAGCAGGGGCGCGAGGACGCCCTCGTCCACGAGCGGCACGTCCCCGGACAGGACGAGCACGTCGCCCTCGAACCCGCCGAGCGCCGCGACCGCGACCTCGAGCGCCCGGCCGGTGCCGGGCACCTCGTCCTGGTCGACGATCACGGCGTCGGGGGCGTGCTCGGCGGCCGCTGCGGCCACGGCGTCCCGCTCGTGCCGGACGACGACGGCGAGGCGCGTCGGCCGCAGGGCGCGGGCGGCGACGAGCACGTGCGCGAGCATCGGCAGCCCCGCGAGCTCGTGCAGGACCTTCGGCCGGCTGGACCGCATCCGCGTGCCCTGTCCGGCGGCGAGGACGACGACCGCGAGCGGACGTTCCGGGCTGGGGGTCACAGGGCTCCTTCGCGCGGCAGACGTACGGTGCTCCGCCTCCAGGATTCGAACCTAGTCCTCACAGCTCCAAAGGCTGTCGTGCTGCCGTTACACCAAGGCGGATCGGGCGCGCCAAGTCTGCCGCACCCGCCCCGCTCCTGAACGTGCTCCGGATCCGCGTCGCGTCGACGCCTGTCGAGCGGCACGGATCCGGAGCACGATCACCCGACGTCCTGCAGGTCCCCCGCCCGCACCCCGGTCGCCCGGTTCGCGACGACCGTCACGACCCAGAGCACGAGCCCGAGCGCGAGCAGGGCGCCGCCGATGACGTACTGCTCGAGGTCGCGGCCGGAGGTCCACGGCAGCACGAGCGCGACGCACGCGACCACCCCGACGACGGGCAGCGGGGTCGGCGTGCGGAAGTGGTCGTGATCGACGGGGTCGCGCCGCAGCACGAGCACCGCGACGTTCACCACCGCGAAGACGGAGAGCAGCAGCAGGGAGGTCGTGCCGCCGAGCAGCCCGACGATCGGGTCGTCCGCGCGGAGCGACAGCACGACGATGAGGGCGCATGCGAGCGCCGTCGTGAAGATCACGGCTGCGTAGGGGGTGCGCCGGCGCGGCAGGACCAGCCCGAGGAAGCGCGGCAGGACCGCCTGGCGGCTCATGCCGTAGAGCAGCCGGCTCGCCATCAGCATGTTGATCAGCGCGCTGTTCGCGACGGCGAACATCGAGATGAACGGCAGCAGGGCGGCGATCGGGAACCCCGGCACCGCGGTCTGCACGACGGTGGTGAGCGGCGTCTCGCTGGCCGCCAGCTCGCCGACGGGCACCACGGCGACGGCGACGATCGAGACGAGCACGTAGATCACCGCCGCGAGGCCGAGCCCCGTCAGCAGCGTGCGGGGGAAGATCCGCGACGGGTCCTTCGTCTCCTCCGCCATGTTCACGCTGTCCTCGAACCCGACCATCGCGAAGAAGGCCAGCGACGTCGCGGTCGTCACGGCGAGAAGGAACGACTTGTCCTCGGCGCCCTCGAAGAGCACGACGCGGGAGAAGTCCGCGTCCCCGGCGACGATCGCGAACGAGCCGAGGAGCAGCACGAGCAGCAGGCCGGAGAGCTCGATGAGCGTGAACACCACGTTGAGCCCGACGCCCTCCGCCACCCCGCGGAGGTTCACGAGCAGGATCAGCAGCATGAACACGAGGGCGACGGCGAGCGCCGATCCGCCGCTCGGCTCGATGCCGAACGCGACCGCGAAGTTCGACGCGAACGCGACCGACGCCGCCGAGGCGGACGTGATGCCGGAGCACATGACGACGAACATCACGATGAACGTGACGATGTGGATGCCGAACGCCTTGTGGACGTACAGGGCCGCGCCCGCCGCCTGCGGGTACTTCGTCACGAGCTCGAGGTAGGAGAACGCCGTGATCGTCGCGACGACGAACGCGACGAGGAAGGGCAGCCAGGCGGCGCCGCCGACCTCCCCGGCGACCTGGCCGGTCAGGGCGTAGACGCCCGTGCCGAGGATGTCGCCGATGACGAAGAGGAGCAGCAGCTTCGGCCCGATGGCCCGCTTCAGCTCGGGCGGCCGCTCACCGGTGCTGCGGTCGGGCTCGGTCGTGACGGTCATGCGCTGCCTCCTCCGGGGTCCGATCCCCCTCAGCGTTCCGGAGGACGCGCCCCCGTCGGGCCGATTTGCAGGTTGTTTGCAGCTTCTGCCGGACACCCGCCGGCCACCGGGCGCTGCTACCCAGGCCGGATGAGCACCACGGCCGCACCCCTGCGGCGCCCGCGGATCCGGGCGCGCGGGGCGGCGGCTCCCCTGCTCGTCGGACTGGCAGCGGCAGGGATCGCCGGGGTGCAGGTCGGTCGGCCCGCGCCGTGGCGGGACGAGGTCGCGTCGATCGCCATGGCGCAGCGCGACTGGGGGCCGTTCTGGGCGACGATCGCGCACGTCGACGCGGTGCACGCGCTCTACTACGCCGGTCTGCACCTGTGGTTCGCGGTCGTGCCGTACTCGCCGACCACCCTGCGCCTGCCCTCGGTCGCCGCGGCCGCCGGCACCGCGGCGCTCCTCGTCGTGCTGGGCCGCCGCCTCGCCGGTCCGCGCGCCGGCATCGCCGCGGGGGCGCTGTCCGCCGTGCTCCCGGCGATGATCTGGGCGGGCGGCGAGGGCCGGTCGAGCGCGCTCACGGCGCTGCTCGCGACGGCGGCGACCCTCGCCCTGCTGCACGCGCTCGAGACGGACCGGCGACGGGCGCTCGCCTGGGCCGCTTCGTCCGCACTGCTGGCGCTGACGATCGCGGTCTTCGTCGACGCGGCGCTGCTCGCGCTGGCGCACCTGGCGACGGTGCTGCTCATCGGCCGCGGTCGTCGCGCGGCCGGCGCGGTCGCGGTCGTCGCCGGCGTCCTCCCGGCCGCGCCCCTGCTGCTCGTCGCGAGGGGGCAGACCGGCCAGGTCGACTGGATCGCGCAGCTCGGGCAGCCGCCGCTCGTGCCGGACGGCGTCGTGCAGCAGTGGTTCCGGGCCGACGCGATCGCGATCGCGTGGGGCGTCGCGCTCCTGGTCGGGGCGGCGAGCGCGGTCCTCCGTCGCCGTCCGGCGTCGCGCCTCGCGGCCGTCGCGCTCCCGTGGGTCGTGCTCCCGCCGGTCCTGCTCGCCGCGCCCGCCCTCGTCGGCGATCCGCTGTACTGGCCGCGCTACGTGACCTTCACCGCACCCGCGGTGGCGCTGCTCGTCGGCGCTGCGGTCGCGGCGCTGCCCCTCCCGGCCGCGGTCTCGGTCGCGCTCGCACTCGCGCTCGTCGCTGTGCCGCAGGAGCGCGCCGACCGGCAGCCGCGCGCGAAGGCCGCCAGCACGCTGCAGGACGAGGCGCGGCTCGTCGAGCGGTCGAGGTCCCCGGGCGACGGACCCTCCGGGATCGTCTACGGCCAGCAGGACCGCGTCGAGGGCCTCACGACGCGGGCGGCGGCGATCGCCGACCCGGCGCCCTTCCGCGGGCTGGAGGACCTCATCGCCCGGGTGCCGCTCGAGCGGAGCACCGACCTCTTCGGCGAGGACACGACCACGGCCGCCGCAGTGCCGAAGACGGCGCACCTCCGTACGGTGTGGGTGCTGATCGACCCCGGCTCCCGGCCCGCGACCGCGGTGCCCGCCGCCGGCATGCGCGCACTCGGCTTCACCGAGACCGGACGGTTCCGGGCGCCCGGCGCCCTCCTGCTGCGCTGGACCCGCTGACCGGCGGCCGATCAGGCGGACTCGAGGCGCTCCGCCGCCTCGATCCACTCGAGCTCGAGGGACTCGCGCTCCTCCTCCCGCTCCCGGATGCGGCCCGCGATGGCCTCGAGGCCCACGTAGTCGCTCTGGTCGTGGGTCGCGAGCGCGTCGTGGTCCGCGCGGGTCTCGGCGGTGAGGCGCTGCATGCGGCGGTCGAGGGAGGCGAGCTGCTTCTCGAGGTCCCGCCGCTCCGCGCCGGAGAGGCCGGGCGAGCGCACGGCCTCCGCGCTCGGCACGACGACGGACGCCCCGTCCTCGAGCGCGAGGTACTCGTCGACGCCGCCCGGCAGGTGGCGGAGGCGGCCGCCCGCGACGGCGTACTGCTGGTCGGTCACCCGCTCGATCAGGTAGCGGTCGTGGCTGACGACGATCAGCGTGCCCGGCCAGGTGTCGAGCACGTCCTCCATCGCCGTGAGCATGTCCGTGTCGAGGTCGTTCGTCGGCTCGTCGAGGATCAGCACGTTGGGCGCGTCGAGCAGCACGAGCAGCAGCTGGAGGCGCCGCTTCCACCCGCCGGAGAGCTCCGCGATCCGGGTCGAGAGCTGCTGGGACGGGAAGCCGAGCCGCTCGAGCAGCTGTCCCGGCGCGAGCTCCGTGTCGCCGACGCGGTAGCCGGTCTTCAGGCGCCCGATCACGTCGAGCACGCGGTCGCCCTGCACGTCCTCCAGCTCGTCGAGCTGCTGCGTCAGCCGCCGCACCCGCACGGTCTTGCCGTGCTTCACCCGGCCGGAGGAGGGCGCGAGCGTGCCGTCGACGAGCGCGAGCAGCGTCGACTTGCCCGCGCCGTTCCGTCCGAGGATCCCCGTGCGCTCCCCCGGCGCGATCCGCCACTCCACGTGCTCGAGGATCGGGGTGCCGTCGTACGCGGCGGAGGCGTCGATCAGGTCGACGACGTCCTTGCCGAGGCGCGCGGAGGCCATCCCGTGCAGCGCCACCGAGTCGCGCGGCGGCGGCACGTCGGCGATCAGCTCGTTCGCGGCCTCGATCCGGAACTTCGGCTTCGCGGTGCGGGCCGGCGCGCCGCGGCGCAGCCAGGCGAGCTCCTTGCGCATGAGGTTCTGCCGGCGCTCCTCCATGGCCCGCGCCTGCCGGTCGCGCTCGAGCCGCTGGAGGACGTACGCGGCGTAGCCGCCCTCGAACGCGTCGACGGTGCGGTCGTGCACCTCCCACATCCGCGTGCACACCGCGTCGAGGAACCAGCGGTCGTGGCTCACGGTGACGAGCGCGCCCTGCCCGGCGGCCCACCGCGCGTTCAGGTGCGCGGCCAGCCAGCGCACGCCCTCGATGTCGAGGTGGTTCGTCGGCTCGTCGAGCAGCAGCACGTCGTGGTCGCCGGTCAGCAGCGCGGCGAGCGCGACGCGGCGGCGCTGGCCGCCGGAGAGCGCGTCGAGGTCGGTCTCCGGGTCGACGCCGTGCAGCAGCCCGGAGAGCACCTCGCGCACGCGTCGGTCGCCGGCCCACTCGTGCTCCTCGCGGCCGCCGACGATGGAGGCGAGCACCGTCCCGGCGCCGAGGCGGTCCTCCTGGTCGAGGACGCCGATCCGGACGCCGTTCCTCGTCGTCACACGGCCGGAGTCGGGCTCGCGCGTCCCGGCGAGGATGCCGAGCAGCGTCGACTTGCCCTCGCCGTTGCGGCCGACGACGCCGATCCGATCGCCGGTTTCGAGGCCGAGCGACAGGTCGTCGAGGATCACGCGGGTCGGCGTCTCCAGCCGGATCCGCTCCGCACCGACGAGATGAGCCACGGGGGTCGAGCCTACGGAGCGCGGCGTCCGGTCCCGCGCAGCGGGCGGCACCCGGACGGTGCGCGCGACGTCCGAAGGAATCGCACCGCGGGCTGACAGGATCGGCGCATGGCATCGACGGCACCGATCGAGATCGGCATCATCGGCGGCGTCGGGCAGCAGCTCGAGCTGCAGGAGGCGGAGCGGATCGACGTCCGCACCCCCTACGGCCCCACGTCCACGCCGGTCGCCGTCGGGCAGCTCGGGGGCAAGCGCGTCGCCTACGTGATCCGCCGCGGCGTCGACAGCACCATCCAGCCGCACCTCGTCCCGTACTGCGCGAACGTGTGGGCGCTGGCGTCGCTCGGCGTCACCTCGCTCATCACGACGACCGCGGCCGGCGGTCTGCGCGACTCCTTCCCGCCGGGCGTCTTCGTCGTCACCGACCAGCTGATCGACCGGACGTCGAACCGGCCGCTCACCTTCTTCGACCGCGGCGAGGCGTTCGAGCTCGCGCCGACCGAGCCCTTCGACCCGACGCTGCGCGGCCTCGCGGCGGAGGCGCTCGTCGATCAGGGGGTCCGGCACCGCGACTTCGGCACCGCCGTCGTGATCAACGGGCCGCGCTTCTCGACCCGCGCCGAGTCGCGCTGGCACGCCGCCGCCGGCGCCGACCTCGTCGTCACGACCCTCATGCCGGAGACGGTGCTCGCGCTCGAGCTCGGCATGGGCGTGGTCAACGTGTCGTTCGTGACGGACAGCGACGCGGGCACGAGCGGCGGGCCGGCCGAGCAGGTGAGCGCCGAGCTCGTGAGGCGCCGCGTCGCGCAGGCCCGGCCGGTGCTCGTCCGCACCGTGACCGAGATCGCGCGGCGCGTCCCCGCCGGCTTCCGGCCCGCGACCGCGGTGCCGACGGACCTCGTCGCCGGCGTCCTCGCCCGCCCGGCGGTCTGACCCGGCGTGGGCGTGCTCCTCGTCACCGGCGGCGCCGGGTTCATCGGCGGCGCCGTCGCGCGCCGGGCGCAGGCTCGCGGCCTGACGGTCCGCGTGCTCGACTCGCTGCGGCCGGACGTGCACGCGGCGGACGCGACGCCGCCCTCGGACCTCGAGACGGTGGTGGGCGACGTCACCGACCCGGCCACCGTCGCCGCCGCGCTCGAGGGCGTCGACGTCGTCTGCCACCAGGCCGCGAAGGTCGGGCTCGGCGTCGACTTCGCCGACGCGCCCGACTACGTCCGCACGAACGACCTCGGCACCGCGGTGCTGCTCGCCGCGATGGCGGCGGCCCGGATCGACCGGCTCGTGCTCGCGTCGTCGATGGTCGTCTACGGCGAGGGCGCATACGCCTCGTCGCGCGGCCCGGTCGCGGTGCCGCCGCGTCGCCCGGAGGACCTTGCGGCGGGCCGCTTCGAGCCGATCGACCCGGAGACCGGGGAGGACCTCGAACCGCGGCTCGTGCCGGAGGACGCTCCGATCGACCCGCGCAACGTCTACGCGGCGACGAAGGCGCAGCAGGAGGCGCTCGCGACCGTGTGGGCGCGCGAGACCGGCGGCCGGGTCGCCGCCCTCCGGTACCACAACGTCTACGGCCCGGGCATGCCGCGGGACACCCCGTACGCCGGCGTCGCGGCGCTGTTCCGGTCGCAGCTGGAGCGCGGCGAGGCGCCGACCGTGCTGGAGGACGGCCGGCAGCGCCGGGACTTCGTCCACGTCGACGACATCGCGGCTGCGAACGTCGCCGCGCTCGCCTGGACGGCCGGGCAGCCCGCCGGCGCGGTCCGGGCCTTCAACGCGGGCAGCGGCGTCGTGCACACGATCGGCGATCTCGCCGAGGCGCTGTCGGCCGCCCGCGGCGGCCCGAGTCCGGTGGTGACCGGCGGCTACCGGCTCGGCGACGTGCGGCACATCACCGCCTCGTCCGAGCGGCTCCGTGCGGAGCTGGACGTCCCGGCGCCCGTGCCGTTCGACGAGGGCGTGCGCGCGTTCGCCCTCGCACCGCTCCGCGAGGCGCCGTGACCGTCGACGTCGTCCTGCCGTGCCTCGACGAGGCGGCGGCGCTGCCCGGCGTGCTCGGGGCGCTCCCGGCCGGGTACCGCGCGATCGTCGTCGACAACGGCTCGACGGACGGGTCGGCGGAGGTCGCGGCGGCGCACGGCGCGGTCGTGGTACACGAGGGGCGGCGCGGCTTCGGCGCGGCCGTGCACGCCGGCGTGCTCGCCGCCGAGGCGGACCTCGTCGCGATCCTCGACGCGGACGGCTCGCTCGACCCGAAGGACCTCCCCCGCCTCGCCGCCCCGGTGCTCGCCGGGGAGGCGGACCTCGTGCTCGGCCGGCGGCGGCCGATCCCCCGCTCGGCCTGGCCGCTGCACGCGCGCATCGCCAATCGGGCCCTGGCCCGCACGATCCGCCGCGCGACGGGGCTGCCGGTCCACGACCTCGGCCCCATGCGCGTGGCGCGCCGGACGCAGCTGCTCGGGCTCGCGCTGCAGGACCGACGCAGCGGGTACCCGCTCGAGATGCTGCTCGCCGCCGCGCAGGCGGGCCTCCGGATCCGGGAGCTCGACGTGCCGTACCGCCCTCGGATCGGGCGCTCGAAGGTCACCGGGACCGTCCGCGGCACGCTCACCGCGGTCGCGGACATGCGCCGCATCCTTCGAGAACGGCGAGGAGACCCGGCGAACCGCAGGAACGCTCCGAACCGCTGACATGACGACCGTGATCGTGCTGGCCAAGGAATGCGTCCCGGGCCGGGTCAAGACCAGGCTGACGCCCCCCTTCGCGCCCGAGGAGGCGGCCGCGCTCGCGGCCGCGAGCCTCGCCGACACGATCGAGGCGGCGGGCCGCGTCACGGCCGACCGCCACCTGCTCTGGTTCGACGGGACCGCGCCCCGCGGCACCGGGTTCGACGTCGTGCAGCAGCCCGCCGGCGGCCTCGACGAGCGCATCGCCGCCGCGTTCGACGCCGTGACCGACCGCGCGGTGCTCGTCGGCATGGACACGCCGCAGCTCGACCCCGCCGTCCTGCAGGACGTGCTCGACGACGACGCGGCGGACGCCTGGTTCGGGCCGGCGACGGACGGCGGCTGGTGGGCGCTCGGGCTCGACCCGATGCCGCGCCGGGGCGACCTGATCCGGGGCGTGCCGATGTCGACGTCGCGCACCGGTGCGGCGACGCACCTGCGGCTCGCGGACGCCGGCCTGCGCGTGCGGCCGCTCCCGACGCTGACCGACTTCGACCACGTCGCCGAGGCCCTCGCCGTCGCGGACGCCGCACCGCTCTCGCGCTTCGCGGCGCAGCTCGCCGCGTTCCCGGCGCGCAGACTCGCCGTCGCGTGAGCGCGGTCGCGGCCGTCGTCCCGCGGTTCGGCGCGGGCGGCGCGGAGCCCTGGGCTGCCGCGCTCGCGGGCGCGCCCGTGTCGCTGCGCCTGGTCCCCGCCGATCCCCTGGTCCGGCCCGAGCCGCTCGACGTGCGCCGCTGGTCCGGCCCCGCCGATCGCGCGGACCGCGCCGCCCTCGCCGGCCTCGCCGGGCCGCTCCTCGACGTCGGCAGCGGCCCCGGGCGCATGATCCGCGCCGCCGCGCACCTCGACGCGTCCGGCGTCGAGGCGGACCCGACCGCCGTCCGCCGCAGCCGGGCGCGCGGCCTCGCCGTGATCGCGGGCAGCGTCTTCGACCCGCTGCCCCGGGAGGGCCGCTGGGGCTCCGCGCTCCTCCTCGACGGCAACGTCGGGATCGGCGGGGACGTCGCGGCACTGCTCGCGCGGTGCGGCGAGCTCCTCCGCCGGGGCGGCCTGCTCGTCGTCGAGACGGACGCCGATCCCCGC
This sequence comes from Amnibacterium kyonggiense, assembly GCF_004364555.1. Lineage (GTDB taxonomy): Bacteria > Actinomycetota > Actinomycetes > Actinomycetales > Microbacteriaceae > Amnibacterium > Amnibacterium kyonggiense. The sequence goes on along the minus strand of NZ_SOAM01000001.1, from coordinate 1,213,896 downwards.
CGCGACGACACGGACGAATGCCGGGTCCGGTCCTCGGACGGCTCGGAGAGCGCCGCCTTCCCCTGGGCGCGCGTCGGGCTGATCGCGGTGCTCCGCGCCGCCCACGACTTCGCGCTGGAGCGGGTGTGGGAGCTGGACGGCCGCTGGTTCGTCCGCCTCCGGGCGCTCTAGGCCCCGCGCCCGCCGTCGGCGCGCCGGCGTCGGGCGCCGAGCAGCAGCACCGCTGCCGCGGTCACGACCGCGATCCCGCCCCACAGCAGAGCGAGGTGGAGGGCGTACGGGAAGACGAGCACCGACGGGTTGCGCGCGCCGAGCGCCTGCGCCCGGATGCCCGGGAACGCGACGAGCGTCAGCGCGGCGCCGACCACGAGCGCGACCTGCACGACGGCGAGCCCGGCCCACGACGTGCGCGCGCCGAACCGGCGCAGGATCCGCGTGCCGACGAGGACCAGGGGCGCGAAGACGGCGTCGTGGAGGACCACGGCGCTCGCGAGCCAGAGCAGGATGCCCGCCCACTGCCGCGCGGGCACGCCCGCGACGAGCGCGACGGCCGCCACGACGAGCAGCAGGCCGCCCAGCACCACGAGCGCGATCCTGGCCGCGCGCATCAGCGCACCTCCAACGACCGCAGCCACTTGGTCTGCAGCACCCCGGGCCGCGCGGGCGAGATCAGCCGCGCCGGGTACCCGTGGTCGACGTGCAGGACCTCGCCGTTCAGCTCGAGCGCGATCAGCGTGAGCGGGTCCTCGGCGAACTCGCGCTGCAGCACCGTCGAGGAGTAGGCGCCCGCCGCGAAGCTGCGCACGAGCCACTCGCGGTCCCGCGCGCCGACGAGGTCGGCGAGGTCCCGGACCGCGACGCCCCGCCACGCTGCCTGCGTGCTCCAGCCCTCCACGCAGGCGATCGGCAGCCCGGCGTCGGTCTGGGGCATCGCGCGGAGGTCGTCGAGCGAGAGCGCCACGCTCCGCTCCGGGCCGCGGACCACGAGGCGCCATGCCGGATCGAGCGCCGTGCGCTGCACCCTCGCCTCCGCCGCGGTCCGGTTCACCGGCAGCCCCTGCGGGCCGTATCGGAGGGCGCGGGGCGCGAGCACGTTGAGCGGCGCGAGCGCGGGGAGCGTCTCCCCCGCCGTGGTGGCCACGACGGCCGCGGAGGCGAGGCCGGTGCCGATCAGGACCGTTCGGCGGCTCACCGCCGCGGGCGGGACCGGCGCGCGCTCGAGTCGCCGCTGGATCGCGCCCGTCACGCCCTTGGCCCGCGGCTCGGGGCGGAGGTCGCCCTCGCCGTCGGCGACCGGGAGCAGTGCGCCGTCGGCGTCCGTGCTGCCGGACCGCCGCCACCAGCGCACGATGACGGGCAGCTTCACGCCGATGTGGATCGCGAGCGCGCCGACGATCGCCCACGCGAGCGCGAAGTGCGTCTCGCGGAAGCGGAACGGCCACGGGTACCACTGGAACGTGTTCGCCAACCCCGTCGCCAGCTCCACGAACGCGGCGGCGACGAGCAGGGCGATCATCGCCCGCTCGAGCAGGCCCGCGACGGAGCGGACCGGCGGCCAGGCGAACAGCAGCGGGTAGACGGTCCAGAGCTTCGCGAGCAGCAGCGGGATGAGCGCGGTACCGACGATCACGTGCGCGCCCTGCGTGAGGCGGTAGAGCCAGACGGGGCGGGTGAGGAACGCCATGCCGGGCAGTGGGTCCTGCAGGAGGTGGCTGAACAGGCCGGTGCCGAAGCAGATCAGGAAGCCGAGCCCGAGCAGGCGGCCGAGGACCACGGCGGTGCGCGGGTGCCGCGCCGGCGACGCGAGCGCCGTGCGGACGAGGGACAGGGTGGAACCGATCACTGCCGACCCTCCGCGCGCATGCTCCGATGTTCGGAGCGGAGCGCGAGGATGACGGGATGCGCAGCGGTCCGGTCCGCATCCTGCCGGTCGCCGGGCTCCTCCTCGCGATCGCCGCGCTGACGACGTGGCTCGTCGCGGGCGTCGGCGTCCTCACCGGGCGGCAGGTGCCGCTGTACTTCGCCGTCGAGGGCGTCTGCTGGACGCTCTTCGCCGCGGCCGTCCTCCTGCTGCGGCGGGTGCCGGACAAGGCGGTGCCGGCGCTCGTGCTGCTCGGCGCGCTGCTGCTCGGCGCCGCGGGCGCGTCCGGGCAGCCCACGATCAGCACGGACTCCGCGCGCTACAACTGGGACGGCATCGTGCAGGACGCGGGGATCTCCCCGTACGCCCACGTCCCCGCCGACGCCGCCCTCGCCCCGCTCCGGCCCGACTGGCTGTTCCCCGCCGGCACCGAGCGCGCGGACGGGACCGTCGACTGCCCGGGGCTCCGCGCCCGGCCGACCGAGCAGGTGGGGGCGCCGGGCACGATCTGCACGGTCATCAACCGGCCGCAGGTGCCGACGATCTACCCGCCGGTCGCCGAGGCGCTGTTCGCCCTCGCACGGATCGCGGTGCCGCACGACGTCGCCTACCTGCCGATGCAGCTGCTCGGCCTCGCCGCGGTGCTGCTGACGACCGCGCTGCTCCTCCGCGCGCTCCGCACCACCGGCCGCGACCCGCGGCACGCCGCCGTCTTCGGCTGGTGCCCGTTCGTCGGGATGGAGGCGGTCACGAACGCGCACGTCGACGCCTGGGCCGCGCTGCTCGCGCTGGCCGCGACGCTGCTCGTGACGCGCGGCCGGCTCGTCGCGGGCGGCGCCGTGCTCGGCCTGGCGATCGCGACGAAGTTCCTCCCCGTCCTCATCGCGCCGCCCCTCGGCCGTCGCCGGCCCTGGCTGATCGGCCTCGCCGCGCTCGGCGCCGTCGTGGTCGTCTACCTCCCCCACGTGCTCGCCGTCGGCCCCTCGGTGATCGGCTACCTCCCGGGGTACCTGAACGAGGAGGGGTACGACGGCGGCACCCGGTCGGCGCTGCTCTCCGCGGTCCTGCCGCCGGCGGCGACGACCCCGGTCGCGGCGGTGCTGCTCGCCGCCCTCGCGCTGGTCCTCCTCATCCGCACGGACCCGCGCGAGCCGTGGGCCGCGCAGACGCTCATGGTCGGCGCCGCGCTCGTGATCCTGAGCCCCGGCTACGGCTGGTACTCGCTGCTCCTCGTGCCGTTCCTGGTCATGAGCGGCCGGTGGGAGTGGTTCGGTGTCGTGATCGTGCTGTCCCTGCTCGGGTTCCAGAGCCACCAGCTCTGGGCCTTCCGCGGCGTGCTGCTCGCGGCCGCGCTGCTCCCCGTCGCGGGAGCGCTGCTCCGCCGCCGGGCCCCTCGAAAGCTGATAGACGCCTGACCGCACCGATCCGGTGGGCCGACCACTCCGAACCCTCGACACCTGCACCACAGGAGCAGGGAGTGAACCGAACGCGGACCGTCCGCGTACTGGGTGCTCCCCGAGAGGAATTCCCCGCCATGCGCACTGCAACCAAGTCCATCACCGCGCTGCTCAGCGCCGGCCTCGTCGTCGCCGCGCTCGCCGGCTGCTCGCAGTCCGGCACGGGCGACCCGAACTCCTCGGGCGCCGGCAACGGATCGTCGTCCTCCTCCGCCACCCCGTCGGCGTCGCCGACCCCCGCGGCGGTCTTCACCTCGGTCAGCGGCAAGACGACGCAGATCACGCTCGACTCCGGTTTCGTCTCGGCGCTCACGTCGCTGAAGCTCACCCCGGGCACCATCGGCTCGGCGACCCTGTCGAAGGCCGGCGTGCTGACCTTCCCGATCACGGGCGGCAACATCACGTACTACGACCCGGCCACGAAGGTGCGTCCGTACGTCCAGGGCGAGCTCGACCACAGCGGTTCCGGCCTGTCGCTCACCGCGGGCGGCACCAAGGTCGAGCTGAAGGACTTCGTCATCGACCCGGGCAACAACAGCCACGTGAACGGCGACGTGTACGTGAACGGCAAGGAGGCCGCCAAGGGCGCGAACCTCTTCCGCCTCGACGGTTCGACGCTGAACCCGGTCACGAAGGACGGCGACGCGTACATCCTCGAGGGCACGACCGTCTACATCTCGGACGAGGCCGCCAAGCTCCTGAACGCCACGTTCAAGACCACGGCCGTCACCGGCGAGCTCAAGGTCGGCATCGCGAAGCTCACCGTCACCGGCAGCTGATCGCACCCGCGCCACAGCACGAGGAGGGCCCCCGCCGCACGGCGGGGGCCCTCCTCGTGCTCAGCCGACGACGCGGGCGCCGGGCACCGGCCCGGTCGCCCGCAGCACCGTGTGCCGCGCGGCCGACAACGCGATCTGCAGGCTGAGCGCCGCGTCGAGGTCGGCGGCGAGGAAGGCGATGGTCGGGCCGGAGCCGGAGACGACGCCGGCGAGCGCGCCGTTGCCCTCCCCCAGCTCCAGCAGGTCCGCGAGCTCGGGCCGCAGGTGCAGCGCGGCGACCTGGAGGTCGTTGTGCAGCGCCTCGGCGAGCGCCGCCGGGTCGCCGGACCGGAGCGCCTGCAGCACGTCGGCGTCCACCTGCGGCGCCGAGAGGGCCGGCAGGTCGGCCGCGTGCCGCTCGCGGTGCTCGTCGAGCGCGCCGTAGACGAGCGGCGTGCTGAGCCCCGGCTCGCTGAGCGCGATCACCCAGTGGAACGGCCCCTTCGCGAGCGCCGGGCTGAGGCGGTCGCCGCGCCCTGTGCCGATCGCGGTGCCGCCCGTGAGGGCGAACGGCACGTCGGCGCCGAGCTCGGCGCCGAGCTCGAGCAGCTCGTCGCGGCCGAGCCCGAGCCCCCACAGCGCGTCGAGACCGACGAGCGCCGCCGCGGCGTCGGCGGAGCCGCCGCCCATCCCGCCGGCGATCGGCACCCGCTTCACGACCTGGATGCGCGCCCCGCCGCGGTGGCCGGAGCGCGCCTGCAGCAGATGCGCCGCCCGGATCACGAGGTTCGTCCGGTCCACGGGGAGGGCACCGGTCCCGATCGGGCCGGAGAACGTCAGCGACAGCTCGTCGTCCGCCTCGGCCCGCAGCTCCTCGTAGAGCGAGACCGCCTGGTACGCCGTCGCGACGTCGTGGTAGCCGTCCGCCATCGGCGCGCCGACGCGCATCGAGACGTTGACCTTCCCCGGTGCCCGCACCTGCACCGAGCGGAGAGCAGCGCTCATGCGAAGAACCTATCGACCATTCCCCGAGCGGCGCCCCGCGCGATGGCCTAGTCTCGCCCCACCCCGCGCTGATCAGGAGTTCCGCCCGTGCTCGCAGCAGACACCGCCCCGTCGTCCCTCGCCGGGCTGGAGGTCGTCGACCGTCGCGGCGAACGGCTCGGCCGCGTCCGGCAGGTCTACTCCGACGGCGCCGACCTCGGCTGGGTCGGCGTGCGCGGCAACCTGTTCGGCACCGAGGAGGTGCTCGTCCCGCTCGACGGCGCCGAGCTCGAGGACGAGGTCATCGCGGTCCCGGTCGCCCGCGCGCGCTTCCAGGCGGCGCCGCGACGACGGCCGGACGCGGTCCTCCGGGACGACGAGCGCGCGGAGCTCCGCGCGTTCTGGTCGGAGCCGGTCGCGGAGCCTGCGCCCGCTCCCGCCTCCCGGGCGCAGGACGGACCCGCCGCGCCGTCCGCCCCGCCGGCAGACCCGGTGCCGGAGCCCGGCGTGATGACGGCCTCCGAGGAGCGGCTGCACGTCGAGACGGAGCGGGTGCCGCGGACCCGCGTCCGGCTGCGCAAGGTGGTCGTGACCGAGCAGCGCACGCTGACCGTGCCCGTCCGGCGCGAGGAGTACCGGCTGATCCGGGAGCCGATCATCGACGGCGAGCCCGTCGCGGGCGGCGCCGTCGGACCGGAGGAGCAGGAGGTCGTGCTCCACGAGGAGCGGATCGTCCTCACGACCGAGGTCGTCCCCGTCGAGCGCGTGCGCCTCGTGAAGGAGGACGTCGTCGAGCAGCGGGAGGTGACCGGCGAGGTCCGGCTCGAGCGCATCGAGCTCGAGGACGACGCCGCGGCCGTCGCCCTGCCGCCCGAGGAGCCCGAGGTCGTGGACCCCGAGCCGGAGCCCGTGGACGCGGAGACGGTGGAGCCGGCGGCCCCTCAGCCGGCCGCGCGGGCGATCGCCGTGAAGCGGCCGACGTCGAGGACCTCGCCGCGCAGGCCGGGGTCGACGCCGGCGCGCTCGAGGACCTCCGCCGCGGCGGACGCCCCGCCGAGCACCGGCGCCAGCGACTGACGCAGCGTCTTCCGCCGCTGCACGAAGGCGGCGTCGACGAGCCGGAACACGGCGAGCCGCAGCGACTCGTCGCCGGGCGGCGCGCCGCGCTCGAAGCGCACGAGCACCGAGTCGACGTTCGGCACGGGCCAGAAGACGCCGCGCGGCACGGTGCCCGCGAGCGCGAACGGGCCGTACCAGGCGGCCTTCACGCTCGGCGACCCGTACACCTTCGACCCGGGCGGGGCGGCGAGCCGCTCGCCCACCTCCGCCTGGACCATCACCACGCCCGAGACGAGCGAGGGCACGTCCGCGAGCAGGCGCAGCAGGATGGGCACGGCGACGTTGTAGGGCAGGTTCGCGACGAGGCGCAGGGGCTCCCCCGGCACGGCCACGCGAACCGCGTCGCCGGTCACGACGGTCAGCCGGTCGGCGCGGTCCGGCAGGCGGTCCGCGGCGGTGGCCGCGAGGCCCGCGGCGAGCCGCTCGTCGATCTCCACCGCGGTGACGTCCGCGCCGGTCTCGAGCAGGCCGAGGGTCAGCGAACCGAGCCCGGGGCCGACCTCGAGCACCGGCTCCCCGCTCGCGACGCCGGCGATGCGAACGATGCGGCGGACCGTGTTCGCGTCGTGCACGAAGTTCTGCCCGAGCGTCTTCGTCGGCGCGACGCCGAGCGCCGCCGCGAGCCGCCGCACGTCCGCGGCGCCGAGCAGTCCCTGGTCCATCGCACCTCCCCGGCGAGCGTATTGCCGCACGGGGCCGCCGCCCGACGAGCCGACAGCGCGGTAACCTGACCGGGAGAGTCGCGCGACCGATGGAGGCGCTGGATGTCGACCCCCACGCGGTCGCCGCGCGCGGCGTCGATCCGCGACGTCGCGCGCATCGCGGGGGTGTCGCACCAGACGGTGTCCCGCGTCCTCAACAACCACGTGAGCATCCGGGACGAGACCCGGGACCGCGTGCTCGCCGCGATGGCGGAGCTGCAGTACCGGCCGAGCGCGGCGGCCCGCGCGCTCAGCACGAGTCGCTCGAAGACGATCGGCGTCCTCGCCTCCACCCGCGCCCAGTACGGGCCGGCCCGCAGCATCCAGGCGATCGAGCAGGCGGCGCGCGAGCGCGGCTGGTTCGTGACCTCGTCGTCCGTCGCGGAGCCCGACGAGGCGTCGCTGCGGGACGCGCTCGCGAACCTCTTCGACCAGGACATCGAGGCGCTCGTCGTCATCGCCCCGCAGCAGCGCGTGTTCGACACGATCGCGGATCTCGCGCCGCGCGTGCCGTACATCACCCTGCGCGCCCTCGGCCCCGGCGATCCGTCGGCGCTGCGCGTCGACGAGATCGCGGGTGCCCGCACCGCGACGCGGCACCTCGTCGACCTCGGTCACCGCTCGATCGGGCACCTCGCCGGCCCGCGGGACTGGATCGAGGCGGAGGCGCGCATGCAGGGCTTCCTGCAGGAGCTGAACGCCCAGGACCTGCCGGTCACCGTTCCGGTACTCGGCGACTGGACCGCCGACTTCGGCTACCGGGCCGGCCTGCAGCTGCTCGGGTGGCGCGACGTCACCGCCTGGTTCTGCAGCAACGACGCGATGGCGATCGGTCTCATGCACGCCGCGCGCGACCTCGGCCTCGACGTCCCCGGCGACCTCTCGATCGTCGGGTACGACGACGTGCCGGAGGCCGCCCACCTCTGGCCGCCGCTGACGACCGTGCGGCAGGACTTCGCCGAGATGGGCCGTCGGTGCATCACGACGCTGCTCGGCGAGGAGCCGCCCGCGACCCCGATGCTGCCCGAGCTCGTGCTCCGCGGCTCGACGGCGGCCCCGCGCTCCTGACGGGCCCGGACGACGAAGGGCCCCGCCGATCGGCGGGGCCCTTCGTGCGACTCGGGTCAGCGGCCGCCGCTGCGGCGCTTGTTGTAGATGTCGAACGCGACCGCGGCGAGCAGCACGAGGCCCTTGATGACCTGCTGCACGTCGATGCCGACGTTCAGGATCGACATGCCGTTGTTGAGGATGCCGATGATCAGACCGCCGATGATGGCGCCCGGCACCGTGCCGATGCCGCCGGTCACCGCCGCACCGCCGATGAAGACGGCGGAGATGGCGTCGAGCTCGAAGCCGTTGCCGTTCACCGGGCTCGCGAGGTTCAGCTGCGCCGTGAAGACGAGACCGCCCAACGCGGCGATGACGCCCATGTTCACGAACAGCAGGAACGTGGTCCGCTTCGTCTTCACGCCGGACAGCTGCGCCGCGGCGAGGTTGCCGCCGATGGCGTAGATGTGGCGGCCGAAGACGGTGCGGCCCATGACGAGCGTGTAGATCACGACGAGCGCGCCGAGGATCAGCAGCACGATCGGGGTGCCGTTGTAGCTCGCGAGCAGCACGGTGACGAGCATCACGAGCGCGACGGTGAAGACGAGCTTGACGAGGAACCACACCAGCGGCTCGTCCTCGAGGTCGTACTTCTTGCGGACGCGGCGCTGGCGCAGCTGCGTGCCGATGATCGCGAGGGACGCGAGCGTGCCCAGGATCATCGTCAGCGGTTCGTAGCCCGTCGTGCCGAACGCCGGCAGGAAACCGGAACCGATCGCGCGGAAGCCGTCCGGGAACGGGGAGATCTGCGTGCCGCCGAGCACGACCTGCGCGAGGCCGCGGAACAGGAGCATGCCGGCGAGCGTCACGATGAACGCGGGGATCCCGAAGTACGCGACCCAGAAGCCCTGCCACGCACCGACGATCGCGCCGAGGACGAGGCAGAGGACGATCGCGAGCGGCCAGGGCAGGCCCCAGCGGGTGATCATGACGCCGGCGACCGCGCCGATGAACGCCACGACCGAGCCGACCGACAGGTCGATGTGGCCCGCGATGATCACCATCACCATGCCCACCGCGAGGATGAGGATGTAGCTGTTCTGGTTGATCAGGTTCGAGACGTTGTCCGGCTGCAGCGTCACGCCGGCCGTGGTGATCTGGAAGAACAGCACGATGACGATCAGGGCCAGGAACAGGCCGGTCTGGCTCAGCTGGCTGCGCAGGTAGCGCGCCGCGCGGGCCACGGGGTTGCCCTGCGGCGCGGGCGGCACGGGAGCGGCGCCGCGCTGCTCGGGGGTGAGGGTGCTGGTCATGCTTCCGTGGTCTCCCGGTAGGTGGTCATGTACTGCATCAGGTGCTCGGGCGTGGCCTCGGACCGCGGCACGTCCGCGGTGATGTGGCCCTCGCTGAGCGTGTAGATCCGGTCGCAGATGCCGAGCAGCTCGGGCAGCTCGGAGGAGATGACGATGACGCCCTTCCCCTGGTCCGCGAGGCGGTTGATGATCGTGTAGATCTCGTACTTCGCGCCGACGTCGATGCCGCGCGTCGGCTCGTCGAGGATCAGCACGTCGGGGTCGGCGTACATCCACTTGGACAGCACGACCTTCTGCTGGTTGCCGCCGGAGAGCTTGCCGGTGATCGCGGCGACCGTGGGCGCCTTGATGTTCATGCTCTTCCGGTACTCGTTGGCGACCGTCGTCTCCTTGTTCCCGTTGACGACGCCCCAGGTGGCGAGCTTGCCGAGCGCGGAGCCGGAGATGTTCCGCTTGATGTCGTCGATCAGGTTGAGGCCGTAGCGCTTCCGGTCCTCCGTCGCGTACGCGATGCCGTTGTCCACGGCCTGCGCGACGGTGTTCACCTTGATCTCGCGACCCCGCTTGTACACGTGGCCGGAGATGTTCGAGCCGTAGGAGTGGCCGAAGACGCTCATCGCGAGCTCGGTGCGGCCGGCGCCCATCAGACCGGCGATGCCGACGATCTCGCCCGCGCGCACCACGAGGTTCGCGTCGAAGACGATCTGCCGGCTGCGGTCGACCGGGTGGAAGACGTTCCAGTCCTCGATCCGCAGCAGCTCCTCCCCGATGTGCGACTCGTGGTCCGGGTAGCGGCTCTCGAGGTCGCGGCCGACCATGCCCTTGATGATCCGCTCCTCGGAGACCTCGCCCGCCTTGAGGTCGAGGGTCTCGATGGTGCGGCCGTCGCGGATGATCGTGACCTTGTCCGCGATCGCCTCGATCTCGTTCAGCTTGTGGCTGATGATGATCGAGGTGATGCCCTCCTCGCGGAGCTGGGAGATCAGGTCGAGCAGGTGGGCGGAGTCGTCGTCGTTCAGCGCGGCGGTCGGCTCGTCGAGGATGAGGAGCTTGACCTCCTTCGAGAGCGCCTTCGCGATCTCGACGAGCTGCTGCTTGCCCACGCCGATGTCGACGATCTTCGTGATCGGGTTGTCCTTCAGCCCCACGCGGCGGAGCAGCTTGCCCGCCTCGAGGTTCGTCCGGTTCCAATCGATGATGCCGCCGCGGGCCTGCTCGTTGCCGAGGTAGATGTTCTCCGCGATCGACAGGTAGGGGCTGAGGGCGAGCTCCTGGTGGATGATCACCACGCCCGCGGCCTCGGAGTCGTTGATCGAGCGGAACTCGACGGGCGATCCCTCGAGGAGGATGTCGCCGTCGAAGGTGCCCGCGGGGTAGACCCCGGACAGCACCTTCATCAGGGTCGACTTGCCGGCCCCGTTCTCACCGCAGATCGCGTGGACGGTTCCGCGCTCGACCTGGAGGGTGACGTCCTGCAGCGCCTTGACGCCGGGGAAGGTCTTCGTGATGCCGCGCATCTCGAGGATCGTGTCGGCCATGCCGCTCCTCTTCTTCTCTTCCTGCTTGACGCACCGGAGGCGCTCCCGCCGGCCGTTCGCCCGAGGGCGGACCGGCCGGCGGGAGCGCCGCGGCGGTGGGGGCTGCTACTTGAGGTCGGAGGCCGAGTAGTAGCCGCTGTCGACGAGGACCTTCTGGTAGTTGTCCTTCGTCACGACGACCGGCTGGAACAGGTAGGACGGGACGACCTTGACCTTGTTGTTGTAGCTCTTGGTGTCGTTGACCTCGGGGGTCTTGCCCGTGAGCAGGTCGTTCGCCATCTTCACGGACTCGTCCGCCAGCTGACGGGTGTCCTTGTAGACGGTCGAGTACTGCTGGCCGGCGATGATCGACTTGACGCTCGGGATCTCCGCGTCCTGACCGGTGATGATCGGGAGCTTCTTGCCCGAGTCGCCGTAGCCGGCACCCGTGAGGGCCGAGATGATGCCGATCGACATGCCGTCGTAGGGCGACAGCACGCCGTCCACCTTCTGGCCGGACGAGTAGGACTTCGCGATCAGGTTCTGCATGCGCTGCTTGGCGCGGTTCGCGTCCCACTGCTGGGTCGCGACCTGCTGGAACGCGGTCTGGCCGGAGCGGATGACGATCGTCTTGTCCGCGATGTACGGCTTCAGGGTGTCCATCGCGCCGTTGAAGAAGAACGTCGCGTTGTTGTCGTCGGCCGAGCCGGCGAAGAGCTCGACGTTGAACGGGCCCTTCTTGTCGGTCTTCTTGCCGTCCGCGTCCACCAGACCGAGGCCCGTGAGGAGGCTCGTCGCCTGGTCGACGCCGACCTTGTAGTTGTCGAAGGTCGTGTAGTAGTCGACGTTCTTGTTGCCGTTGATCAGGCGGTCGTAGGCGATGACCTTGACGCCCTTCTTGCCGGCGGTGTCGAGCTGGTCGGACAGCGCGGTGCCGTCGATCGACGCGATGATCAGGACCTTGGCGCCCTTGGTGATGTCGTTCGACACCTGCTGGACCTGGGTCGGGATGTTGTCGTTCGCGTAGTCGAGCTGGACCTTGTAGCCGAGCTTCTCGAGGCCGGCCTTGACGGCGTCGCCGTCGTGGATCCAGCGGGTCGAGGTCTTGTTCGGCATGAGCACGCCGACGAGGGCGCCCTTGTTGTCCGTGCTCCCGGATGCGGCGGTGTCGCTGCCACGACCGCCGGAGCAAGCCGCGAGGGAGAAGGCCATGCCGACGGCGACGGCGCCGACGGCCAGCTTCTTGAACTTCACTGTGGTTCCTTGTCTGTCCTTGGCGGACGTCATCGTGTCGCTCGTGGGCGAGGAACACCGGGTCGCACGTCCGCGCGGGGCGGGGCACGATCCGGATGGTGCGGAGCGATCGCCCGCTGCGGTGGCACTCTCGGGCGGCCACGGACCCGGGGCGGCCCTCAGGGCCGGCCGACGCCGTCTTCGCCGTTCGTGTGACACCGTGTGAACGGTCACATCCGAGGGGAGATAGTGCTCTCATCCTCAGTGCAGGTCAAGTTCACGGGGGCGCGCGTCGCCCATCGTGACGCGGTCGTTATGAGCGCTCACTTTCGCGCGCGCGAGAAGGGGCGCCCGGCTGACCGGACGCCCCTCCTCGCTCGTCGCCCGCGGGCGACGAGATCGATCAGACGCGGGCCAGCGAGGCGCCCGCGCGCTTGCGGGACAGCGCGTCGACCGTGGCCGCGAGCACCAGCACGCCGCCGGTGACGAGCAGGTTGATGCCGCCCGGGAGGGCGAGCAGGCCGAGGCCGTTCGCGATCGCCGTGATCACGAGGGCGCCGACGAGGCCCTGGACGAGCCGGCCGCGACCGCCGAAGAGGCTGACGCCGCCGACGACCGCCGCGGCGACGCCGTTCAGCACGTCGGTCTGACCGAAGCTCGACCCGACGACGCCGACCTGGCTGGCTTGGAACAGGCCCGACACGATCGCGAGACCGGAGCAGAGCACGAAGGCCGAGATCCGGATGGCGGCGACGTTGATGCCGGCGCGGCGGGCCGCCTCCGGGTTGCCGCCGACCGCGTAGAGGTGGATGCCCCAGCGGGTGCGATCGAGGATCTGCGTGCCGATCCAGAGCAGCGCGACGACGATCGGGACGACGATCGGCACGCCGGCGATCGGGAACAGCGGGTTGTTGCCCCGGTTGAGGTTCAGCAGGAACACGACGGCGCCCGACACGACGGCGATGACGGCGACCCGCGCGAAGAGCAGGCCGATGCCGCGCACCGGGACGCCCGCCCGCACCCGGCGCCCGCGGTCGTAGAACGCGGTGCCGAGCGTCACGAGGACGGCGATCGCCCACAGGATCCAGCCGACGACCGGCGGGATGTTGCTGTTCTCGATCGCGGTCACGGCCGGCTCCGTCACCCGGTACGTGTTGCCGTCGCCGAGGATGACGAGTTGGAGGCCCTGGAAGCCGAGGAACAGGCCCAGGGTGACGACGAACGACGGGATGCCGACCTTCGCCACGAAGTAGCCGATGAAGAGGCCGATCACGATGCCCACGGCGAGCGAGATCGCGAACGCGAGGATCCAGTTGACGCCCATGCCGTTGTTCAGCTGCACGAACACGGCCATGCCGACACCGGCGGTGACCCCGGCCGAGAGGTCGATCTCCGCGATCAGGATCACGAAGACCAGCGCGACCGCGAGCATGCCGAGGAAGGCGGTCTGCGTCATCAGGTTCGCGATGTTCGGCAGGCTGAGGAAGTCGGGGCTGAGGATCTGGAACAGGATGCAGAGCACGACGAAGCCGCCGAGGGCGGGCAGCATGCCCATCTCCCCGGAGCGGACCCGCGACACGTAGGCGCGGAACTGGTCCGCGGCCGTGCCCTCGTAGCCGGTGGCGATGCCGGGCGGCGTCGCGCCGCCGGCGGTGTCGATCTTCGCCGCGAGCGACGTGTCGACGTCCTTCTGCTCGGTCGTCATCGAGCCGCTCCTTCGAGGTTCGGCGTGAAGGTCTTCGCGCCGGTGATGTAGCCCACGACGTCGTCGCGGTTCGAGTCCTTGGTCTCGACCTCGGCGACCATGGTGCCGAGGTAGAGCACGTTGATGTGGTCGGCCACGGCGAAGACGTCGGCGAGGTTGTGGCTGATGATCAGCACGCCGACGCCCTGCTCGGCGAGGCGGCGGACGAGCAGGAGCACCTGCTCGGTCTGCGCGACGCCCAGCGCGGCCGTCGGCTCGTCGAGGATGACGACCTTCGCCTGCTGCAGCACGGCCCGCGCGATCGCGACCGTCTGCCGCTGACCGCCGGAGAGCGAGGAGACCTTCTGCCGCACGGACTTCATCGTGCGGACGGACAGCGAGCCGAGCGTCGAGGACGCCTGCTTCTCCATCTCGCCGTTGCTGAGGGTGCCCTGGTGGACCTCCTCGCGGCCGAGGAACATGTTCTGGACGATGTCGAGGTTCTCGCAGAGCGCGAGGTCCTGGTAGACGACCTCGATGCCGAGCTTCGACGCGTCCTTCGGGCTGGTCAGGTGGACGGGTTCGCCGCCGACCAGCACCTCGCCGGAGTCGTAGGGCTGCACGCCCGCGAGGCCCTTGATCAGGGTCGACTTGCCCGCGCCGTTGTCGCCGACGAGCGCGCTGACCTGGCCCGGGTAGACCTTGAGGTTCACCCCCTTCAGCACCTCGACGGGGCCGAAGCCCTTCCGGACGTCTCTGAGTTCGATGTACGGGGCGACCAAGGCCCTCTCCTTCTTGCAGCGCTGCGACGAGGTCCGCCGGGACCGGCGGAGGGGGAACGGACCAGCGGGTCCGGAGCGCGCTCGCGCTCCGGACCCGCTGGCCGCGTCACGGGGTGATCAGCTGATGCCGGCCGCGGAGCACTTCGCCGCGACGTTGCCCGTGCAGACCGCGGAGGTCGTGGCGTTGCCGTCGTCGAAGACCTGCTTCATGTTGTCGGCCTTCACGAGGATCGGCGTGAGGAGGTAGGACGGCACGCCGTCCTGCGTCGTCGGGGCCGACGGCTTCTTGCCCTGGAGCAGCGAGATCGCGACCTCGGACGCCTGCTTCGCCTCGAGCTGGTACGGCTTGTAGACCGTGCCGTACTGCTTGCCGAGCAGGATGTTCTGCAGACCGGCGACCGACGCGTCCTGACCGGAGGTCGGGACCGTCTTGTTGTACTTGTTCAGCACCGTGATGACGGCCGCGTTGTTCGCGTCGTTCGCGGTCCAGACGGCGTCGATGTTCCCCTTGAGCGTCGTGTACGCCTGCTGGAACTCGGTGCCCGACTTCGTGGCGTCCCACGTGCCGGCCGGGGACAGCGCGCACTTGATGCCGGCCGCGCCCATGACCTTCAGCGCGCCGCTCTTGAAGAACGCCGCGTTGCCGTCGGTCGGGTCGCCGGACATGCAGACGACCTTCGCCGTCTTCGGGTCCTTCTTCTCCGCCTTCAGGCCGTCGACGATCATCTGGCCCTCGAGCTCGCCGACCTTCTCGTTGTCGAACGAGACGTAGTAGTCGGCGCCCTTGATCGGGCGGTCGTAGGCGATGACCGGCACGCCGGCGGTGTGCGCCTTCTGCAGCACCGTGGCGCCCACGCCGTTCAGGTCGACGAGCAGCATCACGCCGCAGCCCTTCGTGAGCTGCGACTGCGCGATCTGCGTGTACTTGGAGGTGCTGTTCTGCGCGTTCTGGATGTTCGCGTTGAACCCGGCGTCGTTCAGCGCCTTGTTGAGGGCGGGGCGGTCGCCGCTCTCCCAGCGGGGGGACGACTCGGTGTCGGGGAGGATCACGCACGCGGTCTTCTTGGCCGCGCTGGTCGCGCCCCCGGAGGAGCCGGAGCCGCCGCCGCTGCCGTTCGAGGAACAGCCCGCGAGGGCGATGGTCGACATGGCGGCGACGGCCACCATGCCCATGATCGTGCGCTTCAAGGCGTCTTTACCTTTCGTCAGGGCGGGACGGGACCCGCATCCTCGGCGTCGAGGAACTCGCAGACTGTACCCAGGAGGAGGGGAACCCTTTGTGACCCGTCACATAACGATGCCGTAACAACGAACCGGCATGCAGGTCTGTGTCAGCATGACGAGGCGGCGCAGGGGTGCGCCCGGAAGGCGGCAGCGTGCGGTTCACCGACGGGTTCTGGCTCATGCGACCCGGCGTGGAGGCGCACTACGCGCGCCAGGCCTACGCCCTCGCGGTCGCGGACGACGCCCTCGTCGTGACCGCGCCGACGAAGGTGATCGAGACCCGCGGCGACACGCTGAACCTGCCGGTGCTGACTGTGACGGTCGCGCCGCACGCACCCGGCGTGGTCCGGGTGCGGATCGAGCACCACACCGGCGGCGGTGAGGCGCTGCGGTTCGAGACCGCGCCGGCATCGGGCGGTTCGGTGGCGGTGGAGGACGACGGCACGGGCGTCGTGACGAGCGGCGACCTGGTCGCCCGCGTGTCCCCCGGCGCCCCGTGGCGCCTCGAGTTCGCCTCGGGTGGCCGCGTCCTCACCTCGAGCGGGCACCGGTCCCAGGCGTGGATCCGGCTCGCGCCCGACGCGGCCGTCGACGCGCCCCCGGTCGGGCTGCCGCTCGGCGGCGCGTACGTGCACGAGCAGCTCGACCTCGGCGTCGGGACGCAGGTCTTCGGGCTCGGCGAGCGGTTCGGGCCGCTCGTGAAGAACGGCCAGACGGTCGAGATCTGGAACGCGGACGGCGGCACGTCGAGCGAGCAGGCGTACAAGAACGTGCCGTTCTACCTGACCGACGCGGGCTACGGCGTGCTCGTCGACGAGCCCGGCCACGTCTCGTTCGAGGTCGGCTCCGAGGCCGTGCAGCGCGTCCAGTTCTCGGTCGAGGGCGAGTCGCTGCAGTACTTCGTGATCGCCGGGGACTCCCCCGCGCAGATCCTCGAGCGCTACACGGCGCTGACGGGCCGCCCGCCCGAGGTGCCGGCGTGGAGCTGGGGCACGTGGCTCTCGACGAGCTTCACGACCGACTACGACGAGGCGACCGTGACGTCGTTCCTCGACGGCATGCGCGACCGCGATCTGCCGCTGTCGGTGTTCCACTTCGACTGCTCCTGGATGCGCGAGCTGCAGTGGACCGACTTCGTGTGGGACGAGCGGGTGTTCCCCGATCCGGAGGGCATGCTGCGGCGGCTCCACGACCGGGGCCTGCGGGTGTCCGCCTGGATCAACCCGTACATCGCGCAGCAGTCGCCGCTGTTCCAGGAGGCCGCGGCGGCCGGGCACCTGCTCCGGCGGCCGGACGGCTCGGTGTGGCAGTGGGACCTCTGGCAGGCGGGCATGGGGGTCGTCGACTTCACGAGCGAGGCCGCCACGACCTGGTTCCAGGAGCACGTGCGGCGGCTCCTGCGGCAGGGCGTCGACGCGATCAAGACCGACTTCGGCGAGCGCATCCCGCTGGACGTCGTCTTCGCGGACGGGTCCGACCCGAAGCGCATGCACAACCTGTACGCCGAGCGCTACAACGCGGCGGTCCACGCGGTGCTCGACGAGGAGCGGCCGGGCGAGGCGGTGGTCTTCGCCCGGTCGGCGACCGCCGGCGGCCAGCGGCACCCGGTGCACTGGGGCGGCGACTCCACCTCGACGTTCGCGTCGATGGCGGAGACCCTCCGCGGCGGCCTGTCGCTGTCGCTGTCCGGCTTCGGCTACTGGAGCCACGACATCGGCGGCTTCGAGGGCACGCCCGACGCGGCGGTGTTCAAGCGCTGGGTCGCCTTCGGGCTGCTGTCGAGCCACAGCCGCTTCCACGGCTCGGACTCCTACCGCGTGCCGTGGCTGTTCGACGACGGCGACGAAGCTGCGCCGGACTCGGCGGTGAGCGTCACGCGCCGCTTCGCGACGCTGAAGAACCGGCTCGCGCCGTACCTGATCGCGGCGGGCCGCGAGGCGGCCGCGACCGGCATGCCGGTGATGCGACCGATGGTGCTCGCCTTCCCGGAGGACCCCACGGCGCGGCCGCTCGACCGGCAGTACCTGCTCGGCCCGGACCTGCTCGTCGCGCCGGTGTTCTCCGCCGAGGGCGACGTCGAGCTCTACCTGCCCGCCGGCACGTGGACGCACCTCCTGACGGGCGAGCGGGTGCAGGGGCCGACGTGGCGCCGCGAGCGCCACGGCTTCGACTCGTTGCCGCTCTACGTGCGGGAGGGCGCCGTGCTGCCGATCGGCGCACGCGACGACCGGCCCGACACGGACCACCTCGACGGCCTGACCCTGGTCGCCTTCCCGGGCGCGGACGGCGTGCGGGAGGTCCGGGTCGGCGACGCCGTGTTCGCGGTCGAGACGTCGGACGACGAGGTGCACGCGACCGGGCCGGAGGGCCGGTGGTCGCTGCGCCTCGGCGGCGCCCAGCAGGCGGCCGACGGGGGCGCCGCGCACCTCCGCCGCACCGCGGAGCCGGTGCCGGGCCCGGTCCTCCCCGACTGAGCGCCGGTCGAGTCGGGACTACACCGCCTCGATCGTCCACTCCACCGCGTGCGACGCGCCCGGCTCCAGCACGACGAGGTCCGTGCCGGAGTTGAACGCGTCGGGCGGGCACGTCATCGGCTCGACGGCGAGGCCCGCGCGGTTCAGCGCCGGCTCGGGGCGGTCGGCCGTGTGCACCTGCACCCACGGCGCGACCGCGTCCCAGCGCAGCTCGGTGCCGCGCCCGTCGGCCGCGATCACCCGCGCCCGGTGCGCGCGCAGCCCGGTGAACGCGTGGTCGATGAAGAGGTCGCCGATGCGCCGCGGGGCCGCGAAGTCGAACGGACCGCCGGCGACCTCGCCGAGGCCGGTCGGGACGAGCCGCTCGTCCACCTCGAGCACCCGGTCCGCCGCGAGCTCGAGCGTCCAGTCGTCGACCCGGCCGGGACCGGCGACGAGGTACGGGTGCCCGGAGGCGCCGTAGGGCGCTCTCGCGTCCCCCGTGTTCGTCGTCGTGATCCGGGTCCGGAGCCCGTCGTCGGCGAGGCGGTGCTCGACCTCGACGCGCAGCGGGTGCGGGTACCCGGCCTGCGCGACGACGTCCGTCGTGAGGGTCACGGCGTCGGTCGCGCGGTGCACCACGCGGAAGTCGCTCCAGCAGACGAGGCCGTGCAGGGCGTGCCCGCGGTCGGGCTCCGTGAGGGGCAGCTGCTGCTCCTGCCCGTCGAACGCGTAGCGTCCGTCGACGACGCGGTTCGGCCACGGCGCGAGCACGACGCCGCGGTAGACGGGGCGCAGCTCGTCCTGCGCGAACGGGGCGACGAGGTCGCGGCCGTCGTGCGTCAGCGAGCGGAGCGTCGCGCCGACCGACGCGATCTCGGCGGCGTAGGCGCCGTGGCGGAGCGGGACCGCGGTCCCGCTGATGGGCAGCGCGCTCATGCGGACGCCTCCAGGAGTCGATCGGTCGCGGGGCCCCGGAACTTGCCCTCCGGGTCGATGCGGTGCGCGAGCACGCGGAAGTCCGCGAAGCGCGGGTAGCGCGACGCGACGACGGCCGCCGGGATCGTGTGCACCTTGCCCCAGTGCGGGCGCGGGCCGAAGGGGTCGAGCGCGGCCTCGATCTCGGGCGTCAGCGCGACGACGGCGTCGGGGGCGTTCCGCCAGGTGAAGTGGATCGCCATGGAGTCGCGGCCGGACGCCTGGCTGAGCCAGAGGTCGTCGGCGGCCATGGTCCGCAGCTCGGTGATGAGCAGGAGCGGGGCGATGTCCGCCGCGAGCGCGCGGACCGCCTCGAGCGCCGGCGCGGCGTCCGACCGGTCGATGAAGTACTCGGTCTGGATCTCGTCGCCGTTCGAGGGCGTGCTGTCGATCCGGAAGTGCGGCAGGTGCGCGGACCAGGCGCCCGCGAACCCCTGCTGCGTGGTGTTGTCGTCCTCGGACTCGAGGATCTGCGACGGGCCCTCGATCCTGGTCGCGCCCGCGAGCTCCTCCGGCACCGCCTCGTCCAGGGCGGCGATCCGCCGCTTCACCCAGACCTGCCCGATCGGGTCGGTCGCCCAGTCGGTGAACACGCTGACGCTGTAGCCGGCGGACGTCACGGCCGGCACGTCGGCGAGCAGCGTCGCCCAGCGCAGGCCGCGGTACACGTCCTGGCGGACGAGGTAGGACGGCTCGATCGCGAGCTCGACGCGGACCACCACGCCGAGCAGGCCGAGCGCGACGACGGAGCCCGGGAAGTCCGCGTCGCCGTGCCGGACCCAGCGCAGGGCGCCGTCCGGCCCGACGAGCTGCAGCCCGCGGACCGCGGTCGAGAGGTTGCCGTTCAGGTCGCCCGAGCCGTGGGTGCCGGTCGAGATCGCCCCGGCGACGGAGATGTGCGGCAGCGAGCCCATGTTGTGGAGGGCCCAGCCCTGCTCGGTCAGGTACGTCGCGACCGCGGCGTAGCGCGTGCCCGCGCCGACCGCGACGACCCGGCGCTCCTCGTCGAGCGCGAAGTCCGGGGGGATCTCCGTCGTCGTGACGAGCACGCCGTCGGTGTCCGCGACGTCGTTGAACGAGTGCCGCGTCCCGAGCGCGCGGATGCGCGGCGTCCGCTCGACGAGCCGCTGCACCTCCTCGATCGACGTCGGCGCCTCGACCGCCGTCGCCCGGTACTCGACCGTGCCGGACCAGTTGCGCATGCGAACCCCTTCGTCTCGGAAGCCTCCCCATCCTGCCGGACGCGGCAGGGGTTACCGTTGGGCCGGCACGGAGGGAGCTCGATGAGCGTCGGCACCGCACGCGCTTCGGACGACGTCGTCGACGAGGCGGCGCTCGACCGGGCGCTGGAGGACCTCGAAGCGGGCGCGACGCGCTGGGCGACCACACCGCTGCCGGAGCGGGCCGCGCTGCTCCGCCGCACGCACGCCGCCGTCGCCGAGCACGCGGAGGAGTGGGCGCTGACCGCCGCCCGCGTCAAGGGCCTCGACCCGGCCTCGCCGCTCGTCGGCGAGGAGTGGCTCTCGGGCCCCTACGCCGCGCTCACCGCGCTCGCACGCCTGGCGAGCACCCTCGACGTGCTCGCCGCGGGCCGCAGCCCGCTCCGCGGCCTCTCGTTCCACGCCGCGCCCGGCGGCCGCCGCGCCGTCGACGTCCTGCCGCTCGACCGCACCGAGTCGCTGCTGCTCAACGGGTTCCGCGCGGAGGTCTGGTTCCCGCCGGGCACGACGGATCAGCGGGCCATGCTGACCGCCGGTCTCGGCGCACTGCGCGTCGGCGAGTCCGGCGGGGTCGGCCTCGTCCTCGGCGCGGGGAACATCACCTCCATCCCCCCGCTCGACGTCCTGTACGAGGTCGTCGCGCACAACCGCGCGGCGGTCCTCAAGCTGAACCCGGTGCTCGCGGAGCTCGAGGGCCCGTTCTCGCGGGCGTTCGCGCCGCTCGTGGACGCCGGGCTGCTGCGCATCGTGCAGGGCGGCGCGGCCGTCGGCGGCTTCCTCGCGCACCACCGGCTCGTCGCCCACGTGCACATCACGGGCAGTGTCGTGAGCCACGACGCGATCGTCTGGGGCACCGGCGAGGAGGCGGCCGAGCGCAAGCGCGCCGGGACACCGCTGCTCGAGGTGCCGATCACGAGCGAGCTCGGCGGCGCCTCGCCGATCATCGTGGTGCCGGGCGCGTGGACGGACGCGGAGCTCGCCTTCCAGGCCGAGCACGTGGCGACGATGCGGCTCCACAACGGCGGCTACAACTGCATCGCGGGCCAGGTCCTCGTCGTCTCCGCGGACTGGCCGCAGCGCGCGGCGTTCCTCGACGCCGTGCGGGCGGCGATCGCCGCCGCTCCTCCGCGGCCCGCCTGGTACCCCGGCAGCGCCGACCGCACGGCGGCCGCCGTCGCCGCCTACCCGGAGGCCGAGCGGCTCGGGCCGGACGGCGGGCGCGTCCTCGTGGAGGTCGGCTCGGGCGACCCGCACGCGATCGAGACGACCGAGTGCTTCGCCCCCGTCCTCGGCGTCGTCGACGTGCCCGGCACCGGTCAGGCGTTCCTCGACGCCGCGGTGCGGCTCGCGAACGACGACCTCGTCGGCACGCTCGGCGCGAACGTGCTGATCCGGCCGGAGGACCGCGCGGCGCTCGGCGCCGGCTTCGGCAGGGCGATCGCCGCGCTGCGGTACGGCACGATCGCCATCAACGCGTGGACCGGCCTCGGGTTCCTCCTCGCCGCGACGCCGTGGGGCGCGTTCCCCGGCGGGACGCTCGCGGACGCCGGGAGCGGCATCGGTGTCGTGCACAACGCGCTGCTGATCGACGGCGCCGAGCGGACCGTGCTGCACGGGCCGTTCCGCCCCTTCCCCGCCTCCGTGCTCCGCGGCGAGCGGGCCCTCTCCCCGCGCCCGCCCTGGTTCGTGACCGCGCGGACCGCGGCGACGACGGGCCGGCTCCTCACCGGCTTCGCCGGCGGCCGGGCGCCCTGGCTGCTGCCCGCGGCGCTCGCCTCCGCCTTCCGCGCCTGACCTTTCACGGATCAGGACGGATCGGCCGACACGCCGTGTCCGGCGGGGATCACGACGGCGTGTCGCGCAGCGCGTCCTGATCCGTGCAAAGTCAGCGGGCGGGCCAGGTCGCCGGGTCCGCGAGGACGGGGCCGAATGCGAGCTCCGCGGCGCCGATGAGCAGGATGCTCGGGCCGAGCTCGCTCCGCCGGATCTCCACCAGCTCGCCGATGCCGGGCAGCGCGCGGTCCGCGACGAGCGCCTCGAGCCGCGGACCGGCCACGCCGGCGAGCGCGGAGAGGAAGCCGCCGAGGATCACCCGCGCGGGATTCAGCACCGTCACCGCGTTCGCGATCGCCGTCGCGAGCACGTCGACCTGCTGCGCCACCTCCAGCTGGACGGCCGGATCCGTGGAGGCCGCGAGCGCGGCCTCGAGGCGGTCGGCGTCCCTGTCGGCGAGGCGGAGCACGCGGAGCAGCGCGGCGCGGGAGACCGTCGCCTCGAGGGTGCCGCGCACGCCGAGCGTGTCGGCGGCGCCCGCCGGGGTGAGGATCGTGTGCCCGAACTCGCCGGCGTGGCCGGTCGCGCCGGCGAGCGGCATGCCGCCCGCGACGATGCCGCCGCCGATGCCGCTCGCGCCGCCGTTCAGGTAGACGAGGTCGGCGACGCCGCGGCCCGCGCCGAACAGCGCCTCCGCCCTCGCCCCGAGCGTGGCGTCGTTCGCGGCGGCGACGGGCACCTGCAGCACCTCGGCGAACCGCTGCGCGAGCGGCACGTCGCGCCAGCGGAGGTGCGGCGCGAGCCGGACGACGCCGTCGGCCGTGCTGACGACGCCCGGCACGGCGAGGCCCGCCCCGACCGGTTCGTGGCCGGGCTGCCGGGCGTGCAGGCGGCGGACCGCCGCCGCGGTCGCGTCGAGGGCCTCGTCGACGGTCGGCGGGGCGGCGAGCGGCGTGCGGTCGACCGCGATCACCTCGCCGCCGAGGCGCACGAAGGCGACCGTGATCGCGTCGACCTCCGGGTTGATCGCGATGGCTACGGGCCGCTCGCCGGCCCGCACGACGGGGCTGGGGCGGCCGACCTGGCCGCCGGCGGCGGGCTCGTCCTCGACGACCAGCCCGCGGGCGACGAGGTCGGCCACGAGGGCGCCGACGGTCGACCGGTTCAGGCCGCTGACCCGGGTCAGCTCGCTCCGCGTCGCCGGTCCGGCGTGCACGCGCTGCAGCACGAGCGCGAGGTTCCGCCGCCGCTCGGCGCCGCCGGCACGGCCACCGAGGTCGGGGGTCAGCACCGCGCCAGCATAGGAGGGCCCTCGCGCGCCGCCGGGGCTGGCGCCGCCTGGATCAGGCGGCGGCGTCCGCCGGGCTGAGGCGCCGGAACGCCGAGCCGTGGAACACGAGCGGCGGGACGGCGGGCTCGCTCCCCACCGCGTGGACGCGCAGCAGCACCACGTCGTGGTCGCCGGCGCGCACGCCGCCCTCGATCGAGGTCTCGAGGTGCAGCGGGGCGCCCGCGACGAGCACCGCACCGGTCGGCGTCCGGGTCGTCTCCACGTCGCGGAAGCGGTCGTGGTCGCCCTTCGCCGCGAGCCGGCGCGCGACGCCGTCGTGCGCCTCCCCGAGCACAGAGACCCCGAGCCGGTCGGCGCGGCGCAGCACCGGCCACGTCGTGCTCGTGTGCTGCACCGCGAACAGGACGAGCGGCGGGTCGGCCGAGATGCCGACCTGGAAGGAGGAGACGACGAGCACGCGCGGCGCCCCGTCCACCTCCGCCGCCACGGCCGCGACGCCGGACGGGAAGAGGCCGAACGCGCGGCGCAGCGCGCCGTCCATGGAGCCGGGTGCGGGATCGAGCGGGACGAGCGGAGCCATGCGGCCTCCTCAGGCTGAACCGAACGGTTCAACGGTAGGCGGCCCGTGTTTCGCCGGCGTTACGCCCCGGCCGGGAGCGGCATCCGGACGACGTACGCGGCGAACGCCGCGTCGAGCACCGCGCGATCCGTCCCGGACAGCAGCGCGAACTGCAGCCCGCGCAGCACGGCGACGAGCTCGGTCGCGGTCACGAGCGGTTCGTCCGCGCCCTCCCGCTCGAGGACGGTGCGCACGGCCTCGACCCACTCGCCGCCCATGCTGTCGAGCAGCTCGGTGTTGCGCTCGGGGTGGTAGAGCGCGACGCCGAAGGACTGGAAGAACAGCGCCAGGAACGGAAGGTTCTCCTCGTGCGCGATGTCCCGCCACGCGCGCAGCAGCCGGTCCCGGAGCGGTCCGCCGTCCTCCGCGAGCCGGACGAGCGCGCCGTGCAGGTGCGGGAAGCGCGTGAAGGCGACGAGGATCGCCTGCCCCAGCGCCGCCTCCTTCGACCCGAAGTGGTACAGGAGCATGCGATTGCTCGACCCCACGGCGCGGGCGAGCTCGCTGAGGCTCAGATCCGTCGCACCATGGGCGAGCACGTGGTCCGCCACGCGCTCGAGGAGCCGGAGCCGACCGGAGGGTGGCGTGGTGTCGACCGCGTCGCTCATGGTGCCGCCCAATGTAACGATCGGCACCGCGGAACCGGAGGCGGGCGAAGTTGCCCCTTGCCGCGGAACCGAAACTTTCGGCAGAATGGCCGAAAGGCCTCTCGGCCGCTGCTCGCCCGGAACGACCCGTGCGGCATGCGCCCCGGCGGGCGTGAGGAGCAGCGATGTCCACGACGGAGGCCGGCCGGCGCGAGCGCACCACGCTGTCGATGCTCGCCGCCGAGGCGGGGGTGTCGCTGTCGACGATCTCGAAGGTGCTGAACGGGCACGCGGACGTCGCACCGTCGACCCGGCAGCGCGTGGAGCTGCTGCTCGACGAGCACGAGTACCGCCGCCGCGGCACCGCGGCGAAGGGGTCGACCCTCGTCGAGCTCGTGTTCTCGGACCTGTCGAACCCGTGGGGCACCGAGGTCATGGCGGGCGTCCAGGAGGTCGCGCACCAGGAGGGGATGAGCGTCGTGCTCTCCCCCAGCAGCGCGCGGCACGAGCCGAGCCCCGAGTGGCTGCCCGGCATGCTCCGGCGCCGTCCCGCGGGGGTCCTGCTCGTCTCGACGGAACCGACCGCACAGCTCACCGAGCGCCTCGCCTCGCGCTCCATCCCCTTCGCCGTGATCGACCCCGCGGGCGAGCTGGCGCCCGGGATCGCGGCCGTCGGCAGCACCAACTGGGCGGGCGGCCTGGCCGCGACGCGGCACCTGATCGAGCTCGGGCACACGCGGATCGCGGCCGTCAGCGGGCACGCGCACCAGCTGTGCTCCTGGGCCCGGCTGGACGGCTTCCGCTCGGGGATGGGCTCCGCCGGCCTGCCCGTGCGCGAGGACTGGGTGCTCATGGGCGACTTCCTGCCGAGCGGGGGGCGGCGCGCCGCCGAGCTGCTCCTCGCCGGCGACGACCGCCCGACCGCGATCTTCGCGGGCAACGACATGCAGGCGCTCGGGATCATCGAGGTCGCGACCGAGCGCGGGCTGCGCGTCCCGGAGGACCTGTCGGTGGTCGGCTACGACGACACGCAGGTCGCCACCTGGGCCCGGCCCCGGCTCACGACGGTGCATCAGCCGATCCGCCGGATGGCCGCAGAGGCCACCCGGATCGTGCTCGCGCTCGCCGCGGGCGAGGCCGTCGAACGGCAGCGGCTCGAGCTCGCGACGCACCTCGTCGTCCGCGACAGCACGGCGCGTCCGACCGCGTGACGCCCCGCTCGACCGGCGCGGCCGACCGAACGTGACCGAACCGAGATCGAGAATCGCGGAAGTTTTCGTTGACATTGCCGCGAACCGCAACAAAACTGACCCAGCCGAGGGCCTCCCCATCCGGGGCGGGCCGGAGCAGAATCACAGCAGTTCAACGACGAACGACGACGCGGCGGACGAAGAAGCCGGGCGTCGGAGAGGACACCGAAGATGGCATCTCTACCCTCCGGATCCGGCTTCACGCGGCGCACGCTGCTGGGCGCAGGCGTCAGCGCGCTCGCGGTCGGCGCTCTCGCCGCCTGCAGCACGAGCGGTGGTGGCGGAGGCGGCGCCGGCAAGGCGAGCCAGCCGCTGAAGTTCTGGAACCAGCCCTGGGGCGCCCCGGCGTTCCTCACCGAGGACCAGCGGATCGCCGCGGCCTACAAGCCGAAGTCCGGCTTCGGGAAGATCCAGTACCGCCAGGTGCAGTGGGCGAACTTCACGCAGACCTACAGCACCGCGGTCGCGGCGAACACCGGCCCCGCCGTCAGCTCCGGCGGCGGCACGCAGGCCTTCCTCTTCGAGTCGCAGGGCAAGATCGCGTACGCGGACGACCTGCTCGACTCGTGGAAGAAGAACGGCATCTACGACGACTTCCTCCCGGGCCTCGTCGACACGCTGAAGACGAAGAACGGCTACGCGGCCGTCCCCTACAACCTCGACATGCGCCTCTTCTGGTACCGCAAGGACCTGCTGGAGAAGGCCGGCGTCCAGGCGCCGACGACGTGGGACGAGTTCGAGAACGTCTGCAAGGCGCTCAAGAAGCAGGGCATCTACGGCTACGGCACGTACTCGGGCGCCGGCGCCTTCACCGGCGGTCACACCCTCGTCGCGCACATGATCAACAACGGCGGCGGCCTCTTCAACGAGAACCAGGAGGTCGACGCGGTCACCGACGCCAACATCCAGGCGATGGAGTGGGTCATCGGGCTCGTCAAGAACGGCTACGTCGACCCGCGGTCGGGCACCTACACGTCGGCCAACGCCTACGCGCAGATGAACGCCAACAAGTTCGGCATGATCTGGGACGGCGCGGGCACCCCGGCGAACGTCAACGCCTCGGTCGCGAGCAACCTCGAGGTCGGCACGCCGCTGACGGGTCCCTCGGGCAAGAAGGGCGCGCTCTACTTCCCGAACAACATCATGATGTACAAGAACACCCCCAGCCAGGCGGCGTCGGAGGCGTTCCTCACGTACTACTACCAGAACATGAAGACGCTCTGGACGAAGAAGACGGGCATCGGCCTCGCGCCGCTGCAGTCGATCGTCAAGGCCGCGTACGCCGACGACCCCAAGACGACGGCGATCGTCGAGAACTGGCAGCCGATCTCGAAGACGTGGGGCGCCCCCGGGCAGAACACCGTCTTCCTGAACGTCACCAAGGTCGACGGCACGCAGCCGATGATCAACTTCGCCCAGACCATCCTCGCGGGCAAGACCGACGCGAAGACGGCGCTGACGACGCTGCAGAACGCACTGAAGTCCGCCTGATCCGCCCGCCCGCGATCCGTCGCGGGCACGCCTAGGAAGGAGTCGTGATGGCTGTCGACACCGTCACGGAACGATTCCAGCAGGCGAAGCGCGGTGTGGGGGTGTCCGGCCGAGGGCCGGGCGCCCCCCGTCGCGGTCGGCCGAGCACGCCGCTCGGCCGGGCGGGCCTCACGCTCGCTGTCTTCGCGCTGCCGTCGCTGATCCTGCTCGTCCTGCTGAACGTCTTCCCGGTCGGGTACGCGTTCCTCCAGTCGCTGCAGAACGGCTCGCCCTCGACGCTGCCCACCGAGGCGCCGTTCGTCGGCCTGCAGAACTACATCGACACGTTCACGTCGCCGCAGTTCGCCCCGATCGCCCTCCAGGCGACGATCTTCACGGTGATCTTCACGGTCGTCGGGGTCTTCGGCTCGTGGGCCGTCGGCCTCGCGCTCGCGCTGCTGCTGCGCACCCGCATCCCCGGCAACGCGGTCTTCAAGGTGCTGCTGCTGCTGCCGTGGATCGTGCCGGTCGTCGTGTCCTCGACCGCGTGGAACTTCCTCGTCGCGACGCCGCAGTCGCCGGTCCCGATGCTGCTGAACGCCATCGGGATCGAGAACGTGAACTTCCTCGGCGACCCGGTCCTCGCGCAGGTCGTCGTCTGCATCTTCAAGGTGTGGATCAGCTTCCCGTTCATGATGATGATGATGTCCTCGGCGCTCGCGTCGGTGGACACCAACGTCTACGAGGCGGCGAAGATGGACGGCGCCACGGGCTGGCAGGCCTTCCGGGGCGTCACGCTGCCGATCATCTCCCGCACGACGTTCATCAGCTGGGTCCTGATGACGATCTTCTGCGTCAACGACTTCCCGACGATCTTCCTGCTGACGCAGGGCGGTCCGTCGACGGGCGTGACGGGGGCGACGACCTCGCTGATCATTCTCGCGTACCAGTACGCGTTCCAGAACCAGCAGACCGGTCCGGCGACGGCCATCGCGTTCATGATGACCACCGTCCTCGTGATCGTGTCGGTCATCCTCTTCCAGCGCATCAAGAAGGCGAGCATCGAATGAGCCAGGCGATCGCGGCCGGCGGAGCCACCTCGGCCACCGTCGGCCAGCAGCAGCAGGTGAAGCGGCGCTCGGCCCGGGAGCGGGAGCAGAAGGGCCAGTGGTGGCGCTTCCTCCTGATCCTCGTGGTCACGGCCTTCGTCATCACGCCGATCGTCACGGTGCTGTACCTCTCGACCCAGCCGGGTCAGAACAGCACGGCGACCGGGTTCACGTTCGAGAACTTCCAGCGGATCTTCTCGGCCGGCGACGTGTTCACCTGGCTCGGCAACAGCCTGACCGTCGCGCTCGTGACCGTCGTCGTGGCGGTGGCCGTGGCGGCGCCCGCGGGCTACGTGCTCTCCCGGCTCCGGAACCGGCTCGTGTCCGGCTACTCGCTGATCCTGTTCGTCGTCCAGTCCCTGCCGGTGGTCACCGCGGCGATCCCGCTGTTCATCGTCTTCACGACCCTCGGTCTCGTCGACAGCCTCGCGGGCGTCGCGATCGTCTACATCGGCTCGACCATGTCGGTGGCGATCTGGATGATGGCGGCGTACTTCGACTCCATCCCGATCTCCCTCGAGGAGGCGGCGTGGATGGACGGCGCGAGCGTGTTCGGCGGGTTCATCCGCGTGGTGCTGCGGAACTCGCTGCCCGGCATCCTGTCGACCGCGATCTTCTCGTTCCTGCTCGCCTGGAACGACTACCTGATCGCGCTGCTGTTCCTCCAGTCACCGCAGAACCTGACCCTGCCGGTCGGCCTGCAGACGTTCTTCCAGCAGAACGCGTCGGACTGGGGCTCGGTCATGGCCGTCGCCGTCGTCATGATGGCGCCCCCGGTGATCATCTTCGCCGTGCTGAACAAGTACTTCAGCGTCGGCGGCATCGGCGGCTCGCTCGCCGGGCGGTAGCCCCCTCGCGGATCCGCATTCCCCTCGCGGATCCGCAGAACTCGACCGACACGCCGCCGGATCGCTCCGATCCGACGGCGTGTCGGTCCGTTTCTGCGGATCCGCGAACCCCTGAAGGAGACGACCGTGCGCGTGCCGGATGCGATCAGGGCCGCCGTCGACCGGGTCATCCCGGCCGACCGGTGGCCGGGCGGCTGGGCCGGCGGCGTCGACGCCCACCTCGCCGGCTCCCCCGACCTCGCCTGGGCCGAGCCCGCGCTCGCCCGGCTCGCCGAGCGGCTCGACGTCCTCGCCGGCGACCGGGCCTTCGCCGACCTCCCGCCCGCCCGGCAGGACGAGCTGCTCCGCGGCCTGGAGCACGAGGACGACTTCGCCGCGCTCCGCCGCGTGACCTTCGAGGGCTACTACGCGGCCCGTGAGGGCGCGGCGCCCGCCGGTCTCGACCTCGTCGGCTTCCGCGCGGTGCCGGTCGGCGTCACCCCGGTCGAGCCCGACCTCGTGCCGGACGTCGGCACGGCCGGCGTCCGCCGCTCCTACGACGCGATCGTCGTCGGAAGCGGGCCCGGCGGCGGCGTCGCCGCCCAGCTGCTCACAGAGGCGGGCCGCAGCGTCCTCGTGATCGAGCGGGCCGCACGACTGCCGAACGCCGCGCTGCGCGGCGACCACCTCCGCGGCAAGCGGAACGCGGTCTACCGCCCGACGGCCGGCCCCGGCGCCGGGCATCCCCGCGTTGCGGTCCTGCCGGAGGGCGACCGCGTCCTCGACGGCACCGACGACGCCTGGCTCTACGGGCTGAACGCGGACGCCATGGGCGGCGGCACCCGGCTCTGGCAGGGCATGGCCTGGCGCTTCATGCCCGACGACTTCCGGATGCGCTCGGTCTACGGGAACCCGGACGGCGCGAGCCTCGCGGACTGGCCGGTCTCCTACGACGAGATGGAGCCGTACTACTCGCGTGCGGAGCAGGAGCTCGGCGTCGCGGGCGAGGAGGGCGCGCTCACGGCCCGGACCCCGCGCACGGCCGGCTACCCGATGCCGCCGTTCGGCACGGAGCCGGCCCGCGAGCTGCTCGCCGGCGCCGCCGACCGCCTCGGGTGGGGCTGGGGCCCGATCCCGCTCGCGCTGAACAGCGTCCCGCACGACGGCCGACCGGCGTGCGTCCGCTGCCCGCAGTGCGTCGGGCACGCGTGCCCGGTGAACGCGAAGAACGGCAGCCACAATACGTTCCTCCCCCGCGCCCACGCGACGGGGAACCTCCACGTGCTCTACGACGCCGAGGTGGTGGAGGTCCGCGACGGCGCCGACCGCGCCGCCGTCTCGGTGATGGCGTCCACGTCGAGCACGCCGGTCGAGCTCGAGGTCGAGGCCGACGTGGTCGTCGTGGCGGCCGGCGCGGTCGAGACGGCCCGCCTGCTGCTCGCGAGCGGCATCGGCAACGACGCGATGGGCCGCCACCTGCACGACCACCGGTTCGTCACGATGCTCGGGAAGGTCGAGCACCCGGTGAAGCCGTACATCGGCCCGGGGCACTCCGTCGCGACACTCGATCACGTGCACGCCGAGACGATCCCGTGGGGCGGCGGCGTCCTCGTGGACCTCATGGGCCTGCTCCCCCTGACCTGGGCGACAAACCCGATGCCGGGCGTGCCCGGCTGGGGCGCCGGGCACAAGGCCTGGATGGCCGGGGAGCGCGCGAACGTGTTCGGCGTCTTCGGCATGGGGCAGGAGGTGCCGATGCCGACCTCCCGCGTCACGCTCGCCGACGTCCGCGACCGGTGGGGACGCCCCGGCGCGGCGCTCGAGAAGCGGGTCCACCGCGCGTCCGTCGAGGTCGAGGACGGGATGGCCGTGCACGGCGAGGAATGGCTGCTCGCCGCGGGCGCGCGGGACGTGTTCCGGCAGCGCGGCACCGCGACCGCCTCGGCGGCGGGCGAGCACTCATGCGGGACGGCGAGGATGGGGACGGATCCCGCGGACAGCGCGACCGACCCGTTCGGCCGCCCCTGGGGGTCCCGGCGGATCGTCGTGTGCGACTCGTCGCTCCACCCGACCAACGGCAGCGTCAACCCGACGCTGACCATCGTGGCGAACGCCCTCCGCGTCGCCGAGCACCTGGTGGCGGCCTGGCCGGCCGCGACCGCAGGAAGGACCGCATGACCACGCGCAACGCCCTCATCGTCCGTGGCGGCTGGGACGGTCACATGCCCGTCGAGACCACCGACTCGTTCGTGCCGTTCCTCGAGGACAACGGCTTCACCGTGACGATCGAGGAGTCGAACGAGGTCTACGCCGACGCCGCGCGCATGGCCGACGTCGACCTGATCGTGCAGGTCGTGACGATGTCGGAGATCTCCCCGGAGGCGCTCGCGGGCCTGATCGCCGCGGTGCGGGCCGGCACCGGCATGGTCGGGTGGCACGGCGGCATCGCCGACTCGTACCGGAACAGCGCCGACTACCTGCAGCTGATCGGCGGTCAGTTCGCCCACCACGCCTCGGTGAACCCGCCGGAGCAGGCGACCGGCGAGCAGTCCGACAACTACGAGCACTACACGGTCGAGATCACGGACCTCGGTCGCAGTCACCCCGTCACCGCGGGCGTCGACGACTTCGAGCTCACGACCGAGCAGTACTGGGTGCTCTCCGACGAGTACAACCAGGTGCTCGCGACGACCACGCAGGCCAAGCGCGACTGGGACGCCTGGGACCGGCCCGTCACGTTCCCCGCCGTCTGGACGCGGCAGTGGGGCGAGGGCCGCATCGTGGTCTCGACCCCCGGGCACCGCATCGAGATCGTGCAGGACCCGTCGGTGCGGAAGATCATCGAGCAGGGCCTGCTCTGGGCCGCGCGCCCGGCGGCCGACTGACGTCCCTATATACGAGGAGAAGGAGGAGCGCGATGACGCGACCCGTCACCCTGTTCACCGGCCAGTGGGCCGATCTGCCGTTCGAGGAGGTGGCGCGGATGGCGGGCGAGTGGGGCTACGACGGCCTCGAGATCGCCAGCTGGGGCGACCACCTCGACGTCGTCCGCGCCGCGGAGGACCCCGCGTACGTCGCCGACCGGAAGGCGATCCTCGAGCGGAACGGCCTCTCGACCTGGACGATCTCGAACCACCTGCTCGGTCAGGCGGTGTGCGACTCCCCCATCGACGAGCGGCACCGCGACATCCTGTCCGACCGGGTCTGGGGCGACGGCGACCCCGAGGGCGTCCGGCAGCGCGCCGCGGCGGAGATGATCACCACCGCGAAGGCCGCCAAGGCGATGGGCGTGAAGACGGTCACCGGCTTCACCGGCTCGTCGATCTGGCACGCGGTCGCGATGTTCCCCCCGGCCTCCGACGCCTTCGTGCAGAAAGGCTTCGACGACTTCGTCACACGCTGGACGCCGATCCTGGACGCGTTCCAGGAGAACGGGGTGCGGTTCGCGCTCGAGATCCACCCGACCGAGATCGCGTACGACTACTGGACGGCGAAGCGGGCGCTCGAGGCGATCGACCACCCGGCGTTCGGCTTCAACTTCGACCCGTCGCACTTCGTCTGGCAGCAGCTCGACCCGTCCATGTTCCTGCAGGACTTCGCGGACCGGATCTTCCACGTCCACTGCAAGGAGTCGGTGACGCACCTCGACGGCCGCAACGGCCGCCTCGGCAGCCACCTCCCCTGGGCCGACCCGCGTCGCGGCTGGGACTTCGTCTCGGTCGGCCACGGCGAGGTGCCCTGGGAGCGCATCTTCCGCACGCTGAACGCGATCGGCTACGACGGCCCGACCTCGGTCGAGTGGGAGGACGCCGGCATGGAGCGCACCGTCGGCGCGCCCGAGGCCCTCGAGATCGTGCGCAAGCTCAACACCATCCAGCCGCCCGCCGCCGCCTTCGACGCAGCTTTTGCGACGAGCGCAGCCTCCACGAAGGCGTGACCATGACCGAGACGCTGAACGTCGCCGTCGCCGGCTACGCCTTCATGGGCCGCATCCACACCGCGGGGTGGGCGCAAGCCGCGAAGTTCTTCGGGACGCCGGCCCGGGTCACGCACGTGATCGGCCGGAACCGGGACAACACGCAGGCCTTCGCCGACGCGTTCGGCATCCCGAACGTGCTCACCGACTGGCGCGACGCGGTCGCCGATCCGGACATCCACGTCGTCGACGTGTGCACGCCGGGCGACAGCCACGTCGACATCGCGATCGGGGCGCTCGAGGCCGGCAAGCACGTGCTCTGCGAGAAGCCCCTCGCGAACTCGGTGGAGGGCGCGGAGCGCATGGTCGCCGCAGCGGAGTCAGCGAAGCAGCGCGGCGTCCGCTCGATGGCCGGGTTCTCCTACCGCCGCACGCCCGCGCTCGCCTACGCGAAGCGG
Source organism: Amnibacterium kyonggiense (assembly GCF_004364555.1). Classification (GTDB taxonomy): domain Bacteria; phylum Actinomycetota; class Actinomycetes; order Actinomycetales; family Microbacteriaceae; genus Amnibacterium; species Amnibacterium kyonggiense. The sequence goes on along the minus strand of NZ_SOAM01000001.1, from coordinate 1,180,265 downwards.
CTCGTGGACGAGGGGCGGATCGGCGAGATCCGGCACATCCGCGCCGTCTACCTGCAGGACTGGATCGCGGATCCGGAGTTCCCGCTCGTGTGGCGGCTCGACAAGGACGCCGCGGGATCGGGCGCGCTCGGCGACATCGGCGCGCACATCATCGACCTCGCGACGTTCCTCACCGGGCACCGTCTGACCGGCCTGACCGGCATCACGGAGACCTTCGTGAAGACGCGGCCGAAGCTCGCGGAGCAGACGGGCGGCCTGACCGCCAAGGGCTCCGAGGAGCGCGGCGAGGTCACGGTCGACGACGCGGCGGTGTGGGTCGGCCGGACCGACGGCGGCGCGCTCGCGACGTTCGAGGCGACCCGCTTCGCCGCGGGCCGCAAGAACGCGATGCGGATCGAGCTGAACGGCTCGAAGGGATCGCTCGCGTTCGACTTCGAGCGGATGAACGAGCTCGAGTTCCTCGACTTCACCGAGGACGCGGTCGAGAGCGGCTTCCGCCGCATCCTCGTCACCGAGCCCGAGCACCCCTACGTCGGCGCGTGGTGGCCGGCCGGGCACGGCCTCGGCTACGAGCACACCTTCACGCACGAGGTGAAGGACTTCACCGACGCGATCGTCGAGGGCCGGGACCCGGAGCCGTCGTTCGCCGACGGCCTCGCGGTGCAGAAGGTCCTCGCCGCGATCGAGGACTCGAAGGGCGACTGGGTCCCGCTCGGCTAGTCCTGTTCACGGATACGGAGATCCGGCGAGCCGGATCTCCGTATCCGTGAACAGGATCGGGCTACCAGGTGTCGGGCTTCGCGCCCTCCGGGACGGCGGCGGGGCGCTCGACGGTCGTCGTCAGCGTGATGACCGCGTGGTCGCGGCTCGAGCGCGGGATCGCGTCCATGATCTCGAGCACGTGCTGCGCCAGCTCGCCGCTCGCGCGATGCGGCCGACCCGTCGCGATCGCGTGCGCCATGTCCGCGAGGCCGTAGCCGCGGCCGGCGCCCTCGTACCCGGCGTTCGGCGCGACCGTGCGCCACTCCGGCTGCCCGACGGTCCACACCTCGACCGGGTCGGCGAAGTTGTTCGGGTCGGGCACCGCGATGGACCCGGTGGTCCCGTGCAGCTCGAACAGCGGCGCGCGCGTCGCCCAGGTGTCGAACGAGAACGAGACGCGGGAGACCGCGCCGCCCGCGTGCTCGAGGATCCCGCTCACACCGGTGTCGACGGCGACCTCGATCGCCTCGCCCGCCTTCGGGCCCGTGGCCACGCTGCGCTCCCGCGGCGAGCGGATGCTCACGCCGGAGACGCGGACGACCGGGCCGAGCATCGTGACGAGCGCCGTCAGGTAGTACGGCCCCATGTCGAGCAGCGGACCTCCGCCCGGCTGGTAGTAGAACGCGGGATTCGGGTGCCAGCGCTCGTGACCGGGGGCGCTCCAGTGCGCGTCCGCGGTCAGGACCTGCCCGATTGCCCCGTCGTCGACGAGCCGCCGCGCGGTCTGGATGCCCGTGCCGAGCACCGTGTCGGGCGCGCTGCCGACCCGCAGCCCCCGCTCCTGCGCGAGCTCGAGCATCGGCGCCGCGTCCTCCGGGCGCAGCGCAAGCGGCTTCTCCGCGTACACGTGCTTGCCGGCCTCGAGCACCCGGGTGCCGACCTCGACGTGCACGGCCGGGATCGTCAGGTTGAGCACCGCGTCGACGTCGTCGGACGCCAGCAGCTCGTCCACCGTCCGCGCCACGACACCCTGCTCCGCCGCGACCTCGCCCGCACGGGCCATGTCGAGGTCGGCGACGGCGACGAGCCGGAGGTTCGGCAGCGACGGCAGGCTCGCGAAGTACTGCGCGCTGATGTTGCCGACGCCGATGATGCCGATGCGCAGGGGGGTCTCCGCCATCAGAGGGTCGCCTCCTTCGGGTTCCAGTCCGCGGGCAGCGGCTCGACCGGGGCGACGCGGCTCGTGACCGCGACGGTCTCCCCGCGCTCCGCGGACTCCGCCGCGGCGAGCATGACGTCGAGCACGTGCGCCGCGAGGGCGCCCGACGCGCGCTCGGGCACGCCGGCGGCGATCGCCCGCGCGAGCTCGAGGACGCCGAGCCCGCGGCCGTCGGCGGGCCCCGTGGCCTCGACCGTCTCCGGCGTCGGCTGCTCGGGGCCGGTCAGCCCCTTCCAGGACTCGAGCGTCCAGAGCGACGAGTCGCCGTCGAACATGTTCGGGTCCGGCAGCACGATCGCGCCGTCGGTGCCCGTGATCTCGAAGAAGCCCGCCCGGGGCAGCGCCGACTCGAAGGAGAAGGTCGCCTGCGCGGAGGTGCCGTTCTCGAACTCGAGGAGGAGCGCGGAGTAGCTCGGCACCGTCACGTCGAACTCGGTGCCGGCGCGCGGACCGGACTCGACGACCCGCTTCGGCCGTGAGATCGAGCCGACCGCGGCGACGCGGGCGACCGAGCCGAAGACGCTGACGAGCGTCGTCAGGTAGTACGGCCCGAGGTCGAGCAGCGGACCGCCGCCGGCCTGGAACAGGAACTCCGGCGCCGGGTGCCAGCGCTCCGGCCCCGGGTTCAGCACCTGCGTGATCGCCGTGCGCGGCTCGCCGATCCGCCCGTCCGCGATCGCGCGGAACGCGCTCTGCAGCCCGGCGCCGAGCACCGTGTCGGGGGCGACCGCGACGCGGAGGCCCGCGGCCTCGGCGGCGTCGAGCACCCGCCGCGCGTCCGCCGCGTTCGTGGCGATCGGCTTCTCGCTCCAGACGTGCTTGCCGGCGGCGAGGATCGCCAGGTCGACCTCCGCGTGCACGGACGGCAGCGTGAGGTTGACGACGATGTCGATGCCGTCGTCCGCCAGCAGCTCCTCGGTCGTGCCGGACGCCGGGATGCCGAACTCCTCCGCCCGCGCCTTCGCCCGCTCGAGGTCGATGTCCGCGACGAAGCGGACCTCGAGGTCCGGGAACGTCGTCAGGTTCGCCAGGTACTGCGCGCTGATCACTCCGGCGCCGATGACGCCCACTCCTACCGTCACTTGCCCGCCTCCAGGTGGTTCACGTACGCGAGCGAGGCCGCGAGGCCGTCGATCGTGTCGCCGTCGTAGTCGTCGAACTCGAGCACCCGCATCGCCGACGGCGCCGCGTCGAGGATCGCGGGGACGTCGAGCACGCCCTCGCCCGCGGGCAGCTGCCGCTTCGTGTCGCGGCTGCGGTCCCCGTCCTTCACGTGCAGGAGCTTGACGCGCTCGCCCAGCCGACCGAGCAGGTCGGGCGCGCTCTCGCCGCCGACCTCGACCCAGTAGGTGTCGACCTCGAGGACGACGTCGTCCGTGAGGCGCGCGGCGAGCTGCTCGAGCGCGGGCACGCCGGTCGGCCGCGCCTCCAGCTCCCACCAGTGGTTGTGGTACCCGAACACGAGGTCGTACTCGCGGGCCCGCTCCGCGGCCCGGTTGATGCGCTCGGCGATGCGTGCGATGCCGTCGACCGACTCCCAGTCGTCGGTGCGGTGCGCGGGGTCGATGACCGTCCGCACGCCGAGCGCCGCGGCGGCCTCGAACGCCGGTGCCGGGTCGCTCAGCTCGAGCACGCCCGCGTGCGCGGACGGGGCCGAGAGCCCGGTCGCCGCGAGCGCCGCGGCGTAGCGGTCCGAGCCGGCCACGAACACGCCGTACGGCTCGACGTTCGTGAAGCCGAGCGCCGCGAGGCGCTCGAGCGTGCCCTCGAGGTCGTCGGCCAGGCGGTCCCGGACGGAGTAGAGCTGGACGGAAACGGGACCTCGTGCCATGCGGCGCTCCTTCGCACTCGCGCGCCGCCCGAACCCGGGGTCGCGCGTGGTCCATCCAATCACGCCCCATGTTGTGATCCGCAACATTCGCCGGGCGTCAGCGGCGGGGCGGGGCCGTCGTCCTCCGCTCGACGAGCCGCGTGGCAAGGGTCACGTGCGGACGGCGCAGCTCCTGGTTCGCCAGGAGCGCGAGCATCATGGCGACGGCCTCGTTGCCGAGCTGCTGCATGGGCTGCCGGACCGTGGTCAGCGGCGGATCCGCGCGCGCCGCCTCGGGGACGTCGTCGAAGCCGACGACGGAGAGGTCGCCGGGCACCGACAGCCCGCGCGACTGCGCGACCTGCACCGTCGCGATCGCCGACAGGTCGTTCGCGCCGAAGACGGCGGTGGGCGGGTCGGCGAGGTCGAGGAGCGCGCCGGCGGCGTCTCGGCTGAGGCGCAGCTCGTAGTTGCCGGCCCGGACGAGGTCGGGGTCGAAGGGGATGCCCGCGTCGTCGAGCGCGCTGCGGTACCCGGCCTCGCGGAGGAGCGCCGACCGCAGGTCCTGCCGCCCGGAGACGAAGCCGATGCGGCGATGCCCGAGCCCGATCAGGTGCTGCATCGCGAGGCGCGCTCCCCCGTAGCCGTCGGAGTCGACGGTCGGGAGCCCGGCCGGCCCGGTGTGCGGATCGATCGCGACGAGCGGGATCGTGCCGGGGAGGTCGACGACCGTCGGCGCGACGAGGATCGCGCCGTCGATCGTGCCGGCGAGCCGCGACAGGGACCGCCGCTCCCATCCGTCGTGCTCGTTGCCGGTGAGGCTGCTGTAGGCCAGCAGGTCGTTGCCGCTGTCGCCGAGGGCCACGCCGATGCCCTTCATCACCTCGGTCGAGAAGGGCTCGAACGCCGCGATGAACACCCCGACGACGCCGGTGCGGCTCGAGCGCATGCTGCTCGCGCCGAGGCTCGACGCGTAGCCGAGCTCGCTCGCGACCTGGAGGACGCGGGCCGCCGTCTCGCCGCCGACGCCGTACCGCCCGTTGATCGCCTTCGACACCGTGGCGACCGAGACGCCGGCCGCCGCGGCCACGTCGGTGATGGTCGGGCGTCGCTGCACGAGCACGATGATAACGAGCAGCAAACGGTTTCGAAAACGTTTGACAGTCCTGAACGGAGCCTTGATGCTTTCGGCGTCCGGCCCCCGGACCGGCGCGCCGGCCGCCGCCTCCACAGCTCCGTCGGCACCCCCTCGATGAAGAGAGCACAGGTGCACCAGTGAGACCACACCGATTGATCGCCGTCTCGGCGGTCCTCCTCGCCGGCGCAGCCGGACTGACCGCGTGCAGCTCGTCCGGAGGATCCTCCGACGGCCCGCAGACCCTGACCCTGTGGCAGAACTCGACGACGGGCCCCGGCCTGCAGTTCTGGAAGGACGCGGCCAAGGGCTTCGAGAAGACGCACAAGGACGTCACGATCGACGTCCAGACCGTCCAGAACGAGGACTTCGATGGCAAGCTGCAGACCGCGATGAACTCCGGGGACGCGCCGGACGTCTTCCTGCAGCGCGGCGGCGGCAAGATGCAGGCGATGGTCGACGCCGGCCAGGTGAAGGACATCACCTCCGGCATCTCCGCGGCGACGAAGAAGGTCATCCCGGCCGCGTCGTTCGGCGCCGAGTCGATCGGGGGCAAGGTCTACGCGATGCCGCTGGCCGTGCTGCCGAGCGGCATCTGGTACTCGAAGGACCTGTTCCAGCAGGCCGGCATCGACGGGACGCCGACGACGCTCGACGAGCTGAACGCGGACATCGCGAAGCTGAAGGCGAAGGACATCCAGCCCGTCGCGCTCGGCGCGAAGGACGCCTGGCCGGCCGCGCACTGGTACTACAACTTCGCGCTCCGCGAGTGCGCCCCGAGCGCGCTCGAGAAGGCCGCCAAGACGAAGACCTTCGACGACGGCTGCTGGCTGAAGGCCGGGCAGGACCTCCAGGCGTTCAGCGACACGAAGCCGTTCAACGAGGGCTTCCTGACCACCGCCGCGCAGCAGGGCGCCGGCAGCTCCGCCGGTCTCGTCGCGAACCACAAGGCGGCCATGGAGCTCATGGGCGCGTGGGACCCCGGCGTGATCGCGTCGCTCACGAAGGACGAGAAGCCGCTGCCGGACCTCGGCTGGTTCCCCTTCCCGGAGATCTCGGGCGGCCAGGGGAAACCCGGCTCGATCCTCGGCGGCGTCGACGGCTACTCGTGCTCCCAGAACGCGCCCGACTCGTGCGTGGAGTTCCTCAACTACATCGCCACGACCGCGCAGCAGACGGCCTACTACAAGGCCTACAACTCGCCGCCCGTCAACACCGAGGCGCAGGCCGCGGTCACCGAGCCGTACCTGAAGGACGTCGTCGCGGCCTACAACAAGGCGCCGTTCGTCTCGCAGTGGCTCGACACGGTCTACGGCCAGAACGTCGGCAACGCGCTCAACGTGTCCGTCGTGAACCTGCTCGCCGGCAAGAGCGACGCCGCGGGGATCGTCTCCGCGACGAACGACGCGGCGAAGAAGGGCTGAGCGCACCGATCATGACCGTCCGCGAGCAGCTCCCCGCAGGGCAGCGCTCGTCAGGACCCGGATCGACCATCGGGGGCGGCGTCACCACGCCGCCCCCGATGGCGCGCCGCCGCACCACGGGTTCGTGGCGCAGCCGGCTCGAGATCGCGGTGCTGACGGGTCCGGCCCTCGTCGTCTTCCTCCTCTTCGTGATCTTCCCGGTCGTCGCGGCCGCGTACTACGGCTTCTTCCGCTGGGCCGGCTACGGCGTGCCGAACCAGTTCGTCGGCCTCCAGAACTACGTCACGATCGTCCAGGACCCCACGTTCATCGCGGCGCTCGGCCACAACGCCGTCATCGTCGTGCTGTCCCTCGTGCTGCAAGGGCCGATCGCGATCCTGCTCGCGCTCCTGCTCAACCGGAAGATGCGCGGGCAGACCCTGATCCGGGTCCTGATCTTCATCCCCTACGTGATCTCCGAGGTCGTCGTCGGGACCGGCTGGTCGCTGATCCTGCAGACCACGGGTGCCCTGAACAGCGCGCTGCAGAACATGGGGCTCGGCGCCCTCAGGGTCGACTGGCTCGCGAACCCGGACGTCGCGATCTGGACGCTGATGGGGATCATCACCTGGAAGTACGTCGGCTTCGCGGTGATCCTCTTCCTCGCCGGCCTCCAGGGCATCCCGGAGGAGCTGACGGAGGCGGCGTCGATCGACGGCGCGAGCTTCTGGCAGATCCAGCGCCGCATCACGCTGCCGCTGCTCGGGCCGACGCTCCGCATCTGGGCGTTCCTGTCCGTGATCGGCGCCCTGCAGCTGTTCGACCTCGTCTACATCATCTGGGGCCAGTACGTGGCCTCCACCGCCGGCACCTCGACCATGGCCACCTACCTCGTGGTCAACGGGCGCAACGCCGGCAGCTACGGGTACGGGAACGCGGTCGCCGTCGTCCTCTTCCTCATCTCCCTGATCGTCGCCCTCGTCTACCAGCGCTTCGTGCTGCGCCGCGACACCGAGGGCGCGCTGACCGGAAAGGGCCGCTGATGGCCGTCGAAGCCCTCCCCTCCTCCGCGCTGCGGCGGCCCCGCCGCGGCCGCCCGATGCGGCACAGCGCCGCCTCGAACGCGGTCGTCTCCGTCATCGCTGCGGTCGTGATCGTGCTCATGCTGGCGCCCGTCGCCTACATCGTGATCGGCGGCTTCCGCACGAACTCGCAGATCACGGACTCGCCCGCCGGGTTCCCGGCGCCGTGGGTGGCCACGAACTACCTCGACGTGCTGACCGGCGGGCTCTTCTGGCGGCTCGTCGGCAACTCGCTGATCGTCGGGCTGCTCACCACCCTCGGGGTGGTGGTGCTCGGCCTGATGGCGAGCTTCGCGATCGCCCGCTACGAGTACCGGCTGCGCGGCGCGATGTACGCGCTCTTCGCGGCAGGGCTGATGTTCCCGGTGACGGTCGCGATCACGCCGCTCTACATCGTCGTGAAGAACCTCGGGCTCACGAACACGCTCGCGGGCGTGATCCTGCCGCAGATCGCGTTCGGCCTGCCGACGACGATCATCATCCTGGTGCCGTTCCTCCGCGCCATCCCGGCGGAGATCCAGGAGGCCGCGGAGATCGACGGCGCGAGCCGGCTCGGGTTCTTCTGGCGCATGGTGATCCCGCTGTCGCTGCCCGGCGTCGTGACGGTCGGGATCCTCGCCTTCATCGGCAGCTGGAACGGCTACCTCCTGCCGCTGTTCATCCTGAACAACCCGTCGACGTTCACGCTGCCGCTCGGCGTCCAGCAGTTCTCGTCCCAGTACTCGGTGGACACGGCGCGGGTGCTCGCCTTCACCTCGCTGTCGATGCTGCCGGCGCTCGTGTTCTTCTCGATCTTCCAGCGGCGCATCGTCGGCGGCCTCACCGGCGCGGTGAAAGGATGACCGACGTGATGGACCGGCTCGGCAGCCCCGCGTCCGCCTTCTCGGACCGGGTGGTCGAGCTCCTCGGGCGGATGACGCTCGAGGAGAAGCTCGCGCAGCTCGTCGGGTTCTGGGTCGACCAGGGCGGCGAGGCCGTCGCGCCGATGCAGGGCGAGATGGCGCCGTCGCCGGCCTACGAGGAGGCGACCCGCCACGGGCTCGGCCAGCTCACGCGCGTGTACGGCACGCGCCCGGTCGACCCGCTGGAGCGCGCGCGGTGGCTCCGCACCGAGCAGCGGCGCCTGCAGGCGGAGACGCGGCTCGGCATCCCGGCGCTCGTGCACGAGGAGTGCCTGACCGGGCTCGCCGCCTGGCAGGCCGCCACGTTCCCGACGCCGCTCGCCTGGGGTGCGGCGTTCGACCCGGCGCTCGTCGAGGAGATGGCCGCGCTGATCGGCGACTCGATGCGGTCCCTCGGCGTGCACCAGGGGCTCGCCCCGGTGCTCGACGTGATCCGCGACCCGCGCTGGGGCCGCGTCGACGAGTGCATCGCGGAGGACCCGATCGTCGTCGGCACGATCGGCACCGCGTACGTGCGCGGGCTGCAGTCCGCCGGGATCCACGCGACGCTCAAGCACTTCGTCGGCTACTCCGCCTCCCGCGCCGGGCGCAACCACGCGCCCGTCTCGATCGGGCAGCGCGAGCTGCAGGACGTCTTCCTCCCGCCGTTCGAGATGGCGGTGCGGGACGGCGGTGCGCGCTCCGTCATGAACTCCTACACGGAGCTCGACGGCGAGCCCGTCGCCGCCGCCCGGCGGCTCTTCACCGACCTGCTCCGCGACGCCTGGGGCTTCGACGGCGTGGTCGTGTCCGACTACTTCGCCGTGGCCTTCCTCGCCGTGATGCACCGCGTCGCCGCGGACCGCGGCGAGGCGGCGGCGCTCGCCCTCACCGCCGGCATCGACGTCGAGCTGCCGACGGGCGACGCCTTCCTCGCACCGCTGGCGGAGCGCATCGCGGCCGGCCAGGCGGACGAGTCCGTCGTCGACCTCGCCGTGCTCCGCGTGCTCGCGCAGAAGGAGTCCCTCGGGCTGCTCGACGAGACCTTCGACGCCGAGCCGGAGCCGGTCGACCTCGACTCCCCCGCGCACCGCGACGCGGCGCTGCGGCTGGCGGAGGAGTCGCTCGTGCTCCTCGCGAACGACGGCGTCCTGCCGCTCGCCGGCGCCGCGCGCTCCCGGATCGCGGTGATCGGCCCGAACGCCGACCGCTCCGAGGCGCTCATGGGCTGCTACTCCTTCGCGAACCACGTGCTCGCGCACCACCCGGGGGTGCCGCTCGGTTTCGCCATCCCGACCGTGCTCGAGTCCCTCCGCACCGAGCTGCCCGACGCGGCCCTGACCTCGGCCCTCGGCAGCGAGGTGGAGGGCGACGACCGGTCCGGCTTCGCCGCCGCGGTCGAGGCGGCGTCGGCGGCCGAGGTCGCGATCGTCGTCGCCGGCGACCAGGCGGGCCTCTTCGGCCGCGGCACGGTCGGCGAGGGCAACGACGCGGAGTCGCTCGAGCTGCCCGGCGTGCAGCGCGAGCTCGTCGAGGCGGTCGTCGCGACCGGCACCCCGACCGTGCTCGTCCTGCTGACCGGCCGCCCCTACGCGATCGAGTGGGCGCTCGACGGCCCGGCCGCTCCGGCCGCGGTCGTGCAGGCGTTCTTCCCCGGCGAGGAGGGCGGGACGGCGATCGCGCGCGTGCTGTCCGGCACGACCGCGCCGTCGGGCCGGCTGCCGGTCTCGCTCCCCCGCAGCGCCGGCGCGCAGCCGTACTCCTACCTCCACCCGGTGCTCGGCGGGCCGTCCGAGGTCACGAGCGTGGATCCGACCCCGGTGCGCCCGTTCGGCTTCGGGCTCGCCTACACGACCTTCGAGCGCACCGGCCTCCGAGTCGACGGCCTGGTGCCGGCGGGCGGCACGATCGAAGCGACCGTCCGCGTCCGCAACACCGGCGACCGGGCCGGCACCGACGTCGTGCAGCTCTACGCGAACGACCTCGTGGCCTCGGTCACGCGGCCGGTGGCGCAGCTGCTCGCGTTCCACCGCCTCGACCTCGACGCCGGCGAGGAGGCGGTCGTGACCTTCCGCGTGCCGACCGCGCTGCTCGCCTTCAGCGACCGGCGCATGGTGCGGATCGTGGAGCCCGGCGAGGTCCGCCTCTGGGTCGGCCCCTCCTGCGCCGACGAGGAGACGGTCGCCTCGCTCACGATCACGGGCGGCGTGCACGAGGTCGGCGCGGAGGACGGCCGCTCCGCGACCGTCGAGGTCCGGCGGGTCCCCGCCGTCTGAGCCCGCGGCTGGGCCCGGCCTCGTCCGCGGTCGTCGTCGGGGTGTGACGCGCTCTTCGTCTTGGAGGAACGGAGTTCCTCCAAGACGAAGAGCGCTGGCCGGGCCCAGGCGCGCTCGGACCTAGAACGGGAAGGTGCCGGGGGTCCTCCGCACGGTGATCCACCGGGTCTCGGTGAACGCCTCGATGTTCGCCTCGGCGCCGCCGAGGCGGCCGCCCGTGCCCGACGAACCGGTGCCGCCGAACGGGGTGTTCGCCTCGTCGTTCACGGTCTGGTCGTTCACGTGCACGATGCCGGTCGGGATGCGCTGCGCGAGCTCGAGCCCGCGCATGGCGTCCGCGGTCACGATGCCGAGCGACAGGCCGTACTCGCTCGCGGTGGCGATCTCGATCGCCTCCTCGTCGGTGCGGAAGCTCGTCACGGACGCGACCGGACCGAAGACCTCCTCGGTGAACGCGGGCGCGTCGATCGGCGAGTTCGCGAGCACCGTCGGGCGGTAGAAGAGGCCCTCGAAGGTGCCGCCCGCGCGCAGCTCGGCGCCCATCGCGATCGACCCCTCGACGAGCTCGGCGATGTGGTCGCGCTGCTGCTCGTCGATGATCGGTCCGAGGTGCACGTGGTCCGTCGCCGGGTTCCCGACGGCCATCGAGTCCGCCTTCGCGGCGAGCTTGTCGACGTACTCGTCGTAGAGCGACTCGTGCACGATGTGCCGCCCGACCGTCATGCAGATCTGGCCCTGGTGCAGGTAGGAGCCCCAGGCCGCCAGGTTGACCGCCTTGTCCACGTCCGCGTCCTCGAGGATCAGGAACGCGGAGTTGCCGCCGAGCTCGAGGTGGGCGCGCTTCAGGTGCTTGCCCGCGAGCTCGCCGACGCTGCGTCCGGCGCGGGTCGAGCCGGTGAAGGCGATGATCCGCACGTGCGGGTCCTCCACGAGGGCCTGCCCGACGTCCGCGCCGCCGGTGACGAGCTGCAGCACGCCCGCGGGCAGCCCCGCCTCCTCGAAGATGCGCACCATCGTCACGCCGCCGGTGACCGCGGTGCGGGGGTCGGGCTTCAGGAGCACGGCGTTGCCGAGCGCGAGCGCCGGGGCGACCGCCCGGATGCCGAGGATGATCGGCACGTTGAACGGCGAGATCACGCCGACGACGCCCGCCGGCACCCGCTGGGCGAGCGAGAGGCGGGGCTCCTCGCTGGACAGGATCGAGCCGAGCGGGTGCGACGGCAGCGATGCCGCCTCGTAGCACTCGGCGGCGCCGACGTGGAGGGCGAACCCGGCGAGCGCGGGCACGGCGCCCACCTCGCGGATGTTCCAGCCCATCACCTCGTCGGCGTGCTGCTCGTAGAGCTGCGCGGCCTTCCGCAGCACGGCCGCCCGCACCGGGTGCGGCGTCGCCGCCCAGGCCTGCTGCGCCTCGGCGGCGGACGCGGCCGCGCGGGCCACGTCCTCCGGCGACGCGATGCCGACCCGGCCGAGCTCCGCCCCCGTCGCCGGCTCGATGACGGGCGCATCACCGCCGTGTCCGAGGGTCCACCGCCCGTCCAGGAAGAGCTTCCCGGACCAGTCCGCCCCGTCGAGCAGCCCCGTGGTGCCCGTCGACTCGTCGACCATCGTCATCGTCACAACTCCCTCGTCGCGCGTTCCGCCGACATCATGCCCGACGGACCTCCGTCCGGCACCAGGGCCGTCAGACCCGGGTGCGGACCGTGACGTCGACGGCGCCCGCGGCCAGTGCGACGGGGACCTCGAACCCCGCACCGGCGACGACGAAGTCCCCCGCGAAGCCCGTCACCCGCACCGCGCCGTCGCCGTCCGTGCGCAGCGCGGTCGACGGCAGCCACCAGTCGCCGCGGATCAGCGCCTCGAGCGCGTCGTAGCCCGGCTTCCGCGAGCCGTCCTCCCGCAGCAGGCCGATCGGGGCGCCGAGCCACGCCCCGGCGTCCGTGATGCCCCAGTAGTTGACGACCTCGACGGCCCGGTGCGCGACGAGCGTGCGGTAGTGCCGCACCAGCTCGTCCGCCTGCCGCGCCTCGCCCTCCGCGGTCGTCGGCCAGTCGGGGACTCGGTAGTCGTTCAGGTCCTCGATCTCCGGGGGCATCAGGTGGCCGCTCACGAGGCTGGTCTCCGTCATGTGGAGCGGCAGCCCGAACCGCGCGAAGCGGTCGAGCACGGCCGTCGTCGCCGCCTCGCCCCGGTACCCCTGGTGCATGTGGGTCTGGAGGCCGATCGCGTCGACGGCGATCCCCGCGTCGAGCACCTCCTCGATGAGCCGCTCGTAGGCGGGCGACAGGTCGAAGTCGTTGATGAGCAGCGTCGCCGCCGGATCGCCCGCCCGGGCCTCCTCGAACGCGAGCCGCACGGTCTCGAGCCGGCCCTTCCGGGCGGCGAGGTCCGTGATCCGGTTCGCCCCGTTCGCGAACACCGGCATGATCACGGCCTCGTTGATGGCGTCCCAGACGTCGATGAGCCCGGCGAACGCGGCCGGGAGCGAGCGGCTCCGCTCGCGCTGCAGCCGCTCCACCTCGTCGAGCGGCAGCGCCGCCTGCCAGGCCGGCGTGACCGTGTGCCACAGCAGCGGGTGGCCCTTGACCGTCACGCCCCGGTCGACGAACCACTGCGCGGTGCGCCGGAGCCGCTCCTCGTCCGTGACGCCGCGCTCCGGCTCGTACCGGCCCCAGTAGAACGGCAGCGTCACCTGATTGAACAGGCCGAGGAACGCCGGCTCGAGGACCTCGAGCGGCAGCCCCTCGGCGGTGCCGAACGCCTCGACGTCCTCCGCACCGTGCGGGGCCGGCCCGCCGACGAGCGGCAGGAGGTCGAAGCCGATGTTCCCGAACCCGAAGGCCTGACGCCGCTGCTCGACCGTCACGTCGGCGTCCCGCAGCGGCTCGCCCGCCGCGTCGAGGACGCGCACGGTCGCATAGACGCGGTGGTGCGCGGGGATGCGGTCCGTCACCGGCCGAGCTCCGCGGCGAAGAGGCGCAGCGCCGCCGCGACGTCCTCCGGGCCGCCGCCCTCGTGGCCGTTGTACGGGTGGACCAGGATCTCCTTCCGCGTCGAGGGCGCGGCGTTGAACGCGGCGAACGGCCCGGACGGCGGGACGATCGCGTCCATCAGCGCGGCCGAGATCTGCAGCGGCGCGGTGATGCGGGACGCGAGCACCGCGCCGTCGATCCGCGCGAGCACGCCGAGCACGTGGTCGACCCGGTCGCGGTGCACGGCCAGGTAGTCGACGAGCTCGTGGAACGGCCGCGCGTCCGTGATCGTCATCGACCGCGGGATGTCGCAGAGGAACGGGACGCGGGCCGCGACGGCGCGCACGTCCTCCGCCAGGGCGCCCGCCGCGAGCGCGCCGGCACCGCCCTGGCTCCCGCCGGTCACCCCGACGCGCGAGCCGTCGACGCCGGGCAGGGCGCGGACGGCGTCGACCGCGAGGACCGCGTCGGTGAAGAAGCGCGTGTAGTAGTACTGCGCCGGATCGTCGATCCCCCGCGTCATGACGCCCGGCACCTCGGGTCCGGTGCCGCCCGAGTCCGGCGTGACGCCCCCGCTCCAGCCGGAGCCCTGGCCGCGGGTGTCCATCATCAGGTGGGCGTAGCCCGCCGCCGCGAACGCGAGGTTGTCGAGCGCGGAGCCGCGACCGCCGCCGTAGCCGACGTACTCGACGATCGCGGGCAGCGGACCGGTCGCCCCGGCGGGCGCGCGGAGCCAGCCGGCGATGCGCTGACCGTCCCAGCCGGAGAAGCGCACGTCCCAGGTGCGGATCGCCGTGAGACCGGTGTCGACCTCGGTCGCCTCCGGCGGCTCGGCGAGCGCGCGCGCCTCGGCGAGCCGCTCGGACCAGAACGCGTCGAGGTCCGCGGGCTCCTGCACCGCGGTGCGGTGCTCGCGGAGCAGTTCGACAGGAAGATCGGTGAACATCGGATCCCTTCGCGCATGGCACGCGCCGCGACCGACGTCCGGCTCGGCGACCTTGCCGAAGGCCAGCCTACGACCTATGTTGTTTCCTGCAACATTTTCGCTTCGACGAGGAAACGGACCCTCCCATGGCGCTGACGCCGACCCGCGACGACAAGTTCTCCTTCGGCCTCTGGACGGTCGGCTACAACGGGTCCGACCCGTTCGGCGGCCCGACCCGCGCCGCCCTCGACGTGGTGCACGTCGTCGAGAAGCTGGCCGAGCTCGGGGCCTACGGCCTCACCTTCCACGACGACGACCTGTTCGCGTTCGGCTCGACCGACGCCGAGCGGCAGACCCAGATCGACCGCCTGAAGGGCGCGCTCTCCGACACGGGCCTGATCGTCCCGATGGTGACGACGAACCTGTTCAGCGCCCCGGTGTTCAAGGACGGCGGGTTCACCTCGAACGACCGCGCCGTGCGCCGCTTCGCGCTGCGGAAGGTGCTCCGCAACCTCGACCTCGCCGCCGAGCTCGGCGCGAAGACGTTCGTCATGTGGGGCGGCCGTGAGGGCGCCGAGTACGACACCTCGAAGGACATCCAGCAGGCGCTGCACCGCTACCGCGAGGCCGTGAACCTGCTGTCCGACTACGTGCTCAGCAAGGGCTACGACATCCGGTTCGCCATCGAGCCGAAGCCGAACGAGCCCCGCGGCGACATCCTCCTGCCGACGGTCGGGCACGCCCTCGCCTTCATCGACACGCTCGAGCACCCCGAGCTCGCGGGCGTGAACCCGGAGGTCGGCCACGAGACGATGGCGGGCCTCAACTTCACCGCCGGCATCCAGCAGGCGATGTACCACGGCAAGCTCTTCCACATCGACCTGAACGGCCAGCGGTCGATCAAGTACGACCAGGACCTCGTGTTCGGCCACGGCGACCTGCACGTCGCGTTCTCCCTCGTCGACCTCCTCGAGCACGGCGGCCTCGCGGGCGGCCCGGCCTACGACGGCCCGCGCCACTTCGACTACAAGCCGAGCCGCACCGAGGACGAGACCGGCGTCTGGGACTCCGCGGCCGCGAACATGCGCATGTACCTGCTGCTCAAGGAGCGGGCGCAGTCCTTCCGCGCCGACCCGGAGGTGCAGGAGCTGCTGCGGTCCGCCAAGGTGCTCGAGCTCGCCACGCCGACGCTGTCCGAGGGCGAGTCGTTCGACGACCTGCTCGCCGACCGCGCCTCGTACGAGGACTTCGACACCGACGCGTACTTCAACGGGCACGGCTTCGGCTTCGTCCGGCTGCAGCAGCTGGCGATCGACCACCTGCTCGGCGCCCGCTGAGTCCGCGAGGGGTCATCGGCATGACGCTCGTCGCCGGTGTCGATTCGTCGACGCAGAGCTGCAAGGTGGTCGTCCGCGACCTCGACACCGGCGCGATCGTCCGCACCGGCCGCGCCTCCCACCCGGACGGGACGGAGGTGGCCCCGGCCGCCTGGTGGGACGCGCTGCTGACGGCGATCGCCGACGCCGGCGGCCTCGACGACGTCGCGGCGATCTCGATCGGCGGTCAGCAGCACGGGATGGTCGCGCTCGACGGCGAGGGGAACGTCGTTCGCGACGCCCTGCTGTGGAACGACACCCGCTCCGCGCAGGCCGCGCTCGACCTGATCGAGGAGGCGGGCGCCCAGGCGCTCGCGGACGGCACCGGCACCGTGCCGGTCGCGTCGATCACCTCGACCAAGCTGCGCTGGCTGCGCGACGCGGAGCCGGACAACGCGGCCCGCGTCGCGGCGGTCGCCCTGCCGCACGACTGGCTGACCTGGCGCCTGCTCGGCTACGGGCCGGAGCACGAGTCGCCGTCCGGCCCCGTCCTCGAGGCGCTCGCGACCGACCGGTCCGACGCGTCGGGCACCGGCTACTTCGACCCGGTGCGGAACCGGTACGACCGCGGGGTCCTCGAGCTGGCGCTCGGCCACGACGTCGTCCTCCCCCGCGTGCTCGGCCCGTCGGAGGCCGCCGGCACCACCATCGACGGCGTCCCCGGGATCCCGGCCGGGATCGTGGTCGGCGCGGGCGCCGGCGACAACGCCGGGGCGGCGCTCGGGCTCGGCGCGACCGCCGGCGACGTCGTCGTGTCGATCGGCACCTCCGGCACCGTGTTCGCCGTCAGCCCGACGCCGACGCACGACGCGTCCGGCACGGTCGCGGGGTTCGCCTCCGCGTCCGGCGAGTTCCTGCCGCTGATCGCGACGCTGAACGCGGCGCGGATCCTCGACGTGACCGCGAAGCTGCTCGGCGTCGACCACGACGAGCTCGGCCGGCTCGCGCTCGCCGCCTCCCCCGGGGCTGGCGGGCTCGCGCTCGTGCCGTACTTCGCGGGAGAGCGGACGCCGAACCTGCCGGACGCGACCGCCTCCCTGCTCGGCATGACGCTCGCGAACACGACCCGGGAGGGCCTCGCGCGCGCCGCCGTCGAGGGCCTGCTCTGCGCACTCGCCGACGGCCTCGCCGCGGTGCAGGGGCAGGGCGTCGTCGCCGAACGCCTGCTGCTGATCGGCGGCGCGGCCCTGAACCCGGCGGTCCAGGCCGTCGCCGCGCAGGTGTTCGCGGAACCGGTCGTCGTGCCGGAGCCCGGCGAGTACGTCGCGCTCGGCGGCGCGGTGCAGGCGGGCTGGGCGCTCACCGGGAAGCGGCCGACGTGGCCGGTCCCGGACGTCGCCTCCCCCGCCCCGGACCACCGCCCGGAGATCCTCGAGGCCTACCGCGCCGCGGCCGCCCGCGCCCGCTGACGGGGCCCTCCGCTGCACTTCCGGCGGTGCGCACGCCCGCCTCAGCAGCGAAGGGCCCCGTTAGCGTGAGGAGGGTGGCGCGGACCTGGCTGGCGATCAAGGTGGAGCTCGTCGAGGGGCGCGGCCGCTTCGTCTGGCCGCGGCCCGGCCGGGTGCTCGCCGCGGACCGCGCGCACACGTTCGGGCAGCTCGCGACGGCGATCGACGAGGCGTTCGGCCGCTGGGACCTCGCGCACAGCCACGGGTTCCTGCTCGCGGACGGCACCTCGATCGGCACCCCGGATCCGGACTGGGCGACGCCCGAGGCGCTGGACGCGGACGCCGAGCCGCTCGACCGCCTGCGGCCCGGCGACGGGTTCGCGTACGAGTTCGACCTCGCCGACCGCTGGGTCCACGTCTGCCGGGTCGAGGAGGCGGCGGTCGATCCGCTCGACGTCTGGGGCGCGGTGCCGACCGCCCCGGTCGCGTACTTCGGCGCCGGCGACCTGCCGGACCAGTACGGCCGCCGCTGGCTCGACGACGACGGCGGCGCCCCCGGGAAGGACCCGCAGGCGCGCGACCTGCCGCCCCTCCACCCCGGCTGGGGCCGCCGCGCCCGCTGAACCGCTCAGCCGGCGCGGAACACGAGCGTCGCCGTCACCTCCCGCGCGTCCAGCCGGTGCTGCGGCAGCACGCCGGGACCGCAGGAGGCGGTGCCGATGCCGTGCTCGGCGAGGTCGAGCGTGAGCCGCGTGCGGTCGGACGGGGGCAGGTCGGTCGGGTGCGCCGCGGCGGCGAGCTCGGACGAGGTCCACGGGCTCGCCGTGAAGGAGAACCCGTCGCCGGTCACGACGATGCCGCAGCCGCCGCGGGCGACGACCAGTCGGTGCACGCCCGCCCGGGAGCCGTTCTCCTGCGGCCGCACGTAGTCGGTGTGCAGCGCCGCGGCGCCGTCCACCGCGAATTTGCCGAGCCGCTGCGCCTGACCGGTGTCCGGGTAGCGCTGCCCCGGACCGTACCCGTCCCACTCGATGGAGTCGGCCGCCCAGGGCAGCACGAGCTCGACGCCGGCCCGCGCCCACCCCGACGGCCAGGCCCCCTCCGGCGTCAGGACGAGGTCGAGGCGGAGCGCATCGCCGTCGGTCGTCCAGCGCTGCCGCATCCGCACGCGGTGGTCGAGCGCCGCGGGCGCGATCACCGTCTCCACCTCGAGCGAGTCCTCGGTGGTCCGCACCCCGACGCGGCGCTCGTGCAGACGGTCGAGCCCGGCCGCCGCCCAGGCGGCCGCGTCGCTGACGCCGCCCTCGAGGAACTGCGCGACGCCGAGGTCGTTGTCGGTCGGAGCCCGCCAGAGCGCGAGCGCAGGTCCGTCGACTGCCGTGCCACCGATGGAGCGGAGGCGACCGGTCCTCCGATCGAACGCGCCGGGCCCGACGTGCACGACCCCGTCCCGGTCCTCGATCGGGATGCGCGCCGCGATCGACGTCGGCGTCGGCAGCTCCCCGGCCTGGCCCCAGGCGATCTCGTGCCCGGCCGGCGCCCAGGCGGTGTCCGCGGCGAGCACCGCCCGCACCGTGAGCACGCCGTCGCCGACGGCCCCTTCGGGGAGGTGGACCTCCGCGGTCTCACCGGGTCGGACGGGCGGCAGCGCCAGGACGCCACCGGCCGACCCGCGCGTCCACCGCAGCTCGACGCCTGCCAGGTCGGCGAAGTCGTACCCGTCGGTGACGCGCACGCGCGCGCCGTCGATCTCGAGCCCGATCGGCTCGATCACCTTCTTGTAGTCGAGCAGCCCGGGCCTCGGCCGGCGGTCCGCGTCGACGAGGCCGTCCGCGACGAAGTTGCCGTCGTGGATCTCCTCCCCGAAGTCGCCGCCGTACGCGAAGAACTCGCGCCCGTCCGGCGTCCGACGGCGGATGCCGTGCTCGAGCCATTCCCAGACGAAGCCGCCCTGCGTCCGCGGATGCCGGCGGAAGCTCGCCTCGTACTCGGACAGGCCGCCCGGCCCGTTGCCCATCGCGTGCGCGTACTCGCAGAGGAGGAACGGCAGCGACCGCCGGTGCGCGTCGGCCACCGGGTCCGGCAGCGGCTCCTCCGCCTGCCTGCCGATCGCGTCGACCTCGTCCTGGTGGGCGTACATGCGCGAGTACACGTCGACGGCGGTGCTGGACCAGTCGCCCTCGTAGTGGACGGGGCGGGTGGGGTCGAGCTCGTGCGACAGCTTCGCGGACGCCTCGAGGTTCCGCCCGGTGCCCGCCTCGTTGCCGAGCGACCACAGGATGACGGAGGCGTGGTTCCGGTCGCGCGCGATCGTGCGGCGCATCCGGTCGAGGTAAGCGGGCTCCCATGCCGCGTCGTCGCTCGGGTTGCCGCGCCAGCCGACCTCGAAGAACCCGTGGGTCTCCAGGTCGCACTCGTCGACGAGCCAGAACCCCAGCTCGTCCGCGAGCCCCGGCAGGTCCGGGTGCGGCGGGTAGTGGGAGGTACGGATCGCGTTGATGTTGTGCTGCTTCATCAACCGCAGCTCGGCCCGCACGACCTCCGCCGGCACCACCCGACCGAGGTCCGGGTGGTGCTCGTGGCGGTTCACCCCGCGGATGCGGATGCGTCGGCCGTTCACCTTCAGCTGCGCGTCCTCGATCGTGATCGTGCGGAAGCCGACGCGCACGGTCGCCCGCTCCGCCTCCGTGCGCACCACGACGTCGACGAGCGCCGGGGTCTCGGCCGTCCAGCCGTCGACCCGCCCGACGTCGTGCGCGACCCCGGTCGCCAGCCCCGTGAGCCCGAGGGAGGGCACGTCGACGAGGGCGGTCGCGCCGTCCCTTGCGTCGACGTCGACGATCAGCACGCCGTATCCGTCGGCCCATTGCGCCTCGACGCGCACGTCCTGGACACCGCCGGGCGGCAGCGCCTGCACCGCGACGTCGCGGAAGACGCCCGGGAGCCACCACATGTCCTGGTCCTCGAGGTAGCTCGTCGCCGCCCACTGGGCGACGCGCAGCGCGACGGTGTTGGTTCCGGTCCTGACGACGTCGGTGAGGTCGAACTCGTGCACGAGGCGGCTTCCCGCGGTCGAGCCGACCCGTCGCCCGTTCACCCACACCTCGCCGGCCGCGTCGACGCCGTCGAGGCGGAGCAGCGCGGGGCCGCCCGGCCAGTCGAAGGTTCGCACCAGGTCGCCGATCGTGTTCTCGTCGGGGACGTGCGGCGGGTCGACGGGGAACGGGAAGCGCACGTTCGTGTACGCGGGGGCGCCGTGCCCGTGCATCGGCCAGCTCGACGGCACCGGGATGCGGTCCCAGCCCGCGCCGTCCGCGGATGCGAGGTCGTCCGGCGCGTCGGCCCGGCTCGGCGACGATCGGAACGACCACTCGCCGTTCAGCGACAGCAGCGCGGCGTCCGTCGCGAAGCGCGCCCGCGGCGCGATCCATCCGTCGCCGACGAGCTCCTGCAGCGTCGGGGCCGTGGTCATGCGATCGCCTCCACGCGCAGCAGCACGGCGTGCTCCGGGTTCATGACCGGCATCGGCAGCCCGAGCACGGCGAGGGCCGTGCCGGACAGCTCGACGCCGCTCGCGAGCCACGGCGGCGCCGCGCGCCCGAGCATCGCGTGCGCGGGGACCGGCACGGCAGGCGTGACGCGATAGGACCGGGCGGGGTCGAGCCCGGGAAGCGCGACGGGCAGGGGCTGCTCGAACGCGCTCGTGGTCAGCTGCACGAACGAGTAGAGGGCACGGCCGCGATCCTGGGCGACGACGCCCGTCAGCTGGACGCTCGGATCGGCCGAGTCGGCCCGCACCACCGCCCCGGTGTGCAGCACCTCCCGCCACTCCTTGTAGAGGGCGATCGCGCGCCGCAGGCCCTCCCGCTCCTGGTCGGTGGCGGTCGTGACGTCCCACTCGATGCCGAAGTGCCCGAACAGCGCGGTCGCCGTCCGGAAGTCGATGTCGTGCGTCCTGCGGGTGCTGTGGGAGGTGGTGGGGCCGACGTGCGCGCCGACCAGCTCGGGCGGGACGACCAGCTGCGTCCAGCGCTGGATCGTCTGCCGCTCGAGCGCGTCGTTCGTGTCGGAGGTCCACACCCGGTCGGTGCGCTGCAGCACGCCGAGGTCGACGCGGGCACCGCCGGACGAGCACGACTCGATCTCGACCCGGGGATGCCGCGCCTTCAGCTCGTCGAACAGCCGGTACGCGGCGAGGGTCTGTGCGTGCGCGGACGCCCGTCCCTCGTGCCCGAGCTCGAGCTGGTCCCGGTTCTGGTCCCACTTCAGGTAGGCGATCGGGTACTCGTCGAGCAGCGCGTCGATGCGGCCGAGGATGTACGAGAACGCGTCCGGGTTCGCCAGGTCGAGCACCTGCTGGAAGCGCCAGTCGATCGACGTGCGACCGGCGGGTCCGGCGATCCAGTCCGGGTGCTCGCGGATCACGTCCGAGTCCTCGTTCACCATCTCCGGTTCGACCCACAGGCCGAACTGCATGCCGAGGCCGCGGACGTGGTCGATCAGCGGACCGAGCCCGTCGGGCCAGACGGCGGGGTCGACCCACCAGTCGCCGAGGCCGGCGCGGTCGTTCCGCCGGTGCCCGAACCAGCCGTCGTCCAGCACGAAGCGCTCGACGCCGAGCTCGGCCGCCGTGTCGGCGAGCGCGCTGAGGGTGCCCAGGTCGTGGGCGAAGTAGACGGCCTCCCAGGTGTTCAGGACGACCGGCCGCGGGGAGGACGGGTGCTGCGGCCGGGCGCGCAGCCAGGTGTGGAACCGCGCGCTCACCCCGTCCAGCCCGTCGACCGCGTACGCCGCGTAGGCGGTCGGCGTCCGGTAGGACTCCCCCGGCGCCAGGCGGATCTCGCTCGGCTCGAGCAGTTCGCCGGCACCGATCGTCGTCTGCCCGCTCGGGAGGCGGTCGAGGAACGACTCGTGGTTCCCGCTCCAGCCGAGGTGCAGCGCCCAGACCTCGCCGGAGCGCCAGCCGAAGCCGGCGCCGCCCGCGGCGATGACCGCAGTGGCGTCGTGCCCGGTCCGGCCGTGCCGCCCGCTGCGCACCCAGGTCCCCTGGTCGATGCGGCGGCGCTGGGGATGCTTCTCGCGCGCCCAGCGCCCGGTCGTGTCGAGCGACTCGACGGCCTGCTGGGGCACCGGCAGCACGAGGTCGAACCGGTCGAGCCCGTACTCGTCGGCACCGGTGTTCACGAGGGTGCCGTCGAGGAGCAGGAGGCCGGAGGGGTCGAGGGCGAACCGCACCTCCGCCTCGAGACCGACCTGCGGGTCGGCGAGGCGGAGGGTCAGCGCACTCCCCTCCCGCGCCGCGTCCGTGAGCACGAATCGCGGCGAGAACGCCGCGCCGGACCGGCCGCCGCGGACCGCGGCCCGGCCGCGCCAGCCGCGGGACGCCTGCGGGAGGACGGAGAGGCGCACGGGCTCGTCGAAGTTCGAGTGCGGGACCGCTCCGGTGAGCAGCGCGGCGTCCGGCACGGCGTCCCCGAGGGGGGCGCCCCAGTGCACGATCACGGGGTCGTCGCCCCGGACGTCGACGAGGAGGCCGACGCCGCCGGCCTCGAGGTAGTGCTGATCGACCATGGCGGTCCTTTCGAACGGGCAGCACGGATCCTCCGCCCTGCAGGGCGGGAGGCACCTGCAGAGCGGACGGGTCCGGGCTCAGCCCTTGCTTGCGCCGAGGGTCAGGCCGGCGACGAACTGGCGCTGCAGCGCCAGGTAGATGACGAGCGTCGGGATCACGGTGATGATCGCCCCGGCGGACAGCAGGTTGTAGTTCGACAGGAACTGCCCCTGCAGGTTGTTGATCGCCGTCGTGATCGGGAGGCGGTTGCCCGACTGGATCAGGATCAGCGGCCAGAAGTAGTCGTTGTAGATGAAGATGACCTCGAGCGTGCCGAGCGCGGCGAGCGCGGGTCGTGTCAGGGGCATGATCACGCGCCAGTACTGGGTCCAGACGCCGGCGCCGTCGACGCGCGCCGCCTCACCCAGCTCCTGCGGGATCGCCTTCATGAAGTTCGACAGCACGAAGGTGCAGAACCCGATCTGGAACCCGGTGTTCGCCGCGACGACGCCGACGAGCTGGTTGAGCAGCGAGCCGGAGTCGGAGATCGAGTACGGCAGCTGGATCAGCTTGAACAGCTCGAAGATCGGGGTCGCCAGGACCTGCGGCGGCAGCAGGTTGCCGGCCGTGAACATGATGAGCAGCGTCACGTTGAACCGCCAGGAGAAGCGGCTCACGGCGAACGCCATCATCGACGCGAAGAACAGGGTGAGGACCACGGTCGCGATCGTGATGAACGCCGAGTTCCCGAAGTAGGTCAGGAACCCGCCCTGGGTCCAGGCCTGCGCGAAGTTCGAGAACCCGTAGCTGCCGCCGATCGAGAAGTAGCCGAGCCGGTCGGTGTCCGCCTTCGGCCGAAGGGAGGTGTACACCGCCCAGAGCAGCGGGATCAGCCAGAGGATCGCGGCGACCGTGAGGAACAGGTAGGCGCCCCAGACGCCCGGACCGTTCTTGATCCGGGTCCGCGTGGAGGCGGTGACCCGGGTCCTGCGCGCGGCCGCCGGGGCCGTCGTCGTCGTCATCGGGCGATCACTCCTTGGTCCGGAACGTGCGGGACAGGTAGATGACGATCGGTACCAGCGAGATGACGAGCAGCACCACCGCGAACGCGCTGCCGATGCCGATCACCTGCGTCTCCCCGACCAGGTACTGCACGACCAGGACCGAGAGCAGCTCCAGCCCGTTCGTGCCGTGGTTGATGACGTAGACGATGTCGAAGGCGCGGAGCGACTCGATCACCGTGATCACGACGATGATCACGTTCGTCGCCGCCATCGCCGGGAACACGACGCGGAAGAACGTCTGCCGCCCGTTCGCTCCGTCGAGCGACGCCGCCTCCTTGATGCTCGGGTCGACGCCCTTCAGACCCGCCAGGTACAGCACCATGATGTAGCCGGCGTGCCGCCAGGTGGCGGCGACGAGCGCCGCCCACAGGTTGACGCTCGAGTCGCCGAACCAGTCGATCGCGGCGGGCGTGCCCGCGGTGCCGAGCACGTTGTTGATGAGGCCGTTGTCCTGGCTGTACATGAGCTGCCAGATGATGCCGATCAGCGCGAGCGACAGCATGACCGGCATGAAGAAGACGGTCTGGTAGATCCGGCTGCCCCGGATCTTCGAGTCGAGCAGCACCGCGAGCAGCAGGCCGAGGGGCGTGCCGATGAGGCCGAGGAACAGCAGCCAGACGATGTTGTGCAGCACCGCCGGCCAGAACGCGGGCGCCTGGTTGAAGACGAAGTTGTAGTTCGTCAGCCCCTGGAAGACGAACCCCGAGAGCTGCAGGCCGTCCCACTTGAAGAACGACAGCGCGACGGAGGCGAGCAGCGGGATCCAGACGAGCACGGCCTGGATCAGGGTCGGGATGCCGATCATCACCCCGAGCACGATGCGGTCCCGCTTCGTCAGGGACCGCAGTCGGCGCCGCGGCGCGGGCGACCTCGTCGCCCGCGCCGCGGAGATCGGTGCTTCGACCGTCACTGCTGCGAGTACAGCGTCTTCGCCTGCGACTCGATGTTCGCGAGGTTCACCGTGCCGCTCTTCAGGAAGTTCAGCATCGCCGGCTCGAGCACGTTGCTCGCCATGGCGGGCAGCGCGTCGCGGTCGAAGAACTGGCTGATCGACTTCGCGTCCGCGATGACGCCGGACAGCTTCTTCGTGAAGGCGGAGTACCCGGAGGTGTCGGCGTCCTTCGCCGTCATGATGTTCGACTTGTCGACCGAGTAGTAGGCCTCCTGGCCGGCGCCGGTGCCCATGAACTGCAGCATGTCCTTCGCCGCCTGGTTCTGCGCGCCCTTCTTCGAGAGCATCAGGCCGTCGATCGGGGCTTCGACCGCATCCGTGCCCTCGACCTTGACCTCGGGGAACGGGAAGAAGTCGATGTCGTTCAGCACGCTCGCATCGGTGAACTGCTGCGTGATGAAGGAGCCGAGCAGCATCATCCCCGCCTGCTTGTTGCCGAGCTTCTGCGCGCCCTCCTGCCACGTGAGGCCCGCGGCGCTCGGGTCGTAGTAGGGCAGGAGCTCCTTCCAGGTGTCGAACACCTCCTTGACCTGCGAGGAGTTCCAGGACTCCTTGTGCGCGCACAGGTCGACGTGGAACTGGTAGCCGTTGATGCGCATGTTCAGGTAGTCGAACGTGCCGCACGCGGGCCAGAGGTCCTTGTCGGTGAACTCGATCGGGATGATCCCCTTCGCCTTCATCTTCTTGCAGAGGGCGACGAGCTCGTCGAACGTGCCGGGCACCTCCCAGCCGTTCGACTGCCAGAACGACTTCCGGTAGAAGAAGCCCCACGGGTAGTTGTAGTTCGGGACGAAGTACTGCTTGCCGTCCTCCCCGGTCGACGCCTTCTTCAGCGCGTCGGAGTAGTTGGAGCCGATCTTCGACCAGACGTCGCTGACGTCGCCGACCAGCCCCTTCTTGGCGATGTACTGCATCCGGTAGCCGGCGAACCAGGTGAACGCGTCGTCCGGGCTGCCCTGCAGGTAGTTGGTGATCTTGTCCTGGAACGAGTTGTGGTCCGACACGTTCGTCGAGACCGTGTCCTTCGACTTCTTCTCGAAGGCGGAGACGAACGCCGCGTACGCCTTCTTCGGCACGGCGTCGGAGGCGTTCGAGCCGAAGGTCAGGCTGCCGCCGCCTCCGCCCGAGCCGCCGCCGGCCGTCCCGCCGGAGCAGGCCGCGAGCAGGCCGACGCCCGCGAGCGAGACCGCTCCGAGGCCGCCGGTGCGGAGAAGAGTGCGACGGTCGATCTCGAATCGACCCGATCGCGTTGCCACCATGAACCACTCCTTCGTGCGTTCCGTCGCCGTCCCGGATGCTGCTGCGGCAGGACGACGTGCTCCGATGCGAAACGTTCACATCGGCCAGCGCATCTTCACTCGGCGCGCCCGATGCGGTCAAGTCGACGCTGCGTCGACGTTCAGATCGTGACCTGACCGGTGCTGTCGCGCACGACCAACGAGGACGGCACGGCCGGCGGCGGGGCATCCGGGACCATCCCCTCGATCTCGTCGATCAGCAGGGCGATGGCGCGGCGCCCCAGGTCCCCGAAGTCCTGCCGGACCGTGGTCAGCGCGGGGCGGAGGTACCGGGCGAACGGCACGTCGTCGAAGCCGACGACGCTCAGGTCGTCCGGCACCGCGAGCCCGAGGTCGTGCGCCGCCGCGAGCAGCCCGACCGCCATCTCGTCGTTCGCGGCGAAGACCGCTGTCGGTCGCTCGTCCGACAGCAGGCGCCGCCCGACGGCCATGCCGCCGTCCGGGGTCCAGTCGCTCGAGAGCACGCGCGGCTCCAGGCCGCGCTCGAGCATCGCCCGCTCGTAGCCGCGCTGCCGCTGCTCGGCCTCGCCCCAGCCCACGGGGCCGGCGAGGTGCGCGATCCGTCGGTGCCCGAGGTCGAGGAGGTGGCGCGTCGCCAGCACGGCTCCCTCGTGCTGGTCGAAGCCGAAGTCGTTCAGCTCGCCCGGGACGCCCTGCAGCGTGAGCACGGGCACCGGCGCACCGCTCAGCCGCACGGCCTCACGCGCTCGGTCCTGGGGCGCGATCGCGACGATCCCCTCGACGCCGTGCGCCAGCAGCTCCTCGAGCGCGTGCACCAGATCGGCCGGGTCGTCGCCCGCATCCGGCGTCGTCGTGACGCTGTAGCCGCGCTCCCGGACCGCGTCGACGATCGCGAGGAACGAGCTGAAGGGCCCGTGCAGGGGACGCGCGGTCAGCAGGACGCCGATCATGCGGGAGCGCGCCGTGACGAGCGCGCGCGCGGCGCGGTTGGGGCGGTAGCCGAGCTCGTCGATCGCGGCCCGGATCCGCCGCTCGGTGTCGGCGCGGATGCCGGGGTGCGCGTTCAGCATCCGCGACACCGTCTGGTACGAGACGCCCGCGCGATCCGCCACGTCGCGGATCGACGGCGGTCGCAGCCGCAGCTCGCGAGGCTCCATCGTGCTCTCCAGGCGTTCGTCCGGTGGACCCTCAGCGTACGGAGGACACGCACCTCCCGGTACCGACGACGCCGGACGACGATGGATGGTCGCGCTACCATCGGCGACGCTCCCGACCGGGGCGATGGACGACGCGGATGTCGGCTCCTGCCCGCAGCGGGCGCGCACGCCGCGGTGACACGACGGAGACCCCGTGCGCGCTTCCGAGCAGGACGGCAGCCACCCGCGCCCGCAGCTGGTCCGGGCCGCGTGGACGGACCTCGACGGCGACTGGTCGTTCGCGTTCGACGACGCGGACGCCGGCCTCGCCGAGCGCTGGTGGCGGGACGGCGGCGCCTTCGACCGGACCATCCGCGTGCCCTTCCCGCCTGAGGCCGCGCTGTCCGGCATCGGCGACGGCGCGCCGCACCGCGTCGTCTGGTACCGCCGCCCGCTTCCCGCGACCCGGGCACCGGGCCGGCGGGTCGTCCTCCACTTCGGCGCCGTCGACCAGGAAGCCGACGTCTGGGTCGACGGCCACCACGTCGGTCGCCACGTCGGCGGGCAGACCGCGTTCTCCTTCGACGTGACGGACACCCTCGGCGACGGCGCCGACCACGCCGTCGTGGTGCGGGCGTTCGACGACCCGGACGACCCGGACGTGCCGCGGGGCAAGCAGGACTGGCGGGACGAGCCGCACGCGATCTGGTACCGCCGCACGACGGGTATCTGGAAGTCCGTGTGGCTGGAGGAGGTGCCGGAGCAGCACGTCGCCGGCCTCGACTGGTCGACCGACCAGGTCGCCGGCTCGGTCGAGGCGCGGGTGACGCTGGCCCGGCCGCCCCGGGACGGCGAGACGGTGCGGGTGACGGTCTCCCGCCGCGGCGCGATCGTCGGCGAGGTGGCGGTGCGCGCGCTCGACCGGCTCGTCGTCGTGCCCGTCGACCTGCCGCTGCTCCGCCACGCGCAGGAGCGCGACGACCACCTCTGGAGCCCCGACCACCCGGAGCTCTTCGACGCGACCGTCGCGCTCGAGGACTCGGGCGACGTCGTCGACAGCTACTTCGGCGTCCGGTCGGTCGGGGTCGGCCGGTCGGCGTTCCTCCTGAACGAGCACCCCCTGTACCTGCGGTCGGTGCTGCAGCAGGGCTACTGGGAGGACGGCCAGCTGACGGCGACGCCCGACCGGCTCCGCGCGGAGGCCGAGCTCGTCAAGGCCCTCGGCTTCAACGCGGTCCGCATCCACCAGAAGGTGGAGGACGCCCGCTTCCTGTACTGGACGGACCGGCTCGGCATCGCGGTGTGGGCGGAGACGGCCGGCGCGTACGGCTTCTCGCCCCGTGCGGTCGCCCGCCTCACGACCGAGTGGACCGAGATCGTGGCGCAGCAGCGGAGCCATCCCTCGGTGGTCGCCTGGGTGCCGCTCAACGAGAGCTGGGGCGTCCAGGACGTCTCCGCATCCCCCGCGCAGCAGCACTACGCCCAGGCGCTCGCGGCGCTGACGCGGGCGCTCGACCCGAGCCGTCCGGTGATCTCGAACGACGGCTGGGAGCACGTCGACAGCGACGTGCTCTCCCTGCACGACTACGAGACGGACCCGGACCGCCTCCGGGCCCATTTCGCCGACGATGCGGCGGTCGCCCACACGGACGCGACCAGCACCGAGGCGGGGCGGCCGCTCCAGGTCGGACGCCACCGGGACCACCTCGACCGGGGGCTCCCCGTGATGCTGACGGAGTTCGGCGGCATCGCCCATGCGGCCGCGGACACCTGGGGCTACGCCGTCGTCGGCTCGCCGGAGGAGTACGCACGGCTCGTCGGCGGGCTGTTCGCGGCGGCTCACGCGAGCCCGCTGCTCGCGGGCTTCTGCTACACCCAGCTCACGGACACGATGCAGGAGTCGAACGGCCTGCTGCGGGCCGATCGGACGCCGAAGCTGCCGATCGAGGAGATCCGCCGGATGGTCCTCGGACCCCGTCGGGCCTGAACGCGCACCGCCGGGAGCCCCACGACGCGCCGGACGATCCGGGGTGGCCGATGCCGGATGGTAGCGCTACCATCACTCGCATCCCGTGGACGCACCAGTCCGCACCACTCAATGAGGAGTCCGAATGCCCGGTATCGGCAGCACCCAGATCTCACGACGACAGATGGCCGGGATCCTCGGCCTCGGCGCCGTCACCCCGCTCGTCCTCGCGGCCTGCTCCGGCCCCGGCGC
The DNA here is from genome assembly GCF_004364555.1 of Amnibacterium kyonggiense. Classification (GTDB taxonomy): domain Bacteria; phylum Actinomycetota; class Actinomycetes; order Actinomycetales; family Microbacteriaceae; genus Amnibacterium; species Amnibacterium kyonggiense. The sequence goes on along the minus strand of NZ_SOAM01000001.1, from coordinate 1,150,916 downwards.
CAGCACGGGCGGCGGCGGCAGCCACCCGACCCTCTCGCAGTGGTACCACCAGTACGGCGAGGCCGGCACGGAGCAGGCGGCCAAGAAGTACGCCGCCTCCTACAAGGACGCGACCGTCAACGTGAACTGGGTCGCGGGCGACTACGCCTCGAAGCTCAACACGCGCCTCCTCGCCGGCAGCGGCGTGGACGTCTTCGAGAACAACGCGATCAACATCGCGGACGCTCGCGCCGGCAAGTACGCCGACATGACCTCGATCATCGAGCCGATCAAGGACCAGTTCTCGGAGACCGCCCTCTACAACGTCCAGATCGACGGGAAGTACTGGGGCATCCCGATGATCATCGACCCGCAGGCCTTCTACTACAACAAGGCGATGTTCTCGGACGCCGGCCTCGAGGTCCCCACGACGATGGAGGCCTTCTACGAGTGCGTCGCGAAGCTCTCCTCCGGCGGCAAGAAGGGCATCTTCCTCAGCAACACGGACGGCGGCGCCGGCTTCTCATCGACGATGGCCTGGGCGACCGGTACCGACATCATCGCCTCGGACAACAAGACGAACGGCTTCTCGGGCGATGTCGACGCGCTCGCCGAGACCTACAGCTGGTTCCGCAAGATCCAGCAGAACGGCTTCGGCCTGCAGGGCCAGCCGTCGGACTGGTGGGACATCACCCCGTTCGCGAACCGCAAGATCGGCATCCAGTGGGGCGGCATGTGGTCGATGCCGCAGGCCGTGAAGGCGCTCGGCGACGACGTGGGCATGTTCCCGATGCCGCCGTCGGGCTCGAACGGCACCTACGCCCTCATCGGCTCCAACTGGAACCAGCAGGTCGCGCAGAAGAGCCCGAACCGGAAGGCCGCGCTCGAGTTCGCGAAGTGGCTCTGGGTCGACCAGAAGCAGGACCAGGAGGACTGGGCCCTCAGCTACGGCTTCCACATCCCGCCGCTGAAGGCGGTCGCCGCGAGCGCCTCGAAGCTGCAGAGCGGCGCCGCGAAGGAGTTCGTGGACGCGTTCACGAAGTACGGCAAGGCGACCGGCCCCTACTACACGAACGAGATCGGGCAGGCGATGGAGGACGCCGGCACCAACATCATCGTGAAGGGCGCGGACGCGAAGACCCAGCTGGCCGCGGCCGCGAAGAAGATCGACGCCTCGCTCGCGACCCTCCAGTGACGTCGTGACGACCTTCGCACCGGGTCGGAAGGCCTCCTCCTCGCGCCGGCACCCCCGGCGCGGGGAGGAGCTGACCTTCTGGATCTTCCTCGCCCCGTTCTTCGTCGGCCTGCTGATCTTCACGCTGCTCCCCATCGCGTGGAGCGCGGTGCTCAGCCTGTTCGACGCGCAGGCCACCGTGTACCCGACGATCTTCGTCGGGCTCCGGAACTACATCGACATCGTCACGGACCCCGACTTCCTGAACAGCATCGGGACCTTCCTGGTGTTCACGGTGTTCATCGTCCCGGTGACGCTGGTGTGCTCGCTCGGCCTGGCCCTGCTCGTGAACCGGCTGCCGCACGGCGCCGGGTTCTTCCGCACGGTGATCTTCCTGCCGACGGCGTGCTCCTACGTGGTCGCGTCGCTGATCTGGAAGCTCGGCCTGTTCAACGGGCTCGAGTCGAGCCTCGCGAACCAGGTGCTGGCACTGTTCGGCCAGCAGCCGATCTACTCCTGGCTGAACCAGTTCCCGCTGTTCTGGATCCTGCTCGTCACCGTCCGGCTGTGGCTGCAGATCGGGTTCTACATGCTGCTGTTCTCGGCCGCGCTCCAGCGCGTCCCCGAGCAGCTCTACGAGGCGGCGTCGATCGACGGCGTGCGCAGCAGCTGGCGGATGTTCTGGTCGATCACGTGGCCGCAGCTGCGCTCCACCACGAGCGCCGTGATCCTGCTGCTCATGATCGCCGCGTTCCAGGCGTTCGACGAGTTCTACAACCTCGTCGGCGCGGGTCCGACGGCGCGGCCGCCGCTCGTCTACCTCTACAACCGCGCGTTCACGCAGCAGGACTTCGGCCACGGCTCGGCCGGCGCGCTCGTGCTCACGCTGATCATGGTGGTGGTCGCCCTCCTGCAGAACCGGTTCTTCGGGTTCGGCGCGGCCGACGACGACTCGCCGCGCAAGCGCGCGAGCAGGAAGAAGGTGGCCGCATGACCGCGACCTTCGAGGCGTCCGCCAGGACGGCCGAGTCCACCTCGGCCGGTCGCTCGCGGACGCGGACGCACCACTACCGGGGTCCGCTCCGGCCCTCCGGTGGCAACCTCGTCGCCCGGTACGTCGTCCTCGGCGTCGTCGCGGTCCTGTTCCTCATCCCGTTCTGGGTGCTGATCAAGATCTCGCTGATGACGAACGACGACATCAGCAAGCCGAACTTCGTGTTCCTGCCGATCCCGCCGCACGTCGAGAACTACCTCACGGTGCTCGGCGACCCCGGGTTCCAGCAGGCGCTGCTCGGCTCGGTCGTCATGGCCGTCGTCTCGACGACGCTCACGATCGCCATCGCGGCGATGGCCGGCTACGGCCTGGCGCGGGTCCCGAGCCGGCTCTCGAAGCCGGTGTTCGCGCTCACGCTGCTCGTCCTGATGGTGCCGTCGGCGACCACGTTCATCCCGAACTACATCATCGTCGCGAGCTTCGGCTGGGTCGGCACCCTCCAGGGCCTGATCATCCCGACCCTGTTCGCGGCGTTCACGGTGTTCCTGTTCCGGCAGGCGTTCCTGAACTTCCCGAGGGAGCTGGAGGAGGCGGGCAAGCTCGACGGCCTGCGGCACTTCGGGGTGTTCCTCCGGATCGTCATGCCGAACCAGATCGCCTTCGTCGCGTCGCTGACGGTCCTCGGGTTCGTCGGCAACTGGAACTCGTTCCTGTGGCCGCTCGTCATCTCCGGCGACGGCTTCGGCATCACGACCCTGCAGGTCTACCTGTCGACGTTCCTCACGGCGCAGACGTTCGACTACACGGGCCTCTTCGCGACCGCGGTGCTGTCGATGGTCCCGCTCGTCATCGTGTTCTTCACGATGCAGCGCTTCCTCGTCCGCGGCATCGCCGAGACGGGGATGACCGGTTGACGCGCCGACGAGGGAGGGGACGACGATGAGCCTGCCGGGCTTCCACGCCGACCCCTCCCTCGTCCGCGTCGGGGATCGCTACTGGGTCCACCCGACGACGGACGGATCCGCCGACTGGGGCGGGACGACGTTCTCCGCGTTCTCCTCCCCCGACCTCGTGGACTGGACCGACCACGGCGTCGTGCTGCGGCTCGGTGTCGACGTGCCCTGGGCCGCGGTCCGCGCGTGGGCGCCGGCGATGGTGCCGTGGCGAGGCCGCTTCCACCTCTTCTTCTGCGGCGAGCAGGCGATCGGGCACGCCGTCGCCGACGCGCCGGACGGCCCGTTCACCGCGGATCCCGCGCCGCTGATCGCGAAGGACGAGCTGCCGGGTCAGGCGATCGACCCCGCGTTCGCGCTCGACGACGACGGCTCTCCGCTGCTGCTCTGGGGCAACACGCACGCCTTCGTCGCGCCGCTGACCGAGGACCTCGCCGCGATCGACCGCTCCCGGCTGCGGGAGGTGACGCCCGAGGGGTTCCGCGAGGCGCTGGCCCTGCACCGCCATGATGGCCGGCGGTACTGGTCCTGGTCGGAGAACGACACCCGCGACCCCGAGTACCGGGTCGCCTGGGGCGTCGACGACGGCGCCGGCGGCATCGCGCGCCGCGGCGTGCTGCTCGAGCAGCGGCCGGAGCTCGGCATCCTCGCGACCGGGCACCACAGCGTGCTGGAGGTCCCGGAGCTCGGGACCTGGGTGATCGCGTACCACCGCTTCGCGATCGGGACGGAGCCGCCGGGCGACGGCATCCACCGCGAGGTCGTCTTCGACGAGCTGCGGCACACGGCCGACGGCGGGCTGGCGGCAGTGCCGACCCTCGACGGGCTGCGCCTGCCGCTGCCCGGCTGACCCGCGGCGGAGGATGAGCACCGTGAGCCGCGTCGTGGTCGTGTCCGGGTCGGGTCGATTCGCCGACCCGTGGCACCCGTTCCCCGCGACCTCCGCCGCGCTCGCCGGGATCGCCCACGAGCTCGGGCACGAGGTCGTGATCGACGAGGACGTCGCGCACCGCCTGACCGACGCGGGCGACGCCGACCTGCTCGTGCTCAACCTCGGGAACCCGGAGGAGCCGGACGCGGACGAGGACGAGCGGATCCGCGCGGGCCTGACGGCGCACCTCGCGGCCGGGCGACCGGTGCTCGCGGTGCACTCGAGCGTCACCGCGGTACCGCTGACGGGTGCGACGACCGAGCCCTTCGGCGGGTACTGGCACCGCGGGGTCACGATGCACCCCGAGTACGGCGAGGCGTGGGTCCTCGCGGCCGCGCCCTCCGAGCTGACCGCCGGGATCGCCGCCTTCGCGCTGGCCGACGAGCGCTACTCGTTCATGGAGGTCGACGCCGACGTCGTGCCGCTGCTGCAGCACGAGCACGACGGGCTCCTCCACCCGCTCCTCTGGGAGTGGTCCGCCGGGCGCGGACGGATCGTCGTCGACCTGCTCGGCCACGACGCCGCGTCGTACGAGGCACCCGAGCACCGCGCGATCCTCGCCCGCGCGATCACCTCGCTCCTCGCCCCCTGAACCCTTCGTTCCGCAGGACGCGGCATCCTCCGGACCGAACGGTTCAGCCGGCGGTCTGGAGGTCGTGCATCCGCGCGTACCGGCCGCCCGCGGCGAGCAGCTCGTCGTGCGTGCCCCGCTCCGCGACCCGACCGTGGTCGAGCACGACGATCTCGTCCGCCGCGCGGACGGTCGACAGCCGGTGGGCGACGATCAGCGTCGTCCTGCCGCGCATCAGCCGCTGCAGCGCATCCCGCACCAGGCGCTCCGACTCCGGGTCGAGCGCGCTCGTGGCCTCGTCGAGCAGCAGCACGCGCGGGTCGCGGATCAGCGCCCGCGCGATCGCGAGCCGCTGCCGCTGACCGCCGGAGAGCCGCGCCCCCCGCTCCCCCACGATCGTCTCGAGCCCCTGCGGCAGCTCCTGCACGAAGTCGAGCGCGTTCGCGCCGTCGAGCGCCCGCCGCAGCCGGGCCTCGTCGACGTCGCCCATCCCGTACGCGACGTTGTCGCGGATCGAGCCCTCGAACAGCACCGGCTCCTGCGGCACGATCGAGACCCGCGTCCGGAACGTCCGGAGGTCGAGCTCCTCCATTTCGACGCCGTCGAGGAGCACGACGCCGTCCGTCGGCCGGATGAACCCGACGAGCGTGTTCAGCATCGTCGACTTGCCGGACCCCGACGGGCCGACGAAGGCGACCGCCCGCCCGGCCGGGATCTCGAGGTCGACGTGATCGAGGGCGGGCGGCTCGTCCTCGAGAAACCGCTGCGTGACGTCCTGGAGCGTGAGCCGCCCCTGCACGGCGCCGACCTCCCGCTTGCCCTCGTTGAACTCGAGGTCGGGCTCCTGCAGCACCTCCGCGACCGAGCGCGTCGACTCGAGCCCCTTCGCCACGAGCGGCGCGAGCATCAGCAGGTTCGTCACGTTGCCGGTCAGCATCGCGAAGTAGGAGCTGACGAGCACCACCTGACCGGCCGTGATCGGCAGGAACCCGGTGATCGCGCAGAACGCGGCGAGCGCGATGCACCCGATGGCCAGCAGCTGCATCGCGACCCAGGACAGCGCCTGGAAGCGGCCGTTCATCACGTCGAGCGTGTACCCGGAGGTCTTCAGCCGGTCCGCGACGGTCGCGACCCGGTCCTGCGCGACGGTCTCGAGGCCGTGCGCGCGCGTGATCGGGATCAGGCTCGCCATCTCGCCGACGGCGGAGGCGAACCGCTCCGTGTCGTGCCGGAACCGCTCGTTCAGCGACTGCGAGCGGCGGCGCAGGAACCGGCGGAGCAGCACGGCGATCGGCACCGTGAGCGCGTAGACGGGCAGGAAGGCCGGGATGTTGACCGCCGTCATCACGAGCGCCCCGGTGAGCACGATGATCGAGGACACGAGCGGGTGCCCGACCTGCAGGAACATGTTCTCGAGGTTCTCGACGTCGCGGACGACCTTGTTCTGCACGACCGAGGAGCTCGATCGGCTGTGGTAGCCGATCGAGAGCCGCTGCAGCTGGTCCGTCAGCGCGTTGCGGAGGTCCATCCCGATCTGCCGCACCGCCTTCGAGTAGAGGCGGATGAAGAGCCAGTGCGTCGGGTAGTTCTGGGCGAGCGCGACCGCCGCGATCGCGACCAGGACGAACAGACGCGACACCGGACCGCCGCGGACGACGGTGTCGATGATCGACGCCGTCAGGACCGGCATCAGCCAGAGCGGGGTGTCCTTGACCACGAAGGCGACGAGGGCCGCGCCGACGCGGCCCCGGTAGCGACCGAGGAGGGCGAGCGTCGAGCGCGCCGGGCGGGCCGCGTCGACCTGGATGGGCTGGGAGTACGCACGCCCCGTCACACCGTGCATGGTACCGCTACCACACCGGGCTCTCCGCGGCCTCTCGGGCTACGCTGAGGCGTGTGACCACCGCCGACGAGCGCGAGACGAGGCCCTCTCGGCGCCGCGTGCGGAGGACGCCTTCGCTCGCGGACGTCGCCCGCGAGGCGGGCGTCGCGCCGATCACGGCGAGCCGCGTCGCGAACGGCGCGGAGAACGTCGACGAGGCGACGCGGAGCCGCGTCCTCGACACGATGGGCCGGCTCGGCTACCGCCCGAACCTCGCGGCCCGCGCCCTCGCCACCGGCCACTTCAAGTCGATCGGCGTCCTCACGTCGAGCATGCGGTCGCCCGGCAACATGTGGACGATCGGCGAGATCGTCACCGCCGCCGCCGAGCGCGGCTACACGGTGACCCTGCTGCCGTTCGAGCTGCGCGGCGGCGAGACCGTCGTGAACGCGTACGACCGGCTGACGCACGAGGGCGTGGACGGCGCGATCGTCGTCGCGGAGCGGCGGCTCGACGACGACACCTCCATCACCCTGCCGCCCGGCGTGCCCGTCATCTTCATCGACGCGGGCGGCGGCGACGAGTACACGGTCATCGACAGCGACCAGGCGGGCGGCGCACGGATGGCGACCGAGCACCTCCTCGACCTCGGCCACCGCACGGTGCACCACATCGCCGGGCCACGGGAGTCCTACGCGGCCATGCGCCGCCTCGCCGCGTGGCGGCGGGTGCTCGAGGAGCGCGGCCTCCGCGTGCCGGAGGCGCCGATCGGCGACTGGCGCAGCACCTCCGGGCACGAGGCGGTCGACGCCCTGCTCGCCGACGGCGCGACCGCGATCTTCGCCGCGAACGACCAGATGGCGTTCGGCGTGCTGCAGCGCCTGCACGAGCTCGGGATCGACGTGCCCGGGCAGGTGAGCGTCGTCGGCTTCGACGACGTGATCGACGCGGACGCCTCCTGGCCGCCGCTGACGACCGTGCGGCAGGCGTTCGACGAGGTCGGCCGGGTCGCCATCGCCGACCTGCTCGAGCGCATCGCCGACCACGACCGGCCGACCGCCGGCGTCGTCGTCCCGGTGCAGCTGATCGTCCGGGGAAGCACCGCCGCGCCCGCGTGAGACCGGGCATGGTAGCGCAACCATGCTACCCTCCGACCGCGGTGCCCGCCGGGGTGCGCCGGAGAGGGTCGGCAGGCATGGCGCGGTTCGCGATCGGCGAGCGGGACTTCCTCCTGGACGGTGAGCCGCACCGCGTACTGGCCGGCGCGCTCCACTACTTCCGCGTCCACCCCGACCAGTGGGCCGACCGCATCGAGAAGGCCCGGCGCATGGGGCTGAACGCGATCGAGACCTACGTCGCCTGGAACGCGCACGAGCCGGTGCGCGGATCGTTCGCCACCGACGGCGCCCTCGACCTCGACCGCTTCCTCCGCCTGATCGGCGAGGCGGGCATGCACGCGATCGTCCGGCCCGGCCCCTACATCTGCGCCGAGTGGGACAGCGGCGGCCTGCCCGCGTGGCTGTTCCGCCGGCCGGGCATCCGGCTGCGCAGCGCCGAACCCGGCTGGCTCGCCGAGATCGACGCGTACCTCGACCACGTGCTGCCGATCGTCGCGCCCCTGCAGATCGACCGGGGCGGCCCGGTGATCCTGCTCCAGGTCGAGAACGAGTACGGCGCCTACGGCGACGACACCGCCTACCTGGAGCACCTCGTGCGCCGCTACCGCGGGGGCGGCATCACCGTGCCGCTGACCACGGTCGACCAGCCGACCGACGACATGCTCGAGCGCGGGCGCGTGGACGGCGCGCTGCTCACCGGCTCGTTCGGGTCCCGCGTGCCCGAACGGCTCGCGACCCTGCGACAGCACCAGCCGACGGGCCCGCTGATGTGCTCGGAGTTCTGGGACGGCTGGTTCGACCACTGGGGCGAGCACCACCACACGACCTCCGCGGAGGACGCGGCGGCCTCCCTCGACGAGCTGCTCGCCGCGGGCGCCTCGGTCAGCATCTACATGTTCCATGGCGGCACCGACTTCGGGTTCACGAACGGGGCGAACCACAAGGGCGCCTACAAGTCCCACGTCACCTCCTACGACTACGACGCCCCGCTCGACGAGACCGGCTGGGCCACCCCGAAGTTCCGCGCGTTCCGGGACGTCATCCGCCGCTACGCGCCGGTGCCGGAGGAGGACGTGCCGACGGCGCCCGCCGCGCCCGCGCTGACGGCGGCCTTCGATCGGACGGTCGCCCTCAGCGCGGTGGCCGACCGGCTCGGCGAGGAGCTCGGCCCGTTCGACGCGCCGCCCGCCTTCGACGACGTCGAGCACCCGCGCGGCTTCGGGATCTACGCGGCGCCGCTCGACGGACGCAGCGGCGTGCTCGTCGTGGGCGCGGTCCGCGATCGGGCGCAGGTGCTCGTCGACGGCGTCCCCGTCGGCGTGCTCGAGCGCGACCGGCACGACCACGCGCTCCGCATCCCGGCCGGTCGGCGCCTCGAGCTGCTCGTCGAGGACCGCGGCCGGGTGAACTACGGCGACCGGCTCGGCGAGCCGAAGGGGCTGCTCGGTCCGGTGACCCTCGACGGCCTCCCGGTCACGGGATGGACGGTGCGGCCGCTGCGGCTCGACCGCCTGACCGCCGCGGACCTCGGCGACGCGGCCGGGACGGACGCGGGCGCCGCGTTCTCGATCGCATCGTTCGACCTGGACGCCCCGGCGGATCTGCACCTCGACACGACCCACTGGGGCAAGGGCGTCGCCTGGGTGAACGGCTTCCACCTCGGCCGGTACTGGGCGCGCGGTCCCCAGCACACGCTGTTCGTGCCGGGCACGCAGCTCGTCGCGGGCACGAACGAGCTCGTCGTGCTCGAGCTGCACGGCTTCCGCGACCCCGCCGTCCGGTTCGTCCCGCGGCCGCTGCTCGGGCAGGTCGAGGAGTGAGCGCGTCGGCCTCCCGGCCGCCGATGGGCTGGAACAGCTGGGACTGCTACGGGACGACGGTGACGGAGGAGGAGGTGCTGGCGAACGCCCGCTTCCTCGCCGAGCACCTGCTGCCGGCCGGCTGGGACACGGTCGTCGTCGACATCGCGTGGTACGACCCGACCGCGCGGGCGCACGGGTACAACGCCGACGCCCCGATCGTGCTCGACGCGCTCGGGCGCCAGCTGCCGGACCCGGTGCGCTTCCCCTCCGGCGCGGACGGCGCGGGATTCGGGCCGCTCGCGGACGCGGTGCACGCGCTCGGGCTGCGCTTCGGCATCCACGTCATGCGCGGCATCCCGCGGCGGGCCGCCGCGCAGGCCCTCCCGATCCCGGGCACGGACGCGACCACCGCGGACATCGCCGACCCGGCGGACGTCTGCAGCTGGAATCCCGACGACTTCGGGCTCCGGCTCGAGCACCCGGCCGCGCAGGTGTGGCTCGACGCGCAGGTGGCGCAGTTCGCCGCCTGGGGCGTCGACTACCTGAAGGTCGACGACATGCTCGCGCCGTACGACGTCGCGCACATCGAAGCGCTGCGGCGGGCGATCGACGCGAGCGGCCGCGAGATCGTGCTGAGCCTGTCCCCCGGCACCGCGCTGCCGCTGACGGTCGCCGAGCACGTCGCCGCGAACGCCGACCTGTGGCGGATCTCGGACGACGTGTGGGACCGGTGGGAGGACGTCGCGCCGCAGTTCGACCGGCTCGCCGCCTGGGCGCCGGTCCAGGGACGGGGCGGCTGGGCGGACGCCGACATGCTGCCGCTCGGCCGCATCGGCATCCGCGCGGAGCGCGGGGACGACCGCCTGACCCGGCTCACCCAGGCGGAGCAGCGGACCCTCCTGACCCTGTGGTGCATCGGCCGCTCGCCGCTGATGATGGGCGGCGACCTGCCGACCTCCCCGGCGGAGACGATCCGGATGCTGGCGCATCCGGGCCTGATGCGGCTCCACCGCGCGAGCCGGAACGGGCGCCAGGTGCTGCGCGAGGGCGATCTCGTCGTCTGGACCGCCGAGGCGACCGACGGCGACGCGACGTACGCCGCCGTCTTCCATCTCGGCGACGAGGAGACCCGCATCCGCGTGCCAGCGGTCGCGCTGCGCGCGCCCCACGCCGGTCCCGCGACGGCGGTCGACGTGTGGGACTGCTGGGACGTCGACCCGGCCGACCCGCTGGTCGTCCCGCCGCACGGCTGCCGCCTCCTCCGCTTCGACCCGACCTGAGGGGTCCGCCCGTCCTAGGGTCGTCGGATGCGCCTGGAGGACCTCGGGCCGCGGATCTGCATCCTCGGCCCGTCCGGCAGCGGCAAGTCGACGCTCGCCGACCGGATCGGGCGCGCGACCAGCACGCCCGTCGTGCACCTGGACCAGCTGCGCCACAGGCCGGGGACGCACTGGGAGCTGCGGCCCGACGAGGAGTTCCTCCGCCTCCATGCGGCCGCGATCGCCGGGGAACGCTGGGTGATCGAGGGGAACTACTCGACGGTCCTGCCGGAGCGGCTCGCCCGCGCGACCGGCGTGCTGCTGCTCGACGTCTCCACGGCGCTGAGCCTCGCCCGCTACGTCCGGCGGACGTACACGCGCAGCGGTCGGATCGGCGGGCTCGGCGTGCGCGAGCACGTCACCATCGCCATGGTCCGGTGGATCGTGCTGCACAGCCGTGCGAATCGTCGCCGTCGCCTGCGGTGGCTCGACGAGGTGGAGCTGCCGAAGGCGGCGCTCCTCGGTCCGCGAGCGATCCGCGCGTTCAGCGAGGGGATCCGGCCGCCGCCCTGAGCCGGTCGAGCTCCTCCGCGGTGATCCGGAGCAGGCTGCCGTGCCGGGCGCCCTCCGGGAGCCGCACGTCGGGCAGCTCGCGCCAGTCGCCGGAGTCGAGCGAGTCCGCCGCGAAGAGGTGGTAGCCGGAGAGCCCGAACTCGTCGACGAGCAGCAGCCACCGGCCGTCCGGCGCCTGCGCGACGGCCGGCCCCTCGCCGCGCGCGATCACCCCGTCGCCGATCGCCGGGGCGAGGACCGTCCAGTCGTCCGCGTCCGGGTCCGCCCCCCGCTCGTGCCGCGGGAAGCCGGCGGCCGCCTGGTGCTCGGGCTTCGGGACGGAGAACCGGTGGACCGCGCCGCCCTCCCGGACGAGCTGCACGTCGATGACGTCGCGCCCCGGGTCGAGCTCGACGACCGGAGCCGACCAATGCTCGAGGTCGGTCGACTCGGCGCGGAGGATGCGCTGGTGCGAGTCGTCGGGACGGCGGTCGCCCGGCCCGTACAGCGCCGAGGCCCAGCGGACGACGTACCGGTCGTCCTCCCACGCGCCTTTCGGCGCCCACGCGTTCCCGGCCTCGGGCGGCGCGACTGTCGTGCGTCTCGGCGCGGACCAGGAGACGAGGTCGTCGGAGGTCGACACCGCGATCGCGCGGCTGCCGCGCGTGACCGCGCGGCTCCAGTCGCCGTCGGCGAGGACGCGCAGGTCGGTCGCGAGCAGGACCGCGCCGCCGTCCGGGCGCCGGATGAGGAAGGGATCGCGGAGGCCGCGCTCCCCGACCTCCGAACGGATCCGGATCGGCACCTCGGTCCAGCGCGTGACGTCCGCCCCGTCGCTCACGGCGAAGCGGATCTCCTCCCCGTCCGCGAGGTGCTCGTCGAGGAAGTAGGCGAGCAGCAGCGCAGCGGCGTCGGTCACCCCTCCACCCTCCCCGAGCGACCCCTGGAGTTGCCACTTCGGACACGTTTCGGGGCCGCAAACGTGCCCGAAGTGGCAACCCCGAGAGCTCGGCCCCGCATCCAGCCGGGCACATCGCATCGAGTTGCCACTTCGGACACGTCTTCGCGCTCGAAACGTGCCCGAAGTGGCAACCCCGAGAGATCGAGAGCCCGAGCGAGCGGCGCGGGTCGGTGTTCCGCTCCTCCCCAGGCGCCCGATCAATGCTCGCCGGTCCTCGCTCGCCGATCCGGGTCGCGCCGGCGGGGTCGTGCGGCACGCTCGTCGGCCATGCCGGACCCGCTCGCCCCCTTCCTCGACCAGCCCTTCACGACCGCGGAGGCCCGACGCGCGGGCGTCGGTCGACGCCGGGTGCACGGACGGCGGCTGCGGCGTCCGTTCCGCGGTGTCCGGGCGGGTCGTGACCCCGAGACGGTCCTCGAGCTGTGCAGGGCCTACCTGCCGAAGATGGCGCTCCACGAGTTCTTCAGCCACGTCACTGCGGCGATCATCCACGACATCTGGCTGCCGCTCGCGATCGAGCGGTGCCTCGAGCTGCACGTGTCCGTCATCAAGGCGCCCACCGGATCGCACCGCGCACCGCGTGACGCGCGCGTCCGCGGGCACCACATCGTCGACCGCCCGGGACTCGTCGTGGAGCGCCGAGGCATGCGCGTCGCGAATGCGATCGAGACGCTCTGCCAGCTCGCCTCCCTGCTCAGCGAGGACGATCTGGTCGTCGCCGCGGAGAGCCTGCTGCCTCCGCACCGGGCCTCGAGCGCGGTGATGCTCGAGCGGATCGTCTCCGCGTTCTCCGACCCGCATCGGCCGCACTCCCGGAAGCTGCAGCGGGTCGCGCCGCGCATCCGGATCGGCTCGCGCTCAGCGGAGGAGTCCCGGTTCCGACTGCGACTCGTCGCCGCTGGGCTGCCCGAGCCGCTGATGAACCACCGATGGCGCGGCCCGGACGGGCGGACGACCGAGGGCGACCTCGTCTACCTCGAGCTCCGCGTGTGGATCGAGATCGAGGGCGATCAGCACCGGACCGACCAGACCCAGTGGCGGTACGACGTCGTGCGGTATGAGCGCCTCACCGACTTCGACTGGCGCGTGATCCGAGTGACGGCCGACGACCAGCGAGCCCGTCTCTCCGAGACGATCGCGCGCGTCGAGCGCGCCCTCCTCCGCCACCGCTGACCCTGTCGCGCGACAGGGTTGCCACTTCGGACACGTTCTCGGCCTCGAAACGTGTCCGAAATGGCAACGCCGAGCAGGAGCCGTCCCCGCGACGGACGGGGTTGCCACTTCGAGCACGCTTTCGGCCCCGAAACGTGTCCGAAGTGGCAACTCCGGTCGAGGGGAGGTCGAGGGGAGGTCGAGGGGTCGGGCCTACAGGGCGTCGACGGCGGCGTGCTCGATTGCGAGGCCCGCGCGATAGCGCTCGAGGTACGCCGCGAAGGCCGCCACGTCGGCCGGGTCCGGCTCGACCCGGCGGAACGCCGCGTCCGCGAAGACCTGCTCGTCGAGGTAGGCGGCGAGGTCGGTCGTCGCACCGCTCGCCGTGTACGCGGCGAGCACGGCCATGCCCCACGCGCCGCCCTCGGCCGCGGTCTCCCCCACGGCGACGGGCGCGTCGAGCGCGCCGGCCAGGAACCGCTCGCCGACGCCCTCGGTCCGGAAGAGCCCGCCGTGCGCGAGCATCCGGTCGAGCCGGACGCCCTCCGCGGCGAGCACCCGCATGCCGAGCGCGAGGGCGCCGAAGACGCCGTAGATCTGGGCCCGCATGAAGTTCGCGAGCGTGAACCGGCTGTCGGGCGCGCGGACCACGAGCGGCCGCCCCTCCTCGAGGCCGACCACGGGCTCGCCGGACAGGAGGTTGTACGCGAGCAGGCCGCCGGCGTCGCCCTCCCCCTCGAGCGCCTCGCGGAACAGGACGCCGAACACGTCGTCCGCCGCGAGGTCCGAGCCGGAGGCCGCCGCGAACCGGCCGAACAGGCCCGCCCAGGCGCCGAGCTCGCTCGCGCCGTTGTTGCAGTGCACCATCGCGACCGGGTCGCCGGAGGGCGTCGTGACGAGGTCGAGCTCGTGGTGCTGCTGCGCGAGCGGCCCCTCGAGCACGACCATCGCGAACACGCTCGTGCCGACGCTGACGTTCCCCTCGCGGGGCGCGACCGAGTTCGTCGCGACCATCCCGGTGCCGGCGTCGCCCTCGGGCGGCGCCAGCACCGCGCCGGGCCGCAGCGCCCCGGAGGGGTCGAGGAACGCGGCGCCCTCCGCCGTCAGCTCGCCGGCGGCCGCGCCCGCGTCCAGCACGGCCGGCAGCAGGGTCCGCAGCGCGGGCAGGCGGCCCGCAGCGCGCTCGTCGAACCGCGCGAGCAGCGCCTCGTCGTAGTCGTGCGCGGCCGAGTCGATCGGGAACATGCCGGACGCGTCGCCGACGCCGAGCACGTGCCGCCCCGTCAGCCGCCGGTGCACGTACCCGGCGAGCGTCGTCACCGCCGCGATGCGCGGCACGTGCGGCTCGTCGTCGAGCACCGCCTGCCAGAGGTGCGCGATCGACCAGCGGAGCGGGATGTTGACGCCGAGCAGCTCCGAGAGCTCCGCCGCCGCGGGGCCGGTGGAGGTGTTGCGCCAGGTCCGGAACGGGACGAGCAGCTCGCCGCCGTCGTCGAACGCGAGGTAGCCGTGCATCATCGCGGAGACGCCGATGCCGGCGAGCGACTCGATCGGGACGTCGTAGCGGCGGCGCACGTCTGCTGCGAGGTCGTCGTACGCGGCCCGGAGGCCCGCCTCGACGGCGTCCAGCGAGTACGTCCACCGCCGGTCGACGAACTCGTTCTCCCACTCCTCGCCGCCGGCGGCGAGCACCTGGGCGCCCGGACCGATCAGGCAGGCCTTGATCCGGGTGGACCCGAGCTCGACGCCGAGCACGGCCCCGCCGCTCGCGATCAGGCCGCGAGCGGCTTCGGTGGACAGGTCGGCCATCGCCGCTCCTCCTTCGGGTTCGTCCGGGCCGCAGCCCGGGTCAGACGGCCCAGGGGTCGGCGCGCAGACGGCTGAGCGCCGCCGCGCCGACCAGGTGCGCGAGGTAGGGCTCCGCGCTCGCGCCCAGCCGGACCCATTCCGCCTCGACGACGTCGAGGATGCGGAGCCGCGGCACCTGCGGCAGCCGCGCGGCGAGCCGGTCGACGAGCGCGAGCAGCTCGTCGAAGGAGGACGCGAAGCGGTTCACAACCCGCGCGCCAGCCGGTGGTAGGCCGCGTTCCACTGCACCTCGCGCTGGAACCCGCGGACGGTCGTGTCCGCGTCGATGACGAGCAGCTCGGTCTCCGTCATCGCCGCGAAGTCCTCCCACACGTCGACGCCGACGGCGGTGGTCATCACCGTGTGATGGGCGGCGCCCGCGGTCAGCCACGCGGTCGCGGAGGTGGTGAAGTCGGGCTCCGGCCGCCAGACGGCGCGGCCGACGGGCAGCTTCGGCAGGGCGTGCGGCGGCTCGACCACGTCGACGACGTTCGCGACGAGCCGGAAGCGGTCGCGCACGTCGCTCATCGCGACGACGACCGCGGGGCCGGCGTCGGCGTTGAAGACGAGCCGCACCGGGTCGTCCTTGCCGCCGATGCCGAGCGGGTGGATCTCGAGGCTCGGCTTCGCCGACGTCAGGGACGGGCTCACCTCGAGCATGTGCGCGCCCAGGATCAGCTCCTGCCCGGGCGTCAGGTCGTAGGTGTAGTCCTCCATGAGGCTCGCGCCGCCGGGGAGGCCCGCACCCATCACGTTCGCGATGCGGACGAGCGACGCGGTCTTCCAGTCGCCCTCCGCGCCGAAGCCGTAGCCGTCGGCCATGAGGCGCTGGACGCCGAGGCCCGGCAGCTGCTTCAGCGCACCGAGGTCCTCGAAGTTCGTGGTGAAGGCGCCGAAGCCGCCCTCCTCGAGGAAGGAGCGGAGGCCGAGCTCGATCGCGGCGCCGTCCCGGAGCGACTGCCGGCGGTCGCCGCCGGCCCGGAGCTCGGGCACGACGTCGTAGAGGTCGTCGTACTCGGCGACGAGCGCGTCGACCTCCGCGTCGCCGATCCGCGCGACGCGCTCGGCGAGCTCGTTCACGCCCCAGGTGTTGACCTGCATGCCGAAGCGGATCTCCGCCTCGGTCTTGTCGCCCTCGGTCACGGCGACGAAGCGCATGTTGTCGCCGAAGCGCGCGAGCTTCAGGGTCCGGGCCGCGGTGCGGCCGGCGGCGGCACGCTGCCAGACCGAGACGCGGGCGCGGACGGCCGGGTCGGAGACGTGCCCGACGACCGTCGTGCGCGGCACGCCCATGCGGGACTCGATGTAGCCGAACTCCCGGTCGCCGTGCGCGGCCTGGTTCAGGTTCATGAAGTCGAAGTCGATCTCGCTCCACGGCAGCGCGACGTTCGCCTGCGTGTGCAGGTGGAGGAGCGGCTTCTGCAGCGCGGCGAGGCCGCCGATCCACATCTTCGCCGGGCTGAACGTGTGCATCCACGCGATGACGCCGATGACGCCGTCATCGCTGTTCGCGTCGAGCATCGCACGGCGGATCGCCTCCGCGTCCGTCAGCACCGGCTGCCAGTCGAGGCGGACGGGCACGCCGGCGCCGAGCTCGGCGGCGATCGCCTGCGACTGCTCGGCGACCTGCGCGAGCGTCTCCGGGCCGTAGAGGTGCTGGCTGCCGGTGAGGAACAGGACCCGGTAGGAGTCGAGACCGGTGTCGAGCTTTGCCATTGGTGTCAGTCCTGCGTCTTCTCGAAGCGGGTGTCGGACGACTGCCCGTACACGTTCTGGTAGCGGTCGAAGAGGCGGTCGATCGCCTCCTGCGGGATCGGCACGGGCTCGCCGAGCTGGCGCGAGATGTGCACGGAGCGGGCGACGTCCTCGACCATGACGGCGGCCTTGACCGCGTCCTTCGCGTCCTTGCCGATCGTGAAGGGCCCGTGGTTCCGCATCAGCACGGCGCGGCTGCGGTGGCCGGACAGCGTCTCGACGATGCCGCGCCCGATCGAGTCGTCGCCGATGATCGCGAACGGGCCGACCGGGATCGGGCCGCCGAACTCGTCCGCCATCGCGGTGATGACGCACGGGATCTCCTCGCCGCGCGCCGCCCAGGCGACCGCGTACGTCGAGTGGGTGTGCACGACGCCGCCGACGTGCGGCATGTGGCGGTAGACGTACGCGTGCGCGGCCGTGTCGGAGGACGGGCTGCGATGGCCGCCCTCGCTCCCCTCGATCACGGTGCCGTCGAGGTCGCAGAGGATCATGTCCGCCGCGGTGAGGTCGTCGTAGGAGACGCCGGACGGCTTGATGACGAAGAGGTCGGCGCCCGGCACGCGGCCGGAGACGTTGCCGCCGGTCCAGACCACGAGCCCGGAGCGGACGAGCTCCTGGTGGAGCGCCGCGACCTCCGCACGGATCCGCCCGACGGCGGCCTCGACGTCGGGGGGCAGGGCCATCGCGGTCTCCATCGACTGGGGTGCTGAGCGCAGCGCGGCGAGCTGCGAGTGAGCGCTCACATTAGCAGAAGCGGCCGCTCGCGGCCCGGCTCGGGCGGCGCGATCAGCGCGGCGGCGCGGTGGAGGCGCGGACGATCAGCTCCGGCACCAGGGGCGATGCCGGCGGGACGTCCTGCCGCGCGAGCAGGCCCTCGACGCGCGCCATCAGGCCGTGACCGAGGGCGACGAAGTCCTGCCGCAGGGTGGTCAGCGGCGGCGCGAAGAACGCCGCCTCGGGGATGTCGTCGAAGCCGACGACGCTGACGTCGTCCGGCACCCGCACCCCCGCGTCGCGGAACGCGGCGAGGAGCCCGAGCGCCATCTGGTCGTTCGCGGAGAACACGGCGGTCGGCACGCCCTCCGCCGCGATGCGCCGGCCGACCCGGTACCCGCTCGCCGAGCTCCAGTCGCCGCGGACGACCTCCGGCGCCTCGAGCCCGAGTCGCTCGGACGCCGAGCGCCAGCCGGCGATCCGCTCGTCGGCCTCCGTCCAGCCCTCCGGCCCGGCGAGGTGCAGCACCGAGCGGTGCCCGAGCGCGGCGAGGTGCTCGACCGCGAGCTCCGCTGCGCGCACGTCGTCGATGGACACGGCGGCGGCGCCCGGGACGACGTCGACCGTCGTGACGACCGGCACGCGCTGCGCGAGCCCGGCGAGCGCGGCGCCGACCGCCGGTCCCGGCGCGATCACGACGACGGCCCGCGGGTCCTGGGCGAGCAGGGACTCCCCCGCCTGCCGCACGTCGTCCTCCGCGGCGCCGTCGTCCGTCGCCGCGATCGCGACGTCCCAGCCGGAGGCGCGCGCGGCCGCGTTGAAGCCGTTCGCGATGCTGCCGGGCCCGAAGTACTGCATGCCGACGACGACGAGCCCGATCGTCCGGGTGCTGCGACGCGCGAGCGCGCGGGCGGCGGCGCTCGGCCGGTAGTCGAGCGCGACGATCGCCTCGTCGACCCGCTCGCGGACGGCCGGCCGGACGGTCGGGTCGCCGTTCAGCACGCGCGAGACGGTCTGGTGCGACACCCCCGCCGCCTTCGCGACGTCGAAGATGTTCGGCACGGGCGCGAGTGTAGGGCTCAGTCCGGATCCGCGGCCCGGGCCCGCAGCCGGTCCGCGAGGCGGAGGACCTCGTCGCGCAGCGCCGCCGGCCGCTCGATGCGGAAGGGTGCGTCGAGCAGCGCGAGCGCTCCGGCGACCCAGTCGAGCCGGGCGGCCTCGAGCAGCACGCGCACCCAGCCCTCCTCCTCCGGCGCCGGCTCGAGGACCGCGACGGACGCGGGGAGGGTCCGCCGGATCCGGTCCTCGCTCGCCCGGACGAGCACGCGGACGGAGAAGTCGCGCGGCGTGCCCGCGAGGGCGGCGAGCACCTCCCGCACCGGGTCGGCATCCGGAGGCGGCTCGAAGCGCCCCGTCCCGATCTCGACGTGCTCGAGCCGGTCCATGCGGAAGGTCCGCACCGCGTCCGACGCGGAGTCGAGGCCGGTCACGTACCAGCGCCCCTCGTGCTCGACGACGCCCCAGGGCAGCAGCGTCCTGGTCGTCGTGGTCCCGCCGCGGCGGTGCCGGATGCGGAGGGGGCGGTGCTCGCGCGCGGCGGTGGTCGCCGTCGTGATCGCGTCGGCGGAGGCCTCCGGCGCGGGATGACTGCGCGCGGTGGAGCGCACGTCCGCGACCCCCGGGACGCGGGCCGCCAGGCGGCCGGGCAGGACGCGGACGAGCTTCGCGGCCGCCGTCTCGGCGGCCGTGCGGACCGCGGTGGAGGGGCCGGTGCGGGCGACGCCGCCGAGCCCGAGGGCGACCGCGACCGCCTCCTCGTCGGTGAGCATCAGGGGCGGCAGCCGGGACCCCGCGGCGATGCGGAAGCCGCCGTACCGCCCGCGCACCGTCTCGACGGGCACCTCGAGCTCGAGCAGGTGGTCCGCGTAGCGCCGCACGGTGCGCTCGTCGACCTCCAGCCGCTCGGCGAGCTCCGCCGCGGTCCGCGTGCCGCCGGCCTGCAGCAGCTCGAGCAGCGCGAGCACGCGGGCGGTCGGACGGGGCACAGCGCGATCATCGCAGCGATACCGGGTGGGTTCCGTCCGGTATCGCTCCTACGGTGCGGCGCATGAGATTCGCCTCCGCCCGCATCATCACCGCCGACGTCGACCGCTCGGTCGCGTTCTACGAGCGCCTCCTCGGCCTGGCACCGGAGCGCCCCGCCCCGGTGTTCGCCGTGTTCCGGGCCGAGACCGGCACCCTCGCGATCGGCCACCCCTCGACCGTGCCGGTGCCCGGCTTCGCCGCCGCGCACGACGGCGCGCTCGTCGAGTTCCTCGAGACGAGCCCCGCGGCCGTCGACGCGGTGCACGCGCGCCTGGCCGACGGCGTGGAGGTCGTGCAGCCGCCGACGGACATGCCGTGGGGCAACCGCTCGCTCCTGCTCCGCGACCCCGACGGCGTCCTCGTGAACGTCTACGCGCCCCTCCGCTGACGCGGCGACCGGATCCGGAGCCGCGCGGCTCCGGATCCGGCGCGCGTCAGGCCTCGCGCTGGCTCGGGCTGCGCGTCGCGGTGATGGAGGTGTCGCGCTCGACCGCGTCGCCGAGCACCTCGTCGATCCGGGTCATCAGCTCGACCGGGATGACGACGCCGGCGGCCTTCGCGTTCTCCGTCACCTGCTCCGGGCGGGACGCGCCGATGATCGCCGTCGCGACGTTGTCGTTCTGCAGCACCCACGCGACCGCGAGCTGCGCGAGCGACAGGTCGAGCTCCTGGGCGATCGGCTTCAGGTCCTGCACGCGCTGCAGCACGTCGTCCTGCAGCCAGCGCTTCACGAAGTTCGCGCCGCCCTTGTCGTCGGTCGCGCGGCTGCCCTCCGGGTGCGCCTGGCCGGGCACGTACTTGCCGGTCAGCACGCCCTGCGCGATCGGCGACCAGACGACCTGGCTGATGCCGAGCTCCTCGGAGGCCGGGACGACCTCGCCCTCGATGACCCGCCACAGCGCCGAGTACTCCGGCTGGTTCGAGATGAGCTGGAAGCCGAGCTCCTTCGCGAGCGCCGCACCCTGCCGGAGCTGATCGGCGGTCCACTCGGAGACGCCGACGTACAGCACCTTGCCCATGCGGACGAGGTCGGCGAACGCCTGCATCGTCTCCTCGAGCGGCGTGAAGTGGTCGAACCGGTGCGCCTGGTAGAGGTCGACGTAGTCCGTGCCGAGCCGCTGCAGCGAGCCGTCGATGGACTCGAGGATGTGCTTGCGCGACAGGCCGACGTCGTTGTGGCCCTTGGGGCCGGTCGGCCCGAAGACCTTCGTGAAGATCTCGATCGACTGCCGCCGGGTGCCCTTCAGCGCCTCGCCGAGCACGGTCTCCGCGCCGGTGTTCGCGTACACGTCCGCCGTGTCGAAGGTGGAGATGCCCGCGTCGAGCGCCGCGTGCACCGTCGCGATCGCCCGGTCGTTCTCGACCTGGCTCGCCGCGGTCACCCAGTTGCCGTAGGTGACCTCCGAGATCTTGAATCCGCTCTTCCCGAGGTACCGGTACTCCATCGTCTCCGCCTTCCGCCGTGCCGTCCGCGACCCTGGCCGCAGCGAGCAGGCTAGGAGCGGTCGCCTGGGAGGGCTCGGGCCGCGAGCGGCGGATGCCACGATGGTCGCGCGGTGCGGACGCCGCACGGACGGCGGGCGGCGGTGGCGGAGACGCGGGACGAGCGGCTGCGGGCCGCTCGCGAGGCCGCCTTCCGCCGGGACGCCTCCGCGGAGGACCGCGCCCGGCTCGCCGCGCTGGAGCAGGACGACGCGCCGGCCGAGGCGGCGGCGCCCCGCGCGCCGGCGGAGCCGCCGGAGCGCCCGGAGCCCCCGCGCCGGTGGGGCGCGATCGGCGCCGTCGCGGTCGCGGCACTGGTCGTCGGCGCACTGCTCGGCGGCACGGCCGTGTCCCTCGCCCGGCCGACCGCAGCGGCGACCGTGACGCCCGCCCCGGAGCGGCCGGGGGCAGAGCTGCGGGCGCGCGTGCTCGCGAGCAACGGCACCTGGTCCGCGCAGGACTACTACCGCTTCTACCCCGGCCAGCTGCCGAGCGAGTGGTCCGGCGACACCGACGGCCGCAGCTACGTGCAGCTGAGCGGACCGCGTCGGTTGCGGCTCTCCATCGCGGACGCGACCGGTGCGCTCCTCGTCGTGCCGACCTGCGCGACGTCGGAGGGCCGCTCCCGCTGGACGGTCCGCGCCGCGGACGGCCGGGCGCTCGGCTCCGGTGCCGGCCCGTGCGGCGGGTTCGACGGCGGGTCGCTGCGCATCCCGGCCGGCGCCCGGCCGCTCGTGCTCGAGATCAGCACGCAGGGCACAGCCGGATACGCGGTGTCGATCTTCGAGCGCTGACACCGTTCGACCGATATAACCTGCGTCTGATAGACCTGGACCGTGCATGCGTTCGAGGTCCTCGGCGATCCGGTTCGGCGCCGCATCGTGGAGCTGCTCGCGAACGGCGAGCGGACCGCCGGCGACGTCGTCGACGCGGTCGGGGCCGAGTTCGGCATCACTCAGCCCGCCGTCTCGCGCCACCTCCGGATCCTCCGCGAGTCCGGGTTCGCGACCGTCCGCCCCGAGGGCGCGCGCCGCCTCTACGCCCTGCAGCGCGCGGGGTTCGACGAGGCGGACGCGGTGCTGCAGCGCTACCGGAGGCTCTGGCCGCAGCGGCTCGACGCCCTCCGCACCGAGATCGCCCGCGGCGCGCGGGCCGGGAAGGAGTCGTCATGAGCATCGAGGACCTGCGGCTGGAGCGCCGCGGCGACCGCTGGCGCATCGCGGTCGACGAGGTGTACCCGACCGACCGCGCGGACCTCTGGTCGGCGTGCACCGACCTCCACCGCCTGCGCCGGTGGATGGCCGACTACCGCGGCGACCTCCGCCTGGGCGGCCGCTGGGAGGCGATGTCGGACGGCGAGGTCTGGGGCGCGGGCACCGTCACCGCCTGCGAGCCGATGGAGGGGTTCACCTCGACGTGGGAGGTCGAGGGCGAGCCGTCCTCCACCCTGGTCGTCCGCCTCGAGGACGCGGAGGGCGGCACGCGGCTCGTCCTCGAGCACGACGGGATGACCGGCGCGTTCTACTCGGCCGGCTGGGCCGTCTACCTCGGCATGCTCGCCGACCACGTCGTCGCACCGACCCGGGAGGACCTCGCCTCGGTCGGGTTCGAGACCCGGTTCTCGCCGGCGCGGGAGCGCTGGGCGCCGCGCGTCGCCGCCGCCGGACTGGACTGAGTCCGGCCCGCGATCAGTGCGGGGGTGCGAGCCGTTCGCGCAGCGTCGCGACGTCGAGGTCCGGCTGCGGGTAGCGGGGGTCGAGCTCGACGAGCGTCTCCCGCAGCAGCTCCGCGACCGCCCAGTTCCGGTACGTCTTGTGATCCGCCGGCACGACGTACCAGGGCGCCGCGTCGGTGTTCGTCCGCTCGAGCACCGCGTCGTACGCGGCGCGGTACTCGTCCCAGTGCGCCCGCTCGTCGATGTCCGAGGGGTTGAACTTCCAGTGCTTGTCCGGGCGCGCGAGCCGCCGCAGCAGGCGCTCCCGCTGCACGTCGTACGAGACGTGGAGGAAGACCTTCACCACCGTCGTGCCCCCGTCGACGAGCTCCTGCTCGAACGCGTTGATCGCGTCGTAGCGGGTCTCCCACTCGGCCTTCGGCACGAGGTCGTGCACGCGCACGACGAGCACGTCCTCGTAGTGGCTGCGGTCGAAGACGCCGATCATGCCGGGTCCGGGCAGGCGCTTCCGGATGCGCCAGAGGAAGTCGTGCGCGCGCTCCTCCTCCGTCGGCTTCTTGAACGCCGAGTACTCGACGCCGATCGGCCCGAAGACGCCGACCGCGTGCTTGACGACGCCGCCCTTGCCCGCGGTGTCCATGCCCTGGAGCACGAGGAGCACGCGGCGCTCGCCGCCGCCGGTCGACTCCGCCCAGAGCCGCTCCTGCAGGTCGGCCATCTGATCGAGGTCGTGCTCGAGGCGCTTCGACTTCGGCTCGAGGGGCTTCGCGCCCGAGTCGAACCCCGACACGCTGATCGGGCCGTGCGGCACGCGCAGCGCGTCGCGAAGAGAGGCGTCCTTGCTCACATCTGCAGGCTACGGGGCTGCAGGAGGATGTCGGCATGCTCGACGACGCACTGATGCCCACCCGCACCCTCGGCCGCACCGGCCGCTCCGTCTCCGCGGTCGGCCTCGGCACCTGGCAGCTCGGCGGCGACTGGGGCGACGTGCCGGAGGCGGACGCGCGCGCCGTGCTCGACGCGTCCGCGGACGCCGGCGTGACGCTGTTCGACACCGCCGACGTCTACGGCGACGGCCGCAGCGAGCGCATCATCGGCGGCTGGCTCGCCGACCACCCCGACGCCGGCGTGACCGTCGCGACGAAGATGGGCCGCCGCCTCGACCAGGTCCCCGCGAACTACGTGCTCGCGAACTTCCGCGAGTGGACCGACCGGTCGCGGAGGAACCTCGGCCAGGACACGCTCGACCTCGTGCAGCTGCACTGCCCGCCGACGGCCGCGTTCCACGACGACGCCGTCTACGACGCGCTCGACACGCTCGTGTCCGAGGGCGCGATCGCGGCCTACGGCGTCTCGGTCGAGGAGACCGCGCAGGCGCTCGCCGCGATCGCCCGGCCGCACGTCGCGAGCGTGCAGATCATCCTCAACGCCTTCCGGCTCAAGCCGCTCGACGAGGTGCTGCCCGCGGCCGCGGAGGCCGGCGTCGGCATCCTCGCGCGCGTGCCGCTCGCCTCGGGGCTGCTGTCCGGGAAGTACGACGAGCGCACCGAGTTCGGCGCCGACGACCACCGGAACTACAACCGGCACGGCGAGGCGTTCGACCAGGGCGAGACGTTCTCCGGCGTCGACTACGAGGCGGGGGTCGCCGCCGCGCGCCGCTTCTCCGCGCTGGTCGAGGCGGAGGCGCCGGACGGCACGACGCCCGCGCAGGCGGCGATCGCCTGGGTGGCGCAGCTGCCGGGCGTCACGTCGGTCATCCCCGGCGCCCGGTCCGTCGCGCAGGCCGAGTCGAACGCGGCGGCCGGGCTGCTCCCGCCGCTCGGACCGGCCTTCGACGCGGGCGTGCACGCGATCTACGACGAGTTCTTCCGGGCCGGGATCCACGCCCGCTGGTGAGCCCCGGCGGAGGGACCTTGGACCCTCCGCCGGGTGCTCCCCCCGACCTAGCCTCGCCCGGCCGGGCGTGCGCGGGGGCCGGATCGTGCCGCCGTCGTCCGGCGCCGCCGCGGCCTCCGCCCGGCGGCCGGAACGAGAGGAGCGGCGATGCCGAGCAACAGAGCGGTGGCCTACAAGGGCCCGGGCAGGGTCGAGGTCATCGAGACCCCGTACCCGGACTTCGAGCTGCACGACGGCCCCGGGGTCAACCCGGCGAACATCGGACGACGGGTCGACCACGGCGTCGTCCTCCGCACGGTCGCGACGAACATCTGCGGCTCCGACCAGCACATGGTGCGCGGGCGCACCACCGCGCCGGCGGACCTGGTGCTCGGCCACGAGATCACCGGCGAGGTCGTCGAGAAGGGCCGCGACGTCGAGTTCATCCAGGTCGGCGACCTCGTGTCCGTGCCGTTCAACATCGCCTGCGGGCGGTGCCGCAACTGCAAGGAGGGCAAGACCGGCGTCTGCCTGAACGTCAACCCCGACCGCCCCGGCAGCGCCTACGGCTACGTCGACATGGGCGGCTGGGTCGGCGGCCAGGCCGAGTACGTGCTCGTCCCCTACGCCGACTGGAACCTGCTGAAGTTCCCCGACCGCGACCAGGCGATGGAGAAGATCCTCGACCTCGCGATGCTGTCGGACATCTTCCCCACCGGCTTCCACGGCGCGGTGAGCGCGAAGGTCGGCCCCGGGTCGACCGTCTACATCGCCGGCGCGGGACCGGTCGGGCTCGCCGCGGCAGCCGGATCGATGCTGCTCGGCGCCGCGGCGGTCATCGTCGGCGACCTGAACGCGCAGCGCCTCGAGCAGGCCCGGTCGTTCGGCTGCGAGACCGTCGATCTGACGAAGGGCGACCCGCAGGACCAGATCGAGCAGATCCTCGGCGTGCCGGAGGTCGACGCCGCCGTCGACGCGGTCGGCTTCGAGGCGCGCGGGCACGGCGCCCACGCCGGCGAGGCCCCCGCCACCGTGCTGAACTCCCTGATGGGCGTCACCGCGGCCGGCGGCGCGCTCGGCATCCCGGGGCTCTACGTCACCGGCGACCCCGGCGGGGTCGACGAGGCGGCAAAGGTCGGCTCCCTCTCGCTCCGGCTCGGGCTCGGCTGGGCGAAGTCGCTCTCGTTCACCACCGGCCAGTGCCCGGTGATGCGGTACAACCGGCAGCTGATGATGGCGATCCTCCACGACCGGGTGCACATCGCGAAGGCCGTGAACGCGACGCCGATCAGCCTCGACGACGCGCCGCGCGGCTACCACGAGTTCGACGAGGGCGCGGCGCGGAAGTACGTGCTGAACCCGAACGACTACATTAAGGCCGCCTGAACCTCCAGGGTGCGAGAGTGCCGGGATGGGACCGGTGGCCGCGATCGTGCTCGCGGGCGGCCGCGGGTCCCGCCTCGGGGGCGTCGACAAGGCGGCGCTGCGGGTCGACGGCGCGACGCTGCTCGACCGCGCGCTCGCGGCGCTCGGCGACCTCCCGACGCTCGTCGTCGGGCCGCCGCGCGCCGGCGTGCGGACGGTGCAGGAGGCGCCGCCGCAGTCCGGGCCGGCCGCCGCGGTCGTCGCCGGGCTCGGCGCGCTGCCGCCGGTCGACGAGGTGCTGCTGCTCGCCGTCGACCTCCCGCGCCTCCCGGAGGCCCTCCCGCTCCTGCTCGCCGCGCCGCTCGGACGGGACGGGACCGTGGTCGTGGATGCGGACGGGCGCGCGCAGTGGCTGCTCGGCCGCTACCGCTCGGACGCGCTGCGCGCCGCGGCGGAGGCGCTCGGCGACCCTCGCGATCGGCCGCTGCGCGCGCTGCTCGGCGCGCTCGACGTCGCGCCGCTCCCCCTCCCACCCGGCCTCGAACTCGACGTCGATACGGTGGCGGATGCGGTGCGGGCCGGGGCGGTCCTGCCCGGTGAGGAGACGCGATGAGCGACGACGTGGACGCGGTCCTCGACGCCTGGTGGACGACGCTGACCCGGGCGCTCGGCCTGGAGGACGTGCCGGCCGACCGGGGCGCGATCCTCGGGCTCGCGGGCGAAGCGGCGCACGCGGTCGTCCGGCCCGCGGCGCCGATCACGACCTTCCTCGCGGGCTACGCGGCCGGGCTGGCGGGCGGCTCCGCCTCCGATGTCGCGGCCGCGATCGAGCGCTCGCGCGCCGCGACCGAGGGATGACCGCCGACCTGTCCTGGGCGGCGGCGCGGGAGCTCGCGGCGTCCTGGCCGGCCGGCCCGGTCGTCGACGTCCCGATCCGCGAGGCCGTCGGCGCGGTGCTCGCGGACGACGTCCTCGCGCCCCGGCCGATCCCCCACTACGACTCGTCCGCGATGGACGGCTGGGCCGTCGCGGGGCCGCCGCCCTGGCGGATCACCGAGGAGGACGTCCTCGTGCCCGGGCAGGCCCACCCCGTCGTGACCGGCGGCGCGATCCCCCTCGGCGCCGTCGCGGTCGTGCCGCTGGAGCGCGGTGTCGTCGTCGACGGCCTCCTCGACGCGCACGCGCCCGAGCCCGGCGCGCACGTCCGCCGCGCGGGCGAGGAGGCCCCGGCCGGCGCCGTGCTCGCGGCCGCGGGCGGCCGGCTCTCCCCCGCGGTCGTGGCCGTGCTCGCGATCGCCGGGGTCGACGCCGTGTCCGCGCGGCGCCGGCCGCGCGTCGCGTTCGTGCTCACCGGCGACGAGGTCGACACGGCCGGGCTCCCCGCCGCGGGACGGGTGCGCGACGCGTTCGACCCGCTGCTGCCCGCCGCGGCGACGGGGCTCGGCGCGGACGCGCTGCCGCCGGTCCGCGTCGGGGACGACCCGGCCGCGATCCGCGCGGCGACGAGCGCGGACGCCGACGTCGTGGTGACCGTCGGCGGCACGGGCAGGAGCCGCGTCGACCGGCTGCGGGACGCGCTCGGCGACGCGGAGGTCCTCGCGGACGGCGTCGCGATGCGCCCCGGCCATCCGGCCCTGCTCGCCCGGCTCCCGGACGGGCGGCCGCTGCTCGGGCTGCCCGGCAACCCGCTCGCCGCGGTCGCGGTGCTGCTGTCGTTCCTCCCGCCCCTGCTCGACGCGCTGACCGGCTCGACGGCGCTCGAGGCGGTCGAGGCGCCGGTCGCGGTCGATCTGCCGGGCTGGCCGGGCGGCACGTCGCTCGTCCCGTGCCGCTGGGGCGAGGAGGGCCTCGAGCCCGCCGGCGCCGCCCGCCCGAACATGCTGCGCGGGCTCGCGGCCTCCGACGTCCTGGCGGTCGTGCCGCCGGAGGGCGTCGCCGCGGGCGAGACCGCGGAGGTCCTCCCCCTCCCCTGGTGACTCCGTTCTGAAGGAGTTCCTGCGCAGGCAGCGCAGGAACTCCTTCAGAACGGGATCAGGCGGGGACGGGGACGGCCGCGCGCTCGATCCGGATCGGGATCGCCTTCGCGACCGGGGTGTTGCTCTCCTTGGCGGAGTGCCCGAGCGGCATCAGCACGTTCGTCTCCGGGTAGTACGCCGCCGCGTTGCCGCTCGGCATGCGGTACGGCACGACCCGCCAGCCCTCGGCCCGCCGCTCCACCCCGTCGAAGCCGATCGAGACGAGGTCGACCAGGTCGCCCTCGTGGAGGTCGCGCGCCACCAGCTCCTTGCGGTTCAGCATGATCACGCGCCGGGCGTCGTGGATGCCCCGGTACCGGTCGTCCTTGCCGTAGATCGTGGTGTTGAACTGGTCGTGCGACCGGATCGTCTGCAGCAGCAGCTGGCCCTCCGGCACCTCGACCACCTCGAGCGGGTTCACCGTGAACATCGCCCTGCCCGTCTTCGTCGGGAAGGTCCGGGTGTCGCGCGGCGGGTGCGGCAGCACGAAGCCGCCCGGCACGTCGAGCTTCTCCTCGTAGGCGCCGAACCCGTCGACCACGTGCTCGATGTGCGTCCGGATGCGGCGGTAGTCGTCCTTCAGCGCGCTCCAGTCGACCCGGGCGGTGTTCGGCCGGCCCGCGAGCACCGCCTCGGCGATGCCGCACAGGATCGCCACCTCGCTGCGGAGGTGCGGGGACGCGGGCGGCAGGTGCCCGTGGGAGGCGTGCACGTTCAGCACCGTGTCCTCCACGCTCACGCGCTGCGCGCCGGACGCCTGGACGTCGACCTCGGTGCGGCCGAGGCACGGGAGGATCAGCGCGCGCCTGCCGTGCACGACGTGCGACCGGTTCGGCTTCGTCGAGATCTGCACGGTCAGCGCCAGCGCCCGCATGGAGTCCTCGGTGCTCGCCGTGTCCGGCGTCGCACGCGTGAAGTTGCCGCCGAGCCCCATGAACACCTTGACGCGGCCCTCGCGCATCGCCTGGAGCGCCTTCACGACGTCGTAGCCGTGCTCCCGCGGCGAGTCGAACCCGAACTCCTCCGACAGCCGGTCCTGGAACGCGTCGGGCATCTGCTCCCAGATGCCCATGGTGCGGTCGCCCTGCACGTTCGAGTGCCCGCGCACCGGGAGCAGGCCCGCGCCCGGCCGGCCGACGTTCCCGGTCAGCCAGGCGACGCTCGCCATGTCGCGGATCGTCGCGACCGCGTTCTCGTGCTGCGTGATGCCCATCGCCCACGCGATGATCACGCTCTTCGCGTCCGCGATCATCCCGGCGACCTTGCGGATCTGCTGCTCGGGCAGGCCGGTCGCCCGCTCCACGTCCGCCCAGTCGAGCGCGGCGACGTGGTCGCGGTAGGCCTCGAACCCGGAGGTGGACCGCGCGATGAAGTCGTGGTCGAGGACGGCGCCGCCCCGCTGCCCGTCGAGCTCGATCAGCACCTTGCCGAGCGCCTGGAACAGCGCCTGGTCCCCGGCCAGCCGGATCTGCAGGAACTCGTCGGCGAGCTGCGTGCCGCGGAACACGAGCCCCTTCACGCTCTGCGGGTTGTCGAAGTGGAGCAGTCCCGCCTCGCGGAGCGGGTTGATCGCGACGATCCGGCCGCCGTGCTTCTTCGCGTTCTCGAGACGGGTGAGCATCCGCGGCGCGTTCGTGCCCGGGTTCTGCCCGGCGATCAGGATCAGATCGGCGTGCTCGATGTCCTCGATCGAGACCGACGCCTTGCCGACGCCCATCACCTGCGCGAGCCCGACCGAGGTCGACTCGTGGCACATGTTCGAGCAGTCGGGCAGGTTGTTCGTGCCGAAGGAGCGGGCGAACAGCTGGTACACGAACGCGGACTCGTTGGAGGCGCGGCCAGACGTGTAGAAGACGGCCTCGTCCGGGCTGTCGAGCGCGCCGAGCTCCTCCGCGACGATCGCGAACGCGCGATCCCACGACACGGGCCGGTAGTGGTCGTCGCCCGCCTCGAGGAGCATCGGCTCGGTGATCCGCCCCTGCTTCCCGAGCGCGTAGTCGTCCCAGGTCTCGAGCTCGGCGATCGAGTGGGCGGCGAAGAACGCCGGCGTCGCGCGCCGCTTCGTCGCCTCCTCCGCCACCGCCTTCGCGCCGCTCTCGCAGAACTCCGCGGGGCTGCGGCGCTTCGGGTCCGGGTCCGGCCAGGCGCAGCTCATGCAGTCGAAGCCCGAGGCCTGGTTGATGTCGAGCAGCGTCCGCATCGTGCGGACGGCCCCCATCTCCTCCTCGCCCGTGAGCAGCGAGTTGCCGATCGCCGGCCACCCCGTGGCGTGCGTCTTCGGTCTCGTGACGCGCAGCTTCGAGTCGTCGATGTTCTGCTCGGCCCGTGCGGTGGTGTCGTCGCCCATGTCGGCCTCCCCGTCGTGATGGTACGTCCGGCCTCCCGGACAGCCGGTGCGATCATCGCCGCATGAGGCTGATCGCGCGGCGACGGGTGCAGACGGTCCGGCTCGCGGAGCCCGCGCGGCGGACCCGGGAGGACGTGGTCGCGCTCGAGGAGCCGCTCGAGGTCCGGGTGAACGGCGCCCGGTTCAGCGTGACGATGCGGACGCCGGGCGACGACTTCGACCTGGTCGCCGGCTTCCTCGTCTCGGAGGGCGTCGTGTCGTCCCCGGACGAGCTGCGCGGGATGCGCGTGGTGTCCGGCATCGGCATGGACGGGGAGCCGACGTTCAACATCGTCGACGCCGCGGTGACCGGCCGGGGCGTCGCGGTCGCGGCCGAGCGGGCGCGCACCGTCTACACGACGAGCGCGTGCGGCGTCTGCGGGCTCGCGTCCATCGACGCCGTCCGGACGGCCTCCGCGTTCCCGATCCTGCCCGTCGGCTTCACCGTGCCGGAGGCGCTGATCGCGGCGCTGCCCGACCGCCTCCGCGGCGCGCAGACGCTGTTCGAGGCGACCGGCGGGGTGCACGCCGCCGGGCTCTTCGACGCGTCCGGGACGCCGCTCGCGGTGCGGGAGGACGTCGGGCGGCACAACGCGGTCGACAAGGTCGTCGGGCACGCGCTGACCGAGGGCCTCCTGCCGCTGTCCCGGAGCGTGCTGCAGGTGTCCGGCCGGGCGTCCTTCGAGCTCGTGCAGAAGGCGCGGATGGCGGGCGTCCCCGTGCTCGCGGCGGTGAGCGCGCCGTCCTCCCTCGCCGTCGAGCTCGCGGAGGACGCCGGCATCACCCTCGTCGGGTTCAGCCGCGGTCACTCGTTCACCATCTACGCCCACCCCGAGCGCATCATCGCGTGACGCTTTTTCACGGATCAGGACGGATCGGCCGACACGCCGGTCCGGACGAGCGCCGCTGCGGCGTGTCGCGCCGGTCGTCCTGATCCGTGAAAGGTGCTCAGCGGCGACCGGTGCGGGAGAACCAGCGGTCCGAGACGAGCAGCACCAGGAACGCGACGACGAAGGCGATCAGGCCGGTCAGCAGCGCGGTGCCGATCGCGGTGCGGGCGAACAGCAGCTGGATCACGACGAGGACGACGCTGAGCACCAGCGAGATCACGAGCCTGCGGGTCATCGACGCTCCTCTCCCGGTCGCGGCGCCACCGTAGCGCGGACGGCGATCAGCGGCCTTACCGCTCCGGGGCGTCGTCGGTCCAGCTGCCGTAGACCGCCTCCGCGGTGCTCGCGATCTGCGCGGCGAGCATCGAGACGTCCGTCTCGAGCACCCCCGCCATGAAGCGGAGGGTGTGCGGCACGAGGTACGGCGCGTTCGGGCGGCCGCGGACGGGCGCGGGCGCGAGCCACGGCGCGTCCGTCTCCACGAGGATCCGGTCGCGCGGGATCACCCGGAGCGCGTCCCGGAGGGGCTCCGCGTTCTTGAACGTCACGGTCCCGGCGAACGAGAGGTACCAGCCGTGGGAGGCCGCCAGCCGCGCCAGCCCGGCGTCGCCGGAGAAGCAGTGGAAGACGGTGCGCTCGGGCGCCCCGACGCGGAGAAGGGTGTCGACGACCTCCGCGTGCGCGTCGCGGTCGTGGATCTGCAGCGCGGCGCCGTGCCGCTTCGCGATGTCGATGTGCGCCTCGAAGGAGCGGAACTGGGCGGCGCGGCCGTCCTCCCCGGTCCGGTAGAAGTCGAGGCCGGTCTCCCCGACGGCCCGCACCCGAGGCTGCGCGGCCAGCTCGTCGATCACGGCGAGCGCGTCGTCGAGGCCGCCCTCCGCCTCCAGCACCGCCGCGTCGTTGGGGTGGATCGCGACGGCGGCGAGCATCCGCGGGTCGATCGCGGCGTGCTCGGCGGACCAGCGGCTCGACTCGACGTCGGTGCCGACCTGGACGACGCCCTTCACCCCGGCGACGGACGCGCGGTCGAGCTGCTCACGCCAGTCGAGGGGTTCGCCCTCGCCGTCGAACCAGCCGGGCCCCGAGAACGGGTCGATGTGCGTGTGGTCGTCGTAGACCGGGACCTTCAGCGCCTCGGGCAGGGGCGGGTAGCTCCGGTCAGCCATGGTTCGCGGATCCGCAGAAATCCATCGACACGCCGTCGCCGGAGGCTCCGATGCGGCGTGTCGCCCGAGAACTGCGGATCCGCGGAGGAAGTGCGGATCCGCGAAGGCGGCGGTCACGCATTCAGGACGTCCGGGTCGATGCGCGGGAACAGCGGCTCGAGCGTGGTCACCGCGGTGCCGGTGGGCAGCTGCCCCCAGTCGCCCGCGGCGCGGAGCCGCTGGTCGACCAGGCCGCCGAGCGCGCCCTCCGCCCCGAGCGCCGTCCAGAGGCTCGCGGTCGCCTTCGGGATGACGGGCGAGAGCAGCACGGCGAGCGCCCTGAGGCCCTCCGCCGCCGTCGCGAGCACCGAGTCGAGGCGTTCGGAGGCGGCCGGGTCCTTCGCGAGCTTCCACGGCTCCTCGAGCGTGATGTACCCGTTCAGCTCCTCGACGATCGTCCAGATCGCGGCGACCGCCTCGTGCGGGGCCATCCGCTCGATCGCGAGGTCCGCCTGCACGGCCGCGTTCCGCACGGTCTCCCGGATCCCGAGGTCGCGCGCCGACGGCTCGCCGGCCGCGGGCACGGCGCCGTCGCGGTAGCGCGTGATCATCGCGATGACGCGGGACGCGAGGTTGCCGAAGCCGTTCGCGAGCTCCGCCTGGTACCGGGCGGCGAGGTCCTCCCAGGAGAACGACCCGTCCTGCCCGAACGGGATCGCGCGGAGGAAGTAGTAGCGGAACGCGTCCGAGCCGAAGACGTCCGTGATCTGGTGCGGCGCGATGCCCGTCAGCTTCGACTTCGACATCTTCTCGCCGCCGACGAGCAGCCAGCCGTGCGCGAAGACCTGCTTCGGCACCTCCAGCCCCGCGGCCATCAGCATCGCGGGCCAGATGACGGCGTGGAACCGGAGGATGTCCTTGCCGACGAGGTGCGTCGCGGGCCAGCGGCGGCGCAGGGTCGCCTCGTCGCCATCGAACCCGACCGCCGTGACGTAGTTGAGCAGCGCGTCGAACCAGACGTAGACGACGTGCTTCGGGTCCCACGGCACGGGGACGCCCCAGTCGAACGAGGAGCGGGAGATCGACAGGTCGTCGAGCCCCTGCCTCACGAACTGGACGACCTCGTTGCGGGCGCTGTCCGGCTGCACGAAGTCCGGCCGCTCCTCGTAGAGGGCGAGCAGCTGGTCGGTGAAGCGGCTCATGCGGAAGAAGTAGTTCCGCTCCTTCAGCAGCTCGACGGGGATCGAGTGGATCGCGCAGACGAGCTCGCCGTCGTACTTCCCGGTGCCCGTGACGAGCTCGGAGGTCTGCTTGTACTCCTCGCAGCCCACGCAGTAGAAGCCCTCGTAGTCGCCGGCCTCGATGAAGCCGGTGTCGTAGAGCTTCTGGATGAACGCGGCGACGCCCTGCTCGTGCCGCTCCTGCGTGGTGCGGATGAAGTCGTCGTTCGCGATGTCGAGGGTCTCGAGCAGCGGGATCCAGGACTCGCGCACGAGCTTGTCCGCCCACTCCCGCGGGCCCATGTCGTTCGCCGTCGCGGTGCGGAGCATCTTCTGCCCGTGCTCGTCGGTGCCCGTCAGGAACCAGGTGTCGTCGCCCGCCTGGCGGTGCCAGCGGGAGAGGACGTCCGCGGCGACCTCGGTGTAGCCGTGGCCGATGTGGGGCACGTCCGAGGGGTAGAAGATCGGCGTGGTGATGTAGAACGACCGGTCTGCGGGCACCGAAGGATTTTACGGGGCGCCGAGCAGCCGCTCAGGCCGTGTGACGGTCGAGCTCCGCGGGGTTCACGGATACGGAGTTCCGGGCGCTCCGCGCGCGGAACTCCGTATCCGTGAACCAGGCGTCAATTGGCGGCGACCTCGAGGACGACCTTGCCGAGGCCGCTGCGGCGGGAGACCTCCCGGTAGGCGTCCTGCACCCGCTCGAGCGGGAAGCGCGCCTTGATCGGCACGTCGAGCCCGCCGTCGGCCGCCAGCCGGGCGAGCTCCCGAACCCCGGCGACCGGATCGTGGAGGGCGGCCATGCCGGTCACCACCACGCTGAGCCGTTCGCCGGCGCCGTAGTCCGCGATGGTCGCCACTCGCTGCGGCGGCACGCCGAGCGCGACCGCGAGGTCCGTGTACCCCGCGCCGAACAGGTCGAAGAACGCCGTGACGCCGCCGGGCGCCGCGGCGCGGATCCGCTCCTCGAGCCCGTCCCCGTACGGGACCGGGCGCGCGCCGTGCTCGCCGAGCCAGGCGTGGTTCGCCTCCCCGGCGACGGCGACGACGGTCGCGCCCGCCCGGGCCGCGAGCTGCACGAGGAACACCCCGACGCCGCCCGCCGCTCCGGCGACGACGACCGTGTCGGCCGAGCCGACCGGGACCTCCTGGAGCAGCGCCTGCGCGGTCGTCCCGGCGACGAAGAGCGTCGCGGCGACGTCCCAGCCGAGCGCGTCCGGCTTCGGGACCACCCGGTCGGCGGGCAGCAGCACGAGCTCCGCCTGCGCGTTCCGGGAGTCCGATAGCCCCACGACCGACCGCCCGACCGCGAGGCCCGTCACGCCCGGGCCGACCGCCTCGATGCGGCCAGCGAGGTCGCTCCCCTGGCCCTCCGGGAAGCGCGCGGGCCACCGCTCCGCGAGCGCACCCGAGCGGATGCCGACCTCGCCCGGGTTCGTGCCCGCGGCCACGACCCGCACGACGACCTCGCCCTCGCCGGGCACCGGGTCCGGCACCTCCCGCACCTCGAGGACCGTCTCGTCGCCGTACTCGTCGAATCGCACTGCTCGCATGCGCGGGTCAACGCGCCGGCGGCGGTGGGATTCCGGGGCCGGACGCGCGCGCGGCGAGCGCCGCGTCGTACAGCGCCTTCCGTGACAGCCCGGTGCGCGCGGCGACCTCCGCGGTCGCGTCCTTGAGCTTCGTCCCGGCCGCGACGAGGGCGAGCACCGCGGCGAGCGCGTCGTCGGCGTCGGCCGCGACCGGCGGGACGCCCGCGAGCACGACGACGACCTCCCCGCGCACGCCGCCCGCGGCCCACGCGGCGACCTCCGCGACGGTGCCGCGGACGACCTCCTCGTACCGCTTGGTCAGCTCGCGCGCGACGACGACCTGCCGGTCGGGCCCGAACACCGCCACCATCGCGTCGAGCAGCGCGGCGGTGCGGTTCGGGGACTCGAACAGCACGGTCGTCCGCGGCTCGGCGGCGAGGGTCTCGAGGAACCGGCGCCGCTCCCCCGGCTTCCGCGGCGGGAACCCCTCGAACACGAAGCGATCGGTCGGCAGCCCCGACAGCGCCAGCGCGGTGAGGACGGCGGAGGCGCCGGGCACCGCCGTGACCGGCACGCCCGCGTCGACCGCCGCGCGGACGAGCGCGAAGCCCGGATCGGAGACGGTCGGCATGCCCGCGTCGGTGACGAGGACGACCTCCCCCTCCCGCGCCGCGGCGAGCAGCTCGCCGATCCGCGCCCGCTCGGTGTGCTCGTTCACCACGACGAGCCGGGCGTGCGTCTCGACCTGCAGGCCGGCGAGCAGGCGCTGGGCGACGCGGGTGTCCTCCGCGGCGATCACGGCGGCGGAGGCGAGCACCTCCACGAGCCGGCGCGACGCGTCGCCGAGGTTCCCGATCGGCGTGGCGGCGAGGACGAGCATGCACGAAGTCTGCCGGGGCCGGTCCGGCGCCGCGGACCGGACGGAGGGCGACCGTATCCTTCCTCCGTGTCGCAGGCCGTCGTCCCCGCCCAGGAGACGCCCGCCGCCCGCCCGACGCTGTTCGACCGCGTCTCCTACTGGGCGCGCTACGGGCCGCCGGCGGTGCTGCTCGTCGCGGCGGTCTCGCGGCTCGTCGGCCTCGGCTACCCGCCGAAGCTCATCTTCGACGAGACCTACTACGTCAAGGACGCCTGGTCGCTGATCCACCTCGGCTACGAGGGGACGTGGCCCGGGCCGGACGACGCGGGCTTCCCCAAGGGGTTCACGTCGACGGACGACGCCTTCGCCGCCGGGCACGTCGACTTCTTCACCGGCCAGGCGTCCTACATCGCGCACCCGCCGCTCGGGAAGTGGATCATCGGCGTCGGCGAGCTGCTCGCGGGCGGCGCCACGAACCCGTACGGCTGGCGGCTCTCCGTCGCGATCGTGGGGATCCTCGCCGTCGCGCTGCTCATGCTCGTCGCGCACCGCATGTTCCGGACGCCGCTCGTCACGACCCTCGCGGGCGGCTTCTTCGCGATCGACAACCAGGCGATCGTGATGTCCCGGGTCGGGCTGCTCGACAACATGGTGATGCTCTTCGCGCTCGCCGGCTTCGCCTGCGTGCTCGAGGACCGGTTCTGGGCCGAACGGCGGCTCGGCGCATGGCTGATGCGCCGCAGGCGCGGGATCGGCGACTGGGGTCCGGCGCTGCTCTGGCGACCGTGGCTGATCGGCGCGGGCGTCGCGTTCGGCCTCTGCTCGGCCGTGAAGTGGTCGGGGCTGTACTTCCTCGCCGCGTTCGGGCTCTACGCGCTCGGGTCGGACCTGCTGCTCCGGCGACGCGCCGGCGTCCGGCTCTGGCACGTCGCCGGGCTCCTCAAGCAGGGGCCGATGCTGTTCGTCAGCCTGGTGCCGCCCGCGCTGCTCGCCTACCTCGCCGGCTGGACCGGTTGGTTCCTCACCTCCGGCGGCTACGACCGGCAGGCGATCCAGAACGGCACCGCGAAGGCCGCGACCGGATTCTTCTCGTGGGTCCCGATCCCGATCCAGGACCTGTGGCAGTGGACCACGAGCATCTACGTCTTCCACACCGGGCTCGACACCCCGCACCCGTACATGGCGCCGGCGGCGCTCTGGCCCCTCATCGCGCGCCCGACGTCGATGTGGTGGGACTCGAACGCCGGCTCCTGCGGCACCGAGTCCTGCGTCTCCGCGATCACGGACCTCCCGAACCCGCTCATCTGGTACGCCGCGGTCGCCGCGTCGATCTACCTGCTCGTGCGGTTCATCCGGAAGCGGGAGTGGCAGGCCGCTCTCATCCTCATGGGCTTCGTCGGCGGCTACCTGCCCTGGCTGCAGTATCCCGACCGGACCATGTTCTTCTTCTACTCGATCGCCTTCGAGCCCTACATGCTCCTCGCGCTCGCCGCGACGATCGGGCTCATGGTGGTGAAGCCGCCCGCGGCGGACTCCCCCGACGAGCTGATCGCCATGGAGGCCTCCTACGGCCTCCGAATCCGACGCGTGGTCGTCGCCGTGTTCGTCGTCGCCGCGGTGGTGCTCAGCGTCTTCTTCTTCCCGATCAGCGCGGGCCTGCCGGTGCCGTACTGGTTCTGGCACATCCACATGTGGTCCCCGACCTGGATCTGACCGGGCAGCATGGGGCGATGAGCCTCCCCTTCGCGACCCCGGACATCGCCGCGCTCCGCGCCGGCCGCAGCGTGAAGTGGTCCGCGTTCCCGGACGCGATCGGCGCGTTCGTCGCCGAGATGGACTTCGGGCTCGCGCCCGTGATCCGCGAGGCGCTGGTGCGGGAGGTCGACGCCGGCCGCACCGGCTACCTGCCGCAGGGCGACGTGGCCGCGCTCGGCGAGGCGACCGCGGCCTGGAGCGCGGAGCGGTTCGGCTGGACCGTCGAGCCGGACCGGGTGAAGCCGGTCGGCGACGTGCTCGCCGCGCTCGACGTGACGCTCCGCCGCTACAGCGACCCGAGCCGCCCGGTGATCGTCGCGACGCCCGCCTACATGCCGTTCCTCCGGATCCCGGAGCTCGTGGGACGGCCGGTGATCGAGGTGTCGAGCCCTTTCGTGGACGGGCGGTACGCGCTCGACCTCGACGGCATCGCGGCGGCGTTCGAGGCGGGCGCGGACACCTTCGTGCTCTGCAACCCCTGGAACCCGGTCGGGCGGGTGCTCGACCGGGAGGAGCTCGTCGCGCTGAGCGAGGTCGTCGCCCGGTACGACGGGCGCGTGTTCGCGGACGAGATCCACGGGCCGCTCGTGCTCGGCGACGCCGTCCACGTGCCGTACGCGAGCATCAGCGACGTCACGGCGGCGCACACGATCACCACCGTCGGAGCGTCGAAGGCGTTCAACCTCCCCGGGCTGAAGTGCGCGCAGCTCGTCCTCTCGAACGCCGAGGACGCGGAGCGCTACGACGCGGTCGCGGGGCTCGCCTCGCACGGCGCGAGCGGGCTCGGCGTCGCCGCGAACATCGCCGCGTACCGCGAGGGCGGGCCGTGGCTCGACGCCGTCCGCGGGTACCTCGACGACTCCCGCATCCGGTTCGGCGAGCTGCTCGCCGAACGGCTGCCGCAGGTCGGGTACCGGGCGCCGGACGGCACGTACATCGGCTGGCTCGACCTCCGCGCCCTCGATCTCGGGCCGGAGCCCGCCGCCGCGATCCTCGAGCGGGCCGGGGTGGCGCTCACCGACGGCGCGGCGTGCGGGCGCGGGGGCGAGGGCTTCGCGCGGGTGATCCTCGCGACGCCGCGACCGGTGCTCGAGGAGATCGTCGACCGGCTGGCCCGCGCGCTCGCATGACCGACGAGCGGGTCTGGACGTCCCGCCGCGCGCTCCTCGCCGCGCCGCGCGGCGCGTGGACGCCCGGCCGGCTCCGCGTCAGCGACCGCGTCCTCCGCTTCACCGCGCACGACGGCACGGTCACCGAGGTGGCGCTCGAGGCGGTCACGGCCGTGCGCGTCACCCGACTCCCGCACCGCGTCCTCGTGCTCGAGACACCGAGCGGCCCGCTCCGCCTCCGCTGCTTCGCGGTCCCCGCGGTCGCCGAGCTGCTTCACGGATCAGGACGGGATCCCGACACGCCGCAGCGCTGAGCGCCGGAGACGGCGTGTCGCCGATTCCGTCCTGATCCGGGAAGTCAGGCGGCGAGCCAGGCGTCGATGCCGGCGAGCGCGCGGGTCTGCACGTCCTCCGGGGCGCCGGACGCGGTGATGGAGGCCCGGGCGCAGCCCGCGAGCTGCTCGTCGGTGAGGCCGAGCCGCTCACGGGCGAGCTCGTACTCCTCGAGCACGTTCGGCCCGAACTGGATGGGGTCGTCGGCGTTGATCGAGCAGCTGACCCCGGCGGCGAGCAGCGCGGGCAGCGGGTGGTGCTCCAGGTCGGGCACGACGTGCAGCACGACGTTCGAGCTCGGGCAGACGTCGAGCGTCACGCCGAGCCGGGCGACCTCCGCCGTCAGCTCCGGGTCCTCGATCACACGCACCCCGTGCAGGACGCGGTCCGCGCGGAGCACCTCGATCGCCTCGCGCACGGATTCGGGGCCCTCCAGCTCGCCGGCGTGCGGGGTGATGAGCAGCCCGGCCTCGCGGGCGATGTCGAAGGCCGCCGCGAAGGGCGCGGCGGGAGCGCCGCGCTCGTCGGAGTGCAGGCCGTAGGAGACGACGCCGCGGCCGGCGTACTGCGCGGCCAGCCGGGCGTCCTCGAGCGCGAGCTCGACGGACATCACCCGCGCGGAGGCGATCATGGCCCGGATCACGACGCCCGTCCGCTCCTCCTCGCGCTCCGCGGCAGCGAGCAGGAACCGCAGGACCGCCTCCGCGTCGCCGTCGAAGAGGTGGGCGTGCAGCACCGGCGCGAGCGTCACCTCGACGTAGACGACGCCGTCCGCCTTCGCGTCATCGGCCATCTCGGTCATGATCCGCTCGAGCTGCTCCGGGCGCCGGATGAGCGCGAGCACCTCCCCGTACGCGTCCTGGAAGTCGAGGAAGTCGGCGAAGTCCGTCCACGACGGCACGGGCGCGTCCGCCTCGGCCGCGAAGTCGCGCAGCGTCAGCGGGCGGGTGCTCGCCTCGAAGTGCAGGTGGAGATGGCCTTTGGGGAGCTGCGCGAGATCACGGGTCACGCCCTCATCCTCCCGGGCCGATGTTTCGAGCGGACGACGAGGGGCCCGTGGCCCGGCGGTGTGCCGGGCCACGGGCCCCTGAGCGTCTGGACGTCAGCGCTTCGGGTTCTTCACCGTCAGCTTCCCGGCGCGCTTCGCCGTCGCGCCGTGCACGGTCAGCTTGCTGGTGCCCTTGCCGGCCTTCGACTGCGGGAGGACGAAGGTCCCGTCGAGTGCCGCGTGGCCCGAGGCGATCACCTTCGCGCCGTCCTTGACGACGACCCGCTCGCCCGCGGCCAGGCGCCCGATCACGACGTACTTGTGGCCGTCGTAGCCGGCGACGCTCTTCATCGTGAACGTCTTCCTCGCCGCGAGGGACGTCACGGTGACGGTCGTCGCAGCCCGCGTGGACCGGTCCGTCACCTTCCGGGAGCCCGAGATGCTGATCGTGTGCGACCTGTCGCGCAGCGCCTTCTTGAGGTGCACGGTGACCGAGAGCGTGCCGGCCTTCTTCATGACGCCGCGGTGCACGACCTTGCCGTCCACCTTCACCGTCCAGTGCTCGCCCTTCTTGAAGCCGGCGACGTGCAGCGGCACCTTCGCCGCACCGAGGGCGACGGCCGGGACGTGGTTCCGGGTGTGGAGCAGGTCCTTGACCTCGGGCACGGTGATGAGGACGGTGGTCGACGCCGAACCGCCGTCGTTCGTCGCCTCCACCTCGACGTACCAGGAGCCGGCCGCGGAGGGCGTGCCGCTGATCACGCCGGTGGCGCGGTCGAGCACGACGCCCTTCGGGAGCGAGCCCGAGAC
This sequence comes from Amnibacterium kyonggiense, assembly GCF_004364555.1. Taxonomy (GTDB): domain Bacteria; phylum Actinomycetota; class Actinomycetes; order Actinomycetales; family Microbacteriaceae; genus Amnibacterium; species Amnibacterium kyonggiense. Next base: position 1,109,804 of record NZ_SOAM01000001.1, on the reverse strand, counting down.
GATCCGGTAGGTGGCGGGGACGGTGCTCGATCCGAGGACCAGCCGCACCGTGTGGCCGATCTTCACCGTCGAGCGGATCGGGTCGGCGAGCACGGGGCCCTCGGGCTCCGGGGCGGGGGCCGGGTCGGTCACGAACTTCGCGTAGAGCGTCGCCGACACCGGGGTGCCGTCGGTGCTCGTGCCGAGCGCGGCGAGGTCGCCCTGCTCGAGGTCGGCGACATCGGTCCCGGTGCCGTCGGCCTTCGTGTTCCAGCCCTGGAAGTACGCCGGGCCGGACGGGGCCGCGACCGAGTAGCCGTAGCCGAGGAGGTCGCCGAGGGAGTTCGACATCAGGTGCCGGCTGGTGCCGTTCGCGCCCGTGATCGTGCCGCCGTTCGGGTCGACGGTGATGCGGTAGTTGCTGCCCGTGACCTTCACCGTCGAGTCGATCAGCTGGTCCGGATCGATCGCGTCGCCGTTCGCGTCCTGCGCGGTGATGGAGCCCGTGTTGTCGATCGTGCCGGAGCCCAGCACGACGCGACCCGTCGGGTCGACGTAACCCGGGTTCATGAGGATGCCGCCCGCGTTGTGCACCACCGCATCGGCGGGCAGGACGAGGGGGGTGTCGCTGTCGAGCGAGACGGAGGCGCCGTCGTCGATCCGCAGACCGCCGAAGCCGAGCGCCGTCGCGTTCTCGCCGGCGCCGATCGCGCTCGCCCGGACGTCGGTCGCGTCGATCGAGTCGCCCGGGTCGGCCTGGAGGGCGCCGCCCGCGACGTGGACGTCGCCGCCGGCCGCACCGAAGCCGCCGCCGACGCCGGCCGCGCCCGTGCCGCCGTACGCGCGGACCTGCGCGCTCCCGTCGACCGTGACGTGGATGCCCGGCTGTCCGGCCGCTCCGCCGATGCCCGCGCCGCCGCCGTGGGTGGTGTCGTCCGATCCCCGGGCCTCGACGGACGCCGAGCCGTCGGCGATGAAGCTCGAGTCCGCCGTGCCGGAGATGCCGGCCCCGCCCTGCGCACCGAGGAAGGTCGCGTCGACGTCGGTGACGTGGAGGGTCGATCCGCTGGCCAGGTCGACCGCCGGGACGGCGCCGAACGCGGGCGCGGTGACCGTGAGGTGCGAGTTCGAGCCGCCGTCGGGGGTCGCCGTCGAGTCGATGACGCTGAGCGAGGCGTTCGCCTCGACCCAGACGCCGTTCGTGGTGAGGTCGAAGCCGTTGAGGTCGAGCTGCGTCGGGACCTCGACGTCCTCGCCGGTCAGGGTGCCGCCCGCGTCGAGGGACTGCGTCAGCCGGATGCTGGGGTCGTGCGCAGCGAGCGCATCGGTCAGGTCGCTCATGCTCGAGACCTGGGTGGCCGCGTCGGCGAACGCGGGGGTGGAGACGAAGGCGCCCGCGGTGAGCGCGCCGGTCATGACGAGCCCTCCGAGTGTGAGGCGGCGGCGGGTGGACAGGCGGCAGGGCGCCTGGGCGGTGCGGTGGAACACGGGTCTCCTCGACCGAGCGCTGGAACAGTGGATGCGCTCTTGGCTGAAGTGAACCTGCGACGATCCGTGCCGCGGGGACGTGCTCACCCCCAGAACGGGCTCGTCGCACGTCGAGACCGGACACAGGTGCCGCGCGATCACGGAGGCGCAGGCTTTCGCGCATGCAGACAGCACCGATGCAGTACACCCACCTCGGCCGCTCGGGCCTCTCCGTCTCACGCCTCGTGCTCGGCACGATGAACTTCGGGATGGAGGCGGAGGAGGCCGACAGCTTCCGCATCATGGACGCCGCCCACGACGCCGGCATCAACTTCTTCGACACCGCGAACCGGTACGGCGGCAGGACCGGCCCGGGCGGCACCGAGTCGATCCTCGGCCGGTGGTTCGCGCAGGGCGGCGGCCGCCGCGAGCGCACGGTGCTCGCCACGAAGCTCTACGGGGACATGCCGTTCGGCGAGCGCGACTCGTGGCCGAACGGCGGGAAGCTCTCCGCCCTGAACATCCGGCACGCGCTCGACGCGAGCCTGCGGCGCCTCCAGACGGACCACATCGACCTGTACCAGTTCCACCACGTCGATCGGGAGACGCCCTGGGACGAGATCTGGCAGGCGATGGAGGTCGCCGTGCAGCAGGGCAAGATCCTGTACGCCGGCAGCAGCAACTTCGCCGGCTGGCACCTCGCGACCGCGCAGGAGGCCGCGCGGAAGCGGAACTTCACGGGGCTCGTGTCGGAGCAGTCGCTCTACAACCTGCTCGCGCGGACGATCGAGCTCGAGGTGATCCCGGCGGCCGAGCACAACGGCATCGGGATCATCCCGTGGTCGCCGCTGCAGGGCGGGCTCCTCGGCGGCGTCCTGAAGAAGGAGCGCGACTCGAGCCGCCGCACCTCCGGCCGTGCGAAGGAGGCGCTCGAGGCGCACCGCGAGCAGATCGAGCAGTACGAGGACTTCGCGGACGAGCTCGGCCACGAGCCCGGCGACGTCGCCCTCGCGTGGCTCCTCCACCAGCCCGCGGTGACCGCGCCGATCATCGGCCCGCGCACGATGGAGCAGCTGGAGTCCGGCATCCGCGCGCTCGACGTCCGGCTGGACGCGGACGCGCTCGCCCGTCTCGACGCGATCTTCCCGGGCCACCGGCCCGCGCCGGAGGACTACGCCTGGTAGCCGCTCTGCACTCTTCGTTTCGGAGGACCGCGCTTCCTCCGAAACGCAGAGCGCGGTTGCGAGTCGTGCCCGGTTCGGGCACCCTGGTCGGCTGCGATCTGCGGCCGGCCATCGCGCCGCGACCCCGGAGGATCCCCGTGGCGCAGCTCGAGCTCGCCCACGTCGACCACGCCCTCGACGACGGCAGACCGCTGCTGAACGACGTCTCGCTCCGCATCGGCGACGGCGCGAAGGTCGCGCTCGTCGGTCCGAACGGCATCGGCAAGACGACGCTGCTCGGCCTGCTCGACGGCCGCGTCCCGGTGCAGGAGGGGCAGCGCGCACTGTCGGGACGGCTCGGCGTGATGCGCCAGTTCATCGGATCGGTCGGCGGCGACGCAACGGTCCGCGACCTCCTGCTGACCACGAGCCCGCCGGCGATCCGGGCCGCCGCGGCCGCCGTCGACGCGGCCGAGGAGCAGATGTTGGCCGACCACGGGCTCACCTCCGACGACGAGCGTGCGCAGATGGCGTACGCCCGCGCTCTCGCGGACTGGGGCGACGCGGGCGGCTACGACGAGGAGGTGCGCTGGGACTCGGCGACGCTCGAGGCGCTGCACGTCCCGTTCGACCGCGTGCAGCACCGCCGAGCGGCGACGCTGTCGGGCGGCGAGCAGAAGCGCCTCGTGCTCGAGAGCCTCTTCAGCGGCCCGGACGACGTCCTGCTGCTCGACGAGCCGGACAACTACCTCGACGTGCCGGGCAAGGAGTGGCTCGAGCGGATCGTCCGCGAATCGCCGCAGACGGTGCTCCTCGTCACGCACGACCGCGAGGTGATCGCGCGCTGCGCGTCCGCCGTCGCGACGCTCGAGCGCGGCGCCGCCGGTGCGCGCCTCTGGCTGCACGGCGGCGGCCTGGAGTCCTACCGCCAGGCGCGGATCGACCGCAACGAGCGGCTCGACGAGGTGCGCCGCCGCTGGTTCGAGGAGGAGCAGAAGCTCAAGGACCTCGTCGCGATGTACAAGGCGAAGGCCGCCTACAACTCCGACATGGCGTCGCGGCTGCAGGCCGCCCGCACCCGGCTCGAGCGCTTCCGCGCGGAGGGCATGCCGGAGTCCGCGCCGGTCCCCGAGCAGGTGCAGATGCGGCTCGCCGGCGGCCGGACCGCGAAGCGGGCGATCGTCTGCGAACGCCTCGAGCTGACGGGCCTGATGCGGCCGTTCTCGACCGAGATCTGGTTCGGCGACCGCGTCGCGGTGCTCGGCAGCAACGGCTCCGGCAAGAGCCACTTCCTCCGCCTGCTGCGGCAGATGGACGAGCACCGAGTCGACACGGAGGCGGTCGGCGACCCGGTCGCGCACACCGGCACGGCCCGCCTCGGCAACCGCGTCCGGACGGGCTACTTCAACCAGACCCACGAGCACCCGGAGTTCGTCGGCCGCACCCTGCTCGAGATCCTCGACGCGGGATCGCCCCACCGCGCGGGGCTCGACCGCGGCGGGGCGTCCTCCGTCCTCGGGCGGTACGGGCTCGTGAAGAGCGCGGAGCAGCGGTTCGAGAGCCTCTCCGGCGGCCAGCAGGCGCGGTTCCAGATCCTGCTGCTCGAGCTCGAGGGCACGACGCTCCTGCTGCTCGACGAGCCGACCGACAACCTCGACTTCGAGTCGGCGGAGGCGCTGGAGGAGGCCCTCGCCCGCTTCGAGGGCGCGGTCGTCACGGTGACGCACGACCGCTGGTTCGCGCGCGGCTTCGACCGGTTCCTCGTCTTCGACGCGGACGGGCGCGTCCGCGAGTCGGACCGCCCCGACTGGGCGGTGGGGCATGTCCAGCGCGCCCGTTGAGGCGCGGCTGCACGCCCTCCGTGCGGAGACGGAGGCGGAGCTCCGCGCGGCCGGCGAGCGCATCGACGCGATGACGGCGGCGCGGGCGGACGCGAACGCGGACGACGAGCACGATCCGGAGGGCGCGACGATCGGGTTCGAGTGGTCGCAGGCGGACGCCCTCCGGGGCGGCCTCCGGCAGCGCCTCGCCGAGATCGACGCCGCGCTGACCCGGATCGCGGACGGCACGGACGGCGTCTGCGCGGTCTGCGGCGAGCCGATCGCGCCGGGCCGCCTCGAAGCCCGGCCGACGACGGACCGCTGCATCCGCCACGCCTGACCGCGATGCTCCCGGGGAGCGGCGGGAGCGGGAATGATGCTCCGGTGCCTTCCCCGACACGTCGAGCAGCGCCCGCACGCCGCTCCTCGCTCCTCCGCCGCGCGGCGGCGCTGCTGATCGCCGCCGTCTGCGCGGTCCCCCTCGCCGCCTGCACCGCCCCGGCGACCACCACGACGGCGTCGGAGTCGCCGACGCCGGTCGCACGGCCGCACGTCCCGGCGGGCCCGCAGCACCCGAACATCGTGTTCGTGCTCGCGGACGACTACGCGATGAACCTCGTGCAGCACATGCCGGAGCTGCAGCGGATGCAGGCGGCCGGGCGCACGATGTCGCGCCACTACGTCGTCGACTCGCTGTGCTGCCCCTCCCGGTCCTCCATCTTCACCGGGCGCTACCCGCACGACACCGGCGTGTACACGAACGCCGGCACGGACGGCGGCATCGACGCCTTCCACCGGTACGGCGACCAGCAGCACTGCTTCGCCGTACCGATGCAGAAGGCCGGGTACCGGACGGCGTTCATGGGGAAGTACCTGAACGGCTACGTCCCGCAGAAGATGGGCCCGGAGCCCGGCTGGGACGAGTGGGACGTCGGCGGCGGAGGCGGCTACGCGGAGTTCGGCTACACGCTCAACGAGAACGGGCGGATCGTCCACTACGGCCACCGGCCGAGCGACTACATGGTCGACGTGCTCTCCCGGAAGGCGGCCGGCTTCATCCGGACGACGGCCGCGACGCGGCAGCCCTTCCTGCTCGAGGTCGCGACGTACGCGCCGCACGACCCGTACGTGCCGCCGCCGCGCTACGCGGGCACCATGAAGGACGTGCCGTATCCGCGCACCGCGGCGTGGGACGCGACCGTCCGGAACGCCCCCTCGTGGCTGAAGGGCCACGTGCCCCTGCGGCCCGCCGAGAAGGCGCTGATCGCGAAGGACTGGGAGCGCCGCCTGGAGGCCGACCTCGCGATCGACGACCTGCTGAAGAACGTCCGGCGCGCCGTCGCCGACGCGGGCGTCGCGAACGACACCTACGTCGTGTTCTCCTCCGACAACGGCCTGCACATGGGCGAGTACCGGCTGACCCCCGGCAAGGAGACCGCGTTCGACACGGACGTCCACGTGCCGCTCGTCGTCACCGGGCCGGGGGTGCCCGCCGGCACGACCTCGGACGCGCTCACCTCGAGCATCGACCTCGGGCCGACCTTCCTCGACGTGTCGGGCGTCGGTACCGATCCGGAGGCCGACGGGACGAGCCTGAAGGCCGTGTGGCACGGCGCCGACCCGGCCGACTGGCAGGAGGGCGTGCTCGTCGAGCACCACCATCGACAGGGTGTGCCGAGCGATCCCGACCTGCAGAACGCGCGCAGCGCCGATCCGCCCGCGTACGAGGCGGTGCGCACGAAGGACGCGATGTACGTGCGGTACGCGGACGGCGAGCAGGAGTACTACGACACCGCCGCGGACCCGGACGAGCTCGTGAACCTCGCCCCGAAGGGGGTGCCGCCGCGGCTGCCGCGGATGCTCGCCGCCCTCGAGCGCTGCCACGGCGTCGCGTCCTGCCAGTCGGCCGCGCGCACCCCGTGAGCGGCCCGCGCCCCCGTCGCCCGGGCGCACGTCCAGGTGCGCCGTCCACGATCGGTCCATGCTGCGAGCCGTCTACGTCCGGACCCTCAAGGAGGGTGTCACCGACGACGAGTACATCGACGCCTGGATGCCGGAGGGCACCGCTCGGGAGGACTACCCGGCGCGGGTCACGGTCTCGCACTCGACGGTCGACGAGCGCTCCACGGTGACGGTGTTCGAGTTCGAGGGCGACCCGGAGCACGTGCTCGACGACCTCGGCGCGCTCGTCCGCCCGGACTGGCGCGACCGCGTGGGAGCGCTCGTGGAGCACACGGACGTGGAGACGATCTTCGTCGAGACGGTCTCCTACGGCTCGGTCGAGGCGCCCGCCTCCGCCTGAGTCGCGAGCACCGCGCCGTTCGCGGGAAGTCCGCCGCGCACCGTCCACGGCAGCCCCGTCGCCGTGAAGACGGAGGCCGTGTCCTGCCGCTGGCAGTGCAGGTGCGGCTCGGTCGTGTTGCCGGTGTTCCCGCACCGTGCGAGCGGCTGCCCGACGACCACGCGCTCCCCGCGACGGACGGCGACGCTGCCCGCCTGCAGGTGCGCCAGGACGAAGTGCGTGCCGTCGGCGAGGCGGAGCACCACGTGGTTGCCGAGCACACCGGTCGGGCCCAGCGCCTCCCGCGGGATCGCCTCGAGGAAGAACAGGCCGTAGGCGGCCCAGGACGAGCGGCTGCGGTGGTCCCGCATCCGGTCGACCGCGCGCACCACCACGGCGTCGGCGGGCGCGAGCACGGGGCGCCCGAACGCCGGGAAGCGGTCCGGCGGCAGGAACGAGCCGCCCGCCTCGCCGAACCGCGGGCGTGGGACGCCCTCCGGCGCGGCGATCAGGTCGATCGCGTAGGCCTGGCCGTAGGCGTGGGTGCCGTGGCTTGGGACCTTCGACGTCGGCGAGTTGAGCGCCTCCCACCGGCCCTCGACCGGCGGTGCGAGGAGCAGCGGTTCGGCGTGCACCGCCGGTCCGAGGAAGGTGCCGACGAGCGCGACCACGAGCAGCACGACGCCGGCGCCGGTGAGCGCCGAGCCCACGGCGTCGACGTCGAGCAGGACGAGGACGACGCCGGCGACGATCGCGAGCGCGCCGCCCGCCTGCGCCGGGAGCCGGACGCGGCCGCTCGCGGTGGCGAGCACGGTTCTCAGGTCCGGCATCCTCCGACCGTGCCGTGCGGGCCGCACAGTCCCCCGACCAGCGCCTATGCGTCGGCGATGAGCCCGTCGAGCATCCGCTCGATCGCGCCGATCGCGATCGAGAGGTGTCCCTCGCCGGGCAGGAGGTGCGCCGTCGCGCCGGGCACGTGCTCGGCGAGCCAGCGGCCGTGGGCGAACGGCACCATCAGGTCCTGGTCGCCCTGCCAGACGTGCACGGGCTCCGCGATCTCGTCGAGCGCGAAGCCCCAGTCGCGCACGAACGCGAGGTCGTCGTCGAGCCAGCCGTCCACCGAGACGCGGAGGGCGTCCGCGAACGACGCCGCCATGTCCTCGCCGAACTCGTCGGTCAGGACGGCGCGGTCGGCCTCCGGCAGCAGCGTCGACATCGACGCGATCACCCCCTCGGGCGTCGCGCCGACGAGCTCCGGGCGCTGCGCGTCCAGGTAGGGGCGCAGGCGCGCCTCGCCCTCGGTCGCGGCGCCGAACTCGTCGACGTTGTCCTGGCCCATGCCGTTCAGCCAGTCCAGCCCGGCCGCGTCGAAGGGACCGACGCCGGCGATGAGCAGCACCGCGGTCGCGTGCGGCAGGCGCGCCGCGCAGGCGAGCGCGTGCGGGCCGCCGCCGGACCAGCCGGCGACGTAGGCGCGCTCGGCGCCGATCGAGTCCAGCACCGCGGCGGTGTCGGCGACGACGTCGACGACGGCCCGCCCGGGCAGTCGGGTCGAGGTCGCGTAGCCGGGCCTCGAGAGCGCGACGTACCGCAGCCCGCGGGCGTGCACGGCGCGCTCGAGCGCGCGGGGCGGCTTCGCCGAACCCGGCGTGCCGTGGTGGAGCACGAACGGGACGCCGTCCTCCGGACCGCTGATCCAGGTCTCGAGGGAGCGGCCGTCGGCCAGGGCGAGGGTTCCGAGCGTCACGGCCCGATCCTGGCACCGGGCGCCCGCGAGCCTCATCCGCGAGGAGGAGATCGGTCCCGTGCCCCCCGCGCGCGCCGCACCCGCCCCTACCCTTGCCCCCGTGTTCCGTCCGATCAGCCAGACGCAGAAGGTCGTCGACCTGGTGATCGCGATCGCGTTCGTGCTCGTCTTCGCGCTGTTCTTCGTCCGGGCGTACACGGTCACCTCGTCGCCGGTCATCCTGCTCGTCGTGGTCGCGCTCGGCGGCGCGCTCGCGCTCCGCCGCTGGTCGCCGCCGCTCGCCCTCACCGCCGCCTGGATCGGCGCGATCGCGCAGATGATCGCCGGGGACACCCCGAACCTCTACGATGCCGCGATCCCGCCGATCGTCTACGCCTGCGCCGTGTACGGCACCCGTGCGGCGCGCTGGGCCGCGTTCTCCTCGTCGCTCGTGGGCGCCGGCATCGCCGGCGTCTACACCGCCCGGTACACCTTCTTCGGCGCGGTGCGGGGCGACCTCGGCGACGTGCAGGAGACCCTCCGCGTCTTCGGCATCGTGGGCGCCCTCACCGCGGTCACCCTCCTGCTCGCCTGGACCCTGGGCGTGCTCGTCCGGACCGCGCAGCGCTCCCGCCGGAACCGGCAGGAGGCCGACGCCGCGGGCGAGCAGGTCGCCGCCGAGCAGGAGCGCACCCGCATCGCCCGGGACATGCACGACGTCGTCGCCCACTCCCTCGCCGTCGTCATCGCGCAGTCGGACGGCGCACGGCTGCTGCGCAGGACGGACCCGGAGGCGGTCGACGAGGCGCTCGAGACGATCGGCTCGACGGCCCGCGCCGCGCTCGCCGACGTGCGCGTCCTCCTCCAGCAGCTCCGCTACGAGGGCACGACGAGCGTGCAGCCCGGGCTCGCGGACCTCGACACCCTGTTCGCCCAGTTCCAGGGCTCGGGCCTCGAGGTCGACGTCGTCCGCGACCCGGACCTCGGCGGGCTCGGCACGGCCGTGCAGCTCGCGGCGTTCCGGATCGTGCAGGAGTCCCTGACGAACGCGCTGCGGCACGGGGACCTGACCCGGCCCGCCTCCGTCGTCCTCACCCGGACCCCGCACGGGCTCGAGGTGGAGGTCGTGAACGCCGTCGACCCGTCGCGACCGCCGCGGACCTCCCCCGGCGGCCACGGCCTGATCGGCATGCGGGAGCGCGCCGGCGCGGTGCAGGGCGACCTGCGGGCCGGACCGGACGGCGACCGCTTCCGCGTCCGCGCCTTCCTCCCCGTCGGCGCGACCGCTGGGCCCACGGCGGCCGGTTCCGACGCGTCGCGAAGCGACGGGTCGGCCGAGCCGCCGGGGACTGTCCCGATCCAGACGGCAGGAGCCCGATGACGATCCGTGTGGCCCTCGTCGACGACCAGCAGATGTTCCGTCGCGGCGTCTCGATGATCGTGCGCTCGCAGCCGGACCTCGAGGTCGTCGGCGAGGCCGGCGACGGCGAGCAGGCGATCGCGCTCGTCGAGCGCGAGTCGCCCGACGTCGTCCTCATGGACGTCCGCATGCCGGTCATGGACGGCGTCACGGCGACGCAGCGGATCCTCGGCGACGCCGCCGCCCGCGGTGCGACCGGGCCGCGGATCATCGTGCTGACGACGTTCGACCTCGACGCGGACGCGGCCGCCGCGATCCGCGCGGGCGCGAGCGGCTTCGTGCTGAAGGACGCCGATCCGGACTTCCTCATCGCGGCGATCCGTACCGTCCACGCGGGCACTGCGGTCGTCGCCGCCTCCGCGACCCGGGCGCTGCTCGAGCGCTTCGAGCCGACCGAGCGGAAGCCGGCGCCGCCGGAGTTCGACACCCTGACCGGCCGCGAGCGCGACGTCTTCGCCCTCGCGGCGAAGGGGCTGTCCAACTCCGAGATCGCGCGCACGGAGTACGTCTCGGAGGCGACGGTGAAGACGCACATCAGCAACGTGCTGACGAAGCTCGGCCTGCGCGACCGGGTGCAGCTCGTCGTCTTCGCCTACGAGAACGGCCTCGTCGACCGCTGATCCCGTGCCGCAGGCCCGGCGCATCTCGTCCGAGCGACCGAGGCGGTGCGCGCGCCGCGTTCCTAGCGTCGAAGCATGAGCACCGCCGTCGTCCCCCGGGACCACCACCTCGCCGAGCAGGCCGCCTTCAACTCCCTCGCCGCGATCGCGCTGGCGCTGTCGTTCGTCACGATCATCGGCGGCATCGTCTGCGGGCACGTCGCCCTCAGCCAGATCGCCCGGTCCGGCGAGCGGGGCCGCTGGATGGCCGTGCTCGCGCTCGTCATCGGGTACGGGATCGCGATCGGCACGGCGCTGCTCGTGATCGGTCTGCCGCTCGGCGCGTTCGTCCTCCACCTCGCGCGCTGATCCGTCCGCTGCGGAGGGATGAGGCGCATCTCCCCCTCGCGGCGGAGACCGGTTCCGCCCACCGCCCGATCCGCGACGAGGGCACCGAGCGGGAGCGTGGAGCCATGACCACAGCACTCCCCGCCCAGCCCCGGACCGCCTCCGAGCACCTCGAAGCGGTCGCCCGGGTCCAGGGCGTCGCCAAGCGGTACGGCTCCGGCGACGCCACCGTGCACGCCCTCCGCGGCGTCGACCTCGCGGTCCGCCGGGGCGAGTTCGTCGCGATCATGGGCCCCTCCGGCAGCGGCAAGTCCACGCTGATGCACCTGCTCGCCGGCCTCGACTCGCCCACGAGCGGCGAGGTGTGGCTCGGCGACCGCGAGATCGGCGCACTCGACGACACGGCGCTGACGCTGCTCCGCCGCGAGCGCATCGGCTTCGTGTTCCAGGCCTTCAACCTCGTGCCGACGCTCGACGTGATCGGGAACGTGATGCTCCCGTTCGAGCTGCGCGGCGCGAAGCCGAGCCGCGAGGAGCGCACGTTCATCGGCCGCCTGCTCGGCGAGCTCGGCCTGGCCGATCGGCTCGGGCACCGGCCCCGCGAGCTCTCCGGCGGTCAGCAGCAGCGCGTCGCCATCGCCCGAGCGCTCGCGTCCCGTCCGCAGCTCGTCGTCGCGGACGAGCCGACCGGCAACCTCGACTCCCGCACGGGCCGCGAGGTGCTCTCGCTCCTCGCCTCCGCGGCGGCCGGTCACGGCCAGGCGATCGCGATGGTCACGCACGACCCGATCGCCGCGAGCTACGCGGACCGCGTCGTGTTCCTCGCGGACGGCCGCGTGGTCGCCGAGGAGGGCCGGATGGACGCCGAGCGCATCGCCCGCTTCATGCTCACGCTCGAGGACGCCCGATGAGCGGCGCCCGCGCGGGCAGCGCCCGCACCGAGCACGGCCCGGGCGTCCTCGTCGCCGCCCTCTCCTCCGCCTTCGGCGTCGCGCTGATCCAGGGCACCGGCCTGCTCGACGCGGCCGCGAAGGCCGACCCGGTCACGGGCGCGAGCGACACGGTCGGCGCGCTGCTGCGGGTCACCTCCGTCGTCTTCATCGGCGTCGCGATGTACTCGGGCGCCGTCGTCACCACGAACACGTTCTCCGTCATCGTCGCGGGCCGCGTGCGGCAGATCGCCCTCCGCCGCCTGCTCGGCTCGACGGCCCGGGCCGAGCGCGGCGCCGTCGCCCGGGAGGGCCTCCTCGTCGGGCTCATCGGCGCGGTCATCGGGCTCGTCCTCGGCAGCGGCGGGGTCGCGGCGATCGCCGCGGTGGCCCGGGCCGCCGGCGTGCTCGCCGACTTCCCCTACTCGTACGCGAACCCGACGGCTCTCCTGCCGGCGGCCGCGGTCGTGCTCACGACCTGGCTCGCCGCGGTGGTCGGCTCGCGACGGGTGCTGACCGTGACGCCGATGCAGGCGCTCGGCGGCGCGGAGGAGCGCTCGGAGGAGGAGGGCCGCGCGAGTCGGCTGCGCTCTGGCGCGGCCGTTGCGCTCCTGTCGTTCGGGGCGCTGCTGCTGTTCGGCGGCGTCGCGATCGGTGCGGTCGACCCCCTCGGCCTGCTCGTCGCCTTCTCGGGCGGCATCGTGTCCTTCACCGGCGTCGTGCTCGGCGCGCACCTCGTGATCCCGCGCGCGCTGCGGATCGTCGGCCGCCTCATGGGCGGCTCGGCGACGGCCCGCCTCGCCGCCGAGAACGCCGTCCGCTACCCGCAGCGCAGCACCCGCTCGACGGTCGGGCTGCTCGTGTCGGTGACGCTGATCACGACCTTCGCGGTCGCGCTCCGCACCTTCGGCGACATGATCACCATCGCGTCCGGCGACGACCCCGTCTACTACGCGGGCGTCGACACCATGCTCACGACGGTCACCGTCGTGTTCTCCGTCCTGATCGGCTTCAGCGCCGTCATCGCGGGCGTCGGGCTCGTGAACGCCCTCTCGCTCGGTGTGCTGCAGCGCACCCGGGAGCTCGGCCTCCTGCGAGCGCTGGGCTTCAGCGCGCGGCAGCTGCGCCGGATGGTCCTCGCCGAGAGCGGCCAGCTCGTGCTCACCGCGGTCGCGCTCGGGCTCCTGCTCGGCACGGTCTACGGCTGGGCGGGCGCCCACTCCCTGATCGGCGCGGTCCGCGGCGCTCCCGCGCTGTGGTTCGTCGGGCTGCCGTGGCCCGTCCTCGCGGTCGTCGTCGCCGGAGGCGTGCTGCTCACGCTCGTCGCCTCCGTCGCCCCGGCCCGCCGCGCGACCCGGATCGCCCCGGTGGAAGCGCTGGGCGTCGAATGAGCGCCGTCCGACACCGCGCGATCGCGCGGCTGCTGCCCGCGCTCGCGATCGCGGCGCTCGTCCCGGTCGCCCTGTCCGGCTGCGGCGTCGCCGACGTCCTGCACAAGCAGACGAGCGGCACGGCGGCCACGCCCCGCGCGCTCGAGCAGGCGTGGCGCACGCCCGCCTCCGAGCCCGACTGGGTGCCGGCGGACGCGACCGACATCCGGTACATCGCGGCGACCGGCGGCTCGGCGGACAAGGCCCCCGCCTCCGTCCGCGTGACGACCGGCAGCGCGCTGCCGACGTCGTGCACGACGATCACGAGGCGCTCGCTCGACTCCTTCGGCGAGTCCTGGGCGCCGAAGCGGTTCCCCGACACGGTCGAGCGGTGCGGCAACTGGGCCGTGATGCGCGTGAACGGCGGCTGGTTCGGCTGGACGCCGCTGGCCCCGAGCGAGGCCGAGGAGCGCTGACCCCGCCGCCCGATCCCGGTGCACCTGCGCCGGGATCGGGCGGACGTCCAACCGGCACCGCCACGATGTCGACATGAGCATGAGCCTCTCGAGCGACGTCCCGACCGCGATCCAGGCCTTCGTCGACACCACGAACGCCGGCGACTCCGCCGCGTTCGTGCAGACCTTCACGGAGGACGCCTTCGTCTCCGACTCCGGCCGCGAGTTCCGCGGCCACGAGGGCGTCGCGGAGTGGGACCGGACGGACAACATCGGCAAGCGCTCCCACTTCGAGCTGCTCGGCGTGAAGCCGGGGCTCGGGGACCAGCAGTTCATCGCGACGATGCTCGTGTCGGGCGACGGCTTCAACGGCACGGGCGACCTCGAGTTCACGCTGCGGGGCGATCGCGTGTCCCGCCTCGTCATCGAGCCGTGACGGCCCGGGAGGCCGACGTCCTCGTCGTCGGCGCGGGCCTCGCCGGCCTCGCGGCAGCGCTGCGGCTGACCGCGGCCGGCCGCTCCGTGCGGGTGCTCGAGGCGTCCGACGCCCCCGGCGGGCGGATGCGGTCCGACGTCATCGACGGCTTCACCGTGGACCGCGGCTTCCAGATCCTCAACACGGCGTACCCGGAGCTGCGGCGGATCGGGATGCCCGACGTCGGGCTCCGCCCCTTCGTGCGCGGCGCGCTCCTCCGCGACCAGCGCGGGCTCCACCTGGTCGCCGATCCGCGGCAGGCGCCGGGCGGCGCCGCCGGGCTCGTCGCCGCGCCCCTCGGCTCCGCGGCGGAGCGGGCGCGTCTGCTCGCCTGGCTCGGCGCGGTGACCGTGCTGCCGGCGTCGCGGCTCCGCGGCGCCCACGACCTGCCGCTCGAGGAGGCCCTGCGCCGCCGCGGGGTCGTCGGCGACCCCGTCGAGCACTTCCTCCGCCCGTTCCTGCAGGGCGTGCTGCTCGAGCGCGAGCTGACGACCTCGAGCCGGTTCGCCGCGTTCGTCCTCCGCAGCTTCGCGCTCGGCACGGTCGGGGTCCCGGCGACGGGCATGGGCGCACTGCCTGCGGCGCTCGCCGACCGACTGCCCGGCGGGACGATCGAGTACGGCGCGCGCGCCACGGCGGTGCGCCCCGGCGAGGTCGACGTCGAGGGCGGCACGACCCGGCGCGCGGAGGCCGTCGTCGTCGCCGCCGATCCGCGCACCGCGGCGGACCTGCTCGGTGTCCGCCGCCCGGCGATGCACGCGGTCACGACCGTGTGGCACGCGGTCGCGGCGCCGCCCGTGCGCCGACCGGTCATCGCGCTCGACACCGAGGGCGGACCGGTCGCGAACAGCGTCGTGATGACGAACACGGCGCCCGGGTACTCCCTCGACCGCCGCGCGCTCGTCGCGTCCTCCGTGCTCGGCCCCGAGCCGCTGCCGGATCCGCTGCTGCGGTCGACGCTCGCGAGGATCTGGGGCGTCGGCACGGCGATGTGGGAGGAGGTCGCCGTCACCCGCGTCCCCGCAGCGCTGCCGGCACTGCCGGGCGGCAGCCCGCTCCGCCGCCCGGTGCGGCTGGCGGAGGGGCTCTACGTCGCCGGCGACCACCGCGACACCCCGTCGAGCCAGGGCGCGCTCGTCAGCGGCCGCCGGGCCGCGGACGCCTACCTCGCCGGCCGCTGACGCCCGCGCGTCGTGCTCGGCTCAATCGTCGGAGACGGCGACCGTGACCTCGATGTTGCCGCGCGTCGCGTTCGAGTACGGGCAGACCGTGTGCGCCTGGTCGGCGAGCGCCTGCGCCTCGTCGTGCGGCAGGTCGGGGATCACGACCTCGAGGTGGACGGTCAGCTCGTAGCCGCCGTCGCCGTTCGGGCCGATGCCGACGCGCGCGCCGACGGACGAGTCGCCGAGCGACACCTTCGCCGCGCGGGCGACGCCCTGCAGCGCGGAGTGGAAGCAGGCCGCGTACCCGGCGGCGAACAGCATCTCCGGGTTCGCTCCGACGCCCGACCCGCCCATCTCCTTCGGCACGCCGAGGTCGAGGTCGAGCACACCCTCCGAGGAACGAACGTGGCCGTTGCGTCCGGCGCCCGTCGAGAGCGCCTCCGCCGTGTAGAGGGTGGTGGTTGCCATGCCTCCACCAACCCCGCCCGGCGACGTCTATTCCGCGAGCAGCATGCGGAGGAGACTGGGACGATGACCGAGCTCGTGCGTCCGGACGTCCGCTACCACGCCTCCTGGATCGTGGGCGTGGCCGAGTTCGGCGGTCAGCACAAGGACGGCGGGAGCGACCTGCTCGAGGACGTCGCGACGCTGACCCACCAGGACGCGTTCGCCGCCATGGTCGAGCGGCTGCGCGCGGACGCGCTCGAGGAGACGCCCCGAGCGGCCGATCGCGTACCCGCGACCGCGCTGTGGATCGTGCACGGCGGCGAGTTCGTCGGATTCCTGCAGATCCGGCACCGGCTGACGCCCTACCTGCTCGAGGAGGGCGGGCACATCGGCTACAGCGTGCGGCCGTCGGCACGGCGCCGCGGGCACGCGACCGAGGCCCTCCGCGCGGCGCTGCCGATCGCGAAGGACCTCGGCGTCGACCGCGTCCTCGTCACGTGCGACGAGGACAACGTCGGCTCCCGCACCGTCATCGAGCGCGTCGGCGGCGCCTACGAGGACTCCCGCAACGGCAAGCGCCGCTACTGGTTCGAGGTCTGAGCCCCGCGCATTCTTCGTTCTGCAGGACGCGCCGTCCTACAGAACGAGGAATGTGCTCAGCGGGGGTCGGGGCGACCGCCCTCGCGTCCCGCACGACGGCTGCCGCGGCGCGGGGCCGGGGCGCTGTCGCGCTCGCTGAAGGACGCCCAGGCCGACCCGGCCGGCGAGCCGGTGGAGGTCGAGAAGCGGACGGGTGCGGCGCCACCGGAGGCGCCGCCGCGCCGTGCCCCGCTGCCGCCGGTCGACGCGCCGCCGCGGCGACCGCCGCCCGAACCGCGCCCCTCACCGGCTGCGCCCGCACGACGGGGCTCGCCGCCCTGGCCGCGACCGCGGCCGGCGGACTCGCCGCCGCGCCCGCGGGCGGGCTGGGCGCCGCCGCGGCGCTCGCCGCCCGCCGGGCGGTCCGCCTTCGGCTTGCGGGGCTGCTGCTGCGGCTGTGCGACGACCGGCGCGGGAGCGACCTTCGGCGCGACCTCGCCGACGAGCTCGGTGACGGCGGCGGAGCTCGCGGTGACCTGCACAGGGCTCGCGGCGACGCCCGCGGCGCGGAGGAGCTGAGCGACCTCGCGGCGCTGCTCCGGCAGCACGAGCGTCACGACCGTGCCCGCGGCGCCGGCGCGCGCGGTGCGACCGGAGCGGTGCAGGTACGCCTTGTGCTCGGTGGGCGGGTCGACGTGGATCACGAGCGCGACGTCGTCGACGTGCACCCCGCGGGCCGCGACGTCGGTCGCGACGAGCACCTTGATGGCGCCGGAGGAGAACGCGGCGAGGTTCCGCTCGCGCGCGTTCTGCGAGAGGTTGCCCTGCAGGTCGGCGGCGGGGATGCCCGCGGCGGTCAGCTGCTTGGCGATCCGCTTGGCGACGTGCTTGGTCCGGACGAAGAGGATGCGGCGGTCGGTGCCTCCGGCGAGCGCCTCCATCACCTCGCGCTTGCCGTCCGCGTCCTTCACCTCGAGCACGGCGTGCGACATCGTCTCGACGGCGGGCTTGCCGTCGTCGACGGAGTGCGTCACCGGGTTCGAGAGGAAGCGCTTGACGAGCTTGTCCACGCCGTTGTCGAGCGTCGCCGAGAACAGGAGGCGCTGGCCGCCCGCCGGCGTCGCGGCGAGCAGCCGCGTGACGCCGGGGAGGAAGCCCATGTCGGCCATGTGGTCGGCCTCGTCGAGCACGGTGATCTCGACGCCCTCGAGCGTGAGCGCCCGCTGCCCGAGCAGGTCCTCGAGGCGGCCGGGGCAGGCGACGAGGATGTCCACGCCGGCGCGGAGCGCGGCGACCTGCGGGTTCTGGGAGACCCCGCCGAAGACGGTCGTGACGGTCATCCCGGCGGCTGCGGCGAGCGGCTGCACGACGGCGGCGATCTGGGTCGCGAGCTCGCGGGTCGGCGCGAGCACGAGGCCGCGCGGCCGGCCGGAGCGGCGCTGACCGCCCTGCAGGCGCGCGACGAGCGGCAGCGCGAAGGCGAGCGTCTTGCCGCTGCCCGTGCGGCCGCGGCCGAGCACGTCGCGGCCCGCGAGGCTGTCCGGCAGCGTCGCGGTCTGGATGGGGAACGGCTCCGTGATGCCGGCCGCGTCGAGGGCCGGGAGGAGCGAGGCGGGCACGCCGAGCGCGCCGAAGGAGGTTGCAGACAAGGAGAAGCTCTCTGTTCGATGGCGGCGTCGGGCCGCGGCGGCGGTGCGGACGGTGCACCAGGACGCGCCGCGAGCGGCACCGTCTCGACCGGCCGTGTCGACCACGGGCGGGAGAAAGGGTGCGCTTCGACGCTCACGTCCGGGACGGACGCCTGGTCAGGATAGCAAATGACTAGCCTCGACCCGTGCCGAACCGCGCCCTGCTCGTGATCGACGTCCAGCGCGAGTACGTGGACGGGAACCTCCCGATCGCGTATCCGCCCCTCGAGCAGAGCCTCCCGAACATCAAGGCTGCGGTGGAGGCCGCGCACGGGGCGGGCGTGCCGGTCGTGCTCGTGCGCCACGTCGACGCGGCCGACTCCCCCGTCTTCGCCGAGGGCTCGCGCGGCGCCGAGCTGCACGACGTCGTCGCCGACGCGGCCCACGACCTGCTGATGGTCAAGCGCGAGGTCTCCTGCTTCGCGGGCACGCATCTCGCCGCGTGGCTCGAGGAGCGGGACGTCGACACGCTCGCGATCGCGGGGTTCATGACCCAGCACTGCGACGAGTCCACGTCCCGCGACGCCGCCGACCTCGGCCTCGCCGTGGAGTTCCTCTCCGACGCGACGGGCACGCTCCCGCTGACGTCGCCGGCCGGCACGCTCTCCGCGCGGGAGGTCCACGAGCGCACCCTGGTCGTGCTCGGCGCGGGATTCGTCTCGGTCGCCCCGACGGACGCCTGGGTCGCCGCAGTCACGGCGGGCGAGGCCCTGCCGCCCGCGAACCTCTGGGCCGCGACGGAGCCCGCCCGCGCCTGATCCCGCCCGGGTTCTCGGATACGGAGATCCGGGACGCTCCGCGCCGCGGATCTCCGTATCCGAGAACCGACCTGTCGCGGGCCGTCATGCGGCGCTGGGGCGCAGGACGCCGCCGGTAGCGTCGGGGCATGGCCGACCGCGAGTACGGGTTCCGCACGAGGGCGATCCACGCCGGGAACATCCCGGATCCGACGACCGGGGCCCGGGCGGTGCCGATCTACCAGACGAGCGCCTTCGTGTTCGACGACGCCGACGACGCGGCGGCCCGGTTCGCGCTGCAGAAGTACGGGAACATCTACAGCCGCCTCGCGAACCCGACGGTCGCCTCGTTCGAGGAGCGCATCGCGAGCCTCGAGGGCGCGCTCGGCGCGGTCGCGACGGCCTCCGGGCTCGGCGCGCAGTACATCGCCTTCGCCTCGCTGGCCGGGCAGGGCGACCACGTCGTCGCCTCGGCCAACCTCTACGGCGGCTCGCTCACCCAGCTCGACGTGACGCTCCGCCGCTTCGGCGTCGAGACGACGTTCGTGGCGTCGAGCGATCCCGAGGCCTACGCCGCCGCGATCACCGACCGCACGAAGGTCGTCTTCGCGGAGACGGTCGCGAACCCGTCGGGCGACGTCGCGGACATCGAGGGCCTCGCGGACGTCGCGCACGCCGCCGGGGTGCCGCTGATGATCGACTCCACGGTCTCGACGCCGTACCTCGTCCGGCCGATGGAGTGGGGCGCGGACATCGTCACGCACTCGGCCACCAAGTTCCTCGGCGGCCAGGGCACGACGCTCGGCGGCGTCGTCGCGGAGTCCGGCCGGTTCCACTGGGGCGGCGAGCGCTTCCCGCTCTTCGAGGGCCCGGTCCCCTCGTACGGCGGCCTCGAGTGGCAGGGGAACTTCGGCGAGTACGCCTTCCTCACCCGCCTCCGCGCCGAGCAGCTGCGCGACATCGGGCCGGCGCTCGCCCCGCACTCCGCGTTCCTGCTCTCGCTCGGCGTGGAGACGCTGCCGTTCCGGATGCAGGCGCACGTGGACAACGCGCGGATCGTTGCGGAGTGGCTGGAGGCCGACGACCGCGTCGAGTACGTGAACTGGCCGGGCCTGCCGGGCCACCACCACTTCGACCGGGCGCAGAAGTACCTGCCGAAGGGCCCGGGCAGCGTCTTCGGGTTCGGGATCACGGGCGGGCGCGACGCGGGCCGCACCTTCATCGAGTCCGTCGACCTCGCGAGCCACCTCGCCAACATCGGCGACGCGAAGACGCTCGTGATCCACCCGGCCTCGACGACGCACGCGCAGCTCTCCGAGCAGCAGCTCGTCGACGCCGGCGTGCAGCCGGGTCTGATCCGCATCAGCGTCGGCATCGAGGACCCGGAGGACATCCTCGCGGACCTCGACCAGGCCCTCGCCGCCGCGACCGCCTGACCTCGATCGCGGCCGCCTCCCGGGCCGCACACAGGTTGCTCTCGGTCAACATCCGGATGATCGAGTGAACCCATTCGCATCGCAGCGGCCCGACCGGATTCCGTCACCGTCCTGAGCCGCTCGGTCTGGACGAGTACATGAGCGGCACGCAGCAGCACGAGCGGCGATCGGACGCATCCGCGCCCGGGAGGCTCCGGCGCAAGGTCACGGGTCTCGCGGTCGCCGGCGCGCTGGGCGGCTTCCTCTTCGGTTTCGACTCCTCCGTCGTGAACGGCGCGGTCGACGCGATCGGCAAGGACTTCAAGCTCTCCGCGACGCTGCAGGGCTTCGCGGTCGCCGTCGCCCTGCTCGGCTGCGCCGTCGGCGCGTACCTCGCGGGCCGCATCGCGGACCGCTTCGGCCGCACCCGGACGATGCTCGTCGGCGCGATCCTGTTCCTCGTCAGCTCCCTCGGCGCCGGCCTCGCGTTCGGCGTCGGCGACTTCATGTTCTGGCGCATCGTCGGCGGCCTCGGCATCGGCGTCGCCTCCGTCGTCTCCCCCACGTACATCGCGGAGGTCGTGCCCGCCTCGGTGCGCGGCCGCCTCGGCTCGCTCCAGCAGCTCGCGATCACGGTCGGCATCTTCGCGGCGCTGCTCTCGGACGCCCTCTTCGCCGGCTTCAACGGCTCGACCGGCGCATCCCAGACGCTCCTCTTCGGCCTCGAGGCCTGGCGCTGGATGTTCCTCGTCGGCGTCGTGCCGTCGATCGCCTACGGCGTGATCGCCCTCCGTCTGCCGGAGTCGCCGCGCCACCTGCTCGCGAAGCAGGACGAGGGCGGTGCGCGCGAGGTGCTGCGACAGACCACGCCGATCGACGTGATCGACGACGAGGTCCGCGACATCCGCCGCTCGATCGAGCAGGACGAGGAGAACGCGAAGAAGGGCAGCCTCCGCGGGCCCGTGCTCGGCCTGCAGCCCGTCGTCTGGGCCGGGATCGTGCTCTCCGTGCTGCAGCAGTTCGTCGGGATCAACGTGATCTTCTACTACTCGACGACCCTCTGGAACGCGGTCGGCTTCAAGGACTCGTTCGCGATCTCGGTCTTCTCCGCGGTCCTCAACGTCGCCGTCACCTTCATCGCGATCGCGATCGTCGACAAGGTCGGCCGCCGGCCGATGCTGCTCGCCGGCTCGGCGGGCATGACCATCGCGCTCGCCGCCGTCGCGATCTCGTTCAGCCAGGCGCAGACCGGCGCGAACGGCGCGGTGTCGCTGCCGAACCCGTGGGGTGTCGTCGCGCTGATCGGCGCGAACCTGTTCGTCATCTGCTTCGGCGCGACGTGGGGCCCGCTCGTCTGGGTGCTCCTCGGCGAGATGTTCCCGAACCGGATCCGCGCGAAGGCCCTCGGCGTGGCCGCGGCGGCGCAGTGGATCGCGAACTTCGCGGTGACGCTGACGTTCCCGCCGCTGTCCCAGCTGTCGCTGCCCGTCACCTACGGGCTCTACACGCTGTTCGCGCTGGTGTCGCTGCTGTTCGTGTTCTTCCTGATCCCGGAGACGAAGGGCGTCAGCCTCGAGGACATGGGCGGCCTCGCGTTCGGCCGGAAGGCACGCCTCGCGGCGAAGGAGGCGGCTCGCAGCTGAGCCGCCTCCCGCGCCCGCGGGTCAGCCCTTCAGCCCGGCCTCGAGCGAGGACTGCAGCGTCTGCAGCACGGTCTTCGGCGGCTTCAGGGCGATGACGTTCTGCCCGAAGATCGTCATCGGCTGCGTGCTGTCGACGAGCGCGACGTTCGCGAACAGCGCGGCCCCGCCCGGCGCCGCCCACGTCTTCGCGACCGGCTGCCACGCGTCGGCGATCTTCGCGAGGTTCGCGTCCGCACGGAACTCCGGCGTCGCCGCGATCGACTTCAGCACCGGCAGGCCGAGCCCGAGGTTCTTCGTCCAGAGCGGCGTCATGCTCTTGTAGTAGTAGGTCATGAACGCCTCGGAGTCCTTCTGGCTCGGGGTGTTCGTGTACATCATGATGTTGTTCGGGAAGGACAGCGCGCCCTTCTGGCCGGACGGGCTCGTGAGCGGCTCGCCCACCGCCATGTCCGGGCCGACCGTGCCGCCCACCTGGGACGCGAGGCCGGGGGCCTCCACCTGCATGCCGAACTTCCCGGCCTTCCACTGCGCCTGCGTGTTCGCGGTCGAGTAGCCGTTGCTGCGCGGGTCCGCGTAGCCCTTGCGGATCAGCTCCTGCGCGTAGTCGAGCGCCTCGATGTTCGCCGGCGTGACGAGGTTCGGCTTCTGCTCCTCGTCGAAGATGCCGCCGCCGTTGTTGATCATCCAGCCGACGAACGCCTGGAACGCGTTCCCGGTCGCGCCGCCGCTCAGCCCGAAGCCGTAGACGCCGATCTTCTTCAGCGCGGCGCAGGCGTCCAGGTGCGACTGCCAGTCGGTGGGCACGGAGACGCCCGCCTTCTGGAGCAGCGACTTCCGGTACCACAGGATGCGGAGATCGACGTGGTACGGGACGGCGACGTAGCCCTTCGCCGTCTTCATCGTGTCGAGGAGGCCGGGGAGGAAGTCGTCGTAGAGCCCGGTGCTCTTCCACGAGTCGAGCAGGCCGTCGGCGTACGCGATCTTGCCCTGCTTCGCGAACTGGAAGGCCTGGGTGCCGCCGCCGCTGCTCACGGCGGGCCCGGTGTTCGACGCGACCGCGGTCGAGAACGTCTGGTTGAAGGCGGACCACTGCACGGACCGGTAGGTGGCCGCGGGCAGACCGCTCTTCGGCTTGAACGCCTCCGTGATCTGCTGGTCGACCTTCGCGAATTCCGGCGTGCCCCAGGGCATGTTCCAGAACTTGAGCGGCCCCTTCGACCCCGCCCCGCTCGACGACGAGCAGGCGGCGAGCCCGAGAGCGGCGACGGCGCCGAGGCCCACCCCCGCGAACGTCCGCCTTGAGATGTCTGCGCCCGCCATTGCAGCCGCCTCTCCCGTCAGCCGCTCTGCTGACGATCGCCGGACCTGATTGCGCAAGTCCCGTTCCGGTTGATCCGCTCCGACTCTGCACGGCGGCATGCGGAATGGCAAGCGCACCCGCCGGCCGATGTGGTTCTTTGCGCAAGAACTGGTCGAACCGATACGGTGCGGCCATGCAGGAACCGCGCGACCGGACGGCGCGCCGCACGCTCGCGGACGTCGCGGTGCTGGCCGGCACGAGCGTGCCCACGGTGTCGAAGGTCCTCCGCGGCGGCACCGACGTCTCGCTGCGCACCCGGCGCGCGGTCATGGCGGCCGTGGAGGAGGCGGGCTACGTCCCGCGCCACGGCGCGCGGCTGCGCGAGTCCGGCGCCGCCCTGATCGACTTCGTGCTCAGCGACGTGCACGGCAGCTGGGTCCACGAGGCGCTCGGCGGCGTCGAGGGCGCGGCCACCGCGGCCGACCACGACGTCGTGCTCACCATCGCCCGCCGCGACGGCGCCTGGGTGCAGCGGGTCCTGCGACACCGCTCGGCCGGCGCCGTGATCACCCTCGTCGACCCGACGACGGCCCAGCTCGAGGTCCTGCACGCCGCCGGCAAGCCGTTCGTGCTGATGGACCCGATGAGCCGCGCCCCGGGCTACGCGGCGAGCGTCGGCGTCAGCAACTGGGAGGGCGGCCGCAGTGCCGCGGAGCACCTCCTGCGCCTCGGGCACCGGCGGTTCGCCGCCATCGGCGGCGGCCGCACGCACCTCTACAGCCAGGCGCGCCTCGACGGCTTCCGCTCCGGCGTCGCGGCCGTGCCGGACGGCACGGTCGTCGCGGTCGACTGGGCGGACTGGCGACGGCACGACGCCCGGGCCGCGGCGGCCCCGATCCTCGCGCGGCCCGACCGGCCCACCGCGATGTTCGCGTGCAGCGACCTGATGGCGATCGGGATCGCCGACGCCGCCCGGGAGCTCGGACTCCGGGTGCCGGAGGACCTCAGCATCGTCGGGTTCGACGACCTGCCCGAGGCGGGCTGGGCGACGCCGCCGCTCACGACCGTGCGGCAGCCGATCTCGGAGCTCGGCGCGGCCGCGGTCCGCATGCTGCTGCAGGAGCCGAACGGCTCCCCCACGGCCCGCCGCGTCGAGCTCGCGACGAGCCTCGTGATCCGGGACTCGACGGCGCCGCCCGCCTGATCAGCGCGCCGCCCACTCCGACTCGAGGATCGCGAAGTCGATCTCGGTGCTCCATGCGCCCTTGAACCACTCGTTCTCGACGAGCACCGACTCCTGCCGCATGCCCGCCCGCGTGAGCACCCTCGCGGAGGCGGGGTTGCGGGCGTCGATCCGGCCGGTGATCCGGTGCAGGCCGAGGCCGTCGAATCCGAGCGCGAGCAGCGCACGCGCCGCCTCCGTCGCGTACCCGCGGCCCTGGTGGTCGGGGCCGATGATGTAGCCGATCTCGCCGCTGCGGTGCTCGGCGCTGTGCCAGAACAGGACGACGTCGCCGATCAGCTCGCCCGTCTCCTGCAGCACGACCGCGAGCGCGAGCACCTGGCCGGGCTCGGTGAGCACCGACCGGGTGCGCTCCGGATCCCGGTAGGTCTCGGCGAGGCGCTCGCGCGTGACCGGCACGGGCGGGATGTACGCGCACACGTCCTCGCGGGACCGGTAGGCGTGCATCGCGTCGAGGTCGCGCTCCGGGTCGATCGGCCGCAGCAGCAGCCGCTCCGTCTCGATCGGGTAGTCCGGCGCCAGGGAGCGCGCGGTGTCGTCGTGGCCCACGGCAGGACCGTAGACCGAGCCACCGACCGGAGCACATCGCCACCGAACCGCTGTCGGACCCCTCCTCTACATTCGGAGACGTGTTCGAGGAGTTCCCTGACAGCGACGATTCGCGGGTGTGGACCCGCGAGGAGATCGACGCGTGGGACGCACTCGCCGAGGAGGAGCGACGCGCGCAGCTGCCGCCGGACGAGCGGTACCGGGAGCAGTTCGGCCCCGGGGCGATCGCCGATGCGGCGTGGCTCGCTGCCGCGCTGACCGAGGAAGCGGCCGTGTACACCCAGGACCTCGCCGTGCAGGCCGACCGGATGCGCATCCTCGCCGATGCCAACCGGATCGCCGCCCTGCTGACCGCCTACGAGCGGGCGCTGATCGACCTCGCCCACCGCTTCGGCGCGTCCTACGGCACCCGCGCCGGGCTCGGTGCGCAGGCCTTCTTCCGCTCGTTCGGCCTCCAGACCGGCGCCCACCCCGCCGTCGTGGCCGGCGAGGTCGACGCCGGGCTGATCCTTCGCGACCGACTCCCCCTCACCTGGAGTGCGTTCCAGGCCGGGGAGGCGTCCTGGAGCCGGATGCGCACGGTCGTCCGCGAGGCGGAGGGGCTCGACGCCGAGCACTGGGCGGCGTACGACGGGACCGCGGCCGTCAAGGTCGTCGAGTCGACCCGCTTGAAGGACGACCTCCGCAAGGCGCGGGCCCGACTCGACGACGAGGCAGCCGCGAAGCGCGCCCGCACCACGCACGAGCGCCGCCGGACGAGCCTCGAGCTCGGCCACGACGGCGGCGTCGCCTTCGTGGCGGAAGGCCTCGCCGCCGACTGGGTGCCGATCAACGACGCCCTGCACAAGGCCGCGGTCGCCGCGCACGGCGTCGAGGGCGAGACCCGCGGCATCGCGCAGCTGCGGCACGACATCGCGCTCGACATCCTCCGCGAGGGACTGCAGGCGCCGACCGCTGCCGACGGGGCCTCGGTCCCGCAGCGCAAGCCGGTCCAGGTCCAGCTGATCCTCACCGTGCCGGCGCTCGCGTGGCTCGGGAAGACGAAGGAGCAGGCGCAGCTCGGCGGGTACGGCCCGATCGACCTCGAGACGGCCAAGGCGCTCGCCGGGACCGCGACCTCGTTCATCCGGGTCCTCACCGATCCGGTCACGGGCGTCCGCCTGTCGATGGACCGCAAGGTCTACGCGCCGCCCGCGGACCTCGCCCGATGGGTGAAGATCCGCGACGGCCGCTCACGGTTCCCCGGTTCGACGATCGCCCCGCACCTGGCCGACATCGACCATGCGCGCGAGTGGCAGCACGGCGGCGCGACCGATGCCCGCAACCTCGTCACCCTCGGCAGGACCGACCACAACCTCAAGTCGGCCGGCCTCTTCATCGAGGCCGTCGAGGACGACGGCACCGTCGGGTGGGACGAGGTGTGGGGGCACCACTTCGCGGACCCGCCGAACGACCCCCTCGATCCCGCACCACCGGAACTCCTCCCGCCGCCCCGGGACGACGGCGACTGCCCCTTCTGACGATCCCGGACCCTGACGACCTGGGCCGCCCGCACGGCTGATCGGCTGAGCGCGCCGGAGCAGACCCCGTCGGTCCTCCGACCGCGACCCCACCCGATCCCCACCCGCATCACCACCCGTGGTCGGTGGTCGCCGGCACCGCCGGTGAGGAGTCTGGAAGCAGGTCGCCGGACGGCGACCGAGGAGGAGGATCCGATGTCCCTGCAGCCCTTCGCGATCGCCGCGCTCGCACTCCTGGTGGTGGCTCTGCTCGTCTGGCGGCAGCTGCGCTGGACCCGGTTCGACGCGAGCCGCGTCCTCCGCCTGCCCGTCGTGCTCGGCGCGCTCGGGCTCGTGGAGATCGCGACCTCGACGACGGTCCGGCTCGAGGCGGTCGACGTGGCGGTGCTCGCCGCGGAGGTCGCGGTCGCGGTCGGCATCGGCGCCGCGATGGGCGCGCGGACCGTGTTCCGCCCCTCCCCGACCGCGCCGGGCGCCTGGGAGGCCCGGACGGGTGCCGTCGGCGCCGCGCTCTGGCTCGTGATCATCGCGATGCGCATCGGCGTCTCGGTCGCCGGCCCCGCGATCGGCGTCCACGCGGCGACCTCGGCCGGCGTCTCGCTGCTCGTCCTCGCCGCCGCACGCGGCGCGACCGCGCTGATCGCACGCTCCCGCGCGCCGCAGGCGGCGCCGGTGTCGGCATGATCGACCTGTGAGCGAGCGACCCGAAGCGGCACGGCCCACGACGGCCGTGCCGTTCGGCGCACCCGACGCGACCGGCATGCGGAGCTGGATCGTCCTGGTCATCATCGTCGCGCTCGGTCTCAGCGCGCTCCAGGACCGGGCGGTCGCCGAGCACCCGCCCGTGCTGGTGCTGACGGTCGTCACCCTCCTGCTGTGGCTGGCGTGGACGGTGCTCCGTCCCGGCCGCATCCGCTCCGTCCTCGTCGTCGCCTGCGCAGCCGCCTCCTCGGTCGGCGCGGGGCTCGGCGTCCCGCAGCTCATCGCCGGCCTCGTCGCGGGCGCGGTGCTGCTCATCGGCGATCCGCGGCAGCGCCTCGCGCCGATCGTCGCGCTCACCGGAGGCGGCTGCGGCCTGCTGCTGGTCGTCGGCGCGCTCGCGCGGATCACGACGACCTCCCTGCTGCTCGACCTCGCCGTGCTCGCGTTCGGCGTGCTGATCGGCGTCAGCCGGCGCGCCCGGGTGAAGGCCGCCGAGCAGCAGGAGGCGCTGCGGGAGGCGGCGAGGGAGGCGTCCCGCGCGGCCGAGCAGGACGCGGCGAGGAACCGCCTGCTCGAGGACAGGGCGGCGGTCGCGCGCGACCTCCACGACGTGCTGGCGCACAGCCTCGGCGGCCTCGTGCTGCAGCTCGACGCCATCGAGGCGCTGCTCGAGCGCGGCCGGCTCGACGAGGCCGCGGTGCGGGCGGGCGCCGCGCGGACGCTCGCCGCCGAGGGGCTCGCGGACGCGCGTCGAGCGGTCGCCGCGCTGCGCGACCCGGCCCTGGACACCGGTCCGACGGTGTCGGACGAGGCGCTCGAGGACCTCCTCACCGCGCACCGATCCCTCGGCGGCCCGGTCGAGGTCACCGGCGACCCGGCGCTCGCAGGGGTCGATCAACCGCACCGCCAGGTACTCGTCCGCGCGCTGCAGGAGGCGCTGACGAACGCGCGACGCCACGCGCCGAGTTCGCCGGTCCACGTCGCCGTGGAGCGGGATCCGCACCTGCTCGTCCTGCGGGTCGAGAACCCCGCGCCCTCGACGCCGTCGCCCTCCCCCGGCGGCGGTCACGGCCTGACGGGCATGACCGAGCGCTTCGCGTCGCTCGGCGACGGCTCCGCCGTGAGCGCGGGCCGACGCGGGGACCGCTTCGTCGTCGAGGCCCGGGCGGTGCTCGCGTGATCCGGGTGGTGGTCGCGGACGACCAGGCGATCGTGCGGGACGGCCTCGTGACCGTGCTCGACCTCAGCGAGGACGTCGAGGTGGTGGGGCAGGCCGCCGACGGGGAGCAGGCCGTGCGGCTCGTCGCCGAGACGGCGCCCGACGTGGTGCTGATGGACCTCCGGATGCCGGTGCTCGACGGCGCGGGCGCGACCGCGCGCATCACCGCCGAGCGGCCCGGGACGCGGGTCCTCGTGCTGACGACCTTCGCCGACGACGGATCCATCGCTGCTGCCCTCCGCGCGGGCGCGATCGGCTACCTCACGAAGGACGCCGGGCGGCGGGAGCTGCTCGCCGCGGTGCGCGCCGCCGCGGAGGGGCAGGCCGTGTTCGACCCGGGCGTCGGGGCCCGCCTCGCCGCCGGGTTCGCGCCGAAAGCCGAACCGCCGCACGCCGACGCGGACGCCCTCCGCTCGCGCTTCCCCGCGCTCACCGCGCGGGAGGCGGACGTGCTCGCGCTCGTCGCGCAGGGCCGCGCGAATCCGGAGATCGCCGCCGAGCTCTTCCTCAGCACCGCGACCGTCAAGTCCTACGTGACGACGGTCCTCGCGAAGCTCGGCGCCGCCAGCCGAGCGGAGGCCATCGCACTCGTCCTCGCGCCCTGACCGCCTCACTCCACCCCAGGGGGCGCGGAGCGGCCGCGCCTACGCTCGCGCCATGCAGTACCGACAGCTCGGTTCGTCCGGCCTCCGCGTCTCCACCATCACCCTCGGCACCATGGGCTTCGGCGGTACCGGCTGGGCCTCCCCCATCGGCCACCTCGACGTCGACGCCGCCCGGCGCCAGATCGGCCTCGCCCGCGACGCGGGCGTCAACCTGATCGACACCGCGGACGTGTACTCGAACGGGCTGTCGGAGGAGATCCTCGGCGAGGCGCTCGGCGGGGACCGCGACGAGGTCCTCATCGCCACGAAGGTGCGCGGCGCGATGGGCGAGGGCCCGAACGACGCGGGGCTCTCGCGGCATCACATCGTCCGCGCGGCCGAGGCGAGCCTCCGCCGCCTCAAGACGGACCACATCGACCTGTACCAGGTGCACGAGTGGGACGGCCAGACGCCGCTCGACGAGACGCTGCACGCGCTCGACGATCTCGTCCGCTCCGGCAAGGTCCGCTACATCGGCGCCTCCAACTACACCGGCTGGCAGCTGATGAAGGCGCTGTGGACGTCGGACAAGCACGGCCTCGAGCGGTTCGTCAGCCAGCAGATCTACTACTCGCTGCAGGCGCGGGACGCGGAGAGCGAGCTCGTGCCGGTGTCCATCGACCAGGGCCTCGGCATCCTCGTGTGGAGCCCGATCGCGGGCGGCCTGTTGTCCGGCAAGTACCGCCGCGGGCAGGACGCGCCGGAGGGCACGCGACGCTTCGAGGGCTGGAGCGAGCCGCCCGTCCACGACGAGGACCGGCTCTACGACACGATCGACGCGCTCGTCGAGATCGGCGACGGCCACGGCGTCTCCGCCGCCCGGGTCGCCCTCGCGTACACGCTCGCCAAGCCCGCCGTCACGTCGCTGATCGTCGGTGCGCGGACGGAGGAGCAGCTGGCCGACAACCTCGCCGCGGCGGACCTGGAGCTGTCCGCCGACGAGATCGCACGGCTCGACGCGGTCTCGCTCGAGCCGCTCCGCTACCCGCACTGGCACCAGCTCGGCGCCTCGGACCGCACCGGGCCCGCGACGAGGGCGCTCCTCGAGCCGCACCTGAGCTGAGGTCCGGGCGCGCGCTCAGCGCGCCGTCCAGCCGCCGTCGATCGCGAGCGTCTGCCCGGTGATCAGCGACGCGGCGGGCGACGCGAGGAACGCGACCGCGGCGGAGACCTCCGTCGGCGTGCCGATGCGGTGCAGCGCGGCGATCCGCTCGACGACGTCCGCGCGGAACGCCGGATCGGACAGCGCAGGCTCGGTCCCGTCGGTCTCGACGAACGTCGGCGCGACCGCGTTGACCCGGATCCCGAGGCCGCCCCACTCGACCGCGAGGCAGCGGGTCAGGTGGATCACGGCCGCCTTCGCGGTGCAGTAGGAGGACTCCCCCGGCAGCGCGACGAGGCCGGCCTGCGAGGCGACGTTCACGATCGCGCCGCCTCCCGAGTCGCGCATGTGGCGCGCCGCCTGCTGCGAGAGGAAGAACGTGCTGCGCGTGTTCAGCGCCCAGACCGCGTCGAAGTCCTCCTCCGTCACGTCGATCGCGTCGCCGAGGATGCTGCCGCCCGCGTTGTTGACGAGCACGTCGATGCGCCCGAGCTCCGCGGCGGCGCGGTCGATCGCCGCCCGCGACGCCGCGAGGTCGGTCACGTCCATCGCGAGCGGCAACGCGCGGCGCCCCAGCGCCTCGATCTCCGCGACGAGCCCGGCGTCGCGGCCGACGTCCTTCAGCCCGAGCCCCACGTCCGCACCGGCCTGCGCCAGCTCGAGCGCGATCGCCCGCCCGATGCCGCGCGCGGCCCCGGTCACGACCGCGACGGTCCCCTCCAGCGTCCCCGCCATGCGTCCTCCTCGACTCGTCGAGCAGTGAACCATCCGCTTGATGGAGGACCGCTCTCCCCGCAGCCGAGGGAGGCCGCGACCGCCCGCTAGCGTCGAGCGGTGCCGATCACGCTCCACCGGTCCCCCGCCGCCGACCTCGACCCGGTGCTGCTCTACCGCCTGCTCGAGCTGCGCGTCGCGGTGTTCGTCGTCGAGCAGCAGGCCGCCTACCCGGACCTCGACGGGAGGGACGTGGAGCCGGGCGCCGAGCTGCTCTGGGCGGAGGAGGACGGCGCCGTGCTGAGCACCGCCCGGGTGCTGCGCGAGCCGGACGCGCTCCGGATCGGCCGGGTCGCGACGGCGCCCGAGGCCCGGAGCCGCGGTGTGGCCTCCGCGCTGATGCGGGACGCCGTGGCCCGCTGCGGCGAGCTCGACCCCGCGCTGCCGGTGCTGCTCGACGCGCAGGAGCACCTCGCCGACTGGTACGCCCGCTTCGGCTTCGTCGCCACGGACGACCATCACGTGGAGGACGGGATCCCGCACGTCACGATGCGGCGCGATCCGGACCCCTCAGCGACGCCCCACCCGTGATGTGGGAGAACGGGATCATGACGAACGATCCCTTCGCCCGGCTCCCCGAGGTGCCGAGCTTCACCGTGACGAGCACGGACATCGAGGACGGGCAGCGGTTCGCGCCCGCGCAGCACTCGGGCGCCTTCGGCGTGCCGGGCGGCGAGGACGTCTCCCCGCAGCTCAGCTGGAGCGGTGCCCCGGAGGGCACGAAGAGCTACGCCATCACCGTCTACGACCCGGATGCGCCGACCCAGTCGGGCTTCTGGCACTGGGCGGTCGCCGACATCCCCGCGGACGTCACCTCGGTGCCGAGCGGCGCGGGCGACGACACCGGCTCCGGCCTGCCGAAGGGCGCGATCCAGCTGCCGAACGACGCGCGGGCCGCGCGCTTCATCGGCGCCGCTCCGCCCGCCGGCCACGGCGAGCACCGCTACTTCATCACGGTGCACGCGCTCGACGTGCCGAAGATCGAGGTGCCGGCCGACGCCGCCGCCGCGTTCCTCGGCTTCACCATGTTCTCCCACACCCTGGCGCGGGCCACGATCGTCGCCACGGCGGAGATCCCGGCGAGCTGATCCTCGTCGGTCGCCGGATCTGCGCCGTCAGCCTCCCGGCGGCGTGAACTGCGACACCGCGAAGCGGGCCCCGAGCGGGTCCGCGACGGTGGCGTGCCGTGTCCACCGGTCCTGCCCCGTCGACTCCACGGTGCCGCCGTTCGCCGTCACGGCCTCGAGGGTCGCGTCACGGTCGGGCACGGTGAACGACACGTGCCAGTGCGGGGCCTCCCCGGGCGCAAGCGCGTCGAAGCCGGCGGCCGCGTCCTCGAAGCCCTCGGGCGCGAACCGCTGGCGATCGAGGATGCCCGGGTCGCTCGTCGCCGCGAGGTGGGCGCCGTACCCGGGCACGCGGATGAAGCCGGCGGAGGCCTCCGGGCTCCACGCCCACGGCAGGAACGACGAGTAGAACGCGAACGCCGCTCGGGGGTCCGCGGTGCGCAGGAGGCTGAAGCCCCAGGCGCCCGGCGCGTTGACCCGCTGCGCGCCGAGTCGACGGCCGGCCTGCCAGAGCCGGAACGGCGCTCCCTCGGGGTCGACGCACGCGACCGGGCGCCCGCCCGGCGTGTCCGCGGGCGGCGCGGTCACCGTGCCGCCAGCCCGTTCGACGGCCGCCGCGGACACCTCGGCGTCGTCGACGGCGAAGTAGGTGCTCCACACCGGGTCGCGGCCGATCGCGGCGGCGCCGGACGCGATCGCGGCGACGTCCTGGCCGTCGATCGTCGCGATCAGGTAGTGGCCCGGAGCGCCCGGCGGCATCGCGTCCGTGAAGGACCAGCCGAGCACCGCGCCGTAGAACGGGGCGATCCCGGTCGCGTCGGGCGCCTCGAGGTCGATCCAGCTCGGAACGCCCTGCGGGTAGGTGCGGGGCACGCGCTCGTCCGTCATGCCGGGACGGTAGCCCCGGCTGCCGACAGGGCGGAAGCCCGGGATCAGCGGATGCGGGTCGGGCGGATCGAGAGCGTCTCGACCGTGCCGCCCGGGGGCAGGTCGACGGCCGTCCGCACCACGGCGGCGACCGAAGCCGGGTCGAGCACGACGTCGAGGTCGTAGTCCCGGCCCTCCCGCGCGACCTTGGCGCGCTGCATGTCCGAGTCGGTGCGGCCGGGATGGATCGACGTGACGCGGACGCCCGCCGCGCGCTCCTCCTCCCGCAGCGCGTCCGCGAACGCGCGGAGCGCGAACTTCGATGCCGCGTAGACGGCGCCGCCGGGCGCGCTCGCGAAGCCCGCGCCGCTGTTGACGGCGATCACGAGGCCGCCCGCGGCGCGCAGCGCGGGCAGCGCGGCCCGCGTCAGATCCGCGACGGCGAACAGGTTGATCGCGAACACGCGCTCCCACACGGCGCGATCGGTCTCGGCGATCCGGCCGCCGTCCTCGACCCCGGCGGAGTGGACGAGCACGTCGAGCCGGTCCGGCAGGGCCGGCGCCGGGTCGACGGCGAGGTCGGCGACGAACGGCTCCGCGGAGGGCAGCGCCGCGACGATCGGCGCGACGCCCTCCATCGTCCGCCCGCCGACGAGCACGTGGTGGGTGCGGCCGAGGTCCAGGGCGACGGCACGGCCGATGCCCCGGGAGGCGCCGGTGACGAGGGCGACGGGTCGACGCATTCCGTCAGGCTAGGCGGCCGCACCTGCGCGAGGGGGCAGACTGATCGTCCAGGAGGCGCCATGTCGAACACCGCTCAGACCGCACCCGACCTCGTGACCACGACGCTCGCGAACGGGAACACCTGCGCGATCCCGGCCTCCAGCCCGCTCGCGAAGCTGGCGAAGGCGAACCGCACCTGGCAGGGCCCGGACGCCAAGCAGCGGCTGCGGATCCTCCGGAACGCGAAGAGCGTCGCGATCGTCGGTGCGAGCCCGAACCCGGCGCGCTCGAGCTACTTCGTCGCGACCTACCTGCTCTCGTCGAGCCCCTACCGCGTGTACTTCGTGAACCCGCGCGCGACCGAGATCCTCGGTCAGCGGGCCTACCCCGACCTCGCGTCGCTGCCCGAGGTGCCGGACATCGTCGACGTCTTCCGCAAGGGCAGCGACATCCCCTCGGTCGTCGACGACGTCCTCGCCGTCGGCGCGAAGACGATCTGGGTGCAGCTCGGCATCTGGAACCAGGAGGCGGCGATCGACGCGGAGGCGAAGGGCCTCACCGTCGTCATGGACCGCTGCATCAAGATCGAGCACGCCCGCTTCCACGGCGGCCTGCACCTGCTCGGCTTCGACACCGGCCAGATCACGTCCCGCAAGACCATCCGCTGACCCCGGGCGCGCGCCTCGATGGTCGAGCCGGGCGCGGGGGCCGGGCGCGGGGGCGCGGGCCGACGGGTGTCAGTACGCGACGCCGATGTGGCCCCGGCGCTCGTGGCGCTCGATCTCGTCGACGACGGCTCTCGCGAAGTCCGCGCCGGACACGGCCGAGCGGCCGTCCGCGCCCGTCAGCGCGACGTCGTCGCCGATCCGATACGTGCCCCGCGCCTCGCCGGGCGCGTACGAGCCGTACTCCTGCGCCGGGCTGACGAAGAGCCAGTCGAGGTCGGCCGGGGCGTCGCGCTCGAGTCCCTCCAGCGCCCGCACCATCTCCTCGGCCTCGGCACGGAAGGCGGCCGGCACGTCGCCCTCCACGAACCGCGGCTCGCCGGATGCGGGGCGGAGACCGCTCCAGCCGCCGACGACGATCAGGCGGGCGGACTGCTCCGCGGCGAGCTTCGCGAGGTCGCCGATCAGCCCCTCGAGCTGCCCGGCGAGCTCCCCGCGCGGCGCGAGCGCCTCGACGACCACGTCCTGCCCGGCGACCGCCGCCGCGACGGCGCCCTCCTCGAGGAAGGACGCCTGCAGGTAGTGGACGCCCGGCACGGGCTCCGCGGGCGCGTGCCGGCTGTACGCGGTGACGTGGTGGCCGCGGGCGGCGGCCTCCCGGACGATGTTCCCGCCGGTGTACCCGGTCCCGCCGAGGACTGCGATGCGTGCCATGGCTCCAGCCTCGCGCTGCCGCGCTGGGAGGGCCCTCCCCCTCGCGGATGAGGCGCGGATCAGCCACGCGGCGGAGCACGACGCCCCCGGCGGCGGATCCGCGCGACCCGGCCCGGCCGGGAGGCTCGGAGCATGCCGGTCCTGCTCGCCGATCCGCCGATCGCCGCCGTCCCCGTCGCCGACGCGGGCGAACCCCTCGTCCCCGTCCCCGCCGACACCGCCGCCCTCGACGGCCCGCGCCCCCTCGTGCGCAGCGGCGTCGCGGCCCGCCTCGCGGTCGCGCAGCTGCTGCTCCCGCCGGGACGCCGCCTCCGGGTGGTGGAGGGGCACCGGCGCCCGGAGGACCAGCTCGCGATCTGGCGCCGCTACGCCGCGGACGTCGCCCGGGACCACCCGCTCGCGGACGCCGCCGAGCAGCGGCGGCTGACGAGCCGGTTCGTCTCGCCGCTCGAGGTGGCGCCGCACGTCGCCGGGGCCGCCGTCGACGTCGTGCTCGTCGACCGGCTCGGCCGCGAGGTCGACCTCGGCACCCCGGTCGACGCGACGCCCGAGCAGAGCGGCGGCGCCTGCTTCACCGACGCGGTCGTGCCGCGTGCGGCGCAGGAGGAGCGGCGGCTGCTCATCGCGGCGATGACCGGCGCGGGCTTCGTGAACTACCCGACCGAATGGTGGCACTGGAGCCACGGCGACCGCTACTGGGCCTGGTCCCTCCACGCGCCCGCGGCGCTGTACGGCCCGGTCGACGTGCCCGCGCTGGTGGCGCGATGAGCGCCCTCGTCGCCGCGCAGCCGGTCGACCGGCCGGCGCCGCGCCCGGAGCTCCGGGTCGACACGACCGCGATCGCGGCGAACGTCCGCGCCGCCGCCACGTCGAGCGGCGTCGCCGTGATGGCGGTCGTGAAGGCCGACGGCTTCGGCGCCGGCGCGGTCCCCGCTGCGCGCGCCGCGCTCGCCGCCGGCGCGACCTGGCTCGGCACCGCGACCCTCGACGAGGCCGTCGCGCTCCGCCGCGCCGGCCTCGCCGCCCCGCTGCTCTGCTGGCTGCTGCCAATCGACGCGCGGTGGGAGGCGGCGCTGCGGCTCCGGATCGACCTCGCCGTCGCCTCTCACGCGCACCTCCGCGCCATCACCCGCGCCGCACGACGCGCCGGCGTCCGGGCCCGGGTGCATCTCCACGTCGACACCGGCATGGCCCGCGACGGCGCCCCGCTCGGGGCCTGGCCCGCGCTCGTCGCCGGCGCTGCGGCGGCCGAGCGGGCCGGGCTCGTCGAGGTGGTCGGCGTCATGGGGCACCTCGCGCGCGCCGACGAGCCCGCCGACCCGAGCAACGCGGCGGGCGTCCGCACCTACCGGTCCGCGCTCGACGCGGCCCTCGCGGCCGGGCTGCGGCCGACCGTGCGGCACCTCGCCGCGACCGAGGCGGCGCTGCGACTGCCGGCGGCGGCGTTCGACCTCGTCCGCATCGGCGCCGGCCTCGTCGGCATCGGCCCCGGGCTGCGGCCGGCGCTCACGCTCACCGCCCCCGTCGTCCTCACCCGGCGCGTGGAGGCGGGCACGCCCATCGGGTACGGCCACACCGCGACCACGGAGCGCGCCACGACGCTCGCGCTGCTCCCGCTCGGCTACGCCGACGGCCTGCCGCGGCGGATCGACCCGCGCGCGGAGGTCCTCCTCGGCGGTCGGCGCTGCCGGGTCCTCGGCCGGGTGTCGATGGACCAGGCCGTCGTCGACGCGGGCCCCCGCGGGGTCCGCCCGGGCGCCGTCGCGACGGTGTTCGGTCCGGGCGATGACGGCGAGCCGACGGCGGCCGACTGGGCGTCCTGGGCCGGCACCATCGAGCACGACGTCGTCACCGGGATCGGCGCGCGCGTCGCCCGCGTCGTGGACGGTCGCGCGTGAGCCGCGTGGCGGTGCTCGGCGGAGGCCGGTCCTCCGAGCACGCGGTCTCCCTCCGCAGCGCGGCTGCTGTCGTCGAAGCGCTCGTCGCAGGCGGGCACGAGGCCGTGCCGATCACGATCCGCGAGGACGGGGTCTGGTGCGACGCGGCCGGCGCGTTCGGGGCGACCGCGGCCGCATCGCTCGCCGGTGCGCTCCCCGTGCTGGCCGCCTGCGACGTCGTCCTCCCCGTGCTGCACGGCGCCCCTGGCGAGGACGGGGCGATCGCCGCGCTCGCCGACCTCGCCGGGCTGCCGGTGGTCGGCTGCCCGGCGATCGCCGGCGCGCTCGCCATGGACAAGCACGCGACGAAGGCGGTCGCGGCGGCCCTCGGCATCGGCGTCGCGCCCGGGCTGCTCCTGCTGCCCGGCGACCCGGTGCCGTCGGCCCTGCCGCCCGTCGTCGTGAAGCCGACCACCGCGGGCTCCAGCGTCGGCGTCTCCGTGGTGACGTCGCCGGACGCGCTGGAGGAGGCCGTCGCCGCCGCCCGCGCCGCGGGCGACGCGGTCCTGATCGAGCGCTACGTCCGGGGACGGGAGGTGCAGCTCGCGGTCGTCGAGCGGCGCGACGGCTCGCTGACGGTCGCCCCGCCGATCGAGTACGGGGTCGACGAGGGCGACGTGTTCGACACGTCGCGGAAGTACGACGGCACCGCCGTCGTCCGCTTCCCCGCGGCCGTCGAGCCGGGGCTGGAGGCGGCGCTCGGCGACGCGGCGGCGCGGCTGTTCCGGGCGCTCGGCTGCGCCGGCCTGTCCCGGTTCGACTTCTTCGTCACCGAGGACGGCTTCCTCCTGAACGAGGTGAACACGATGCCCGGCATGACGCCGCAGTCCGGCTTCCCGCGCATGTGCCGGGCGGCCGGCCTCGACCTGCCCGCCCTCGTGGACGAGCTGGTGCTGGTCGCTCAGGAGCGCGGGACGTCCTCCACGAAGGTCTCGAGCGCCGCGCGGTAGGCGTCCGGGTCGTCCCGCGTCGCGGCGGTCACGAGGAGCGCGGACGGCCCGACGACCCGGGTGAACGAGCCGCGGGTCGGGATGGTGATCACCGTGACCAGCCCCGCCTCCCACGCCGGGATGAGCGCCGGGAGTGCGACGTGCTCCGGCGAGCGCTCGTACTCGAGCTGCCGCGAGAGGTGCCGCTCGGCGTCCGCGGCGATCCAGTCGCGGTACCCGTCGTCGTCGAAGACCTCGTCGCCGAACCGGTCGCGCCAGGTCGGCCCGATGAACTCGCGGATCAGCCGGGCCCGGTCCGGCGATGCGACCGGCAGCTCGAGCAGCCGCTGGAAGCGCTCGCCCTGGCGCGGTCGCCCGGCGTGCTCCAGCACCTCGTCCCAGACGATTGGCCAGGCGGCCTGCCAGACCCGGCGCCGCTCCGGGTCCGGCGCGTGCACGGGCGACCCGGTCGGCGGCACCTCGAGCAGCGGGGGCAGGTCGACGCCGGTCGGCTCGAGCCCGCACGCCTCCCGCAGCCACAGGAGGTCGAGGATCGCCTGCGGTGCGTCGTCGACCTCGAGGACCAGGTCGTGCGGCCACGGGTTCCCCGGGATCGGTCTGCTGCTCTGCACGGCCCGAGTGTGGCAGGCCGCTCAGCGGGCGAAGACCGCCCGGCGGGAGGCGAGCCGCAGCTCCAGCTCGCGCATCACGATGCGCGCGAACCCCTCGAGCGTGGCGACCTCGTCGTCCGTGAACTCGCGCACCACGAGGTCGCAGGCGAGCAGCCGCCCGATCGACTGCCCGTCGTGGGTGAGGAGCGGCGCCGCGAGCGCGGAGCGCACGTGCGGCGGCCCCTGCACGAACGGGTGCTCCCGCAGGCTCGGCTCGGCGAGCACGTCGGGCAGGTTCCAGGTGGCCTCGCCGTGCCCGGCGGCGACCTCGCGCGTGAGGGACCGCGGCAGCTCGGGCAGGTCGATCCCCTGCCGCGACTTGAACCAGACCCGCTCCTCGTCGACGACCGCGACGATCGCGACCGGCAGGTGCAGGGTGCGGCGCACCAGGTCCGTGACCTCGTCGAAGGCCTCCTCGGGCGGGGTGTCGAGCACGTCGTAGCGGCGGACCGCCTCGATCCGGATCGACTCCGTGTCGGGCGCGCCGGCCTCGCGGCGGCGGATGAGGTCGTCGACGACGAAGTCCTGGAACCGCACGACCGCCTCGGTGAGGGAGATCCGCTGCGCGCGGTCGCGCCGGGTCATGCCGCGGAGGATCGCGCCGAGCTCCGGCGGCACGGTCGCCGGGATCACCGGGTCGTGGTCGAGCCGGGCGAGGGCGGACGTCGCGATGTCGCCCGGGTAGGCGACCCGGCCGGTCAGCGCCTCGAGCAGCACGAGGCCGAAGGAGTAGACGTCCGACTCCGGCCCGGACTCCTCCCCCGCCGCCTGCTCGGGGCTGAGGTACGCGGCCGTCCCGGTGACCGACTCGCCGGCCTCGCTCACGCCGATCAGCGAGGAGATGCCGAAGTCCGCGAGCTTGCCGCGGATCCGCGTCGTCTCCTCCCGGTCATCGAGGAGGACGTTCGCCGGCTTGATGTCCCGGTGCACGAAGCCCGCGTCGTGCAGGTACTGCAGCCCGCCGCCGATGTCGTAGCCGAGGTAGCCGACCTGCAGCGGGCAGAGCGCACCGCGGCGCAGCCGCTCGCGCAGGTCCCCGCCCCGGACGTGCTCCATCACGAGGTAGATCTGCGGCCGGGCGGCGTCCGTGAGGTCGATGCCCGCGTCGTAGAGCGTCGTGAGCGCGATGTGGTTCAGGGAGGCGACGAGCTTCGCCTCCGCCTCCTGCAGCCGGAGCTCCTCCGGGTCCGCCGCCCGCGCGCGGAACACCTTGACCGCGACGTCGCGGCGGAGGAGGCGGTCCCGGGCGAGGAAGACGCGCGCCTTTCCACCGCGGCCGATCTCCCGGCCCAGCTGGTAGCGCCCCGACGCGACGTCCGCGGGCTCGGTGACGCGACGTGCCGGCGCTTCGATCGCCATGCCCTCGCCCCCGTCCCCGCGGTGCTCCGAGCGTCGGACCTCCCGGCCAGACCCGTCCAGTGTCCCCCGGATACCCGGATCACGGAACGGTCCGTGCACGGATTGCCCCCGAATCCGAGGGATTTCCGGAGGAGTGCGCGCTCACCCGGGTGCCGGTGTGCGCGGATGGCCGCGGTCAGCCCCGGGGCCGCTTCCGAAGGCGCCGCAGCTGGCCGTCCAGCTGGGGTCGGGCACGGCGCTGACCGCCCCGCTCGCGGATCGCCCGCTGAAGGGATTCGAGCACGCGCTCGAGGCGCGGGACGTCCGGGTGCCAGCCGCGGCGCTCGCACTCGTCGAGCCATTCGACGAGCGCGCGGTGGCCGCGCTCCCCGTTGCACCGCCGGCACGCGGCGACCTCGTTCTCGAGCCACGACGGACCGCCCTTGACGCGCGGGATCACGTGCTCGCGGGTCGGTCGCGTGCGGTCGTCGAACGCGACGCCGCACCAGACGCAGGTGTCGCCGTCCCGCCGCCGGGCCGCGTCCATCCGCGCCGCCCTGCCCGCCTGCGCCATCGACCCTCCACCAGGGCTGAACGCCCGGGCGCCCCGACGACTTCCGGTCATCCTGCGTGCAGACCGCACCACCCGATCCGTCCGTACGGTGCTGCAACCACGAGGGACGGAGGCACCATGACCGCTGTCGCAGCACCGGAAGCCGGCACGGGACACCACCTGCAGCGCTCGGTCGGGTTCTGGGGCCTCACGTTCGTGTCGCTCGGCTCGATCATCGGCTCGGGATGGCTGCTCGGCGCGCTGACCGCGGCCGGCGTCGCCGGAGGCGGTGGCTCACTCGTCTCGTGGGTCCTCGCCGCGGTCATGCTGATCGTCCTCGCCCTGATCCACGCGGACCTCGGCGGCGCGTACCCGGTCGCGGGCGGCACGTCCCGCTACCCGCACTACGCGTTCGGCGGCTTCGCCGGGTTCACCGCGGGCTGGACCACCTACCTCCAGGCGGTCGCCATCGCGCCGATCGAGGTCGAGGCGTCGCTCTCCTACGTCAACTCGGTCGGCACCGTCTCGAAGACGTTCCCGCTCGTGCACGCCGACGGGACGCTGACCCCGCAGGGCATCGTCATCGGCGTGCTGGCGATGGCGCTGTTCGCCTTCATCAACCTCGGCGGCGTCCGGTGGCTGTCGGACAGCAACACGCTGATCGTCCTGTGGAAGCTGTTCGTGCCGGTGCTGACGATCGTCACGCTGCTGCTCATCGACTTCCACCCGGGCAACTTCACCGCGAACGGCGGCTTCGCGCCGTTCGGCTTCCACGGCGTCTTCGCCGCGCTGCCCGCGGGCGTCGTGTTCGCCCTGCAGGGCTTCGAGCAGGCCACGCAGATGGCCGGCGAATCGGTGAACCCGCGGAAGCACGTCGCGAAGGCGATCATCCTCGCCATGCTCATCGGCGCGGTCGTGTACATCGGGCTGGAGGTCGCCTTCGTCGGCGCGCTCGACCCCGCGAAACTCGCCGCGGGCGGCTGGGCGAAGCCGATCGGCGCGGGCGACTACGGCCCGTACTACACGCTCGCGATCTCCGGGGGCGTGATCTGGCTGGCGCTCATCCTGATCGTGGACGCGGTGATCTCCCCCGGCGGCACCGGGCTGATCTACGTCGGCACCACCGCGCGCATCTCGTACGCCCTCGGCCTGCCGAGCGCGCTGACGCGCGTCACCGCCCGCGGCGTCCCGGTGTGGTCGATCGTCGTGGCGACGATCTTCGGCATGGTCTTCCTGGCGCCCGCGCCGAGCTGGCAGCAGCTCGTGACCGTCATCACCGGAGCGACCGCGATCATGTACGCGTTCGCCCCGATCTCGCTCGGCGCGCTGCTGCGGTCCGATCCCGACCGGCCGCGCCCGTACCGGCTGCCCGCACCGAGGATCCTGCTGCCCGTCGGGTTCGCGTTCGCGAACCTCATCATCTACTGGGGCGGATTCGGCGCGACGTGGAAGCTCGCGATCGGCCTGCTGGTCGGCCAGCTCGTCTTCATCGTCGCCGTCCTGGCGCGGGCGAGGAACGTCGACGCGCGCCCGCGCTTCCGGTCCGCCCTCTGGATCTGGCCGTGGCAGATCGGTCTCGTCGTGCTCGGCCTGCTCGGGAACTACGGCAGCAAGGGCGACGTCGAGCTCCACGTCCTGCCGGAGGACCTCGACGCGCTGATCGTCGCGGCGTTCTCCATCGTCGTCTACTTCCTGGTCGTCCGCACGGCGCAGCCGCGGACCGAGGTCGAGCGGGCCGTCGAGGCGGACTTCGCCGAGGAGCCGGCCGAGCTGCGCCCGGCGCCCGGCATCGCCTGACCGGGGCCGGCGCTCCTAGACCGGCCGGACCGGCGGCACGACCGACGGGCCGCCGGTGGCGAGCCGCATGAGGTCCGTGTCGAACTCGATCTCGTCCGCACCCTCCGCGGCACCGCCGAACACGCGGTTGTAGCGGGTGCCCGCGTCGCGCATCGCCGCCTTCACGTCGGCGGCGGCGAGCACGACCAGCTCGTGCGCGGCGCGGTCGACGCGGTCGGAGAGGCCGCTCGTGCCCCAGTCCTCCTGCGCCGCGAAGACGCTCGTCGGCGTCGTCAGGGCACGGAGGTACGCGAGCAGCGAGCGGAGCTGCTCGTCCGCGACGAGCGCGTGCCGCGACGTGCCGGCGGTCGCGGCGAGCACGGTCGGCACCGCGATGAGCACGTCCTGGTCGACGACGTCGAAGAACGACTTCACGAGGCCGCTCACGCCCGCCTTGTAGACCGGCGTCGCGACGATCAGCGCGTCGGCCTTCGCGAGCGTCGCGATCGCCTCGGCGACCGCGGGCGGGGCGAACCCCGTCACCTGGGCGGACGCGAGCTCGGCCGCGAGCGGGCGGAGCTCGACGACGGCCGTGTCCACCTCGAGGCCGGCCTGCTCGGCACGGTCCAGGACGCGGGCGGTGATGCGATCGGCCAGCATCCGCGTCGATGACGGGTCGCTGGTGCCGCCGGAGACGACGACGAGCTGCATGATGAGGTCCTTCAGTCGGTGGTGAGCAGTGCGCAGAGGTCGCGCAGCTGCCGCTGCTGGTCGGGCGTGAGGGCGCGCATGCGCTCCTCCACGCTCCGGGCGTGCCGGGCGCCGACGCGCTGCTGCGCATCGGCACCGGCGTCGGTGAGGGTGATGAGGACGGCCCGGCGGTCGTCCGGATCGGGCGCCCGCGTGACGAGGCCGCGCTGCCCGAGCCGCTCGATC
The DNA here is from genome assembly GCF_004364555.1 of Amnibacterium kyonggiense. Taxonomy (GTDB): domain Bacteria; phylum Actinomycetota; class Actinomycetes; order Actinomycetales; family Microbacteriaceae; genus Amnibacterium; species Amnibacterium kyonggiense. Next base: position 1,066,871 of record NZ_SOAM01000001.1, on the reverse strand, counting down.
ATGCGCGACAGCGCCGGCTGGCTGAGCAGCACGCCCTTCGTCAGGTCGCCCTGCCGCAGGGCGCAGCCCGCCTTCTTCAGCGCGTAGAGGACGTCGTACTCGTTCAGCGAGACCTCGTCCCACATCCGCTCCGCCGCGAAGCCGCGCATGACCGCGACCTGGGCGGAGAGGAGGGCCTCCCACGACTCGTTCGCGAGTCGGACGTCGCGGACCTCCGCGATCGCCGCGCTCATGCGGCCGCGCCGTCCCGCTCGTCCGTGTCCTGGTACGGCGAGCCGCCGGTCACGTTGTCGCCGCGGTTCGCGTTCGGGCGCGGCTGCCGGGGCTCGGCGTCGCCGTACTTCGCCTTCACGAGCGAGGCGTGCGTCGGGGCGTCCGGGACGGTCGCGGGGCGCAGCGCGTCGAGCTCCTTGCGGAGCACCGGCACGACCTCGCCGCCCAGCAGCTCGAGCTGCTCGAGGACCATCTCGATCGGCAGGCCGGCGTGGTCGACGAGGAACAGCTGGCGCTGGTAGTCGCCGAACGTCTCGCGGAAGGTCAGGGTCTTGTCGATGACCTCCTGCGGGCTGCCGACCGACAGCGGGGTCTGGCGCGCGAAGTCCTCCATGCGGGGCCCGTTGCCGTACACGGGGGCCTCGTCGAAGTACGGGCGGAAGCGGTCGTGCGCCTCCTGCGACGTCTTCGCGATGAACGCCTGGCCGCCGAGGCCGACGATCGCCTGCTCGCGCGTGCCGTGGCCGTGGTGCTCGAAGCGGGTCCGGTAGAAGTCGATGAGGCGCTTCGAGTGCTCCGAGGGCCAGAAGATGTGGTTCGCGAAGAACCCGTCGCCGTAGTAGGCGGCCTGCTCCGCGATCTCCGGGGTGCGGATGGAGCCGTGCCAGACGAACGGGGGCACGTCGTCGAGCGGGCGCGGCGTGGAGGTGAAGCCCTGCAGCGGGGTGCGGTAGCGGCCCTGCCAGTCGACGACGTCCTCCCGCCACAGGCGGTGCAGCAGGTTGTAGTGCTCGAGGGCGAGCGGCAGGCTCTGCCGGATGTCCTGCCCGAACCACGGGTAGACCGGCGCGGTGTTGCCGCGGCCGAGCATGAGGTCCATGCGGCCGCCGGAGACGTGCTGCAGCATCGCGTAGTCCTCGGCGATGCGCACCGGGTCGTTCGTGGTGATGAGCGTCGTGGAGGTGGAGACGACCAGCTTCTCGGTCTGCGCGGCGACGGCCGCGAGCAGCGTGGTCGGCGACGACGACATGAACGGCGGGTTGTGGTGCTCGCCGAACGCGAAGACGTCGAGCCCGACCTCCTCCGTCTTCCTCGCGATGGCGAGGACGTTCCTGATCCGCTCCGCCTCGCTGGGCGTCTCACCCGTCACGGGGTTGCGGGTGACGTCGCCCACGGAGAACACACCGAACTGCATCCGAACCACACTCCTTCTCGCCGGGCCGTTCGACCCGAACTGTATGCAATCGCATACAACTCGATCTGTCCAGTCGTATTCCCGCGCGTCGACGATGCGGAGGGGCTCAGGCCGGCTCGGGCTCCGGGCGCCCGATCAGGCGGAGGCGCCGATCGGCGAGCACGAGCACCACGAGCAGCACGCAGGCGACGAGCATGAAGACGGCGAGCTCGTGGAGGCCGCCCGTGTCCGCCCGCTGCCCGAAGAACCCCGCGCTCGCGGACGACGAGACGATCGCGCCGAGGTACATGAAGGTGCGCAGCAGCCCGGCGGAGGCGCCGACGCGGTCCGGGTCGGCCTGGAAGTAGAGCGCGTTCTGGTTCGCGAGGTTCAGCATCCCCTGCGGCACCCCGAGCACCGCGGCGACGGCGACCAGGAACCAGATCGGCGACGCCCCGGTCACGAGCAGGAGCGCGGCCGACACGACCACCTGCACGACGCCGCCGACGAGCAGCTTCGGCCAGACCTGTGGCCGCCGCCCGGTCGTGATCGACACGAGGAGGCCGACCACGAAGGTCGAGAGCAGGACGAGCCCGGCCGCCGAGGCGGTCAGCCCGCGCCCGTCCTCCAGCCACTGCGTGAAGCCGTAGAGGTAGCCGTACGACACGGTCGCGGCGAGGAGCGAGCGCGCGTAGGTCGCGAGCAGCGCCCGGTCGCCCGCGAAGACGCGCACGTCGATGAAGGGGTCGCGGGCCCGCAGCTCCCGCCAGGCGAACGCGGCGGCTGCGACGACCGCGGCGCCGAGCAGCCAGACCGTCTCGACGTGCGGGTCCATCAGGAACAGGAGGAGCGCCACGAGCACGCCGGCGAAGAGCGCGACGCCCGCCCAGTCGAGGTGGAGGAAGCGGCGCCCGGCCTCCGGCACGGCCTCGTCCTTCGGCAGGACGAGCAGTCCGAGCAGCACGCCCGCGACGGCGAGCGGCACGTTGACCGCGAACGTCGCCCGCCAGCCGCCGAGGTCGACGAGCAGGCCGCCGAGCGTCGGCCCGACGACCGCGACCGTCTGGGTCGCGACCGCGAGCGCGGTGAGCACGCCGGCGGGGCTGGCCTGCCCGGTCCGCTCCGCTTCCCGGCGGATGAGCACCATCGACGCCGGGTACCCGGAGCAGGTGCCGAAGCCGAGGACGATCCGCGCGACGACGAGAACAGCGATCGACGGAGCGAGCGCGCCGATCAGCCCCGCGACGCCCGTGAGCAGCGTGCCGGCGAGGAACAGCCGGCGCGGGCCGAAGACGTCGACGAGGCGGCCGACGAGCGGCTGACCGATCGCGGTCGCCACGTAGAGGGCGGAGACGAGCCACGCCGTCTCCGAAGCGGGCGCCCCGAACGCGACCGCGATCGGCACGAGGGCGACGGCGATGATCGAGGAGTTGATCGGGTTCAGGATCGACCCGAGGATCATCGGCGCGAGCAGGCGCCGGTCGAAGCGGCCCGGCGGCGGCGCGGTCCGGACGCTCACTGCTCGGTCAGCCGCTGCAGGAGCGCCGCCGCCTCCAGCACCGTCGCGAGCTCCGCCTCGTCGAGCCGCTCGCGCAGCGCGGTCGACAGCCACTCCTGCCGCGCCGCACGGTTGCCGAGGAACAGCGCCTCCCCCTCCGGCGTCGCGCGGAGGATCGAGCGGCGCCCGTCCGCCGGATCCACGGACCGGACGAGCAGCCCGTCCTGCTCGAGCGCCGCCACGGTCGCGGCCATCGACTGCTGCCGGACGCCGTCGAGCGCGGCGAGCGCGGCGGCCGTGTCCGCCTCGCCCTTCACGATCCGCGCGAGCGCGGAGCTCTGCGAGGCGGAGAGCCCGCCCTCGTTCACCAGCCGCAGCCGCCGGTGCAGGCGGCCGACCGCGACGCGCACCTCGCTCGCCGTCCTCGCCGCGAGATCGGATCCGGGATCGCTCATGAATGCACAGTCTAGGCTGTGCATTCATGAGCGAAGAGCACCGAACCGTCCTGCTGCTGATGGACTTCCAGCGCGAGATCGTCGACCGGCTCGGGAACGCGGCCGTGCTCGCGAACGCCCGGACGGCGGCGGACGCCGCGCGGGCGGCGGGCATCCCGGTCGTGTTCGTCCGCGTCGCGTTCCGCGCCGGCACGCCGGAGATCGCCGCCGCGAACCGGTCGTTCGGCCCGCGCAAGGGCTCGGACGCTCTGGACGAGACCTCCCCCGCCGCCCAGGTCGTCGCCGAGCTCGACCGCCGTCCCGACGAGCCCGTGGTGCTGAAGCGCCGGATCAGCGCGTTCACCGGCAGCGACCTCGCGGTCCTGCTCAGCGGGCTGCGCGCCGAGCGCCTCGTGCTCGCGGGCATCTCCACGAGCGGGGTCGTGCTCTCGACGGTCCGGCAGGCGGCGGACCTCGACTTCGACCTCGTCGTGCTCGCCGACGCCTGCGCCGACCCGGATGCCGAGGTGCACCGCGTGCTCACGGAGAAGGTCTTCCCGCGGCAGGCGGCCGTCGTGGCGACGGCGGACTGGGCGGCGTCCCCGGCGTAGGTCAGGATGGAGGCGTGGCGACCCCGATCGAGGACACGGTTCCGGAGGTCTCGGACGACGTCGACGTGAGCGAGCTCGCGGAGATCGTCGACGAGCTGACGACGATGAACAGCGACGACTGGTCGACCGTCGCCGAGAACGGCGTCGCGGGCGGCGCGATGATCGAGTTCGCGTTCTCCGCGCCGAACGAGGAGACCGCGACCGGCCTGCTCGAGGGCATCCGCGACGACCTCGGCTACGCCGCGACGGCGAGCGAGCCCGAGGGCGAGCTCGACGACTGGACGGTCCGCGGCACCACCTCCGAGGTCTCGATCACCCAGCCCGGGCTCGCCGAGTGGGTCCGGCGGCTCGCGGCGTACGGGCTCGACCAGGACGGCTGCGTCCTGGACGGCTGGGCCCTCCTCATCGACTGATCCCGTGACCGCCGGTCCCGTCGCCGCCCGCTGCACGGCGCAGCTGCTGAGCGGCGCGCCGGCGACGTCCGCCGAGGCCGCGGTGCGGCGCGTGCTCGCCGTGCAAGGCCAGGACGCGCGCGGGTTCCGGCTCGCGGTCCGGGCGCGGACCTCCGGCGTCACGGCGGCGGACGTCGACGAGGCGCTGACCGGGTCGCGCTCCCTCGTCGTCTCGTGGCTGAACCGCGGCACCCTCCACCTCGTCGCGGCCGAGGACTTCTGGTGGCTGCACGACCTGACCACGCCACAGCTCGCGACCGAGTCCCTCCGGCGCCTCGCGCAGGAGGGCGTCTCCCCCGAGCAGACGGAGCGCGGCATCGCGGCGGTCGTCACCGCGGTCGCCGGGGCGCCGCGCACCCGGGACGAGCTGCGGGCCGTGCTCGAAGCGGCCGGCGTGCCGACCGCGGGGCAGGCGGTCGTGCACGTCCTGCTCGCGGCGACGCTGCGCCATCGCCTGATCCGCGGCCCGGTGCGGGACGGCGAGCACTGCATGGTGCTCGCCGAGGACTGGCTCGGCCCGGCTCCGGCGCCGCTTCCCCGCGACGAGGCGCTCGCGCTCCTCGCGCAGCGCTACCTCGAGGGGCACGGACCGTCGTCGGACCGGGACCTCGCGATGTGGGCGAAGCTGCCCCTCCGGGACGTCCGCACAGGCCTCGCGGCCGTCGAGACGGTCGAGGCCGGCGAGGGCCTGGTCGACCTCCCCGGTCGGGAGCCCCCGGCGCCGCTGCCGACGCGGCTGCTCGGCAACTTCGACCCGATCCTGCACGGCTGGGTGTCGCGGGACCCGGTCCTCGGCCCGCACGAGCCCGACGTGGTCACCGGCGGCGTCTTCCGGTCATGGGCGTTCTCCGGCGGGCGCGCGGTCGCGCTCTGGCGCATCGCCGGGGGCCGGGTGCGCATCGCGCCCTTCGCGCCCCTGTCGAAGCGCGCCGAGGCGGCCCTCCTCACGGACGCGGCCGAGGTGCTCGCGTTCCTCGGCCTGCCCGCGAGGGAGCCGGTGCTCGAACCGACGTCCTGATCAGCTGGAGACGGGAGCGAGCGCCTCGTCGAGCGCGCCGACGAACGCGTCGAGGTCGTCGGGGTCGCGCGAGGTGATGAGCGTCCATCCGCCGGACGGGTCGACCACGACCGCCTCGTCCACCCAGTCGCCGCCCGCGTTCCGCAGGTCGGTCCGCAGCGACCGGAACGACGTCAGCCGCTTGCCCTGCACGGCGCCGGCCTCGACCAGGGTCCAGGGCGCGTGGCAGATTGCGCCGATCGGCTTCCCGGCGTCCACGAACGCCTTCGCGATGCGGACGGCGTCCTCGTCGAGCCGCAGCTGGTCGGCGTTGATCGCGCCGCCCGGCAGCAGCAGGAGGTCGTATCCGGAGGGGTCGACCTCCGAGATCGTCGCCGTCGGGGTGACCTGCTGTCCGGGATCCTTGTCGCCCACCAGCGTGACGACGTCCTCCCGCTCCTGCGCGGCGACGTCCACGGTCGCGCCGCTGCCGCGCAGCCGCTCGACGGGCACGATCAGCTCGTCCTGCTCGACCCCGTAGTTCGTGACGATCGCGAGCACCTTCCGCCCGCCGAGACCGCTGTCCGCCATGTCACTCCTCCTCGCGCGGCCGATGGAACCCGGCCGCTGCGACCAGCGTGCGCGACGCGCCTCGGCGACCGCTGGCGCGGAGGTGGACGCGAGCCCGGTCCGCGCCGGGAATGTCCTGGCGGCGCCGCGCGCTCTCCCTCCCGTGCCCGTCGTGCTCACGCTCTACAGCTCGAGCTTCTGCGGCGCGTGCGCGCAGACGCGTCGGACGCTGGAGGACGCCGCGGGCCTGCTGGGCGATCGGGTCGAGCTGCGCGAAGTCAACGTCGCGGACGACCCCGACGAGAGCGAGCGCCGCGACATCGTGGCGACGCCGACGACGGTGCTGACGGCGGCGGACGGCACGGAGCTCGCCCGCGCTGCCGGCGTCCCCTCGGCGCCGCAGGTGCTCACCCTCCTGGCGCAGCACCTGTAGAGACGCGCGCTACCGGTCGCGGAAGCGGGCGAGGAACGCGCGGGTGTCCTCGTGCTGCGGGTCGCGGAGGACCTGTGCGGGCGGCCCCTCCTCCGCGATGCGCCCGTCCTTCAGGAACACGACCCGGTCGGCGGCGTGCTCCGCGAAGTGCATCTCGTGCGTCGTCATGAGGATCGTGGAGCCCTGCTCCTTCAGCTCGGCGACGAGGTCGAGCACCTCGCCGACGAGCTGCGGGTCGAGCGCGCTCGTGATCTCGTCGAGGAGCAGCAGCTCCGGGTTCGTCGCGATCGCGCGGACGATCGCGACCCGCTGCTGCTGACCGCCGGAGAGGCGGTCGGGGTAGGCCTTCGCGAAGTCCGCGAGCCCGACGCGCTCGAGGAGGCGACGCCCGGTCTCCTCCGCCTCCGCCTTCGGCGTGCGGTGCACGTGCCGGGCCGCGAGCGTCACGTTGTCGAGCACCGAGAGGTGCGGGAACAGGTTGAACTGCTGGAACACGACGCCGATCCGGCCGCGCACCGCGTCGACGTCGACGCGCGGGTCGCTGACGTCTTCCCCGGCCAGCCAGATCCGGCCGTCGTCGATCGGCTCGAGCAGGTTGATCGTGCGCAGCAGGGTCGACTTGCCGGAGCCGGAGGCCCCGATGAGCACCACGACCTCGTGCTGCGAGACGGTCACGTCGACGCCGTCCAGGACGACGCGGTCGCCGAAGGCCTTCACGACGCCCTCGGTGCGCAGGACGGGGCTCATACGACCGCCCCCTGCTGCTGGCGGGCGAGCGCGCGGCGCTCGAGGTGGTTCGTCAACTGGATGAACGGGAGGCTCAGCAGGATGAAGAGCAGCCCCGCGATCACGAACGACGTGTAGTTGAACGAGATCGCCTTCGCGATGTTCGCCGCGCTGATCGCGTCGACGACGCCGAGGATCGAGATCAGCCCGACGTCCTTCTGCATCGAGACGAAGTCGTTCACGAGCGCGGGCACGACCCGCCGCACGCCCTGCGGCAGGACGACGAGACGGAGGGTCTGCGCGTAGCTCAGCCCGAGCGACCGGGCGGCCAGGCGCTGCGACGGGTGCACGGACTCGATGCCCGCGCGGAGGACCTCCGCGACGTACGCCGAGTACCCGATCACGAGCGCGACGCCGCCGAGGATGCGCGGGTCGATCAGCGGCAGGACGCCGAGGGCGGGGATGCCGAAGCCGACGAGGTAGATGAGCACGATCATCGGCACACCGCGGAACAGGTCCGTGTAGGCGGCGGCGAGGAAGCGCAGCGGCGCGAACACGGGGCCGCGCAGCGTCCGGATCACGGCGAGCAGGGTCGCGAAGACCGCGACGCCGATCGCGGCGAAGAAGAGGACGTAGACGTTGACCCAGAGCCCGGCGAGGACGGCGGGGAACGTCTTCGCCGCCTCCGCGGGGTCGAAGAACGTCCGCTGGGCCGCCGCCCACCCCTTCGTGTTGACGACGAAGAGCCAGACGGCGGCGACCACGACGAGCGAGGACACCACCGCGACGACGACGGACCGGACGGAGCGTCCCCGCCGGTACGCGCGCCGTTCGAGCTCGACGGCCGACGGCTCGTGGCTCACTGGAGCACGGGCACCTTCACCGCGGAGGAGAGCCACTCGTCCGTGAGCTGCTTCAGCTCGCCCGACTTCGCGAGCGCGTCGATCGCCGCGCTCACCGGCTTCGTCAGCGGGGAGCGCTTCGGGAGGACGTAGGCGAACTGGTCGCCGCCGTCGCTCGAATCGGCGAACTGCGCGGACACCACGCCGTCCTTCAGCTGCGCGCCCGCGATGTAGTACGCGCCGGGCAGGTCCGTGACGACCGCGTCGACCTGCTTCGTCTTGAGCGCCTGCACGGCGTCGTCGACCGTGCTGAAGACGGCCGGCTGCCCGACCTGCGCGTTCACGACCGTGTAGCTCGTCGTCCCCGTCGCGACGCCGATCTTCAGCCCCTTCAGGCCCGCGAGCGTGGTGACGCCGGCGGCCTTCGACCCCTTCGTCGTCACCACCGCCTGAGTCGTCGTGTAGTACGGCGAGGAGAAGTCGACGACCTTCTCGCGGTCCTTCGTGATGGAGAACTGCTGGATGTTCAGGTCCCACGTCTTCGCGCCCGGCGTGATCGCGGAGTCGAAGCTCGAGCGCGCCCAGACGACGTCGCTCTTCGCGTAGCCCAGCTGCTTCGCCACCGCGTAGGTCACGGCGGACTCGAAGCCCTTGCCGGACGTCGGGTCGTTGTCCTCCACCCACGGCGAGTACGCCGGCTGCCCGGTCGCGACGGTGAGCTTGCCGGGCACCACCGTCTGCAGCGCGGCGGGACCGCTCGCGGCGGCGCTGCCTCCGGACGAGCTCGCCGCCGGGGTCGACGACGTGCCGCTGCAGGCGCTCAGCGCGAGCGCGACGGCCGCGAGACCGGTGGTGACGAGGAGGGAACGGCGACGGATCACGGTCGGGGAGCGTAACGGCCCGGAGTCACGACGGTGTTTCGGGCCGTCATTCTTCGTCGTGCAGGACGCCGAGTCCTTCAGAACGGAGCGTCAGCGCTCGGTGATGGCGATGCGGGGGCGGGTCGTGGACACCGACAGCTTGAGCGAGCCGCGGCGGGCCAGGAGGACGGACAGCACGATCCCCGCGACCGCCGGCACGCCGCCGGCGACGAGCATCCCGCCGCGGGCGCCGAGCGCGTCGACGATGCCGCCCATGATCGGGCCGCCGATGCCCTGGCCGCCGAGCACCACGAGCACCCACACGGAGATGACGCGGCCGCGGACCTCCGGCAGCGTGCTCAGCTGCACGAGCGGGTTGCCGGACTGGAAGAAGTACTGGCTGCCGACGCCGGTCACGATCAGCGCCGCGCAGAACGTCGGCACGCTCGGCATGAAGGCCGCGAGCGCGAGCGCGGCCGCCCAGCCCGTGCCGCACAGCACGACGATGCGGAGCCGCAGGTGCGTCAGCCGCGTGGAGGCCAGCGCGCCCGCGACGGCGCCGAGCGCCCCGACGGAGTTGAAGAGCCCGTACCCGGAGGCGCCGAGGTGGAAGACCTGCGTCGCGAAGGCGGCGAGCAGCACCGGCATCGTCAGCGTGAAGACGCTGAGGAAGGCGAGCATGAGGATCGAGTAGCGGATCGCCGGTGTGCGGAGCACGAACGCGAGCCCCTCCCGGAGGGCGTGCGGGCGGCGCTGCGGCCTCGGCACCGGCTGCAGCTGCGAGGCGTCGAGGCGGCTCAGCATCAGCACCGTGACGCAGCAGGCCGCCGCGTTGATCGCGAACGCCCAGCCGCCACCGACCCAGCCGATGAGTCCGCCGGCCACCGCCGGCCCCATGAACGCCCCGAGCTGGAACACCGCCGCGTTGAGGTTCAGCGCGTTCTTCAGGTGCCGCCGCCCGACGAGCTCGTTGACGAACACCTGCCGGCCCGGATTGTCGACGACGGTCACGCAGCCGATGGCGAACGCCGCCGCCCACACGAGCCAGACCGTCGCGGTGCCGGTCAGGGCCACGACCGCGAGCAGCACGCTGACGAGCCCGACGAGCGATTGGGTGACCATGAGCAGCCGGCGCCGCGGGAACCGGTCGACGACGACGCCGCCGTGGAGGCCGAACAGGATCGAGGGCGCGAACTGCGCCGCGGTCGTGATCCCGACCGCGGTGACACTGTGCGTGAGCTGCAGCACGAGCCAGTCCTGGGCGATGCGCTGCATCCAGGTGGCGCTCATGGCGAGCACGTTGGAGCCGGCGAACCGGCGGTAGTTCGGGACGGAGAGCGGGGCGAAGCCGCTGAAGGCGGGGCGGATGCGGGCGGGGACGTGCAGGGCGAAGGACATGAGCAGGTCCACGGTACGGACAGGCTGGCATTCGAGACACGGATGGAGTTCGATATCCGTCATCCGATTCTCGAATGGATGGTGACGGTGTACGACCCGGCGCTCCTCCGCACGTTCCTCGCCGTCGCCGGCGGCCGCAGCTTCACCGTGGCCGCGCAGCAGCTCGGCATCAGCCAACCGACCGTCAGCCAGCAGATGCGCCGCCTCGAGGACGAGGTCGGCCGCCCGCTCTTCGTGCGGGAGACGCGTGGCGTCCGGCCGACGGAGGCGGGCGAGGCGCTGGCCGGCTTCGCGCACCGCATCCTCGGGGCGCACGCCGACGCGGAGTCCTACTTCCGCACCTCCCCCACGCGCGGCCGGCTGCGCTTCGGCACCGCCGACGACCTGGCGATCACGCAGCTGCCGCGCATCGTGCGGCAGTTCCGCCGCCTGAACCCGCAGGTCGACCTCGAGCTCTCCGTCGAGCAGAGCCACGTGCTCACGCGGCGGCTCGCCGCGGGACAGCTCGACCTCGTCTTCGTGAAGCAGCCGTCGGTGGAGGCGGGCGAGGGCACCCTCGTGCTGCGCGACCAGTTCGTCTGGGCGGCGGAGGACGCGGAGCCGTTCGTGAAGGAGGAGCAGGTGCCGCTCGTCGTCCACCGCGCGCCGAGCTTCACGCGGCGGATGGCGATCGACGCTCTCGAAGCGGCGGGTCGACGGTGGCGCGTCGCCTGCACCGTGCGCGACATCAACGCGATGCTCGCGGCGACCCGTGCCGGGCTCGGGATCGCGGTGCTCGCGCACTCGCTCATCCCCGCCGACCTGCAGAAGGTCGAGATCCGCCTCGGGCTGCCGGCGCTCGGCGCGGTGGACTTCCGGCTGCTCGCCAACCCGGCCGCCCCGAAGCCGGCGGTCGAGGCGCTCACCACCGCGATCCGGAGTGCGACCCTGTCGGCGCAGGCGCCCCTGGGCAGCCGCTGAGCGGCGCGCTACCGTACGGCGCATGACCCCGGAGCGCAGGCAGGAGCTCGTCCTCCTCCGCCGCGCCCGCGATCTGATCGACCGCCGCTACGCCGAGCCGCTCGACGTGCCCGCCATCGCCGCCTCGGTCCACCTCTCCGCCGCGCACTTCAGTCGCCGGTTCCGGGCCGTCTACGGCGAGAGCCCGTACCAGTACCTGATGACCCGGCGGATCGAGCGGGCGTGCGCGCTGCTGCGCGCCGGCGCGACCGTCACCGACGCGTGCATGCGGGTCGGCTGCACCTCGCTCGGCTCGTTCAGCAGCCGGTTCACGGAGGTCGTCGGGATGACGCCGTCCGCCTACCGCGCCGCCGCGCACCCCGCGGAGGCGCTCATGCCCGACTGCACCGCGAAGGCCGTGACCCGCCGCAGGACGAGCAGGAACCGAGAAGCCGATCGGGCGTCCGCGGCCTAGCGTCGGCGGCATGGCGATCTCCCTCCAGTACTCCCCCGTCCCCGTCTCGGACCCGGAGGCGGCGCTGGCCTTCTACCGCGACGCGCTCGGCCTCCCCGTCGCGCAGGACGTCTCCTCCGGCGGCCACCGCTGGATCACCCTCGGCGAGGCGGGCGGTGCGCAGATCGTGCTCTCGGACCCGGAGGCCGGCCGGTCCCCCGCGGACGGCGAGGCGCTCGAGGAGCTCGTGGTCAAGGGCGCGCTCGGGCCGTGGGTGTTCGTGACGGACGACCTCGAGGCGCTGTTCGACCGCGCGGTGCAGGCGGGCGCCGAGGTCGTCTCCGAGCCGGCCGATCAGCCGTGGGGCCCGCGCGACGCCGCGTTCCGCGATCCGTCCGGCAACGTCATCCGGGTGCTCCAGCAGGGCTGACCCTCCGTGTCGGCCGGCTCGTCGTCCTGCAGGGCGCGTCGGCCTCCGACACGGAGCGTCAGGGTTCGAGGGACCAGTCGGCGAAGTCGAAGCCCGGGCTCACGACGCAGCTGACGAGCGTCTCGCCCGCGGACGGCAGCGTCCGCTGCCAGGCGCCGGCCGGCACGAGCGCCTGCGGGCGGTCCGGGCCGAGGAGGATCCGCTCGCCCTCCTCGGGCCGCTCGCCGCTGCCGCCGAGCTGCAGCACGAGCGGCTCGGGCCCGTGCCAGAGCCACGTCTCGTCCGAGGTCACGACGTGCCACGCGGACGCCTCGCCGGGCGGCAGCAGGAACAGGATCATGGTCGCCGCCGGACGGAGGCCGTTCGGCGTCTCGACCCCGACGGAGGCGGCCCAGGTGCGGCGGTACCAGCCGCCCTCCGGGTGCGGCTCCAGCCCGAGCGCCGCAGCCCGCGCCGGGACCTCGAGCTCCTCGATCACCGCCCCGTCGACCGTGCGCCGGACCGCCCTCATCGCTCCTCCTCCTCGCCCGATCGCGGCTCGCCGCCGACGACCGTCAACCGGTCGACCGGCGCCGCCTCCGCCAGCTGCGCGAGTGCGTCCGCGACCGACCCGACCGCCATCCGGAACCCGGTCAGGTCCGCGATCGCGCCGACCGCGAGGTGCCCGAGCCGATCCGGCCCGATGTCGATGCCCATCGCCCGCGCCCCGCCGAGCGTCGCCGCCGCGAGCAGTCGCTCGTGCAGGTCGCCCCCCGCGTAGCCCTGCCGCCGGGCGATGCCGACGAGCGCCGCGACGTCCGCCATCGGATCGAGGGACGGGCTCGACGACAGCGAGTCCGTGCCGACCGCGATCGGGCTGCCCTCGCTGAGGTAGGCGGCGACGGGCGGCTCCTCGAGCCCGATCACCTCGTTCGAGCGCGGGCAGAGCGCCACGGAGGTGCCGCGGGCACGCAGCAGCGCGCGGTCCTCCGCAGCCATGTAGACGCCGTGGGCGACGTGGCAGTCGGGCCCGAGGACGCCCAGCCGGTCGACGAACTCCGTCGCGGAGGCGCCGTAGCCGCTCTCGCGGAGCGCCCGGAAGCTCTCGACGCCGGCGAAGTGCCAATCCACGGCGCCCGCGCGGGCGCCCTCGAAGTGCGACTCCCCCAGGTGGATGTGGAGGCGCCCGCCGTGCGCCCGGACGATGTCCGGGATGTCGAGCAGCGGCTCCGCGTCCAGCGAGTACGGGGCGTGGGGCGACAGGCCGGATCCGGGCGACCGAGGCACCCGCTCGAGCTCGGCGATCACCTGCTCGCGGCCGCCGCGCCGCCAGGCGGCGTTCGACCAGTTCATGACCTCCCAGTACTGGATCCCGTGGAGGCCGGCGTCCGCGAGCGCCGTCGCGGCGGGCGAGTCGGTCGCGATGTCGGCCGCCGCGGTGACGCCGGCGGCGAGCAGCGCCCGCGCGCCCTCCGCCGCGGCGGCGCCCCAGTCCTGGCCGCCCGCGTCGTAGACGGCGGAGAACGCGGTCGCCCAGTCGTCGAACCCGTCGTAGCGGCCGGCGCCGACCGAGCCCATCCGCGAGTACTGCAGGTGCGTGTGCGCGTTGACGAGGCCGGGCGTCAGGACGCCGTCGAGGCGGCGCTCGTCGACCGTACGCCCCTCGTCGCGGAGGTGGTCGAGCACCCACGCCCGTGTGCCGACGTGCAGGATCCGACCGCCCTCGACCGCGACGGCGCCGTCGGGCATCGGCGGAGCGGTCATCGGCACCACAAGGTCGGCGGAGTAGACGGTGACCACGCGACGAGCCTAGGGAGCGGGCGCGAGCCGGTCAGAACGGGCAGTCGTCCGGATCGACGAGCTCCGGTGGGACGGGCGTCGGTTCGAGCGGATCCGGCGGTCTCGTGACGTAGCGGTTGCCCGCCCGCGTCGTGAAGATGCCGGTCCGGTCCCGGAGGAGCTTCACCTGCGTCTCGCCCGCCGTCTTGAGGTCGTGGTCGAAGCGGGACAGGAGCATCAGGTTGTCGATCCGGGTCCCGCCCCGCTCGCCGTCCTGGTTGAAGGGGCGGTTGTGGTCGACCTCGACGTCCTCCGGCCCGCGGGGGCAGCCGGGACCGCGTCCGCCGCCGTCGAGGACCCGGAGCATCGCGCGCATGTCGGCCGTCGGCCGGTAGCTGCGCCGTCCGAGGTCGAGCGCCGCGCCGGTGAAGGGGTCCGTCAGCACCCGCACCCAGCAGGTCGCCTCGCCGGCGAGGCGCGCGGCGGTGCGGAGGCCGATCGGGCCGTAGCCGAGCAGGGTGGCCGGCGCCGTGGAGTGACCGAGCACCGACATCGCCGGGATCGTCACCGTCACCCGAGCCTTGACACCCCGGCGAGCCGGGACGAGCGCGTCGGACCGGGTCTCGTCCCGGGAGAGCGCGTCGATGAGGCCGTCCTGCAGGATGTCCGCGCGCAGGGCGCCGATCCCGACCGGCGCGTCGGCGCTCCTGCGGGCGGCGATCGCGGCCTTCGTGAGCTGGTGGTCGAGACCCGCGAGCGCCTCCATCGGCAGGTACGCGTGCAGCCAGCCCATGCCGTCGGCAGCCGGATCGATCGTCACCGAGCGGCGACGCATCGCGGCGTCGTGCCGGTCGTCCGCGGTCCGCGCCTGCAGGCGCTCCGCGAGCCGGCGCAGCGCGTCGGGCAGCTTGGGCACCGGCGTCGTCGCGAGCAGGTCCACGGCCGCCTCGTCGAACCGCGGCAGGACGTCGTCGCGCAGGTCCTCGATCGCGGTGCGCACGTGCTGCATCGCGCGCCACGGGTGCGCGGCCTCGAGGAACCTCGCCCAGATCCCCGGGAGGTCGCGCTCGATCCGCTCCGCGGTGTGGACGAGCGACTTCGCGGTCATGCCGGCGACGCCGAGCTGCAGGCCGAGGTCCTGGAAGAACCCGTTCTGGTACGGGGTGTTCGCCGCTCCAGGGTCCTCCTCGGTGCGCGCGATCCGCCAGGCGGCGACGGCCGCGTTCACCCGCCGGACGTCGGCGCGGTTCGAGAAGTGCTGCTCCTCGGCGACCTTCGCGAGCGCGTCGAACACCGGATCCGGGTCGGGCTGCGCGTTCGGCGCGAGCGGGAGGCCGACGAGCTCCTCGTCGCTGAAGCGCCAGCGCTCGACGGCGTCGACGGTCAGCCGCCAGCGCGCGTCCATTCCAGCCACCGCCGCGGCCTCGAGCGCCCAGGCGAGGGACTCCAGATCCAGCCCGCGCAGATCCGCGTGGTGGTCGCCCGCTCCCACCCGCGGCTCAGCGTCCAGGCGCTGGATCATCAGCTCGGGGATCGAGCGGTCCCCGCCGATCCAGATGCGCGCCGCCACCCGCGCGAACCGCGCGCCGTCCTCCCGCCGGAGGATCCGGACGGAGTCGGGCAGCACCGCCCACGGGTCGACCGCGGCCGCGGTGCCGCGACCGGCTCCGCCTCCGACGCCGTCCATCCTCATGCGAACACGCTAACGAGGACCACTGACAGTGGTCGAGTACAGATTCGTCGACGTGTTCTACAACAGATCGAACCGCGTCCTGCGCCAGTCGACCCGCGCGAGGTCGTCCCCGACTCGGCGGTCCCGCCCGAGCGCGCTCCCGGCGACGGCGCGGTCGGCGCCCTCGGGCAGGGCATGCACGCCGGGCGCGAGGCCGCCGTCGAGGAGCAGGCGGATCGACGCGAGCTGCACGGCGAACGACAGGTCCATCACGTCGATCGGGTTGCCCTCGCCCGCGACGATGTTCACGCAGTCGCCGCCCGCGAGCAGGCGGACGGCTCCCCCGCCGGGCAGCCGGAGGCGCTCGACGTGCGGGCCGAGACGCTCCGCCCGGGTGCCCGCGGGCGGCAGGACCTCCTCCGGCGCTCCGCCCGCGACGGCGATCACCGCGTCCTCCCGGCACGCGGCGAGCGCGGGACCGTCGAGAGTGCGCGGGGCCCCGGTCGCGGACACGACCAGGTCGGCGTCCGCGACCGCGCCGAGGAGCGGAGCGGTGTCGTAGCCGGCGAACCGCGCGGCGAGCTCGCGGCGCGGGTCGACGTCGACGACCACCACGGCGGCGCCGAGGACGCGGAGGCGCTCCGCGACGCCTTCGCCGACCGGGCCGAAGCCGACGACGACGGCCCGGGTGCCCGACAGGTCGTCGTCGAGCGCCCGCGCGATCGCGAGCACGCAGGTCTCGCCGGTGCCGTGGCGGTTGTCGAACCAGGTCTTCGTGACCGCGTCGTTCGCCGCGACCACCGGGATGCGGAGCGCATCGTCGGCCTCCATGGCGCGGAGCGGGGTGACGCCGCTCGTCGTCTCCTCCGTCGCGCCGAGCAGGCCCGCGACCACGTCGGGGCCTGCGGCGTGCGCGAGCCGGATGACGTGCGCGCCGTCGTCGACGAGCAGCCGCGGCCGCCGGTCGAGGAGGGCGAGCGCGTGCGCCCGCTCCTGCGCGGGCGACGCCGACGCGGCGGCGTGCACCGCGACGCCGCGGGCGGCGAGGTCCTCCGCGACCGCGTCGTCCGTCTCGGCGGCGAAGGCGAACACGTCGACCTCGGCCCCGGCCTCCAGCAGCAGGAGGGCGAGCACCGCGGTCTTCGGCTCGAGCACCATCGAGACGCCGATGCGGAGCCCGCGCACGCGCTCGCCGAGCGCCTCGGCGCCCGCGGCGGTCGCGGGCATCCAGCGCCGAGCCCAGTCGATGCGGCCGGCGGTCCGCTCCGTCGTCAGGGCCGTCCCCGACGCGGCCTCGCGACCGCCGAAGCCGCGCAGCAGCGGCAGGGTCGCGGCGGGCACGTCGCGGAAGACGCGACCGGCGATCCCGAGGTTGGTGGCGGCGGAGAACCGGACGAGGGGCGCGAGCGGCGACTCGTCGATCGGCCGGCCCATGCGGGAAGCCTATGCAGCGCGCTCCTCCTCCGGCACGCTGGGACGATGCGAGTGCAGACCGTGAGCGTGTTCGTCGACGACCAGCAGCGTGCCCTCGAGTTCTACACGGGGACGCTCGGGTTCGTCCTCGCGGCGGACGTGCCGCTCGGCGAGTTCCGGTGGCTCACGGTCGTGTCGCCGGAGGCGCCCGATGGCGTGCAGCTGTCCCTCGAGCCGAAGAACCATCCGGCCGTCCCGGCCTTCACCGCGGCGATCGCCGGCGACGGCATCCCGTTCCTGCAGCTCGGCGTCGGCGACGTGCGGGCCGAGCACGACCGGCTGGTCGCGCGCGGCGTGCGGTTCACGATGCCGCCGACCGACATGGGCCCGGTGATCATCGCGGTCCTCGACGACACGGTCGGCAACCTCCTGCAGCTCGCGCAGGTCGTGGAGGGCGAGGACTGAGTCGGCGCTCGCCGCGGCAGGATTGCCGCATGGCCGATCGCCCCCTCCACTTCTCGACCCGTGCCGTCACGACGGGGCGGCCGCCCGCCGGGCCGGACGCGCCGCTGAACGCGCCGGTCGTGCTCGCGTCGACCTACGGCTCGTTCGGCGACCTCGAGTACGGGCGGTACGCGAACCCCTCCTGGACGGCGTTCGAGGACGCGCTGGGCGACCTCGAGGGCGGCCGGTGCATCGCCTTCGCCTCCGGCATGGCGGCGATCGCCGCGGTGCTCGACCTCGTGCCGACGGGTGGCACGGTCGTCGCCGCCCGGCACTCCTACACCGGCACGATCGGGCGGCTGCGGGAGCTGGAGGAGCGCGGGCTCGTGCGCACCGTCCTCGTCGACGTCACGGACACGGCGGCGGTCGCCGAGGCGGCCCGGGGCGCGGCGCTCGTCTGGCTCGAGTCGCCGACGAACCCGGCGCTCGAGCTCGCGGACATCGCGGCGGTGGTGCGGGGCGCGCACGCGGTGGGCGCGCTCGTCGCCGTCGACAACACGTTCGCGACGCCGCTGCTGCAGCGGCCGCTCGAGCACGGCGCCGACCTCGTCGTCCACTCCGTCACGAAGGGCCTCGCCGGCCACAGCGACCTGCTGATGGGCGCTGTCGTGACCGCGTCCGAGGAGCTCGCGACGCGGGTCACCGGGTCGCGGACGCTCGGCGGCGCGGTGCCGTCGGCGTTCGAGGCGTTCCTCGCCCTCCGCGGCCTCCGCACGCTGCCGGTGCGGCTCGAGCGCGCGCAGGCGACGGCGCAGCGGCTCGTCCGCCGGTTGGAGGGGCATCCCGGCGTCCACGAGACCCGGTACCCGGGCTTCGGCTCGATCGTCAGCGTCGTGCTCGCGGACGCGGAGGCCGCGGACGCGCTCGTCCACGGCGTGCGGCTGTGGCGGGCGGCGACGAGCCTCGGGGGCGTCGAGTCGACGCTCGAGCGCCGTCGGCGCTGGGCCGCGGAGGCGCCGACGATCCCGGAGGGCCTCGTCCGGCTCTCCGTCGGGCTCGAGGACCCGGACGACCTCTGGGACGACCTGGAGCAGGCCCTCCCCGCCGCTTGAAATTTCACGGATCAGGACGCAGACGCCGACACGCCGCACAGGACGCCGTCGGACGCGGCGTGTCGGCCGATTCGTCCTGATCCGTGAAATGAGAGGGAGGGAGGGTGTGCGCACATGACGGGGTGTGCGCACCAGGATCCTGACCGCCGCCGTCGTCGCGGCCGTCGCCACCGCCTCCCTCGCCGGCTGCACCGCGTCCGGCGGCTCGACCGCGAGCAGCGCCGGCGGGGGCAGCGCCGCGGGGTCCTCCGCGTCGAAGCCGATGACCGCGGAGGCGGACGCGAAGGCGGTCGACCGCTCGGTCGTCACGACGGGCACGCTGCGCCTCGCCGCCGACGACCCCGTCGCGGTGGCCGGCCGGATCACCGGCCTCGTCGACGCGGCCGGCGGGCACGTCGACCGGAGCTCGGAGGACCCCGCCGAGCGCCCCACCGCCGACCTCGTCGTCCGCATCCCGGCCGCGGCATTCCCGCGCACGCTCGCTGCGATCGAGCGGGAGGGCGACGTGCGCGACGTCTCGGTGCGCGCGACCGACGTGACCGCGCAGGTCACCGACTACGCGGTGCGGATCGCGAACCTCCGCACCTCGATCGACCGGCTGCGGACGCTGCTGGCGAGGGCGACCTCGAGCTCGGATCTCGTGCAGATCGAGAGCACGCTGACCGACCGGCAGGGCTCGCTCGAGCAGCTGCTCGCCCAGCAGCGCTCCCTCGCGGACGAGGTCGACCTCGCCACGCTGACGATCTCGATCGTCGTGCCGGTCGCGGCGCCGAGGACGGGCCCCGCGGACTTCGTGGGCGGCCTCGTCACCGGGACGCAGGCCCTCGTGCAGGCCGCCGCGGCGACCGCGGTCGGACTCGGCCTCGTGCTGCCCTGGGCGGCGACGCTCGGCCTCCTCGGCGCGCTCGTGCTGGCCGTGGTGCGCGTCGTGCGGCGGCGGACGCGGCCGACGTCGGCGTGACGACGGCACTCCCCTCCTCGCCGGCCGCCTGGCAGGATGCCGACCGTTCGAGCGATCGACGGGAGGCGGCGGTGCCCGACCCGCTGAGCGACGCCGAGCTGCTCGCGCGGACGGGTCGGCAGGCGCAGGCGGCGTTCGGCGAGGTCGTGCGGCGGCACAGCGGCCCGGTGTACGCCGTCGCCTACCGCTGGCTGGAGTCCGCGGCGGACGCGGAGGAGGTCGCGCAGGACGCCTTCCTGCTGCTCTGGCGGAAGCGCGGACGCATCCACCTCGTCGGGGAGTCCGCACTGCCGTGGCTGATCGTGACGGTGAAGCACCTCGCGGCGAACCGGCGGCGTGCGCGGCTGCGGCGGACGACGCACGAGACGGCGGCAGCCCATGAGCCGCACTTCGCCGACGTGGACGAGGACCGGGGCGAGGTGGCGGACCTCCTGCGCCGCGCGTTCGCGGCGCTGCCGCCGCTGGACGCGGAGGTCGCCCGGCTCTGCCTCGTGGAGGACGTCACGTACGCGGAGGCGGCGGAGCGGCTCGGGCTCACGGAGGGCGCGGTGCGGAACCGGCTGAGCCGCGCCCGCGCCCGGCTGCGGCGCGACCTGGAGGAGGAGCGATGAGCGACGGCCTCCCCACCGACGAGCAGCTGCGGCGGATCGAGCGCGGGGTGCGGCAGCGGATCGACCGCCGGCGCCGCACCGCGCAGCGGATCGCGCAGGCGTCCGTCGCCGTCGTGCTGATCGCCGGCGGGTTCGCGCTGCTCCGGCCGACCCTCGGCGTCCTGGGCACGAGCAGCGGCGGGTCGGCCGCGTCGGGGGCGCGGCCCGCCTCCGCGCTCGTCCCGGTCGTCTGCCACCACGGCGCGTCGACCGCGACGGTCCGGGCCGACCCGAAGGACCTGCCCGCGTCCGCCCTGCAGGCCTGCGCCGCGGAGGAGGCGCGCTTCGGCCCGCAGGTCGCGGACCGGGGCCCCTCGCCCGTCCCCCCGTCGCCGAGCACGTCGCCGCGGGCCGCCGTGCTCTGCCGGACCGCCGACGGCGACCTGCACGTCTGGGCCGACGGCACGACCTGCCGGTCGCACGGCATGACGCCGGACTGACCCGGAATCGGGCCGACCCCGAACCGGCGTAGGGAAGGATCGGGGCATGGCGATTCGCGCGTTCGGGGGCGAGCTCCCCCTCTGGGTCGACGAGGAGCTGGAGGCGGCGCGGTCCGACCTCGGCACGGACGAGGGCCGGATGCGCCTCCTGAACCGCCTCGCGGAGCGGAACGTCGCGGAGGGGTCCGGCGGGCCGTTCTCGGCGCTGACCGTGCACCGCGGCACCGGGGAGGTCGTCGCCGCGGGCGTGAACCTCGTGCTCGCCTCCGGGCTCTCCTCCCTGCACGCGGAGGTCGTCACGATCTCGGTGACCCAGGCGCGGCTCGGCACCTGGGACCTCGGCTCGCTCGAGGACCCGCTCGAGCTGTGGGTCAACTGGCGCCCGTGCGCCATGTGCTACGGCGCCACGCTGTGGTCGGGCGTCCGCGGCCTCGTGGTCGCGGGCGACGGACCGGAGCTCGAGGCGCTCACCGGCTTCGACGAGGGGCCGATGCGCGACGACTGGGCCGAGCAGCTCGAGGCGCGCGGCGTGTCGGTGCGCGTCGGCGTGCTCACCGACGAGGCGGTCGCCGTGTTCGAGCGCTACGGCGCGACGCCCGACAAGACGGTCTACAACGCGCGGACGACGGGCGGCGCATGAGCGCCGACGTCCTCGTGGTCGGCGCCGGGCTCAGCGGACTCGCCTGCGCCCGCCGCATCGCCGACGCGGGGCTGTCCGTGCGCGTGCTCGACCGGGGCAGGCGGCCGGGCGGGCGCCTCGGTGCGCGCACCCTCGACGGGCACGAGGTCGACCTCGGCGCGCCCTACTGCACGGCGTCGGACGACCGCTTCCGGGCGGTCGTCGAGGACTGGACCGGTCGCGGGCTGCTGCGGGAGTGGACCGACACCTTCCGCGTCGCGGGCCCCGAGGGGCTCGGCGAGGCGAAGTCTGGGCCGATGCGCTTCGCGGCGCCGGGCGGCATGCGGAGCCTCGCCGACGACCTCGCCGCCGGGCTGGACGTCGAGCGGCGGACGGTCGAGCGGGTCGGCCCGGGCCCCGACGTCGACGGCGAGGCCGCGCGGGCGGTCGTGCTCGCGATGCCCGGGCCGCAGGCGGCGCGCCTGCTCGGCGGCCTCCCGGACCTGATGCGGACGGCGCAGCAGCGCTCCGCCCCGGCGATCGCCGTCGCGGCGCGCTTCGCGGAGCGGACGTGGCCGGAGTTCGACGGCGCGTTCGTGTCCGACCTCCCGATCAGCTGGCTCGCGGACGACGGCCGCAGCCGGGGCGACGGCGCGCCGGTGCTCGTCGCCCACACGACGCCGGAGGTCGCGAGCGCCCACCTCGAGGACCCGGCGTCGGTGGTCGGGCAGGTCGTCGACGCGATGCGCCGGGTGCTCGGCGTGCCGCTCGAGCCCGTCGAGACGCTCGCGCAGCGCTGGACCTTCGCCCACCCGACCGAGCAGCGCGACCGGACCTTCCTGCTCGACGCGGGCGGCATCGGCCTCTGCGGCGACGGCTGGAGCGAGAAGAGCCGCATCGAGGCCGCCTGGCTGTCGGGCGACGACCTCGGGGCCGCCCTCGTCGAGCGGCTGAGCTGATTCCCGCGAGCGTGTAACGCTCCCCGCCCGGGCGGACATGTCCGGGCATGATGACGACCATCACCGACGAGACCGCGCTCTGGTCCCGCGCCCGCTCGGGCGACGGGCGTGCGTTCGCGGCGCTCTTCGACGCGCACCGCGACCGGGCGTTCCGCCACGCCCTCCGCCTGGTCGCCTCCGCGCACGACGCCGAGGACGTGGTCGCCGCGGCGTTCCTCGAGCTGTGGCGGAAGCGCGACGGGGTGCCGATCGTCGACGGCTCCGTGCTGCCCTGGCTGCTCGTCACCATCACGAACCTCGCGCGGAACTCGGGCCGCGGCCTCCGCCGCTACCGGGCCGCGATCGACCGCCTCCCCCGCTCGCACGACCGGGCCGACCCCGCGGAGACCGCGGAGGAGCGCATCGCGCGCGAGCAGCTCCTCGGCGCCGTGCGCGCGCTCGGCGAGCCGGACGCGGCGCTGCTGCTGCTCACCGCGATCGAGGGCTTCACGCCGACGGAGGCCGCCGCGGCGGTCGGCATCTCCCCCGGCGCCGCCCGGGTCCGCCTCCACCGGTCGAGGAAGCGGCTGCGCGGCCGGCTCGGCACGCCGCTCGACCTCCTCGACCCCATCGATCCCGCCGACGCCGCCGATCCCACGCTCCAGGAAGGAGCAGCGCGATGACCACCAGGCAGTTCGACCCCGTCTTCTCGGCCGCGCTCCGCAACGAGCTCGAGGCGCTCGCCGACGTCGAGCCGGCACCCGCACGACCGCACCGGCCGGTCCGCACCGCGCTCGGGAAGCCGCAGCTGTGGGTGTCCCTGGTCACGGCGATCGCGCTCGCCGTGGTGACCGTCGGCGTCCTCCGCCTGACCCACGAGTCGGAGCCGGCGGAGGAGTCGCGCGTGATCCCACCGCTCTCCCGCGTCACCGATCCTGCGAACCCGAACTACGTCGCCCGCTCGGTGCAGACGCTGCTGACGGTCCGCGGCACCGGACCGGGGACGCACGCCTTCGACGTGCCCGCGTCGGTCTCCGGCATGCAGGTCTACCTCGACTGCGCGCCCGACGGGCACTACTCGCTCGAGCTCGACAGCGGTGGCCTGTCGTCCGGCGGCTGCGACCGCGACGTGAGCGGGAACTTCGGCATCCCCGTCACGGCCGGCACGCACGAGATCACCGTGTCCGTGCCGAAGGCGACGGAGTGGGCGCTGCTCATCATCGCGAAGCCGGCGCCGACCGTCTCGACCGGGCCGCTTCTCGACCCGCTCGCGGCGGTGCGCGACCTGCGGAACCCGGACGCCCTGACCGGCGACACCACACCGGTCTACCGGGCGAGTGGCGAGCGCACGAGCGCCGTGGAGACCGTTCCCATCCCCGACGGCGTCGTGCGGCTCCGGGTCTACCTGGTGTGCAAGCCCTCCGCCGCGGCGATCCGGGTGAACGTGGACGGCCACGTCGTCACCGGCTGCATGAACTCGATCGCGCACTGGTTCGACTTCACGCCGTCCTCCCGGACGATCACGGCGCAGGTGATCTCGGTCACCGCGCGCCCGTGGTCGGCCCTGATCGTGCCGGCGCCCGCCGGCGCGAAGGACTCGCCCGAGAACACGCTGCTGCCGTTCCCGAGCACCCAGGGCACCGACGGCGCCGGGCCGCGCGTGCTCGCGCAGGTCCGCGGCGTCGGGAACCAGGTCGTCGGCACCCTGCCCGCCACGAAGCAGGGCATCGACATCTCGGTCACCTGCCGCGGCACCGGCTGGCTCGAGATCGCGACCGCCCAGGGCACCATCGGGCGCGGGTCCGACTGCGACGTGAAGGGGAGGTTCTCGACGGGCATCGGTGGCGGGCCGGCGAAGCGCGGGCCCTACTCGGTCACCCCGCACGGCGACATCGCGTGGACGGCGACGATCACCGACGCCGGCTGATCGCCGGGGCCCGCGACCGCGTCAGGCGCGGTCGCGGGCCTGGGCGGCGAGCGCCCGGTCCGTGCGGCTCAGGTTCTCCGAGACGATGCGCCGCAGCGGGGCGGGTGCCCCCGCGTGCTCCTCGAGCCAGGTGCGCGCCGCCGTCGCGAGCGCCTCGGACGCGACCGGTCGCGGGTAGGCGCCGAGCGCGATCGGCTCCGCCAGCGCGAACGAGCGTGCGGTCCACACGGACTCGACCCTCTCGAAGTACCGGGCGACGTACGGCTCGAGCAGCGTCGGGTCGTTCGTCCGGACGAAGCCGTGGACCGTCGACTCGAGCTGCGAGTTCGTGAGCTCCTCCGAGTCGAACATCCTCGACCACGTCGCGGCCTTCGCCTCCGCGGTCGGGATCGCCGCGCGGGCGAACAGCGCCTTCTCGTGCCCGCTCGTCGTGTCGTCGGCGGCGAGGAGCGCGGCGATCTCCTCCTCCCCAGCGCGGCCGCCGACGACGAGCCCCGTGAGGAGGTCCCAGCGCAGGTCGGGGTCGAGCGGCAGCCCCTCCGCCGCCCCGGCGTCGAGGTCCGCGAGCCGGTCCAGCTGCTCGGGCGACCGCGCGACGCGGGCGAACGCGCGCGCGAGCTGCAGCTGCGCGTCGGACGCCGGCGCCGCGTCCGCGAGCAGCCGCAGGAGGCCGTCCGCGAGGGACTCGAGGGTCGCCTCGCGGATCGCGGGGTCGACGTACTCCTCCGCCGCCACGACGACCTGCTTGAGCAGGGTCCCGCGGAGCGCCGGGGAGGTCTCCGCGCCGACGTGGTCGATCACGAGGCGCACGAAGTCGGACGGGGCCGCCTCGCCGTCGCGGGTCATGTCCCAGATCGCGCTCCAGAGCAGGGTCCGGGGCAGCGCCGCCGCCACGGAGGACAGCGCGTGCTGGGCGACGGCCAGCGACGACGGGTCCAGCCGCACCTTCGCGTAGGCGAGGTCGTCGTCGTTCAGCAGGACGACCGCCGGCCGCTTCCGGCCGACGAGGACCGGCACCTCGGTCCGCTCGCCGACCACGTCGAGCTCCTCGCGCTGGACGCGGACGAGGGCGCCGTCCTCCCCCTCCGGCGCGTAGAGGCCGATCGCGATCCGGTGCGGGCGCAGGGTCGGGTCGCCGACGAGCGCGGGCGCCTGGGCGATCACGAACCGGGTGATCACGCCCTTCGGATCGGTCTCGATCTCCGGCACCAGCGTGTTCACGCCCGCGGTCTCGAGCCACTCGGCGCTCCAGGCCGCGAGGTCCCGCCCGCTCGCGGCCGCGACGTGCGCGAGCAGGTCGGCCAGCGTCGCGTTGCCCCAGGAGTTCTCGGTCAGGTACGCGGCGACGCCCGCGAAGAACTCGCGCCGCCCGACGTACGCGACGAGCTGCTTCAGGACGCTGCCGCCCTTCGCGTACGTGATGCCGTCGAAGTTCACCGCGATGTCCTCCACGGAGGCGATGTCCGCGGTGATCGGGTGCGTCGACGGCAGCTGGTCCTGCTCGTAGCCCCAGTTCTTCTCCGTCGTCGTGAAGGTCGCCCACGAGTCCGTCCAGCGGGTCGTCTCCGCTGTGGCGAGGAACGACATGAAGGTCGCGAACGACTCGTTCAGCCAGGTGTCGTCCCACCAGCGCATCGTCACGAGGTCGCCGAACCACATGTGCGCGAGCTCGTGCAGCACGACCATCGCCCGCTCCTCGCGCTGCGCCTCCGTCGGCGTGGAGCGGAACACGAAGACCTCGTTGAACGTGACGAGGCCCGGGTTCTCCATGGCGCCCCAGTTGTACTCGGGCACCGCCACCTGGTCGTACTCGTCGAACGGGAACGGGATCCCGAACGCGTCCTCGTAGAAGCCGAAGCCGCCGCGGGTGACCTCGAACCACTCCTCCGGATCGATGTGCGCCGCGAGGGAGGCGCGGGTCAGCAGGCCGAGCGGGATCGTGCGGCCGTCCGCGGTGGTCAGCTCGCTCGAGTGCACGACGTACGGCCCGGCGATCAGGGCGACGAGGTAGGTCGAGAGCGGCCGGGTGCGGTCGAAGCGCCACCAGCGATCGCCGTCGCCGACCGGCTCCTGCGCCGCGACCGGCTGGTTCGATCGGACGTCCCAGCCGTCGGGCGCCGTCACCTCGACGGCGAAGCGCCCCTTCACGTCCGGCTGCTCGAAGCAGGCGAAGACGCGGCGGGCGTCCGTCGTCGCGAGCTGCGTGTAGAGGTAGACGCGGCCGTCGGCGGGGTCGACGAACCGGTGCAGCCCCTCCCCCGAGCGCGAGTAGCGCATCGTCGCGACGACCGTGAGCTCGTTCTCCGCGGCGAGCGGCGGCAGCGCGATGCGGACGCCGTCCGCGACGGCGGGGTCGAGGTCCCGCCCGTTGAACCGGATCGCCTCGACCTCGACGGTCAGCGCGTCGACGAACGTCGCGGCGCCCTCGGTGCCGCGGAAGCGGATCGTCGTCGTGGAGCCGAACACGTCCGGACCGCGCGTGAGGTCGAGGGCGAGGTCGTACTCGACGTCGGAGACGAGCGCCGCGCGCTCCTCCGCCTCGAGTCGGGTGAGGTTCTCTCCGGGCATGCACCCATCTCAGCGCACCGCGCCGACCTCCGCGCTCAGGCGCGGGTCAGACGGCGGCGACGAGCGGCGCGACCTCGGTGCCGAGCAGCTCGATGCCGCGCAGCAGGTCCTCGTGCGCGAGCAGCGGGTTCGTCATCTGGAGCGAGAGCCGGTCGACCCCGCCCACCTGCTCCGCCACCCGGCGGATCTTGTCGGCGACGGTCTGCGGGTCCCCCATGAAGAAGGCGCCGTTCGGGCCCGAGGTGGCGTCGAACTGGGCCCGGGTGGGCGGGGCGAAGCCGCGCTCCTTCGACACCGCTGTGAACATGCGGTGCCAGCCGGGGAAGATCGTGTCGGCGGCGGCCTCCGTGCTCTCTGCGACGAAGCCGAACACGTGGAGGCCGACCTGCAGCGTCTCGGGCGCGTGGCCGGCGTGCGCCCCGGCGCGGCGGTAGAGGTCGATGAGCGGGGCGAACTGCCGGGGCTCGC
Organism: Amnibacterium kyonggiense; assembly: GCF_004364555.1. Classification (GTDB taxonomy): domain Bacteria; phylum Actinomycetota; class Actinomycetes; order Actinomycetales; family Microbacteriaceae; genus Amnibacterium; species Amnibacterium kyonggiense. The sequence continues at coordinate 1,039,870 of NZ_SOAM01000001.1, read as the reverse complement.
CGCCGATGATCGCGACCATCAGCGGCAGGCCGAGCAGACCGGCGCGCGCGAAGGACTCCGGCGTGCCGCCGACGCCGACCCAGATCGGGAGCGGGTCCTGCACCGGGCGCGGGTACACGCCCTGCTGGTGCAGGGGCGGGCGGTGCCGGCCGGACCAGGTGACCTCGACCGAGTCGCGGAGGCGCAGGAGGAGGTCGAGCTTCTCCTCGAACAGGGAGTCGTAGTCCGCGAGGTCGAGACCGAACAGCGGGAACGCCTCCGTGAACGAGCCTCGGCCGACGACGAGGTCGATGCGGCCGCCCGAGATGAGGTCGAGCGTCGCGAACTGCTGGAAGACGCGCACCGGGTCGTCGGCGGAGAGCACCTTCACCGCGCTGCCGAGCCGGATCCGCTCGGTCCGGGCGGCGGCCGCCGCGAGGATCACGGGCGGCGCGGAGTCGTAGTACTCGGCGCGGTGGTGCTCCCCGATGCCGAAGGAGTACAGGCCGACGCGGTCCGCGAGGGCGATCTCCTCGAGGAGGTGCGCCATCCGCTCCGCCGGCCCGACGACGTGGCCGGTGCGCGGGTCCTCGACCGCGGAGACGAAGCTGTCGACGCCGAGATGCATGCCTCCGAGGCTGCCACACTCGATCCTCCGTTTCGTGGGACGCCGCGTCCTCCACAACGGAGGATCGATCAGCCCAGGGAGAGGACCTGCCCCGACCAGCGGCGCCGGAGCCAGCGGTCGTGACTCGCGAGCACCACCGCGCCCGGGGACGAGTCGAGCGCCTCCTCGAGCTCCTCGGCGAGCGCGAGCGACAGGTGATTCGTCGGCTCGTCGAGCAGCAGGAGGTCGGGCGGGTCCGCGATCGCGATCGCCAGCGCGAGGCGACGCTGCTGCCCGACGCTGAGCGCCCCGACCGGCCGATCGACGTCCCGGCCCGCGACGAGCCCGAGGACGGAGAGCGGCACGGCCTCCGCGCGCCGCTCCCCCAGCGCCGCGCGGTACGCGTCCCGCGCGGTCTGCATTGGATCCTCGACGACGACGTCCTGCGCGAGCAGGGCGGAGCGGAGGCGCGGCGCCCGCTGCACGGTGCCGGCGGTGGGCGCGAGCCGGCCGTCGAGGAGGAGCAGCAGCGTCGACTTGCCCGCGCCGTTCCGGCCGGTCACGAGCAGCTTCGCGCCCGGGTCGACGGCGAGCGTCGTCGGCGCGAGGCGGCCCTCCACCGCCGCGCGGGTCAGGAGGGCGAGCGGGCCGCCGCCGGGCGCCCCGGACGGGCCGAGGAGGCCGCCGAACCGCAGCTCCGGCGGCGGCTTGCGCACCTGCTCGCGCTCGAGGGCCTCCAGCCGCACCCGCGCGTTCCGGACGAGGCGGCTGGTCACCTTCGCGTCCTTGTCCGAGTAGAACTTCTTCGCTCCGCGCGCCTCCGTCCTCGGGGTGTCCTTGCGGTTCGTCTGCCGGGCGGTGACGGCGACCTCCTGCCGGAGGGCGTTCAGCTCCTCCTGCTCCTCCGCGAACCGGCGCTCCCAGCGGGTGCGCTCGGCACGCCGTTCGGCGAGGTGGGCCGTGTAGCCGCCGCGGGAGGAGCGGAGGCCGTACCCGCCGCCCGCGTCGTCGCCCGCGATCACGTCCGCGAAGGGCCGCGGCGCCGGGTCGAGGTCGACGACGCGCGTCGCGACCGCGTCGAGGAAGGCGCGGTCGTGGCTCGCGAAGAGCACCGGGCCGGGCCACGCCGCGAGCGTGCGCTCGAGGAAGGCGACCGCGTCGTCGTCGAGGTGGTTCGTCGGCTCGTCGAGCAGCAGCGCGGTCGGCCGCGCCAGCAGCAGGGCCGCCATCGCGACGCGCGACCGCTGACCGCCGGACAGCGAGCCGAGCGTCCGCTCGTCGTCGATCGCGTCCAGCCCGAGCCCGGCGACGACCTCGCCGCGGCGGGCTCCGGCGCTCCACGCGTCCGTCGCCTCGGCGTCCTCGAGCGCATCGGCGAGCAGGCGGTCCGCCCCGCGCTCGCCGCGGGCGACGGCGGCGGACGCGTCCTCCACGGCGGCGACGGCCCGCGCCGAGGCGGCGAGGGCGTCGTCGAGGACCCGGCCGACGGTCGCCTCGGACGGGTAGGGCAGCTCCTGCCGCAGCAGCTCGGTTCGAGCGGGCACGGCGACCGACCCGGCGTCGGGCTCGTCGAGCCCGGCGATGATGCGCAGGAGCGTCGACTTGCCGGCGCCGTTCTCGCCGATCAGGCCGACGCGGGCGTCGGGTCCGAGGACGAGCGAGACGTCGGTGAGCACCCGGCGGTCGCCGAAGACGCGGCTGACGCCGTCGACGCGGAGCTGAGCGGTCGAGCGGGAGAGGGTCTGCTGCGGCATGCGATGCCTTCCGGTGGCGGAGGGATCGCCCGCCGGGCATCCGTCGCCGCACACCGTTCAGCGGCCGGAGGGACAGGCGCTGCGGACGGGTTCGACGACGCCTCGAGCGGGCGCGGAACCGGTCTCAGAGCAGCACGGCGGCGACGCTACGGGGCGTGCGCGCTCCAGTCAAGACCCGGCGAGGGCGTCGCCGAGCGGGGTGCGGCCGTACACGACCGACCGCGCGAGCCGGGAGCGGACGACGAGGCCGGCGTCGAGCAGCACCTTCAGGTGGTCGCCGGTCGCGCCGGTCGACGCGCCCGTGAGCGCCGCGAGCTGGGTCGTCGAGGAGGGGACCGCGAGGGCCAGCAACAGGCCGGCCCGCGTCCGGCCGAGCAGCGGCGCGAGCGGGTCGGTCGGGACGCCGGCGTCCTCGAAGACGAGTCCCGCGCCGCGGCACGGGTAGACGATCGTCGGCTGCCACGGCGCCTCGGCCGTTGCGGCGAGACCGGAGCCGATGAAGACGGAGGGGACGAGCAGCAGCCCCCGGCCGCGCAGCGCCTCCGTCGCCGCCGTGCGCCGCTCGATCGTGATCGCGTCGCCCGTCCAGGCGATGTCGGGGTGCATGCCGACGAGCGCGCCCGACCACCCGACCTCGCTGAGCCGCTCCGCCCGGAACCGCACGTCGCGCTCGAGCACCGCGCGCACCCGGGCCCAGTTCGGCGCGAGCAGCGCGTCCCACGCGCGCGCCATCCCGTCGGCGAGCAGGTGCGTGAACCGCGCATCGCGCAGCACCGCGGCGATCTCCGGCGACGGGCGCCGGAGCGCCCGGATGTCGTCGAGCTCCCGCGCGACGACCTCGGCCGGGACCGAGCGGAGCACGGCGAGGTCGTCCTCGATCGTCTGCCCCATGCCCGCAGGCGGCGGGACGGAGAACGACGCGCCGACCTGCGGGCCGTTCAGGTACGCGAGCGTCCGCACGGCGGGGTCGTCCCGGACGCGGGCGAAGCCGGTCGCGAAGCGGCGCGCGAGCGCCGAGGCCGGAGCCGCGGCGAAGAGCGTGCGGACGAGGACCGCCAGCTCGAAGGACGGCGTGACCGCGAAGCGCGAGGCCGCGACGTCCGCCGGGCCGACGTCGATCCGGATCACCGCATCACCTTTCGTTCCAGGGCGAAACAGTACGGCCTCCCCGCCTGCACGGGCGACGCTCGTCGCATGCCCGAGCAGCGCACCGCCTACCGCGAGGTCTTCGCCTCCCGCGGCTACCCCGCGATCTACGCAGGCGCGACATTGACCATGGTCGCCGCCTCGCTGCAGGTGCTCGCCTTCTCGGTCGCCGTCTACGACACGACCCGCTCCCCGGCCTGGTCGTCGATCGCCTTCGCGGCCGGCTTCCTGCCGCAGGTCGTGGGCGGCGCCGTCCTCCCGTCCCTCGCGGACCGCATCCCGCCCCGGGTGCTGCTGCCGATCGGCGCGCTGATCCGGCTGGCCGCGGCGGCGCTCCTCGCCTCCGGCGTGCTCGGCCTCGGCGGCGGCCTCGCGGTCGTCGCCGCCGCGGCGCTGCTGCAGCCGCTCTTCAGCACCGGCCAGTCCGTGCTCGTCTCGCGGCTGCTCGACGGCGACCGCTACGTGCTCGGCCGCTCGCTCTTCACCATCACCTCGATGTTGTCGCAGCTGGTCGGGATCGCGATCGGCGGCGCGACCCTGCAGGCGCTCGGTCCTGCGCCGGCGCTGCTCGTGGCCGCCGCACTGCAGGGCGTCGCCGCGGTCGTCCTCGCGGTCGGCCTGCCGTCGCTGCCCGTCCTCCGCGCCGAGCGCGAGCGCTGGCACCCCGCGGAGACGCTGCGCGGCTACCGGTCGGTGCTGCGGGTGCGGCTGCTGCGCGACCTCCTGCTGCTCTGGTGGGTGCCGCTCGGCCTGTTCGTCGGCGCGGAGTCGCTGGCCGTCGCGTACGCGGGCGCCCAGCACGCGAGCGGTCTGCTCACCGCGCTGCTGATCGCCGGGCCGCCGGCCGGCGCGCTCATCGGCGAGCTCGTCATCGGGCGCCTCTGCCTCCCCTCGACGCGCGAGCGCCTCGTCTTGCCGCTGCTGCTGCTGACCGGGGCGCCGCTGCTGCTCCTCGCGCTGACCCCGCCGCCGGTGATCGCGACCCTGCTGCTCTTCGCGGCCTCGGTCGGCCTCGCCTACGAGCTCGGCCGCCAGGGCGCCTTCCGCGACGCGCTGCCGCAGGGCCGCCAGGCGAGCGGCTTCGGCCTCCTCTCGGTCGGCATGATGACCTTCCAGGGCGTCGGGCCGCTGCTCGCCGGTTCGCTCGGGTCCCTCCTCGGTCCGGGCGCGGCGATGGCCGTCTGCGGCGCGCTCGTGCTCGGCAGCGCGCTGCTGCTGCGCCGGGTCGCGACCGACCGGCTCCCCCGCGCCGCGGAGGTGGATACGGTCGGGGCATGACCACCCCGCTGCACATCACCGGCGACGACGCCGCCGACGCGCTGCTCTCGTCCGATCCCTTCGCCCTGCTCGTCGGCATGCTGCTCGACCAGCAGGTGCCGATGGAGACCGCGTTCGCCGGGCCCGAGAAGATCCGCGAACGCCTCGGCCGCATCGACCCGGGCGCGCTGGCGGCGGAGGACCCCGAGCACCTCACCGCCGTGTTCAAGCAGCCCCCCGCCGTGCACCGCTACCCGGGCTCGATGGCCGGCCGCGTGCAGGCCCTCGCCGCGGCCGTGCAGGAGGACTGGGGCGGCGACGCGAGCGCGATCTGGACCCGCGACGCGCCCGACGGTGCGGAGGTGGTGCGGCGCTTGAGGGCGCTGCCCGGCTACGGCGACCAGAAGGCCCGCATCTTCCTCGCGCTGCTCGGCAAGCGCGACCGGTTCGACGGGCCCGGGTGGCGGGAGGCCGCGGGCGCCTACGGCGAGGACGGGTACCGCTCCGTCGCCGACATCGTCGACCCCGAGTCGCTGACGAAGGTCCGCGCCTTCAAGCAGGCCGCCAAGGCGGCGGCGAAGGGCTGACGCGTGCGGGAGTGGGCGATCCGGGGCGGTCGCGTCGTCGTCGACGAGGTGTCCGGCGGACCGCGGGCGATCGTCGCCGACGCGCGTCCGGAGCTGCGGTACCTCCTCGATCCCGCGCACGAGCGCTGGCACAGCGACGAGCACCGCTGGGGCAGCGGCTTCCTGATCTCCACCGGCGGTTCGGCGCGCTGGAACGTCCCGGAGCGGCTGCGCGTCGACGCGAGCGGCTCCGTCGCCGAGCACCGGCTGCTGCCCGACGTGACGCTGACGATCGAGCGGCGCGTCGAGGACGGCGCGCTCCGCGAGACCCACCGCGTCGCGAACCGCGGCGACCGGCTGCTCGGGATCGGCTCGCTCGGCGTCGTCGTGCCGATCCACGACGTCTACGACGCGGCGGAGATCTCGCTCGCCGAGGCCGTCCACGCGCACGTGTGGACCGGCGGCGGCACCGGCTGGCTGCTCGCCGTGCCGATGTCCGGCGACGGACCGGTGCTGCGCCTCCGGCTCGAGGAGGGGCGGCTCGGCGCCTACTCGATCGAGTCCCGCAACGAGTTCACCGGCTCGAACGTCCGCGGGCACCTCGTGCTGCAGCCGACGGACGGCGCCCGCAACGAGACCGCGTTCGGCGGTCAGCGGGCGCTGCTGGTCCCGCCGGGCGACGAGACCGTGCTGTCGTGGACGATCGCGATCGAGCCGGACGCGGCGAGCGCGGAGGCCGCGGTCGCTCCGGGCTGGTCCGTGGACCGGGTCGCGGCGGAGGTCGGCGAGGCGATCCGCGTCGCCGGCACGGCGGACGTCGAGGCGGTCGATGCGCTCGAGGTCCGCCGCGACGCGGACGGCGCCCTCCTCACAGCGCGGCAGCCCGGCGTCCACCACGTCGACATCGCGGGCACGAGGACCGCCGTGCTGCTGCATCCGCCGATCCGCGAGCTCGTGCTGGCCCGGATCGTCGCGATCCTCGGCCGGCACCGCAGCTTCGAGCGGCGCGGCGTCGACGCGGCCGCGTTCGTGCCGGCCGACGCGACCACCGGCCTCACGCGGCTCGCGAGCGGCTGGCCCGACTGGTCGGACGGCGCCGAACGGGTCGGCATGCCGGCGCTGCTGCAGGAGGCGCGCAAGCGCGGCTGGAGCGACGGCGCGGCCGACGACGCGCTCCGCGAGTGGCTGCGCTTCGCGCGGGAGCGCCTGATCGAGCCCGACGGGACGGCCCGCTCGGGCAGCAGCACGCTGCGGCCGACGACGCGGCTGTACGACGCTCCGGCACTGGCGCACCTGTTCGCGGAGCAATCGGTGCTCGACGGGTCGCCGGAGGACCTGGAGCTCGCCGCACGGGTCCTCGAGCGCGCGGAGGCGCTCGGGGCGGGCGCGCACCTGTCGATCGGGCATCCGGAGGCGATGCTGCTCGTCGCGGACCTGCTCGCGGCCGACGGGCAGCAGTCGCGCGCCGAGGCCCTCGAGGCGGCGATCCACGCGAGCGCGGACCACTTCGCGGCGCTCGGCACGCGCCTGCCGGCGCACGAGGTGAACTACGAGCAGTCGATGGTCGCGCCGCTCGTCACCCTCTTCGCCCGCTCGTACGAGCGCCGGCCGGACGCGCGCGTCCTCGCCGCGATGACGGAGGCCCTGCGCTGGATGCGCGCCTTCGGCGGCCCGCAGCCGCACGTCCGCCTGCACCGGATCGGCATCCGGCACTGGGACGGCTACTGGTTCGGTGCGCTGCGGCGGTGGGGCGACACCTTCCCGCACTACTGGTCGGTGCTCAGCGCGATCGCGCTCGAGCGCCTCCCCGACGGCCTCCGCACCCCGGCGCTCGACGCGGAGGCGGAGGCGATCTGGCGCGCGAACCTCGCCGACTTCGGTGCCGACGGGTCCGCGTCCTGCGCGTTCGTCCTCCCGAGCACCGTCGACGGCGTGCCGGCGCACTCGCCCGATCCGCTCGCGAACGACCAGGACTGGGCGCTCGCGCTGCTCCTCCGCTCCCGCACCTTCGCCGCCTAGGTGCGGCGGGCGGCGAAGGTGGCGGCGAGCACGCCGCCCACGAGGAACACGAGGGTCGACCCCAGGATCAGCAGCATCGGCGCGGTCCAGTTGCCGGCGAGCTGGTGGAGCGCGCCCACCACCGGCGGCGCGGCGGCCGCGACGAGGTAGCTGCAGGTCTGCACGAACGCGGACAGCGCGGTGGTGCGGCGGGCGTCGCCGCCGACCTCCGCGATGATCGTGAACACCGCGGTGAAGCCGCCGCCCTGCGCGATGCCGCCCGTGATGCTGCCGAGCACGAAGTGCTCCGGCGCGACCAGGAGGACGACGGGGAGGCTCACCCAGAGCACGCCGATCAGCGCGATCACCGTGCGGGGGCGGAACCGGAGGCGCAGCAGGGGCACGACGATCGCGCCCGCGATGCCGCCGAGCTGGAACACCGCCGAAGCCGAGCCCGCCACCGCGGGCGAGTACCCGCGCTCGTCGGCGAGCAGCGTCGGCAACCAGGTCGTCACGCCGTAGTAGCTGACCGACTGCGCGGTGAAGGTGACGGCGATGACGACCGCCAGCAGGTCGGGGCGGAACGGCATCCGCTCGGCCGGGGCGAGCGGCGGCGCGAGCCGGGCGTCGGACCGCGCGAGGCGCAGCTGGACGAGCCAGACGGCGGCCGCGATCACGCCCGCGACGCTCCACGCCGCGACCGCGGCGCGCCAGCCGAGCAGCGCGGCGAGCGGCACGGTCACGACGGAGGTGATCACCGTGCCGACGTTGATGGCGACGGAGTAGACGCTCGTCGCGGCGGCGCGGCCCCGAGGAGGGACGTCGCGGCGGATGACCGCGGGCACGAGGACGTTCCCGATCGTGATCGCGAGGCCGAGCAGCACCACGGCGGCGATCGCGACGCCGAACCCGTCGATCGAGCGGAGGACGGTCGCGACGACGATGCCGCCGATGCACACCTCGATCGCGCCCTCGAGGCCGATCCGCCGGGCGAGCCACGGCGCGAGGGGCGTCGCCAGTCCGAAGCAGAGCAGCGGGACGGTGGTCAGGAGGCCGAACGCCGCGGGCGTGATCGCCCAGCCGCGCTGCGCCTCCGCCGCGACCGGCGCGAGCGCGACCAGCGGGCTCCGCAGCTGGAACGCCAGCAGCACGATCCCGGCGAGGAGGAGCCCGACGCGCAGCCGTCCCCGCTCCGCCGTCGTCACCGGCTCAACCCTGTCACGCCCCTCCTCCCACTTTGCTCACGCTTCGTGCCGCCTCGACGCGCCTGAGGCGGCACGAAGCGTGAGCAAGATCGGGGGTTCGGGGGTCAGGACAGGAGGTCCCGCACGTCGTCCGCGGTGAGGGCCGGGGAGAACGGCTCGCCGTCGTCGACGACCGCGTCGAAGAGGTCCTGCTTGCGCTGCTGCAGCGCGAGCACCTTCTCCTCGATCGTCCCCGCGGCGACGAGGCGGCGCACGGTGACCGGCTTGTCCTGCCCGATGCGGTGCGCGCGGTCGATCGCCTGCGCCTCGGCGGCCGGGTTCCACCAGGGGTCGAGGAGGTAGACGAGGTCGGCCTCCGTCAGGTTCAGCCCGAATCCGCCGGCCTTCAGGCTGATGAGGAACACCGCCGCGTCGCCCGTGCGGAAGCGCTCGATCACCGCGTCGCGGTCGCGGGTCGAGCCCTCGAGCAGCGTCCACGGCACGCCCTCCTGCTCGAGCCGCGCGCCGACGAGCCGCAGGTAGGAGGGGAACTGGCTGAACACGAGCGCGCGGCGGCCCTCCGCGAGCGCCTCCGCGAGCTCGCCGGCGAGCAGGTCGAGCTTGGACGACCGCACCCCGTCGTGCTCGTCGTCGATGAGCGAGGCGTCGAGCGCGAGCAGCCGGAGGAGCGTCAGGGACCGGAGGACGATGAACCGGTTCCGGTCCATGTCCGGCAGCAGGCCGAAGAGCTTGCGGCGCTCCCGCTGCAGCGTCACGTCGTAGAGCGCGCGGTGGTCGGGCGCGAGGTCGACGGTCAGCACCTGCTCCTCGAGCGGCGGGAGCTCCGGCGCGACCTGCTCCTTCGTGCGGCGGAGAACATAGGGCCGCATCCGCTGCCGCAGCCGGGCGAGGCGCTCCGCGCGGTGCTGCGCGTTCGCCTCCGGCGCGCTCCCCGCGCCGACGCCCTCCGTGTACCCGGCGCGGAGGCCCTCGATCGGCCGGACGAACTCCTCGCGGAAGCGGCGCACCGACGGGAAGAGACCCGGCACCGTGAGCGCCAGGAGGGCGTGCAGCTCGGTGAGCGAGTTCTCGAGCGGGGTGCCCGTCACCGCGACCGTCCGGCGGATCCGGAGGTCGCGGACCACCTGGTGCGTGCGCGCGGCGGCGTTCTTCACCGCCTGCGCCTCGTCGAGCAGCACGGCCGAGAACGCGCCCTCCGCGGCGAGCCGCGTGAACGCCGTCGCGTCGAGGCGGAGGCGCGGATAGGTGGTGACGACGACGTCCGCGCCCGCGATCAGGTCGGCGATCCGCGCCTTCGGAGCGTCGGCATCGGTGACGCGGCGCACGTCGAGGTCGGGGGTGAAGCGGGCCGCCTCCGCGATCCAGTTCGACGCCACGGAGGTCGGAGCGACCACGAGGATCGCGCCGCTCCGCGCCTCGGTCTCCCGGACTTGCTGCGCCAGGGCGAGGCACTGCAGGGTCTTGCCGAGCCCCATGTCGTCGGCGAGCACGCCGCCGAGCTCATGCCGCCAGAGGAATGCGAGCCAGTCGAGCCCCTGCTGCTGGTATGGCCGGAGCACCGCGCGGAGGCCCGCGGGCGCGGGGACCGACGCGGGCGGGGCGCTGATCGCGTCGCGCAGCGCGCGCCACTCGACGGCCTCCTCGGTCGCATCCGCGAGGTCCGCGAAGTCCGCGCCCTGCACGGCCCGCGCGCGCGGGATCGCGAAGCCGGAGGCCCACTCGGGGATCTCGGCCGACTCCTCCACGAGGTCGATGAGGGCGCGGAGCCGCGGGTGCGCGAGGGAGAGGAACGTGCCGTCGACGAGCTTCAGCCGCCGCTTCCCCGCTGCGATCGCCGCGAAGAGCGGACCGAACGGGATGTCGCGGCCGTCGACCGTCACGGTGACGCCGAGGTCGAACCAGTCGGTCCGCTCGGACGGGGCGACCTTCACGTCGATGAGCGGCTCGCCCTGCACGACGACGGGCGGCGGGGCGCCGACGTGCTCGACCGCGACGTCCTCGATCGCTTCGAGCGCGGGCAGCGACTCCGCCGCGAAGTCGAGCGCCTCCTCGTCCGTCAGGGCGCGGGGCGCGGGCAGGCCGCGCGCCGGCCACCAGCCGGCCGGCAGGGCCGCGGCGATCGAGGCGGTGTCGGCGGGCAGCGCGGTGTGGCGGCGTTCCCATCGCCAGGTCAGCGCGGCGCGGCCGCCGTCGGCGGTGCGGATCGTGAGCACGAGGAGCGGCGGCCGGGCCGCAGGCACCGGGACGGAGGCATCGCTGCTCACGACGGCGAAGCGGGCCTGCAGGGCGGGGATCCAGCGGCTGCGGAGCTCCTCCGCCGCCTCGGGCGGGACGACGAGCGGGTCGCGGGCGAGCAGCGCAGGATCGATCGGGGTCGCGAAGGGGGCGAGCACGACGTGGGCGGGCGAGCCGGTCGTCGCCCAGACCCCGTGGTCGCCGACGGCGTGCGCCTCCTCGGTCGGGACGACGTCGCCGTCGACGGCGAGGCGCGGGGCGACGCGGAAGCCCTCCGCCACCCGGACCGCGTCGAGCGCGAGCGTCGCCTCCCCCGCCAGTCGCGCCGAGCCGCTGCCCGGCGCGACCAGGGGGACGCCGAGGGCCTCCCCCTGCCGCAGCAGCTCCCAGACGAGCGGGTTCGGCGCCTCGTCGAGGAAGAGCCAGTCCGGGTCCTGGCCCGCCGCCGCGGGCACGGCGGCGCGGTACAGAGCGCCGAGCTCGGACGCCCAGCGGTGCTGCACCGGGTCGAGGTCCAGCCGGTTGCGGACGTGCGGGAGGGACTGCCAGGTGAGGCCGCCGCGCGCCCACCCCGTCTCCGTCCGCACCACGGGCCGCACACCGAGGCGGAGGCCGCCGACCGAGTCGTCCGTCGCCGCGCGGGTCGTCGGCCCGTTCCAGCGGTGCGCCGTGCGGGGCAGCAGCTCCCGCACCTGCACCTGCAGGGCCAGCGGCGTCGTCGCCGCGGGCGCCTCCGGCTGGGGCCGGCCGCCGAGCAGGCCGTCGAGCGCCCGCCGCCAGCCGTCGTCCGCACCCACGCCCCCACGGTGTCACACGCCTCGGACGTGGTCGGCCGAGGCTCGGCTCAGGCCCGCCAGACGGCGGCGTCGTGCGCGAAGCGGGCCTCGCGCACGCGGGGCAGCAGCGCGGCGAACCAGTCGGGCGGCGGCGCGACCTGGTCGGCGGGACGCCGGACGGCCTCCGCGTCCGCGGTCCAGCCCGACGCGGTCAGGTGCGTCTGGCCGGCGAGGAGGAGGCCGTCGTCGAGGAGCAGCGACTGGTGTCCGGGCGTGTGCCCGGGCGTCGGGACGAGGCGGACGCCGGGCGCGACCTCGGTCTCGCCGTCGAGCACCTCGTACCGGGCGCCCGGGAAGCCGACGACGCCCGCGACCGTGTAGTCCGGCGTCTGCGCGGCCTCCAGCTCGGCCCGCTGCACGAGCACCGGCCGGCCGGCGAGCTCGGCGTTCCCACCCGCGTGGTCGAGGTGGAGGTGGCAGTTCGCGACCAGGGTCACGTCCTCGAGGCGCGCGCCCGCGGCGGCGAGGGCGTCGCGGAGCGGTATCCGCTCGGGCCGGTAGTGCGCGTCCACCTCCGGGTCCCCCGCCGCGATGCCGGTGTCGAAGAGGAGCAGCCCGTCGGGCAGCGGCACGAGGAAGCCGTCGAGCGCCTCCACGTGCGCCCACCCGTCGGCGGTCTCCTCGGCGGGGCGGACGATGGTGCCGAAGCGGACGCGGCGGACGTCGGGCATTCAGCGAAGGTACGCGTCGACGAAGAGGCTGCCGCGGATCTCGCGGAACCGGTCGACGAGGCGGTCGGCGAGCGCGTTCGACACGGACGCCGCGGTGAGGTCGAACGGGCCGATCGGCGGCAGCGGGTCGAGGCGCACCCGCACGACCTCCCACCCCGCTCGCCGGATCAGCCGGTCCTTCCGCTCGTCCACCGCCTCCCGCCGGCCGGAGTGCTCGAGCCCGTACCGCCCGACGGTGTCGAGCTCGACGGCGATGCGGAGGTCCGCGAGGATCAGGTCCGGCCAGGCCTCGAGGTGGTCGAAGAACGGCTCCTTCAGCCGGATCGCGTTCGGCGTCGCGTCCCAGACCAGGCGCTTCGCGAGCTTCTGCTGCAGCGCCGGCTCGGCGGCGGAAGCGGGCTTCGGCGCGCAGATCGACACGAACGCCTCGCCGGGCGGCAGGTCGGGCGTCTTCGTGCAGAGCGGGCCGACCTTCCGCTTCCGCGAGGGCGCGCCCGTGCCGACCGGGCGCTCGAGGGCGGCCTCCGCGCACCGCGGGCACCAGGTCGACCGGCGCCGCTTCCCGGCGCCCGGGCGCATCCGCTGCTCCTCCGGCGTCGCGATGAAGCGATGCCCGGCGTCGCACTGCCACTGGATCCACACGTCCGCGGCGAGCGGCACCTGGCTCAGCACGATCCCGTGGTTGAGGTCCGAGTGGTACTGCTTCACGAGCACCGGGTAGCGGTGCCACTCGTGGAAGTAGCGCCCGACCGCGTAGGGCACGTCGCGGCCGGTGGAGGCGCGGCGGCGCTCCCACCACGCGTCGACGGGCTCGGGCACGCGCACACCGTAGGCGCGACCACCGTCAGCCCCTCGCGGATCCGGACCTCCTTCGCGGATCCGCACTTCTTCAGCGACACGCCGTCTTCTCAGGTCCCCGCTCCGGCGTGTCGTTCAGGAAATGCGGATCCGCGAACATGGAGGGGTGAGCGGGGAGGACGCCTGGTCGGCGGTCGCGGCCGGATGGGCGGCCACGTGGGGCGTGGCCTCCGTGCCCGCGCACGCCGCGCTACTCGACGCCGCGGACGTCGGCGCCGGGACGAGGCTGCTCGACGTCGGGTGCGGGAGCGGCGAGCTGCTGCGGCTCGCGGCCGACCGCGGCGCACGGGTGGCGGGCTGCGACCCGGCCTCCGGGATGCTCGCCCTCGCGCGGCGGAGCGTGCCGGTGGCGGACCTGCGGGACGCGGGCACCGAGGACCTGCCGTGGCCCGAGGGCTCGTTCGACGTGGTCACCGCGGTGAACGCGCTGGCGTTCGCGGAGGACGAGGAGGCCGCCTTCGCGGAGCTCCGCCGCGTGCTCGCGCCCGGGGGCCGGCTGGGGATCGCGAACTGGGCGGAGCACGCCGCGAACGACCGCGGCGCGATCGAGGCGGCGGTCGCCGAGGCGGACGGGGAGGAGCCCTCCCCCGACCCGCCCGAACGCCTGTCCGGCGGACTCGAACGGCTGCTCGGCGAGCAGGAGTTCGCCGTGGAGATCGCCGGGATCGCGGAGGTGCCGTGGACCGCCCCGGACGACGCGGCGTTGATCGGGGCGGTGCTCCTCGGTGAGGACGCCTCCGTGCTCCGCGAGCTGGGCCCGGTCGTCGTGGCCGCGGCCGCGCCGTTCCGCACGGCGAGCGGCGGCTACCGCCTGATGAACCGCTTCCGCTGGGCCGTCGCCGGCTCCTGACCGGCATCTGGTCGGACCTGCTGAGCACTTCAGCAGGCCGAACGCACTTCGGCAGGCCCGCAGGAGGACTGCGAGCCTGCCGACGTGCGAGGGGCCTGGAGACGTGCTCGGCGGAGGGCTACTTCGCGGGCTCCGGGACGTGGTCCTGGGCCCAGTCGCCGACGTTCGGCGTCGGCTCCGGGACCTGCTCACCGGCGGTGGTCTTCAGCGGCGGGAGACCGTTCGCCACCTGCTCGCCGAGCCACGCGTCGACGTTCCGCCAGTACTGCACGGCGCGCTCACGGATCTCCGGGTGCGTGACCTGGGACACGTGACCGATGACGTTCAGCGCGAGGCGGTCGCGCTGGTCCTGGTCCATGACCTGGTTGACGAGCGCGTTCGCCTGCGAGAAGTCGTCATCCTCCGCGTGGAGGGTGACGGCCGCGCGGACGAGCTCGCCGTCCGACTGCCAGCCGCCCGCGTCCCCGGCCCGCTCGGCATCGGCGTGCGGGCCGCCGAACGAGTTCGGCGCGTAGACCGGCTTCGAGGCGGGCGGGAAGGTGACGTTCATCGCCCCCTCCTTCGAGTAGGAGTGCAGCTCGGACTGCGGCGCGTTGACCGGCAGCTGCTGGTAGTTCGTGCCGACGCGGTAGCGCTGCGCGTCCGCGTAGCTGAAGATGCGCGCCTGGAGCATCTTGTCCGGGCTCGCGTCGATGCCGGGCACGAAGTTCGACGGCGCGAACGCGACCTGCTCGATCTGCGCGAAGTAGTTCTCCGGGTTCGTGTCGAGCGTCATCGTGCCGACCTCGATCTCCGGGTAGTCCTCGTGCGGCCACACCTTCGTGAGGTCGAACGGGTTGAACCGGTAGGACTTCGCGTCCTCGTACGGCATGACCTGCACCTTGAGGGTCCAGGTCGGGAACTCGCCGCGCTCGATCGCCGCGTAGAGGTCGCGGATGTGGAAGTCCGCGTCCTGCCCGGCGATCTGGTCCGCCTGGTCCTGCGTCAGCGTCTCGTGGCCCTGGTTCGTGTGGAAGTGGTACTTCACCCAGAACCGCTCGCCGTCGGCGTTGATCCACTGGTACGTGTGCGAGCCGTAGCCGTTCATCTTCCGCCAGGAGGACGGGATGCCGCGGTCGCCGAGCAGCCACGTGACCTGGTGCGCGCTCTCCGGGGAGAGGGTCCAGAAGTCCCACTGCATCGTGTTGTCGCGGAGGTGGCTGCCCGGGAGGCGCTTCTGCGAGCGGATGAAGTCGGGGAACTTGATCCCGTCCTTGATGAAGAAGACGGGGGTGTTGTTGCCGACGAGGTCGTAGTTGCCCTCGGGCGTGTAGAACTTGATCGCGAAGCCGCGGGGGTCACGCCACGTGTCGGGGCTGCCCTGCTCGCCCGCGACGGACGAGAAGCGGATCACGAGCTTCGTGTCCGCCCCCGGCTGGAACAGCGCGGCGCGGGTGTACTGCGCGACGTCGCCGGTCACCTGGAAGTGGCCGAACGCGCCGCCGCCCTTCGCGTGGACGACGCGCTCCGGGACGCGCTCGCGGTTGAACTGCGCGAGCTTCTCGACCAGGTAGTGGTCGGTCAGGACGATGGAGCCGTCGTTCCCGACGCTCTGCGAGTGCTGGTCGCTGGCGACCGGCGCCCCGCTGTTGGTGGTCGTGGTGCTGTCCGTCATTCCGCTCCTTCTTCCTCCGCACATCCGGGGCAGAGGCCCCAGAAGGTGATCTCCGCCGTCGCGACGGCGAAGCCGTGGGTGTCCGCCGGGAGGAGGCACGGGGCCTCCTCCGTCGCGCAGTCGACGTCGACGACGCGGGAGCAGCGGGTGCAGACCAGGTGGTGGTGGTTGTCGCCGACGCGCAGCTCGTACCGCGCGGCGGACCCGGCGGGCTCGATGCGGCGGAGCACCTGCGCGTCGGTGAGCACCTGGAGCGCGAGGTAGACGGCCTGCAGCGTCATCGGGACGCCCTCAGCGGCGATGCGGCGCTGCAGCTCCTCCGCCGTGGCGTGCGACTGCGCGGCGAGCGACTCCAGCGCGGCGACGCGCCCCTTCGTCACCTTCAGCCCTGCGGCGCGGAGGCGCTCGGCGGGAGGGAGGGACATCCCCGCAACCCTCTCCGAGACTTGAGGAGATCAAGAAATCGTCGCCCACCCCGGGCGTGTCAACCCACTTTGCTCACGCTTCTTGCCGCCGCGACATCGCTTCGGCGGCAAGAAGCGTGAGCAAAGTTCAGGTCAGGGGACGTCGACGCGGGACGCGAGGGCCTCCCGGGCGGCCGCGCGCTGCGCGTCGCGGATGCCGTGCGCGATCGCCTTCCGCAGCACGAAGTAGAGGAGGTACGCGAGCACCAGCGGGACGACGACGTACACGAGGATGACGACCGAGCTCATACCCATGCGGCGACCGTAGCGGCGCGATCGCCGCGACGGACAGACGGACTTGCTCCGGATCCGCGCCGCTTCGATCGCGAGGAAGCGGCGCGAATCCGGAGCACGTCCAGGTCAGGAGGCGGCGAACCAGCCCGCCTCCGGCTTGTGGATCGCGGTGACGTTCCGACGCGGCCGCGTCGGCGCCGCCCATCGGACGCCGTTGGCGAGCACCTGCTGGATCTCGGCCTGGTGGTACACGGGGTACTCCTGGTCGCCCGGCGAGAAGTAGAAGATCCGCCCCAGTCCGCGCCGGTACGTGACGCCGGACCGGAACACCTCCCCGCCCGCGAAGTTCGACACGAACAGCAGCTCGTCGGGCGTCGGGATGTCGAACGGCTCCCCGTACATCTCCTGGCGCGGGATGACGATCGGGTCCGGGATGCCCTGCGTGATCGGGTGGGTGCGGTCGATCGTCCACACGAGCTCCCGCTCCCCCTCGTTGCGCCACAGCAACGACGCGGTCGAGCCGAGCAGCCGCTGGAAGATCTTCGAGTAGTGCCCGGAGTGCAGCACGAGCAGCCCCATGCCGGCCTGCACGTGCTGGAACACGCGCTCGACGACCTCGTCCGAGACCTGCTCGTGCGCGATGTGCCCCCACCAGAGCAGCACGTCGGTCGCCGCGAGCACGTCCTCGGTCAGCCCGTGCTCGGGGTCCTGCAGCGTCGCGGTGCGGATCTCCGCGTCCTCCAGCAGCGGCGCGATCCCGGCGGCGATCGCGCCGTGGATCCCGTCCGGGTAGTGGGAGAGGACGAGCTCGTCGCCTTGGGCTTCGTGGACGTTCTCGTTCCAGACGGTGATCCTCATGCGACCTCGACCTCCCGGTGCTCGTCGGCGGACTGGTAGACCGCGTCGATGACGCGGCTGCGGTGCAGGGCGTAGTCGCCGTACGCGTTCGCCCACTCGCCGGACCGCACGGTCGCGACGAACTCCTCGATCACGGCGAGGTGGTGGCCGCTCGGCACGTGCACGGTCGGGATGGTGACGACGGGGGCGCCGCCCTCCTCCCCGTAGATGCGGATCGTGCCGTCGGTCGCGTAGTCCCGCACGAACAGGCGCACGCCGCCGGCGGAGCCGAGCAGCTCGACCGCGATGTCCTCCTCGTCGGCGGAGTAGCTCGCCCACGACGTCTCGAGCTGGAGGGAGGCGCCGGTGTCGAGCCGCAGGAGCGCGGAGGCGAAGTCCTCCACCTCGAACGCACGGTTGCCGCCGGTCGTCTTCGAGTTCGCCGCGCCGCCGCGGCCGCCCCGGCCGAGCTCGCCGTAGGCGACGGCGCTGACCCGCTCGACGCGCGGCTCCCCCATGAGGAACAGGGCGATGTCGAGCATGTGCGGGCCGAGGTCGACCATCGGCCCGCCGCCGGCCATCTCGCGGTTCGTGAACCAGGAGCCGAGCCCGGGGATGCCGGCGCGCCGTCGCCAGCTGGAGCGGGCGTGGTAGATCCGGCCGATGTCGTGCTCGTCGAGGTAGCGGCGGAGGTACTGGACGTCCGCGCGACGCCGGTGGTTGAAGGCGATCTCGAGCACGCGGTCGTTCGCGCGGGCCGCGTCGACCATCGTCTGCGCGAGCGCGCCGGTCGGCGCGAGCGGCTTCTCGCAGAAGACGTGCTTGCCGCTGTTCAGCGCGGCGATCGCGATGGGCGCGTGCAGGTGGTTCGGGACGCCGACGGTCACGACGTCGAGGTCGTCGCGCGCGACGAGGTCCTCCCAGTCGTGGTACCGGTTCGGCACCCCGCGGCTGTCGGCGAGCTCGTCGAGTCGCGGCTGCTCCTGTCCGGCGAGCGCGACGACCTCGACGCCCGGGAGCGAGGAGAAGGCGTCGAGCGCGGTCGTACCGGCGAAGCCGAGACCGACGACGCCGACGCGGAGCGGGGCGGCTGGGGTGTCCGACATGGGGACTCCTCTCGATCGGGGCCGGCCGCGGTGCCGGCGCCGATCGACCATCCAACCCTCCGCCGAGGGCCCGAGCCTGAGTGCTCAGGCGGTCCGGACCGCGCGCCGCGTCGGCACGCCGCGGAGGCGCAGCGCGAGCGGGGCGGCGAGCACCACGACCGCGGCGATCGCGGCCGCGACCGCGACGGGCGTCGACTCCGGCGCCGCGGTCGACCGGGCGATCGCGATCCACGCGAGCCCCCAGGCGAGCGCGACCGCCGGGGTGATCCGGGCGCCGTCCCGGAGCGCGGTGAGCACGCCGATCGCGGCCGCGACGACGAGCACCGCGACGGCCCAGACGTCGGCCGGCAGGCCCGCCCCGGTGAACCCGGCCGCCTTCAGCACTGCCGCGATGTTCGCGACCGTCGCGATCGTCACCCAGCCGAGGTAGAGCCCGAACGTGCCGTCGGTGATCACCCGCTCCGCGACGCCCTCCGCGGGGCCGAGCCGCAGCACGATCGCGACCAGGACGGCGAGGAGCGCGACGATCACCGGCACGGAGAGCGCGAGCAGGTCGAACTGGACGCTGAGGATCCACGCCGCGTTGAGCAGCATCGACGCGGCCGCGAGCCGGCCGATGCGGCGGTGGCGCGCCGACGCCCGCCGCGAGGGCAGCGCCTGCAGGACGGCGTAGGCGACGAGGCCGAGGTAGATGACGCTCCAGATCTGGAACGCGCCGACGCCCGGGGCGAGCAGGGTGGAGTCCGCCGCGAGAGCCCCTCCGGAGGCGTCCTGGATCGGCGTGCCACCGAATGCGCCGGAGCCGAACGCCGAGCCGACGATCGCCAGCACCATCGAGACGATCACGACGGGCACGCGGACCGTGTCGCGTCGGATTCCCATGACTCCTCCTGAAGGTCAGCCTGCTGCGCTTCAGGATCGCTCAGCAGGCTGAGCATCCGCCGTAGACTCACGTCGTGGAGACGCCGCAGGACTGGCCGACGGGGCGCCTGCTCTCGACCGCCGCGCGCCTCGTCGAGCACGCGTGGGCGGAGCGGCTCGAGACGGTCGGCCTGACGCACGCCGGGCTCATCGCGCTGCACCTGCTCGGGGACGGCGCCCGGAGCCAGACCGACCTCGCGCGTGCGGCCCGGGTCCAGCTGCAGACGATGGCGCGGACGCTCGAGCGGCTCGAGCGCCACGGCCACGTGACGCGGGAGCGGGACGACGCGGACGCGCGCCGCGTGCTCGTCTCGCGCACGCCCGCGGGCGCGGCGCTGCTCGACGAGGCGCAGCGGCTCGAATCGGAGGCGCTGCCGCCGGTCAGCGACCCGGCGGCGCTGCGGACCCTCCTGCTCGAGGTGGTCCGCAGCGCCTCCGGCGGCCGCTTCCCGGCGGCCTGACGCCCTCCGCTACTTCGCGAGGAACGCGAGCAGGGCGCGGTTGAACTCGTCGGCGTCCGTCACGTTGAAGCCGTGCGGGGCGCCGTGCACCACGACGAGCTCGCTGCCCGCGATCGCCGCGTGCGTCCGCTTCCCGGAGCCCTCGAACGGCACCACCGCGTCCGCGTCGCCGTGGATCACGAGCGTCGGCACGGTCACCTTCGTCAGGTCCTCGCGGAAGTCGGTGGTGGCGAACGCCTCCATCGCGCCGAGGGCGGCCTTCTGGTCGGACTGCTGCGCGAGCGCGACGGCCTCGTCGACCTGCGCGGGCAGCGCCTTCAGGTCCCCGTTCGCCGTGTAGAACTGCTGCACGAACTGCGGGAAGAAGGCGTCGCGGTCGTCCTTCAGGCCGGACTCCATGCCGTCGGCCGTGGCCTGGTCGAGCGGGCCGTCCGGGTTGTCGTCCGTCTTCGCGAGGTAGGGCGGCACCGCGGCGGCGAAGACCACGCTGTGGAGGCGCTCCTGCCCGTACTTCCCGATGTAGCGGGCGATCTCGCCGCCGCCCATCGAGAACCCGACGAGGGTGACGTCGCGGAGGTCGAGGGCCTCGAGGATCGACTGCAGGTCCTCCGCGAAGGTGTCGTAGTCGTAGCCGCGGGCCGGCTTGTCGCTGCGCCCGAAGCCGCGGCGGTCGTAGGAGACGACGCGGTACCCGGCGGCGCGCAGCGTCGGGACCTGGGCCGACCAGGAGGCGCCGGACAGCGGCCAGCCGTGGATGAGGACGACCGGTCGGCCCGTGCCGCCCGAGTCCTCGACGTACAGGTCGACGGAGGAGAAGAGCCCGCGGTGCACGGTGATGTCGGTGGCGTCGGTCATGTGGTGGTGCGTTCCCGTCCCGCCGCGAGCGCGCTGCCGATCGCAGCGAGGAGCGCCCTCGGCGTTCCGCGAACCTATGGATGCTTGCGGTGCACGGGATGTGGACCGGCTGACCACTGGCTGGAGGCCTGCGCGATCGGGCCTCAGCCCGACGTGGTGCTCCGCGCGTCGATGGCGATCTCCGTCGCGTCGACCGCGTCGAGGGCCCGGCCGAGCACGTCCGAGCTGAAGACGCCCTCGTCGCGCGCGTCGAGCAGGGCGGCGCGGGTGGCGGCGACGCGACGGAGCGCCCAGGCCTGCGCCGGCTCCCCCTCGCGCTGCGGCACGGCGTCGCCGGTCTCGCGGATCAGGCGGGCGATCTTCTCCTGCTCCTCCTGCTCCGCGGCCGGGTCGTCCGCGCGCGGCCGCAGGACGCGGATGAGCAGGTTCAGCGTCCCGCCCTGGAGCAGGAGGGAGATCGCGGCGACCCCGAACGCGACGAGGACGAGGAGGTCGCCGACCTCCGCCGGGACGCCGTCGGGGACGACGATCGTCTGGGCCGCGGCGACGGTCACCGCGCCGCGCATCCCGGCCCACACGACGACCGCGCCCTCGCGCGGCCCGAGCGGGCTCCCGGCGAGGTAGTCGATGTCGCCGAGCACCTGGCGCAACCGCTTCGAGAAGCGCTCGCTGTCACCCGGGCGCTGCTGCCGCGTCCTCGCTCGGCGTCGCGGCGCGCGAGCCCGCTCGTTCTCCGGTCGCGACGCCGCGAGCGCCTCACCGATCGGCCGACCGTCGGCGATCGCCTGCTGCACCTGCTCCAGCCGGATCCGCATGCCCGCGCCGTGCTCCGCGCGGCGGTGCAGCCAGAGCAGCAGCGGTGACACGAACAGGGTGCGCACGGCGAGCACGCCGACGAGCGCGGCGAGCGCGATCCCGAGGGCCCTCAGGCCATTCGCGACCCCGCCGTTCGCGGCCACGAGGCGGGAGAGCTCCAGCCCCATCGCGAGGAAGATCGCGCCCTCGAGCACGAGGCTGACCGTGCTCCAGGTCTCCCGATCCGAGCGGCGGTGCTCCGCGGGCAGCTCGCGCGGCGCACGGCGGCCCACGGTCAGCCCGGCCGCGACGGCGGCGACGAGGCCGGACGCCTGCAGCAGCTCGGCGGGCAGGGCGGCGAGGAACGGCACGGTGAACGACAGCACGGTGTTGACCGTGGGGTCGGTGATCCGGCCGCGAATCAGCGTCGTGACGCGCCCGACGAGGATGCCGAGCACGATCGCGACGACCAGGGAGTACAGGAACGACCCGGCGACCTGGAGGAAGGAGAGGGAGGCCGCCCCCGCGATCGCGGCGCGGAGCAGCACGAGCGCGGACGCGTCGTTGAGCAGGCTCTCGCCCTCGAGGATCGCGGTGACGCGGTGCGACACCTTCGCCTGCTTCACGATGGAGGTCGCGACCGCGTCCGTCGGGCTGATCACCGCGCCGAGGGCGACGCCGAGCGCGTACGGCAGCCCGGGGATCAGCACCGCGAACAGCAGTCCGAGCAGCAGCGCGCTGACGATCACGAGCACGACGGACAGCACGCTGACCGCGCCGAACTCGCGGCGAAGGTCCATCGTCGGCACCGAGACGGAGCTCGCGTAGAGCAGCGGCGGCAGCACGCCGGTCAGTATGAGCTCGGGCGGGATCACGACGTCCGGCAGCGGCGAGAACAGCGAGAGGACGATGCCGACGACCACGAGGATCAGGGGCGCGGGCACGCGGATCCGCGGCCCGAAGCCGGCCGCGGCCGCGACGACGAGCAGCACCCCCACGAGCGCGACGATCCCGACCTCGACCGCCTGCTCCGCTCCCACGCGCCCAGCCTGGCATCGACCGCGGTCGACCACGATGGCGCGGTGCGACGCGCGCTCCTCATCACGGCCTTCGACCGGCCGCACTACCTCCGCCCCGTCGTCGACGCGTGGCGCCGGGTGCCCGGGCTGGAGGACTGGCACGTGCGCGCCGCGGTGGAGCCCGGGCCGCTGCAGGACGAGGTCGCCGACCTGCTGCGGCTGCTGCCGGGCGCGGAGGTCGTCGTCAACGAGGAGCGGCTCGGCGTGAGCCGGAATCCGCATCGGCACCTCGACGCGCTGTTCGCGGAGGGGTTCGACTTCGTCGCGCGCACGGAGGACGACCTCCTCGTCGCCGACGACGTGCTCGCGCTGCTCGAGCACTGCGCGAGCGCGTTGCGCGACGCCGCGGACGTCGCCGCGGTCTGCGCGTACAGCCCCGAGCCGGCCGGGGCGGACCCGGCGGCGGTGCACCGCACGACCGCCTTCTCGCCGTGGCTGTGGGGCACCTGGCGCGAGACGTGGACGGACCTGATCGGCCCGACCTGGGACCTCGACTACTCGACCTGGAACGGCTCGCCGGGATTCGAGTCGGGCTGGGACTGGAACCTCAACACCCGGGTGCTGCCGCGGCACGGGCTGACGACCGTCGCGCCGCTCGCGAGCCGGGTGCAGAACATCGGTGTCGTGGGGCAGCACGGCACCGCCGAGAACCACGAGACGGCGCCGAGCTTCCGGCCCTCCTTCGGCCGCCCCGCCTACCGCCTGGTCGAGTAGGTCTTCGGAAGTGCGGATCCGCGAGCAGCCCGGATCCGCGCGAGCGCCCAGGCGGGACGGCGCAGGCTGGAGGCATGGCACGCGTCCTCGTCACCGGTTCCGCCGACGGCCTCGGGCTCGCCGTCGGGCAGCGTCTCCTCGAGCAGGGCCACGAGGTCGTCCTGCACGCCCGGAACGCCTCCCGCGCCGACGACACCCGCGCCGCGGCGCCCGGTGCCGCGGAGGTGCTCGTCGGCGACCTCGCGTCGGACGAGGAGACCCGCGCGCTCGCCGAAGCCGCGAACGCGACCGGGCGGTTCGACGCCGTGATCCACAACGCGGGCGTCGGCTCGGGCGGCGGCGCGGCCCTCACCACCGTGAACGTGCTCGCCCCGTACCTGCTGACCGCGCTGATGGAGCGCCCCGACCGCCTGGTCTACCTCTCGAGCGGCATGCACCGCAGCGGCGGGGCGGACGCCGGCGCGCTCGCCCGCGGCGGGATCTCCTACGGCGACAGCAAGCTGTTCGACGCGGCCCTCGCGGGCGCGGTCGCGCGGCGCTGGCCGGCGGTGCGGAGCAACGCGGTCGATCCGGGCTGGATCCGCACCCGCATGGGCGGCAGCGGTGCGCCCGGATCGCTGGACGAGGGCGCCGCGACACAGGTGTGGCTCGCGACGAGCGACGACCCGGCCGCGCTCGTGTCCGGCCGCTACTTCAAGGACCTCCGGCAGCAGCAGCCGGTCGCGGCGGTCCTGGACGAGCGCTTCCAGGACGAGCTGCTCGCAGCGCTCGAGCGGCTGACCGGCGTGCCGCTGCCCGCCTGACGGCTCAGAACCAGGTCATGAGCGCGGGCGGCACCGGCGAGCGCAGCAGCCGGTCCGCCACCGCGGCGTCGCTGGGCGCCCGCTCGCGGAGGCGGCCCGCGGCGGCGAGCGCGACGGCGGAGGCGCCCCCGAGGTAGAGCGAGCCGAGCGCGTCGATCGGCACCTCGAGCAGCGGGCCCTCCGCCGGCTCGCCCTCCGTCACGACCGCGCGGCCGCTCGGGTCCGACTCGATCGTGAACGCGCCGTCGGCGTGCCCGAGCGGGTCCGCGATCCGCAGGCCCAGGCGGCCCGCTCCGCCGTAGGTGCGGGCGGAGAGCGCCGCGACCGGGTCGAGCACCCGCACCCAGAGGTGCTCGCGCAGCTCCGTGGTGCGGATCATCCGCGGGTCGCGGACGAGCCAGCGCAACGGCTCGTCGACCGTGCGGAGCCACGCCTTCACCGTGCCGACGAGGTCGAGGTCGAGCACGAACCGCCAGAGCGCGCGGTAGGCGTCATCCGTCGTCGCGACGAGCTGGAGGACCTCCGCGGTGAAGCCGGCGAAGTCCGCGGGATCCTCGACGAGACGGTAGATCACGAGGCCGCGGGCGGTGCCGTCCTCGTCGTCGTACCGGACGAAGCGGCGCTTCCGCTGCTCCTCCGGATCGGACGGGAGGCCGAACAGCCGGGTGAAGCGGTGCCCGACGATCTCGACGTCGCCGACCGTGCCGCGCCGGGCCTCCTCGAAGAGCGTCCGGGCGGTCGCCATCGCCCCGTCCCGCCCGACGAACTGGACGCGACCCGGCGTCGCCGCGCCGACCCAGCCCGCCCGGCGCGCGTCGATCGTGAAGTCCGTCGACCAGGTGGCGGGGCCGAAGCCGTACCTGGTGTAGATCGTCGCCTCGGACACGGTGAGGATCGCGAGCGGCGCTCCGCCGGCGACCGCGACGCGCAGCTCCGACTCGAGCATCGCTCGGGCGATGCCCCGCCGCCGGTGGGTGGGCGATACGGTGACGCCGCTGATCGCCCAGGAGCCGACCTCCCCGCCGCCCGGCACGGTCAGCGCGGCCGGCCAGGAGACGACGGTCGCGACCGGGATGCGGGGCTCGGCGACCGTCTCGTCGTAGACGCCGACGGCGCGCTCGAGCGGGACGTCACCGGCGAGGTCCTCCAGGAAGGCGCCGGAGGGCGCCTTGTCGTGGAACCCGCGCGCGTCCGCGGCGACCCAGTCGTGCCACGCCTGCTGATCGGCGGCGTCGACCACCGCCATCCGGAGGCCGCGCTCGGCGAGCAGCGCGGCGGAGGCGGTGTCGACGGGGATGGAGACGGCGTCGGCGTGCATCCCCCGAGCCTAGGAGGCGCGCCCGGCCCAATACCCTGGGCGGCATGGCCGACTCCCCCGTCCGGATGCGCCCGGAGATCGCCGCGCTGCCCGCGTACAAGCAGGGCCGGCAGGCGGTCGCCGACGGGTACAAGCTCTCCTCGAACGAGAACCCGTTCACGCCGCTCGTCGAGATCGTCGAAGCGGTCGCCCGCGCGGAGGTGAACCGGTACCCGGACGCGACCGGGCCGGCGCTGCGCGCGAAGCTCGGCGACCGCTTCGGCGTGACCGCGCAGGAGGTCCACCTCGGCGCCGGGTCCGTGGCGCTGCTGAGCCAGTTCCTGCTCGCGGTCTGCGAGCCGGGCAGCGAGGTCGTGTACGCCTGGCGGTCGTTCGAGGCCTATCCCGGCCTCGTCACGGTCGCGGGCGGCAGGAGCGTGCAGGTGCCGCTCGGTCCCGGCGCGACGCACGACCTCGACGCGATGGCCGCCGCGATCACGGACCGCACCCGCGCCGTGATCGTCTGCACGCCGAACAACCCGACCGGGCCGATCGTGACCGCGGACGCGTTCGCGCGGTTCATGGCGCAGGTGCCGTCCGACCTGCTCGTGCTGCTCGACGAGGCGTACTTCGAGTTCGTCCGCGACCCCGAGGCCGTCGACGGGTCGACGCTGATCGGCCGGTACCCGAACCTCGTCCTTCTCCGCACGTTCTCGAAGGCGTGGGGCCTCGCCGGCCTGCGGCTCGGGTACGCGGTCGGCCCGGAGCACATCCTCGACGCGGCCCGCGCGGTCGCGATCCCCCTGTCCGTCACGGGGCAGGCGCAGCTCGCCGGGCTCGTCGCGCTCGACCACGAGGACCTCCTGTTCGCCCGCGTGGAGGACATCGTCGGCTCGAGGACCCGCCTCGTCGCCGGTCTCCGCGACCTCGGGTTCACCGTGCCGGACGCGCAGGGGAACTTCGTGTGGCTCGAGCTCGGCGAGCGGTCCGCCGCGGCGGACGACGTCTTCCACGAGCACGGCGTCGTCGTCCGCGCGTTCCCGGGTTCCGGCCTCCGGATCTCGATCGGCGAGCACGAGTCGGTCGACCGCGTCCTCGAGGCGGCCGCCCTCCTCCGCCGCTGAGCTTTCACGGATCAGGACGAACGCGGCGACACGCCGACCGCGCGGCGCGGACGCACGGCGTGTCGGCCGGATCGTCCTGATCGGTGAAACGTCAGGTGAGGTCGCGGATGACGCTCGCGGCCTGGACGAGCGCGAGGTGGCTCAGCGCCTGCGGGAGGTTGCCGAGGAACTCGCCGGACCCCTCCTCCACCATCTCCGCCATGATCCCGACGTCGTTCGGGAGGGTGACGAGCTCGTCCATCAGCGCCGTCGCCTCCTCGACCCGGCCGACGCAGGCGAGCGCGGACGCGGTCCAGAACGCGCAGGCGAGGAACGTGCCCTCCTCCCGCTCCATCCCGGAGTAGCGGTAGAGCAGCGGTCCGCGCCCGAGCTCCTCCCGCAGCGCGTCGATCGTGCGCGACATCCGCTCGCCGCGGTCGTACCCGCTGACCGTGTGGAGGAGGACGGAGGCGTCGAGCGCCCCGCTCCCCTTCGCCATCCGGTACGCGCCGCGGCGCTCGTCCCAGCCGTGCTTGTCGATCCACGTCCGGATCAGCCGCTTGTTCTTCTCCCAGCGCTCGCGGGTGCCCTTCGGCGGCAGCACGAATCCCATGTCGTGCAGGGAGCAGGCCGCGTCGAGCGCCTGCCAGCAGCCCATCTTGCTCGAGACGTAGTGCCGCACCTCCGGCAGCTCCCACATGCCCGAGTCCTTCTTCCGCCACTGCACGCAGGCCGCGTCGGCGAGCCGGACGAGGAGGTCGCTCGAGCTCGCGTCGAGCAGGTTGCCGTCCGCCGTGTACGACCGCATCAGCGCGATCAGGTCCGCGTAGATCCCGAGCTGCAGCTGCCCGCTCGCGGCGTTCCCGGCCACGACGGGGCCGATGCCGCACCAGCCGGCGGCGGGCCGCTCGTGGACGCCGTCGGTCGGCTCGCCCTCGAGGGAGAGGAACACCGCCATGCCGTCGTCCGTGTTGTTCTTCAGCGCCCGCAGCATCCAGGACACGGCCGCGTGCGGCTCCTCGCGCAGCCCGAAGCGGAGGAACGCGTCGACCGTGTACGCGAGGTCCCGCACCCAGGCGAAGCGGTAGTCCCAGTTTTTGCCGCCGTCGCGGTCCTCCGGGAGGGAGGTGGTCGCCGCCGCGGCGATCGAGCCGGTGGGGCTGTACAGGAGGAGCTTCAGCGCGAGCGTGCTCCGCAGCACCTGATCGGGCCACGGCCCGTCCCAGTCGAACGCGGACGACCACGTCTGCCAGCCCTCGATCGTGCGCTCCACCGAGCGGTCGGCGATCTCGGGGTCCGGCGCCCGGACGGGCTCGTCCTCCGTGCCGGAGAGGCAGAGGACGTGCCGCGACCCGGCGCCCGTCGTGAACGCGCCGCGGAAGTCGGCGCCCCAGTCGGTCGCCGGCCCGTTCCCGGGGTGGACGGGGTCCTCCCGGCCGACGTCGGAGCCGGTCAGCGTGATGTTCGTCGCGCCGGCGCGGATCAGCGGCACGGTCCCGGTGTCGAACCGCCGGACGTCGTAGTCGCCGAGGACGTTGCCGGGCGCGACGATCCAGCGCATGGGCACGGCGCCCTCGACGCCGTCGATCCGGCGGACGAGCTGCATCCACGGCAGGCGGCCGGCGATGCCCGTGACGAGCGCGTCCGTGACCTCCACGACGCCGCTCGCGGCGGTGAAGCGGGTGACGAGCACGTTCGTGCCCTCGACGTAGCGCCGCGTCGCGCTGAACGGCTCGTCCGGCTGCAGCTCGAAGCGGCCGCCCCGCTCCTCGTCGAGGATCGCCGCGAACATCGGCCGCGCGTCGAGCGAGGGCACCGGCAGCCAGTCGATCCGGCCGTCGCGGGCGATCAGCGCGACCGTGCGGCTGTCCCCGATCGCCGCGTAGCCCCGGAGCGCCGCGTACCCGCCCGGGCGCGGCTCCGCGGGGTGCTCGTCCGGCTCGCTCATCGCGGCGATGCTAGAGGCCGCCGACTGGGCGCTCAGCGGGCGAAGCGGGCGACGCGGACCGAGACCTCCACCTCGAGCGGCCCGAGCGCCGCCGCCGTCGCGCGCACGTCGTCGTGGTCGAGGTGGTGGCCGTTCGGCCCCATCAGCACGACCCGCGCCAGGTCGTCGGGCGGCAGCACGGCGGCGGAGCGGAGGCGTTCCTCGGCGACCAGGCGCAGCGGACGCATGCGGTCGAGCAGGCGCTGCTCCTTGTCGGGCGCGACGCCGAGCGTGCCGAAGGGCTCCCGCAGGGCCGCGAGGTGCTCCGGCTCGGGCACGACGACGACGGCCGTGCCGCCAGGCGCGAGCACGCGGTCGAGCTCGGCGCCGTCGCGCGGCCCGAACACGATGAGCGCGGCGTCGATCGAGCCGTCCGCGAGCGGGACGCGGCTGCGGAGGTCGGCCGTCGCCGCGGCCGCGCGCGGGTGCGCGGCCGCCGCGAGCCGGATCGCGGGCGCGGACGCGTCGAGCGCGACGCCGCGGGCGGCGGGACGGGCGTCGAGCACCGCCGCGAGGTACGTGCCGGGACCGGAGGCGAGGTCCGCGACCCAGCGCGCCTCGTCCGGCACCGCTGCGGCGACCGCGGCGGCCACCCGCGCGTAGTGGCCGGCCGCGAGGAAGTCCGCGCGCGCCCGGACCATGGGCGCGGTGTCCCCCGGCACCGCAGACCCCGTCGCGAGCGCCGCGTAGCCCTGCCGCGCGACGTCGAACGCGTGCCCGGCGCCGCAGCGCAGGGCTCCGCCGTCGCGCTCGAGCGGGCGGAGGCAGACCGGGCAGGCGAGCACGGCGAGGGCCGCGTCGAGCGCGGCGAGGCGCTCCGACGCGGTCACACCGGCTCCCGGCCGAGCGCCGCCATCTGCGCCGCGAACAGGGCCGCACCGCCCTGCGCCGGGTGCCGCACCGCGGTCGCCGCGATCCCGGCCGCCGCGAGCGCGTGCTCGGCCTTCCGGCCGACCGCGACGACGCGGCGGATGTCGAGCGCCCGCACGAGCTCGACCGCGAGCGGCGCCCCGGCGAGCACCTCCGGCACCCGCGGCGCGCGGTTCGTCGCCCGGTCGGGCGCGCGGAACGGGTGGTTCGGGTAGACGGGCCAGTGCAGGGGCTGGACGGGCCAGCTGCGGCACGCCTTCTGCACGATGGAGGCGGACAGCTCCCACGCCGCGGCGGGATCCGGCGGCGCGGTGAAGCCGTCGCCGTCCGGCTCGCCGGTCAGCAGGCCGGGTCGCGCCGTCAGCTCGCGCACGCTCATGAAGGGCACGCCGGTGATCGTCGCGCCTCGCCAGCCCGGCGCCTCGCCGACGAGCAGGGTCGTCGCACCGGCGGCGAGCTCGAGGTAGCGCCGGAGGTTGCCGAGGCGCAGCGCGCCCTCCGGCGTCGCCTCGTCGTAGAGGAACTCCGCGTCCGGGGGCGTGACCGCGCGGAGGTCCGCGAGCAGGTCGAGGAAGCGGGCGAGCACCCGCCCAGCCTGCCGCGTCCGGATCAGGCGGTGCTGACCGGCACCGAGGCGGGGTCGAACTGCGCGCCGAGGTGCGTGCGGGCGACCGCGTGCAGGAGGCGGAGGCGGTCGAGGTCGGTGTGGTACCCGACCAGGGAGTAGGCGTTCACGCCGTCGATGACGGCGAGCAGGTGCGCGGCGACCTCGTCGGGGTCGACGTCGAACCAGTCGCCCGACTTCACGCCGCGGCGGACGACGGCGGCGACGAAGGCGTGCCACGCGCCCTCCTCCGCCCGCACGGCGTCGCCGAGCGCCGGGTTGCGGCGGCCGAGGCTCCAGGACTCGAGCCAGACGGAGTCGACGTCGACGCGGACGGGCTCCGCGAGGGTGTCGAGGAGCACGGAGAGCTGCTGCACCGGGGACGGGTTCGCGAGCACCTCCCGCTTCACCTCGGCGAGCTCCGCGGCGACGATCCGCGAGAACGTCGTGGCCACCAGCTCGTCGCCGTCGGGCCAGGCCGAACCGATGGAGCGCTCCGGCACCGCGAGGCGCGCGGCGACGTTCGCGGTCGTGACGGCGTGGAGGCCCAGGTCGAAGGCGACGCCGACCGCGGCGGTCAGCACCTCCTCCTGCTCGAGGTGCCGATGCTTGCTGTGGCGCACGCATACTCCGTTCGGGATCGGTCCGTCGGGGACGCGCCCGGAGGTCACCGGACGACGTCCTCATGCTGCTGGTCGTGCTCCGGGATTCGGAGCAGGGCGCCTGACGGAGTGCGCGCCTGCGTACCCCCAGTGGTGGGGCCTACGCTCCCGGCGTGACGGATGCGGAGGCGGTCGAGGCCGCACGGGAGCGCTTCGCGCAGGCCGCCGAGCGCCTCGCGGCGCTGCCGGAGGACGCGGTCGCGGAGCTCGTCCCGGCCGGCCGACGGTTCGGGATCCCGCGCCCGGCGAAGCTGCGGCCGGTCGGCCGCGCATGGCGGCTCGGGGTGCTGCTGCTGTCCGCGGACGGCACCGTGCGCGCGACGGGCGCCGTGACGCGAGCGGTGCCGCCGGGGCACCCGGGGCACATGGCGGCCTCCACGGAGGCGCGGCGGCAGATCCGGGACGCGGCCTTCCGCGGTCCGTTCCCGCAGGGGGCGACGGTGCACTACGACGCCCCGGTGCTGCCGCTGACGCCGGAGGCGCTCACGGGCTCGGCCGGACCGCTGTTCCTCCGCGACGGCCGGGTGCGCGTGCGGTGGAGCGTCTCGGCGAGCGACGACGCGGCGCGGGACCTGGGCCCCTACCTCGACGAGCGCGTCGGCCTGCTCCTCGACCCGCCCCAGGGCGCGACGTAGGCGGGGTTCACCGATACGGAGATCCGACCCGCATCCGTGCACCTCCGGAGGACGTCAGCGGGCGGCGAGCTCCTCCGCTCGGCGCAGGGCGCCGGCGAGCGCGTCCTCGATGAGCCGGCCGAGCGCGCCGTCCTGCTCGAAGACGGCGACGGCGACCGCGGTCGTGCCGCCCGGGCTCGTCACCGCGCGGCGCAGGTCGGCGGGCGACTCCCCCGACGCGCCGAGCAGGGCGAGCGCGCCCGCGAAGGTCTGCGCGACCGTGCGCTCGGCGTCGCCGCGCTCGAACCCGAGCCCGACCGCGGCGTCCGCGAACCGCTCGAGCAGCAGGTAGACGTAGGCCGGTCCGCTGCCGGAGATCGTCGAGATGCGGTCGATCCGCTCGTCGTCGAGCACGACGACCTCGCCGAGCAGCCCGAACGCCTCCTGCACCGCCGCGAACCCGGCGTCGGTCACGGCGCCGCCCCGCGCGAGGCCCGTGACCCCCTGCCGCACGCGCACCGGGGTGTTCGGCATCGCCCGGACGACCTGCGCGCCGGCCGGCAGCGCCGCCTCGAGCGGCGCGATCGGCGTCCCGACCGCCAGGCTCACGACGACGGCGTCCGGGGCGAGCGCGGGGCCGATCGTGCGCAGCAGCTCCGCGGTCCCGGCCGGCTTGACGCCGGAGATCACGATCCCCGCGCCGTCGACGGCCGCCGCGTTCGCGCTCGGATCGTCCTCGAGCGCCACCGCGCGGACCGGTCCGCCGTCGTACCGCGCCGCGGTCGCCGCCGAGCGGGTCGTGACCCGGAGGTCGCGCACGCCGGCGTCGACCAGCCCGGTCAGGATCGCGGAACCGAGGTTGCCGCCGCCGAGGACGGCGATGGGAGGGAGCGCCATCCCGCCAGCGTAGGAGGCGGCACGGCCTCCCCCGATCAGTGCAGCGGCCGGGGTGCGCGCTGGTCGAGGACCGTGGCGCCGGGCTGGAAGTCGAGCGGCGTGGTCGCCCACTGCGATACGAGCGCGCCGTCGGGCAGGAGATCGACCGCGAGGCGGTGCGGGCTCTCCAGGAACGCGAGGTCGAGGCGCAGCACGTCGCCGTCCCAGCCGCCGGAGACCGCGACCGCGGGTCCCTCCCCGTCGTCGACGACGGTCCAGCCGGGCGCGCCGACCGGCAGCGCGACGGCGGTCGCCGGGTCCCGCAGCACGACGCCGTCGCCGGTGCGCTCGGCCGTGAGCCCGGGGCCCTCCCAGCGGTCGGGCACCGTCCCGGTCGGCTCCGCGGCGCCGGAGCTCGGCGGCAGCACGAGGCGGCCGAGCCGGTCGGCGAGCGCGGCGTCGGCCTCCTCGCCCTCCGCCTGCGCGTCGAGCGCGGGCAGCAGGTGCTCCCACACCGCGTCGAGCACCGCCTGCATGTCGACCTCGGCGGAGTTCAGGGCGATCACCGCGTCCTGCTCCGGGAGGATCAGGCAGTACTGACCGTAGGCGCCGTCGCCGCGGTAGCCGTGCCGGGCCATCCACACCTGGTAGCCGTAGCCCTGCGCCCAGTCCGGGTTCGCCTCGCGGTCGGTGTCGACGCGCTTGGTGCGGACCTCCGCCGCCCAGCCCTCGGGCAGCAGCTGCCGCCCCTCCCACACCCCGTCCCGCAGGTGGAGGAGACCGAGCTGCGCGATCGTCTCCGTCGTCGCGTGGAGACCGGAGAAGCCGAGCGCGCGCCCGGCCGGGTACTCCTGCCAGCTCACCGGCGGGACGCCGAGCGGGTCGAGGAGCCGGGGTCGGAGGTAGGACACGAGGTCGGTGCCGGCCGCGCGCTGCAGGATCGCGGCGACCGTGTAGTTCGCCGGCTGGTTGTACGCGAACCAGGTGGCGGGCTCGTGCTCGGGCGCGTGGAGGAGGAAGCCCCGGACGGGCTCGACCGGGTCGGTGCGGAGGGCGACGTCGACCATCTCCGCGGCGTGCCCGGACGCCATCGCGAGCGCGTGACGGACGAGGATGCGCCGGCTCGCCTCGGGCAGCTCGTCGCGGAACTCCGGGAAGTGGTCGGCGACGGCGTCGTCGAGCGAGAGCAGCCCCTCCTCCACGGCGAAGCCGACCGCCGTCGAGAGGAACGTCTTGCTCAGCGAGTAGAGCAGGTGGAGGCGGTCCGGCGAGTACGGCGCCCACCAGCCCTCCGCCACGACCCGCCCGTGCCGGACGACCATCAGCCCGTGCGGGTCGACGCCGGGCAACGCCTCCAGCGCGTCGACGAAGGCGGCGACACCGGAGGCGGCGACGCCCTGGGCGGACGGGGTCGAACGGGGCAGGCTCATGCGCCTACTGTTCCGCGGCGCGGCTGAGCGCCGTCCGGACCCCGTCCAGACCCAGGAGGGCGGGCGAGAATCGGCGCGTGACGCTGCCGGACCAGCCCCTCGTCGACCTCGCGCACGCCCACCGCGTGTCCACCTCCTTCACGGACTGGAAGGGCGTCACGCAGGCGGTGTCCGCGGAGACGCTCACCGCGGTGCTGCGGGCGCTCGGGGTCGACCCGGCCGACCCGGCCGCCGCGCTGCAGGACGCGTGGGACGCGCCCTGGCGGCGGACGCTGCCCGCCTGCACGACTGCGGTGCAGGGCGTCGACCGGCTCGTCTGGGTGCACGTCCCGGACGGCGCACCGGCGGCGCTCGCGGTCGAGCTGGAGCTCGGCGGCCGTCGCGACCTCGAGCAGGTCGACCAGTGGGTCGAGCCGCGGGAGGTCGACGGCCGGCGCGTCGGCGAGGCGACGTTCCGCATCCCCGGCGACCTGCCCCTCGGCTACCACCGGCTCGTCGCCAGCTCCGGCGACACGACCGCTGCGGCGCCGCTCGTCGTCACGCCCGCCCGCGTCGGGCTGCCGGAGCGGATGGGCGACCGGCGCGGCTGGGTCCTCGCCGCGCAGCTCTACAGCGTCCGCTCGGCCGGATCGTGGGGCGTCGGCGATCTGACGGACCTCACCGACCTCGCGGTCTGGGCCGGTGCCGACCTCGGTGCGGACTCCGTGCTCGTCAACCCGCTGCACGCCGCGGAGCCGGTGCCGCCGCTCGAGCCGTCCCCGTACCTCCCGTCCTCCCGCCGGTTCTTCAACCCGCTGTACCTGCGCGTCGAGGCGGTGCCGGAGATCGCCGCGCTGCCCTCCCGGGCCCGCGCTCGGTTCGCGGTGCTCGCCCGGCGGGTGCGCGAGCGGGCGAGCGGCGACCGCATCGACCGGGACGCCGCGTGGGCCGCGAAGCGGGAGGCGCTGCGCCTGCTCTTCGCGGTGCCGCGGAGCGCGGGCCGCGAGCTCGACCTCGCCGCGTTCCGCCGCCGGGAGGGCGTCGCGCTCACCGACTTCGCGACCTGGAGCGTGCTCGCCGAGGTGCACGGGAACGACGCCCGCACCTGGCCGGAGGACCTCCGCTCCCCCGCATCTCCCGCGGTGGTCGCGTTCGCGGAGGAGCACGCGGAGGAGATCGACTTCACGTGCTGGCTGCAGTGGCTGCTCGACGAGCAGCTCGCGCACGCGCAGGAGAAGGCGCTGACGACGGGCATGGGCGTCGGGGTGATGCACGACCTCGCCGTCGGCGTGCACCCGGGCGGCGCGGACGCGTGGCGGCTCGGCGCCGCCTACGCCCGCGGCGTCGCGGTCGGCGCCCCGCCGGACCCGTTCAACCAGCTCGGCCAGAACTGGCTGCAGCCGCCGTGGCGGCCGGACGCGCTGGAGGCCTCCGCATACGCCCCGTTCCGCGACCTGATCCGCGCGGTGCTGCGGCACGCGGGCGGCGTCCGGGTCGACCACATCATCGGCCTGTTCCGCCTCTGGTGGGTGCCGGAGGGGCAGGAGGCCGACCGGGGCGCGTACGTCTACTACGACCACGAGGCGCTGATCGGCGTCCTCGCGCTCGAGGCCGTGCGGGCCCAGGCGGTCGTCGTCGGGGAGGACCTCGGCGTCGTCGACCCGTCGGCCCGGGAGTACTTCGCGTCCCGCGGGATCCTCGGCACCTCCATCCTCTGGTTCGAGACCGCGGACGGCGGGGCGCTGCCAGCCGAGCGCTGGCGCGAGCAGTGCCTCGCGTCCGTGACGACGCACGACCTGCCGCCGACCGCCGGGTACCTGGAGGGGGCGCACGTGCGGCTGCGGGCGGAGCTCGGGCTGCTGACCCGCCCAGTCGAGGAGGAGCTCGAGGCCGACCGGGCGGAGCAGCGCGTGTGGCTCGACGAGGTCCGCTCGCGCGGGCTGCTCCCCGAGGGGGCGGATGAGGAGGCGACCGTGCTCGCCCTCCACCGGTACCTCGGGCTCACGCCGGCGCGGCTCGTGAGCGCCGCCCTCGTCGACCTCGTCGGCGACCGGCGGACGCAGAACCAGCCGGGCACGCTCGACGAGTACCCGAACTGGCGCGTCCCCCTCGCCGGCCCGGACGGCGTCCCGATGCCGCTCGAGGACGTCTTCGCCTCGACCCGCGCCGCCCGCCTGGCCGCGGTCCTCCCCCACCGCTGACCCGGTTTTCACGGATCAGGACGAATTCGGCGACACGCCGCGCCACAGCGCCGGAGGACGGCGTGTCGGCGCATCGGTCCTGATCCGTGCAACTCAGCCGGAGACGGTGAGGACCAGGAGGGTGACGTTCAGCGTCACGATGAGGACGCTGACGACCACCGCGACGACGCGCAGCGGGATCGGATTCACCAGGTCGCCCATCACGGCGCGCCGGCTCGTGAGCACGGCGAGCGGGATGAGCGCGAACGGGATGCCGATCGACAGCGCGACCTGGCTGAGCACGAGCGCGAGGGTCGGGTCGACGCCGATCCCGAGGATGACGAGCGCCGGGATCAGGGTCACGATCCGGCGCACGACGAGCGGCACCGACACGTGCAGCAGGCCGGCCATGATCGTCGCGCCCGCGTAGGCGCCGACGGAGGTCGACGCGAGGCCGGACGCGAGCAGGCCGACCCCGAACACCGCGGCGACGACCGGGCCGAGCGCCGCGCCGATCGCGGCGTGCGCGCCCTCGATCGTCTCCGTGCCCTCGACGCCGGCGAGCGACGAGGCCGCGAGCAGCAGCATCGCGATGTTCACCGACCCGGCGATGACCAGGGCGAGGACGACGTCGAGGCGGGTCGCCCGCAGCAGCGTGCGGATGCGGGCGGGGTCCGCGGAGGTCCCGTGGCGGTCGCGCGCGAGCGCCGAGTGGAGGTAGATCGCGTGCGGCATCACCGTCGCGCCGAGCATGCTCGCCGCGATGAGCACCGAGCCCGAGTCGCGGAACCGGGGCACGAGGCCCTCCGCGGCCGCGCCCCAGTCCACCGGGCTGACGACGACGCCCGCGACGAAACCGACGGTGATCACCGCCAGCAGCGCGATGACGACGGCCTCGAACGTCCGCTGCCCCCGCACGGACTGGATCGCGAGGATCGCGAGTGAGATCGCGCCGACGAGCACGCCGCCCGGCAGCAGCGGGACGCCGAACAGGATCTGGAGGGCGATCGCGCCGCCGATGATCTCCGCGAGGTCGGTCGCGGCGGCGACGAGCTCCGCCTGCGCCCAGAAGGCGAGCCGGCCACCGCGCGGGAGGCGGTCGCCGAGCAGCTCCGGCAGGGTGCGGCCGGTGACGACGCCGAGTTTCGCTGACAGGTACTGCACCACGACGGCCGTGGCGTTCGCGGCCACGAGCACCCAGACGAGCAGGTACTGGTACCGGGCGCCGGCCGAGAGGTTCGCCGCGACGTTCCCCGGGTCGACGTAGGCGATGGCCGCGACGAACGCGGGCCCGAGCAGGCGGAGGAGGCGGCGCTCGGGCGGCTTCGTCGCCGCCGACGTCATCGCCTCCGCAGTCGGCACCGCGCTCCCCTCGGTCCCGCGACTCTAACGGCCGCCGATGACGGGGTTCGGAAGCGCGGCGCCCCGGGAGGGGATCGGATCAGGCGTCGCGTTCCGGAGCGGCGGCGGGCGCGGCGGCGGCGCCCGGAGCGGCGGAGGCGGGCTCGCGGTCCCGGGACTGGAGCTTCGCCAGCATCGCGTTGTACGCCTCGAAGCTGTCGTCCGTGCCCTGGTCGAGGTGCCGGTCCGTGCGCGCGGCGACGCGGCCGTCCTGCCGCGCCCACTGCGTGACGAGCGCCACGATGACGATCACGAGCGGCAGCTCGCCGGCGCCCCAGGCGATGCCCCCGCCGGTCGCCTGGTCGGCGAGCAGGTTCCCCGCCCACGGTTCGCTGATGTACCGGTAGAAGTCGCCGGCGATCACATCCTTGCTCGTCATCACCGCGACGCCGAAGAAGGCGTGGAACGGCATCGCGGCGAGCACCATCCCGAGCTTGCCGATGTGCGGGATCGGCCGCGGTGGCGCGTCCACGCCGATCACGAGGCCGTAGAACATCACGCCGACGACGAGGAACTCCGCGTTCATCAGCTGGTGCGCCCAGTGGTAGCGGAGGGCGAAGTCGAAGATCGGCGTGAAGTAGAGCACGTAGTACGCGCCGATGAACCGGATGAACACGAACAGCGGGTTGAAGAGCACGTGCGTGACGCGCCACGCGAGCATCGCCGCGATCCACTCCCGCACCCCGGCGGCCGCGGACCGGCCGTGCGCCGGCAGCGCGCGGAGCGCCAGCGTGATCGGGCCGCCGAGCACGAGCAGCAGCGGGCCGAGCATGTTCAGCGCCATGTGCAGGATCATGTGGAGGCTGAACACGGCGCTCGAGTACCGGCCCAGCCCGCTGGAGGTCGTGAGCACGACGACCGTCCAGCCGAGCACCCACGCGACCGTCCGGCCGACCGGCCACGCGTCCCCGCGGCGTCGCAGCACGACGACGCCCGCGACGTAGAGCCCCGCCCCGACGACCGAGACGAGCAGGAACAGGAGGTTCGGCCGCCAGTCGAACAGCATCACGGCCAGGGTCGGGGCGGACTCCAGGTCGTACCCGAAGTACGTCTGGTTCACCGAGGTCGGCACGAAGTACTGGGGCGGCGGGATGCGCGCCATGATCAGCGCGACGCCGAGCAGCAGCGCCGCGGGCAGCAGCGCGATCCGCACCAGCCGCGCGGAGGTCCGCCGGACGGCCGCGAGGTCCGTCGCGCCGCGGGAGGCGCGGAGGCCCTGCGCGATCAGCGGCGCGAGGGCGGCGAGCAGCACGAACCGCACGAGGAACAGCCACGCGGTGGCGGACCCGAGGAACGGCGAGCTCCACAGCTCGAAGAGCGCGATCACGACCTCCGTGGCCGTGGTCGCGGCCCACGCGAGGCCGAGGAGCACCCAGGTGCGCCGGAGGGACACGAGCCCGGGCAGCGGGCCGGCGACCGTCCGCAGCCGCGCGACCCCGATGAGGCCGAGCAGCACCGCGGCGGCCGGCGTGCCGACGATCGCCGCGTCGCTGCCGAAGTCGTGGTTCGGGCCGACGAGCACCTGGGTGACGACGACCGGCGGGAGCACGGCGACGAGGGCGACGCCGAGCAGCGCCGCGTGCGTCTGCCAGGTCCGCGCGAGGAAGGCCGTGACGGCGATCGCCGCGGCGAGCAGCGCGGTCACGAGCCAGGCGGTCGGCACGTAGGAGTAGGAGAAGAGGTAGCCCGGGGCGCCGGGCACGAGCAGGCGGGACAGCGACTGGCCGCCCGCGTCGGCGGCGTCGGCGGCCACGAGCGCCGCGGCGGCGACCGCCCACACGCCCGCGGACACCGCAGCGAGCCGGGCGTCGCCGAACCAGTCGACGACCAGCCGGCGTTCGCCCGCGCGCTGCCGCGCGAGCACGCCGTAGGCCAGGCCCCCGGCGCACGCGGCGGCCGCCACCCCGGCGATCCCCTGCAGCACGGCGGTGGTGAGCGACGTGCCGAGGTCCGGGACGTTCGGCCCGAGCACCCGGTACGGCGCGGAACCGAGCAGCACGACGGCGACCGCGACGGCCGCGACCGGCAGCAGCGCGGCGGCGGCGAGGAGCGGGTCGATGCGGCCGCGCGCTGCGCGCCGCTGCGGCGTCTCCCCCGCGGGCGCGGCGGCGACGGCGGTCTCCGTGGTCATGGATCCCTCTCGTCGCGCGGCCGGTCGAGCCCCGAGATTCTACAATTCGTAGATCGCACCCCGACGCTTGGAGGCGGATGTGGCTCGGACCGACGCCGTGCTGACGGACCGGCCGACGGTCGAACCCCTGGACGACGTCGTCGAGCTCGACATCGCGGGCATGACCTGCTCCGCCTGCGCGACCCGCATCGAGCGCAAGCTGGGGAGGCTGGACGGCGTCACCGCGAGCGTGAACTTCGCCACCGAGCGCGCGACCGTCGTCGGGCTCGGCGGCGACACGGCCGCCGGCATCGCGGCGGTCGAGAAGGCCGGGTACAGGGCCGCCCTGCACACGCCCGGCGACGACGAGTGGTCGCGCCGCGCGACGAGCGACCGGATCGACTCCCTCCGCCGCCGGCTCGCCGTCTCGGCGCTGCTCAGCGTGCCGCTCTGCGACCTCACGATCCTGCTCGCGCTCGTGCCCGCGTGGCGCTTCCCCGGCTGGCAGCTCGTCTGCGTGCTGCTCGCCGTGCCGATCGTCACCTGGGCCGCATGGCCCTTCCACCGCGCGACGTTCCGGAACCTCCGCTCGGGCTCGCTCAGCATGGACACGCTCGTGTCCCTCGGCGCGATCGTGTCGTTCGTCTGGGCGCTCGTCGTGCTCGTCGGCGGCCCGTCGGCGGCCGGCTACTGGATCGGGTTCGGCCCGACGCCGCCGGGCGCGGACGCGATCTACCTCGACGTCGCGGCCGGCATGGTGACGTTCCAGCTCGGCGGCCGGTACTTCGAGACGCGCTCCCGCCGCCGCGCGGGCGACGTCCTCCACGCGATCTCCGGCCTCGCGTCCCGCACCGTCGTCCTCCGCACGCCGGAGGGCGACGTGGAGGTGCCGGCCGGCCAGGTCCGGCCGGGCGACGTGCTGATCGTCCGCCCCGGCACCGCGGTCCCCGTGGACGGCGTCGTGGAGGCGGGCCGGTCGTCCGTCGACACGAGCACGATGACCGGCGAGACCGCGCCCGTCGAGGTGGAGCCGGGCTCCGCCGTCGCGGCCGGCACGGTGAACGGCGCCGGTGCGCTCACGATCGTCGCGGAGCGGGTCGGGCAGCACACCCGGCTCGCGCAGCTCGCGGCGATCGCGGACGAGGCGCAGCGCCGCAAGGCCGGCGTCACGAAGCTCGTCGACCGGATCAGCCGCGTCTTCATCCCGGCCGTCATCGCGCTCGCGGTGCTCGTCACGGCCGGCTGGCTGCTCGCCGGCGCCCCGCTCGGCGCGGCGATCGGCATCGGCATCGCCGTCCTGATCATCGCCTGCCCGTGCGCGCTCGGGCTCGCGACGCCGACCGCGCTCATGGTCGGCGTCGGCCGCGGCGGGCAGCTCGGCATCCTCGTCAAGGGGCAGGACGCCCTGGAGGCGAGCGGCCGGATCGACACCGTCGTCCTCGACAAGACCGGCACGGTCACGACCGGCGCCTTCACCGTCGCCGAGGTCCGGCCGCTGGCGGGCTGGACGCGGGAGGACCTCCTCGGCCTCGCGGGTGCGCTCGAGCAGTCGTCGGAGCACGCGATCGGCCGCGCGGTCTCCGGCGCCGCCGCCGCGGAGCTCGGCCGGCCGGACCCGGTCGAGGGCTTCGAGGCGCTGAGCGGCCTCGGCGCCGCGGGCACGGTCGGCGGCCGCCGGGTGCTCGCCGGGAACCGCCGTCTGCTCGTGGAGCAGGGCGTCGCGCTGCCGGATGCCCTCGAGGCGGACGTCGCGCAGCTCGAGGACGCGGGCCGCACCCTGGTCCTCCTCGCCGTCGACGGCGCGGCGGCCGGCGTGCTCGGCCTCGCGGACGACGTGAAGCCGACGGCGCGGGAGGCGATCGCGCAGCTCCAGGCGATGGGCCTGCGGACCGTGCTGCTGACGGGCGACACGACGCGCGCCGCCGCGGCGGTGGGCGCCTCGCTCGGCGTCGACGAGACGATCGCCGAGGTCCTCCCGGCCGACAAGGCCGCGGTGGTCGCGGACCTGCAGCGGCAGGGCCGGAAGGTCGCGATGGTCGGCGACGGCATCAACGACGCGGCGGCGCTCGCCTCCGCCGACCTCGGCATGGCGATCGTGACCGGCACGGACGTCGCGATGAAGTCCGCGGACGTGATCCTCGTCCGCGACGACCTCCGCGCGGTGCCGGACGCCGTCGCGCTCGCGCGGAAGATGCTCGGCACGATCCGCGGCAACCTCGTGTGGGCGTTCGGCTACAACATCGCCGCGATCCCGCTGGCCGCGTCCGGCCTGCTCAACCCGCTCATCGCGGCCGCCGCGATGGCGCTGTCGAGCGTGCTCGTCGTGACGAACAGCCTCCGCCTCCGGAACTTCGCCCCCCACCAGGACTGAGCGCTCCCGTCACCAGACGGGCCAGGAGACCTCCGCGGCATAGGCGGTCGTGGCGCTGCGCTCGGCGTCGAGCGTCAGCGTCCAGGTCCCCGGGACCGGCAGGGTCGCGTCGGTGCTGCGCCAGCCCGCGCCGTCGCGGCGGAACGCGACGTCGAGCGCGGCGACGTCCGGCGTGCTGAGGGTCCCGGAGAGCGATTCGAGGCGGACGGGCGCTCCCCCGTCCTCCGCGCGGACGCGGATCACCGCGGCGCCGCGGCGGGTCCGGTCGACGTCGACGACGAGCCGGTCCGCGCCGATCGGCGTCGTCCGCTGCACGGCGGGCCCGTAGGTCTCCGCCGCGGTCGCGCTGCCGGTGAGGACGCCGGTGACGCCGAGCACGGCCAGCACGCCGACGACCTCGACCGCCACGGCGCGGCGGAGGCGGCTGTGCGGGGCGGCCCGGCCGGCCGCGACCCGGCGCTGCAGCGCCGCCGCGACGACGAGCAGCAGCGCGACGAGCACGAGCTTCAGGAGCAGCAGCCGGCCGCCGCCGGTCGACCAGAGCGACGGCAGCGGCACCACGATCGGGAAGGCCTGGACCTCCCCCGTCACGACGAGCACGCCGATGCAGACGAAGGCCCAGAGCGACCACCGCCGCATGGCGCGCAGCGCGGCTCCGGGCGTCCCGCGCAGGCGCGGCAGCACGACGGCGACGAGCACGGCGAGACCGCCGAGCCAGACCGCCATGGCCGCGAGGTGCAGGACGGCGGCGGGGACGAGCAGCCAGGCGGCGCCGTCGGAAGCGTGCCCGAGCAGGGCGACCGTGACGAGCACGCCGACGCCGGCGACGCCCGCGGGCACGAGCAGCGCCCGCCGCAGCAGGACCGCGAGGGCGCCGAGGAGGACGAGCCGCGCGAGGAGCACGAGGCCGGGCCCGCTCGCGAGCGTCGCCCCGAGGTCCTGGAGGGCGAGCACGCCGGCCCAGCCGCTGCCGCCCGCCTCCGGCCCGCGGAGGAGCAGTTCGGCGACCGTGGCGACGGCGGCGGTGATCAGCCCCGCCGCCGCGAGCCGCCCGACCCGGCGGCCGCGCCGCACGGACGGCCAGAAGGCGGTCGCCGCGGCGGGGGCGCCGAGGCCGAGCGAGACCGCGAGGTACAGGAGGCCGGCGGCTGCGGCGGACGCGGGGTCGAGCGGGGACGCCGTCGTGACGGGGCCCTCCACCGCGGTCGCGTCGCGGCGCACCCCGAACCGGATCGAGCCGGCCACGACGTGGCTGTCCGCGGACACGACGCGCCACGAGACGCTGTAGACGCCCGCGGGCACCGAGGCCCGCAGGGGCACGACGAGCACCCGGCCGTCGAGCCGCACCGGGCCGCGGTCGACCCGCACGCCCGTGGAGGACAGCACCGTCGCGGCCCGCGGCGGCACCGTCACCGCCTCGTCGAAGGTGAGCCGCACGGCGGCGGGCGCGGTCTCGACCCGCGCCCCGTCGGCCGGGTCGCTCGCGACGAGCACCGCGTGGGGGGACGCGGGCGCCGCGGGCAGCAGGAGGAGCAGGCCGACGAGCGCGACGAGCAGCGCCGCGGCCCGGCGACGCGGGACGGTCCGGATCACGCGGCGTCGCGCCGCTTCCCCCGCAGCAGGGCGACGACCGCGACGACGAGCGCCGCCAGCGCGGCGACGACGGCGATGATCGCGGCGGCCAGCGCTGCGGTGGCGGTGCCGGTGTCCTGCACCGTGCGCACCTCCGTCGGGGTCTGCCCCGAGCCCTCGTCGCCCGAGGCGAGCTCGAGCACGGGCGCGGGGTGCTCCGGCTCCGCCGAGCCCGACGCGAGCTGGTTCCACTCGACGACGGAGCCGTCGCTGTAGCGCTGCGTCGTCGGGAAGGCGAGCGAGGCGACGTCGGGCAGCGGCCCGGCCGAGACGCTGAAGCGCTGGAACTCCCCCGGCTCGATCGCCGCCGACGCGTCGGCCTTCCAGTCGATCCGGGAGGCGTACGAGGTCAGCCGCCCGTCGTCCGTCTCGATCGGCTTCGCGAGCTTCGCGGTCGTCACCGTCGCGGTCCACCCCGGCACCGGCTCGACCGACACCGACGCGATCGGGTGGTCGGCGGGCAGCGTCACGGTCACCTCGGTCGTCGATGCGGTCGCGGACTCGGTGGGCACGCGGAAGGTCAGCACACCGTAGCCGCCGCGGGTCGCGTCCTCCCCGTCGACGTGGACGTGCGCGGAGGCCGCCGTCGCTCCGAGCAGCACGGCGACCGCACCGCCGACCAGGCCGGCCGCGAGGCGCGCCCCCCAGCGTCGGGCTGAGGGCCGGCGGGTCGTGGTCGAGGTCATGGTGCTCCTTGGGGTCAGGTCATGACGGCGAGGAGCGCGAACGACATCCCGGCGGCCATGAGGGTCGAGGCGGTCAGGTCGGCGATCTCGAGGCGGTGGGCGGCGCCGGCCGCCTCGCGGATCAGGAGGCCGGCGAGCCACACGGCCGCGCCGGCGAAGAGCGCGCCGAGCGCGATCGAGATCGCGAGCGCCCAGGGCGCGTCGCCGGTGAGCCCGCCCGCGCCCGCGGCGTGCGCGTGGCC
Source organism: Amnibacterium kyonggiense (assembly GCF_004364555.1). Lineage (GTDB taxonomy): Bacteria > Actinomycetota > Actinomycetes > Actinomycetales > Microbacteriaceae > Amnibacterium > Amnibacterium kyonggiense. The sequence goes on along the minus strand of NZ_SOAM01000001.1, from coordinate 995,941 downwards.
CATCCCCGACATGCCGGCCATGCCCGCCGCGTCGTCGCCGGCGGACGCGGGGATCATCGCGACGGCCATCCAGACCATCGCGAGCAGCATTCCCGCGTGGTACCAGAGGCCGGCGACGCGGCCGTGGGCGCCGTGCCCGACGCCGAGCCCGGCGTCCGCGGCGGGGCGGAAGAGCGCGGCGCCGGCGTACCAGAACGCGCCCGCGGAGAACACGACGACCTGGGGCAGCGCGGGCGCCGCCCATGAGTACGGCATGACGGCCATCGCGGCGCTCATCAGGAGGTGGAGCAGGTTCGAGATCCGGTCGGGCACGTCGCGGCCCGTCACGAGTCGGCCCGCGAACCAGACGCTCAGCGTGCCGAAGACGACGGCGACCACCGAGGCGGTCAGCGGCGTGCCCATCGTCACGGCACCCACTCTACAGTTTGTAGAGCGCTCCGATCCCCACGGCGCGGGTCCGCGGCCGAGCTGCCTCGAGCCGGGCGGCGCGGATCTCCGCCCACTCGTTCGCCTCGAGTTCGGCCGCGCGGCGGAGGGCCGCCGCGACGGTCGCGGGTCCGCAGGCGCGGGCGGCCGCGTCGTCGGCGGCGAGCTCGACCAGGAGGTGCACGGCCTGGTCGAACGCGCGCGCACCGAAGAGCGCGGGCAGGCAGGCGCGGTTGACGCGGGCGACGCGGAGGAGCACGTCGTGCCGCCCGGCGAGATGGGCGCGCTCGTGCTCGAGCACGGCGCGGAGCTCGCCCGGAGCGAGCCCCTCCGCGAGCGCCGTCGTGACGACGATCCGGCCGCCGTCGCAGGTCGAGCTGAACGCGACGGGGCGATCGGCGCGGACGAACAGCACCTGCACGCCGCGCAGCCGCTCGACCCGGTCGGCGCAGGCGGCGGCCAGGAGGTCGAGGTCGCGGCTCGTCGCGCTCCGGCCGGACAGCAGCGGTTCGGCCCGCGTGAGCACGAGCGCGGCGACGGCTCCCGTGACGGCCAGCGCGCCCCAGGCGAGCACGCCGGCGACCCAACCGGCGTCGAGCGGCCCGGGCCGGTCCGCGACGGCGAGCATGACGCTCCACAGCACGCTGGAGCCGACCGCCGCGGCGCCCGTGAGGAAGACGCCGAGCCAGACCGCGAGCAGCAGGCGGGGCCGGCGGATCGCGGCGCGGCGGAGGCGGAGCAGCCGCGGCGCACCGAGCAGACAGGCGGCGGCGAGCGCGAGCAGCGCGGCGAGGACGATCACGGGGTCGGGCCGCCGACCGCGCGGCGCAGCAGGTCGAGGTCGCGGGGGTCGAGCTGCTCCGCGAAGGACATGAGCGCGGCTCCGCGGTCCGCGGACTCGAAGAGGGCGGCGAGCATCGACTCGGCGGCCACGCCCCCGGCGACGTGACGGAGGGCGAACCGCGCCTCCTGGCCCTCGATCCGCTCCACCGCGCCGGCCTGCTGCAGCCGGGTGAGCACGGTGATCACCGTCGTGAAGGCGGGCACCGGATCCCCGGCGGGCCAGCGCTCGAGGAGCATGCGCGCCGTCACGGGGGCGTCCGCCTCCCGCAGCAGCGTGAGCACCGTCGTCTTCAGCTGCCCGTGCGCCCGACGCCCGACCACTCGCACCTCCGCGGCTCTACGACTTGTGGAGTGTAGTGCGGCCCGTCAGCCGTGGGCGAACCGCGCCGGAGGCCGATCGGGGCGGAGCGACACTCCCTGCATGAGCGACGCGGAGGCGCTGGACGCCTACTCCACGACGGTGATCCGGGTGGCGGAGACGGTGGGGCCGTCCGTCGCCGCGGTGACCGTCCGCACGGCGCGCGGGACGGGCGCGGGCAGCGCGACCGTGATCTCCGACGCCGGCCACCTGCTGACGAGCGCGCACGTGGTCGAGGGCGCCGAGCGGGTCGAGCTCGCCTTCGCGGACGGCTCCGAGGCACGGGCGCGGGTGATCGGCCGCGACCCGCTGTCCGACCTCGCCGTGCTGCGCGCCGACGACCCAACCCCGCCGCCCGTGCCGTTCGGCGACGCGGCGCGGCTGCGGGTCGGGCAGCTCGTCGTCGCGCTCGGCAACCCGCACGGGCTCGCCGGCAGCGTCACGGCCGGCATCGTCTCCGCGCTCGGCCGCTCGCTCCCGACCCGCGCGGGCCGCGTCGTCGACGAGGTCGTGCAGACGGACGCCGCGCTGAACCCGGGCAACAGCGGCGGCGCGCTCGCGGACAGCGCCGGACGGCTGGTCGGCGTGAACACCGCGGTCGCCGGCGTCGGGCTGGGGCTCGCGGTCCCGATCACGGCGACGACCCGGGAGATCGTCGACGCCCTGCGCACGTCGGGTCGCGTCCGCCGCGCGTGGCTCGGGATCGCCGGCGCGCGGATCCGCCTCCGCCCCGAGATCGCCGCCCGGGTCGGCTCCCCGAACGGCGTCCAGGTCGCGTCCGTGATCGACGGGAGCCCCGCCGCGGCGGCGGGCGCCCGCGCGGGCGACGTGGTCGTCTCCCTCGGCGGTGCGCCGATCACGACGGTCGGCGACGTGACGCGGCAGATGGTCGAGCGCGCGATCGGCAGCCGCATGGAGATGACGGTCTGGCGGAACGGCGCGCTCGTCGACGTCGTCGTCGAGCCGCAGGAGCTCCGCGTGCCCTGATCTGCCAGGCTCGAACGGTGGATGAGACCGTCGCCGCCCGTCCGCAGGTGGCGGGCGTCGCGACCACCCTGCTCGCGACCTCCCTGCTCGGCCGCCTGCCGCAGGCGATGAGCGCGCTCGCGCTCGTGCGGATCGTGGTGGACGGCGGAGGCGGGTACGCGTTCGCCGGCGCGCTGACCGGCGGGTACGTGATCGCCTCCACCGCGGGCACGCCCCTGCTCGGCCGCCTCGTCGACCGCTCGCGCCGGCCCCGGGCCGTCCTGCTCGGCTCGGCGGCGGTCGCGACGGCCGCGCTGCTCGGCGTCGCCGCGCTCGTCGCGGTCGCACCGGCGGCCGCCTTCGTCTGCAGCCTGGTCGCCGGCTTCGCCTTCCCGCCGCTCGAGCCGACGCTCCGCAGCGCGTGGCCGCGGATCATGGCGCCCGGGCGCCAGCTCGCTCGGGCCTTCAGCGCGGACGCCGCGGCGCAGGAGGTGCTCTTCATCCTCGGCCCGCTGCTCGCGGTCGGGTTCGCCGCATGGCTGGGCGCGGCGGGCGCCGTGGTCGTCATGGCCGTCGCCGGGCTCGCGGGCACCGCGCTCTTCTGCCTCCACCGCGTCCTCCCCTCGCCGGCCGCCGCCGAGCCCGCGACCGGCCCGCACCCCTCCGCCCTCCGCACCCGGGTGGTGCGGACGCTCGTCGTCGTGCAGATCGCCGCCGGCCTCCCGATCGGCGTGCTCACGATCAGCGCCGCCCGGCTCGCGACGCTGGGCGGCACGGCGTCGCTGAACGGCTGGGCGCTCGCGATCAACGCCGGCGGCGCGCTCGTCGGCGCGCTGCTCATCGCGCGGTTCCCGCTGCGGACGCCGCCGGAGCGGGCGCTCCGGTTCGTCCTCCTGCTCCTCGCGGTGCTCTACCTGCCGACGGCGGCGTTCGGCCTGCCGCCGGCGCTGTGGCTCGTCGGCGCGTTCCTCGCCGGCATCCTCCTGCCGCCGCTGCTGACGCAGGTCTTCGCGATCACGGCCGCCGCGACGCCGGCGACCGCGCTGACGGAGGCGAACGGCTGGGCGATCAGCGCCTTCAGCGTCGGGATCGGCGCGGGCACGGCGATCGCGGGAGCGCTGGCGGGCGCGGCAGGCACGGGCGGGGCGATGGCCGCGGTGCTCGGCGCGTCGGTCCTCGCCGCAGCGGGCGCGGCGTTCGCCGCACCCGCGCGCCTCCGCTGAGCGGCCGCGAGGGGGTCAGAACCCGCTGACGAAGGTGGCCTCGAGCCCCTCGCGAAGCGATCGCTTCATCGCCGGCGACAGCGGCGCGACCGCGTCCGCGAGCAGCTCCGAGACGCGGTCGGCGAGCAGCGCGGCGACCCGCTGCCCCTCCGCGGTGAGGACCACCCGGACGCCGCGCCCGTCGCCCTCCTCTGCGACGCGCTCGACGAGCCCCTTCGCCTGAGCGCGGTCGATCAGGCCGGTCACGCTCGACCGGTCGAGGCCGAGCCCCTGCGCGAGCTCGGCCATCCGGGGTCGGCGGTCGCGGAGGACGCCGAGCACCCGCAGCTGCGTCAGCGACATGCCCTCCTCCGCGGCGAGGCGGGACAGCCGCCCCATGACCTCGAACGAGCTCCTGACGAGCGCGTCGCGGAGCGCCAGGTCCTCCGGGTCGATTGACACCGTTGGTACTCCAAACTCCTTTGGTTCGTGTTCCCAATCATATCCGGAGAGGACCCGCCATGCACGCCGCCGTCGTCGAGTCGTTCGACCGTCCGCCCGCCTTCCGCGAGATCCCCGCCCCCGCCGCCCGGCCGGACGGGGTGCTCGTCGACCTGGTCGCCTCGGCGATCCATCCGCGCGTGCGCTCGCAGGCGGCCGGCTCGCACTACACGAGCACCGACGAGCTGCCGCTCGTCCCGGGCGTCGACGGCGTCGGCCGCGCGCCGGACGGCGCCCTCCGGTACTTCGTGCTGCCGGACACCCGCGACGGCGCGATGGCCGAGCAGGTCGTCATCGACCCCCGACGCAGCGCGGTGCTGCCGGAGGGCGTCGACCCGGTGCGCATCGCCGCCGCGATGAACCCCGCGATGTCGTCGTGGATGGCGCTGACGCAGCGCATCGCCCTGCCCGCCGGCGCGCGCGTCCTCGTGCTCGGCGCGACGGGGAGCGCCGGACGGCTCGCGGTGCAGCTCGCCAAGCGACTGGGAGCCTCCCATGTGACGGCCGCCGGGCGCGACGTCCGGAAGCTCGCGACGCTGCCCGCCCTCGGCGCGGACGCGCTGATCGAGCTCGGCGACGGCGCAGCGGCCGGATTCGCGGAGGCCGGCAGGTCGCTCGACGTCGTGCTCGACTACGTCTGGGGCGACGCGACCGCGGCGGCCCTGCGCGGGATCGTGCCGGCGCGGGAGGACGACGGCCGACCCCTGCACTGGGTCGAGATCGGCTCCACGGGCGGCCTGGAGTCGCCCATCCCGTCCGCCGCGCTGCGCGCGACCGATCTCCGCCTCGTCGGCAGCGGGCAGGGGTCGGTGTCGCCGCGCGCCATCGTGGCGGAGCTGCCCGCGCTCGCGGCCGAGATCATGCGCGGCGGCTACGACGTCCCGACACGCGCCGTGCCGCTCCGCGACGTGACCGCGGCGTGGACCGCGCGGACCGACGACCGGATCGTCCTCGTCCCGTGATCCTCGCTCGGGGGCCGGCTCCTGCGGCTCGAACGCGCTGATGCGGTCCCCCGCCGAGCAGCATCAGCACGTTCCGGCCGCATCAGCGCACTCCGAGGCGCCTGCCCGGACCCCCGCCTCAGGGCAGTCCGAGCACCCGGTCCAGGTGCGGGTTCCGGAGGAGCCCGCCCGGGTCGAGACGGCGCCGCACGGCGAGGAAGTCGTCGAACCGCGGGTAGCGGCCGCGCAGGTCGGCCGCGTCGCGGGTGTGCAGCTTGCCCCAGTGCGGCCGCCCGTCGAACCCGCGGAACACCCGCTCGGCGATGCGGAGGTACTCCCGCCGCACGTCGCGGTGGTAGCAGTGCGCGGCGATGTAGGCGGTCGGCCGCGCGTACGAGGTGCTGAGCCAGGCCGACTCGTCCGCGGCCACCGCGCGGACCTCGACCGGGAACGAGATCCGGAGGCCGCTGCGCCGGACCGCGGACCGGAACGCCTCGAAGGCCTCCGGCAGCGCCTCGAGCGGCACGCCCCACTCCGTCTCCGCGAACCGCACCCGCCGCGGCGACGTGAAGACCGCGTGGGACGGCGCGGCGTACGAGCGCTCCGCGACGGTGCGGCTGGCGATGCGGTTGATCGTCGGCACGAGCAGCGGTGCGCGCCGGCCGAGCCGGCACGTGAGCTCGAAGAGCCCGTTCGCGAGGACCTCGTCGTCGATCAGCCGCTGCAGCCGGGAGCCCTGCGGGCCGACCTCGTCGAGCGGGATGCGGGTGTTCGTCTTCGTCAGCGCCAGCTCGGTGCCGGGGAACCAGTAGAACTCGAAGTGGTCCGCCGCGGCGACCCGGTCGGCGAAGCCCTCCACGACCGGCCGGAGGGGCTCGGCCCGCTCATCGGCCGCGAGGCCGAACGCGGGTGCGAGCTGCAGGGTGACGGCGGTGACGACGCCGAGCGCGCCGAGGGACACCCGGGCCGCCAGCAGCAGCGGATCGTCCTCGCCCAGGTCGAGCACCTCGCCCGCGGGCGTGACGAGCCGCAGCCCGACGACCTGCGAGGCGATCGGGCCGAAGGCGCCGCCGGTGCCGTGGGTGCCGGTGCCGATCGCGCCCGCGATCGTCTGGTGGTCGATGTCCCCGAGGTTCTGGAACGCGAGCCCGAACCGGCCCGCGATGCGGGCGACGGCCGCGATCGTCGTGCCGCCGCCGACCGTGATCCGGCCCCGGTCGCGGTCGATGCTCCGGAGGCCGGCGAGGCCCGTCGTCTCGAGCAGCACGCCCTCGGTCCGCGCGAGCGCGGTGAAGCTGTGCGCCGCGCCGACGGGCCGCACGGCGAGGCCGTCCGCGGACGCGTCGCGGAGGGCGCGCGCGACGGCCTCCGCGCTGCGCGGCCGCACGACGCGGGCCGGGGTCGAGCGGCTCGTCCTGCCCCAGTTCGTCCAGGTCCGCCCGGTCACGAGTACGTCGCCCCCTCGCCGCGGTAGGTCGGCCACTCCCCCACGAGCGCGCCGGACCGCACCAGACGGTACGCCGCGAGCCGCTCGGCGGGCTCCCCCGACTTCGTGTGCCGGAGCACGACCCGGTCGCCGACCGCGAGGCGACCGCCGCGGACCGGCGTCTGCACCTCGCCCGCCTGCTCGCGCGGCTCGTAGTCGAGGCCCCGCGGCCAGACCGGCAGCGGCCGCCGGTCCGGTCCGACGGGCCCGGAGGCGATCCAGCCGCCGCCCTCGAGCGTCGCGACGCCCGCGCTCGGCACGCGGACCACCGACAGGACGAAGGAGGCGGCCGGCGCGGGGCGGAACGTCCGGTACCGGTCGAACAGGTGGCCGCCGAACAGCCCGCTCCCGGCGGTGACCTCGGTGACGGAGGAGTCGCCGATCGTCGCCTCGATCGAGCCCGTCCCGCCGCCGTTCACGAACTCGAGATCGGTCAGCTGACGGAGGCCCGCCACGGCGGCCTCCCGCCGCGCGAACGCGACCTCGGCGGAGCGGCGCTTCACCCCGGCGATGATCCGCTCGTAGGCGCGGTTCGCGCCGTAGCGGTCCACGACCCCGGCCATCTGCGCCTCGTACCCCATCAGCCCGACGAGCCGGAACCCCGGCCGCGCGGCGACGTGCCGGCCGAGCGCGATCGCGGCCGCCGCGTCCCGCAGCGGCGAGCGCCGCACGCCGAGGTGCCCGAGGACGGGGAGGTCGATGCTCATGTCGAGGTCGAGCGCGACCCGCAGCGGCGGGCGGGAGGCCGGCGCCACGGCCGCGTCGACGAGGTCGAGCTGCGCCACCGCGTCGATCATCAGGGTGATCCGCGCGGCCGCCTCCTCGTCCGCGGCGAGCGCCGCGAGCGCGGCGCGGTCGACGACCGGGTAGCCGAGCACGACGTCGTCGATCCCGGCAGCGACGAGGCGCAGGGCCTCCGGCAGCGAGTAGGCGAGCACGCCGTGCCAGCCGGGCAGCGCGAGGACGGACTCGATCGCCTCCCGCACCCGCAGGGACTTCGAGGCGAGGCGGATCGGCGTGCCCTTCGCGCGGCGCACGAGGTCGTGCGCGTTCCAGGCGAGCGCGTCGAGCTCGAGCACGCCGAGCGGGGCGTCGAGACCCGCGGTCGCCTCCAGCACACCCGGCCAGAACCGCGTCGGGTCCGTCCACGGCGTGGCCGTCGGCGGCGGCAGCGCGATCACGCGACGCCCCGCACGCGCGAGACCGACACCGCGCCGAGCGCGGAGAGCACCCCGGCGCCGACGAAGAGCGCGCCGAAGCCGCCGGACGCGACGATGAGGGCGGCGCCGACGATGGGCCCGAAGGCCTGCGGCACCGCGAGGGCGACGTTCATGATCCCGAGATCCTTCCCGCGGTCCTGCGGATCGGGCAGCACCTGCGTCGCGAGCGCCTGGTCGACCGCGAGGAACACGCCGTAGCCCGCGCCGAGCAGCGCGCCGCCGACGAGCGTCGTGCCGTAGGACGGCACGAGCGCGAGCAGCAGCCCCGCGACCGCCTGCAGCGCGGCGGCGGCGCCCACGAAGGCGCGGCGGCGCCCGGTGCGGTCGCTGGCCCGGCCGGCGACGAGGCTCGCGACGACCAGGGCGACGAGGTAGACGAGCACGAGCGGGATGAGGTCGTCCTCCGCGTGCGGGTCCCCGAGCCCGTCCGCGAGCCAGTACAGCAGGAGGCTCGTGCCGAGCGCGTTGCCGAGGTTCACGAGCAGGCGCCCCGTCAGCGTCCACGCGAAGTCGGGGTGCGTGCGCGGGTCGATCCAGAGGGAGGCCGTCATCTGCCGGATCCCGGGTCGCGCGGCGGGCGCCGACGCGGGCGCGTCCGGTATGCGGAGGAGCAGCGGCACCACGAGGACCACGAGCACGAGCGCGACGAGGGCGTACGAGCCGGCCCGGGACAGCGCCAGCGCCTCGACGAGCAGCAGGCCGAGGATCGTGCCCGCCGCCTGCGGCACGGAGACGAAGGCCGACACGACGCCGCGCTGCTCGACCGGCACCTGATCGGCGATGAGCGCGGTCAGCGCGGAGGACACCGCGGCGAACCCCGCGAGGGCGACGCACCAGGCGAGCGCGATCCCGACGACCGACGTCTGCAGGCCGAGCAGCAGCAGCCCCGCGGCGAACAGGGCGGTGCCGACCGCGATCCAGGGGCGGCGGCGGCCGAACCGCGAGACCGTCGCGTCCGACAGCGCGCCGACGACCGGGAAGGCGATGAGCGCGGCGACGCCGGCCGCCGCGGACACCCAGCCGAACCGCATGATCGTGTCGACGAAGCCGTGCTCGCCGGTCGTGCCCGCGACCTGGGCGGGCAGCAGCAGCTGGATGACCGTGAGCTGCGCGAGCCAGACGCCCAGCCAGGCGACGGCGAAGCCGCCGATCCAGCGCGCGCCGACGCGGACCGCGGGCTCGACGACGGTCACGCCTCGACCAGTCCGAGCACGGCGCCCGCGCCCGTCGCCAGCGAGCGCCGAGCGGCCGCGTCGTCGCGGTCGACGAGCCAGCGCGCCGCGACGCCGTCGGTGATCACCAGCACGAAGCGGGCGACGTCCTCCCGCGGCACGGCCCAGCGCACCGCGAACCGCTCCTCCGCGGCGCGCACGAACGCGCCGATCGAGCCCGCGTAGCCGTCGTAGACCCGCTCCGCGAGCCGGCGCAGCTCCGCGGAGGAGCGGGACCAGGCGACGATCTCGTGCAGCGCCACCTCGACCTCCGGGTCCTCGGCGGCGCGGTCGAGCCAGCCCTGGAGGGCGCCTCCCACGAACTCGCGGAGGGAGCCCGCCTCGGCGACGGAGCCCGCGACCGCCACCGACTGCGCGGCGAGGATCGCGGCGACCAGCTCCTCCACCATCGCCGCGTGCGACGTGAAGACGTAGTGGAAGCTCGCGGTCGGCATGCCGGCCTCGGCCGCGATCGCGCGGGTCGAGGCGCGCGCCATGCCGCCGCGGGCGATCACGCGGACCGCCGCGGCGAGCAGCGCCGCCCGCCGGTCCTCCACCGCGATCCGCTGCACCGCGCACCTCCGAGCCGGGAGTTGGACGAGCGTCCAACTCCGCGCACAGTAGCGCTCCGGCCGCCGCGGGTCGAGAGCGCGCAGCGGCGCGTCCGCCCCACGTCCCCCGCCGGTCGAGGTGCGAGCGAAGCGAGCCTCGAGACCATGCCCGTGCAGTGGTGCCGGACGGGCAGCAGAGCGCTACAGCGCGGCCGCGAGCGAGCGCCCCACCACGCGGCCGGTGAAGAGGCAGCCGCCGAGGAAGGTCCCCTCGAGCGCGTTGTAGCCGTGCGCACCGCCGCCGCCGAACCCGGCGGCCTCCCCCGCGGCCCACAGCCCGGGCAGCGGCGCCCCGTCCGCGCCGATCGCCCGCCCGTCGAGGTCGGTCTGGACGCCGCCGAGCGTCTTCCGGGTGATGACGTGGAGCTTCACCGCGACGAGCGGCCCCGCGGCCGGGTCGAGAAGGCGGTGCGGGGTCGCGACGCGGGTGAAGCGGTCGCTCCGCGCGCGGCGGGCGTTGTGGATGCTCTGCAGCTGCGCGTCCTTCGTGAACGGATTCGCGAGCTCGGCGTCGCGCTCCCGGATCTGTCGCTCGATCGCGGCGAGCTCCAGCGGCGCCTCCGGGGCGATCCGGTTCATGCCCGCGACGAGGTCGCCGAGCCGGTCGGCGACGACGAAGTCCGGGCCGTGCCGCTCGAACGCGGCGACCGCCGGCGTCGGGCCGCGACCGAGGCGCGACCGGAGCAGCAGCGGCCAGTCGTGGTTCGTGAGGTCCGGGTTCTGCTCCGAGCCGGAGAGCGCGAACTCCTTCTCCACGACCTTCTGCGAGGCGACGAACCAGGAGTGGTCGAACGCGGCGATGTCGGGGTCGGTGCGGAGGAGCCGCAGCGTGCCGAGCGTGTCGTGCCCCGGCAGCCCGGGCGCCGGCAGGCGCCGGCCGAGCGCGTCGAACCACATCGACGACGGCCCGGGCAGGATCCGGATGCCGTGCCCGGCCCAGATCGGGTCCCAGTTCGCGACGCCCTCCGTGTAGTGCCACATCCGGTCCTTGTTCACGACGCGGGCGCCGGACGCCTCCGCGATGCCGATCCCGCGGCCGTCGACGTGCGCGGGGACGCCGGTGAGCATGCGGCGCGGCGGCCGGCCGAGCCGCTCCGGCCACATCGCGCGCACGAGGTCGTGGTCCGCGCCGATCCCGCCGGACGCGAGCACCACCGCCTGCGCGCGGAGCTCGAAGTCGCCGACGACGTCGCGGTTGGAGGCGACGCCGCGCGGGGCCTCGTCCGGCGCGAGCACGGCGCCGCGCACGCCGACGACCGCCCCGCCCTCGACCACGAGCCCGTCGACGCGGTGCCGGAACCGGAGGTCGAGCAGCCCGGCAGCGGCAGCCGCGCGCGCCTTCGCGGCGAAGGGTCCCGAGACGCCGGTGCCGGTCCCCCACGGCAGGTGGAATCGCGGCACGGAGTTCCCGTGGCCGCCCGCGCGGCCGTTGCCGCGCTCCGCCCACCCGACGAGCGGGGTGAAGCGGACGCCGTGCTGCTGCAGCCAGGCCCGTTTCTCCCCGGCCGCGAAGGCGACGTACGCCTCGCCCCATGCCGCGGCCCACCGGTCCTCGTCGTCGAGGCGGTCCCACTGCGCGCTGCCGCGCCAGTCCTGCCAGGCCAGCTCCGCCGAGTCGCGGATGCCCCACCGCCGCTGCTCGGGGCTGTCGACGAGGAACAGCCCGCCGAACGACCAGAACGCCTGGCCGCCGAGGTTCCCGGCGTTCTCCTGCTCGACGAGCGCGACGCGGCGCCCCGCGGCGGTCAGCTCGGTCGCTGCGACGAGCCCCGCGAGGCCGCCGCCGACGATGACGACATCGGCATCCATGCCTGCGACCCTGCCACGACCGTCAGCGTCCGCGCGCCTCCCGCCGCCGGCGCCGGGACCGCGCTGCCCGCTGGACGACCAGCGTGACGACCGCCGCGACGAGCAGGCACCCGATGTTGACGCCGAGCTGCACCGCGGCGCCGCCCGCCTCGTCGAGGCGCCCGGTGACGAGCGCGGCGCCGATGTTCGCCGCAGCCGGGATGGTGGTGACGCTGATGAACACGCCGACGAGCGCGCCGGAGCGGGAGCTCGTCAGCGAGACGACGCCCGCGACGCCGGCGATCAGCGCCACGATGACGCTGAACTGGTCGGGGTGCGAGATGAACGAGGTGAGGGGCCGGTTCCCGTCCAGGTAGCCGGCCGGCAGCCCGAACGTCGCCCGGATCAGCGCGACGACCCCGGCGGTGGCGGCGATCGCGACGGGGAAGCCGACGAGGAGGGGCACGGCGCCGCGCAGCAGCTGCCGTGGTCGCCGCCGGACGATCGACAGGGCGATGAACGCGAGCGGCCCGAACTCGGGGCCGAGGACCATGCCGCCCACGACGAGCACCTCGCTGTCGGTGAGGATGCCGACCGCCGAGATCAGCGTTGCCGCGATCAGGAACACGAGGAAGGTCGCCGAGAGCCGCGCGTCCTCCCCCGTCCGCTCGGCGAGCTGGTCCCAGAGCACCGCGTCGACGCCCTCGCCCGGCGCGGCGCGCTCGGCCCGCTCGATGCGGTCGCCGATCGCGACGGCGATCTCCGTGACGGTGATCGTGCCCCCGAGCGCGGTGCAGTGGTGGCGGAGGCGGTCGATCAGCTCGTCCGCCGACTCGCGCGCGACGTCCGCCTCGATGACGTCGCCCCGCGGGTCGACCGCGGCCCCCGGCAGGTGTCGCAGGGACGCGACGCCCTCGTGCGCCCGCAGCTCCTCGAGCGCCGGTCGGGAGCGGTCGGACGGGAGCACGAGCGCCAGGTGCAGCACGGCCCCGATCCTGCCCGGCGTCCGGCGACGCGCGCTGCACGCGGCCCGGCCCCCACCGCACGATGCAGCGCCGGCCTCCGCGTCATCCGCCGTCACACGACGCCGGGTCCGGCGCTCGCGTCCGTATGGTGCCGGGATGTCTCCGCTGCTCGCGCTCGCCGCCCTGGCCGCACTCGTCGTGCTCGCCACCGCGCTCGGCCTGCTGCACCGGGCCGGTGCGGGGCGGCTCCGGACCGCCTCCGGCGATCGCGTCACCGCCGCCGACCTCGGAGCGGAGGCGCCGCTCGGCGCCCGCGCGACGCTCGTCCAGTTCTCCACGCCGACCTGCGCGCAGTGCCCGGGGACGGCGCGGCTGCTCCGCGCCGTGGCCGACGGGCACGAGGGCGTCGTGCACGTCGAGGTGGACCTCACCCGGCGACCCGACGTTGCGGACCGGTTCGGCGTCCTCCAGACCCCGACCACCCTGCTCGTCGACGGCGGCCACCGGGTCCGCGCCCGCATCGGCGGCGCGCCGCGGCGGGACGCCCTCGACCGTGAGCTCACGACCGTCCTCGGAGGCGACCATGTCCGCTGACCGCGCCCGCATCGACCCGCGCGGCCCGCGCTTCGGCGCCGGCATCACCGCGGTCCTGCTGCTCGTCGACGTCTTCCTCGCCCTCGTCGGCGCGGGTGTCGTCGCGACCGTGCTGCTCGCCGCGATCTGCGCCCTCTTCGCCTGGGGCGCGTTCGCCGGGATCGAGCGGCACCCCTCCGGGCGCCTGTTCCGCGCGCTGATCCGCCCGCGCCTGCAGCCGCCGACGGAGCTGGAGGACGCTGCGCCGCCGACCTTCGCCCAGGGCGTCGGGTTCGTCATCACGCTCGTCGGCGTCGCACTCGGCGCGTTCGGCCTGCCGGCCGGGCTCGCGGTGTTCGCGGCGATGGCGTTCGTCGCCGCGTTCCTCAACTCGGTGTTCGGGTACTGCCTCGGCTGCCGGCTGTACGTGCTGCTGCTCCGCGCCCGGGTCATCCGGCCGGCGTAGGCGCCTCCGCCGCGTCGGCGCGCGGGCGGCGGAAGCGGGCGAGCAGGATCGGCGCGGCCGTCAGCCACGGCACCGCGACGAGCCCGAGCAGCAGCGACGGGTCGAGCCCGGCGACCGCTCCGGCGACGGCGGCGCCGATCGCCGCGGTCACCGCCCGGGTGCCGGCCGCGACCACGAAGACCTGCGCGCGCACGTCCGCGGGGCTCTCCTCCTGCCGCAGCCGCAGCATGGCGGCGACACCGGTCGCGTCCGGCAGCCCGGACAGCGCGAGCGCGACCGCCGTCAGGGCGAAGGAGGGGCTCACGGCCGCGAGCAGCGTCAGCACGCCGGTCGCCGTGAAGCTGACCGCCATCATCAGCCGCGGCCGCACCGCGGCGACCCGGCGGGTGATCGCGGGCACGGCGACGAGCAGTGCGCCCGTGACGCCGCCGATCGAGAAGGCGGTGAGCAGGAGCCCTCCCGCGCTCTCGGCGAGCCCGCGGTGGACCGCGACGAGCACGGCGACGACGGGCATCATCCCTGCGCCGAGCTGCACGACCGCGCCCGCGAGCACGACGCGGGCGAGCGGCCCGTGGGTGACGAGGTGGCGCGTCGCGCGCGCGACGCCCCGGGCGAGCGACCGCGGATCCGCGGCGCCGCCCCGGCCGGCGATCGGCAGCACCTGGAGGAGGAGGCCGCCCGCGACCATCACCGCGGCGAGCGCGAGCAGCGCCCCGGTGGCGGTCAGCAGCGCGCTCATGCCGGCGACGACGGCCGGCCCGGCGATGCCCGCGAGGTTGTAGCTCAGGGCGTCGACCGCGAAGCCGCGGGCGTGGTCGCCCGGCATCGCCTCGTCCACCCAGGCGGAGAGGCCGCCGATGAACACCGGCACGACGCAGCCGCCCGCGAGCAGTCCGAGGATCACGAGCGGGAGCGGGACCGCGCCGACGAAGGCGGCGGTCACGAGCGCGGCGGCGAGCACGACGCTCGCGCCGAGCATGAAGCGCTTCGGCGAGCCGACCGCGTCGGTGAGGGCGCCGATGACGGGCGCCGCGACGACGCTCGGCGCGTTCAGCACGGCGATCAGCACCCCGCCGATCGCGACGCTGTCGAGGCGGGTCGCCGCGGCGAGCGCCAGGGCGACGCCGGCGCCGTTCGTGACGAGCCGGACCGGGATGGCGCCCGCGAGGTAGACCGCCTCCGCCCGCCTGCCCGCCACCGCACCAGCCTTCCAGCGCCCACCGACGAGCGGGCTGCGAAACATCCCTCGCCTACGATGCGCCGCGTGACGGAACGAGCGATCAGGGCGGTGGCGGTGTTCTGCGGCGCGCGGGACGGCGTCGACCCGAGGCACCTCGAGGCGGCGTCCGAGGTGGGGCGCACCCTCGCGGAGCGCGGGATCACCGTCGTCTACGGCGGCGGCGGGACCGGACTGATGGGCGCGGTGGCGAACGGCGCGCTCGGCGCGGGCGGCACCGTCGTCGGGGTGATCCCTGAGGCGCTCATCGGGCCGGAGCTCGCGCACCCGGACCTGGCCGAGCTCCACGTCGTGCAGACCATGGCGGAGCGGAAGGCGATGATGGCCGAGCTCGCGGACGTCTTCGTCGCGCTGCCGGGCGGCGCGGGCACCCTCGAGGAGATCGTCGAGCAGTGGTCGTGGGCGATGCTCGGCTACCACTCCAAGCCGTGCGGGTTCCTCGACGTGCTCGGGTACTGGTCGCCGATGCGGGAGCTCGTCGCGCACATGGTCGGCGAGGGCTTCCTCTCCGACCGGGGCGCCGCGATGATCCGCTTCGAGTCCTCCCTCGAGCCGCTCCTCGCCGCCCTCGAGGACGCGTGACCGACCTCGTCGTCCGGGTCGTCGCGGCGCTCGTGACCGATCCGTCGGGGCGCCAGCTCCTGGTCCGCAAGCGCGGCACCGACCGGTTCATGCAGGCGGGCGGCAAGCCGGAGGCGGGTGAGACCCCGCGCGGCGCGCTCGTCCGTGAGCTGTCGGAGGAGCTCGGGCTCGACGTGCCCGAGACCGCCCTGGAGCCCCTCGGCCCGTTCGTCACCGACGCGGCGAACGAGCCGGGTCACCGGCTCGAGGCGGAGGTCTTCCGCCTGCCGCTCACCGCCGGCGTCGCGGACGCGATCGAGCCGCACGCGGAGATCGAGGAGCTCCGCTGGTGCACCCCGTCCGAGGCGGAGGCTCTCGGCGCCCGCCTGGCCCCGCTGGCCCGCCTCCTCCTCCCCCGCCCCACCCCCTGAACTTTGCTCACGCTTCTTGCCGCCCGTGCTGGCTGCAGGCGGCAAGAAGCGTGAGCAAAGTCAGAGAAGGAGGGAGCGGACGCGACGGATGAGCTGCTCGGCCAGCGCGCCGCGGAGGTCGTCGGGCAGGACGCGCACGACCGTCCACCCGGCGGCCTGCATGCGCTCGTAGCGTCCGACGTCGTAGACGAACTGCTCGCGGTCGCGGTGGCCGTCCCCCTCGTACTCGACGGCGACGAGGCGCTCCCGCCACACCATGTCCGGGTGCACGATCCCGCCGGGCAGGTGGACCTCCGCGTTCAGTTCCGGCTCCGGGATCCCGGCCCGCACGAGCAGCAGCCGGGTGCGGGTCTCCCCCGGGCTCGCCGCGCCGCGCCGGATCTCGCGGAGCGCGCGTCCGAGGCGCTCACGCCCCGGACGCTAGGGCGTCTCGGCGGCAGCCCGCATCGCCTCGAGCAGCTCGTGTTCGCGCCAAAGCACGGCGTCGCCGAGCACGATCAGCTCGTCGACCGCCAGCAGCGGGGCCATCTGCGCCCACGCCTCGTCCATCCGGACGACGGGCAGGCCGCCGAGATCGACGACCGGCGGGGCGATGCGGATGCGGTGCCCGACGACACCGCGCGTCGTCGGCGCTCGCCCCGGCATCACGACCGAGACGTGGAGGTCGAGCTCCTCCTCGAACGCCCGCGCGAGCGGCAGCCCCTGCAGCAGCACCAACGTCTGGTGGCTGAAGGCCTGGCCGGGCTTCATCCGCACCCGGTACGCCGTGCAGCGCTCGCGGAGCGTTCCGAACGAGCCCACGATCTGCACGCCGTGGAAGGGCCGCCGGATGTCCCGCCGGCGCAGGCGGCCGGGACGCAGCCCTGCGCGCTCCGCGTCGTCGCGACTGAAGGCCCTGCCCTCGAGGTCGTCGGGGAGGGATCTCGGTTCGGCCATGGCAGGCATGGTGCCGACCGGGCCCGTTCCTCGCCTCGAGTTCTCCACAACCCGCACTTTGCTCACGCTTCTTGCCGCCGCGATCCGAGTCGCGCGGCAAGAAGCGTGAGCAAGTTCGGGGAGGTCAGAGGTCGCCGGTGCGGATGACGTCCGCGTACCAGCGGGCGCTGTCCTTCGGCAGCCGCTCCTGGGTCGCGTAGTCGACCCACACGATCCCGAAGCGCTTCGAGTAGCCGAGCGCCCACTCGAAGTTGTCGAGCAGCGACCAGACGAAGTAGCCGCGGAGGTCGACGCCGGCCTCGATCGCGTCCTGCGCCGCCGCGAAGTGCCGCCGGAGGTAGTCGATCCGGTCGGCGTCGTGCACGGCCCCGTCCTCGACGACGTCGGGGAACGCGGCGCCGTTCTCGGTCACCATGAGCGGCAGGTCCGGGTAGCGCTCGTGCAGCGAGACCAGGAGGTCGGTGAGCCCGGCGGGGTCGATGTTCCACCCCATGTCGGTCAGCGGCCCCTCGGGCGGCAGGATCTCGACGACGTCCGCGCCGGACCACGGGCTCGGCGCGGGCTCGACGGGTCCCTCGTGCAGCCGCACGTGAGAGGTCGAGTAGTAGTTCACGCCGAGCACGTCGATCGGCTGGCGGATCGCCTCGAGGTCGCCGTCCTGCACGAACGACCAGTCGGTCAGCGCGGCCGTGTCCTCGAGCAGGTCGGCCGGGTAGGCGCCCTCGAGCATCGGCCCGAGCCAGATGCGGTTGCCGACCGCGTCGAGCCGGCGGGCGGCCTCCGGCCCGGTCGGGCCCTCCGGTCGGAACACGTGGAGGTTCAGCGTCACGGAGAGCTTCGCGTCCGGCAGCTGCGCGCGGATCGCCTGCGCGGCGAGCCCGTGCGCGAGGTTCAGGTGATGCGCCGCCCGGAGCGCGGCGACCGGGTCGGTCGCGCCCGGCGCGTGGACGCCGGCGCCGTAGCCGAGGAACGCCGCGCACCACGGCTCGTTCAGCGTCGTCCAGGTGTCGACGCGGTCGCCGAGCGCCTCCGCGACCGCGCCCGCGTAGGTCGCGAACGCCTCCGCGGTGGAGCGCTCGCGCCATCCGCCCTCGTCCTCGAGCACCTGCGGCAGGTCCCAGTGGTACAGCGTCGCGACCGGGGTGATGCCGCGGTCGAGCAGCCCGTCGACGAGCCGCGAGTAGAAGTCGAGGCCCTTCCGGTTGACCGCGCCGCGCCCCTCCGGCACGACCCGCGGCCACGCGACGGAGAAGCGGTAGGCGTGCAGCCCGAGCGTCGTCATCAGGTCGAGGTCCGCCTCCCACCGGTGGTAGTGGTCGTCGGCCACGTCGCCGGTGTCGCCGCCGACCGTCCTCCCCGGAGTGCGGCTGAACACGTCCCAGATCGACGGCCGCCTGCCGTCCTCGTCGACCGCGCCCTCGATCTGGTACGACGCCGTTGCACTGCCGAACACGAATCCCTCGGGGAACCCCATACGACCTCCTCGTCGGCCCGATCCTGCCATCCCGGCCGCACTCATCCTGTTCATGCGGTGAGCACATCGACCGTGCGGAGGCGGCCACTACGATCCCGGGTCCAGGAGGACGGATGCGACTGCACCGCGTGACCCTCGGCCTCGCCGTCGCGGCGGCGCTGACGCTCGGAGGCGCCTCGGCGGCGTGGGCGGAGCCGCCCGTCGACCTGGGATCGCAGCAGCTCGTCGATCAGGCGGACGTCCTCTCGTCCGCGCAGGAGACGACCGTCCGGGACGCCATCGAGTCCTACGACAACGCGACCGGCTCGGACCTCCGCGTCGTCTTCGTGAAGACCTTCACCGACCCGTCGGACCGGCAGCAGTGGGCCGTCGACACGGCCCAGAACGGCGACTCCTCCAACGACGTCGTCGTGCTCGCGGTCGCGACGCAGGACCGCAACTTCGGGATCGCCCGCTCGAACGACTTCGCGCTCGATCGCAGCGAGCTCGACCAGGTCGCCTCCGACGACCTCGTACCACGGTTCAAGCAGAACGACTGGGCCGGCGGCGTGGAGGCGTTCGCGGACGGGCTCCGCCAGGCGCAGCAGCAGGCGGGCGGCTCGTCGGGCGACGGCACGTCCCAGGGCTCCTCATCGAGCGGCGGCAGCGGCGCCCTGACGATCTTCCTGTTCATCGCGCTGATCGTCGTGATCGTGATCGTGGTCGTCGTGATCCGGCGACGCATGCGCCAGCCGGCCGCGGTCGGCGCCGGCGACGGCACCGCGGCTCCCGTGGGGCCGCCGCCCGTCGACCAGAAGGAGCTCGACCGCCGCTCGAGCCGTGCGCTCGTCGCCCTCGACGACGACCTGACGACGAGCGAGCAGGAGCTCGGCTTCGCGACCGCGGAGTTCGGCGACCAGGCCGCGAAGCCGTTCGCGGAGGCGCTCGCGACCGCCAAGCAGCGCGCGCGGGACGCGTTCACGATCCGGCAGCAGCTCGACGACGACGTCCCGGAGACGCCGCAGCAGCAGCGCGAGATGACCGAGCGGATCATCGCGCTCTGCGAGGAGGCTGAGCAGACGCTGCAGGCGCAGCAGTCCGCCTTCGACGACCTGCGGAAGCTCGAGCAGCAGCTGCCCTCCGCGGTCCCCGCGGCGTCGCAGGAGCAGCAGCGCCTGACTGCCCGCGCGGCGGAGGCGTCGAAGGCGCTCGACGTCATCCGCACGCGGTTCGGCGAGGACGCCGTGCACGGTGCCGCGGACGACCTCCAGCAGGCGCAGGATCTGCTGACGCTCTCGACGCAGGCGCTCGCCGACGCCGGCACGGCGGGCTCGACGAGCACCGGCGGCGGCGCGGTCGCACTCCGGAGCGCGCAGCAGGCGCTCGCGCAGGCGGGCGTGCTGCTCGACGGCATCGTCTCGGCGCCGACCGAGTTCATGACCGTGAAGCGGCAGCTCGACGCCGCGGTCGACGACACCCGGAACGACATCGCCGAGGCGGAGCGCGCGGGGTCGCGCGACAAGGAGCTGTCCGCCGCCGTCGCGGCGGCCCGCGCCGCGATCGAGACCGCCGACCTGCAGGCGCCTCCGGCCGGCCTGGTGACGGTCGAGCAGGCGAACGGTCGGCTCGAGCGGGCGATGGCGCCGATCCGGGATCAGCAGCAGCGGCTGTCGCGCGCGGTCGCGACGCTGCCCCGCGCGATCGACAGCGCCGATCAGGCCGTCCGCGACGCACGGCGCTACATCGAGAACCGGCGCGGCGGCGTCGGCAGCGAGGCCCGCACCCGGCTGAGCGAGGCGCAGCGCGAGCTCGACCGGGCGAACGCGCTGCAGCAGAGCGACCCGGTCGACGCCCTCGGCTCGGCCCAGCACGCCCTCGCCCTCGCCCACGACGCGGCCGACCTCGCGCAGCGGGACATCGACGACTTCCGCAGCGGCGGCGGCTGGGGCGGTGGCGGGTACGGCGGCGGCGGCAACGGCGCCTTCGGCGGCGCGGTGCTCGGCGGCATCCTCGGCGGCATCCTCTCCGGCGGCGGCCATTCGAGCGGCTGGGGCGGAGGCGGCTGGGGTGGCGGCGGCTTCGGCGGCGGAGGAGGCTTCGGCGGCGGAGGCGGCGGCTCCTTCGGCGGGGGCGGCGGCGGTGGCTTCAGCGGCGGGGGCGGCGGCTCGTTCTGACCCGCCGGGTCTCGACCCACCAGATCCACGAACGAACAGGAACAAGGAGAACCCCATGGTGAAGCAATCGATCTTCGGCCGCATCTCGACCCTCGTCCGCGCGAACATCAACTCGCTGATCGACCAGGCCGAGGACCCGGAGAAGATGCTGGACCAGCTGGTCCGCGACTACACGAACTCGATCGCGGAGGCGGAGGACGCCGTCGCGGTGACGATCGGCAACCTGCGCATGCTCGAGCAGGACCACAAGGAGGACGTCGACGCGGCCGCCGACTGGGGTCGGAAGGCGCTCGCAGCCTCGTCGAAGGCCGACGAGCTCCGCTCCGCCGGGAACACCGCCGACGCGGACAAGTTCGACAACCTCGCCAAGGTCGCGATCGGCAAGCAGCTGCAGAGCGAGAAGGAGGCGAAGGACGCGGAGCCGACCATCGCCAGCCAAACCGAGGTGGTCGACAAGCTGAAGGAGGGCCTGAACGGCATGCACCTGAAGCTCGACCAGCTGCGGTCGAAGCGGAACGAGCTCGTCGCCCGCTCGAAGACCGCGGCGGCGCAGTCGCAGGTGCTCGGCGCGATGAAGTCGATCGACATCCAGGACCCGACCAGCGAGCTCGGCCGCTTCGACGAGAAGGTCCGCCGCGAGGAGGCGAAGGTCATGGGGCAGCAGGAGCTGGCCTCCTCCAGCCTCGACAAGCAGTTCGAGAGCCTCGAGGACCTCGGCACGCAGTCGGAGATCGAGGCGCGCCTCGCCGCTCTGAAGCAGCCCGTCGAGCTGACGGCGACGCCCCACCGCGACCAGCAGTAGCCGCCGCCCTGGTTCACGGATACGGAGATCCGGAGCACCGATCTCCCCATCCGTGAACCCGTCCGAAGCGCGGTTCGCTGCGGGCGGCGGAGGAGGGCGGGGTTAGCGTCGAGGCATGAAGCGCCTCATCGTCCGTCTGCTCATCGTCGCGGCCGGCTTCGTCCTGGTCCATCGGATGCGCGACGCGCAGGAGCACGCGTTCGCCTGATGCGGAAGGGCCCCGCCGACGTCGGTCGACGGGGCCCTTCGTGCGCGGTCAGGCGCTGACGTGGATGGCGCCGTTGACGCCGTGCGGGTAGAAGCCGCCCTTGTCGACCGGCTTCCCGGACAGGTTGAGGTAGACGATGTCGAGCACCGCGCCCGGCGTGCGGCTGTACGCGATGCTGTTCCGGTCCGTCGGGACCAGGTTGGCACGGTCCCGGTCGCCGATGCCCTGGTCGTCGTCGCCCGGGCCGTCGAGCAGATCGCGGGCGTCCGAGAGCTTGTTCACCGTGCCGTAGAGGCTCGGGTCGAGGAAGCCCTCCGCGTAGAGCGTCGTGCGGACGATGCCGGCGTGGTACGCCTCGACCGCGAGGATGCCGGCCGCGGCGTCCAGGTAGGTCTTGTTCGTGATGAGCGGCGCTGCGCCCTTGTAGGCGGTGACGCCGACGTCCTCGAACAGGAACGCCCCGAGCAGGAAGTTCGTCTCGCTCGCGAACGGATCGAAGGTCTGCCCCTTCTTGATCACGCCGGCTGCGGTCGCGGCCGCGGTGAAGCTGGTCTGCAGATCGATCGACGGCCGTGAGACCTTCGCGTTCCCCAGCGCGCTCCGGAGGAAGGCCACGTGGTCCTTCTCGTCCATCGCGATCTCGCGGGCGTAGTTCTTGATCGCCTTCGTCCGGAACGGCACCTTGTGCCCGCCCCGGACCCGGCCGCGATCGCACTTCCCGGTGGTGTAGCCGTCGGGGAGGCCCTCCCCGGTGACGGCGCGGAGGTAGAACTCGGCCTCGAGGTACTCGAGGTTGAGCGCGAAGTTGAGGATCGAGCCGTCGTTGACGGGACCGTTGCCCCAGTGCGCCGGGGCGGCCGTCGCCGCTGCGGAGGAACCGAGGACCGCCGCGCCGGCACCGGCGCCGGCGATGCCCGCCATCGTGAGGAGCTTGCGGCGGTCGACGGCGGTCTCCGCGCTCCGCTCGACGACCTGGCCGAGGAACTGCTTTCCGAACATGGGTGACGTCTTCTCTGTCGTCATGGGGCGGGCGCACCCACGGCGACGCCCGCACGACCCCCGGGCAGGGGTCACGTCCCGGACGCTAGGTCCGGGTGTCGCCGGCTCGGAAGGCGCGCCGGGCGTCCTCTCAGCGTCGAGCGCCGCGATGCGCGCAGATGCGCGCATCCGGGCCCGCGCGACTGCACTCGACCTGCGCGCCGCGTCACTTGAGCGGGTCGTTGCCCCGGTCCGTCAGCGAGCGGCGCCACCTCGCGTGCGCCTCGTCGAGACCGTCCGCCTGCGCCATCAGAGCTCCTCGTGCGTGTCGGGGTCGGCCCCGCCGCCGCGGGACAGCGATGCCAGCCGGCCGAGCTCGTCGTCGGTCAGCTCGATGCCGAACACGTCGAGGTTCTCGGCCTGGCGGGCGGCGTTCCCGGACTTCGGGAGGGGGATCACGCCGATCGCGACGGACCAGGCGAGCAGCAGGCGCGAGGCGCTCACCCCGTGGTCGGCGGCGATCGCGGTGACGACCGGGTCGTCCGCGAGGTCGCTGCCCTTGCCGAGCGGCGTGTACCCCTCGGTGAGGATCCCGCGCTCGGCGTTCGCGGCCCGCCACGCGTCGTGCGGCGTGTACGGGTTCACGAGGATCTGGTTGAGCACCGGCGTGACGCCGGTGTCGCCGATGACCCGGTCGAGGTGCTCCGGCAGGAAGTTGGAGACGCCGATCATCGAGACGAGCCCGTCGGCGCGGGCCTCGACGAGGGCGCGCCACGCCTCCGCGTAGAGCCCGCGCTGCGGGTTCGGCCAGTGGATCAGCACGAGGTCGAGGCGGTCGAGCCCGCTGCGGTACAGGCTCTCCTCGATCGCCTTCCGCGCGAGGTCGTGCCGGTGGTACCGGCCCGGCAGCTTCGTCGAGTAGACGAACTCCGCACGCGGCACGCCGGACTCGGCGATCGCCCGCCCGACCACGCCCTCGTTGTCGTAGTTGAAGGCGGTGTCGAGCAGGCGGTAGCCGGCGTCGATGGCGGTGCGCACCTGGCGCACCCCGTCGGCGCCGCGCAGGTCGTAGGTGCCGAGACCGATGGCGGGGACGCGCGCGCCGTCGTGGCCGGTGAGGACGGGGATGTCGGGCATCGGCACAGCCTCCCAGCCGCGCCTCCGAGTCGGTCTCAGGCGAGCGCGGCGGCCTCGGTCACCGGGAGCCGGCAGACGAAGTCCTCGCACACGTAGGCCGCGCCCCGACCGCCGACGGGGGTCCGGCCCTCGAACAGCTCGAAGCCCGCGGCGGCGAAGGCCGCGGCGGCCGGGGCGTCGAGCACCGCGGTGACGGAGGTTGGTAGGGCCCGCGCCGCCGAGGCGAGCGTCGCGTCGCGCTCCCCCGTCGTGACGACGACGACCTGCCGGACGGGCTCGGCCATCGCGACGCCGAGGGCGAGCGCGGCCCCGTACCCGATCGGGCGGTCGAGCGCCGCGGCGGCGAGCGGCGCGACGGTCGCCGCCGCCGCATCCCGGTACGCCGGGTCGGCGGTCAGGAGGTGCAGGGTCCACGCGGCGGACGCGATCGCGGTCGGCCCGGACGGCGCCGCGCCCTCGCTCACGTCCGACCCGCCCGGCACCCCGAGCGCGCTGAGCACCGGATCCGCGGCGGGCGCCGCGAACCGGCCGTCCACGAGGCAGGCGTCGACGAGGCGCCGCGCCTCGATCGCCAGGTCGACGCGTCCCGAGGCGAGCGCGACCTCGAGCAGGCCGGCGGCGAGGCCGCCGTGGTCCTCCAGCGTCGCGACCGCGTCGGAGGGCCGCCCGTCGAGGCTCGCGCGGAGCAGCACCCCGTCGCGCACCTGGAAGGCGAGGACCGCTTCCGCGGCCTCCACGGCGAGGGTGACCCAGCCGGGCTCGCGGAAACGCGTGCCGGCGTCCGCGAGCGCGCCGATCGCGAGGCCGTTCCACCCGCTCAGCACCTTCGCGTCGACGGCCGGCGCCGGCTGCCGCGCACGCCCGGCGGCGTCGAGGGCGTAGTAGCCGCCTTCGCTCCGCACCCCGTCGACGTCGCTCTCGGAGTCCTGCGCCGACCCGAACGCGCCGCCGGGGCGCCGGAGGACGTCCCTGAGGAAGGCGACCACGCCGGCGGCGGTGTCCCGGTCGCCGATCGCGGCGTACGCGCGGAGCAGAAGGGCGTTGTCGGTCAGCATCCGCTCGAAGTGGGGCTCCGTCCAGTCGCGACGCACGGCGTAGCGGAAGAAGCCGCCCTCGACCGGGTCGCGGAGGCCGCCGTCGCGGATCGCGGCGAGCGCCCGCTCCGCGACGCCGCGCACGCGCTCGCGCCGGTCGGCGTCGACCAGGTCGGAGCGGCCCAGCCCTAGCGTCCCGAGCAGCAGCGGCGCGACCGGGAACTTCGGTGCGCCGCCGAAGCCGCCGTGCTGCCGGTCCTCGTAGGCGACCAGCTCGTCCACCACGCGGGCCAGGCCGTCCGCCGTGAGCGGCGACACCGCGGGGGCCGAGGCGGCGGCCTCCCGAAGCGCCGCGGTCAGTGCGGCCGCGGAAGACTCCACCTCCCCGCGCCGGTCCGTCCACGCCTCCGCCACGGCGTCGAGCACCTGCCGGAACGACGGGTGTCCGGCGGCGGGGCGCGGCGGCGAGTACGTGCCGGCGTGGAAGACCCGGCCCTCGGGCGTCATGAAGACGTTGAGCGGCCAGCCGAGGTTCGGGGTGAACGCCCCGGCGGCCGCGAGGCACGCCGCGTCGACCTCCGGGTGCTCCTCCCGGTCCACCTTGATCGCGACGAAGCCCGCGTTCAGCCGCGCCGCCAGGTCGGGATCGCTGAAGCTCTCGCGCGCCATCACGTGGCACCAGTGGCAGGTCGCGTACCCGATCGAGACGAGCACGGGCACGTCGCGCCGGCGGGCGACCGCGAACGCCTCCTCGCCCCACGGGAACCAGTCGACGGGGTTCGCCGCGTGCGAGCGGAGGTACGGGCTCACCGCGTCGCGGAGCCGGTCACCCATGCGCGCGGTCCCCGCCCGTGCCGGCGTCCGAGGCCCGCTCAGCCGACGTCGTCGCCGCCCGAGACGTCGGGGCCCTCGGCCTCACTGATGTCGATGACGCCGTCGTCGCCCTCCGCGCTCAACTCGGCCGACTCCTCGTCCATCGCCTCCTGGACCGCCTCGGTCTCGTCGACCGGCGAGGCGTCGGGGTTCGAACCGAACTGCGGGCCCGGGCCCTGCGGCATGCTGTTGCTCATGCTCCAGGTCTACCGGTCGCGGATCCGAAGGCCCTGGCCGCGGCGGCGGCGGGAGACCGCTCCTCCCGGGAACGACGAAGGACCCCGTCATCGCTGACGGGGTCCTTCTGTGGTCGGGCTCAGGCCGTGCGGCCGGAGCGGCGACGAACCGCGATGTAGATCAGCAGAACGACGATCGCGCCGATGATCGAACCGATCAGGCCCGCGGCGTTGAACGACGGGAACGGCTCACCGCCCGGCAGGAACGACAGGATGAGGCCGCCGACGAAGGAGCCGACGACGCCCAGGATGAGCGTCGCGATGATCCCCATGCTCTGGCGGCCGGGCACGACCGCACGGGCGATGAGGCCGGCGATGAGGCCGATGACGAGGAAGATGATGATGCTCACGGTTTCCGTCCTTTCCAAGACGCCCACACTGTCTCGGATCTGGCTGCATAAAAGCTGAATGCGATCTCCATGCCTGATCGGAGCGGTGTAAGGACCGGGGAATAGCGTGCACCCGCGGATGGTCGGACCTCGAGTGACCGACGCTGCCCTGTTCCAGCCCGTCCGCCTCCGCTCCCTCACGGTGCCGAACCGCGTATGGGTCTCGCCGATGTGCCAGTACTCGGCGGACGCGCGGGACGGCATGCCGACCGACTGGCACCTCGTCCATCTCGGCGCGCTCGCGCAGGGCGGCGCGGGCCTCGTGATGACGGAGGCGACGGCGGTCAGCCCGGAGGGCCGCATCTCGGCCTGGGACCTCGGGATCTGGAACGACGAGCAGCGGGACGCGCTCGCCCGGATCGTCGACTTCGTGCACGCCCGCGGCGCGGTCGCTGCCGTCCAGCTTGCACACGCCGGCCGCAAGGCGTCGACCCTCCCGGAGTGGAGGGGGCACGGCTCGCAGTCGCTCGAGGACGGCGGCTGGACGACCGTCGCGCCGTCGGCGGTCCCGTTCGCCGGGTACGCCGCGCCGGTCGCGCTCGACGAGGCCGGCATCGCGGGCGTCGTCGCCGACTTCGCCGCCGGCGCGCGGCGTGCGGTGGGCGCGGGCTTCGACGCGATCGAGCTGCACGCCGCGCACGGCTACCTCATCCACCAGTTCCTCTCCCCCCTCGCGAACCACCGCACGGACGCGTGGGGCGGCTCGCTCGAGCGCCGCGCCCGCCTCCTGCTCGACGTCGTGCGGGCGGTCCGCGACGCGATCGGGGAGGACGTGCCGCTGCTCGTCCGCTTCTCCGGCACGGACTGGGTCGACGGCGGCTGGACGATCGAGGACACCGACACCGTGGCCGGCTGGGCGGCCGAGGCGGGCGCGGACTGGTTCGACGTCTCGAGCGGCGGCGTCGTCGGTGACGCGAAGATCCCCGTCGGCCCCGGCTACCAGGTGCCGCTCGCGACGGCCGTCCGGACCGCGACCGGGATGCCCGTGAACGCGGTGGGCCTGATCCACGACGCCGAGCAGGCGGAGGCGATCGTCGCGGAGGGCCGCGCGGACGCGGTCATGCTCGCTCGGCCGCTCCTCCGCAACCCGCACCTGCCGCAGGCCTGGGCCGCCGAGCTCGGCGTCGACGTCGCCTGGCCGGTCCAGTACCGGCGGGCGAAGCCCCGCCACGCGGCCGTCCGCGCCTGATCCCGCGAAGGTGTCCGCGGACCCCCGGGCCCGCGAACACCTTCACAATGGACTGCCCATGTCTGTCGTCGTCCCCGAGATCACCTATCCGCCCGAGCTGCCCGTCAGCGTCGTCCGGGAGGAGATCGCGGCGACGATTCGCGACCACCAGGTCGTGATCGTCGCGGGCGAGACCGGCTCCGGCAAGACGACGCAGCTGCCGAAGATCGCGCTCGAACTCGGGCGGACCTCCATCGCGCACACGCAGCCGCGGCGCATCGCCGCACGCACGATCGCGGAGCGGATCGCGGAGGAGCTGGACGTGCCGCTCGGCGGCCTCGTCGGCTACTCGGTCCGGTTCACGGACACGTCCGGCCCGGACACCCGGATCCGGCTGATGACCGACGGCATCCTGCTCGCGGAGATCCGCCGCGACCGCGAGCTGCGCCGCTACGACACGATCGTGCTCGACGAGGCGCACGAGCGCAGCCTCAACATCGACTTCCTCCTCGGCTACCTGAAGCGGCTGCTCCCCCGCCGCCCCGACCTCAAGGTGATCGTCACGTCGGCGACGATCGACGTCGAGCGCTTCGCGGAGCACTTCGCGGCCGCGGACGGGAAGCCCGCGCCGATCGTCGAGGTGTCCGGCCGCACCTATCCCGTCGAGGTCCGGTACCGCCCGCTCGTGGTCGAGGACGCCGGCGACGACGAAGACGATCCCGACGTCGGGACCACGGAGGACCGCGACCTCGCGACCGGGATCCAGGAGGCGCTCGACGAGCTCGAACGCGACCTGCCCGGCGGCGACGTGCTCGTCTTCCTCTCCGGCGAGAGCGAGATCCGCGACGTCGCCGACGTGCTGACCGGCCGCTACGCCGGCCGGACGCGACCGACCGAGGTCCTCCCCCTTTACGGCCGGCTGTCCGCGGCCGAGCAGCACCGCGTGTTCGAACGCAGCCGCACGCCCGGGCTCGACCGGCGCATCGTCCTCGCCACGAACGTCGCGGAGACGAGCCTCACCGTCCCCGGCATCCGGGCGGTGATCGACGGCGGGACCGCGCGCATCTCCCGCTACTCCGCGCGGGCGAAGGTGCAGCGGCTGCCGATCGAGGCGATCTCGCAGGCCTCCGCGAACCAGCGCTCCGGCCGCGCCGGGCGCACGAGCGCGGGCGTCGCGATCCGGCTGTACTCGGAGGAGGACTACGGGAAGCGCCCCGAGTACACCGACCCCGAGATCCTGCGCACGAACCTCGCGGCGGTCATCCTTCAGATGCTGTCGCTCGGGCTCGGCGAGATCGAGGCGTTCCCGTTCCTGACCCCGCCCGACTCCCGGGGCGTCCGCGCGGGCCTCGACCTCCTCCGCGAGCTCGGCGCGGTGCAGGAGGCGCGCGGCGGGCGGCCCGCCTCCCTCACCCGCACCGGCCGCGACCTGGCGCGGGTCCCGATCGATCCCCGGTTCGGCCGCATGCTGCTCGAGTCGAAGCGGCACGGCGTCACCCGCGAGGTGATCGTGATCGTCGCCGGGCTCACCGTGCAGGACCCGCGCGAGCGGCCCGCCGAGCAGCGGGCGCAGGCGGACCAGCTCCACGCGCGCTTCGCCGATCCGACCAGCGACCTGCTCGGGCTGCTGAACCTCTGGAACCACCTCGAGGAGCAGCAGCCCGACCTGTCGTCCTCCGCGTTCCGCCGGCGGTGCCGGTCGGAGTTCCTCAACTTCGTCCGGATCCGGGAGTGGCAGGACCTCGTCCGGCAGCTGACCGGCATCGCGCGGGACGTCGGGCTGCAGGTCGAGGCTGCGCCGCGCCCCCCGAAGCCGGAGGGCGACGCCGCGGCGACGCGCGCGAGCGTCCCCGGCGACGCGATCCACAAGAGCCTCCTCGCGGGCCTGCTGTCGCAGATCGGCATCCGCGACGACCCTTCGAGTGCCTCAGGACAGCGTCGCACCGGGCAGCCCGCGAAGGGCCGCGACGGGCGGCCGACGCCGCGGCGTGGCGCGAACGAGTTCCTCGGCGCCCGCCAGCTGCGGTTCGTCGTGTTCCCCGGCTCCTCGCTCGCGAAGCGCCCGCCGCGGGCGCTGATGTCCGCCGAGCTCGTCGAGACCTCCCGCCTCTTCGCCCGGATGAACGCGGCGATCGACCCCGCGTGGGCGGAGCCGATCGCCGGGGACCTCGTCAAGCGCACCTACGGCGAACCGCGGTGGGAGCAGCGCCAGGGCGCCGCGGTCGCCGACGAACGCGTCACCCTGTTCGGCGTCCCCATCGTCGAGAAGCGTCGCATCCAGTACGCGCGGCTGAACCCGGCGCACGCCCGCGACCTGTTCCTCGAGCACGCGCTGCTCGGCGGCGAGTGGACGCCGCCTCCCGGGGCGCCGTCGGAGTTCGACCGGGCCAACCGCCGCCTCCGCGCGGAGCTCGACGAGGAGGCGGAGCGCACCCGCAGCCGCCCCGTCGACGACCAGCGGATCGTCGACTTCTACGACGACCGCGTCCCGGCCGATGTCACGGACGTGCGCCGCTTCGAGCGCTGGTGGCGGGAGAGGCGGCAGGAGGCGCCCGACCTCCTCACCATGCGCCGGTCCGACCTCATCGAGGAGGAGGACGAGGCCGAGATCGACGAGCGGGACTACCCGCCGACCTGGCAGCAGGGCGACCAGCGGCTCCGGCTCGGGTACCGGTTCGCGCCGGGCGCCGCCGACGACGGCGTGACCGTGAAGGTCCCGCTGCCGCTGCTCGCCGGGCTCTCCCCCGCCGGATTCGACTGGCTCGTGCCGGGGTTCCGGGAGGAGCTCGTCACCGCACTGCTCCGCACGCTCCCGAAGCCGATCCGCCGGCACGTCGTCCCGGCGGCGGACTGGGCGCGGCGGCTGCTGCCCGAGCTGCCCCCCGGACCGGAGACGGGGGCGGACCCGGGCCCGCTCGTCGACGCGCTCGCGCCGGTCGTCCGCCGGGGCGCCGGGGTCGCGGTCGCGCCCGCGGACTTCGACCTGTCCCGCCTCCCGGCGCACCTCCGTCCTGCATTCGCGGTGACCGACGCGCCGCGCGGGCGACGCGGGGCGCCGCAGGAGCTCGGCCGCAGCACGGACCTCGCGGCGCTGCAGCAGCGCTTCGCGGACCGGGCGCGCTCCTCGGCGGCCCGCGTCGTCGCCCGCCCCGCGCCCGGATCGGCGCCGATCGAGCGGACGGGCATGACGACCTGGGACCTCGACGCGCTGCCGCGGGTGCTCGACACGAGGGCCGCCGGCGGGGTCGTCCGTGCGTACCCGGCCCTCGTCGACACCGGCGCGGCGGTCGACGTGCGGCTGCTCGCGACGCCGGAGGAGCAGGTCGCCTCCACACGGGCGGGCGTGCACCGGCTCCTCGCGCTCGCGACGCCCTCCCCCGCCGCGTACGTCCGCGAGCACCTCACCGGCGCGGAGAAGCTGGCGCTCGGCGCGAGCCCGTACCGCAGCACGGACGCCCTGTTCCAGGACTGCCTCGACGCGGTGATCGACCGCGTGCAGCTGCGGCACGACCCGGACGGCGTCGCGTGGGACCGGGCCGCGTTCGACCGCATGCGGGAGGCCCTCGCCGCCTCGGTCGTCGACGACCTGTTCCGCGTCGTCGGCGCGGCCGCGGCGGCGCTCGCGGGCGCGCGGGACGCCGACCGGGCGATCCGGCAGGCGACGAGCCTGGCGCTCGTGCCGGCGCTGACCGACGCCCGCGCGCAGCTCGACGCGCTGATCCACCCGGGCTTCGTGCGCATCGACGGCGCGGACCGGCTGCCCCGCATCGCCGTGTACGCGGCGGGCGTCGTGCACCGCGTCGAGCGGCTCCCCGAGCAGGCGAACCGCGACCGCGTCTGGATGACCGAGGCGCAGACGGCGCAGGGCCTCTACCTCGCGGCCGGCGGCACCCTGCCGCTGCGTCCCGGGCTCCGGCCGGAGCTCGTCCACGCGCGCTGGCTGCTCGAGGAGCTCCGGCTGAGTCTCTTCGCGCAGCACCTGCCGACGGCCGAGCCGGTCTCGGTGCAGCGCATCCGCAAGGCCCTCGCGTAGCGCAGCTCGCATCGCCTCCTGCGGCGGTTCCGGACTGATGCGGTTCGGACATCAGCCGCAGCAGTCCGGGATCACCGCACGAGGGTGAGCCAGCGCTCCGTGACGACGTAGCCGAGCCGGGCGTTCATCGCGAGGCTCGCGGCGTTCTCCTCGGCGCCGCCCGTGCCGAAGACGACCGCGCCGTCGGCGAGCAGCGCGAGCACCGACGCGGCCTTGACCGACTCCGCGAGCCCCCGCCGACGGTGGGCTCGCGCGACAGCGGTGAAGTCGGTCTCCGCTCGGTCGCCGTTCCGGCGGATCGCCGATACGGCGGCGACCTCCCCGCCCTTGACGACGCCGAAGAACCGGGTTCCTTCGCGGCGGAGGGCTGCGAGCGACGCGATGTCGTGGAGGTCCGGCGCCGTCGCCGGACCGCCCGGGTAGTCCTCCCGGACCGCCGACTCGAGGGCTGCGATGCCCGGGTCGTGCTCCGAGCCGAGCTCGGCGGCGTCGCCGGCCAGCGCTCGCAGGGCCGCGACGTCGGGTCGCCGCAGGCGCGCTCCCCACGACCGATGGGCAAGCCGGTACCCCTCCGAGAGCAGGACGGGTGCGCGAGGGTCGTCATCCCGGAGGACGACCTGCTCCGTCACGGCAACGGGCCCGTCGCGGCGGGGCGACCCGGGTCGCTCGACCAGGCGCTCCACGAGCCCGGGTAGAGCGCGCCGTCGACGCCGGCGACCGCGAGGGCGAGCAGCTCGTGGGAGGCAGTGATGCCGGACCCGCAGTACGCCGCGACCGGGCCGTCGAGGTCGACCCCGAGCGAGTGGAACCGCTCGCGCAGCGCCTCCGGCGGCAGGAAGCGGCCGTCAGCGTCCAGGTTGCCCGCGGTCGGCGCGCTGACCGCGCCCGGGATGTGCCCGGCGCGCGGGTCGACCGGCTCGACCTCCCCGCGGTACCGCTCGCCGGCGCGCGCGTCGAGCAGCGTCCCCCGGAACGCGGCCGCGGCGTCGGCGTCGATCACCGGCAGCGCGCCCGGGTGCAGGAGGACGTCGCCCGGCTCCGGCGTCGCGTCGCCCGTCTCGAGCGGCAGGCCGGCCCGCCGCCATGCCGCGAGGCCGCCGTCGAGCACCCGCACGTCGACGCCGGCGTCGCGGAGGAGCCACCACGCCCGCGCCGCCGACATCCCGCCGAGGTCGTCGTACGCGACCACGACGCTGTCGGACCGGACGCCCCACCGCCGGGCGGCAGCCTGCAGCGCTGCGGGATCCGGCAGCGGATGACGACCGCCCGCGGCCGACGCCGGTCCGGCGAGCTCCCGCTCGAGGTCCACGTACACGCCCGACGGCAGGTGGCCCTCCCGGTACGCCGGCCGGCCGTCGGGGACGTCGAGGCGCCACCGCACGTCGAGCAGCACCAGCCGCGGATCGCCGAGCAGGGCCTGGACCTCGGAGGCGTCGACGAGCACCCGTCGATCGTGTCAGGCGGACCGCGCGGTCGCCAATGCGGGCGCGACACCGGTCGGCGCCGCGTCCGCCCCGGTGATCTCCGCCTGGGCGAGCAGCGCGAGGTCCCGCAGCACCGACAGGTCCAGGCCGCTGACGTCCCGCGGCTCCGGGTCGTAGATGCAGAACGACCCGATCCGGTAGCCGTCGGTCGACTCGATCGGGTGCGCCGCGTAGAACCGGATGGGATGCTCGCCCTGCGCCAACGGGCTCTCGCGCAGCACCGGGTCGGTCATCGCGTCGCTCACCACCAAGGGCGTCGCGCGCTGGATCGTGACGGTGCAGAACGAGTGGGCGCGCGGGTTCTCGCCCCGCTCCGCGCCGGCGACGGCCATCTTCCACTGCCGGTCGTGGTCGATGAAGTTGATCTCCGCGGACGCCGTGCCGAACGCCGCCCGCGCCAGCTCGACGAGGTCGTCGAGCCGCGGCTCCGGCGGCCGCCCCACGATGCGCAGCTCGTCGAGCGCGTGCTGGCGCTGCGCCTCCGGATCGGGGCGCTGCCGGAGGGCCTCCGCGGTCGCCTCGGCGGGGGCGCCGTCCAGCCGCGTCACCGATGCGGCGACCTCCTCGCCGAGCGCGGTCGCCCACGCCCGGGCGCGCGCCAGCTCGTCGCCGCCGCGGTCGACCGCGCGGAAGCGGACGCGGACGGACCCCAGCCGACCCACCACGGCTCGGAGCCGGTCCTCGGGCGCCGCCGCGTGCCGGCTGCGATCGGGCGCGGTCACCGGCGGCCCGACCACGACGACGTCGGTCGCGGCGGCCGCGTCCTCGAGCACCTCGGTCAGCAAATCGCCGACTCGCGAGAGGGTGCGGGGTCGACGCCCGGCGTCGAGGCCCTCGCCGAGGGCGACGAGCACGACGTCGTACCGCCACAGGCGCCAGGTGCGGAAGACGCCTTGCACCGCGTGCAGGACGGGGGCGAGGTCGGTGAGCACGTCGAGGTCGACCCCGTGCTGCGTGCTGAGCCACATCCGATCCGCGGCCCGCTCGGCCACGGTCGAGCCGTCGACGGCGGAGAACAGGTGCGCGCGGTCGCCGATGAGGAGCACGCGCACCGGCCGGGCACCGCTGTGGTGCAGCCGCTGCATCGCGAGTCGCGAGGAGCGGGCGGTGGACGGGTTGTGATCCACGGCACCTCCTGCGCCCATGATGATGCGAGAAGCGGTGCCCGACCTGGGGGCTGCACGGGTTGCCGTGCCGGGGTTCGCGCGTGCCGTCGGACCGCCGCGCGAGCGGGCCCGCCGCCGATCGTCGACGACGGGCCCGGCGCTCAGTGCGCGACGGGTCGCGGCCCCTCGGACGGCACGCTCTTGACGAGCGTCCCGACGGCGATCGCGACGACGAAAACGCCCGCGCTCACGAGGAAGGCGAGCCGCGTGCCCGCCGCCTCCGCCGCACCTGCACCGCCGGCGCCGCTGAACCCTGACGCGCCGATGGCGAGCAGCGTGACCGCGAGGGCCGTGCCCGCCGCGCCGCCGACCTGCTGGACGGTCGCGAAGATCGCGCTCCCGTAGGAGGTGAACCGGGACGGCACCGCGGACAGGCCCGCGGTGAAGACGGACGGCAGCACCGTGGCGAGACCGAGGCTCAGCAGCATGTGGCAGAGCAGCACCTGCCACGCCGCACTGGTCTCGGTGAGCGTCGTGCCGAGCAGGATCAGCGCGACCATCGCGATCGCCAGGCCCGGGATCAGCAGCGGACGCGGACCGAAGCGGTCGTAGAGCCGCCCGACCACCGGACCGAGCAGCCCCATCAGCAGCCCGCCGGGGAGGACGAGGAGACCGGTCTGGAGCGGGGTGAGCCCGAGTACCTGCTGCAGGTAGATCGGCAGCAGGATCGCGCTGCCGAGCAGACCGAGGAACGCGAGCGAGCCCGACACGACGGAGGCCGTGAAGACCCGGGACCGGAACACGCGGAGGTCGAGCAGCGCGTTGTCGCCCCGCTGCAGCACGCGCTGCCGGAACAGGAACAGCGTCAGCGAGACGGCGCCGATGAGCACCGGCGCACTGACGGCGACCAGGCTGATGCCGGCCTTCGAGGAGGCGCCGACGCCGACCTCGTTGAGGCCGTAGACGAGGCCGCCGAACCCGATCGCGGAGAGCGGGATGGAGATCCAGTCGATCGGCACGTGCCGAGGCTCGCCGAGGTTCGGGATCAGGCGGAGCCCGATGACCAGCCCGGCCACGGCGATCGGCAGGATGCACCAGAAGATGAACGGCCAGGCGAGCACGCTCAGGATCAGGCCGGACACCGTCGGGCCGATCGCGGGCGCGACCGAGATCACGATCGAGATGTTGCCCATCATGGCGCCGCGCCGGGACTCGGGGACGATCGTCATCACCGTCGTCATGAGCAGCGGGGTGATGATCGCCGCACCGACGCCCTGGATGACGCGGGCGACGAGCAGCACCGAGAAGGACGGCGACAGCGCGGCGAGCAGCGTGCCCGCGACGAACGAGCCGAGCGCGATGCCGAACAGCATCCGGGTCGTGGTCCGCTGGATCAGGAAGCCGCTGACCGGGATGACGACCGCCATCGTCAGGATGAACGCGGTCGACAGCCACTGACCGGTGCTCTTGTCGACGTGCAGGTCCTTGATCAGCACCGGGATGGCGACGCTCATGATCGTCTCGTTCAGCACGATGACGAAGGCGGAGACGAGCAGGACGCCGATCGCGGTGGCGTCGCTCCTGCTGAGTCGCTCGGGCCCGCCCGCGGCTGCGGACGAGGTGCGGTCGATGGTCTCGGTCACGGGGACCTCCGGGAGGGCTCGGGGGCGGCGTCCTTGACGGGCTCCGCAGGGCGGAGCCGGGACGACAGGGGCGGAGCGGACGGCACCGACCCCCGACGGGTCACCGGGTCGTGAACCTCGGTGAGGTCTCCAGCATTCCATCGACCTCCGACACCGGCAACGAGCGTCACCGGATGTTCAGCGAGCCCGCCGATGCCGACGTCGCCGCAGGAGGCGCCCGATCTGCCCGGTGACGACGAGGGACAGCAGGGCGAAGTAGTTGATCGCGGGCACCGCGGTGCCGACGACCAGCGCGATGGTGAAGGAGATCGAGGTCTCGACGGAGTTGAAGAGGCGGTCCCCCGCCTCCGTGTCGTGGCCGTCCGTCAGGGACGGCGTGCGCTGCACGTGCCGGGCGAGCGCGGTCAGCAGCCAGCTGCTCGCCGCCATCACGCCGATGTAGATCGCGACCGCGCCGGCGTTCGCGTACGGATCGGGCGGTCCGGGGTCCGGGTCGAGCTGACGGGTGAGCGCGGTCGCCGGCGCGAGCAGCACGATCGTGAACAGCCAGACGATCGTCGTCCACACCACGACCGCGTCCCAGCGGACCACGTGCGCGAAGATTCGGTGGTGCCCCCACCAGAGGCGCGCGATGACGAAGAAGCTCAGCGCGAAGGCGCCCAGCGGCAGCGCGCCCTCCTCGAGGATGCGGTCGAGGCCGCCGCCTCGGGACGCGACCTCGCCGGGGATGTCGGCGAGCGGCAGAGCGAGCAGCGTGACCGCGATCGCCACGACGGCGTCGACGAAGGTGATGAGCCGCTCGGCGCTGCGACCCCGGTCCTCCTCCACGCCTCCAGCATGGCGGAGGCGGTCAGCCGGCGGCGAGGATCTTCTCGAGGGTGTTGATGTTCCGGGTGGTCACCGTGCCGGCCTTCTGCCACCGGCCGAAGCGCTTGCCGAAGGGGCTGTCGAGGGTCCGTCCCTTCGGCACCTCCCAGTAGACGACGCCGTCTCCCGGGCGGACGCGCTCCTCGGCGGAGTCGACCTCCGCCGCCACGTCCACGAGGTCGGCGAGCGCCGCGTCGTCGTCCCCGAGCACCACGTAGGCGTGGCGCTCGGCCGATCGCGGGAACGGGTACTCGTCGACGGCCCGCCGCACGACCTCGAGACCGGTGCCGATCGCAGCGACGTCGAGGCCGAACCGCTCCCGGATCACGGCGGAGACCGCGTCCGCGACCTCGGCCGGCTCCTCGAGCTCGGTGGTGACGAGCACGTTGCCGCTCGCGAGCACCGTGCGCACGTCGCGGAACCCCGCTCGCTCCAGGGCGTCCGAGAGATCGCGCATCGCGAACCGCACGCCGCCGACGTTCACGCCGCGGAGCAGCACCACCGCCCGCATCCGGTCCCCCTCACGAGAAGAAGGCCGGGCCGCTCCCCCAGATGGTTCGCGGCCCGGCTCGACGCGCGGCCTGCCCCGCTCGATCGATCGTCAGACCGAGACGACCGAGGTGGAAGGCGCGCCGATGTTCATGGATGAGTCCGCCATGCGCATCACCTCCTCGTGCTGATCGTGCGCCTCCGCGCGGCCGGATGCAAGAGGGACGCGGTGCAGGCGGGCGGACGCTCAGGGCTGGGCGGCGAAGCGGTCGACCTCGGCGAGCACCTCCGGGTTCCGGAGGATGCGGAAGTGGCCGCCGTCCTCGATCCGCAGGTTGACGGCACCGGGCAGCTCGGATCCTCCGGGGATGTGCGGGTCGAAGGCCGCCCACACCGACTCGATGCGCGCGTTGACGCTGCGGTCCGCGGCGAGCCTCAGCGTCGTCGGGTCGTTCGGCGAGAAGGCGCGCAGGCTCGGCAGCGGGAGGTAGGGGGCGTAGGCGGAGCCCGAGAACGGGGTCGAGATCGCGAGCATCCGCGCGATCCGCGGCCCCGAGTCGGGGCGCAGCATCAGCTGCTTGCCGATCAGGCCGCCCTTGCTGTGGGCGACGACGAGCGCGTCCGTCAGGTCGCGGTCGTCGAGGTAGCCCGCGACGACGTCCGCGCTCGAGTCGACGGTCGCACCGTTCGCCCGCAGCGCGGTCACGGCGTGCACGGGGTGACCTGCGCGGTGGAGGCGCTCGACGAGGGGCAGGAGGAAGCGCCACGTCTCCCAGATGCCGGGCAGCACGACGACCGGGCGCAGCGCGCCGGTGAGGTAGTCGGCCGGGTCGTGGTGCTGCAGGAGCGGTCCGACCTGCCACCGCACCGCCGCCGCGTAGTCGAGCGCCCACCAGCGCGCGACGGTCCCCGCCCTCACGGGCGCGGCTCCAGCGGCGCGCTCAGGATCGCCGACGCCACGGCGCGCGGATGGGTGTGCTGCGCGTTGTGGACCGCGCCGGGGATCTCGACGAGGCCGCCGACGCCGAGCCGCGCGGCGAGGCGCCGAGCCCAGGGCCGACGGCAGATCGGGTCCCCGGCGCCCCGCACGAGCAGCGTCGGCACGGTGACGGCCGCCGTCGCGGCCTCCGTGTCGTATCCGAGCATCGACGGCAGCGTCGCCAGGTAGCGCCGCGGCCCGCAGCGGAGGTAGTCCCTGAAGACGGCGACGTTCGCGCCGGGCGTCTCCGACAGCACGTCCTGCAGGAGGCGGAGCCCCTGCAGCGCCGCAGTCCGCTCCGCGTCGTCCGTCACCGCCCCGATGGCGACCAGGCGGTCGATCCGGTCCGGGACGCGGAGGGCCGCCTCGAGCACGACCTGGGTGCCCATCGACTGCCCGACGAGCACCACCGGGCGCCCGATCGACTCGAGCAGGTCGACCACGTGGTCCGCGAGCTCCTCGATGGCGAGGGCCCGCGCGGGCTTCGGCGCGCGCCCGAATCCCGGCAGCTCGACGACGTGGACGGGTCCGTGCGCCGCGAGCACCGGCACGAGGCGGAGCCAGTAGTCGAGCCCGCACCCGATCCCGTGGATGAGCACGAACGGCCGGCCGTCGCGCGGCCCGAAGCGGTGGCGCAGCATCGTGCGGCCCGCGAGCTCGAGCCGGTCCGGGTCCGGGCGGCGCGGCATGCGTCGAGCGTAGGAGCGGCGTCCCTGCGAGTCCGCCCATCCGCGGTTCCCTACGCTCGAGCGGTGAGCGACGGCGCCTTCTCCCCGCGCTTCCGAGTCGCCACCGTCGGGGTCTTCGCGCTCGGCTTCCTCATCGCCTTCGAGGCGCTCGCCGTGACGACCGCGATGCCGCTCGCCGCGCGGGACCTCGACGGCCAGCCGCTCTACGCGCTCACCTTCTCCGCGTTCGCTGCGGCGGGCGTCATCGCCAACGTCGTCGCCGGCGCCTGGAGCGACCGGGCCGGCCCGAAACGGCCGCTGCTCGCGGGCGTCGCCGTCTTCGCCGTCGGCCTGCTCGTCTCCGGCACCGCGCTGACGATGCCGGTGCTCATCGCCGGCCGCGCGCTGCAGGGCCTCGGCGCCGGCGCGATCGGCACCGCGCTGTACGTGCTCGTGGCCCGCGTGTACCCGGAGACCCTGCACCCGCGCGTCTTCGCCCTCCTCGCCGCCGCGTGGGTGCTGCCGTCGCTCGTCGGCCCGTTCGCCGCGGGCGCCGTGGCGACGGTCCTCTCCTGGCACTGGGTCTTCGTCGGCATCGTCCCGCTCGTCGCCGCCGCGACCGCGCTGCTGCTGCCGCAGCTCCGCGCGCAGGCGATGCCGGGCACCGGCGCCGCCCTGCCGAGGGCGCGCATCGGCTGGTCCGCCGTCGCCGCCACCGCGCTGCTCGCCATGCGGCCGCTGCTCGACGTGCCGGCGGTCGGCACCGCGCTGGCCGTCCTCGCCGCGGTCGTGGCCGTGGTCGCCCTCCGGCCGCTGCTGCCGCGAGGCGCGCTCGTCGCCGCCGCTGGCCTCCCGGCGGTCATCCTCGTACGCGGCCTGTTCAGCGCCGGGTTCGCGGCGGCGGACGCCTACCTGCCGTACTCGCTGATCGCGCTGCGCGACATCACGCCGGTCGTCGCCGGTGCGATCACGACCGTGGGCGCGGTGTCCTGGGCGACGGGATCGGAGCTGCAGAGCCGCTTCGCGGGCCGGCTGTCCGACCACCGCGCCATCGGCCTCGGCTCCGTCGCCTTCTTCTCGGGCGCCGCGCTCGTGGGCGTCGGCACGTGGACGGCGCTCATCGCGGTGGTCGTCGTCGGCTGGCTCTGCGCCGGCCTCGGGATCGGGACCGCCTACCCGCGGCTCAGCACGATGACCCTCGCCCTGTCGGTGCCGGCGGAGCGCGGCCGCAACAGCGCGGCGCTGCAGATCGCCGACGGCTTCGGCAACGGGCTCGCGCTCACCGTCGTCGGCGTGGTCACGGCCTTCGCACCGGACGGCGAGTTCGTCGGGGCGTTCGGGCTCGCCGCGCTGCTCGGCCTCGGCGTCCTCCTGATCGCCCGCCGCACCGCGCCGCCCGACCTCGCGCGCTGACTCGAGGCGCATCGCCGGGCGTGATGTCGCAGGCCGGGCGTCCTCGACGGCCCGGATCGCGACATCACGCCCGGGGACGACGATGCGCCGGCCGCCGCCCTCGGGAGGGGCGGTGACCGGCGCATCCGGGAACGGTCTACTTGGCCGAGACGGTGGCCTGCGCGTTCGACTCGTACGAGGTGTTCGTCGACTCGAAGAAGTTGACGAGCTGCAGCGTGTCGTTCGCCGTCGCCATCCACTTCGCCGGGTTCGAGACCTTGTACTCGGCCTCGAAGCCGAGCTCCTCGAGCCGGCGGTCGGCCAGGTACTTGACGTACTGGTTGATGTAGTTCGCGTTGAGGCCGAGGATGCCGCCGGGGAGCAGATCGCGGTTGTACTGCTCCTCCATCTCGACGGCGTTCAGGATCATCTGGCGGATCTCCTCCGCGAACTCCGGCGTCTGGAGGTCCTCGTTCTCCTCGAGCACCGTGAGGATCAGGTTGATCCCGAACTTCAGGTGCAGCGACTCGTCGCGGACGATCCAGTCGACGAGCGAGCCGAAGTTGCGGAGCAGGTTCCGCTGCCGGAACGACAGCGCCACCATGAAGCCCGAGTAGAACCAGATGCCCTCGAGGATCACGTTGTAGGCGACGAGGTTCCGCACGAAGTCACGCTTGCCCTCGGTCGTCGTGATGTCGAGCGTCTGCTCCGACATGCGCCGGATGAACTCGACCTCGAACTGCTCCTTCGCGGCCATCGACGGGATGTCGACGTGGGAGTTGTACGCCTCGTCGCGGTCGATCGGGAACGTCTCGAGGACGTACTCGAACGACATGCAGTGGTTCGCCTCCTCCCACATCTGCTTCGCGAGGTAGAGGTGCGCCTCGGGAGCGTTGACGTAGGGGTAGACGCCGAAGGCGAGCGCCTTGTTGACGAGCAGCTCGCTCGGGTTGAAGTAGCTCATGAGGAACGTCACGGCGTGCCGCTCCTCGTCGGTCATGCGCTTGAAGTCCGCGATGTCCTCGCCGAGCTGGATCTCGTTCGGGAACCACGTGTTCGCGACCGCCTGCTCGTACAGGTCCATCGCCCACTGGTACCGGACCGGCTTCAGCAGCAGACCCTCCTGGATCCCGGTGCCGAGAATGCCCATCGCTTCTTCCCTCTCCTCTTCCTCTTCCGTGTGTTCGGTGCCGCCGCCCGGACGGGCGGCGGCACCGCGCTCAATGCGTGCTGCCTACTGGCAGGAGTCGCACTGCAGCAGGTCCATCGGGTCCATCGGAACCCAGTAGCCGTCCACCTGGTCGGTGTCGTTCTCGAACATGACTCACTCCCCCTTGTTGTCAGCGCCGGTACCCCGCACCGGCGATCCGAGACCGCCGAACCCACGACGTGCGGGTCCTGCGGGTGCCGCTGCCGCAGGCTGCGGCGCGGCGGCTCCGAAACCACGACGTCCGGACGCAGCCCCCGCGCCCGAATCGATCGTCTCGGCCTTGTTCACCCGCACGGTCGACTGCTCGGCGGTGTGCCGCGGCTTCATGTGCAGGTAGTACGTCGTCTTGACCCCGCGCTCCCAGGCGGCGGAGTAGATCGACATCATCTCGCCGAGATCGCGCGTCTCGAGGTACATGTTGCGGCTGATCGCCTGGTCGATCCACTTCTGCGCCCGGGCCGCGACCTCGAGGAAGGCGTACGGCGACAGCTGGAAGCTCGTCTTGAACGTGGCCTTGATCTCGTCGGGGATCTCCGCGATGTGCTGGATGTCGCCCTGGCTGCGCAGGATCGCCTCCCGCACCCGCTCCCAGAGGCCGGCGTCCTGCAGCGTCGAGACCAGGTTGCGGTTCACCTCGAGGAACTTGCCCGAGGAGGTGGCGCGGCTGAAGATCTGCGAGAACTGCGGGTCGAGGCCCGGCGTGGTGCCGGCGACGAGGCCGATGGAGGCCGTCGGCGCGATCGCCATCAGCGTCGCGTTGCGCATCCCGCCCTTGACCCGCTCGCGGAGCGCGTCCCAGTCGAGCCGCATGGTGCGGTCGACCTGCACGGGCACACCGCGCTCCGCCTCGGTGATCGCGATCGTGTCGAACGGCACCATCCCCTGGCTCCAGCGCGAGCCCTGGAAGTTCGGGTAGGCGCCCCGCTCCTGAGCGAGGTCGACCGACTCCTCGATCGCAGCGTAGGAGACGTGCTCCATGACCTCGTCGATGAGCGCGTACGCCTCCTCGCTCTCGTACGAGAAGCCGAGGCGCTCGACGACGTCCGTGAAGCCCATGACGCCGAGGCCGACCGCGCGGTTCTGCTCGTTCGAGTGGTCCGCCTCGTCGACGGAGGAGATCGTGATGTCGATCAGGTTGTCGAGCTGGCGGATCGCGCTCTTCGCGCTGGCGTGGATCTGCTCCCAGTCGAAGCCGAGCTTCCCGTGCTCGTCCGTCACGAGGTGGCGGGAGAGGTTGATGGAGGCCAGGTTGCAGACGGAGACGTTGTCGCGGTCCTGCGGCAGCGTGATCTCGGTGCAGAGGTTCGAGGAGTGGATCGTGCCGGTGTTGTTGTTCAGCGCCCGGTTGTTGATCGTGTCCTTCCACGTCAGCCACGGGTGGCTCGTGGTCTGCAGCGCCATGAGGATCGCCTTGAACTGCTCACGGGCGCCGATGCGCTTGAACGCGCGCAGCCGGCCCGCCTCCGCCTCCGCGACGTAGTGCGCGTAGCGGTCGGAGAACGCCTTGCCGGTCAGCTCGTTGAGGTCGGCGACCTCCAGCGGGTCGAACAGGTACCAGGCGTCGTCGTTCTGGACGCGCTTCATGAACTCGTCGGAGATCCAGACCGCGGTGTTCGCGGTGCGGGTGCGGCGGTACGGGTCGCCGGAGTTCTGGCGCAGGTCGAGGAACTCGGGGAAGTCGAGGTGCCAGTTCTCCATGTAGAAGCAGAGGGCGCCGAACTTCTTGCCGCCGCGGGAGACCGCGCGGAGGATCGAGTCGATCGTGTGCATGAACGGGATCGGGCCGGTGGAGGTCGTGTTGTTCGACCGGATCGGCGAGCCCTGGGCGCGCAGCTTCGTGACCGAGAGGCCGATGCCGCCCGTGCCCTTCGTGAGCCACATCACGTCGCGGGTGGTCTTCGCGATGTGCTCGATGTCGTCCTGCATCTCGAGGACGAAGCAGTTGGAGAGCTGCGGGTAGGCCGTGCCCGCGTTGACGAGCGTCGAGCCCGCGGCGAGGTAGTCGAGGCGCGACATCTTCGCGTAGAAGCCGAGCGCGGCGGTGGTCGGGTCGGCCTCGTTCAGGGACAGGCCCATCGCGATGCGCATCCAGAAGTACTGCGGCACCTCGAGCGGCTCACCGTTGCGGGCCTTGATGCCGTAGCGGTTGTTCAGCGTGACGACGCCGATGTACTTCAGCAGCTCGTCGTGCGACGGGTCGAGCGCCGCGGCGAGGCGGTCGAGGTCGAACATCGAGAGCAGCCGCGGGTCGAGGAGCTGCTCGGCGACGCCGCGCTCGACCGAGCGGCGGAAGTGCTGGCGGTGCAGGTCGGCGACCTGCGCGTCGTCGGCGTAGTCGCCGAGCACGCGCTTGTAGATGGTCTTCAGCAGCAGGCGCGCGGCGACCGTGTCGAACGCCGGGTCGTCCTTGACGTTCTGGAGCGCGACCTGGATGACCGCCTCGTCGAGCTGCTGCGTCGTGATGCCGTCGAACAGCGTGAGCTCGAGCTCGGAGGCGATCTGCGTGACCCACGTGATGTTCGGGTCGAGGCCGGCGCTCGCGTGCTCGATCGCGAGGTTGATCTTGTTCGCGTCGTACGGCTCACGCGTCCCGTCCCGCTTGACCACCGTGATGCCCATGAACGCCTCCTCCTGAGGGTGTGATGCGTGCCGGTCGGCACTCCCCCCGCAACCGGGGGACCACTATATGTCGGGGCGCCTGGCGGATCGCAACCCAAGATGTTGTGGATTTCACCGGCGTGTCCTCCACAGGTGATACCGCCGGCCT
This sequence comes from Amnibacterium kyonggiense, assembly GCF_004364555.1. Classification (GTDB taxonomy): domain Bacteria; phylum Actinomycetota; class Actinomycetes; order Actinomycetales; family Microbacteriaceae; genus Amnibacterium; species Amnibacterium kyonggiense. The sequence continues at coordinate 952,129 of NZ_SOAM01000001.1, read as the reverse complement.
GTGGAGAAACGGGCCGACCCTGGGGAGAGGGTAGGGGCGGCCACCGACACCGCCGGAGGCGTCGGAGGCGACCCGACACGCGGTGCCACCAGCGCTTCCGCAGCCCGCTCGTCGGGCTCCGACGAACCCCTCCCCTACGCTGGAGGGGCTGTGAGCGGGAGCGGATTCGGGGACCTGGTGCGCGCCCGCGGGGTGCTGCGCATCATCGCCGCGCAGCTGACCGCGCGCTTCCCGTCCGGGATGCTCTCGCTCGGCCTGCTCTTCCACGTGGAGGGCCGCACCGGGTCGTACGGGACCGCCGGCGTCGTGCTCGCCGCGCTCAGCATCGGCCAGGCCGTGGCGGGCCCGGCGACGGGCCGCCTGATGGGCCGACTCGGCATCCGGCCGGTCATCGTCGTCACGACCGTCTGCTGCGCGGCCGCGATCGCCGCGATCGCCCTGTTCGACCTGCCGCCCGCCGGGATCGTCGGGCTGGCGCTCGCGGCCGGCCTCACCTTCCCGCCCATCACCTCGGCCGTGCGCACGATCTACCCGAAGCTCGTGCCCGCCTCGCTGCTCGGCCAGCTCTTCTCGCTGGACGCCTCGCTGCAGGAGCTGATCTGGATCGGCGGGCCGGTGCTCGTCACCTTCCTCGCCACCGGGGTGAGCACGACGGTCGCCCTGCTCGTCTCCGCGGTGCTGCTCATCGGCGGCGGCGCCTGGTTCGCAGCGTCGCGCGAGGTGGGGCGCGTCCGCATCCCGCGCAGCAAGCGCCGCTTCGGCGTCGTGCTGCTGCGCCCGCAGGTCGCGCTGATGACCCTGGTCGGCTTCCTCGTCATCGCCTCCTGCGCGGCCATCGAGGCGAGCGTGGCCGGCGCGTTCGGCGAGAAGGACCCGACGAGCGGCGTCGTGCTCGCGATCTGGTCGCTCGCCTCCCTCGCCGGCGGCTTCGTGCTCGGGCGGCTCGCGATGCGGCCGTGGTCGCTCGCCCTGCGCCTGACGCTCGTCGCGGCCGGGGCGGCGCTGACGCCCTTCCTCCCCGGCTTCTGGGGTCTGACGACCGCCCTCGTGATCTCCGGCTTCGGCTTGGCGCCCGCCCTCGGCATGATCTCCGCGATCGTCTCCAGCTCGGTGCGCTTCAGCGACACGGCGGAGGCGTACGGCTGGACGAACACGGGCCAGCTCGTGGGCGTGGCCCTCGGCGCCGCGCTGGCGGGGCAGGCGCTCGACCACTTCGGCGCCCCGATCGCGTTCGCCTGCGGAGCGCTGCTCGCGGTGCTCTCCGCGCTCGCGGCCGCGGCGGGCATCCGGGTGTTCCCCGACCTGAAGGGGCGCAACGCGGGCCCGGTGCCCGACACGGCACCGATCCCCCTGCCGCCCTCGGCCGGCTGACCCGCCCCGCGCGCCCAGGAGCGCGACAGCAGGAATCCTCGAGCCCTTCAGCAGGAACCAGGCGCTTCAGCAGGAATCGCGGACCGCTTCCTTCCTGCTGACGCGCTCAGACCGCGGAGGCCTCCACCTCGGCGAGGACGGCCATCGCGTAGGCGTCCTCCGGGGTGTCCGCGAGATGCGTCATGGATTCGCCGCGAAAGGTGCACACGACTCGCCAGCCGTCGGCCTCGTCATCGCGTTCGAGCCGCTGGAACGTGCCTTTCAGGGCCTCTCGCAATTGGTCCTCCCGAGGGAACCAGAGCGCGTCCTCGATGGCGATGGAATCGAGCGCCCATTCGGTGGTCCCGTTGAATCCGAGCACCGTGCCGGTCGTATAGGCGTGCGCCTCGATCGTCATGTCGCTGACGGTGAACGCCTCCGTTCCGGTCGACTCCATGTCCTGGGTCAGGAATTGGAATCGGTCGCCGGTGGCCGGTCGCCACACGAGCCCGGCTTCACGGAGACGGAGGGCGAGCGGGCGCGAGATCATCGGTCCAGGATAAGGACCCGGAAAGCACGAACGGGGTGGGAGCACGACGCTCCCACCCCGTTCGCCCGACGAGTATCAGTTCGCGGCGTTGTAGGCCGTCTGCACCTCGGCCGGGATTCGGCCGCGCGACGAGACGGTGAATCCGTTCGCGTTCGCCCACTCGCGGATCGCCTTCAGGTCGCCCTTCGGCTCGCGCGGCGCCGAGGAGGACGAGCCCTTCGCCCGGACGGCGACGTCGGCCTTGCGGGCCGCGTTGACATACGGGGAGAGCGCGGAGCGGAACTCCTCCGCGTGATCGGTCGTGAGATCGATGGTGTAGCTGACGCCGTCGAGCGAGAAGCGCACGCTCTCGCCGGATCCGTCCTCGATCGGCTGCTGCGTGAGGTCGTCGACGAGCTGCACGATGTACTTCTGCGCCATGGGTGTGTGGTTCTCCTGTGTGAAGCGGGTAGTCCGAATGGGCCCGAGCAATTCTCGGTGAAAAGAACTGTACACGGAATGCAAGCGAATTCGGACATCTTTTTGCGGCAAGCCCTCCGAAGCGCTGCGGAGAAGGTTGGAATTCACCCGGCGCGGGACCAAAAGCGATAGCGATCGGCATCCATCCGCCCCCGGCATCGTCGGCACGGCATCGATGGGACGAAGTGGACGCGTCCAATGAGGCCCCTCCGCCCCTCACCCGCCGACGAAGAGCCGGAGCAGCGAGTCTCGCGCGCAGCGTCCTCGACCGACGCGTCATCCGTCAGATGCGCGCAAGGGATTTCATCGGCACGTCGTCCGGGGTCGAGTCGATACTCGGTGCAAGCAGGATGGTTGAGCATTCTCATCGTTCAGGACCGATGAATCCTCGCCGAAGAAGCCTGATCGGTACGCGCATCCGACCGACGCCGGGCTGGAACGGTGGTGGGACGGACGTGGCTGGACCGGCTACAGGGTCCATCAAGCATGAGATCACCGGCGGCGAAGACGGGCCGGTGATCGAGACGATCGACATCTCCGGGACGCAGTACTCGCCCGCCCGGAACGTCATCAGCACGAGCTCGTCCAGCAAGAAGCTCCACGTCAGGATCACCGACGCGGAGACCAACTCCTGACGGACAGCGCCGGACCGGGCCGGAACGGAACGGAACGGGACGGAACGAAGAGATCACAGACTCAGGCGGACCCGGATCGCCCTCGATCGCGGCCCCCGACCCCTCACCTACCGCGCTCCGGGGCGTTCGAGAACCGCGCCGGGGAGAGGCTCCGCAGAGCGCTCGGACGACTCGGGCTCGCGGGCGCCGCATCCGCCCCGCGACATGCAGAAGGCCCGGTCGGCGTGCGGAGCGACTCCGCGGCCGACCGGGCCGTTCTCTGTGGACCCTAGGGGATTCGAACCCCTGACCTTCTCATTGCGAACGAGACGCGCTACCAACTGCGCCAAGGGCCCCGGTGCGGTCATCGACCTTAGCACCTGGCGACACCTCCGATTCGCCCGACCACGCCGGTTCCGAGGATCGTGCGGACGCGTCCGCCGCGGAAGGACGCATGGACGCCCGGTGCCGGATCCGTGCGCGTGCACGAGCTCTGCACCGAGCACGTCGGCAGGAAGGAGCACCATCAGCAGGAACCAGGGGCGCGCTGCTTCCTGCTGAAGCGCCTCGTTCCTGCTGTCGTGCTCGCGCTCGGCGCGCGCGGCGGCGCGGCCTACGCGGAGCGGCGGCGGCGCAGGACGCCGTCGAGGTCGGTGACGACCGGGCCGCTCTCGTTCATCGCCGTCACCGCATCGACGGGCCGGCGGTCGAGCGCCGCGACGGCGGGCGAGGCGTGCGCGGCGCGGAGCGCGTCGTCCGCCCGCTGCGCCGCCGCGCGGAGCGACGCGGCGATCGCCACGTCGTCGCGCACCGGCGGGGTCGGCGCGACGGCCTTCTGCTGCTCGAGGTAGCGCGGCTTCGGCAGCGGCACCGGGGTCCACGTGGGGCGGGAGGGCTCCGCCTCCTGCCACTCGGAGAAGCTGCGGGTCTCCTCCGGCACGACGACCGCCTGGTCGACCGCGGAGACGGCCCGGTGCGCGGCGGCGACGGTGGAGGCGCGCTGCAGCAGGGCGACCGCGAGGAGCGCGACCACGATCCCGGCTGCGAGGAACTCCCAGCCGCCGCCCGCGCTGACGTCCGAGACGCCCCAGCCCGCGAGCGTGATGCCGACGACCAGGATGTTCGTCGCGAGGACGCGCGAGCGGCGCAGGCGCGCGGCGGCGATGTCCGAGACGGCGACGGCCCGGCGGCGCGGCTCCCGCGGCCCGTTCCCGGACCGGGCGAGCTTGCGCTCCGCCTTCGCTTCACGGGGGCGCGCGACGGTCTCGGCGCGGCGGGCGGACTCGCGCAGCGCCCGGTGCTGCTCGGCGATGCTCCGCGCGGACACCTCCGCGCGGACCTCCTCCGGCACCTCGGCCGTCTCCGCGAGCACGCGGAGGGTCTGCTGCAGCCGGACGGCGGTGCGCTCGGTCCGGACGTACTCGCGGCGGCGCAGCCAGGTGGGCGTGAGGTAGAGCAGCCACAGCACGGCCGCGAAAGCGATGATCGCGCCGCCACCCAGGCCTGCCATGGCATGACCGTAGGGCCGCGGCCGTAGCACGCCCCGCAGGCGCGGGCGGCGTGTCGCGGGCGGGCGTCACCACCCCAGACCGGGCGTCAGGGGAAGGGCGTCGCCGCGAGGCGGCGGTCCGCCTCCGGCACGTCCGCGGCGCGCTGCGGCGCGCGCCCGTCCTGCCAGCGCCGGAGGACGCCCTCCGGCACCTCCTCGGTCACGAGACCGAAGCAGAAGTGGTCCCGCCAGTCGCCGTTGATGTGGATGTAGCGACGCTTGAGCCCCTCGTAGCGGAAGCCGAGCTTCTCGACGACCCGCAGCGACTTCGCGTTCTCGGGCCGGATGCAGATCTCCATCCGGTGCAGCCCGAGCGCCTGGAAGCAGTGGTCCGTCGCGAGCGCGACCGCGGTCGGGGTCGCGCCGATGCCGGCGAAGCGCTCCGCGATCCAGTAGCCGATCGTCCCGGACGACAGCGAGCCGTACGCGATCGACGTCACGTTCAGCTGGCCGGCGAGCTCCCCGTCGACCTCGATGACGAACGGCAGCCCCTGCCCGGTGCGGGCGTTCTGCTGCAGCGCGCGGATGCTCGAGCGGGTGTCGAAGCCGATCGAGCCGCGCGGGCTCGTCGCCTCCCACTCGCGCATCCAGCCGCGCCCCTCCACGAGCTCGCGCTCCATGGCGCGGGCGTCGCGGAGGCGGATGGGACGGATGCCGACCCTGCCGGAGCGCAGGGTGGGGACGGGCACGACCACCGGCTCAGTCGAGGCCGGCGACGAACTCGGCGAGCCAGGGCCGCAGCTCGGGCCCCAGGTCGTCGCGCTCGGAGGCGAGCTGCACGATCGCCTTGATGTAGTCGATCTTGTCGCCGGTGTCGTAGCGGCGGCCGCGGAAGACGACGCCGTAGACGCCGCCCGTCCAGGTGGCGCCGGCCATCTCCTCGAGCGCGTCCGTGAGCTGGATCTCGCCGCCCTTGCCGGGGGCCGTGTGCTCGAGGATCGGGAAGATCTCCGGCTTCAGGACGTAGCGGCCGATGATCGCGTAGTTGGAGGGCGCGGTCTCCTTGGACGGCTTCTCGACGAGGCCGGTGATGCGCACGACGTCGTCCTCGTCGGTCGCCTCGACCTTCGCGGCGCCGTAGAGGTGGATCTGGTCGGGGTCCACCTCGAGCAGGGCGACGACGGAGGCGTTGCGCTTGCTCGACTCCTCGATCATGCGCTTCAGCAGCGGGTCGCGCTCGTCGATCAGGTCGTCGCCGAGCAGGACCGCGAAGGGCTCGTGCCCGACGTGCATGCGCGCCTGGAGGACCGCGTGGCCGAGTCCGCGCGGGTCGCCCTGGCGGAAGTAGTGGATGTCGGCGATGTTCGTCGACTCGCGGACGCGCTGGAGCTTCGCGTGGTCGCCCTTGTTCTCGAGCGTCGCCTCGAGCTCGTAGACGCGGTCGAAATGGTTCTCGAGCGCGTACTTGTTCCGCCCGGTCACCATGAGCACGTCGTTGAGGCCCGCGGCGACGGCCTCCTCCACCACGTACTGGATGGCCGGCTTGTCGACGACGGGGAGCATCTCCTTGGGCATCGCCTTCGTCGCCGGCAGGAAGCGGGTCCCGAGACCGGCGGCCGGGATCACGGCCTTGGTGATGTGGTACGCCATGGGCTCAGGCTATCCGGACGCTCTTCCTAGAATCGGGCCATGACGGGCGATCTCGCACCCCAGAAACGGGCACTCCGCGCCGAGCTGCGCGAGCGGCGCCGGAATCTCACCCGCGACGAGCGCGCCGCAGCGGCCGCCGGGATCACCGAGCACCTCATCGCGCTGACCCGGCAGGTCGGCGCACGATCGGTCTCCTGCTACCTGTCCGCGACCGACGAGCCGGACACGCGGCCGTTCGTGAACTGGGCGCGGGACGCCGGCATCCGGGTGCTGTTCCCCATCACCCGCACCGACGGGCTGCTCGACTGGACGACCGCCACGGACGACGAGGAGGAGGTGACCGGCCTCGCCGGGACGCCCGAGCCCGTCGGCGAGCTGCTCGGCCCGATCGCGATCAACGACGTCGACCTGATCGTCGTCCCCGCGGCCTCCGTCGACCGGTCCGGGATGCGCCTCGGCTGGGGACGCGGCTACTACGACAAGACGCTCGGGTCGATGGAGCGGTGCCCGCCGGTGTACGGGGTACTCTTCGACTCCGAGCTGGTGGACGAGGTGCCGAGAGAACGGCACGACCAGGCCATCGACGGCGTCGTGACCCCGACGAGGACCGTGGAGTTCTCCACCCGCTCCGCCCGCCGACGGAGGATCTGACCGCCCATGCCCGTGTACGCCTACAAGTGCCGCGACTGCGGCACCCCGCTCGAGGTGCACCAGGAGTTCAGCGACGCGCCCCTCACCGAGTGCCCGGTCTGCGGCGGCGCCCTCCGGAAGCAGTACGGGTCGATCGGTGTGACCTTCAACGGCTCCGGCTTCTACCGCACGGACTCCCGCGCGGGGTCGGGCGACGGCGCGGCCGCGAAGCCGGCCGAGTCGAAGGGCGACTCCGCGAAGCCGGCGGCCGCGAAGTCCGACGCCGGCGCGGCGAAGCCGGCGGCCTCGTCGAGCGCGTCCTCCGGGTCGTCCTCGTCCTCCGCTTGAACTCCGTCCCCTGCCGGGAACGCGCCGCTGCTAGACAGGGCGCATGAAGGGTTTCAAAGAGTTCATCCTCCGCGGCAACGTCATGGACCTCGCGGTCGCGGTGGTGATCGGAGCAGCGTTCACGGCGATCGTCGGAGCGGTGGTCACGAACATCTTCACGCCGCTGATCGGCGCGCTCTTCAACGCGAAGGACCTGGCGGCGACGGGCATCGTCAGGATCCCGCTGACCTCCGGGGTCGCGGAGCTGAAGTTCGGCGCCGTCCTCGCGGCGGTGATCACGTTCCTCATCACCGCCCTGGTCGTCTACTTCGTGTTCGTCGTCCCGATGAACGCGCTCCTGAAGCGCGCGTTCCAGAAGCCCGCCGAGCCCGTCTCCGACACGCCCGCTCCCCCGACGGAGCTGGACCTGCTCGCGCAGATCCGCGACCTCCTCGAGGGCCAGCAGCGGGTCGGCGACAAGCGCATCCTGAACCAGGACTGACCGACCCACTCCGCTGCGGGGGCTCCCCGCGGCTGCCGGGGCGGTGCGCGCCGCCCCATCAGCCGCGCGGAGCCCCCGCAGCGAGGTGCTCAGCCCCAGTGGGGCGGCTTGTCCGCCTTCAGGCGGGCGTCGTTCGCGCTGTCCGGGCTCGGCGCGGCGTCGCCCCAGGAGGACGGCTCGTCCTCCGCCGCGCGCTCCCCCGACGACGGGGTCGGATCGGAACCCGGGACCGGCTCGGTCCGGACACGGCGGTGCCGACGGCGTGGCTCGCTCAGGGGCGGACCTCGATCACCGGCAGCGTCGTCGTGAGCGGCGACGGCTCGCGCGCGCCGAGCGCGATCGCGATCCGGCCGGCGATCGCGTCCGGGTCGCTGAACAGGTCGAAGCTGTGGACGCGGAGGTAGTGCCAGCCCAGCCGCTTCAGGGTCTCGGGCCGCAGCCGGAGGCCCTGCCGCAGGCTCGTGCCCTGCAGCGCCGCGTCGGTCTCGACGGTGATCGCCCGCGCGCCGTACGACGCGACGAGCCCGAGCTTCCCGTGGTAGCCGAGCGCCGCCTTCATGCCGAGGGCGCGGAGGCGCCGGGCGAGGTCGACGAGCATCGCGTCGCGGTCGTCGTCGATGACGTCGGCCTCGATCCGCCCCTCGGCGTCGGCGAGGAGTCGACGGAGGGCGAGCACGCCGGGCGGCATGCGGTCGCCGTCGAGGTCGTCCGGCCGGAAGCAGGACACGATGGCGAGCGACCGGCGCGCCCGCGTCACCGCGGCCGCAAGCAGCCGCTCCCCGCCCGGACGCGCGAGCGGCCCGAGCTGCGACAGCGTGCGGCCGTGCGGGGTCCGCCCGAAGCCGACCGACAGGATGACCCGGTCGCGGCTGTGTCCGACGGCCTCCGCGAGCGTCACGACGATGAACGGCTCCGCCTGGTCGCGCGTGAAGAACTCGGTGACGTCGCCGCGGCGCACCAGCGCCTTCATCACGGCCTGCTGCACCCGGATCGCATGCTTCGCGCTGCCGGAGATCACCATCAGCGACTCGCGCGGCCGGCTCGACGCGTGATCGAGCACGCGCTCGACGACCCGCTGCACCTCGGCCTCGACGGCCTCGACCGTGCCGCTCTCCGCGTCGGGCAGGCCATGGCCGTTGTCGACGTAGTCGAGCACGAGGCTGCCGTGCCCGAGGAAGGTGCCGGCCCAGGGCACGCTCTCGATGCGGCCGTCGTAGAAGCGCCGGTTCACGAGCTCGGCGAGGTCCTCGCCGCCGGCCCGGTAGCTCGTGGTGAGCTCGACCGACGGGACGAGGGCGGCGAGCCGGGAGAAGACGCTGTCCGCGTGCCGGTCGTCGAGGCGCCTCTGCGTCTCCGGCTCGTGCTCGGTCTCGCGGATCGCGATGTCGAACGGCATCGGCGTCTGCGTGACGGGGTCGCCGAAGACGACGACCTGCTTCGCCCGCCGGACCGCCCCGAGCCCCTCCGCGAAGCTCAGCGCTCCCGCGTCGACGACGAAGACGGTGTCGAACGTCACCTCGCCGAGCGCGTGGACCTCGTAGGGCGACGCGAGCCACACGGGCGCGAGCAGCTTGATCAGGTGCGGCGCCTCCCGGTGCAGCACCGAGACGTCGTCGACCTTCGCCTGCAGGAGCGCGCGGAGGGCCTCCGCCTCCGCGCCCCGGTCCGCGAGTGCGAGCCGCCACGAGTCCGCGAGCTGCCAGGCGAGCCGCTTGGCGTTCGCGCCGGCGTGCGCCTCGTCGACGAGGCGGAAGTCCTGCTCGAGCCGGTCGAGCACCGTCGTGTTGGCGCCGAGGAGGGCCGGGTCGTCGGCGAGGAGGCGCTCCAGGACGCTCTTCCACCACGCGAGCTCGAGCTCGGCGCCGACCCGCTCCGGCGGCACGTGCCGGCCCGCGAGGTCCTCCAGCAGCGGCGCCAGGTCCTGCGCCTTCAGCCGCGCCATCACGGTCTGCCGGTCCTGGAGGTTCTCGAGCACGTCCGAGTCCGCGGCGAGCGCCGCGAGGCGGTCGCCGACGTTGTCGATCGGCTCCTGCAGCAGCGAGTCGGGGGTGCCGGCGAGCCCGAGCGGTTCGTCCAGGGCGGCGAGGTCCGCGGCGACGGCCTGGTACTCGGTCCACACGTCGGTGATGCCGGCGGGCACGTCCGGCGTCATGCCGCCGGACACGAAGCGCTGGTACAGCACCCGCTGCTGCTGGATGCGCTGCAGCCAGTCGTTGAGGTCGGCGACGTGCACGCCCGGCCGGAGGTACTCCTTCGCGAGCCGCTTCAGGCGCCGGCGGTTCACGCTCGACATCTCGCGGGAGTCTCGGCGCGGGCCGGTCGCGATGATCAGCTCGCCGAGCGACCGGTCGAACACGGCCGGCTGGAACTTGTCGAGCGTCTCGCGGACGTCGAGCAGCAGCTTCAGGTAGACCCCGAGCTCCTGGATCGTGCCGAACGGCCGGAAGCGCGAGCCCGCGATGAGGGCGTCGGCGCGCTCGAGCAGCCGCGGGACCTCCGTGGCGTGGAGCCGCTTCGCGAGCTGGTGCGCCTGCGCGGCGCTCTGGCCGTCGGCGAAGGTCGAGCCGTACCAGGGCGAGTCCATCGGTCCGACCCGGAACTCGCCGAGCGCGGCGGCGCGCAGCAGGTCCTCCTGCACCGCGCCGCGATCCATCGCGAGCGCCTCCATGGCGCGCGTCGACAGGCGGGCGGTCGTCGCGGGCGGGCTCGGCAGCAGAGCGAGCCGCGAGAGCTCCCCCAGCGCGTCGAGCACGCTGACGCGCAACACCGGGTCGCGGCGGCCGAGCGCCGCGCGGTAGTCGAGCAGCACGGAGCGGAGGCGGATGAGCGCCTCGTCCACCTCGCCCGTCTCGGCGGCCTCCGCCTTCTCGTTGCGCGAGATCGCGTGGATGAGGTCGCGCCGCACGGAGCGCGCGGACGCCGTCAGGCCCGGCAGGCCGATGTCGGCGAGCCGCGTCGACACCGCGCGCAGCGTCGCATGGCGGGGGCTGACGACGAGCACGCGCTTGTGCTGGGCGACGAGGGCGCCGATCGCGTTGACGATCGTCTGCGTCGCGCCGGTGCCGGGCAGCGCGTGGACGGCGAGGTGGTGCCCGGCCGCGATCTCCGCGACGGCGTCCTCCTGCTCCGGGTCCGCGTCCAGCAGCGCGCCGTCGAGCGTCGGGGGCCGCTGGTCCTGCGGGATGACGTCCACGCGGTCGACCGCGCCCGTGATGCGCGCCATCGCCGTCGGGTTGCCGGCCACCGCGTCGATGACGGGGTGCGACAGGTCCTGCGCGTCGGCGAGCAGCGCGGGCCCGATCTCGCCGAAGGAGGAGATGAGCAGGCGCGGCTGCACGCTGAACCGCTGGAGGTGGCTCGTCAGCTCGCGCAGCCGGTCGATCACGGGCTGCGGCTTGAAGGCCCCGGCCGAGAGTGCCAGCGCGACGAAGGCGTCCGGATCGAGCTCGATGTCGAACTGCTCCCGCATCGCCGTGACGAGCCCGGGGTTCAGCTGCAGGGCACCCTTCAGCCGCAGCTCGAAGTCGCGGCCGTAGCGGCGGATCGCGAGCGGGCGGAGGAGCACGGGCCCGCGGAAGTCCTGCTTCTCGAACCGCCACTCCGCGAGCCCGATCGCGAGGTGCATGGTGTCGAACCCGCGGGTCGCCGCGAGCTCGACGGCCTTCGCGGTGAGCGTGGACGCCGCGGCGCTGGCCGTGCGGAAGGCGATGTCGTCCCGGATCAGGTTCGACAGCAGCGTCGTCTTACCGGTGATGAACTGGGCGAGGCCGGACGGGTGCGTCGTGGACAGCTCGATCCGGGTGCGGACCGAGTCCTCGAACCGGATGAGCGGCGACACCCCGCCGACGTGGAGCAGCTCGTCGCGCCAGCGCTCCCAGGCGCCGACCGCGCCGTTGACCGGCGTGTAGCGGGTGTCGCCGGTGCTGATCGCACCGGGCGTCGACCCGCCCCCTGCGCCGGTCACGAGGCGAGTCGGAGCGGTCTCCGTCTTCTCCTCGGTCTCACCCGTGTGCAGCACGCCGCCACTGTAAGTCGGGGCTTCCACCGCACCGCGGCTGCCGCTCGGCGTGGCGCGAGCCCGGAACGGCCGCGGGGCGGGGAGACTGTCCGATCCCCGCCCCGCGGCCGCCGATTCACTTGAGGACGACGACGTGCCCCGGACCGGTCCCGCCGGTCACCGCGGGCGCCGTGGAGGCGTACAGCCGCCCGTTCGCCCACTCGACCGCCGCTGCGCCGGGCAGCGCCGCGACGAGCTTCGGGCCGTGCTTCGTCGGCGTGAAGACGCCCTGGCCGAGCTGCACGACGTAGATGCGGCCGGACGGCGAGACGGCGAGGTTCGTCGCCTCGGCGAAGCCCGTCGCGACGCGGTGCGTCCAGCCGCTCCAGCCGACCCGGTACACGCTGCCGAGCCCACCCGCGCCGCCGGGCAGGGTCGTCGCCCAGATCCCGCCCTTCGACACCTCGACATCCGTGGGGACGGCCTCGAAGCGGTAGCGGAGCCCGATGCAGGCCGTGACGCCGAACCGTCCCGCGAGCTCGGAGCCGATCGTCACGGTCTGCGGCGGCAGCACGGCGACGGTCGACACGTGGCCCCGCTGCGAGATCCGGAGGATGTCGTTGCCGCCAGCGTCGGCCACCAGCCAGGAGCCGTCGCGGAGCCCGGCGACCGCGTACGGGTGCGAGTCGACCTGCCCCCGGTAGACGACGTCCAGTCCCGCGGTCTTCATCTGCTCGCGGCACGTGTCGGACACCTTCGACGGGTCGGTGAAGCCGTACGTGATGCGCCCGTCCGGGTTGTGGTGCTTCTCGTACCTGGAGAGGCTCACCTGCAGCACCTTCTTGCCGTGGTGCAGCACGGTGAAGCGGGTGTCCGTGTGGTCCGCGTTGCTCTGCGTGTAGCCGATGCGGCCGTGCTCGACGTCGACCCCGGCCAGGTCGCCGCTCGCCTCCGGGTTCTTCGTCGGCGTGCCCCCGAACGCGATCGGCTTCGGGTGCCCGACGAGGTAGAGCGCGGACGCGCCGGAGTCGGCGACCGCGACGGTGCGGCCCGAGACGGCGAACTGCAGCGGCGCGATGTAGTCGCCCGGCAGCGTCTTCACGACGTGCGGTCGATGGGCCGGCGAGGCGGCGGCACTGCCGACCCCGGTGACGGCGGCGAGCCCGGTGCCCGCGACCAGGGCCACGGCGGCGGCCCTCCTGATTCTCAACACTGGTTCCTTCTTCCTCGTCGGAGGGCGTCGGATGGGCACGCCCAGCGCCACGATGCACCGCCGTGCGAACCGCCCGCATTGGGGAAAACACGCATTCGTCCGGGCCGCATCGGCGTGCACGGATCGTGCCCTGGAGTCCGGGGGTAGCCCGCCGGCGACTGCCGGAGTACGGTCCGGAACCGCCAACCAGCCACCCGCCGCCCCCTCGTCTGGACGCCCGACCGATGCGACCCGCCGACCACGCAGAGCTCACCGCCTTCGATGCGCGCGCACTCGTCGCGGGGCTCCCGGCGCTGCACGAGGCCCCGGACCTCCGCGCGCTCGGCACCGCGGTGCGGCGATGGACCGGCGACCTGATCCCCTTCGACGCCCTGGACGTGGTCGGCTCCGCGGGCGGCGAGCGGGAGGCCGCGGGCCTGCACCACCGGCTCGCGATCCGCACCCCGGGCGGCGGCGAGGTGCTGATCGGTCTGGTCCTGGGCCGGAAGCGGAAGGCGTTCTCCGGCCGGGATGTCGCGGTCGCGGCGCTGGTCGGACCGGTGCTGGGCGCCGCCGCGGACCACGTGCGCCTCCGCGCCGCGCATCGCGAGCAGGTCACGGCGCTCGCCGTGCTGACGCACCGGGAGCGGGAGGTGCTCGCGCTCGTCGCGGACGGCCGCACGAACCGCGACATCGCCGACGTCCTCTTCATCGAGGCGCGCACGGTGGAGAAGCACGTGGAGCACATCCGCTCGAAGCTCGGTGCGCGGAGCCGGGCGGACGCCGCCGCGCGGTGGGCCCGCGCCACCGCCTGACCCGCGCGCGTCAGCGCGTCGGCGTCCCCTGGTGGAAGCGGAGGCGCCACTCCCCCTCGATCCGCTGCCAGACCGAGCTGCGGTTGGCGACGAGCGTCACCCCGCTCTCCGGGTAGGTCGTCTCGCTCCGATAGGTGAGGAGCGCGGCGTCCGGGCCGAGGGAGCGGATGCGCAGCAGGGGCAGCGGCAGCAGCGTCTCGAACGCCTCGGCCTCCGTCGCCATCGAGGCCTCCCGCGACCAGTGCCGGCCCGACCGCCCGAACTCGTCGAAGTCGTCCGCGAAGACACGGGCGAGGTGCTCGTGGTCGAAGCGCGTCTCGGGCCGCCACAGCGACTCCTCGAGCGCGGTCAGCCGGGCGACGTCCTCCGGGTCCATCCTCCTAGACTGCTCTCCGCCGGCCTCTGTAGCTCAATGGAAGAGCAGTTCCGTCCTAAGGAAAGGGTTGGGGGTTCGAGTCCCTCCAGGGGCACTAAATATCGCTCTCTCGAACCCCGAGCCTGAGAAAACAGCCCTCGGGATGCGGCGTCTCGCTCGCGGAAGCCGAGCAGCCGACGAGCACCGCTGCCTGACGGATGGCTTCGGCGCGCTCAGCCAGCTCGCTCTCGACCTCGTCCTCCATCAGCCCAGACGTTCGCGGGACAGCAGGCACGCGACGCGACGCGACTCGACTCGGCCTGGCTAGGTCGGGTTGCCGGGGTTGCCCGGGAACATCGGACTGCCGGGGTTGCCGGGGTCGGACGCCGGGTCGTACTGCGTGCCCATCGTCGAGCTCAGCCCGATCGACGAGCTCCTGGTGCGTACTGCCGCACTCTGCGCCGCCAGAGCAGCGCGGTACTCGGGGTCCCGAGCAGACCGTACGGCTCGGTAGATCACGAGTCCGATCACCGTCACGAACCCGGCGGCGACTACCACGACACCGATGTCGAACATGACCTCGAACGACATGGCCGCCTCCTCCATCGTGGTCGGCAGCGTATCCAGCAAAGTCTCCCCTTGCGGAATGCGCACCTACCTTCCTATTCTTTCGCCCGTGCCTCGACGACGAGCAGGGACGCTCATAGCCCTGGAGCAGGACATCCTCCGAGCCGGTCTCCGACTCGGGGACGAGGGCGAGCAGTTCCACGGATTCGGACTCGCCGCCTCGCTCCGGAACGAGCGGCACGGCCTCATCGCGCACGGCACGCTCTACAAGGCCCTGGCACGCCTCCAGGAGGCGGGGCTGCTCACCGCGGTCTGGGAGCAGTCGGAGGTCGCCGAGCAGGCGAAGCGCCCGCGCCGGAAGCTCTACGCGGTGACCACTGCCGGCGAAGCCGCCCTGCGAGCCTCCGATCAGCACGCATCCCCGGCGCGCCACGCCACGCTTCGCCCGAGCACCTCATGAGCGATCGTCGCAGTGGCTGGGCCGACTCGCTCGTGCTCCGATGGAACCGAGCTCTCGTTCGAGACCTGCCCCCGTCGATCGCGGAGGACCGCGTCGCGCAGATCGTCTCCGACATCTGGGAACAGCGGCACGCCGAGTCCGGCTCAGCAGCACGAGCCTCCCGGTCGATTCTGCTGCGGGCGCTCCGGGGTCTCCCCGCCGACCTGCTCTGGCGCCACGCAGCCCTCACCATGCCTCGAGCAGCGGGGGCGCCCGCTCCTCGAATTCGTCACGAAGGAACGAAGATGACTCAGAAGCACAGTTCCGGCATGAAGCCCTGGACGCATCTGACCGACTTCGAGAAGCCGTTCGACCAGACGAACGGCGCCGTCGACTTCGACTCGCCCGACAAGCACGACGCAGAAGACGTCGAAAGCCGGATGCTCGCGCGAGGTGTTGCCTCGAACGCCGCGAACGTCGGTCTCACCGGCGGCTTCTAAGCACGCCTCGCCGCCGGAAACTCGCGATCGACGACACTCGAGAGGTGAAGCCGAGCGCTCAACGGAGGCCGGCGCTGCTCCGCCTCGACCGCGGCGTCGTCTTCGTCGCCTTGCTGCTGCTGGGAACGCTGGCGTTGAGCTCACCCCTCCTGGCCGGCATCAACGGCATGCGCATCTCGGGATGCCACACCCACTGCAGCACCGCGCTCGTCGGAGCCGGCGACGCCGTCATCATGGGCGGCCCCATCGGAGCGACCGTGCTCGTGTTCCTCAACCTGCTCCTCGCGCCCCACCCCGACCGATACCTGTGGTGGCTACCCTGCTCAGCCCTCGCCGTCGCAACAGCGGCGCTGCTCATCGGGGACCACCTCATCACCATCGGAGCAGGAGGGATCGCCATCGGAGCAGGAGGGCTGTGACACCTCCACCACCTCTCAAACCGGCGACTCACGGATGTCAAGCCGCGACATCCCGGACACGGCGACGAGGGGCGTCGGATCGTGTCGGCGACGTGAACGCGGCTGCCGCGACCGTGCGGCTTCGCGCACCGCTGCTGCAACCATGCCGCTCGTGCACCATCTCCCCGCCTGGATCGGCGCCGCCGCGGCCGTCGTCATCGCCGCCGCCGGGGTCGCCCTCATCGCCGTCCTGCTGCGCCGTCGGCGCCGCCTCGCGGCGTCCTTCACCGTGGGCGCGACGCTGGCGCTCGTCGCGGTCACCGTCGTCGCCTCGGTGGGGGTCCACGGGCTCGGCGCGCAGCCGACCGGAACGCCGGTCGCGCTTGCGACGTCGCGATCCGCGCCGGCGACGAGCGTCCCCCCTCCCCCGGTCGTGACGACCGCGACCTGGCGGCCCTCCGTTCTGCACGGCGGCATCGACTACGCGCGCATCGCACGGGTCCACGTCCCCGTCTTCCCCCGAGCACTCCGAGGAGACGTCGTCCGGAAGGCGCACGAGCTGCCTGCGCACGGTCTGGTCGGATCGGTCCGGATCCCCGGGACCGTCTCCCACTACGCCGCGCGTGCGGCGGTGATCTACCTGCCGCCCGCCGCGCTCGTGCCGCAGCCGAGGCTGCTGCCGCTGGTCGTGATGTTCTCCGGTCAGAGCCGGGGCGCCGGCCCGTACGACCCGGTCTGGGACGGCGATCTCGGTCCGATGATGGATGCGATCGCCGCACGGCATCACGGCGTCGCGCCGATCGTCGTGGTGCCCGACCAGCTGGGCTCGTTCACCGGCAATCCGATGTGCGTCGATTCGCCGCTCGGCCACGTGGCCGCGTACGTCATGCACGACGTCCGCGCCTGGGTCCTCCGCCATCTGCCGGTGGAGACGGACCGGACGACGTGGACCGTCGCCGGATTCTCCGAGGGCGGGACCTGCTCGATCCAGTTCGCCTCCGAGCACCCCGACGTCTTCGGGTCGTTCGTCGACGTGTCCGGCGAGCGGGCACCGCTGAGCGGCACCCTCGAGCACAGCATCGCCGCCGGCTTCCACGGGGACGCTCGGGCCTACGAGCACGCCGGACCGATCTGGGTGATGGCGCACCGGACCTACTCGGACGAGGAGGCGTACTTCGCCGTCGGCGCACTCGATCGCCAGTACGGGCCGGTCATGCCCGTGATGGCGGCTCACGCGGCCGCCGCCGGAATGGTCACCCATCAGCACCGGGTGTCGGCCCTGTCGCACAACTGGCGCATGGCCGACCTCGCGTTCACGTGGGGCTTCCACGCCCTCGAAGCACGCTGGCGCCTGTGATGGCATCCCGGCGAGCCGTCCGCTGGCGGGCGATCTGACGGCGACATGAACACGTCGTCCGCGATGCCCCGGATACCCGCGGGAAGCGCGCTGGAGGGGCGTCGGTGGCGGCTACCGTCGGACCGTCAGGGGAGCGGCGCTCGTGGGCGCCCCAGCCGGGTTCGACTCCTGGGCTCTCCACCACCGGACGCTGAGCTCCGCGCGCTCGGTGCGGCGGCCGCACCGATGCCGTGACCCGACGCCGGTCCCCCGCTGACAGCGCATCAGCCGTCCCGCTGGACGACGGCGGTCGGCACCCTGCGCACGGGGAACACCCAGACGCTCGCGAGCCAGAAGCGCACCGCGGACCCGAGCACGAGCCCGACGACGTTCGCGGACACCGTGTCGTCGATCGCGGAGCGCAGCCCGAGCAGGTCGTGCGACGTCCAGAGGCAGAGCAGGGCGACCGACGAGCCGAGGAGGCTGGTGACGAGGAACGCCATCCCTTCTCGCACGACGTCGTCGCGGCGGTGCAGCCGGAACGCCCACCAGCGGTTGCCCGCCCAGTTCACCGCGATGGCGCACAGGGTCGAGATCGCCTTCGCGACGAGCGGACCCTCCGCGACGTGCTCCGGTGAGAGGGGGCCGAGTCGGAGCAGCGTGAACGCGCCCAGGTCGACGAGGAACCCGACGCCGCCGACGGCCGCGAATCGGACGAGCCGGATCAGCACCGGAGGCACGCGGGCGCTCACGGCCGACCGGTCGCTCGCAGCACCCACGGCCCGGTGGCGTGGACGACGGGCAGCTCGGCCAAGCGGGCGCGGGACGCGGAGGACAGTCCGGTCGCCGGACGGACCACGATCACGGTCCGTCCCGACAGGAGGTAGCCGAGCACGTCGCGCTGCCACCGCGCATTCGCCTTCCGCGGCACGCCCGGCACGGGTGCGCGGTCGGCGTCGTAGGTCCAGCCCGTCACGTCCGGCCGGACCGGGCAGTCCGGGTCCGCGAGGTCCCGACTCAGCACGCCGGTGATCGCGAGCAGGGTCGGATCGTCCGTGACCACGCAGCCGGACGTGCGCCCGACTGCGGCGACCACGGACGCCGGCACCGTCTCGCCGCCGCGGGGCGCCCGGAGGGCCGCCACGGTGCCGCCGACGCCGATCGCGACGACGAGGCCGGCCGCCGCCCAGCGCCGGGCTGCGCCCGCGGGCAGGAGGTCCGTCGCCCGCTGGGCGGCGACGCCGACGCAGAGCGCGATCGCCGGCGCGGCGAGGTCCGCGTAGTGCGGGAACCAGGACGGGGCGGCGAGGAGCACGACGAGGTCGGCCGCCAGCAGCAGCGCGAACACACGAGCGCCCGCGGTGAGCGCCGTCACCACCAGCGCACCGAGGACGAGCGCGAGCAGCGCGCCCGCGACCAGCTGCGCGTCGATCGGCCCGATCCGGATCGCGCCGACGATCTCCGTGATGCGGCGGGAGACCCGTCCCACCCGCGCTCTGCCCATCTGGTCGAGGACGACCTCGCGCACCATCGCGACGGGCGCGGCGGCGAGGAACGGGCCGCAGACGACGAGCACCGCGGTGGCGGCCCCCGCCGCGAACCAGCCCCGCCGCCGCGTGCCCGCGAGCCAGAGGACGACCGCCGGAACGACGTACCAGATCTTCACGTCGACGGCCCAGCCTGCGGCGACGCCCGCGGCGAAGACGGCTCCCGGCGTGGTCCCCCTGCCGAGCAGCACGATCGCCAGGAGCACGCCGATCGAGCCGAGCGGCTCGAGCAGCACGGACCGCTCCGCGTACACCGCGGTCGGCAGCACGGCGAGCAGGACCCCGCCCGTGACCGCGGCGGTCGGACCGAAGCGGCGCAGCGCGACGAACGCGAGCGCGGCGCCGAGCCCCCCGAGCGCTTCGAACGCGAGGCGCGCGGCGACGAAGCCGACGCGATCCCCGAACACGGAGCCGATCGCCGCGAACGGCGCCGCGGCGAGCACCACGCCGGGCGGGTGGAGCAGGAGGAAGGACCGGTACGGCAGGCGTCCGTGCACCAGCGCTGCCGCCGCGGCGTAGTCGACGCCGTCGTCGTAGCCGCCCATCCCGAGGGGACCGCCCGTCCGCAGGAGGGCGACGAAGCGCAGCGACGCGCCGAGCAGGCCGATCCCGATCGCCGTCGCGACGACCGCCGCGCTCCACGTCGTCGTGCGCCCGGTCCCGGGCGCGAGCGCGACCGGGGAGGCCGAGACGAGGGTCACGGGGTCCCCTCGGCCGCTCGACGGGCGGACGGTGCTGCTCGGACGGGCATCGACGCTCCTCGGGGTCGGGACGGCGACGATGGTCGCGGCTCGCGTCCGCCGCCGGAGGGGCCGAAGGGCCCTCCGCGCCGCCGTCGGACCATGGAGGCCGGAGCCGTCATGCCCTCCGTGCCGGCGGCACCACCGCGATCGGGCACGGCGGATGCTCGACCAGCGCTCGGCCGACGGAGCGCACGGGCACCCGGTCCTCCACGGACGACCGGCGCGAGCCGACCACGACGAGGGAGGCGTCCGCTCCGGCGCGGACGACGGCGGCGCCGGGCTCGCCCCGGAGGAGCGCCGTGCTGACGCCGAGGGCCGGGCGGGATCGACGGATCGCGCCGGCCGCCGCATCGAGCGACCGCGCGGGGTCCGACGGGGCGTCCTCCTCGTCGCCGGTCCGCGCGAGGGCGCCCCTGGGCGGCACCGCACGCCGGCCGACGTGCACGAGCCGGAGCGGGCGCGCGGCGGCGACGGCCTCCGCCCCCGCGAAGCGGAGCGCGTCGTCGTCCGATCCGTCGCCCGCCACCCCGACCAGGACGGGACCGTCGTCGTCGCCTGCGCTGCGCGGGACGAGCACGACGGGACGTCGCAGCGATTCGGCGAGTCGGATCGCGAGCAACGACGGCAGCACCCGGGTCAGCGGCACCGTCCGGCTCGCGCCGAGGACGACGAGGTCCTGATCCGCGGCGGCCGTCGTGAGCGCCGCCCGCACGGGACCGTGCGGCAGCCGGACGGCGACGGGGATCGAGGGCATCTGCTGATGCAGCAGGTCGCTCGCGCGCTCGGCACCGTCCGTGCGACCGCCGTCCGGCATGCCGACGAGCGTCACCGCCATCGGGTGCCGGGCAGCGCGCTTCGCCGCCCATCCCGCGACGGCTGCGACCTCCTCCGTCCCGCCGACGACGAGGAGGACGCGCTCGGCCGCGGCCGCGCGTTCCGCGGAGGATCCGGACACGGAACGAGGGTGCCGGCGGTCGCGCTCGAGCAGCAGAGGAGAAGGACCCGCCGGCTGCTGCCGACGGGTGCCGGCTCAGTACTCGATGCGGCCGTGCCGGTCGTGGAACTCCCCGGTCGGGCCGTCGGGACCGAGCAGCGCGAGCGCGACGGTCGCGTCCGTGCCCTCGGCGACCGTCTGGTGCCCGCTGTTCCCGTTCAGGTCGGTCGCCGTGTAGCCCGGATCCGAGGCGTTCACCCGCATGCCGGGCAGGTCCTTCGCGTACTGCACGGTGAGCGTGATCACGGCCGCCTTCGACGACGCGTAGGGCACCGCGTGCACGGGGAACTCGTCGCGACGGGGATCCCGGAGCGCCCGCGGCCAGCCCACACCCGACGCCACGTTGACGATCACGGGCGCGGCGGAGCGGTGCAGCAGCGGCAGGGCCGCCTGCGTCACCCGCACGATCCCGAACACGTTCGTGTCGAACGTGCGGAGCATCACCTCGGCGTCCAGCTCGTCGACCGAGCCGGCGCCGCCGATGATGCCGGCGTTGTTGACGAGGACGTCGAGCTCGTCGAGGCCCGCGATCGCGGCGTCCACCGACGCCTGGTCGGTGACATCCAGGCGGACGACGTCAGCGCCGAGCGCCCGCGCGGCGTCCCCCGCCGCCGGGTCGCGCATGCCGGCGTGCACGGTGTGGCCCGCTTCGAGGAGTCGGCGGACGGTCTCGAGGCCGAGGCCCTTGTTCGCCCCGGTGATGAGTGTCGTGGTCATGCCTCCAGCGTGCGCGGCGCCCTCGTCCGCTCCCTATGCCCCACCGGTACCACCCTGGCCCGCCGCGGACGCGGGACGATGGAGGCGTGGAGGAGTTCGCCGAGGTGCTGCGCGCGTGGCGCGACCGCGTCCGACCGGAGGAGGTCGGCCTGCCCGCCGGCCCGGGACGGCGCGCGCCGGGCCTCCGCCGGGAGGAGCTGGCCTCCCTCGCCGGGGTGAGCGTCGAGTACGTCGTCCGGCTGGAGCAGGGGCGGGCGCTCCACCCGTCCGCGCAGCTGCTCGGCGCCCTCGCGCGAGCGCTCCGCCTGACGGACGCCGAGCGCGACCACCTCTACCGCGTCGGCGGCGCGGCCGTCCCGGCCGAGGGGCTGGTGCCGCAGCACATCCCGCCCGGCGTCCAGCGGATCATGGACCGACTCGCGGACACCCCGATGGCGGTCGTGTCCGCCGCCTGGGACGTGCTCGACTGGAACCCGCTGTGGGCGGCGCTGACGGGCGACCCGAGCGGGCGCCGGGGCCTCGACCGCAACGTCGCCTGGCGGCACTTCACCGGCGACCCCGGCACCGTCGAGTTCGACGCGGCGCACCACGCGGAGTTCTCGAGCGATCTCGCGGCCGACCTCCGGGAGGCGTCAGGTCGCTACCCCGCGGATCCGCGCCTCGCCGCGCTCATCGGCCGGCTGCGCGCGACGTCGCCCGAGTTCGAGCAGCGGTGGGGCGAGGCGCACGTCGCCCGACACCGGTCGAGCCGCAAGACCGCGACGGGCACCGCGGTCGGCCCGATCACCGTGGACTGCGACGTCCTGACCGCGCCAGGCAGCGACCTGCGGATCGTCGTCTACACGGTCGCACCCGACTCGGAGGACGCGTCCCGTCTCGACCTGCTGCGGGTCGCGGGGCTGCAGCCGATCGGCTGATCTCAGCCGCCGAACCACCAGCGCCCGACGGGACGCTCCGGCGGCTCCTGCTGCCGGCCGGCGAGGCGCAGCGTGCGAGCGCCGAGCACCACGACGAGACCGAAGACCGCCCAGGCGACGGCCCGGGAGAGGAAGTCCGGCGTCTGCAGGGCGTAGGCGAAGGACCCCACCCCGACGACGACCTCGACGGCGAAGCCGTAGAAGAGGCCCTCCCAGGGTGCACCGCGCATGCGCGGGAGGGTACGCGCGTCTCGCGCGGCGTCGGCGCGGTCGCGCAGACTGGCCCCGTGGCATCCCTCGGCATCATCTTCCAGCCCAGCTTCCCGCCCGAGCGGCTGCGCGGAGTCGCGCAGCGTGCGGAGGCGGCGGGCATCGAGGAGCTGTGGGTCTTCGAGGACTGCTTCCGGGAGAGCGGCATCGCCGCCCTGGTCGCGGCGCTCGCGGCGACGGAGCGGCTCCGGATCGGCGTCGGCATCCTGCCGATGCCCCTCCGCAACGTCGCGATCACCGCGATGGAGCTCGCGACGATCGACCGGCTGTTCCCCGGCCGGGCCCGCTTCGGCGTCGGGCACGGTGTGCTCGACTGGATGGGCCAGGTGGGCCGCCGCGTCGCCTCCCCGCTCACGCTCATGCGCGAGTACGTCCCGGCGCTGCGCGCGCTCCTCGCGGGCGAGGAGGTGTCGGTCGACGGCCGCTACGTGCACCTCGATCGCGTCCGGCTGTCGTGGCCCCCGCAGGGACGGGTCCCCGTCCTCGCCGCCGGAGAGGGGCCGAAGACGCTCGCCCTCACCGGCGAGGTCGCCGACGGCACGGTCCTCACCACCGGCACGAGCCCGGCGATGACCCGCGACGCGCTCCAGCGCATCCGGGACGGCCGGGATGCCGCCGGGCGGGACGGTGAGCACGAGGTCGTCGTGTTCGTGAACGCCGGCTTCGGCCCCACGGCGGCGACCGACATGGAGGCCGAGTTCGACCGCTGGGGATTCGAGGGAGAGCGCCGCGTCGCGGCGACGGGCGACCACGACGAGGTGGCCTCGGTCGTCCGGGAGTTCCTCGAGGCGGGCGCCGGCACGGTGCTGCTGCAGTCGCGGTCCGAGGAGCCCGACCTCGACGCCTGGATCGACGACGCGGGCGCGGTCGCGGCACGACTGCGCTGAGCATCGCGGCCGGATGCGGCGCCGGTCAGGCGCTGCCCCACTTCGCGGGGTCCTGCACGGATCGCTGTACTGACCGTGCACGCGTTGCGTGGTTGAGCGTGCTCAACTCAGACGACTGGCAGGAACACCCCTGGAGTGGCGTCAGCGGGTGAAGATGGTGCGGCCCTACCGTCGTGGGCACCAGCTCGGGGGTCGCCCCGAGGCGGGCGACGGCGCCGGTGGGCGCCTCTGCCTGCCGCTCGTCGCTCGAGCTCCAGTTCCCGACGACGCCGCCCCGACGGAAAGCGAAACGCTGTGACCGCCCTCCCCTCCTCGCCGGTGCACGACTTCGCCTCGGCTTCCGGCCCGACCCCCTACCGCGCGCTCGTCCTGGGCCGCGGCCCCGTCGCCGACGGGGAGCGGGCCGCCGTGGTGGACGCGTTCGCCCGCCGGCTCGCGGACCGGACCGGGCACGGCGTCGACGTCGAGGTGACCGGCGGCGACCCGCTGGCCGAGTCCGAGGGCGCCGGGCTCCTCCCGGACCGGGATCTGCGCCGACAGGACGTGGTCGTCCTCGCGGTCGAGCCGACACGGCACCTCGACGAAGCCGTCGACCGCATGCGGACGCTCCTCGACGACCTCGAGCAGCGGATGACCGTGGGCGCCGCGGTCGTCGTCGCCGTGACCGCGACGAGGTCCGCTTCGCGCGTCGAGCAGGACCTCGACCGCTTCGCGGACCGCCTCCGCGCAGCGATCAGCCCCCTGATCCGCGTGATCCGGCTCGACATCGCTCCGGGCGCGACCGCCGCCGAGCGGGCCCGACGCTGGACGGAGGCCGTCGCGGACGCTGCGGCGGACGCGCTGATCGACCCGCTGGTGCGCAGCATTGCGGACGACCCGTTCGACGAGCTCGATCGCGTCGACGTCGTGCGCGGTGTGGGACGGCGCTACATCGACTGGGCGGAGACCTTCCAGGACGTCGTCGAAGCGGCGCGGTCGAGCTACCGCACCCCGTCCGCGGCGATGAGCATCATCGACGACGAGACCACCCGCTACTTCGCCCGCAGCGGCAACGTCGCGGACGAGCTGCCCCGGGGCAAGACGGTCTGCAACCGGGTGATGCGCCTCTACGGCGGACTGATCATGGGCGACGCGCGCCTCGACACGCGCTTCAGCCGGCTGCCCGAGGTGCGCAGCGGCGACGTCCGCTTCTACGCCGGGTACCGCATCACTGGACCGGACGGCGCCCCGTTCGGCGCGCTCTGCGTCTTCGACTCGGCGGTGCGGACGGTGTCCGACGAGGACCTCGTCGAGCTGCGCGACCTCGCGCTCGACGCGCAGCGCCGCCTGTGGACGCTGCTCGCCGCCTGACCCTCAGGGCAGGCGGCTGAGCGCTTCCAGGAGCGCGTCCCCGAACCCCTCCGGCACCTCGAGCACCACGCGGTGGCGAAGGCCCGGCTGCGGCGGGTACCCGATGAAGCGGCTCCGGAGGTCCACCAGCGTCTGACCGTGGCCGGGTCCGCCGGTGGTGTCCACCTCGATCGGCACCACGGGGGCGGAGGTCGGGACGACGGTGCCGAGCGCGATCGCCGCCGCCAGCGGGTCGTGGAGCGCGCACGACGGCCGTCCGAGGACGGGCGTGTAGTACTCGAAGTACACGCCGAGCATGGCCGCCAGCGCCGCGCCGCTCGCACCGCTGGACGCCAGGTCCACGCGGTGCGTCTCCTCGAAGCGGGCGAGCATCGTGACGTCGAGCCCGACCATGGTGACCGGCCAGGCCGCGTCGAACACGGCCTGCGCCGCGATCGGGTCGTTCCAGATGTTCGCCTCGGCCACCGCGCTGACGTTGCCGGGCACCTGCGCGGCGCCGCCCATGATCACGACGTCCGCCACGAGCGACGGCAGGTCCGGGTCGAGCCGGAGCGCGAGCGCCAGGTTGGTGAGGGGTCCGATCGCGAGCACGCGGAGCGCGCCGGGGTGCTCGTGCGCGAGCCGGACCAGCATCTCCGCCGCCGACTCGGCGACCGGCTCCCCCACGTGCGGCAGCTCGACGCCGCCGATCCCGTTGGCGCCGTGCACGAAGTCCGCGACGCCGTGGAAGACGTCGTCGAGCGGGTCGTGCGCCCCGACCGCGACCGGCACGTCCGGACGCCCCATCAGCGCCATGAGGTCGAGCGTGTTCCGCGCGCCGCCGGCGGCCGACAGGTTGCCGCTGACGCTGCCGATCCCCTTGAGGTCCGCGCCCTCGGCGACGAGCAGCCCGAGCGTCAGGGCGTCATCGATGCCCGTGTCGCAGTCGAGGTACCACGGCGCCCCGCTCACGCTGCGGTCGCCAGGTACGCGTGCCAGTCGGCCTGCGGCCGCTCCACGCCCCGCACCAGCCAGCTCGTACCGTGCGGCACCCTCGGCGTCGTCCTCAACGTCCATCCCATCTCTGCGGGCGTGCGATCGCCCTTCGTGTTGTTGCACGCGAGGCAGCAGGCGGCCAGGTTCTCCCAGCTGTCCGCACCGCCGCGCGAGCGGGGCAGCACGTGGTCGATGGTCGTCGCGCCCTTGCCGCAGTAGCAGCAGCGGAACTCGTCCCGCCGCAGCACCCCGCGACGCGTGACCGGCACGCGTCGCTGCCCCGGCATCCGAACGTACCGCGTCAGGATGATGACGCTCGGCCGGTCCCAGGACCCGGAGGTCGCGAACACGGGATGGCTCTCATCGGCCGAGACGACCGTCGCCTTCCCGTTCAGCACGAGCACCAGGGCCCGTTTGAAGGACACGACCGCGAGCGGCTCGTATCCGGCGTTCAGCACGAGGGTGCGCATGAGGGTTCCTCTCGAAGCGGCCCGCACGGCTTGCGGGGGTTCGACCCGACCCGGACCCGCGGCGGACGCCGAGGATCCCGGAGCGCCCCTCGGGCGCCGGGCGCCCCAGGACGAGAAAAGGCGCCGTCCGATGGACGACACCTCGTTCTTCACGCTCCGCTGACGGTATGGCGCGCTGATGCTGATCGACGCTGCGGTGACGGGCCCCGAGCAGGACGACGGACGTGGACCGTCCGCACCTGCGCTCGCTCATCACTCGATCCCTCCGCCGGAGTCTCGAGCGCCAGGCTAAGGGACGCCGCCGACGGCGCGTGCGCGGGAGCGGAACCGGAACCGGCTCGTAACGCGACGTTCACAGTCGCCGGGCAGGAAGGCTGTCTCAGATCCCGAAGCGCTCGAAGTGCACAGCCGTGGTCCACAGTTTCTGGACGCGCACCTTCGCGCCCGGGTAGGGCGCGTGGAGGATCATCCCGTTGCCGGCGTAGAAGCCGTCGTGCGAGTCGTCGTTGAAGATGACCACGTCGCCGGGCTGCGCGTCGGCCTGCGAGATCGGCGTGCCGATCCCGTCCTGGGCGTGCACGGAGTGCGGCAGGCTCACGCCGTACTGGGCGTAGACGAACATGATGAAGCCGGAGCAGTCGAACCCGCTCGGGTCCGCGCCGCCGAAGACGTACGGGACGCCGCGGTACTGCAGCGCGGTGTTGAAGACCGCGTCGAGGCTGAACGGCGGGTGCGCCGGGTTCTTGAGGAAGTCCGCGGCGCTCGGGCCCGAGTAGGACGCGAACTGGGTGGCGTACTGCTGGCGGAGCAGCGTGGCGGACGACGTCGCCTCGAACTTGTCGCGGCTGATCTTCACCGCGGCGAGGTCCTCGCTCGCCCGGTACTGCTGCTGGCCGGTCTTGGTCACGGCGCGACCGGCGACGCTGCTCTGCTGCTGCGCCGGGTTCACCGCGTAGGAGGGCAGCGCGATGGTCGCCACCAGTCCGGCGGCGAAGGTCATGACGAGGGCGGAGAGCACGACCTTCGACTTCGCGCGGCGCGGCGCGGGCCCTGCCGAAGCGGCCGGGGCAGCGGGCATCGCCGTTCGACGACCGCGGCGGGCGTCGATCCGGTCGCTCGAGGGCGTCCCCCGGCCGGTCCCGCGACGGGACGTCCGTGACCCGTCGAGACCCGCTGTTCCACCCACGTGCACCCCCTGCGCGACCCGTCCGGCAGGCGCCGTGCCCCCGAAACCAGGAACAACGTAACGAGACGCTCACGATCCGCTCGGCGCGACGCGCGGAAACCTTCGACATGCGATCGAAGGATTCGTGCACCCGCGGGACGATCGCGTGCAGCCCGTCCCCCGATCGGGGGCCGAACGGTCCGGCGCCGCGATCAGCGCGGCTTCGAGGACGTCAGCGGGCGACGAAGACGTGGACCGCGACCTCGGCGGGCAGCTCGAGCGCGTCCTCGTAGCCGTCGACCTCGAGCCGCACGCCGCGCGGCGTGGTCGAGGCGATGGCCGTCGCGCCGGGCAGCACGCCGGTCGCCTTGAGCTCGCCGAGCAGCTCCGGGTCGAATTGCGCGGGCTCGCCGAGCCGGCGGATCGTCACCGCGACCGGACCGCCGTGGGCCCGGACGTGCGGCACCAGCGACACGACGCCCTCGAGGAAGCGGACCGAGGGCGACGCGCTCAGGTCGTCGAGCGGCGGGATCGGGTTGCCGTAGGGCGACTCGGTGGGGTGCCCGAGCATCTCGACGAGCCGCTCCTCCACCTGCTCGCTCATCACGTGCTCCCAGCGGCACGCCTCGTCGTGCACGAACTCCCAGTCGAGCCCGATGACGTCGCTGAGCAGCCGCTCCGCGAGCCGGTGCTTGCGGAGCACGTGCACAGCCTTGGTGCGGCCGGCGGTCGTCAGCTCGAGGTGCCGGTCGCCGGTGACGACCACCAGGCCGTCCCGCTCCATGCGCGCGATCGTCTGCGAGACGGTGGGCCCGGAGTGACCGAGGCGTTCGGAGATCCGTGCGCGCAGCGGGACGATCGCCTCCTCCTCGAGATCGAGGATGGTGCGCAGGTACATCTCGGTGGTGTCGACGAGATCCGTCACCGCAGCGCTCCTTCCGAACCGGGTGCTCAGTGTACGGGGGCCCGACGACGCCGCCGCGACCTGCGCAGCCCCGCGGGAATAGGCTTCTGTGCCCGTGACGGACCTCGCGCAGACCATCCAGATCCCGGCGACGCTGCTGCCCGCCGACGGCCGCTTCGGGTGCGGGCCGTCCCGCGTCCGGAGCGCCCAGGTCGACGACCTCGTCGCCGCGTCGCGCGCGCTGCTCGGCACGTCCCACCGCCAGAAGCCCGTCAAGGCGCTCGTCGGCTCGGTGCGCGAGCAGGTCGCCGCCCTCCTCGGCGCGCCCGAGGGCTACGAGGTGCTGCTCGGCAACGGCGGATCGACCGCGTTCTGGGACGCCGCCGCGTTCGGCCTCGTCGAGCGGCGCAGCGCGCACGGCGCGTGGGGCGAGTTCGGGGCGAAGTTCGCCAAGGCGGCGAAGGCGCCCTGGCTGACCGCCCCCGCGGTGACGGAGGCGCCCGCCGGCGGTCGAGCCGAGGTGCCCGTCGTCGACGACGCGGACGTGTACGCCTGGCCGCACAACGAGACCTCCACGGGCGTGGCCGCTCCGGTCCGGCGGGTGGCGGCGCCGGGGGCGCTCACGGTGATCGACGCGACCAGCGCTGCGGGCGGGATCGCGTTCGACGCGGCCGAGGCGGACGTCTACTACTTCGCGCCGCAGAAGAACCTCGGCTCCGACGGCGGGCTCTGGCTGGCGCTCGCGTCGCCCGCGGCGATCGAGCGCATCGGTCGCATCGCCGCCTCGGATCGGTACATCCCCGAGTTCCTGTCGCTGCAGGCGGCGGTGGAGAACTCCCGCCTCGACCAGACGCTGAACACCCCGGCGCTCGCCACGCTCGTGCTGCTCGAGTCGCAGCTGCGGTGGATGAACGACCAGGGCGGCCTGCCGTGGGCGTCGGGGCGCACGGCGGCCTCCTCGTCGCTCCTCTACGACTGGGCGGAGCGCGTCGCGTACGCGACGCCGTTCGTCGCGGCGCCGGAGGACCGCTCCCCCGTCGTCGTGACGATCGACTTCGACGGGGTGGACGCGGCCGACGTGGCCCGGGCGCTGCGCGCGAACGGGATCGTCGACACGGAGCCGTACCGGAAGCTCGGCCGCAACCAGCTGCGCATCGGCACGTTCGCGTCGGTCGAGCCGTCGGACGTGGAGGCCCTGATCGCGTCGATCGAGTTCGTGGTGGACCGCCTGGGCTGAGCCCGGGCGGTCCACCCCGTCACCGCGGCCTACAGGCTGCGGTCGACGTCCCCGGGCCGCGGCGGCAGGTCGTCGTCCTCGTTGTCGAGGTCGCCGTCGTCCTGGTCGGCCTCCTCCGGCGACCCCACGCCCTCGAGCTCCGCCTCGTCGAGCTCGTCGAGGTCGTCGTCGACCGCGAGGTCGTCCTCGTCGAGGTCGGCGTCCTCCGCCGACTCGTCGTCCGCCTCCGACTCGCCGGGGTGCCGCTCGTCGGGGTGCTGCTTGCGCCACTCGGCGAGCCGCTCGGCCCACGGCACCCACGGCGGGGCGAGCAGCGAGCCCTCGCCCGGCAGCAGCTCGACCTCGAGCACCGTCGGCGGCACGTCGGGGAGGTCGGAGGTCGACACCGTCCAGTGCCAGTCCCGGTACGCGGCCAGCCGGCACGCGAACCGCAGGTCGAGCACGCCGGGCTCGACCTCGTCGACGCCGAGCAGCTCGCCCACGTCGGCGGGGTCCGTGACCTCCGCGAGCGCGGCGAGCGCGAGCGCCGTGCGCTCCTCGGTCGTGATCGTCACGACTAGGAGTCGAAGTCGTCGGCGACGCGGCGCAGCAGCGACGCGATGCGGCGACCGTGGGTGCTGTCCGGGTAGCGGCCGCGGCGGAGACCGGCGCCCTCGCGGTCGAGCACCTTGATGAGGTCCTCGATGCGGGCGGCCATGTCGTCGGCGGAGGGGCGGGCCATGCGCTGCAGGCTCGGCGGGTTCTCGAGGACCCGCACGGAGAGCGCCTGCGTGCCGCGCTTGCCGGCCGCGACCCCGAACTCCAGCTTCGTGCCGGCCTTCACGACCGCTCCGGCGGGGAGGGCGGACGCGTGGAGGAAGACCTCCTCGCCGTCGTCCGACGTGATGAAGCCGAAACCCTTGCTGTCGTCGTAGAACTTGACTCTGCCGGTGGGCATGCTGACCTCGTAGGGAGTGGGACGTGGCGGGCGTGGGGCCGGATTCGGCCGATCCATCCTAGCCGCGACGGGGCCCGGCGGTGCCGGGCCGGTAGGCTCACCGCCCGTGGCAGCCGTCGAATCAGGAGCGGGCCGGGCGCAGCGCATCCTCGCGACCCTCGCGTTCGCCCTGATCGGGCTCTCCGCGGTCGACGTCGTCGCGCTGCTGCTGCTCCGCGCGGGCGGCGTGCCGAACGCCTCGTTCCAGACCGGCGGGCTCCTCGTGCTCCAGCTGATCCCGCTCCCGGGGCTCACGATCGGACTGATCTGCGTGATCGCCCTCTTCGTCGTGCTCGCGGTCCGCCGGTCGCGGGAGCAGGGCGCTCAGCGCGGTCGCCGCTGACCCTCGTCGGCTTCGACCGGCGTACACGACGAAGCATCAGGAAGCACTCAGGAACCGCGCAGAGACTGTGCGCCATGGCCTCCGAGCAACCGCGCATCCTCATCGTCGACGACGAGCCGAACATCAGGGACCTCCTCACCACGAGCCTGCGCTTCGCCGGCTTCGCGGTCCGGGCCGTCAGCAACGGCGCCCAAGCCATCTCGGCGGTGCTCGAGGAGGAGCCCGACCTCATCATCCTCGACGTGATGCTGCCCGACATGAACGGGTTCGGCGTGACGAAGCGCCTTCGCGCGTCCGGGTACACCTCCCCGATCCTGTTCCTCACGGCGAAGGACGACACCGAGGACAAGATCACGGGCCTCACGGTCGGCGGCGACGACTACGTCACGAAGCCGTTCAGCCTCGACGAGATCGTCGCGCGCATCAAGGCCATCCTGCGGCGCACGATGCACGCCGAGGAGGACGCGGTGATCCGCGCCGGCGAGCTGACGATGGACCAGGACACGCACGAGGTCACCGTGGGCTCCGAGGCCATCGAGCTCTCCCCCACCGAGTTCAAGCTGCTGCGCTATCTCATGCTCAACCCGAACCGGGTGCTCTCGAAGGCGCAGATCCTCGACCACGTGTGGGAGTACGACTTCAACGGCGACGCCGGGATCGTGGAGTCCTACATCTCCTACCTCCGCCGCAAGCTCGACGCGCACTCGGCGGAGCCGATCATCCAGACGAAGCGCGGCTTCGGCTACATGCTGAAGGCGGCGAAGGTCTGATCGCCTGCGGAGGGCGGCCGACGCGCGGCGTCGGCACCCCCCACGGGAAATGACCGGCACGATGCGCGCGACCGTCGGAGAGTGGTGGGCCGGGATCTCGCTGCGCGCGAAGATCACCGGCGTCACGGTGCTGGTACTGACCCTCGGCCTCGTCGTGTCCGGCCTGGGCACGATGACGCTGATCCACACCTACCTGATCCGCGATGCGAACACGCAGATCTCGCAGACGCTGCGGGGCCTCACGGTCGCCTCGACGGAGAACAACGAGGCCGCGTCCGCGACCCAGTTCGTCTTCGCGCACTTCACCGAGGACGGGGAGCTGATCCAGGCGAATCCGACCTGGCAGCGCGCGGACCCGCAGATCGGCAGGATCACCGCCGCGGACGTGCGGGACTTCGCGACGCCGTCGACGGTCAAGCAGGGCAACGTCGCCGCCTTCCAGATCGCGGCGAGGCAGCTCACGGACGGGTCGATCGTGGTGCTCGGCATCCCGCTCGAGAGCATCAACCGGCTCATCGCCCAGCTCTTCACGCTCTTCTTCGTCTTCGGCATCGGCGTCGTGATCGTCGGCGGCGTGGTCACCCGGCTGCTCGTGGGCTCGACCTTCGCGCCGCTCAAGCAGGTGGAGCGGACCGCGGCGGCGATCGCCGACGGCGACTTCGGTCAGCGGCTCGGGCACACCACCCCGAACACCGAGGTCGGGCGCCTCAACCGGTCGCTGAACCGGATGCTGAACCGCATCGACGGCGCACTCGCCGACCGCGCGCGGACCATCGACCAGATGCGGCGGTTCGTCGGCGACGCGAGCCACGAGCTGCGCACCCCGCTCGTCTCCGTGCGCGGGTACGCGGAGCTGTACCGGATGGGTGCGCTGCAGTCCCGGGAGGACGTCGCGCAGGCGATGGACCGCATCGAGCGGGAGGCGATCCGGCTCGGTGCGCTCGTCTCCGA
Organism: Amnibacterium kyonggiense; assembly: GCF_004364555.1. Lineage (GTDB taxonomy): Bacteria > Actinomycetota > Actinomycetes > Actinomycetales > Microbacteriaceae > Amnibacterium > Amnibacterium kyonggiense. The sequence continues at coordinate 919,743 of NZ_SOAM01000001.1, read as the reverse complement.
CCTGCTCGCGCTGGCACGGCTCGACGAGTCCCGCGAGCTGAAGCGCACGGTCGTGGAGCTGCTGCCGATCGCCCACGACGCCGCCCTCGACGCCCGGGCCTTCGCGCCGAGCCGTCCCATCCGGGTGATCGGCCACGACCCGGAGCAGCCGACCGGCACCGTCGAGATCCTCCGCCCGGTGACGGACGAGGCGAGCGACGAGACGCCGGCGACGACCACCTCGACGCGCCTGTTCCGACGCGGCGTGACCGCCGATGCGGCGAGCGTCACCGGATCGCTGCGGCTCGCCTCGGCCCGGCTGCTGCGCGCTCGTCGGCGAGCGCGCGACGGCGGCGTCGACGACGCGCCGGCGCCGCTCATGACGGGCACCGCCCGGCCGGTCGTGCTCGCGGAGGAGGACAAGCTCCGCCAGGTCCTCGCGAACCTCATCGGGAACGCGATCCGCTTCACCCCCGACGGCACCCCGATCGAGATCGCCACCTACGGCGACAAGGAGCGCGGGCTCGCGATGCTCGAGATCATCGATCACGGCGACGGCATCCCTCCGCAGGTGCGCGACAAGATCTTCCAGCGCTTCTGGCGCGCCGACTCGTCCCGCACCCGCGACACGGGCGGCAGCGGGCTCGGTCTCGCCATCGTCGCGGCGATCGTCTCCGCGCACCAGGGCACGATCGGGATCTCGGAGACCGCCGGCGGCGGCGCGACCTTCCGAGTCGCGCTTCCGCTCCTCCCCAGCGACGAGAACGACCGCGAGGCGGATCGGGACGACGTGGACGACGAGGAGCGCGAACCCGCGTCCTAGCGTGGCGCCTCCACCCCATCCCATTGGAGGCAACGCATGACCCGATACACCGTCGACAGCGACGCCGTCGACTCCGCCGCCGCCGCGATCACCGCGACCGTCGCCCGCCTGCAGAGCGAGGTGACCTCGCTCCACGGCCAGCTCGACGCGCTCCAGGGCGTCTGGACCGGCGCCGCCGCAATCGCCTTCCAGGGCGTCGTCCAGCAGTGGCGGACCACGCAGACGAGCGTCGAGCAGGTGCTTGCCTCGATCGACCGCGCGCTGCGGTTCGCCGGTCAGCAGTACGTCGAGACGGAGCTGGCGAACGCCCGCCTCTTCGCCTGAGCCGGACCGAAGCGCTCGCTCCGGATGGTTTCGACACGGGCGCGGAGCGCCCGGCTCGACCACCGTGACCACCGCGCTCGACCGGCGCCGTCATCCGAGCGCGCGTTCAGCGCGCCGGTACGGCACAGCCTTCGACGCGCTCGCGCGTCGAAGGCAATGAGCAAGGGCCGCATCCCTTTCGGGATGCGGCCCTTGCTGCTGTCGCTACGGCTGGATCAGAAGTCCATGCCGGCGCCGGCGTCGGCGCCCACCGGGGCGGCCGACTTCTCCGGCTTGTCGGCGACGACGGCCTCGGTGGTGAGGAACAGGCCCGCGATGGACGCCGCGTTCAGCAGCGCCGAACGGGTGACCTTCACCGGGTCGTTGATGCCCGCAGCGAGCATGTCGACGTACTCACCGGTCGCGGCGTTGAGGCCGTGGCCGACGGGCAGGTTGCGCACCTTCTCCGCGACGACGCCCGGCTCGAGACCGGCGTTGAGGGCGATCTGCTTGAGCGGCGCGTCGACGGCCACGCGGACGATGTTGCCGCCGGTCACCTCGTCGCCCTGGAGCTCGAGCTTCTCGAACGCGGACTTGCCGGCCTGGATGAGCGCGACGCCACCACCGGCGACGATGCCCTCCTCGACGGCGGCCTTCGCGTTGCGGACGGCGTCCTCGATGCGGTGCTTGCGCTCCTTGAGCTCGACCTCGGTGGCCGCGCCCGCCTTGATGACGGCGACGCCGCCGGCGAGCTTGGCGAGGCGCTCCTGGAGCTTCTCACGGTCGTAGTCCGAGTCGGTGTTCTCGATCTCGTTGCGGATCTGCTGCACGCGACCGGCGATCTGCTCGGCGTCGCCGGCACCCTCGACGATCGTCGTCTCGTCCTTGGTGATGACCACCTTGCGGGCGTTGCCCAGCAGGTCGAGCGTGACGTTCTCGAGCTTGAGGCCGACCTCCTCGGAGATGACCTGGCCGCCCGTAAGGATCGCGATGTCCTGCAGCTGCGCCTTGCGGCGGTCGCCGAAGCCCGGCGCCTTGACTGCGACGGACTTGAAGATGCCGCGGATCTTGTTGACGATCAGGGTCGCGAGCGCCTCGCCGTCCACGTCCTCGGCGATGATCAGCAGCTGCTTGCCGCTCTGGATCACCTTGTCGACGATGGGCAGCAGGTCCTTGATGTTCGAGACCTTGCTGTTGACGATGAGGATGTACGGGTCCTCGAACACCGCCTCCTGGCGGTCCGGGTCCGTGACGAAGTACTGCGACAGGAAGCCCTTGTCGAAGCGCATGCCCTCGGTCAGCTCGAGCTCGGTGCCGAAGGTGTTCGACTCCTCGACGGTGACGACGCCCTCCTTGCCGACCTTGTCGATCGCCTCGGCGATGATCTCGCCGATGGTCTCGTCGCCGGCGGAGATGGACGCGGTTGCGGCGATCTCCTCCTTGGTCTCGACCTCCTTCGCGGCGGCGAGCAGCTCGGTGACGACGGCCGCGACGGCCTTGTCGATGCCGCGCTTCAGGCTGATGGGGTCGGCGCCGGCGGCGACGTTGCGGAGGCCCTCGCGGACGAGCGCCTGGGCGAGCACGACCGAGGTGGTCGTGCCGTCACCGGCGACGTCGTCCGTCTTCTTGGCGACCTCCTTGACCAGCTCGGCGCCGATCTTCTCGTACGGGTCGTCGAGCTCGATCTCCTTGGCGATCGAGACGCCGTCGTTCGTGATGGTGGGGGCGCCCCACTTCTTCTCCAGCACGACGTTGCGGCCGCGCGGGCCGAGCGTGACGCGCACGGCGTCGGCGAGCGTGTTGAGGCCGCGCTCGAGGCCGCGGCGGGCCTCCTCGTCGAAAGCGATGATCTTCGCCATAGGTGTTTCTCGTCCTCCCTGGACGGTGACGGTCGGAACGACGCGCGCGGACGCTCTCGCCGCCACGCCTGGCACTCGATGAGAACGAGTGCTAAAGCATTTTGGCAGTCACACCATGGGAGTGCAAGCGGGGTCGGCGCGGTGCGCCGTCAGCGGACAGGGCCGGCACGATGGCCCGGGCGCGTCGCGTCAGGCCGGGCGGACGGCCTCGGCCTGCGGGCCCTTCGATCCGGCGCCCACCTCGAACTCGACCCGTTGCCCCTCGGCGAGGGAGCGGTAGCCGTTCATCTCGATGGCGGAGTAGTGGACGAACACGTCCTGCCCGCCCTCGTCCACGGTGATGAAGCCGTAGCCCTTCTCGGCGTTGAACCACTTCACGACACCACTCGCCATCCGGTGCTGCTCCCTGCCTCCTCGCGAGGGCCTTCTCCCCCGCGGTGTGACGGAAATCTAGCGACGGCGCCCCGCTCGACGGGGCCCGCGGACCCCCTCGCCACGCGATCGGCGACGCATCTCAACACACCGGTAACACGGCGGAAACACTCGGGCCGGCGCGGGGCGTGCCGGCCGGCCCGGGACCTCAGGAGGCCTTGACGAAGTCCTTGCCGAGCACGACGGTGAGGCGGGACTGGCCGGCCACGTCGAAGCGGTCCGTCCGGACCGGCGCCCGGCCGATGCCGAGCGACTTCGCGAGCCCGAGCGCGGCGCCGAGCTGCGACTTCTCGCTGTAGTAGACGGTCGAGAGCTTCACGTCGGTCGAGTCCGCGTTCGCGGTCGACGCGACCTTCCAGCCGTCGCCCTTCGCCGTCGCGGCGGCGCTCGCGGCGAGACCGGTCGTCTTCGTCGCGTTCAGGACGACGACGGTCGCCGACGGGTCGACGGTCGCGGCGGGCGCGGAGGACGCCGCAGCCGCGCTGCTGGTCGTGGTGTCGCCCGTCGCGGACACGTTCTTCTCGATCACGGACAGGCCGAGCACACCCGCGCCGACGAGCACGCCCGTCGCGAGCGCCGCCCAGGCGAACGTGACGAAGCCGCGACCACTTCGGGCCGGGGCCCGGTGGGCGCCGACCCGCGCGAGGTCCGGCGAGACGTCGTCGAACCGGTCGCGCGGACGCGTGGTCGCTCCTCTGGCCACTGCTCTCCGTGCTCCGTCCCGTGTTCCTCCGGCCGCGCCGGCGATCACCGGCACGGCGCCCGTGGCGCTCAGCTCGAGTGCCGGCGCAGCAGATCGGCGCGCCGTACCGTTCGGGCATCGCGGAGGCGCTGGAGGCGCTTCACGAGCATCGGATCCTCTCGCAGTGCAGCAGGCGTCTCGATGAGCGCGCCGAGCATCTGGTAGTAGCGGGCGGCGGAGACGCCGAACTCCTCGCGGATGGCCTCCTCCTTCCTGCCTCCGCGGCGCCACCAGGCGCGCTCGAAGGCGAGGATGTCGAGCTCCCTCGCGGTGAGCTCCGCCCCGGCGGCGCCGGGGTCGTTCACGGATCCGTCCACGTGGTGCTCCATGTCCTTCCCGCATCGCTCCCCCGCGTTCGAGGGGGGAACAGGAGGGATGGTATGAGCGCTGACACCCTGTGCGGTGGAAGCGGGACGCCGTGTCCCGGAGCGGTCGCCGCGAGGAGGAGGACCCCCATGACGTACGAGGTGACGAGGACCGACGCGGAGTGGCGCGCGGTGCTCGACCCGGACGAGTTCAAGGTGCTGCGCGAGGCGGCGACCGAGCGAGCCTGGTCCGGTGCGCTGCTCGACGAGCACCGCGACGGCCTGTTCCGCTGCCGCGCGTGTGACGCGGCACTGTTCCGCTCGACCGCGAAGTTCGAGTCGGGCTCCGGCTGGCCCTCCTTCTTCGAGCCGGTGGCGCCCGACGCCGTCGTCCTGGAGCAGGACCGGGCGTGGGGCATGACGCGCACGGAGGTGCTCTGCGCCCGCTGCGGCAGCCACCTCGGCCACCTGTTCGACGACGCGCCCCAGACCCCGACCGGCGACCGGTTCTGCATGAACTCGCTGTCCCTCGCCTTCGACGACGGCGCCGACGCCTGAGCCGGCACTGTTCGTAGACTGGACCGCACGCCGGGATAGCTCAGTCGGTAGAGCGCCGCCCTTGTAATGCGGATGTCGTCGGTTCGATTCCGACTCTCGGCTCGGCACTCACGGCGCTTCGCGCACGGGTCGGCAGGCCGTGAGCACATGGCCACGAAGAAGGCCCCCTCCGATTCCGGAGGGGGCCTTCTTCATGCGATCGCGTCAGTTCGAGGCGGTCGGGGTCGGGCTCGCGCTCGCGCTCGGGGTCGGGGTCGGCGTCGCGGTCGACAGGGCGCCGCCCACGCTCGTGACGAAGGCGCCGAAGTCCGGCGTCGCCGCCGAGTCCCAGTACTGGCCGTTGACGATCAGCGTCGGCGTGCCCGGCCCGGAGGGCTTCCCGTCCGACCCGAGGCGCTTGCTGAAGTCGACGCCCTTCAGGGAACCGGAATCGCTGAGGAACTCGTCGGTCCGCGCGCCGACCCAGTTCTTGAAGGTCTGGTCGCGGATCGCCTGCTCGATCTGCGTCATGTTCGTCGCGCCTGCCTGCTTGGCGATGGCGATCAGCCGGTCGTCGGTGAGCCCCGCGGTGCCCTCCTTCGGCTGCACGCTGGTCTCGTACATGATCGAGTGGAACTTGTAGAACGCGTTCGGCGAGTAGTTCGCGATCGCGGCGGCCGCGTTCGCGGCCCGCGTCGAGTAGTTCTGGTCCGTGAAGCTGTGGTCGAGGAACGCGACCGGGTGGTACTGGATCTCCGCCGCGCCGCTCGAGACGAGCTGCTTGATCTGCCCCCCGAACTGCTGCTCGAACGCCTGGCACACGGGGCAGCCGAAGTCCTCGTACGCCTGGATCAGCACCTTGCCGCTCGACAGCGTCGGCTCGGGCGTCGTCGTCGCGCCGGGCGAGGCCGCGCCGGTCGTCACCGCGGTGAGGTCCTTGCCGGCGATGGTGATGCCGCCGTTCGCCATGTTGCGCGGTCCCGGCCCGGGCGGGCGGACCGAGTTCACGATGATCACCGCGACCACGGCCACGATGGCGACGATCACGACGCCGATCGACGCCTGCAGCAGCACCCGGTTCCGCTTCTCCCGACGCTGCTGACGAAGCCGCTGCTCGCGGGCCTTCTCCCTGGCGGCGTCGCGGCGCTCGTTCTTCGACGATCTCTGCGCGTTCGTCATGGATCCCTCCTGCGCCGACCGACCGGTGGCACGGGGCGGCATGGTAACCGCTGCGGCAATGCCGGCCTCATAGGCGCCCCGGTCGGCCGCTTGCGGGCGCGTGGCATACTGACCCCGTCCGGCGACGATGCCGGGCATGACCACTGGTCATCCTCACTACGGATCGTCCGGCACGTACCTGCCGGTGAAGGAGCATCAACCATGGCAACCGTCACCTACGACCACGCGACGCGTCTCTACCCGGGTGGCACCCGGGCCGCGGTGGACGCGCTCAATCTCGAGATCGCCGACGGCGAGTTCCTGGTCCTCGTCGGCCCCTCCGGCTGCGGCAAGTCGACCTCCCTCCGCATGCTCGCGGGGCTCGAGGAGGTCAACGACGGCCACATCTACATCGGCGAGAAGGACGTCACCGACATCCCGCCGAAGGACCGCGACATCGCGATGGTCTTCCAGAACTACGCGCTCTACCCGCACATGACCGTCGCCGAGAACATGGGCTTCGCGCTCAAGATCGCCGGCGTCGGCAAGGACGAGCGCGCGAGCCGCGTCCTCGAGGCCGCGAAGCTGCTCGACCTCGAGCCGTACCTCGCCCGCAAGCCGAAGGCCCTCTCGGGCGGTCAGCGTCAGCGCGTCGCGATGGGCCGCGCGATCGTCCGCCAGCCGCAGGTGTTCCTCATGGACGAGCCGCTGTCGAACCTCGACGCGAAGCTCCGCGTGCAGACCCGCACGCAGATCGCGTCCCTGCAGCGCCGCCTCGGTGTCACCACCGTGTACGTCACGCACGACCAGACCGAGGCGCTCACCATGGGCGACCGCATCTGCGTGCTGAAGGACGGCATCCTCCAGCAGGTCGGCTCCCCCCGCGAGCTGTACGAGCGCCCGAACAACGTCTTCGTCGCCGGCTTCATCGGCTCCCCCGCCATGAACCTGTTCACGGCGGACCTCGTCGACGGCGGCGTGAAGTTCGGCGAGTACCTCATCCCGCTGACGCGCGAGACCCAGGCGGCCTCGAGCGCGAAGCAGGTCACGATCGGCGTGCGGCCGGAGGACCTCGAGGTCTCGAACACGAAGGGCGACGGCCTCCCCGTCGTCGTGGACCTCGTCGAGGAGCTCGGCGCGGACGGCTACCTGTACGGCCACGCGGACGTGAACGGCCGCCGCACCGACATCGTGGCGCGCGTCGACGGCCGGTCGCACCCGGAGGTCGGCGAGACGGTGTTCCTGCACCCGCAGCAGAACCACACCCACGTGTTCGACGTCGAGTCCGGATCGCGCATCTCGGCCGCTGTCTCCGCTTGAGCGACGCCTTCGGGGACTCGCTCTCCATCACCGCGGCGACGGTCGATCCGGCGCTGCTCGACCTGCCGTGGAGCGTCCCCCTCGAGCAGTGGTCCGCCGAGTACATCGCGGCCCTGCCGAAGGGGATCTCCCGGCACATCGTCCGCTTCGCGAACCTCTCGGGGTACGTCGTCGCGGTGAAGGAGACCTCCACCGACCTCGCGCAGCGCGAGTACGACATGCTCCGGACGCTCCAGCGCCTGGACGTGCCGTGCGTCGAGCCGGTCGCCGTGATCAGCGGCCGGCTCGACGAGGACGGCGAGGAGCTGCCGACGGTGCTGGTCACCCGGCACCTGCGGTTCTCCCTGCCCTACCGGGCCCTGTTCTCGCAGACGCTGCGGCCCGACACGGCCACGCGACTCGCCGACGCTCTCGCGCTGCTGCTCGTGCGGCTGCACGTGATCGGCTTCTTCTGGGGCGACGTCTCGCTGTCGAACACCCTGTTCCGGCGCGACGCGGGAGCGTTCGCGGCGTACCTCGTCGACGCGGAGACGGGCAAGCTCTACCCGGGCGGCCTCTCGAAGGGGCAGCGTGAGAACGACCTCGAGGTCGCGCGCGTCAACATCGCCGGCGAGCTGATGGACCTCGCCGCCGGCGGCCAGGCCGACGAGGACCTCGACCCGCTCGACACCTCGGAGCGCATCGTCTCCCAGTACCGGATGCTGTGGAACGAGCTGATGGGCCGGGAGTCCTTCGCCTCGTCGGAGCGCTGGCGCATCAATGAGCGCGTCGACCGGCTGAACTCCCTCGGGTTCGACATCGAGGAGCTCTCGATCCGCACCGGCGCGGGCGGCAGCGAGGTCGTGATCCAGCCGAAGGTCGTCGACGCAGGGCACCACACGCGCCGCCTCCTGCGCCTCACCGGCCTGGACGCGGAGGAGAACCAGGCGCGGCGCCTCCTGAACGACCTCGACCAGTGGAGCCACGCGTACGGCCGCACGTCGATGGACGAGGAGATGGCGGCCCACGAGTGGGTCGCCGGCGTCTTCGAGCCCGTCATCCGCTCGATCCCGCGCGAGCTGCGCGGGAAGCTCGAGCCGGCGGAGGTGTTCCACCAGCTGCTCGAGCACCGCTGGTTCATGTCGCAGCGCGAGAACCGGGACGTTCCGCTCGCGGAGGCGCTGAACTCGTACGTCGAGGACATCCTGCGCCACCGCCGGGACGAGGCCGCCCTCCTCGAGCCGACGACCGGCTCCGTGACGGTGCCGATCCGCATCTCGCAGGGCCCGGAGGACTGGCGCACCTCCGTCTGAGCACGTCGGCAGGAACCCCGGAGCGCGTCAGACGCGGCGGAGCAGGGACCCCGACCCGCCGAACGTGAGCTGCCAGGCCAGCATCAGCTCGAAGATCGCCTTGCGCACGGTGTCCCCCTCTGCGCCCGCCGCCCTCGGCCGGTCGCAGGAGTCAGCATCGTCCGAGTCGGCGGGCGCCGCACGATCCCAGTGGGAGTGCGACCGGAGGGGGTGCGACCGGCTCGGGTGCGACGCGGACGGGGATCCGCCGGACTGGGGGCACGCAGACGGGCGCGCCGGAGTTGCGGATCGCTTCGGACCGGACTGCACGTTGCACGGATCAGGACGGATCGTCCGACACGCCGCCCTGCGGCGCGAGCGCCTCGGCGTGTCGCCGCATCCGTCCTGATCCGTGGAACGTGAGCCGGCTCTACTCGGTGGCGGCGCGGGTCGTCGCGATCGCGTAGAGGGCGATGGAGGTCGCGACGGAGGCGTTGAGCGACTCCGTCGCGCGGCCGATCGGGATGGAGACGATCTGGTCGCACAGCTCGCCGACGAGCCGCGACAGGCCCTGTCCCTCGCTGCCCGCCACGACGAGCAGCGGCCGGTCGGCCAGCTCGAGCGCCGGCAGCTGCACGTCGCCGCCGCCGTCGAGCCCGATGACGAAGACGCCCGCCTTCTTGTACGCCGTGATCGCCTGGGCGAGGTTCGACGCCTGCGCGACGGGCACCCGGGCGATCGCGCCGGCGGAGGACCGCCACGCGGCCGGCGTCACGCCGACGGAGCGCCGCTGCGGCAGCACCACGCCGCTGCCGCCGAAGGCCGCGACGGAGCGGATGATCGCGCCGAGGTTGCGCGGATCGGTCACGCCGTCGAGCGCGACGATCAGCGGCGTCGTCCCGCGCTGCAGGAGGTCCATCGGGTGCGCGTACTCGTAGGGCTTCACCGCCAGCGCGACGCCCTGGTGCAGCAGGTCGCCGCCGGTCAGCCGGTCGAGCTCCGGGCGCATGACCTCGAGCACCGGGACGTCCCGCTTGTTCGCGATCGACACGATCTCGCGGGTGCGGTCGTCGACCTCCATCCGCGCGGCGATGTAGAGCGTCGTCGCCGGGATCCTCGCGCGCAGCGCCTCGAGCACCGCGTTGCGGCCGGTGACCAGGTCCTCGGTGGAGGCCTTCTTCGTCCGCGATCCGGACGACCGGGGCTGGGACGTGCCGCGCTTCGCGGCGGACCGCTCGGCGAGCTGCTTCGCCTTGTGGGCCTTGTGGTACGTCCGGTCCTCGGCCTTCGGAGTCGGTCCCTTGCCCTCGAGCGCCTGACGCCCCCGGCCTCCGGAACCGACCTTCGTGCCCTTCAGATTCGGCGTGCGCCGCCTGGCATCACCGGCCATCGATGCTCCACCTCGTTCCGCCACCCGTGTCCGTGAGGACGATCCCGGCCGCTGCCAGCTCGTCCCGCACCCGGTCCGCCGCCGCCCAGTCGCGGGACTCCCGTGCGGTCTGCCGTTCGGCGATGAGCCGTTCGACGAGCGCGTTCAGCGCTTCCGCACTGCCATCCTCCCGCACTCCGGCGCTCCACGCGGGGTCGAGGGGGTCGACGCCCAGCACGCCGGCCATGAGCCGGACCGCTGCGGCGGCCTCGCCGGCGAGGTCGAGCTCGCCCGCATCGAGCGCCTGGTTGCCGCGCCGGATCGTCTCGTGGAGCACCGCGAGCGCCTGCGGGACGCCGAGGTCGTCGTCCATCGCGGCCGCGAACGCGTGCGGGATCGGGACGACCGCGGGCGTCGCGCCCTCGTCCTCGGCACGGACGAGGAACCGCTCGATGCGGGACACCGCCTCCTCCGCCTCCACGAGTGCGCCGGCGTGGTGGTCGAGGTCCGACCGGTAGTGGGCGGCCGCGAGCGCGTACCGCACGACGACGGGCCGAGCGGCTCCGAGCAGGTCGGCGGCGAACACGGAGTTGCCGAGCGACTTCGACATCTTCTGCCCGCCGACGGTCACGAGGCCGTTGTGCACCCAGAGGCGCGCGAACGGCGAACCCGCCGCGGTCGACTGCGCCAGCTCGTTCTCGTGATGCGGGAACCGGAGGTCGAGGCCGCCGCCGTGGATGTCGAACTCGGTGCCGAGGTAGCGCTCCGCCATCGCCGAGCACTCGATGTGCCAGCCCGGGCGCCCGCGACCCCAGGGGCTCGGCCAGGCGGCGGACTCGGGTTCGCCGGACTTGTGCCCCTTCCAGAGCGCGAAGTCGCGGGGGCTGCGGCGCGCGCGGCCCTCCCCGTCGCCCGACACGAGGGCGTCGCCGGACTGCCGGGTGAGGGAGCCGTAGTCGGGCCAGGAGGCGGTGTCGAAGTAGACGTCGCCGGAGTCGTCCGTCGCCGGGTAGGCGTGGCCCGCGTCGACGAGGCGGGCGATCAGGTCGAGCATCCCGCCGATGTGGCCGGTCGCCCGCGGCTCGTAGGTCGGCTCCTGGACGCCGATCGCACGGTAGGCGGCCGCGAACTCGAGCTCGACCCGGTACGCGTGCGCCCACCACTCGCTGCCCGACCGCGGCGCCGCGTCGAGGATCTTGTCGTCGATGTCGGTGACGTTGCGGATCAGGGTGACGGCGAGCCCCCGGTGCGCGAGCCAGCGCCGCAGCACGTCGTAGGACAGCGCGCTGCGGAGATGGCCGATGTGCGGGGACGACTGCACCGTCGGTCCGCAGACGTAGATGCCGACCCGGCCCGGGACCACCGGGTCGAACTCGCGGAGCGCCTGCGACCGGGTGTCGTAGAGCCGGACGGTCACGCGCTCGATGCTACGGGAGGCGCCGGCCCCCGGTCCGGGATGTGACGAGCGCGGTGGCGACGGCGGCGACGCCCTCCCCCCGCCCGGTGAGGCCGAGCCCGTCGGACGTGGTGCCGGCGACGGAGACCGGCGCGCCGACCGCGGCCGAGAGCAGGGCGACGATCTCGTGGCGCCGGGAGCCGATGCGGGGCCGGTTGCCCACCACCTGCACCGCGACGGACACCGGGGCGAAGCCGGCGTCCGCGAGCAGGTCCACGGCGCGGGTGACGAAGTCGATCCCCGCGCGCCCCGCCTCCTCGGCGCGGTCGACGCCGAAGCGGGAGCCGAGGTCCCCCAGCCCCGCCGCCGACAGGAGGGCGTCCGTGATCGCGTGGCAGACCACGTCGGCGTCGCTGTGCCCGGCCAGCCCCGCTTCGCCGGGCCACTCGACGCCCGCCAGGTGGAGCGGTCGGCCGGCGTCCACCGCGTGCACATCGATCCCGATGCCCGTCCGCACGGCGACGACGGGCGCGAGCAGCTGCTCCGCGCGGCGGAGGTCCCACGGCGTCGTCACCTTGAACGCGTCGGGCTCCCCCGGCACGGTCGACACGGCTCCGCCGGCCGCGGCGAACACCGAGGCGTCGTCGGTGTGCCCGGTGCCCGCGGCGGCGTACGCGCGCTGGAGCGCCCCGGCGGGGAACCCCTGCGGGGTCTGCACGGCGGCGAGCCGGGATCGGTCGAGGGTCGTCACCACCGCCGTCCCGTCGACCTCCTTGATCGTGTCCGCCGCCGCGAGCGCCGGCACGACGCCGGCGCCCGTGACGACGACGGCCGCACGGACGCGGTCGAACAGCGACGACGGGGTGAGCGGCCGGGCGGCGTCGTGCACGAGCACGACCTCGCCCGGCGCGACGCCCTCGAGGGCGATCGCGACCGACTCCTGGCGGGTCGCCCCGCCCCGGACCACCGTCACGCGCGCGGCGTCGCGACGGGCGCGGACGACGGCCTCGACCCCCGACGGGTCCGCCGCGGGCGCCGTGACGACGACGCGGTCGACGTCGGCTGCGAGGACGCCGTCGAGCGCCCAGTCGAGCATCGCGCGGCCGGCGATCGGCACGAGCGCCTTGGGCATGCCCGCGCCGAGCCGGACGCCGTCGCCGGCGGCGACGACGATGGCGACGGTCAGGAGGCGAGCACCTCGTCGAGCACGCTCGACGCCTGGTCCTCGTCCGTCTTCTCCGCGAGCGCGAGCTCGGAGATGAGGATCTGACGCGCCTTGGCGAGCATGCGCTTCTCGCCGGCGGACAGCCCGCGGTCCTGGTCGCGGCGCCACAGGTCGCGGACGACCTCCGACACCTTGATGACATCACCGGAGGCGAGCTTCTCGAGGTTCGCCTTGTAGCGGCGGGACCAGTTGGTGGGCTCCTCCACGAACGGGGTGCGGAGCACCTCGAACACGCGGTCCAGCCCCTCCTTGCCGATGACGTCGCGGACGCCGACGAGGTCGACGTTCTCGGCCGGCACCTCGATGGTCAAGTCGCCCTGCGCCACGTTCAGCTTGAGGTAGACCTTCTCCTCGCCTCGGACGGTGCGCTTCTTGACCTCGACGATCTTTGCTGCTCCGTGATGGGGATAGACGACGGTCTCGCCGACCTCGAACTGCATGTGTGTCCCTCCGAAAAGCGGCCTCCATCCTAGCACGGGGCGGTTCCGCGCGGCCCGGGCGGCGGCGGCGGCAGCGGCTTCGCGAGGGGGGCCGTCCGCTAGGCTGCACCGCGATCGGACCGCGCCGCACGCCGGATCGGACCGACCGGACGAGAGGTGTTGCAGTGAAGATGCGAGTCGCGGCATCCATCGCGGTGACCGTGCTGACGGCGACCGTGCTGGCGGGCTGCCAGTTCGTGACGCCGCAGCAGACCGCCCGGTCCTACACGCCGTCGGACGGCGTGAACGGCACCGCCGGCGACGTCGCGATCCGGAACGTGTTCCTCGTCGACGGCACGGAGGACACCGCCAGCCTGATCGGCGTCCTCGCTAACAACGGCGACTCCCAGACGTCGGTGACCCTGCAGTGGACGAGCACCGCCGGCCCTGAGACGCGGAGCGTCCAGGTCCCGGCCGGCGGCATCCTCTCGATGACCACGGACCCGTCCAAGCTCGACACCTCGGTGCCCGGCGACTCGAGCGCGATCGTGCTCGACGGCGTCGACGCCACCCCGGGCGCACTGTTCCCGGTGACCTTCTCGACCTCCGGCGGCCAGAGCAGCAGCCTGCGGCTGCCGGTGCTGACGGGCTCGTTCTCCGAGTACGCCACGCTCGTGCCGACCCCGACGCCCACGCCGACCCCGACGCGCACGAAGCGGACGCCGTCCCCGGACGCGACGGACTCCCTCGCGCCGACCCCGACGCCGACCGACACGCTCGCGGGCTGACGTCCGGCGCGGGCGCCGACCACCGGCCGGCGCCCCGGACCTCCTACGCCTCGGCGGGGAGGTCCTCGAACCGGTAGCCGAGCCCCCGGACGGTGAGCAGCAGCCGCGGCTCGGCCGGCTCCTCCTCGATCTTCGCCCGGATGCGCTTGACGTGGACGTCGAGCGTCTTGGTGTCCCCGAAGTAGTCGGAGCCCCAGATCCGGTCGATGAGCTGCCCCCGCGTCAGCACGCGTCCGGCGTTGCGGAGGAGCAGCTCGAGCAGCTCGAACTCCTTCAGCGGCATGGCCGTCTCCCGGCCGTGCACGAACACCGCGTGCCGGTCCGCGTCGAGCCGGATCGGACCGGACTCGAGCACGTCGGGGCCGACGGCGTCGGTCTGCTCGACGCGTCGACGGAGGACGGCGCGCACCCGGGCGAGCAGCTCGCGGCTCGAGTAGGGCTTCGTGATGTAGTCGTCCGCGCCGAGCTCGAGGCCCAGGACGATGTCGATCTCCGCGTCCTTCGCGGTCAGCATGATGATCGGCACGTCGGAGGTCGCGCGGATGCGCTTGGCGACCTCCGTGCCGGGCAGCACCGGCAGCATCAGGTCGAGCAGGACGAGGTCGACGTCGCCGCGTCCGAAGCGGGCGAGCGCCTCGCCGCCGTCGGCGACCGCGGCGACCTCGTAGCCCTCGCGCTGCAGCAGGTAGCCGAGGGGCTCGGCGATGGCCGGTTCGTCCTCGACGAGCAGGATGACGGTCATGCGCGCTCCTTCTCCCGGCGCGGGGTGCGCGCCGTGGTGGGTGCCGGGATCTCCGGCAGGCGGATGGTGAACGTGGAGCCGCGGCCGAGGCGGGACCAGGCCCGAGCCTCCCCGCCGTGGTTCTCCGCGATGTGCTTGACGATGCTGAGGCCGAGCCCCGTGCCGCCCGTCTGCCGGGAGCGGGCCTGGTCGGTGCGGTAGAAGCGCTCGAACACGCGCCCGAGGTCCTCCTCCGCGATCCCGATGCCCTGGTCGGACACGGCGATCTCGACGACGCCGTCCCGCTTGCGCAGCCCGACGCCGACGTGGCCCTTCTGCGGCGAGAAGGCGATGGCGTTGGCGACGAGGTTCTGCACGGCGGTGACCAGCATCGCCTGGTCGCCGAGCGTCCACAGGTGGGCGCGCTTGCCGACCACGACCGTCACGCCGCGGGCCTCCGCGGCGACCCGCGTGCGGTCGACGGCGGTGCGGAGGACGTCGTCGAGGGACACCGCCTCGGCGGCGTCGAGCGGGTCCGCGCCCTGGACGCGGGAGAACTCGATGATCTGCTGCACCAGCGCCCCGAGCCGGGCGGCCTCCGTCGAGAGCCGGGCCGCGAAGCGCCGGACCTGATCCGGGTCGTCCGCCGCGCTGTCGACCGCCTCCGCGAGCAGCGAGACCGCGCCGATCGGCGTCTTCAGCTCGTGGCTGGTGTTGGCCACGAAGTCGCGGCGCATCGCGTCCAGCCGGACGGACTCCGAGCGGTCGTCGACGATGAGCAGCACGCGCGACACGTCGATCGGCGCGGCGTGCGCGGTCACCACGAGCGTCCGCGGACCGGCCGCGGTGCGCGGGAGCAGGAGGTCCGCGCGCGCCGCGTCGCCGGTGGTCCGCGCGGCGTCGATGACCCGCCGCACCTCCGGGTGCGCGAGCGCGCGGCCGTCGGTGAGCCCCATCGCGAGCGCCTCGGGGGTGGCCTGCACGACGGCGTTCGAGCCGTCCACGACGAGCGCCGGCTGCGTCAGCGCGGAGAGCACGGCGATCGCGCCGTCCGGCAGCGCGTCCGCCTGCAGGTCGAGCACCGCCGCCCCGCGGTCCACGGCCGCCCTGATCAGGAGCGTGAACACCACGCCGACCGCGAGACCGAAGACGATCCCGAGCACCACGATGGACGCCGCGCTCATGCGGGTTACGATAAGGGACTGTTCAGGGTCGGCTTTCATGCGCGCCGAGCGAGCGCCCGGGAATTGCCCGGACGTTCGCCTGAGCGGCACCGGATGTTCACCTGGGCGGCGGATTCTGGCCGTCCCGGGTACGACCGAGAGGGGAAACCGTGCGCGAGGTGTTCCAGCAGGAGCTGGCCGACGTCCAGGACCGGCTCGTCGAGATCGCCGGTCTCGTCGAGCTGGCGATCACGCAGGCGACGACCGCGTTCAACTCCTCCGACGTCTCGCTGGCGGAGGCGGTGATCGCCGACGACCACCGGATCGACGAGCTCGCGGCGAGCCTCGACGAGCTCGCGATCGACATCCTGGCGCGGCAGCAGCCGGTCGCCCGCGACCTGCGCATCGTCGTCTCCGCGCTCCGCATCAGCGCCTCCCTCGAGCGGATGGGCGACCTCGCGGAGCACATCGCGCAGCTGGCCCGCACGCGGTTCCCGGAGAAGGTCGTCCCGAAGGACCTGCGACCGACGTTCAAGGAGCTCGGCCGTCTCGACGTCTTGATCGCCGGCAAGCTGAAGCGGCTGCTCGAGAGCGAGTCCGCCGAGCTGGCGGAGGAGATCCGCGACGACGACGACCTCGTCGACGACCTGCACCTCAGCGTCTTCGACAAGGTGCTCGGCGAGACGTGGAAGGGCGGCGCGAGCGACATCGTCGACTCGACGCTCGCCAGCCGGTACCACGAGCGCTTCGCGGACCACGCGGTCTCCATCGCGAAGAAGGTCCAGTACCTGCAGACCGGCGACTGGGTCGTCGCCGCGCACTGACGCGTCACGAGCAGAGGGCCTCCGGACGGATCCGGAGGCCCTCTGCTCGTTCGCGCGGCTCGTCGGCGCGGAGGTCAGGCCTTCGCGGCGCCCTGCGCGGCGACCGCAGCGGCACCCGCTGCGGCGGCCTCGGGGTCGAGGTACTCGCCCCCGGCGACGATCGGCTTCAGGTCCTCGTCCAGGCGGTAGTGCAGCGGGATGCCGGTCGGGATGTTCAGCTCGGCGATGTCGTCGTCCGAGATGCCGTCGAGGTGCTTGACCAGCGCACGCAGGGAGTTGCCGTGCGCGACGACGATGACCCGCTCGCCCGCGCGCAGGCGAGGCGCGATGTCGCTCTCGAAATACGGGACCATCCGCTCGACGACGTCCTTCAGGCACTCCGTGCGCGGCACGTCGATGCCGGCGTAGCGCGGGTCCGCGTCCTGGGCGAACTCGCTGCCCGGCTCGATCGGGGGCGGCGGGACGTCGTAGCTGCGGCGCCAGGTCTTGAACTGCTCGGGGCCGTACTCGGCGAGCGTCTGCGCCTTGTCCTTGCCCTGCAGGGCGCCGTAGTGGCGCTCGTTGAGCCGCCAGTCGCGGATCACGGGCAACCAGGCGCGGTCGGCGACGAGCAGCGCCTCGTCCGCGGTCTGGATCGCGCGCGTCAGCAGCGAGGTGAAGACGACGTCGGGCAGCAGCCCGGCCTCCCTGATGAGGCGGCCCGCGTTCCGGCCCTCCTCGATCCCCCGCTCGGTGAGCCGGACGTCGACCCAGCCGGTGAAGAGGTTCTTCGCGTTCCAGTCGCTGAAGCCGTGGCGGAGGAGGACGAGCGAGCGTTCGGTGGGCACGCAGCGAGTGTAGGACGGGCGCCCCGCAGGCGGCTCGGCGCTACCGTCGAGGCATGCCCGTCGGTCGCGTCACCCGCGGCACGACGGGCACGAACCGGCTGCGCCGGAACGACCGCTACCTGGCCGCCCTCCCGCAGCTGCGCTCGGCGCCCTCGCCGCTCGTCGTCGACCTCGGGTACGGCGCGCGGGCGTGGACGACCCTCGAGCTCGCGGCGCGCCTCCGCTCCGTGAACCCCGCCGTCCGGGTGCTCGGGCTCGAGATCGAGCCCGAGCGGGTCGCGGCGGCCGTGCCGCACGCCGTCGACGGCGTCGCGTTCGCGCTCGGCGGCTTCGAGGTGCCGACGCCGGGCGACGAGCAGCCGTTCCTCATCCGCGCGATGAACGTGCTGCGGCAGTACGACGAGGCCGAGGTGCCGGACGCGTGGGCGCGGACGGCGTCGCGGCTGGCGCCGGGCGGCCTGCTCGTCGACGGGACCTGCGACGAGCTCGGTCGGTTTTGCTCATGGGTGGACGTGGACGAGCGCGGCCCGCTCCGATTCACGATCTCGCTGCGCCTCGCCGGACTGGACTCCCCCGCGGTCGTCGCCGAGCGCCTGCCGAAGGCGCTGATCCACCGCAACGTGCCGGGCGAGCGCGTCCACGACCTGCTCACGTCGCTCGACGAGACGTGGACGCGGGCGGCGGCGCTCTCCGTCTACGGCCCGGTGCAGCGCTGGGTCGCGGCGGTGGAGACGCTCCGCGACCGGGGCGTGCCCGTCCTCGGCGGCCGCGCCCGATGGCGCCTCGGCGAGCTCACCGTCCCCTGGTCCGTCGTCGCCCCGACCCCCTGACCTCAGCGCGCCGAACCCTTCGTTCTGCAGGAGTCGGCGTCCTACGGAACGGAGCGTGCGGAAGCGATCAGGTGAGGCGGGGCAGCTCCGCGCGGACCTCGTCGGCCGGGACGCCCGCCGCGATCGCCAGGTCGACGACGACCGGGCGGACGAGCACGGTGACCATCGAAGCGGTCAGGGACGCGTCGGGGGTGACGAGCCGCGGATCGAGTCGCCGCGCGATGAGCAGCAGGTCCTGCCTGGCGGGCTCGAGCGCGGCCGGTTCGCGGAGACTTCTCCCGAGGAGGGCGGTCGCGGAGCCGACCGCCTGCACGAGCTCCGCGAGCTCCGGGCGCGGTGCACCATCGGTGACGAGCGCCTCCGCGCGCCGCGCGATCGTGCGCATGGACCGGATGGCGAGGTCGACGCCGGCGACCAGCCGGCGCTGGGCGAGCAGCTCCTCGAGTCGGGGCCGGAGGAACGGCGACACCCGGGCGATCGCGACCGCCGAGTCGACGGTCGTCGTCCAGTCCGTCAGGAGCGGCTGCAGGTCGCGCAGCTCCGCGAGCGCCACGGACGCGGTGCGGCGATCCGCCGTGCGGAGGGCGCGCGCGGTGTCGTCGAAGCCGCGCCGGAGGCCCGCGAAGACCCGATCGGCGTCCCGGCGGGCTGCGCGGCGCGGGTCCCGCGGCACCAGCGCGGTGGCGAGCAGCGCGACCGCCCCGCCGACGAACCCGTCGATGCTGCGCGCCCAGCTGCCTCCCGCGGGCAGCTGGATGAGCAGCACGATCGCGGACTGCGCGGTGGCGGCGACCGCGACCGGCGGTGCCGCGTTCAGGAGGCGCGCGAGCAGGAGCGTCGCGAAGACCGCGACGAGGATCTGCCAGACGCCGCGCCCGGCGAGGACGAGCAGGACCTCCGCGAGCGCGACACCGACGGACAGGCCGATCGCCGTCTCGAGGACGCGCTTCGGCCGGGCGTCGCGAACGAAGCCGAGGCTGCTGAGGCAGACGGTGATCGCGAGCAGGGGCACCTGGTGCCCGAGCACGAAGTGCGCGAAGGCGTACGACGCGGTCGCGGCCACGGCGAGCTGTGCGGCGGCCGGGATCGCCTCGAACGCGCGGCGTCCGGCGGCTCGAGGGCCGGCGACGAGCGGCCGGTCCCGTGCTCGCGGCACGGTCAGTGCCGCTGGACGGCACCCAGCCGCGGCAGGCGGGGCACCTCCACGGCGGGACCCGCCCCGGCCGGCACGACGACCCGCTGAGCGGCCGCCACGTCGCCGTCGGGCGTCCGCACGGTCAGCACCGCGTCCTCCGCGACCGAGCGCTTCACCACGGCGAGCGCGATCGGCCCGTCCTCGTGGTGCCGCGCGCTGCTCGTGACCGCGCCGACCTCCGCGTCGCCCGCGAGCACCGGCGCACCCGGCGCCGGCAGCACGGCGTCGGAGCCGTCGAGGTCGAGCTGCACCAGACGCCGCGGCGGCCGGCCGAGGTTGTGCACCTTCGCGACGGTCTCCTGCCCGCGGTAGCAGCCCTTGTCGAGGTGGACGGCGCTGCGCAGCCAGTCGAGCTCGTGCGGGATGGAGCGCGCATCGATCTCGCGGGCGGCGCGCGGACGCCAGGCCGCGATGCGGAGGGCCTCGAGCGCGTCGACGCCCGCCAGCGGTCGGCCGGCGAGACCCGCGAGCGCCGCCCGCGGCACGAGGGCGAGCCGGAGGGGCAGGTCGGCGCCGGGGTGGTGCGGGCTCGCGGCCCGGGTGACGCCGCCGATCGCGCCCGTCGCCCACGGGTCGTGCCACACGAGCGGCGGCCCGTCGGGGCCCGGCTCGTCGAGGTCGAAGAGCGCCCCGAGGACGGCGACGTCCGCCGTCCGGTCCTCGATCTCGACCTCCTTCCAGAACCGCATGCGGTTCAGGAAGGTCACGAGCGGCAGGACGCTCGCCGCCTCGACGATCAGCCAGGCGGCGGCGCCGTCGTCGACGAGCTCGATGGCGTGCTCGATGCGACCGGAGGGGTCGAGCAGCAGCGTCTCCGCGGAGTCGCCGGGACGGAGGTCGACGAGCCGCTGGCTCGTCAGGGAGTCGAGCCAGGTCAGCCGGTCCGGGCCGGCGAGGCGCAGCACGCCGCGCGACGACAGGTCGACGATCGCGCGCCCCGCGGCGAGCTCGCGCTGCTCCTGCGCGGGCCGGCCGTAGTGCGCGGCGACGCCGGCATCCGCGCCGGTCGCGACGACCGCTCCGGGCACGGCGAGCAGAAGGCTGTCCACCCCTCGAGGCTAAGCCGTCGCCGGCCTGCCGGCGGCCCGGCGCGGGCGCCCCATCAGTCGCGGCGGCGGAGTCGGCCGGAGGCGTGCGTGCGCAGCTCCTGGCCGAGCGCGGCGATGTCCCACGCCCAGAGCAGGTCGCCCTCCACGAGTCCGTAGAGCCGGGTCGCGGCGGAGTACTCCTTGGCGCTCTCGGTGCGCAGGACCGCATCCGTGGCGAGGTCGATGCGCGGCCCCTTGGCCCGGCCGAGGTACAGCTCGGTCACACCGGTCGGGTGCACGAGCGAGACCTCGACGTCGAAGCCGTCCGAGGCGTTGCGCAGGGCCTCGACGCTCGTCGCGGTCGTGAACGGCCGCGGTCCGACGCCGGGCAGCATGCCCGGCCCCGGGTCGCCCTCGGTCGGCGGACGGCTCAGCCGCCAGTAGCCCGTCTCGGTGACGAGCGGGACGGTCGGCCCCTCATCGGGCGTCCCGGGGTTCTCGCCGAAGAGCCAGGTGAAGGAGGAGTAGTTGAGGAACGGCAGACCGTCGTGGCTGAAGCTGACGCGCTGGCCGAACTCGTGGCGGCGCGTCTCGTCTCCGACCTCGTACTCGACGAGGCCGGTGCCCTCCCAGACGCCGATGAGCCAGGAGAGCGGGACGAGCTCGGCCGGCAGGCCGGACGGGATGTCGATCAGCGCTGCCCCTTGAACAGGTTCGCGAGCACGACCACCGAGACGCCCGCGATCGCGAGCGACGCCAGGCCGAGGAGCCCGAGGTAGAACAGTTCGATCGCCAGCTGCACGTCGCAATGCTACCGAGCGTCGCCCATCAGACCGTGAGCGCCACCAGGGCCCCGACGAGGACGATGACGAAGGACCCGCTCGCGGTCGCGGCGAGGCGGGTGACGAAGCCCCGCTGCTCCGCCACGGCGAGCTGCCCGACGATGCCGGCGACGATCGCGAGCGGCAGGGCGAGCGCCAGCCACGACAGGGCGTGGACGTCCGGCACGAACACGTCGATCAGCACGACGCCGACGAGCGTCAGCACCCACACGGCGACGACGGCGACGCGGGCGGCAGGCACGGCCCAGATCCTCCCATCCCGCGGCGGGCGGCGTGCAGCCGGCGCACAGGAGGACCCCGTACAAGGCCGTGATCGGGCCTTCCGGTACGATGGGAGCCGCGGTTCCCCGGAAGGACCTCCATGGCACAGCTGTTGATCCTGACCCCTCAGGTCGACGGCGACGTGCTGCCCGCCCTCAGTCTGCTGAGCCACAAGGTCCGGTCGATCCCCGCGGAACCCGCTCAGCTGATCAGCGCTCCCCCGTCGGACGTGATCCTGATCGACGCGCGCTTCGACCTGGCGAGCGCCAAGTCGCTGTGCAAGATCCTCACGACCACGGGCATCACCGTGCCGATGATCCTCATCCTGACGGAGGGCGGCCTCACGGCGGTCAGCGCGGACTGGGGCGTCGCCGACGTCGTCCTCGAGTCCGCCGGCCCGGCGGAGGTCGACGCCCGCATCCGGCTCGTGATCGGCCGCATGGCGCAGGCCGACAGCGCGTCGAAGATCCAGGCCTCCGGTGTCGTGATCGACGAGGCCAGCTACTCGGCCCGCGTGCACGGGCGGCCGCTCGACCTCACGTTCAAGGAGTTCGAGCTGCTGCGCTTCTTCGCGACGCACCCCTCGCGGGTGTTCACTCGGGAGCAGCTGCTCAGCGAAGTCTGGGGCTACGACTACTTCGGCGGCACGCGCACGGTCGACGTGCACGTGCGGCGCCTCCGCGCCAAGCTCGGCGACCTCGAGAGCCTGATCGGCACCGTCCGGAACGTCGGCTACCGCTTCAACGTGTACGAGGACGAGGGCGAGCGCCTCGCGACCGTCCGGCGCTGACCGCTTCTCCGAGAGTCCGCTGGGAATGGTCTGACCGGACCGTGGGCGCCCGCTATGGTCTGGCCGTCCGTGACCCGCGGACGCTCGCACGAAAGGTCCGCCCCATGTCCTACGAACCGACCGCCAGCGCCGATGCGCCCAGCAGCGTCGTCTGGTCCTACCGCCTCTACATCGTCGGCGCCGTCCTCGGCCTGATCGGCGCCGTGGTGACGTTCATCGCCCTGCCCGCGGCCATCTCCGCCGGCACGGACGCGGCGAACCGCGCGCTGCAGGGCCAGAGCACGAACGGCGTCGACGTCGCGGGCGCGACCACCGGGCTCGCTGTGGGCGGGGCCGTCCTCAGCGCGGTGATCACGCTCGCCTTCTCGATCCTCACGATCGTGTTCGCCCGCAAGATGCGTGCCGGCCGCAACTGGGCGCGCATCGTGCTCGCGGTGTTCGCCGCGCTCCAGATCTTCGGCGTGCTCGGCTCGTACGGCGTCGGCGCCGTCCACTTCGTCGTGGTGGTCGTCGCGCTGATCCTCAGCTTCGTCCCGACCTCGAACGCCTGGTTCCAGCAGCAGAAGGTCGCGCAGCAGACGGCGACGACCGTCTGACCCGCTCCCCCCTTCCCGACGAGGCGGTCGACGGCTCCCCGCGGGTCGCCGACCGCCTCGTCCGTTCCGCGCGGTCGCCTCCCGCAGGGCACGGCTGTTCACCGATCGGCAACCGAGGGGATGGCAGGATTCGGCCATGGACGAGGACACCTCCACCGCGACGGCGGTCGTCGAGGACGACGCCCCCGCTCCCGCACCGGCGCGACCCCGGCCGGCTCCCCTGCCGCGCGACCGCTACATCGATCGCGAGCTCTCGTGGCTCGCGTTCAACCGCCGGGTGCTGGACCTGGCGGAGGACGAGACCCTCCCGATCCTCGAGCGCACCAACTTCCTCGCGATCTTCGCCTCGAACCTCGACGAGTTCTTCATGGTCCGCGTCGCCGGCCTGAAGCGCCGGATCCTCACCGGGCTGGCCGTGCCGACGAACATCGGCCGGGCTCCGAAGGCGGTCCTCGCCGACATCAACGCCGCCGCGCACGTGCTCCAGGTGCAGCACGCCGAGGTCTTCCACGAGCAGGTCCGGCCGCAGCTGGAGGAGGCGGGGATCCGCATCGTCGGCGTGGACGACCTGCCGGAGAGCGAGCGGAACCGCCTCGCCGAGGTGTTCGCGAACCAGATCTTCCCGGTGCTCATGCCGCTCGCGGTCGACCCGGCCCACCCGTTCCCCTACATCAGCGGGCTCTCGCTGAACCTCGCGGTCCGGGTGCGGAACCCGAAGTCGGGGCGCGTGGACTTCGCCCGGCTGAAGGTGCCGGCCGGCAGCCTTCCCCGGCTCGTCGCGACGACCTCCGCGGCCTCCCCCGTGGCGACCTTCGTCCTGCTCGAGGACCTCATCGCCCACCACCTCGACGAGCTGTTCCCCGGCATGGAGGTGCTCGAGCACCACGTGTTCCGCCTCACGCGGAACGAGGACCTCGAGGTGGACGAGGACGAGAGCGAGAACCTGCTGCAGGCGCTCGAGAAGGAGCTGCTGCGGCGGCGCTTCGGCCCGCCGATCCGCCTCGAGATCACCGAGGACATGGACCCGACGACGCTCGAGCTGCTCACGTCCGAGCTCGACGTGTCGCGCGACGAGGTCTACCGGCTCCCCGGCCCGCTCGACCTCGCGGGCCTCTTCGAGCTGAACCGCCTCGACCGCCCGCAGCTGCACTACCCGACGGCCGTGCCGGCCACCGCGCCCGCCTTCGTGCCGGGCGAACCGAACGAGAAGCCGGACCTCTTCGCCGCGATCGGCGAGCAGGACGTGCTCGTGCACCACCCGTACGAGTCGTTCGCGACGAGCGTGCAGGCCTTCCTGGAGCAGGCGGCCGCCGATCCGAACGTGCTCGCCATCAAGCAGACCCTCTACCGGACGAGCGGCGACAGCCCCATCGTGGAGGCCCTGATCGACGCCGCGGAGGCGGGCAAGCAGGTCCTCGCGCTCGTGGAGATCAAGGCGCGCTTCGACGAGCAGAACAACATCGAGTGGGCCCGGAAGCTCGAGCGCGCCGGCGTGCACGTCGTCTACGGCCTCGTCGGCCTGAAGACGCACTGCAAGCTCGCGCTCGTCGTGCGGCGCGAGGCCGACGGGAACCTCCGCAACTACGCGCACATCGGGACGGGCAACTACAACCCGAAGACGAGCCGCATCTACGAGGACCTCGGCCTCTTCACCGCGGACGAGCAGGTCGCGAAGGACCTCATCCGCCTCTTCAACGAGCTCTCGGGCTACGCGATCGAGAAGAAGTTCCGGCGCCTCCTCGTCGCCCCGCTCCTGCTCCGCAAGGGCCTGCTCAAGCGGATCAACGCGGAGCGCATGCACGCCGAGGCGGGCAAGCCCGCGCGCGTCCGCATCAAGGTCAACTCGATGGTCGACGAGGCGATCATCGACGCGCTCTACCGGGCCAGCCAGGCGGGCGTGCAGGTCGAGGTGTGGGTGCGCGGCATCTGCAGCCTGAAGCCCGGCATCCCGGGCGTCAGCGAGAACATCACCGTGCGATCGATCCTCGGCCGCTACCTCGAGCACTCCCGGATCTTCTCGTTCCTCAACGACGGCGATCCGGTCACCTTCATCGGCAGCGCCGACATGATGCACCGCAACCTCGACCGCCGCGTCGAGGCGCTCGTGCGGCTGAAGCGCAAGGAGCACCTGGAGGAGCTCGACCGCCTCTTCGACCTCGCGATGAGCGACGACACCGCCTCCTGGCACCTCGACGACATCGGGGTGTGGGAGCGGCATGCCGTCAACGACGCCGGCGAGCCGCACGTCGACCTGCAGACCGCGACCATGCAGGCGCTCAGCACGAACCCGAGGAAGCGCCAGGCCCGATGACCGACGTCCTGACCGCCCCCGTGCTCGCCGCGGGCGCGGTCTGCTGGCGGCGGCGTGCGAAGAGCTTCGAGATCCTGCTGATCTCGCGTCCCCACCGGGGCGACGTCAGCCTGCCGAAGGGCAAGACCGAGCCGACCGAGTCCCTGCCGCAGACGGCGGTGCGGGAGGTCTTCGAGGAGACCGGGTACCAGGTCAGCCTCGGTGTCCCGCTCGGCAGCACGACGTACGTCCTGCCCAACGGCCGCGACAAGACCGTCGTCTACTGGGCGGCGGAGGTCGGCCGCGAGGAGCTCGAGCGCGGCACGTTCGTGCCGAGCGACGAGGTGCACGCCGTCGAGTGGGTCCCGCTCGCGAAGGCCGGCAAGCGCCTCACCTACCCCCGCGACGCCGAGCTCGTGCAGCGGTTCGCCGAACTGGCGGTGTCGGGCGAGCTCGAGAGCTTCGCGCTGATCGCGCTCCGGCATGCGAAAGCGGCCTTCGACTCGCCCTCCGGCGCCGATGCCGACCGGCGCCTGACACCGCGCGGGCAGGCGCAGGCCAGGGCGATCGTGCCGGCGATCGCCGCGTGGGGCCCGAGCCGGATCGTCAGCAGCACCGCGGCGCGCTGCCTCGCCACCGTCGCCCCGCTCGCGAAGGCGACCGGCATCGAGGTGAAGAAGGCGCCGCAGCTCAGCCAGGACGGCTGGGAGATGCACCACCACGAGCCCAAGGGCATCCGCGAGGTGGTCGAGCGGCGCGTGCAGAAGGGCCGCACCGCGGTGCTCTGCAGCCACGCCCCCGTGCTGCCCGAGATCCTCGAGCAGATCGCGGAGGCGACCGGCAGCCCGAACGGCGGCCGGATGACGCGTGCCGGGATCCTCGGCACGGCGGAGTTCGCGGTGGTGCACCTCGCGGCGAAGGCGCCGCACCGCATCCTCGCGATCGAGACGCACTCGGCCCCGGAGTAGCGCGGCACGGGCCGGCTGCGCGGAATCGCGCGCCGTCGACCGCGGAACCCCTGATGATCCTCTCGATCCGAGCGGGTCGTGTCCGCGTCGAGATCGGTCGTTCACCTCCCGTTCACCAGCGGTAGGCGATCGCGCCACCCGCGCTGCTTACCGTGGCGGCGCTGCGCGGCTGAGGCAGAAGACTCCGTGCGGCACCCCCATGCACACACCTCGAAGGGATCCCCCTTGAAGCACCTGCGCGCGGGCCTCGCCATCGGCACGGCCCTCACCGCCATGATCGCGCTCTCCAGCTGCGCGTCGAACGAGCCGGCTGCCACGAGCAGCAACGGCGGTTCCAGCAGCGGCGCGGCCTCGCTGAACGGCACGCTGAACGGCGTCGGCTCCTCCGCCCAGTCCAACGCGCAGACCGCGTGGGCGAAGGGCTTCCAGACCGCGAACAGCTCGGTCACCGTCAACTACGACCCGCAGGGCTCCGGCGCCGGCCGCACGGCGTTCGAGGGCGGCGGCGCGGACTTCGCCGGCTCCGACTCGGCGCTCCCGGCCGCGGAGCTCTCCGGCGACTTCAAGCTCTGCAAGGCGGGCACCAAGGGCATCGACATCCCGGTGTACGTCTCGCCGATCGCGATCGTCTACAACCTGGACGGCGTCAAGTCGCTGAACCTCGACGCGTCCGTCCTCGCGAAGATCTTCACCGGCAAGATCAAGAAGTGGAACGACTCCGCGATCGCGGACCTGAACAAGGGCACGACGCTGCCGAGCACGGCCATCACGCCGGTCTACCGCTCGGACAAGTCGGGCACGTCGGCGAACTTCACCGACTACATGCACCAGGCCGCGCCGTCCGACTGGACCGCTGAGGCCGCCGACCTGTTCCCGACCGGTATCGGCTCGGGCGCGGCGAAGGGCTCCGGCATCGTCGCGGCCGTGACCGGCGGCAAGGGCACGATCGGCTACGTCGACGACTCGTCCGTCGGGTCGCTCTCGGTCGCGAAGATCAAGGTCGGCGACTCCTACGTCGCCCCGTCCGCCGAGGTCGCGTCGAAGTCGGCGGAGACCTCGCCGCTCGACACCTCCCGCACCGGCAACGACGTGGTCGTCA
Organism: Amnibacterium kyonggiense; assembly: GCF_004364555.1. Lineage (GTDB taxonomy): Bacteria > Actinomycetota > Actinomycetes > Actinomycetales > Microbacteriaceae > Amnibacterium > Amnibacterium kyonggiense. Next base: position 892,383 of record NZ_SOAM01000001.1, on the reverse strand, counting down.
AGATCAACCGCACCACCACGGACTCGGCCGAGTACCCGATCACGCTGGTCAGCTACCTCATCGCCTGCCAGCAGTACCAGGACTCGTCGAGGGCCAACCTGGTCAAGGCCTACGCGGAGTACGTGACGAGCACCGACGGCCAGCAGGCCGCCGCGGACACCGCGAAGTCGGCGCCGATGACCGGCACCCTGCTCAGCAAGGCGCAGGCGGCCGCCGCCTCCATCAAGTAGCACCACCCGGAGCCGCCCCGGACGCCGAAGCGTCCGGGGCGGCTACCATCGCGTCCACCGAATCGCGAACAGGACCCACGTGACTGCAACGATCGCCCCCGTCGTCAAAGCACCGAAACGGGCCGGGGACCGGATCTTCTCCGGCGCGGCCCTCGCCGGCGGGCTCGTCATCCTCCTGGCCCTCGCCGCGGTCGCCGTCTTCCTCGTCGCGGAGAGCCTGCCCGCGTTCGGCGCGAAGGCCACCGACATCCCCGGCACCGCCGGCCAGTTCCCGACGTTCTGGGCGTACGTCGCCCCGCTCGCCTTCGGGACCGTCTGGGCCGCGGTGCTCGCCCTCGTCTTCGCGATCCCGTTCTCGATCGCGATCGCGCTCTTCATCTCGCACTACGCGCCCCGCCGCATCGCGCGCGGGCTCGGCGCGATCATCGACCTCCTCGCCGCGATCCCGAGCGTCGTCTACGGCGCCTGGGGCATCTTCGTGTTCGGCCCGTTCGTCCGCCCGTTCTGGGAGTTCCTCGCCGAGACGTTCCCGTGGTTCCCGCTCTTCAGCGGCCCCGTGGACCCGAACGCGCGCAGCATCCTCACCGTCGCGCTCGTGCTCGCGGTGATGGTCATCCCGATCATCACCGCCCTGTCGCGCGAGATCTTCCTGCAGACCCCCCGCCTGAACGAGGAGGCGGCCCTCGCGCTCGGCGCGACCCGCTGGGAGATGATCCGGATGACGGTGCTGCCGTTCGGCCGCGCCGGCATCGTGTCGGCCTCCATGCTCGGCCTCGGCCGCGCCCTCGGCGAGACGCTCGCCGTGGCGATGGTGCTGTCGCCGAACGTGATCATCTCCTTCTTCCTCCTCCGCAGCCAGAACCCGACCACGGTCGCGGCGAACATCGCGCTGCAGTTCCCGGAGGCGTTCGGCACGAGCGTCAACGTGCTGATGGCGACGGGCCTCGTCCTCTTCGTCATCACCTTCGCCGTCAACGCCGCGTCCCGCGCGGTCATCGGCCGCCGCGCGGCCGGGAAGGGCATCTGATGGCCACCACGACGGCGATCCCGGCCGGCATCCGCGCCGGCCAGCTGCCGCGCAACGCCCCGGTCGGCCTGCTGATCCTCAGCCTGGTCGTCACCGGCGCGCTCTTCCTCGTCTTCCTGCTGGCCGGCATGACCGCCGCCTACAACGTCACCGGCGCGATCTTCTTCGGCCTCGTGCTCTGGGTCGTCGTGACGTACGTCACATCGTTCCTCGTCGAGGGCTCGCGGCGGGCGAAGGACCGCCTCGTCACGACGCTGGTCTGCACGGCCTTCGGCATCGCGCTGCTGCCGCTCATCAGCCTCATCGTCACCGTGCTCACCCGCGGCCTGGCGCGGTTCGACGTCGCGTACTTCAGCGAGTCGATGCGCAACGTCACCGGCCCCGGCGGCGGCGCGATCCACGCCGTCGTCGGCACGCTCGAGATCACGCTCGCCGCGGCCGTCATCTCCGTGCCGGTGGGCCTGCTCTCCGCGATCTACCTCGTCGAGTACGGCCGCGGGCCGATCGCGCGCGGCATCACGTTCCTCGTCGACGTCATGACGGGCATCCCGTCGATCGTCGCGGGCCTGTTCGCGTTCGCGCTCTTCGCGCTGATCACCGGCAACGCCGGCTACCGGGCGGGCTTCGGCGGCTCGGTGGCGCTCAGCCTCCTGATGATCCCGATCGTGGTCCGCTCCAGCGAGGAGATGCTGAAGCTCGTCCCGATGGAGCTGCGCGAGGCCTCCTACGCGCTCGGCGTGCCGAAGTGGCTCACCGTGCTCAAGGTCGTCCTCCCCACCGCGCTCGCGGGCATCGTCACGGGCGTGATGCTCGCGATCGCCCGCGTCGTCGGCGAGACGGCGCCGCTGCTGCTCGTGGCCGGGTTCACCGACTCCATGAACTACAACCTGTTCGACCAGCGGATGATGTCGCTCCCCGTGTACGTCTACACGCAGCTGACGCAGCCGGGCACGGACGTGCAGGACTTCTTCGACCGCGCCTGGGCCGGTGCGCTCACGCTGATCCTGATCGTGCTGATCCTCAACGTGATCGCCCGCGTCGTCGCCCGCTTCTTCGCCCCCAAGATCGCCTCCCGCTGACGCGGATCAGGCACCGCTCGAAAGGCTCCCGATGTCCAAGCGCATCGTCGTCAACGACCTCGACGTCTACTACGGCAAGTTCAAGGCCGTGGAGGGCGTCTCCCTCACGATCGAGCCCCGCTCCGTGACGGCCTTCATCGGCCCCTCCGGCTGCGGCAAGTCGACCTTCCTCCGCACGCTGAACCGCATGCACGAGGTCATCCCCGGCGCCCGCGTCGAGGGCGAGGTGCTCGTCGACGGCAGCAACCTCTACGGCCCCGGCGTCGACCCGGTGCTCGTGCGCCGCCAGGTCGGCATGGTCTTCCAGCGGCCGAACCCGTTCCCGACGATGTCGATCCGCGACAACGTCCTCGCCGGCGTGAAGCTGAACAACAAGCGGATCTCGAAGTCCGACGCCGACGCGCTCGTCGAGAAGTCGCTGCAGGGCGCGAACCTCTGGAACGAGGTCAAGGACCGCCTGAACCTGCCGGGCAACGGCCTCTCCGGCGGCCAGCAGCAGCGCCTGTGCATCGCCCGCGCGATCGCGGTCTCGCCGGACGTGCTGCTGATGGACGAGCCCTGCTCCGCACTCGACCCGATCTCCACCCTCGCGATCGAGGACCTGATCGAGGAGCTGAAGACCGACTACACGATCGTGATCGTGACCCACAACATGCAGCAGGCGTCGCGCGTCTCCGACAAGACCGCCTTCTTCAACATCGCGGGCACCGGCAAGCCGGGCAAGCTCATCGAGTACGACGACACCTCGACGATGTTCTCGCGCCCGTCCGTCAAGGCGACCGAGGACTACGTCTCCGGCCGCTTCGGCTGATCCGCCGGTCGGGAGCACATCGGCAGGAACGAGACGCTTCACCAGGAACGATCGTGCGGATCGTTCCTGCTGCAGCGCCTCGTTCCTGCTGTCGTGCTCTCGCGGGCCGCGCCGCGCGAGGAACGACGGGTTCGGGCCGTCGCGGGGAGGAAGCGGGTCAGGCGCCGAGCGGCACCGAGACGATCGGCTTCGTCGTCGGCTGGGTGGAGCCGCCGTTCGGCTCGACCGAGACGGCGAGGGACTCCCCCGAGCTCGGTGTGCCGGAGATGAGCATGTAGCGCTCGCCGCCCTGGGGCTCGTACAGCCCGGCGCTGGTGATGGTCGAGCCCTTGACGCTCCAGAGCTGCAGGACGCGGTCCGACGGCGTCTTGACGCCGTTGATGACCACCGCGGTGAGGTGCTGCGACTTCGACCAGGAGATCTTGGCGGTGCCGCCGCCCTGCACCTGCGCCGACACCTCGTGGAGGTCCGCCGCCTGCGTCAGCGCCGTGTAGTGGCCCTGCGGCTCCAGCAGGGAGCGCTGGAGGAAGAATCCGCCGCCGAACAGGACGACCGCGGCCGCGAAGGTCGCGAGCAGCGCCATCGGCCGCACGCGGCGACGGCGACGTGCTGGGACGTGGTCGCCAGCGGGCACCCGCTCGGCGGCCGGGGCGGGCGCCGCGACGACGTCCTCCTCCGCCTCGAGCTGCGGCGTCGTGTCGATCGCGTCGAGCAGCCGGGCCCGCAGGGCGGCCGGCGGCGCCACCGGCGTCAGGGCCAGCCCCAGGGCGACGGCCGTGTCGGACAGGCCGACGATCTCGCCGTGCAGGTCCTCCGACTCGCGCATGGCGGCCTCGACGAAGGCGGCCTCCTCCGCGGTCACCGCGTCGAGCGCGTACGCACCGCTCAGCAGGTGAGCGTCCTCACGGTTCGTCATGACGTCACGCCCAACGCGTCACGCAGACGGATCATGCCGTCCCGGATCCTGGTCTTGATCGTGCCGACGGGCACGTGCAGCTCCTCGGCGATCTCCGAGTGGGAGAGGCCGCGGTAGTAGGCGAGCTCGACGGCCTGCCGCTGCAGCTCGGTCAGCCCCTGCAGGGCGCGCTTCACGCGCTCGCCCTCCATGGTGATCTCGACGTGCTCGGCGACCTGGTCGTACTCGCGGTCGTAGTCGCGGATCCCGACCTTCGTGTCGCGCTCGCGGCTCGACTGGGAGGCCCGGACGCGGTCGACGGCGCGGCGGTGCGCCATCGTCAGCATCCAGGACATCGCGCTGCCCCGCTCCGGCTTGTACCGCGAAGCGGTCTGCCAGATCTCGAGGTAGACCTCCTGGGTGACCTCCTCGGACTGCGAGGGGTCGACGAGCAGCCGGCGCACGAGGCCGAAGACCCGGGAGGCGGTGGCGTCGTACAGCTCCGCGAAAGCGCGCTTGTCGCCCGCGGCGACGCGGGCGAGCTTCGCTTCGGGCGTGTCCCGCATGCCGGAGAGCGCATCACCGACGTCGGGGTCCATGACCACCAGCATGCAGCACCTCCTCCGGTTCCGAGTGCGAGGTTCCGACCACCCGTCCTGGGGCGGCCGGACGACGGAGTCGCCTCTGTACTGGAGGGTTCGCAACGATCGGTCCGACCGGATTGGTCCGGGGCCCGAAAGCGCGGAGAGGGGTGCCGGACCGCAGAAACGCCTCTCGGCGCGAGGCCGCTCGAAGCGGCTGAAAATGGAGCCCGGGGTTACTGCGGCCCGGCGGGGCCCCGAAGGACCTCCGTCAGTCTAAAGCGCCGTCGCGCTGCAGCCGAGCCGAGATCGACAGCTCCTCAGCGAGCGCGGAGAGTCGGGCGGCCCGCTTCGTCAGCACGTCCGCCCGCGCAGGCTCGGTCGCGTCCGCGTCGTCGGCGAGGTCGAGCGAGCCGTCGGCCGTGACGCGCGCGAACGCCGCCGCACGGTCGAGTGCGAGCCCGAGGTCGCCCTCGAAGACGCCGCGGAGGATCTCGTCGGCGAGCGCGAGGATCTCCTCCGGGCCGGCCGGGGTGGGCGCGCCGGCGATCACCGGGTCGATGCTGCGCAGGCGCTCGGCGCCGCGATTGAAGGCGAGGCTGACCAGGTCCGGGTCCCGCCGCACCATCTCGCGCAGCAGGTAGAGCCGCCACAGGGCGCCCGGGAGGCTGAGCGCCGCGGCGCGGGACCAGAGCTCCGCGACGGCGTCGATCCCCTCGCGCTCCGCGAACGACACGAGCCGCTGGACGACCTCCGGGTCCGGGTCCGCACGCACGCGGCTCACGAGCGCCTGCGCCGTCTCGTGCGCGGAGCGGACCAGCACGGCCGGGTCCTCGCCGCCCTTGACGAAGTCGAAGTGCTCGGCGGGCATGCGCACGGGGCGGTGGAAGTCGGCCATCCCTCCAGGGTACGAGCGCGGGTCGACCCCCGCTGCGGAGCCGGGGCGGCGCCCGTTCGGCGAGCGCTCAGCGGACGAGGCCAGTGTTCCCGGCATGGTCGGTCTGATCGTCTTCCTGCTCGTGGTGTGGCTGGTCCTCGCGATCGTCGGGTTCACGGTCAAAGGGCTGATCTGGCTGGCGATCCTCGCCCTGGCCCTCTTCGTGATCACCGGCATCGTCGGCTTCATCCGCCGCCGCGTCTGAGGTGCTCGCCAGCGTCGCGCGGCGCTGAAGGGACGCGGCTACGCTCGGAGCCAGGGGCCTCTAGCTCAGTCGGTAGAGCATCGGACTTTTAATCCGCGGGTCGTGGGTTCGAGCCCCACGGGGCCCACTCGATCGGCTTGCCTGCGCGGATCGCATCTCGGTGCCGGACGGCGCTCCCGAACTAACTCCGAACATTCGATCGAGATGGCCTGCAGCGTCGACGGTGCCGACCTTCCTCGACATATAGACGTCCTGCGTCATCGATGGCCGCTTGTGCCCGAGGTACTCCGCGATGCCGCGCGCTGAGACGCCGGCGACATCGAGCGCCGTGGCGCAGGTCTTGCGGAGCCCGTGCGCTGTGAACCCCGGGTAGCCGAGACGGTCGCGGTTGGCTCGCCAGTCGGCCTCCGTGTTGTTGACGTCACGGAGCTTGCCGGCGAATGACGGAAACACGTACTCGGTCCAGCGCTCCCGCTTCCCGAGCACGTCGATCGCCTCGGTCGGCACGGTGATCGTGCGATTCGACGAGTCGCTCTTGCCGTGCTCCTGGATCTCGAGCCCGCGCTCCTTCGTCCGGACCACCGTGGCCGCGAAGGTGATCGTGCCCGCCTCGGTATCGACGTGGGTCCATCGCAGGGCGAGGGCCTCGCCGATTCGGCAGCCGGTGAAGAGCATGAACTCGAACAGGTCGCTGAGGTCGAGCTCACGCAGCTTCTCGTCGGCGCGGATAATGTCGAGGAACATCGGCACCTGGTCGAGCGGTATCGCGGTCGCGGCCCGGTCGACCTTCCGGCGCGGGGACTCGACAGCGCTCATCGGATTGGACCGCAATACGTCGCTGCGCACGGCGAGTCCGAACATCCCGGACAACACCGAACGGCAGGTCTTGGCCGCCCCGTGGCCGTGCTCCCGGCTCACGGTGTTGAGGAACGCCTGGATCCGACCCGGCGTGGCCTCCTCGACCCGCAGATCGCCGATTCTCGGGATGATCGACTTCCGCAGCGCGTGCTCGTACGAGTCGATTGTTCGCGGCGACCGGTCCGTCTCCCGCTTCACTGCCAGGAACTGCGCGGCCAGCACCTCGAGGCGGGTACTCCCCCGCAGCTCGCCGCTTTGCGGCGTCTCGATATCGATCAACGCCTCCTGGAGCGCCTGGACCGCCTTCGCGCCGGTACGGCCTCGTCGGAGTCGCTCGACCTGACGGCGCTTGCCGTCTGGGAAGCGGTAGAGCGTCCTCGCGCGCCACACTCCAGGCTCGACCTGGTGGACGTTGACGACGCCGTGGCTGCCAATCGGCATACGTGGCCGACCCATGTCCTACCTGCCCATGCGGGCCGCGACCGCGTGTGCGGTCAGCAGCCAGTTCGGAAGCTCGTCTTCGGCCCACAGGCCAGCGGAGTCGTAGACCTCGTGGACGTTGATCCGGTCGGCGATCACGCACCCAGCGGGCAGCGATCGCAACGCCTCACGAACGGCACGGGCGCCGTCTGCGTTGCAGAGGTAGGTGACGGTGCTGATATCGCCGATGTCGAACCTGCGCCGAAACGAGGTGAAGATCTGCACGTACCGAGGCATCCGCTTGCCGGTCAGCTCGACTTCGATCAGCTCGATCCAGCCCGGCGCGAGTGCCGTCCCGTCAGCCTGGTGACCACCTCCAGAGTCGGGTTTCAGATCGCGCTGCCAGGCGTACCCCGCAGCCGCGTACCGCGCGGAGGCTGCCGCGACGGCGACCTCGTGCCGCGTCGTCTGCCGGTACAGGTTCGGCTTCGACAAGCCGGTCCCCTGATAGGTCGCCCACACCAACGATCCACCTGCACCGCCGAGCTGCGCGCGGTCGACCATCCCCGCGGTCTTCATGCGCGCGCACCACGTTTGTGCCCGCCGCGTGGACACCGGACCGTCCTGACCGTTCAGGCTCCCGAGCACCCACCGAACCGACTGCACGTTCGCGATCCGCACGATCGAGAACCACAGCAGCATCTGCTCGTCCCTCGGCATCACCCACACCGTCGATTCGCCCCGATCGAACGTCCGCACCATCACGCACCGCCCTCCCACAACGGATCCCGCTTCATCCCCGAACGAGAACACCGCCCACCGACAGCACCACTCCTACGCCGTAATCGCCACCCACCGTCAGCTCATGTGTCGTTTCAACACAACCGTCCTCAACAACTCCTCCCCACCACCTGTCTTTCTCGCTTGCCCTGTCCTGGCCTGCCACCTGCACTTCCGAACCACCCTCAGTCAGCAACGCTTTACCGCTGAGTGAGGGTGGTTCGGAAGCCGCGCAGCGGAGGTGGCAGGCCAGGACAGGGCAAGACGCCCGAAACCCCTCGCTGCACCCCTCGCACCCGACGAGGTATGCAACGAGGGGTCTATCCGGCCTCGGTGCCCCTTTGCCCGTCTGGGCGAGGACCCCGTTCGGCTCGTCGGCGCTTGGCACGTCTTCGAGGTGTGAGTGGATTCATCGTGGCTATCTCGCAGATTGACCGCAAGCTCCTCTGGGCCCGGTCTCACAATCGATGCGCGCTCTGTAGACGACTTCTCACGAGCCGCGCCGACACTGAAGATCGACCCGGATTAGTGCTCGGCCAAGAGGCGCACATCGTGGCGCGAAATCCCGCCGGACCCCGCGGCAGTGAGCGCAGCGGAGTCCGCATCGACGCCTACGACAACCTCGTGCTGCTATGCCCTGAGGACCACAAGCGCGTCGATGAGCAACCGACGACCTTCGGCGTCGAGCGGCTCCGCGCTCTGAAGTCGGAGCATGAGCGCTGGGCAGAGGATTCGCATGCTGAGGGCCAGACACCTCCCGTGCGCGTCATTGTCGGCGTCAACGAGGATTCGATCCCATTCGATCCGATTACGACGGGGCGGCAGCTCTGGGAACTCGTCGCGGGCTCCCACGAGTGGAGTCTCTCCACTCTGGGTGAGGAACACTCAGACAGCGAGATCGATATCGCGGATCGATTCCTTCAGACGGCTCAAGACTGGGGCGAAGTCGCGAGCGAGGTTGAGTCCGAAGGTCTGCAAGCGGTACGTGAGGCGCAGCGCAACTTGACCGACGAGCTCAAGGAGCTGTGGGCGGCGGGCATCTATGCCTGGGGCCGGCGTCTCCGACGGACGATCACCGGTGGTATCGGCCAACCGATGACGTGGTGGTCGACACAGCTCGTGGCTCGCATGCCCGAAGACCTGGAGGAAGCGCGTGGCGAGGAGATCCGAGACGCCGACCCGGCGGGATAACGACCGGGACGACCACGCCCGTCGCGAGACCTACTGGTTCGGAGTCACGGGCTCGTTGAGCGTTGATCTCAGTGGGAATCGCCTGATCCGCTCCGCCGCTCGATCAGCATTGTGTCGCGCCATCGGCCTGCGAGAGGCCCGTAGGTCATCAGGGCGATGCGTTCGCGCACTCCGACGCGACGGAATCCATGCCGGTCGTGAAGGGCGAGGCTGGCGACGTTCTCGGGGAAGATGCTCGACTGGATCGTCCAGTACCCGGCGCCGTCCGCCGCACCACAGAAGTCATCCAGCAGGGCTGTACCGACGCGTTGCCCCCGGGCGACGGGGTCCACGTAGACCAAATGCTCGATGACACCGCGAGGACGTCGCGACTCGAGGTGGGGCTCGCTGCGATCCAGCCGACGACCGCATCACCCACGGTCGCGACGAATCGGAGGTCGGAGACCTTGCCCTCGTCGAAGTGCTGCCCGTCCGGCGGTTCGGATGCAAAGGTGGCATGGCCGGTGGCGATCCCGTCCCGGTAGATGCGCTCGACGGCCGCCCAGTCGCCTGGTCGCATCGGCCGGACGAGCGGGCTCGTCATCGCGGCACGAGGGACTGTGCAGCAGCGGAGAGTGCGCCCTCGACGACTCGGTAGTAGGCCCAGCGGCCGCGCTGCTCGCGGGTGGCGAGGCCGGCGTCGACGAGGAGCTTCATGTGGTGCGAGACCGTGGGCTGGGTGAGCCCGACGGGTTCGGTGAGGTCGCAAATGCAGGCCTCGTGGTCGTCGCTGGCGGCGATCAGGGACAGGAGGCGGACGCGGGTCGGGTCGCCGAGGGCCTTGAACACGCGAGCGATCTGCTCGGCGCCGGCGGCGTCGACGGCGCCGTGCGCGACGCTGCCGCAGCAGGCACCGGTGGTGTCGGCGGTGAGCGGGAGCGTGGTGGTCATGGCGTCATCCTGACAGTCGTATTGACATCTGTCGATACATCGAGCATCGTCGATCCATCGTAGTTCATCGATGGAAGGACCCCGAAGTGGACGAGTCGCTGCCAGTCGTCGTGATCGGAGCCGGGCCGCAGGGTCTCGCGGCTGCGGCGCATCTCCTCGAACGCGGCATCGAGCCGTCGGTGCTCGAGTCCGGTGACCGTCCCGCTGCGGCGGTGCGTCAGTGGGGGCATGTGCGGCTGTTCTCGGGATGGGGCGAGCTTGTCGATGCGGCCGCGGCCCGCCTTCTGGCGGGGACCGGTTGGACGGCGCCGACGGACGGCTACCCGTTGGGCACCGAGTGGGTCGAGTCGTACCTCGCGCCACTCGCGGCCGCGCTGGGCGACCGGGTGAGGACGGGGGTTCGCGTCACGGGCGTGACTCGGTTGGGTCGGGATCGGATCGTCGATGCCGGGCGGGTGGAGCAGCCGTTCGTCGTGCACGTCACCACGTCCGATGGGGTCGAAGAGCGGATCCTCGCGCGAGCCGTATTGGATGCGTCGGGGACGTGGACGAAGCCGAGTCCGGCCGGTGCGGACGGGCTGCCTGCGCTCGGTGAGCGGACTAGCGCAGCGGTCAGCTACCGGGTCCCGGACCTCGCCAATGACGACAGGTTCACTGGCCGGCACGTGGTGGTCATTGGGAGCGGCCATTCCGCGATGACCGCGGTGAACGAGCTCGCCCGGCTCCGCGACAGCCACCCGGACACTCGGGTCACCTGGGTCCTCCGTCGCGGGGATATCGGCGACGCCCTCGGTGGTGGTGCGGCGGACCAGCTCCCAGCCCGTGGGGCGCTGGGAATCCGGGCGCGCGAAGCGGTGGACGCCGGTGCGGTGCACCTCGTGACCGGGTTCCGGATCCGGGCGATCGAGCAGACCGGCGACGTTGTGACGGTGATCGCGGAGGACGGCCGGAAAGTCCTGGGGGTGGACCGGGTGGTGGTGCTGACCGGGTTTCGGCCGGATCTGTCGTTCCTGTCCGAGGTGCGACTCGACCTCGATCCGACGCTGCAGGCGCCCCGTCGGCTCGCGGCCGAGGTCGACCCGAACATCCACTCCTGCGGCACGGTGAAGGCGACGGGGGCTGCGGATCTCGCGCAGCCGGAGCCGGGGTTCTATCTGCTGGGTGCGAAGTCGTACGGGCGGGCGCCGACGTTTCTGGCGATGACCGGGTACGAGCAGGTCCGCAGCGTCGTCGCGATGCTCGCGGGCGACACCGCCGCGGCCGCACGGGTCGAGCTGGCGCTGCCGGACACCGGCGTCTGCGGCGGCAGCGGCCTGTTCGACGTCGAAGACGGGGCGGCGTCGTGCTGCACGCCGACGAAGCAGGTCCTGCAGCTTGGGCTGCTCCCGGCCGGCGTGTAGGCCAACCGCTTCGTGCCCGACTGAGCAGGACGGTCTTACCGACTGGGAGCATCGAGGTTGTGACGGCAACAGAGGGGCGTGACCGCGACATGCTTCTGCTCCGCCGCGGGCGGCAGCTCGAGTGGGTCACGCTCGGATGGAACGTCGTCGGAGTCGTGGTGCTGGCGGCCCTGGCGATCCCCGCCTCGTCCGTCGCACTGGCGGGGTTCGGTCTGGACAGCCTCATCGAGATCGGTGCGTCCACCGTCGTGCTGTGGGAGCTCTCGGGGACGGGTGAAGCGCGCCAACGGCGGGGGCTACGCATGATCGGCGTCGCATTCCTGCTCCTCGCGGCCTACCTACTGGTCCAGTCCACGATCGCGCTGCTCGCCGGGCACCGCGCGGTCCCGAGCATCGGCGGCATCGTCTGGACCGCGGTCACCGCGGCGGTGATGTTCACCCTCGCCGCCCTCAAGGCGCGCACCGGGCGGGCGCTCGGCAACCCGGTCCTCGAGACCGAGGGACGCGTGACGTTCATCGACGGCCTGCTCGCCGTCGCTGTGCTCCTCGGCGTCCTGCTCGATCTGACACTCGGGTGGTGGTGGGCGGATCCGGTCGCGGGTCTCGTGATCGTCTTCTACGCCGTTCGAGAGGCGGTCGGCATCTTCCGGACCCCCACCTCCGACTGATCGACCGTCCTATTCGGTCGGGCGGGAGCCCGACCCCGGGCTGATCCGTGGGGCGAGGTCGTCGATGCGGCGCACGAGGTCCTCGAACGCGGCGTCGAAGGCGTCCTGGGTGCCGCGGCGCACCGGGTCCGGGACGGACCAGTGCAACGCGTCAGCACCGGCGAGTTCCTCGTGCGCGGAGTCGCAGACCGTGATCACCAGGTCCCGGTCGAGCCGCACCGTGTCGAGCGCGGCGGGTCGGACCGGCGTGAACGCGAGCCCGTGACGCTGAGCAGTCGCGATCGCACCCGGGTCGACCGCCTCGGCGGGACGCGTCCCGGCGGACACGACCGGCACCTGACTCGCCTGCCGCCAGAGCGCCGCGGCGAGCTGCGACCGGGCCGAGTTGGCGGTGCAGACGAACACGACACGATCCGCGCGGTCCACCGGGACCGGGGTCAGCAGGTCGAACCCGCCGGGCAGGAGTCGGACGTAGCTGCGGCGACGGTCGGCCTCGGACCGGTGCCGGGCGACGAGGCCGGCCGTCTCGAGCACCTTGAGGTGATGCGCAAGCAGGTTCGACCCGATGCCGAGCACCGCGAGCAGCTCGGTCGAGGAGAGATCCCCGGACGCGAGGAGGTCGACGATGTGCAGCCGAACCTCGTCGGAGAGCGCGGCGTGCTTCGCGGCCCGCTGCGCCCGATCCTGCGTTAACTCGACGTTCATTGCCTCAATCTTGACTGAGGCAATTGAACTCGTCAAGATGGCGACCGATGAACGACGACCACCCCGACCGGCCGCCCCTGCTCCGCCGCCTGCTCGCAGAAGCGCTCGGCACCGGGCTACTCGTGACGGTCGTGATCGGGTCCGGGATCGCCGCGCAGCACCTCTCGCCGAACGATGTCGGGCTCCAGCTGCTGGAGAACAGCCTCACCACCGCCCTGGGGCTGACCGTGCTGATCCTGCTGCTCGGCCCCGTGTCAGGCGCGCACTTCAACCCCGTCGTATCCATCACTGACTGGGTCGTCGGCCGCAGGCGCGGGACCGGACTTCCCGGCCGCACGGTCGGCGTCTACGTCGGGGCGCAGATCGTCGGCGGGATCCTCGGCGCCCTGCTCGCGAACGCGATGTTCGACATCGCCCCCGCGATCTCGGTCACGAACCGGGTCACGCCGGGGACGCTGCTCGGCGAGGTCGTCGCCACCTCAGTGCTCGTGCTGCTGATCTTCGGCCTCGCCGCCACCGGACGCGGCGCCCTCGCAGCCCCGGCGGTCGGGGCGTACATCGGGGCCGCGTACTGGTTCACCAGCTCGACCTCGTTCGCGAACCCCGCCGTGACCATCGCCCGCGTTTTCTCCGCCACCTTCGCCGGCATCGCCCCCGCCTCAGTGCCGACGTTCCTTCTCGCGCAACTCGTCGGCGCCGCCATCGGGCTCGCGCTGGCCCTGCTCCTGTTCCCGGCCGCCACCCGCGCGGCCGACCGCGTCGTCCTGCCCCACCCGGTCGACGACGCAGCGATCTGACCACCGGAAGGCCACCACCATGCACCTCATCGCCATCGGCGGCAGCGACGCCGGCATCTCCGCCGCACTCCGCGCCCGCGAGCTCGACCCTTCCGTCGACGTGACCGTCGTCGTCGCGGACTCGTACCCGAACTTCTCGATCTGCGGGATCCCGTACTACTTCTCCGGCGAGGTCGCCCCCTGGCAGTCCCTCGCCCATCGCACCCACGCCGAACTCGAAGCCACCGGCATGCGGCTCCGCCTCGACACCTTCGCCACCGCGATCGACGTCCCCGGCCAGCGCCTCACCGTCCGCGACAGCACCGGCACCGAGACCGACCTGCGCTACGACGAGCTCATCGTCGGCACCGGCGCGCTCCCGTCCGCGGCCGGCATCGCCGGGCTCGACACCCTCGGTCCCGACGACGGCGTCCACGTCCTCCACTCCATGGGCGACACCTTCGCCCTCGACGCCCACCTCACCGACCGCGACCCCAAGACCGCGATCATCATCGGCGCCGGCTACGTCGGACTCGAGATGGCCGAAGCCCTCACCATCCGCGGCCTCAAGGTCACCCAGCTGCAGCGGGGCCCCGAGGTGCTCTCCACGCTCGACCCCGAGCTCGGCGCCCTCGTGCACCGCGAGCTCGACAGCCACGGCGTCGAGGTCATCACCAGCGCCCGCGTCGAAGCCGTCACCAAGACCGACCACAGCCTGGTCGTCTCCGGCCGGCACGACGACGCCCCCTTCGAGCGCACCGCCGACCTCGTCCTCGCTGTCGTCGGCGTCCGCCCGAACACCGACCTCCTTCAGCGCGCCGGCGCTCAACTCGGCGCAGGGCGCGCCGTCGTCGTCGACGAGTCGATGCGCACCGGCCTTCCGCACGTCTTCGCCGCCGGTGACGGCGTCGTCACCCACCACCCACTCCTCGGCGTCACCTACCTCCCGCTGGGCACCACCGCCCACAAGCAGGGCCGCATAGCGGGCGAGAACGCACTCGGCGGCACCGCCCGGTTCGCCGGCAGTGTCGGCACGCAGGTCGTCAAGGTCTTCGACCTCGTCGCCGCCCGCACTGGCCTGCGCGAGCATGAAGCGATCCCGGCGGGCTTCTCCCCGGTCAGCACCACCGCCGTCGCGGACGACCACAAGGCCTACTACCCGGGCGCGCAGCCGATCAGCATCCGTGTCACCGGTGACGGCGAGACCGGCAAGCTGCTCGGCGCGCAGCTCGTCGGCGCCCGCGGCACCGAGACCGCCAAGCGGGTCGACACCTTCGCCACGGCGCTCTTCCACGGCATGACGGTCGCCGGGATCAGCGACCTCGACCTCTCCTACACACCGCCGCTCGGCTCCCCGTGGGACGCGGTCCAGGTCGCGACGCAGCGATGGGAGCGCGAGCACGTGAAGGTCGAGGTCCGCGCATGACCGAGGTGCTCTTCATCTGCCAGCACAACGCGGGCCGCTCGCAACTCGGCGCAGCCCTGCTCGAGCACCTCGCCGGCGACCGCTTCCTCGCCACCTCAGCAGGACTGAGCCCGGCCGACGTGATCAATCCCGCGATCGTCGGGACGATCGCCGAGCTCGGGCTCGACATCGCCGACCGGGTTCCCCGTGCAGTGACCAGCGCGGATCTCGACCGGGCCGACATCGTGGTGCTCATGAAGCCCGGACTCGAGCTGCCGAGCAAACCCCGCGGACGGGTCCTGCAGTGGGCGTTCCCAGACCCGACCTCCTGGGACACCGAAGCCGTCCAGCCACTCCGCGAGCATGTCGCGGCGCGCATCCGCGCGGACATCGTTCAGAACTGAGCCCACGCGGGTGCTCGCAGCACCCTCGCGATCGGCCGGTCAGGCGCGATCTGCGTGATCGTCGTCGTCGCGGTCGTCGCCGCCGGTGAACAGGAACTCCGCAGGCGAACAGACCTCGCCGCGCCACGCCTCGACTCCTTCACGCAGCGCCAACGCCGCGATCACCAGCCCCGCGATCGGGTCAGCCCACCACCAGCCGAGCAGCGCGTTCGCCAGCAACCCGAGGAGTAGCGCGGCCGACATGTAGGTGCACAGCAGCGTCTGCTTCGAGTCGGCGACGACGGACTGCGATCCGAGGCTGAGGCCCGACCGCCGCTGGACGAGCGACACGACCGGCATGACCAGCAGGCTGAGCGCCGCGAGCAGGATTCCGACTGCCGAGCGGTGCGGCTCGTGGCCGCTGATCAAGGTGGTCACGGCATCGACGGCGACGAACGCCGCCAGCGCGAAGAACGAGATCGCGACGACGCGCAAGGTGATGCGTTCGCGCGCTTCCGGGTCTCCGCCCGAGAACTGCCATGCGACGGCTGCCGCCGACGACACCTCGATGACCGAATCGAGACCGAAGGCCAGGAGCGCGCTCGAGTCCGAGACGGTGCCCGCTGCGATCGCGAGGACGGCCTCGATCAGGTTGTACGCGATGGTGAACACCACGAGGAACCGGACGCGGCGCACCAGCGCCGCACGCCGGCCGGCGGGCAGGAACGTGCCGGCGGGCGCGGGCCCCGTCATCGGATGCTCAGCGCCGAGAGCGCATCCGGCGTCCCGCTGACCAAGAGCCGGAGGTGGTGCTCGGTGCGCTCGATCGACCAGGTCGCGAAGGAGCAGCAGGTCGACTCCCGCTCGACGAGCCGAGCCAGCCGCTCCTCCGCGTCCGGGACCTTCGCGTATCGGGCGATGTACTCCCGGCCGAGGTCGTCGGTGCCCAGCAGGTAGTCCGCGTCGAACGCCCGCCAAGCCTCGAGCCGCGCGGCGCCATCGGACGCCGACAGCGTGCACGCAGCCGGCAGCAGCGGCAGCGTCCGCGACTGGTCGTCGGTCACGACGTCGGCTCGCAGCAGCCCGGGACGTCGCACCGCTCGTCAATGCAGGGTGCGCCCTCGTCGACGGCGAGGACGACCGAGACGAGCTCGGTCAGCGCCCGGCTGAGGTGCCCATCGGCGATCTCGTACCGCGTCTGCCGACCCTCCGGGACCGCAACGACGATCCCGCAGCCACGGAGGCAGGCAAGGTGGTTGGACACATTCGACCGAGTCAGCCCGAGCTCTCGCGCGAGCACCGCCGGATGGCTCGGCGCCTCAAGCAGACTCAGAAGGACCCGCGACCGGGTCGGATCGGCGAGCGCTTTCCCGAGCCGGTTCATGACCTCGAGCCGCGACACAAGAGTCAGCACCCACTGACCATACAGCGATGGCTGAACAATCGAGCCGGTCATCCGGGAGGATGCAGCATGACCGTCTTCCGCACGATCGTCGTCTTCGTCCTCGCGGCCCTCGCCGAGATCGGCGGCGCCTGGCTGATCTGGCAGAGCGTCCGGGAGCACAAGCCCATCTGGTGGGCGGGTCTCGGCGTCATGGCACTCGCTGCCTACGGCTTCATCGCGACCCTCCAGCCCGACGCGAGCTTCGGGCGTGTCCTCGCCGCGTATGGCGGCGTCTTCGTCGCTGGCTCGCTCGCCTGGGGCGTCGTCGTCGACAAGTTCAGCCCCGACCGGTGGGACATCATCGGCGCACTCGTCTGCCTCTTTGGCGTCGCGATCATCACGTTCGGACCCCACGCCCGTCCGGCGGCCTGACGCGAAGCCACCGAGCCGCCAGTCGCGTCCCACCGACTCCTATGAACAGAATCTGCAGATGCTGGGAGAAAACACCAGTTAGGGGTGCACGGAAATGGGTCGCGCCGCCCGAATCAACCCCGAACATTGGGCGATATCGAGTGCCATCTCCTGTGATCGGGTGAGGCCTCGATCCCCGAGAAATCAACCCAGAGAGCACTCCCGTGCTCGCACGCGACGCCACGGGAACCCACTATTTCTACTCCGCGGGTCGTGGGTTCGAGCCCCACGGGGCCCACTTCTCGGAAGCGACAGAACCCCTGGTTGAGGCAGCCTTTCGAGCGGCCGAACCGGTGTCGATCCGCGATTTGCCCACATTTTGCCCACATCTGTTCGGAGCAGCCCGTCGTCCAGGCGGGCGCCGACGATGTCGAGGTCGTCGTCGAACAGGTCCGCGTAGACGTCGAGCGTCATCGCCGCCGATGAGTGCCCGAGCATCCGCTGCACCGCCTTGACGTTCGCGCCGGACTGCACGGCGAGGCTCGCGGCGGTGTGCCGGAGGTCGTGGGGTGTGAGTCCCCCGAGCCCGATCTCGACGGCGGCCCGCCAGAACCACCCCTTCCCGGTCTTCGACCGATGGATGTAGGAGCCGCGTTCGTCGATGAACAGCAGGTCGAGCGGCCCCTTGCCCGCACTGAGCTGCTCGAACATCGGCGTCAGGGTTGCCGGGAACGGCACCGAGCGGCGCTTGTGCGTCTTCGGCGTCCCGACATGGATCTCGCCACCGACCTCGACCGCGTTCTGCGCGACGAACAACCGGTGCCGGACGAGGTTGACGTCCTGCACGCGGAGGCCGGCCGCTTCACCCCACCGCAGCCCACAGTAGGCGAGCAGCAGCACCAGCGGCCCCCACTCCCCCGCAGCCACCGCCAGCCTGCTCACCTGCTCGTGGGTGAGGTATCGGTGCTCGCGGCCCACCTTGCGCGGCAGCTTCACCCCACGGGCCGGATTCGAGTGGATCCGCCGGTCCGCGACCGCGACGTCGAGGATCGACGCGAGCACGCCGTAGGCGCGCTGCACCGATGTCGCGCCCCGCGTCTTCCGCATCTCGGAGACCCAGGCCTGCACGTCGCTGTGCCGGACCGCCGATACCGGAACGTTCTGCCATCTCGGCCGCACGTGGAGACGCCACCCGATCTCCGTCGTCCGCTCGGTCGAGGGCTTCAGATGCGAGAGGTTCGCGACCCACACCGCACCGAGCTCACCGATGGTCGCTCGCGCCGCTGAGGCGTCGACGAAGTCGCCGCGCGCGACCGTCACCTCCATGGATGCGAGGTACAACTCGGCCTCACGCTTGGTCTTGAACCCGCGTTTGTCAGTCTGCCGATGGTCCGGTTTCCGGTACCGGACGCGGTACCGCTTCCCCGCGGCCGTCTCGTACGCGGTGACCGTGCCCATGACCGCTCCTAGAACAGTGCTGCAGAGCTGGATCGCCGCGGACGACGCGTCGATCGCTGCGCCCGATCCCGTGCCGTCATCATCCAGGTCGGCAGGGTCTCGTCGACCCAGATGCCGGTTCGGTCGTACATGGAGCGGACTCCGACCTGTGGAGCGATCGATCGACCGGCCGGCAGCTCGCCAAGCGCAGCGCGCACAGCCCGCTCGCTCTCCTTATTGCAGAGGTAGCTGATGGAGTCCGCTTCACCTAGATCGAGTCGACGCCGGTACGCCGCGAAGATCGCCGCATACCGAGGCAGCCGCTTCGGCGTCAGCTCCACCTCGACCAGCTCGACCCACCCGAACCCGAGTGCGACGCCGTCTGCCTGGTGCCCACCGACGTGTGCCGGCTTCTCGTCGCGCTGCCAGGCGTACCCGGCTGTCGCGTAGCGGGCGGATGCCGCAGCAACCGCGACCTCGTGCCGTGTCGTCTGCCGATGAAGATTCGGCCTCGTTACACCGGTCCCGGCGTACGTGCCCCACACCAACGCGCCGCCTCGGCCTCCGAGTTGCGCACGCTCGACCAAGCCGGCCGCTTCCATCCGCGCGCACCAGGACTGCGCCCGCCGAACCGAGACCGGTCGGTCGACGCCGTTCAGCGCTGCCAACACCCAGCGCACCGACTGCACGTCCGCGATCCGCACGATCGAGAACCACTCGAACATCGACCGGTCCCTATCAGTTACCCACACCGTCCGCCCGCTCCAACCGTCTACTCCCACCAGCAACACTCACCCCACCTCTCCCCGGTCCTCATTCGTTCATCCGAACGACAACACCGTCCTCTGACACTCGCACCACCCCGTTGTCACCTCCACTCACCGTCACTTCAACTGACACCCACTCCCTTACTCCTTCTTCCTCTTCCTCTGTTCTTCTCTTGCCCTGTCCTGGCCTGCCACCTGCACTCCCGAACCACCCACGCACAGCAACGCTCTTCTGCTGTGTGTGGGTGGTTCGGGAGCCGCGTCAGCGGAGGTGGCAGGCCAGGACAGGGCAAGACGCCCGAAACCCCTCGCCACCCCCGTCACCCCGAACGACGTACACAACGACGGGGCCAGCGAGGGACTCAGGCCGCCCTGGCCTCCTCCCGCGCCGCCCGTCTCAGAACTGGCGCCGTATCAACGATCCGAGACGGCAGTTCTGAGACAACTTCTGAGACGCCGGCCGGATCCGCGTCCGGACGCCGATCGACAACCGCCAGCACCCGTTGACGAGGGGTCCTCGAAGCATCTCGCACCGTTCTCACTTGCCTGCTCGCGAGACACACACGTCCGACCTTCACGCGTCGTCCCTGCGCTGGCACGATCTAGTCATGAGACAGCTGGCGCTTCGTTCGTCAGGATTGACGACCATCCCGTTGATGGTCCTCGCGTTGATCTCGTGCTCCTCCCCAACCTCGACGTACTCCCTCGAGACGACCGTGACGATCGAGGTCTGCGATGGTGCGACCTGCTTCGTGGCTCCCGTCGAATCGGCGAAAGTCACCGTCAGTTTGGGTGGCCACGACTCAACCAAGTCGACTGGTGCACAGGGAACTGCGACGTTCAACCTAAATTCGACTGGATCAGTGGAGGTCACTGTGCGCTGGGGCCGACAGACCCAACATGCAAACGCGACCATCGACTCCGGGGCGACCAGCGTCTCAATCCGACTACGTGACGGCGCCCGAGTGGCGAGCTGAGAGGGCCCCGCCAACAGGTGTCCGGTCCCCTGCACTTGAGACATCTCGCCAGCCTGGTGCTGAGACCGCGATCCTGCGGCGCCGCCCGATGCGTGCCCGTCATGACCGCTAGCTTTCGACCGTGCGGCTCGAGCGATGGGCGACTCTGATTGCAATCGGCATCACTGTGCTGATCCTCGCGACAGTCGTCGGGTCGTCGCGCTCGTCCCGTCACCGGGTGGCGTCGACTGACTCGAGACCGCATCCAAGTACGACTGTCTCGCCCCTTCTTGCGACGCCCCTCGTCACCCTCGCACAACGAATGCGTTGTGCTCGTTCGGCGGCAGTGGCAGGGCTGGCCCGAGACGGTTAGAAGCACCTCTGAGGGAACCTGTAGCGGACGCCTGAGTCGACGTCGTACTCGTGATCCGACGCGACCACGCGGAGCCTGATAGCCGCCGCGCTCCCCCTCGTAGAGGCGGTCTTCTGCACCTCGAGAACCACGTTGCGCGAACTCTTCGCAGCCAGTTCCGCACCATCGGCATTGACGCGCGTATCCCAGCCAATCTCTGACGCGATGGTGCGGGAGGGAGGCACATCGGTCACGCCGAGACTCGTCCCGCCCGGAGTGCGCAACAACCACGCACGCACCACTCGCACGCCTCGGGCGTCCACCAGGTTCACTGACCGGATCCGCAGCGCCGAGGATCGGCTGGTCACCGTGTCGCCGATCAGAACTCGATCCCCCCTCGCGAGGTGGACGCACTGCAGATTCCGTGCGTCTTGCGACTCACCGAATGAAGCCGGCGCCTGCGCAGTCGAGCACCCGCTCAGCATGAGCACTACCACCACCGCTGGCGCCAGCCAGCATCGCGTCAGCTCCATCGAAGGGCACTATGCCGTCCGGAACGCCACCCGTCCAGGTGCGCGCTCCTCCGACCGCATACCCGCGGTAGGCGACGCTCCCTGTCTCAACTGCCTGCGAGAGAGATGCGTTGCACAGTCTGCTCGGGCAGGGTTGTAGGACGGAGGGTGTGGTCGGTGGCGAGAGCGATCAGGGTGAGGGCCTTCGTCTCCCTCGGGTCGCTGTTCCTTCTGTGATGAAGGCGATGACGGGTGTGCGACAGGTGCAGCTCGCTCTGCTGCTGACTGACTTGGGAGCGCCGTGTGTGATTGCTGGCGGTACCGCCCGCCTGCTCCGCGGTGCGACCCACATCCCACGAGATCTGGACCTGGTTGTCACGCGCCGGGAGACAACGCAGATGCGTGCCATCCTTCAACGCTTCGCGATCCGGTCTTCGCGGGCTCGGCATGCGGACATGTTCGGGTGGTCGGTATCGACGTCGTGGGGGCAGGTCGACGTGTTCGTGCAGGATGACCTCCCGGGCTGGCACTTGGTCGAGGTCGACGGGTTGGAGATGCGAGTAGCCGATGAGTGAGCGAACCGGTCTTGGCCCTCTCGAGACCGCCGTCATTGAATCGGTGGGAGCGCTCAGCGGCCCGGCGTCCGCCTACGTCCGCTGCGCTGATGTGCTCGATGCCCTCGAACTCGCCGGGTTCGGGGCCAACTACCTGTACACAGTCCTGCAGGACCTCACCGTGTCGTGGCGACTGCATCTTCCGTTGCTGGACGGGCAGGGCAACTTCGGCAGTCCCGGCAACGATGCAGCGGCCGACCCCTCGTATACCGAGGTCCGTCTCTCCCCTGTCGGCCGGCTCGCTCTAGCCAGCGAGCAGGGCAAGATCGGCCCACTCCCCCTGAGTCTGATCGAGGGCACGCTCTACCGCGGCGGCCGTGTTCCACCCTTCGACCCGAAACCCGTCACCGACACTCTGACCCGCCTCCTGCACGAGCACGCCATCCCCTTCCTGGACGCCGACCTCGACCTCCTCATCGGCACCCCGACGCTCCCCACCGGCGGAACCGTTGAAGGGGACCTACCGTCACTGCTTCGCGGCGAGCCGGCGGAAATGCGGATGAGCTGCCGCATTGCGGCCGTCGAACGACAGGGACTACACGTGCTGGAGATCACCGGCTACCCACTCGGCGTCGACATCGACCTGATAACGCAGTGCATCGCCCAGCGCGGATCCTTCGAGAACCAGCACCGCGGCGGAGGCCACCACTACATCGCCGACGTCCAAGACCACAGCTCAGAACGCTCGGGCATACAAATCCAGGTCCTCCTCCGAAACGGCGTCGACCCGACCGAGGCAGAAGGATGGCTGCGGACCGTCTGGCCGGTCAGCGTCGACCAAACCTGGCAACTTCCAGCACCGATGCCGCACAGACTCCGCGAAACAGTCCAACATGTCGCCGGCTCCCCAGGAGGTCTACGACAACTCCGAGCACTGCTGTGACCACCACACGCACCGTCTCAATTGCCTCCAACCGAGACAGCCGGGGCCGCTGGCTCGTGGGTTCGAAGGCCACCCAGTTTGAAATTGATCACGGCACCCGAGCACTTCAAGCGCACAGCGCATCTGAAGGACCGGAGCGCACAATCCGCGCATCATGAAAGGATGGGCAACGATGACCACCACTCCGCCTTCGGACGCCAACACGAGCTCGTCTTCAGACTCCTCCGAGGTCCGCGACGTTAGTAGCTTCACTGCCGAAGAGAACGAGGCTCGCGAGAGCGGGCAGAAGGCTTCTGAAGCCTCTGCAGCAGTGAACGACGCGACTGCCGCGAACAACGACACCAGCACGAGTCAGCAGCAGTGACCTGATTAGGTTGGCGCAAGGGGTTATTCGCCGCTAGCCCACGCCTGCCAAGCGATACCTATGCCAGCAGAGTGAGGAACGACGCACCGCTCCTCCACGCTTGCTGTGCCGAGGGGCGCGAGAGTCCGTGACTCGCGGAGCGTCTCGCTCCCCTGCCAATAAAACCGTCGGCGTGTGATTCGCCTGCGGCGAGAGAGTGGGTCGGGTCACCCGACCCACTGCCTGCAATGCACGGACGTGCGAAGCATGTCCACGGTTCCGGAGCGCCAGCCGACGCGAATGTCTCCGTCAGACCGGAGACGCTCATGCTTGTTGACCGCGAGGTGGCTTCCTCGGAAGTCCTTCGTGAGACGGACTGCCTGCTCCTCGCGGACGGTCTGTTCGAAGACGAGAACGTCCAGACGCGGCGCGGCCAGCAAAGGTCCGACGTCGGCTTCTATCGGCGCCTTGCCCCACACGCCAAGCTCCTCGAGCACGGATAGATGCTCGACGGCGTTCCAGTCGGTCAGCCCAGCCATCCCTTCAAGTAGGAGATATCGGAGGGAGCCGGCGGCGCGGCCGCGGAGGAAGTCGAGCGACTCGACCGTTCTCATGGCGCCGAGGTCGAGCGCCTCAAGCGCCGGCAGCTCGCCAATCCCCGCCAGGTTTCCGGCGGTCATTCCCTTGGTCTGCCAGATGGCAACACCACGCAGCGATGGCAGGTTCGCGATGGCCGAGAAATCACGGACGCGACCGAAGCTCAGGTTCAGCAGCTCGAGCCTCACCGCACCCCTCAGGGGCTCCAGACTCGGAACTCGCGAAGCGTAGAGCGACAACGACCGGAGCTGCGGAAGTGCAGCAACAGCATCGAACCCTTTCGCGTGACCCTCGAGAGCGAGTTCCTGCAGCTTCTCCAGCTTGGTGAGCACTCCAAGCGAACCGGAAGCCCCGAGCGTGCCGCCAAGCGAAAGCGTGAGCAACTGAGGCACATCCTCAAGAGGATCGAAGCGCTCCGCGTGAGCGAGCTCAATTGACAAGTGCGCCGCCGCCGGCATATGTCGCAGCCAACTCAATGAGCCATCAGCGCCGTCGTACGCCCGGATCCCGGTGTCCGGGCGCCGCTCGACCAAGGCGCCAATGGAGCGGTACAACTCGTCCGGTAACGACTGCGCGAACTGCACCGTCGCCGGGGAACGCCACTGACGGTTGCCGCTCAACTCCCACGGGTGCGTGTCCCCGTACGCGAGAAGCTCGTCCGGATCACTCGTCGGCAGCACCTCGATGAGGAACTCATCGACCAGATCCAGGCTGCTGCGCTCGCTCACACCCAGAGCATCCCGCAACAAACCTTCGGACGCGAACGACCAGTTCCATGAACCGAGGTACGTCTCAAATGCCTGCAAGCGAGACGGGACACAGATGCGGATCTCTAGGTTGATCGCATGACCGGATGGTGGATGGACCGTGTGGGCAGCGCGCTTGCTGGGACGAATCCGACGGTAATGAAGCGCTTGCCCGCTGCGTTCGCAGTGATTGGGGACATCCAATTCCTGCCCGGCTACAGCGTCGCCATCTCCGACCGGCGAGGCGTCGACCGGCTCTCGGATCTTCCTCGCGCCGACCGCGTCAGCTTCTTATCCAGCATGGAGACGCTAGGTGAAGCAGTCGAGCGCGCCTGCGCTGGTCTGGACTCGGACTTCCGCCGCGTCAACCTCGAGATCCTCGGCAACACCGACGCGTTCCTGCACGCACACGTATGGCCGCGATACGAGTGGGAGGAGCCGAACCTGCGGTCGAAGCCGGTCTGGCTCTACCCATCCGACCGGTGGAGCGACCCGACGTACGCGCTCGCCCCAAAGCACGATGCCCTCCGAACACGCATCACCGCTGAGCTCCAGACCCTCACCTGAGCGGCAGACACCCATCCCGGCTCAAACGCCTGCCGCGGGCGAGCCGTCGAGGCGCCGACGCCCGAGGACGACCAGGCGGTCGCCGTCGACACCGAGCTCCGACTATTCGATATAGGTCGCGCAGCGAGTATTGTTGCGGTGTGCTCGCTTTGAGAAGGACCACGGCTGCAACGCTCGACGTGCTCCGCGTCCTCGCGGCGTCCGAGGAAGCGATCTGGGGTCTTCAGGTGATCCACGCGACCTCACGCGGGCCCGGCACGATCTACCCCGTTTTGGAACGGCTCGAACAATCCGGATGGCTCGTTTCCTCCTGGGAGCCTCCCTCGGAGCGGCGGGGTCCGCGACGTCGTCTCTACCGATTGACACCCGAGGGCGCATCCAGCGCCGCCGCGGTTCTCGCAATAACCGACGCGACCGTTCGATCGGCTGAGCCGCTCAAGGGCGCTACGGCGTGACCAGACTCGTGCAAGTCCTGACGACGGTTGCGGTGCAGATTTCCCCAGCTGCATGTCGAGGTCAACTGAGAGAGCAGTGGGCCGCCGATCTGAACGCAGTCGAGGGATATGGAATGAGCTCATCGAAATACGCGACCGGCCTGCTCGTCGCAGCAGTGCGGCTGCGCGCGGGAACAAGCAGTCGGCCACGCATCGTCGCGCTCACCGCCACGATCGCCCTCCTCGCAACCGGCGGCTCAGCTGTGTACCTGTCAGCCCCGCGACCGGCCTGCAGTGCCCCTCAGGAGGTGTTGAGCGACATCCCCGGGAGCGCGTTCGACGCGATAGGGCCGCTCCCCGCACGCGTGAATAGCGCAGTGCAAGCGATCAAGCAGCAAAGCGGATTCGAAGGAGCCTGGGTCGAGCACGGCACTGTCTTTGTTGGCGTCTACGGCCCGACCTGGGACCGCGCACATGCCGCAGCCACGGCGGTTAGAACCGTGCCTGGACCGAGGATCACCTACGTCTGTCAGCCGGCGACCAATCGACAGTTACTAGCCACACAAGCCTCACTCGACCGCATCGCTCCCGAGAAGCGAAGCGTGCTCGGCAGTGGCGTCGACGTCAAGACCGCAACAGTGACCGTCGCCGTGAAGGCGTCCGCTCCCAAAGCTACCGAAGCCGCCTTCGCCCGCGCCTTCGGTCGTCTCGTAAAGGTGCAGCGACTTCAAGGCGCCTACGTCGAGATGGGCCCCGCTCACGGTCGCATGCCACTGGCACAGGACATACCCCAGTAAGGACTGCAGGCCGTCTCAAGTCCCTGCCTGCGAGACGTCCCACTCGCCTGCTCGCGAGACGCGTCGATCGGGCGATGCCTTACGTCGAGCGCGGCCCGAACGCACTCGGCAACCCTCGAGGCGTCGAGATCTGGTGCGACATCGCACTCGACGCCGCATTCGAGCGATACAGGACACGCCCCCGCCACCGCGCGCACGCCGATGACTCCCGGCTCGACGAGTGGTGGTCGCTCGCGACAGACGCAAGACCAATGAGCGGCCTGCCAGTGCTGCGCGTCAAGACCGACGAACAGGTCGACGTCGAAGCCGTGGCCACCCAGATCGCACTCCTACGCAAGACGGAGCAGCAGCTACCGACACGGGGCAACGCGGCCACCTGACGGTCTCAGAAGCCTGCTCGTGAGACTTGGCTCGACTACGACGCGACCTGGCGATTGTGCAGGGTCGATCTTCTTGAACGCACCACGACGAGCGCGGCGATGGGACCGAGGGGTGGCGTCAGGAGAATCAGCACGGTCCAAAAGACCCGCGCAAGCGCGGTCAACTCCGATGACCTCGCGACGCGAATGAGCGCGGCAAGGCTGGTCGCCGCCACGGCAACTGCGAACGCCCACCAAGCCACATCGAGCCCGGTCGGCAGCAGGAGCGATTCGTCGGCAGTCGAGGTCAACATCGGCAGCATGGGGCCAATATCCCGCGGCCCGCGGATAGGCGCTAGCGATGGAACCCCTGGTCTTTCCGACACCCGCCCGCCAGCCGCCTTACTCTCCTGATTGTGAGAATGCGGGGCATGGGTCGAGGCTCGCGCCGCTGGAGGCGAGTGGTCGTTATGGTGTGACCGTGAGCAGGCAGGAGTCGGGCGAGCTCGGCGAGGGTGGAGGAACGCGCGCGCGGGTCTCGCCCGCGCGTTCCTGACCTCTGCACGATGAGCTCGAGCTGACCGGATCGGTCGGCCCTCTCGTGCTTCTGGAACGCGGAATCCTTCCAACCTCCGGGAGCTCTCCTTGTCTGCCGTCCACTCGGCGTCTCAGCGACGCCATCTTCACCTGTCCTCGTTCCTCTTCCTGATCCTCGGGTTCCATGTCGGGGTCTGGGCTGTTCAGCTCGGGAGCTTGTCCGCCGCGCTCCACCTCGATCCCGGCGAGCTCGGCACCGCGTTGAGCGGTGCCGCCGCCGGCGGGATCGTGACCCTGTTCCTTGGCGGGCGCATCGCAGACCGCTTCGGTCGACGCACAGTCCTGCTCGTCGGCTTTGGCGTCACTGGTCTCGCGTTCGCAGCCCTCGCCACGGCCCGCACCTTCCCCGAGGTCCTCGCCGCGGTCATCTTGTACGGCCTCGCGATCAGCTTCGTCGACCTCGGCGCCAACGCAGTCGGCTCCGACTTCGAGAGCGCATACGACACCCAAGCGCTGACCGGCCTGCAAGCCGGCTTCAGCCTCGGCGCACTGCTCGGGGCGCTCTCGTCCGCCCT
Source organism: Amnibacterium kyonggiense (assembly GCF_004364555.1). Classification (GTDB taxonomy): domain Bacteria; phylum Actinomycetota; class Actinomycetes; order Actinomycetales; family Microbacteriaceae; genus Amnibacterium; species Amnibacterium kyonggiense. The sequence goes on along the minus strand of NZ_SOAM01000001.1, from coordinate 864,831 downwards.
GGTACTGGCGGCCGGCCTCGACTACCGCCTGGTCTACCTCGCGCTCGGCATCGTGTTCACGTCGACCGCGATCGTGTGCAGCCGAGCGAGCCTGCCCGTGCGCCGGACCACGACGACCGATGCGCCTCGGGAGCCTGTCCGGAGTGTGCGCACGTCGCCTGCGGTGCTGTTCGCGGCAGTGCTGCTACTCATTTGCTTCTTCGGCGATGGAGCCCTCGAGGGCTTCGTGGCGGTCTTCCTGCGCCAGGCACTGGACAGCGGTGTACTGCTCAGCGGGGTCGGGATCGCGCTCTTTCATCTCGCGTCGTTCCTCGGAAGGACGATCAGCAGTAGAGCACAAGCACGCGTGCCGCCGCGCGCCCTGATGATCACTGCGGGTCTCCTCGCAGCTGTCGGCATGACGGCAGCGCTGCTCTCCACGAGCACATGGGGATCGATCGGCGGGATGCTCGTGGTCGGGTTCGCGATCAGTCCCGTCGTTCCCACCGCGCTGTCGCTCGCCGGGCGAAGCGCGCCAAATCATGCCGGGCAAGCAGTCGCTTTCACAACAGCGGTCGGCTACACCTCGTTCCTCATCAGCCCGATCATCGTCGGCACCATCGCAACGACCGCAGGACTTCGTGCAGGACTCGCCGTCGTCGTCGCAACAGCCCTCGGCATCGCACTACTGGGGCTCCGATGGCCGCGCAGCGACAGACCCCTCAGCCCGCAAGCAGGCTCAGCGGCCTAACCAGAACGCTGGCGGGATGGGGCACAACCCGGTCCCGCCGGCGTCTCAATAGTCCACTCGCGAGACGTCCCACTGTCCTGGTCACGAGACGTGCCCCTCATCTGCTCCCGAGGCAATCTGGACTCAGGACCCGCCTCCTGGCCCTCGAGCATGAACTGGACCCGCTTCTAGACTTGCGGTGTGACGCTTCCTCAGTCGGATCCGTACGAACGACGACAGACGGCAGTGGACACGGCCCGATCGCTACCCCTGCCTGACGCAATCGTCCACCTCTGGCACCACAACCAGTTCGCCGGCGTCGTACGAATCGATTACCACCGCGCTCTTCCAAGCGTTGGAAATTCAGACCTCGCAGCCGTCGAAGGCCGCGTGGGCGCTCTCCGCTCGCGTGCCTTTGACTGGGCCGACGAATCCTGGGCAGTGACCCGCCAGCATCTGCCCCAAGCAGAAGCAGCCGCCGCCTACGACGTGTTCCGCTCGAATGCCTTGGCAGAGTTCCACGCGGAGTTTCCCGAGTTCTCCGACCAAAGCTTTGACCTAGTCTTTGAGCGCGCAGTCTTCGCGCTTCGGTAGTCAACGACTCGTCTCGGCTTCCAACTCCTGAGACGTCGCTATCTCCCGCCGCGTGAGACGCGTTGCTGCCCAGCAACAAGGAGCTGCCGCTGCACCCTTCGAGGTGCCCTCAACGCTCGGGACTCACCTCCGTCGGCGCAGCCGCTCCGTCAGAAGGGCTCGCAGACCAAGGGGTTCGGGCCGATGCGCGAGCAGCGCGTTACCTAAGGTCGCAAGATCCGCTGTCTCGACATCGGTCGGACTCAGAGCAGCAGGACCCAGGCCGCGGGCATAACTCCGAACCCGTCCCAAGACAGCGTCTGCCATCGAGGTTCGACCCTCGATCAAGATGCCACCTACAACGCGGTAACCCAATGCCTGCCACTGCATGGGGAACCCGTCAGAGTCGAACGACTCGATATTTTGATCCTGGACGTCGTAGATCTCTAGATCGCGGCACGCTGCATCGACCGAGTCATAGACCGACAAGTCGTGGCCGTCCAACAGGAAGATCGGTGGGCGAGGAAGCCGCATGCGGCCATCCTGGCGGAACGAGTGCATCAGCACATGGATCTCACGGCAGGGCCCCGCGGCTTGAGGCGCGGCCGAGACCAGTCCGCCCCCGTGAAATGTCTCACTTCCCTGCTCGCGAGACATCATCCGTATCGCGGACACTCGTCCGGTGCGGAACGTCTCGCTTCACGCCGCTCACTCGAAGACGTCTGGTCGCTGATGGCGATCTGGAGCACCGCTGGGAAGACCGACTCCCGCCCGACCGACTCAACCCAGGCCACCCGTCGTTTCCTCGAGCGCGATGCGACCTTCATCGCCGAGATTGAGCAGAACCTTGTGGGGACTGTCATCGCCGAATGGGACGGCTGGCGAGCCCACGAACAGATCGAGGGCGAAGCACGCCCAGGGAGGATGAAGTGCTCGCGGCACTTCAATCACCTGGGGATGGGGCGCTCATAGCGAACTGGGTAATCCGCGGCGGGCTCGTCGGGAGGCCGGTCACGAGCGCGTGCTCGATGCAGCGCGGCCACCGCATGCCTGGCATGTAGCGATACAGCACCGACTCTCAAAGGTGAGAGCGAAGGTCCCTCAGTGCGAGACCCTGCAGCCCGCAGTGCTTGCCGGGACCCAGCACGGGCCTGACTTCTACGTCCACATCGGCCCGAGAGGCCCGATTGAGCACAGTTGGGTAACGCTCGCTTGCTCGAGCCAACACCATATGTAACGATACATCTCGCCAAGGACGGATGTCCTCCAGGCGGTCAAGGAGGACTGATGTCTGCAAGCGCCGCTGCTCGTGGGAGCTCAGCATGACCGAGCTGCTGCCGCGGCCGATTCCGGACGAGTTCGCTTCCCCGTCTCCTGTGCCGGACCTGCTCGCTGATCCGTCGCTGCTCGTGTGGGAGGGCCGGTACTACCTGTACCCAACCTCGGACGGTTCGCCGGAGTGGGACGCGACGTCGTTCTCGGTGTGGTCCTCGGATGATTTGGTGTCGTGGACCGCCGGCGGCGAGGTGCTCCGCCTCCAAGAAGACGTCGGGTGGGCCGCTCGGCACGCCTGGGCACCGGCAGCGCTGCAGCGTGACGGACGGTTCTACCTGTACTTCACCGCGGAGTCGAACATCGGCGTCGCCGTCGCAGACTCCCCCTTCGGCCCCTTCAACGACTTGGGCCGGCCGCTTGTCGCGCACGGCGACTTCGCGGGCCGCGCGATCGACCCGGCGGTCTTCGTCGATGGCGACCGAGTGTTCCTCTACTGGGGGAATGGGGTCGCGCACGGCGTGCAGTTGTACGACGACCTCATGTCCTTCGATCCGGGAGCGGTGGTCGACTTCGTTCCCACCGATTTCCGCGAGGCCGCGTGGGTGCACCGGCGGGGCGACGTGTATTACCTCTCCTGGTCGGTCGACGACACCCGGAGCGAGGACTACCACGTGCGGTACGCGACCGGCCCGACTCCACTCGGTCCTTGGGTCGACCGTGGAGTGCTGCTGCAGAAGCGCCCCGAGATTGGTGTGTTCGCTACCGGTCACCACGCCGTGCTCCAGCTGCCCGATTCGGACGAGTGGGTGATCGCCTACCACCGGTGGGCCATCCCGTCCGGCGACGGCTATCGACGCGAGATCGTCTTCGACCGCCTCGTCCACCTGCCCGGAGGACTGCTGCAACCAGTCCTCCCTGCCCGGGACTCTCTGTCCCTTCCCCTTACGCACCACCACAGAAAGGCAAGCAATGTCGCTTCGTAACCTCTCGGCCTCCGGAGGCCGCATCATGCGGACGCCGGTCAGCCGACGCGTCGGCGCGGCCGCGATCGCGGCCGCACTGCTCGTCGGCGTCTCGGCCTGCAGCTCGACCGCCGGCTCCCCCAGCGGCGACTCCGGCGGCAAGGGCACTGTCACGTTCTTCTCCTGGGACGCCCTCGCCACGATGAAGCCCCTGGTGGCCGAATTCGAGAAGGAGAACCCGGGCATCAAGGTCGACATGTCCTACGCTCCGCCAGTCGACGAGTACGTCAACACGCTCCAGAAGCGCCTCCTTGCGCGCAACGCGGCGGACGTGTTCATCCTCGGCAACCACAAGGAGCAGATCGGCGGTGGTTACGTCAAGGACCTGACCGGCACGACCGCGGCGAAGGTGCAATCCCCCTTCGGGACGAAGATGAACACCTACAACGGCAAGGTGTACGGCATCTCGACCGCGACCTGGGGTGGCGGCTTCCTCGTGAACGAGACCCTCGCTGCGAAGGCCGGGATCACGAGCGCTCCGCAGACCTGGAGCGAGCTGCTGACGGATCTGAAGAAGTTCAAGGCCGCGGGCATCACCGGTCTGCAGGAGGCCGGCGACGGTACGACGACGACGATCATGGGCTTGATCGGGCGCGCGGATGCGACCTCCGGCGGGAACATGGACGCGAACATCTACAACGGGAAGACCACCTTCGCCGCGTCGTGGACGAAGCCGCTGGAGACCTGGTCGCAGCTGTACACCTCGGGACTCGTGAACAAGTCGGCGGCCGGCCTGACCGGGCCGCAGATCGTGACCGAGTTCGACCAGCAGAAGGTCGCGATGATCACCACCGGTGCGTGGCAGGTCGCACCGTCGAGGAAGGCGCTCCCGTCAGGGACGAAGCTGAACTTCTGGCCGATCCCGAGTGAGGACGGCGCCCCGTACTGGGCGGGTGCGGCGTCTCCGCCCTACGCGATCAACTCGAAGGCGAAGAACCCGGTGGGCGCGCAGAAGTTCGTGAACTTCCTCGCCAGCGAGAAGGGCGTCTCGATGTATGCCGCTGAGACCGGCTCGATCATGACGACGAGCAACTACAAGCAGGACCTCGACCCGGCCCTGCAGACCATGTATAAGGACGTCGTCGCCGGCAACGTCTGGTGCACCTGGCAGGCGTGGCCCGGAACGAACTCCGCACCGCTGGACCAGACCCTGATCGCCAACATGCAGAAGGTGCAGCTCGGACAGGAGACCGGCGCCCAGATGGCGAAAGCGCTCGACACCGAATGGAACAGCGTCAAGTAATCCGGTTCGAGACCGGAGTGCGGGGGCGTGAGGCTCTCACGTCCCCGCACTCCCCTCCTCACTGAGGAACAGCAGATGACAGCGGAACAGACCACCTTCGCTCCACGCGCGCAGCGCGTGCAGCGGGCCATCAAGCGGCGCCGACCGATCGGAGGCGCCCGCGAGACGCTCGGCATCCGAGCCTTCCTGATCCCGATCGGGCTGGTAGTGATCGTCCTCTTCGGGGTCCCCTTCGCCGAATCGGTGTACTACAGCTTCACGGACTGGTCGGGACTCGACCCCGACGTGCGCTTCGTCGGGCTGAAGAACTACGCGGCGGTGTTCACGAACCCGGCTCTGCTCGGCGGCCTCGCATTCACAGTCCTCTACGCGGTCGCCTCCACCGCGCTCATCACCGTCTTCGCGATTCCGCTGGCGGTGTTCCTGAACCAGAAGCTGTTCGGAACCAGGTTCGCCCGGGCCGTCTTCTTCTTCCCCGCCATCCCGTCAGTCGCCGTGCTGGGCCTGGTGTGGAACTTCATCCTGAATCCCCTCGGGAGCGGAGCACTGAACACGGTGCTGCACTCCACCCTCGGCCTCGACCCGATCCCGTGGCTGGCCAACATCACCCTCGCGCAGGTCTGCGTGATCCTCGTGGGCGTGTGGACCAGCACCGGCTGGCACGCGATCCTCTACCTGGCCTACCTGCAGTCGATCCCGACCGACTACTACGAGGTCGCGAAGATCGACGGATCCAACGCAGTGCAACGGTTCTTCTACCTGACCCTTCCGCTGCTGGCCCCGGCCATCACCATCAGCACCTTCCTGCTGATGAACAACGGGCTGAACGTCTACGCGCTGCCGCAGAACCTCACCGGTGGCGGCCCAGCGCTGGCTACGAACACGATCACGTCCACGATCCTCACCAGCGGCATCGAGCAGGCGAAGTACGGTCAGGCCTCCGCGCTCGGTGTGGTGTTCATGATCATCATCGGCATGATCCTCGCGTTGCAGCTGCAGATCTCCCGCCGCTTCGAGAGGAACGCCTCATGAACCGCACCCTCGCCCGCATCACCGCCAGCGGCGTGCTGATCCTGCTCGCCGTGATCGTCGGTCTCCCGTTCTATTACATCGTCGTCAACACCTTCAAATCCCAGCCGCAGATGGAGCTGAACCCCATCGCGCTGCCGTCCAGCCTCGACCTCGACAACTACATCCAGGTCTTCGCCACCTCCGACGTCGGCCGCGCGTTCCTGAACACCGCGATCGTCACCGCCGTCTCGGTCGCCCTGATGCTGGCAGTGGGATCGATGGCCGCGTTCTCGCTCCTCTACCGCGGCGGCCGGTTCTCCACGATCGCCGGCGGGATTCTGCTGGCAGCGTTCCTGGTGCCGTTCCAGTCGACGATCATCCCGCTCTACCAGCTAGTCGTGAACGCCGGTCTCGCCGATTCGCTGCAGGGATTGATCGCCATCTACCTCGGTGGTTCGGTGTTCTGCTACTTCATAATCGTCGGGTACATGCGCTCGGTCCCGATGGAGATCCTGGAGGCCGCACGCATCGACGGCGCGGGGCCGTTGCGGGTCTACTGGTCCATCGTCCTGCCGCTGATCCGACCGGTCCTGATCACCGTCGGGGTCTTCCAGATCATGTGGGTCTGGAACGACTACATCTCCCCCACGATCTTCCTCAGCTCACCGTCGAACAACACGCTCGTCCTGCTGGCGGAGCAGGCGGTCGCGCAGTTCACCACGAACTGGCCGGCATTCATGACCGTGACCGTCATCGTGCTCATCCCGATGCTGGTGCTGTTCATCACGATGCAGAAGTACATCGTCGACGGCCTCACCAGCGGCAGCGTCAAGGGGTGAAGTGCGGGCTGATCCGGCGCTCTGAGCGGCCGGGTCAGCCGCCGCTGGACTCCCGCTCCACAACCCGGAACGGACCAATCACATCACGATGCACGGCCTTGTCCGCGTTGCCTTCGATCCGCCGCACCAGCAGGTCGACCGCGGTGCGGGCCATGAAGTCGTGATCCGGGTCTACCGAAGAGAGCGACGGCACCGTGTAGGCGCTGCCGGGGACGTCGTCGAACCCGATCACCCGCACCTGTCCGGGAACCGGGATCCCGTGATCGGCGAGGCCGCGCAGCACCCCGGTCGCGACCGTGTCCGTGACGCAGAAGATCCCATCGACCGCCATCCCCCGCTCGGCGAGACGCTGCACGGCCTGCACACCGGCTTCGAGCGAGAACTCTCCGATGGGGACCACCCATTCGTCCTCGAACGCGATTCCGGCGGCGGCCAGCGCCTCCCGGTAGCCCTGATTGCGAAGACTCGAGACGTTCAAGTCCTCGGTCGGGTCGCCCTCGACGATGGCAATCCGACGGCTGCCTCGAGCGATCAGATGCTCCACGGCGGCTCTCGCGCCTTCGACGTTCGGCATCGCGACGTGGTCGGCCGGGCCAGCGAAGATCCGCTCCCCCAGGAGCACGATCGGGTAGTCGACGCGGAGCAAGTCCGCGTCCGCCGGACCGAGACCGACCGTGCTGAGGATGAGGCCGTCGTAGAGGCGGTTGCGGGACAGCGTGAGCGCGTCGAGCTCGTTCTCCCTCGACCGCTCGGTCTGCTCGACGACCACTCGCAGCGACTTCGCTTCGGCGGCCTTCATGATCGCCGCGGCCAGCACCCCGTAGTACGGCCGATCGATCTCCGGGACCGCGAGCCCGATCGTGCCGGTGCGCCCGGTCCGCAGGTTCCGCGCGGCGACGTTGACCCGGTAGTCCAGCCGCTCCATCGCGTCGAGCACCTTCGCCCTGGTGCTGTCCCTGACGTGCTCTCGCTCGTTGATGACGTTCGACACCGTCATCGGGGAGACCCCGGCGGCCTTCGCGACGTCCTGGATCGTCACCATGCAGGCGTCTCCCGTCCGATCGGGTCGGACCTCGAGTGTGCCCGAGAAGCCCCCGGCTCCGCTGCGCCGCTCACGGTTCGAGCATCACGGGTACGCATGGAGCAGTCGGTCTCGCTCTGCCGCGGTGATGGCCAGCAGGGAGCCGTGCCGGGCGCCGGGAGGCAGGTGCGCGTCCGGGATGTGCTGCCATTCGCCGCCGGCGAGGTCCTGCGTCTCGAACAGCTGGTAGCCCCGCAGCAGGAATTCGTCGATCAGCAGGAACGCGCCGTCTCCGGCGATCGCGCGGGCCACCGCCGGGCCTTCGCCTCGGCGCAGCTCCGGCTTGCCGATGTCGATCCTGAACGGTTCGAACACGGGGTCCTCGAGCGCGGTGCCGCGTTCCTCGAAGATGTGGTTGCCGAGATCCGGGCTGCCTCCGGGGCTGTGGGCGTTGGCCGAGAAGCGGTACCAGGCGTCACCGTCCTGCACGAACGCGAGGTCGATGACGTCGTGGCCGAAGTCGAGGTGCACCTGCGGTTCCGAGAAGGAGCGGAAGTCCTCCGTCTCCGCGACCAGGATGCGCTGGTACCCGCCGGGCGTGCGGTCCTCATCGTCCTCGAAGAGCGCCGAGGCCCAGAACATCAGCCAGCGCTGCCGGGACTCGGACCAGAACGCCTTCGGGGCCCAGACGTTTCCCACCGACGCGGGGGCGACCTCGACCAGGCGGGCGTCCGACCATTCCGTCAGGTCGGTGGACTCCCACACGAGGATGCCTCGACTGCCGTGCCGCAGCGACCGGGTCCATGCCGTCTCATGGTCTGGCCAGGTGCGGAGGTCGGTGGCGAGGACGAAGAACCTCCCCGCACGCTCGTCTCGGACCAGGAACGGGTCGCGCGCGCCGCCCATCCCGACGCTGGACCGGAGGACCGGTCGATCGCCGTTCAGCATCGTCCAGGCATCCGGGCGATTCCCGATGCTGACCGCGAACCGGATCTGCTCGCCGTCCTCCTCGAGCTCGGAGTGGAAGTACGCCAGCAGATAGCCAACGACATCAGGTGTGGTCGTCATCGAGAGTCCTGCTCTCCGGGATCGAGATCGTGCACGGAAGGGGAAGTCACGCGGGGTCCAGCGGGGAGCACCACGTGCGGCGCATCTCCCCGCCATCGGAGCGGTGCGATCACGGTGTTCCGTTCGACGGCGTGCGGAGCGAACATGGCGTGGAAGACGATGGACGCCTCGCCGCCGTGCGCGAGAACGGTGTTGTGACCGGGACCCCATAGTCCAAGTTCTGGACGAGAGCTGAGCAGTGGCCGGTGCCTGCGGCGCCACACTGTCGGGTCGGTCAGGTCGGCACCGGACGCGGCCGCCAGCACGCCGGTGCAGTACCTGGCTCCGACGGCCGCCGCGGAGTACATCAGGATGATCTTCGGGCCGTGGCGGATCGCGAAGGGTCCCTCCACGACGTGCGCGTCGTTCATCTCCCAGCTCAGCGTCGGGGCGAGGAGGCGAACCGGCGGGCTCGCGAGGCGATCGATCCGCTGGGGGTCCGCTCGTGCGATCCACAACTGCGCGTCGCCGACCACGGGCGCGGTGGACCGCTGGGACCAGATGAGATAGCAGGAGGGTCCGTCTGCGAACCAGGTCATGTCCAGTGAGATGCCGGGATGCGCCGGATCGGCTTTCAATGCTCCGCCATCGGCCCGCAGCACCGGTCTCGGGGTCCCCCAGTCGGCGGCGAGAGTGGGATCGCCCTCATCGGCGAGCACCATCACGTGGCACTGCACCGCGGTCCAGTCGGCCGATCCGATGCTCGGCGCGAAGAAGCAGTGCAGGCGGCCGTCGATGACGTGCAGTTCGGGCGCCCAGAAGCAGCCTGCGATGCCGGCCGGCCCGACGCCGAGGATGCGGTGCTCGGCAGCGGCCCGGAGCCCCTCGATCGATTCAGCCCTCCGCAGCGAGAGCCCTTCCGACTTGATGTTGTCGCCGCCGCGATCATCGGTGGCGACCAAGAGGAACGCCCCGTCGTACTCGATGATGCACGGATCCGCGCGCGCGGAGATGAACGGAGCGAGCGACGCCTGCTCGTCGCCCTCCTCCGGTGACTCGAGGAGTGCTCGCGACTGCTCGACATCGATGAGCGCGCAGGACCATGCGAGACCGATGTCGTCCCCCAGGTCGGGCACCGGGATCCGGCCGAGCACGCGGGGCCACACCGTCACTTCGCCGGGCTCGTATTCTGCCGGGTCTAGCGACGGCGTCGAGACGGAGCGCCGGGCGCCGGATCCCTCGGTCCAGCAGAGGTGGTAGCAGGAGGTGGCACCGTCCCACACGGCCCAGGGGTCATTCGCCTCCTCCGTGGGCAGGACGAGGCCCCCGAGCGGCGTCCAGTCGAGCAGATCGGTGCTGCGCCACACCAGCACCCGAGCGTGCGCCATCGGATCCCGCGACCCGTCCGGGAGGCCCTGCTCGGCAAGCAGGAACCAGCTGCCGGGCGCCTCGACCAGCGAAGGACGGCAGACCGTGCGGGGCTCAGCGAGGTCGAACCCGACCGGCACAGCGGACGCGAAAGCGAGCCCCCTGGCGCCCTCCACCCATCGCACGGCACTGCGGGTGCGCACCGCCAGGTGCAGGGCGTGCGCCATCAGCGGGCCGAAGACATCGGGATCCGGGTCCGGCACACGGGTGCAGGCCACCACGAGGGGCGCGTCGGCAGGCAGAACTCGCACGCTCCACCGACCGCCGCCGATGGTCGATCGCAGGACCGTGCTGGCCGCCGCTTCCCCCTCGAGGACGAGCACGCCGCGCTCGACCCGAACCGCAGCGTTCGAGCTGACCATGGGGATCCCGAGCTCCGTCCCGGCTCGCAGCGTGAGCGGCAGGACCAGCGGCGGCATCGCAGTCGAGCCACCCATTTCTAACGGCCGCATTGCCACCCGCTCCAAATTTTCTTCTGTAACGATACAGGAGATCACCTGGCGGTCTCAGCGCATCACGAGCTCGAGGAGGAGCGGAACTTGCCACCTTCAGGCGACGAGGCGGATCGGCTCGATCGCGAGCGGTTCATACAGGCGTATGTCGGGCCCCACGACCCCGAGGACGTGCTGCGCTGGTTGACCGATCCGGCCGCTCCCGGCGTCCGAGGTGCAACGAGCCCCCTCCTCCAGCTCGGTCGAGCCAGGCGCGCCCTCTACCGCCCGGATCCCACGCCTGCGGACCGCGACGCTGCAGCTGCGGCCGAACGTCGCTACGCGGCTCACCTCAGCGCGGTGGCGATGGCCGCAGACGCAAGTCGCGACGTGCGAATCCCTCCGCCGGTCGCGACCAATCCTGCGCCGACCACCCCTCCAGCGCACGCGAGATGGAGGACCGGGACCGAGCGCGGCGCCGCGCGGGCCGTCGTCCTCCTAGTCGCCGTCGCACTCGTCGCCGGTCTCATCGGATACAGCGCCCGACCGCGAGCAACGATCGACCTGAGTACATCCGGACAGGTGCAGCGACTGATCGTCGACAGCGCGGGCCGGCTCGCCGCGGAGGACTACCTCCGCCTCTACCCCGAGGCACTGCCCGCCGAATGGCGAGACGCTTCGCTGATCTCGCATCGACGACTACGCCGAGCAGCGACGCTCGAGCTACCCGGACGCCACGGGACGCTCCTCCTCGTCTACGTCGCGTGCGGACCGGCCGACGGCCGTTTCCACTGGTCCCTCTCGGGGAGCTCCTTCACGAGCGGCACGATCCACAATGGCCGTTGCGGAGGCCTCCGCGGGTCCGTCGTCGCCCTGATCGACCGATCGTCCGTAAGCAGGCGACCGCTTGCAGTCTCAGTCGACGGGAACTCGCCTTTCAGCGTCACCGCGCTGGTCCGCTAATCGACCGGCCCACAACTCTCCTGCGTCTCGTCCACCGTCCTGCGACTCGGCGCCGGCGCTGCCGAGCCATAGCGTCCACGGTGGTGGGCGGGGCTAGCGATGAGCGCCGATACGCCAGTTCACCGCGGTGGGAGTGGTGGAGGTGTCGAACCATCCCCTTGTTGCTGCGATGTCTCACTCCCCCTGCTTGCGAGACGTATCGCTCCCCTGGTCCTGAGACGCGTGGCTGGCGCCGTTGGGTCTTGCTGCGATTATCGCCGTGTGACGACAACGGGCCCGCTCACGCTTCCTGAGCTCCGAGGCGACCACGTTCGGCTCCGGGCCTTCTCTCACTCCGACATCCCCACAGTGCTGGACGCAGCGACCGACGCACTCATCCCGGTCCTCACTACCGTTCCCAGCACCCAGGACTCGGACCTGGCTGCCGCTTTCATCGACCGACAGCACGGCCGTGCGATAAGCGGCACGGGATACTCCTTCGCCGTTGCAGACGAGCGGGACGTCGCCGTTGGGCAGATCGGTCTATGGCTCCGCGACATCGACCACGGACGCGTCAACGTCGGCTATTGGATCGCACCTTCCGCCCGACGCCGCGGCTACGCCGCCGACGCTCTCCGCACTCTGACAGCGTGGGGCGAACACCTTCCGCAAGTCCGTCGCCTCGAGCTCTACGTCGAGCCGTGGAACGAAGGTTCCTGGCGCGCGGCAGAACGTGCAGGCGTCGAGCGCGAAGGCCTCCTGCGGTCCTGGGAAGAAGTCGGGGCAGACCGCCGCGACATGTTCATGTACAGCCGCATCGCGAATCCCTACCAGGCATAACCCGACGCGGCGGCTGACGCGTCTCAGTCACCTGCTCGCGAGACGCCTTCCTCGACCGAAAGCGAAGGCAGGCCGGTTCGGTGCTGACGCTCGCGACGGGCCGCCCGCGCTCAAGTGGTGCTGTCGAGAATCAGCCTGGTCGCTTCATGTGGTGCGTCCCATTGCGGGAAATGACCGCACCGATCAAACCAGTGCAGCACCGCGTCTGGGAAGAGCTCGACAGCACGCGCGGCCTGTCTCGGCACGGTGACCAGGTCACGACGACCCCAACCGATCGTGACCCGGCCGGGCACCGAGCCAGCCGGGGCGCCCTGCTGCTTGGGCCCCTTCGTCAGGGCGTCCATGGCAGCACCGGTCGCCGGCGAGTCGGCCAGCCCGCGCACGTCCGGCATCACGGTCTCGCGCGAGAGCGCCCAGGGCCGTGCCGACAGCTGCGCCAGCAGTACGGTCCTCCCGACAGGGTTGCCGAGCAGCGCCGGCAGCACGGGTCGCAGTGCTCGAACCGCAGTGATCGATGGCCGCAGCGTGGCGCTGAAGACGGCGACCTCGCGGTCGCTCCAGAAGCCGCCCGGGTCCAACGCCACGGTGTCACCGCCGACCCCCCGCCGCGCGAGTTCGAGCACGATTCGACCGCCCATGGACTGACCGACCGTCGAGACACCGTCGAGACCCTGGTCGCGGATGAAGTCCGAGACGGAGTCGGTCAGGGCGGCGATCGAGACCTCGCCGGTCAACGGTGGCGTCTCGCCGAATCCCGGAAGGTCAACAGCGATCACCTCACGGCTTTCGGCCAGTCCGTCGACTATCGGGGACCAAGATCGCCACCCAGCACCCAGACCGTGGACGAGCAACAGCGGACTGCCGCTCCCTCGTCTCACATGATTCAACGTCACCTCGTGACGCTAGCTCTCCCGAAACTCCAGGTGTTCAGTTCACACCGCATACGGATGAGCAATCGCATCGCACTACGAACGACGTCTCCCTCGTCAAGGCCATCAGCCGAACGGACCCCCCGCCCGCAGGATCGAGCGACACGGCGACGGCGTCGAAGAGACCCGACGTCAGTCCCACGTCACAACCGAGCAGCCGCAACCTCGAACAATTCCATTGAGCCAACCGACCGTGCACCCGAGACGTCTCACTGCCCGGATTCCGGAACTAGACAGAGAGGGACACTCGACCGGCAGCGGTCGCGTCGCTCACTATGTCCCCCGTGGATTGGGAGCAAGTACCGACGCTTCGCGCCTCAACTGGCTGGGAGCGGTTGCCTGAGAGCGGCTGGGGCGCCGCGATTGGAGCCGCAGCCGGTATAGACCTCTCGCGCGGCGCTCCGTCGATCGAACCGAGCACCAGACCCGAGTGAACGTGCAAGCCGGGCGGCGCGTGCGGCAGTGGTTAGAACCCCGCTCACCCGAAGATCAGGCCGATATAGACGAAGCTGCCAACGAGTACCTCGCGGCGGCAGGCCTACCCGCTCGCCCCGCCGAATTCGACTGGTTCATTCGGAGGCCAGCTGGGTACTCGAGACCGACGAGCTACTGCGACGCCATCTCGACGCGCATCAACGAGACTGCCGCCAACTCCCCGGTCGAGGTCCTAGCCGAGGCACGACGCGCGATCAAAGCCATTGATGAGTTTGATGGCTCAAGCGCCTGACCGAACGACGACTCAAGCGCCCGACCGTACGACTCAAACCCCCGCCCCCGACGTCTCACATCCCTCCGCGTGAGACGCGTTGCTGCCCAGCAACAAGGAGCTGCCGCTGCACCCTTCGAGGTGCCCTCAACGCTCGGGACTCACCTCCGTCGGCGCAGCCGCTCCGTCAGAAGGGCTCGCAGACCAAGGGGTTCGGGCCGATGTGCGAGGAGCGCGTTACCTAAGGTCGCAAGATCCGCTGTCTCGACATCGGTCGGACTCAGAGCAGCAGGACCCAGGCCGCGGGCATAACTCCGAACCCGTCCCAAGACAGCGTCTGCCATCGAGGTTCGACCCTCGATCAAGAGGCCACCTACAACGCGGTAACCCAATGTCTGCCACTGCATGGGGAACCCGTCAGAGTCGAACGACTCGATATTTTGATCCTGGACGTCGTAGATCTCTAGGTCGCCGCACGCTGCATCGACCGAGTCATAGACCGACAAGTCGTGGCCGTCCAACAGGAAGATCGGTGGGCGAGGAAGCCGCATGCGGCCATCCTGGCGGAACGAGTGCATCAGCACATGGATCTCACGGCAGGGCCCCGCGGCTTGAGGCGCGGCCGAGACCAGTCCGCCCCGTGAGATGTCTCACTTCCTTGCCCGCGCGACGTCTCCGATCCCTGCTCGCGAGACGCCTTACCAGGAGGACACGTGTGCGGAATCGGCTCGCGCTGCGTCGCATGTGCGTCGACCGCTCGGCGCATCTAGACGAGGACGGAAAGAGCTTCGAGCACGTGGCGAGCGGATGCGCCGTCATCCGGGTCGTCGGCTCGGGTGAGCCCAAACCAGAGAGCCCACCCCATTCCGCGACGCCACTCGGCCTCGTCTGGCGCGAGCTTGCGACGGAACACCTCACGCCCCTCGGCACCGAGGGCCGTCCAGGCGAATGCGAGGTCACAAGAGGGGTCGCCGACACCGACGGACCCGAAGTCGATCACCGCCCCGAGTCGACCGTCCCTCATCAGCAAGTTTCCTGGCGCGATATCACCGTGGAACCAGGAGGACGCGCTCTGCTCGGAGGCGCGTAGGGCCGCAGCCC
This sequence comes from Amnibacterium kyonggiense, assembly GCF_004364555.1. Classification (GTDB taxonomy): domain Bacteria; phylum Actinomycetota; class Actinomycetes; order Actinomycetales; family Microbacteriaceae; genus Amnibacterium; species Amnibacterium kyonggiense. The sequence continues at coordinate 849,714 of NZ_SOAM01000001.1, read as the reverse complement.
AGATCGTGCGCGCACGCCGCGTGTCGATGCGATCCCCTAACCGCTCGAGGGCAGCACCCACCTGACCGTCCCACTGTTGCAGCGGCTGGCCGAGTCCGACGGGATGGATCGGGCCACCTGCCGGAGAGAGCAAACGAAGTTCCAGCAGGAATGCCGCCAGATCGGACGCGAGCAGCCGCTGATCGACCCCCACCTCGTCCCGCAACGGCGTCCCATCGAGCCAGTTGAGCACGGTCCATCGGAACGGGTAAGTGGGCTCCCCGTGACCGACGGCGACGACTGTCGGTATCGGGAGCGAGACGCCGGCCGCCAACGCCGGGAGCACATCGACCTCGATCGCCGCTTGTCTTTCCACGCGCGGCGACGTCGGCAGTCGCACGACGAGGTCCGAGCCGAGCCGAAACGTCCTGTTGTCCCACCCCTGGTGCTTGACCGCCTTCACACGAAGCCCAGACCACCTCGGAAACTGCCGAGCAATCAACTCGGCGACCATGTCCTCATCGATAGACCGCGAGACAGACACGACCGACACCGTCCCATCTCTCGCCCCACCGGCTCAATCCCGTCGCCGTCTCAACTTCCTGCTCCTGGGACGTCAGTCCTCGTCTGCCGGTTCTATGGCCGACGGTCGCGTGTTGGCAGACGCCTCGGCCTCGGCGGGCGGGACGGTATTTCCTACCCGAGCCGCCGCCGGTACCCCGCGCGATCCAAGTGTCACGGTCACCGATAACTGACGATCGATCTGACTGCCAAAAGTCGTGCTCTGCGTCAGAACCACGAGTTCCTTGTGTCCCACCAGGAATTTGCGATGGGCGGGGCATCTGGATTCGGATCAGCGATGTGCAGACAGTGTCGTCCGGGCAGCGGACGGTGTGTAGCAACTCGCAGGAGCCCTCGCCCAGGTCCGCCGCATCGTGCCGCGTAACAGACGGCTTCAGCCGATCGATCCTCGGACACCCAATGGGTCGTTCGACGATTCCGCACCGTGCGCGGCACTGTGCAAGCCCGTCTTGCCTGAGCATTCGACGGCGCGTGTCCGAGGCTCGGTCCCGCCCCTAAGCCCACGGTGTCAACGACGAACCCCTGGGCGGGACCGGCACCCGGAATTATCGTGCTCGATCAGGCGGTGCGCCAGGCATTACGAGCGGCGGCGCGACGCGCAGAGCAGCAGCCCGGTGAGGGCGACGGCGACAGGCCGTAAGAACGCGATCACGAACTGCGCAGCAGGCGACGCGTTCGGCAGTGCCACGAGCACTAGGCCTACGGCGTCGAGAAGTGCGATGAGCACGAAGCCCGCCCGGACAGCAGCGACTCGGGAGTCGGATCGCGGGAGAGCCGCTGCGACTCCCAGCGTCCCAGCGGCGCTCAGCAGCTGGACCGCCACCAGCAGCGGTGCAGCTGCCGTCGTCCAGGACAGTCCGAAGGCGAGCACCAGCAGCAGCGGACCGGACCCGGACAGGATCACCGCGAGTCGACGGAGCCGGCCTCGACCGATGAGACCCGGCTGACGGCCGGACCCCGCGAGCAGGAACGACGCGATCAGGAGGATCACCCCTCCGGCGGGCCAGCAGAGCAGCCCCCAAATACCGACAAGACGATCCGGCGCGACGCCGAAGGCGAACGGGGATCCGCCGACGACCTGCAGCAGTCCGGCCACGACATATCCAGCGCCGGCAACGACGACCGCGGCGCGACCGCTGGACGAGGTGACCTCGGACGGGCTCGAGTGAATCCGGGTCATGACGCGCGCTCGGCGATGAGGCTGGATGCGGTCCGCGATCCGCGCGACTCCCGTTCCGACGGCTCCTCGTCGATCACGAGGACGATCTTGCCCCGAACCTGACCGGCCTCGCCAACCCGATGCGCGTCCGCGATGTCGTTGAGCGCGAAGGTCCTGCCGACGCGCACGACAAAGCGACCGTCGGCGGCACGCTGAGCAACGGACCCGAGCGCACCGACCGCACGGCCGCCCTCACCGCTGCTGAAGTGGACGCCACACCGGCGGGCGCCGGCGAAGTCGGCAACGGTCACCACCCGATCGGGCGATCCGACCAGCGCGACCAACTCGGGCAGCACGCCGTTCCCGGCCACATCCAGAGCCAGGTCGATGCCGCCCGGCGCAGCGGCGCGCACGCGAACGATCATCCCCGGACCGTAGGCGACCGGCTCAGCGCCCAGGCTTCGGAGCAGATCGTGGGTCGCCGGGCTGCCCGTGCCGACCACCATCGCTCCACGCTCGACAGCGATCTGCACCGCAGCGCTGCCGACGCTGCCGGAAGCACCGTTGATCAGCAACACCTTCCCGGATTCGACCCCGAGCCGGTCCAACGCCCGGGCCGCCGTCTCGGCCGCAGCCGGCAGCGCGGCAGCCTCGACGAACCCCAGCCCCGCTGGCACCGGCACCCAGAAGGACAGCACCGCGAGCTCGGCCTGCGCCGCTCCATCGGGGCACCCGCCGACGACCGGGTCCCCGATCTCGACACCTGCGACGCGGGAACCGACCTCGTCCACCACACCCGCAGCCTCGTACCCGAGCGTCTGCGGCAGGACCTGATCCATCAGTCCCTGCCGCTTCTTCCAATCACTCGCATTCACCCCGGCCGCACGCACGCGGATGCGGACCTCGTCGGGCCCCGGGTGCGGGTCGGGGAGCTCAACGATCTGCAGCACCTCCGGACCACCAAACGCCGAGAACCGGGCGGCCTTCATCGGACGCACCAACACGAGCGGTTCGCGGACCGATGCGACAGCGCATCTTCACGCGGGCCGACGAGTTCGGTCCGATCGCTCGCCGTCCGTGACCATCGTTCAGACATCGCACACTCCTGCTCGAGGCGGGAAGTGGCGGTCCATCGAACTGCTTGTGTGCGCCGCCGCAAGACGGTGTTTTCACTCCGATGCTCGAACAGTACTGAGCCGAAGACCGGTCCGCCACTGGTCGTCACGGCGGACTCCGACGGCGTGTACACGAGCGATTTCCCTGCCCGCACGGTTCGCCTAGACAGGCTCAGCAACCCGCGGGTTATAGGTCTCAGCCTCCTGCCGGTGAGACGCGAGGAGCCTTTACCGGAGGAGGGCGCGCACAAGTGGCGGCGGGTGTCGGCAGGGCCTCGGGTCGTGGAGTCAGCCGGTCAATCCGAAGTTTGGTGGCTAGCACACCTCACACAGGGACACCCGGCGGCGTTGACCGTCTGAAGCTGCGCCTCTGCAGCCGCGACGGGAGCGCTGATGTCGGGTCGGGTGTTCGGGCAGTACGTGCTGCTGGCATTGACATGGGGCGCGAGCTTCTTGTTCATCAAGGTGGGCCTCGAAGGATTGTCGCCGGCACAGGTGGTGTTGGGCCGCCTGATCGCTGGCGCCGTGGTCCTGTTCGTCGCCAGCACGGTCAGTCGCTCACCGCTGCCGCGACAACCCATCGTGTGGCTGCATCTGCTGGTGGTCGCCCTGCTGCTGTGTGTCGAACCGTTCCTCCTGTTCGCATGGGCAGAGCAGCACATCTCCTCCGGTCTGGCTTCGATCTACAACGCGACGACGCCGCTCATGACGATGCTGGTCAGCCTGATCGCACTGCCGTCGGAGCGTCCCACCCGGACGCGATTCGCCGGGCTACTTGCAGGATTCGCCGGAGTCACGATCGTTCTCGGTCCATGGCAGGGGTCCGGCGGGGGCGAGCTCGGCGGGCAGCTCGCCTGTCTAGCCGCGACGGCGTGCTACGGCATCGCCTTCGTCTACCTGCGTCGCTTCGTGTCCCCGCGCGGTCTCGCTGCCATCCCGGTCGCGACGGTGCAGGTGGGCGTCGGCGCGGCGATCATGGTGCTCCTCTCCCCGATGATTGCAACCGGTCCAATCACCCTCACCCCATCAGTCGTCCTGTGTGTGCTCGCGCTCGGTGTCCTCGGGACGGGGCTCGCGTACGTGTGGAACACCAACGTTGTCGCCGGATGGGGCGCCACCAGTGCCTCTACGGTTACCTACCTCACACCACTCGTCGGCGTCGCCCTCGGAGTCGTCGTACTTGGGGAGCGCATCAGTTGGAACGAGCCCGCGGGCGCGGTCGTCGTAATCCTCGGCATCGCTCTCTCGCAGGGTCGTCTCGCACCGCTCATCCACCGTCTGCGTTCTAGGCGGAAACGACCCGCGACATCCCACGACTGGGTCATCTAAGCCACGTCTCATATCCCTGCTCGCAAAACGTCTCCCCTGCCCTGCCCGCGAGACAGCGGCGGTAGGGTCGCGCCACCTGTTCTGGGAGGGGATCAGCCCTGCATCTCATCCTCGAGTCGGAGGCCGCCGACCGAGTTCGGGAAGCACACTCGCCACGTGTCTGGAGTTCCTCTTCGCGCAGCCCGTCTTCTCCTCGTGATCGCGTGTTCCTGGGGCGTGGGCATCGCGCTCTGCCTAATGAAAGGCGACACGGGCGGCCTCCTGAACACGCTCGGGAACCTGTCCGCGCCCTACGGCATCACCGCGGTCATCGCCGGCCTCACGACCCGCCGCTACTGGTCAGGCGCACTCGCCGGCGTCGCCGCGACCGAAGCGACACTCGGCGGCTTTTACTGGGCGTACGCCACCCTTCTCGGACATGAGGTCTCAACCGGTACTTTGACCATCTGGTGCGGCCTCGGACTCCCGCTTGGAGCGGCCTGCGGACTCGTCGGCCGCGCCGGCGTCGGGCGACCGGCGCTCTGGTACGCGATCCCCGGCCTCCTCCTCTTCGAACCGCTCGCACTCCGAGCCCAAGTGATCACCAGCCACTTCGGCTTCGGCTACGCCGACCTCACCCCTGACGACGTGATCGCCTTCGCAATCGAGTTCGTCATTGGCATCACAGTCCTGCTCCTCGTGCGCGCACGCGTCTTCAGCACCCGCAGACGACGAGCCTGAGCACGATCTCCGGGAGTTGTCGCAAACCCTGCAGCGAGACAGCCCACGCGGGTCCTCACGCGTCGACGAAGGCGTAGTCCCGGGCAATCGCGCTGATTGCGATTGGAGATGCATTCGCTCCTCGCGCGGTGCCGTCGAAAGAGTCCGCTCAGAACGCGTAGCTCGTTGTCTGGACCCACGATGCGCGGTTCACGCTGACGTACCAGGACCCGGTGCTCTTCGGGTCGTGCCGCGTCACGCGAATCTCAAGTCCACGACTCGACTCGTAGGAAATCGGAATCCTCACCGTTGCCCCACACGGCACGTCCGACGCTCCAATCAGCTGTCCGCCGGCACGAGCAGCGACATGCACGATGTCCGCGCCGATGCACGCGGCGGCCAACACGTAGCTGCCCCGCTTCACGGACATCAAGTCACCACCACCCGGCAGATCCCCGCTCAACGCCCCCTGCCCATCCGAGTCGTACAGCACCGTTTGCATCCGCGAATCCCAAGCGGAAGACGCTTCGGTCGAGCCGTCGTCGGCCGCGCACGAGGCCGCCGACACAGTCACGATCGCTCCGACCACCACAGCCGCCCCCGCGCGCTGCCACCTGCCTCGAGCAATCACGCCGCAATTATGGCGACCCGCTGGACGCAAACCGCATACCGAAACGAAACACTTGCGCCCGTCTCGCTCCCCTGCTCGCGAAACAATGCGGGCGTCGGCGGCGAGGCGGGTGCATCGGCGATCAAGTACTGCGCCGCGCTGTGGCCGACACGCCGCTAGGGCGCCTGCAGACCATTCGCATCTGTGATGCCATGCGTCGGCCACGACGACTCGCCCCGAGGTGTCGGGCGAGAGGACGACAAATGCCGAAGCCGCTCTTCATCACGACGCTCATCGTGCTCCCAATCGTCGTTGGGGCCGCAGGCCACAACTTCGGGCTTTGGCTTGTCACGCTGATCTTGGTCCTCATCGCCAACCCGATCGTTCGCAGGATTCGTCGCAACCGGTACTTCGCGTCGGAGGCCTTTCAGTCGCTGAAGGCCGAGACCGTCTCTGTCGTCGCCGAGCACAACGCCGTTGTCGACTACATCGCGGAGATCCGTGGCAGCGGCGCGTTCGAACTCGGTGCGTCAGACAGCGGTCAGCACGCCCACCTCGCCTCATTTGAGAACACCTCTGCTTGGAACAACCGCCGCGACCGGCACGTCGCGGAGTACGCACCGCACGTGCACCACTCATCGCTTCAGGTCGTGCGTAACGCGAGCAACGACCCAATCAAGTACTTCATGAAGTACTTCTCCGTGAAAGCAGACGTCGAGACGCTCGCGGACGTGCAGCGCGTCGCCGAAGACATCGCACGCCTTGAGGAAGCGGTCGGGAACGTCAAGTCCCGCGAGGCGAGCATCACCGCCAAAATCAACCCGCCTGCGTTCATCCTCAAGCACTACCGCGACGACTTTTGGCACTACGTCGGTGTCCACCTCTCTCCGGTCGCGGTGCCGTACCCGCGCTACAAATTCGAGTACACGTCCGCGGGCGGCAACAGCGGACAGGTAACCAACGTCGTCCTGGACACGCCAACGCTCGAGGCCCTGTCACAGACGCTGGTCGAGAAGATCCGCTGGGCCAAATCGGCCGCTGGCCAACGCGCGCTCATGACATCCCGTCTCCGCAGCTTCATCAAGGAGCGCGACCAGCACACCTGCCTTCAGTGCGGCGTCTCGGTCGCCGCTGAGCCCCACCTACTGCTCGAGGTGGACCACATCGTGCCGGTGTCCAAGGGTGGTCTCAGCGTTGTCGAGAATCTGCGGACGCTCTGTTGGCGATGCAACCGGGTCAAGGGCGCGAAGCTGCTGGCGTAACGCACCCAATCCGGATCAACGACCGTGGCAGTGGTGGCAGCGCGCAATCTCGGTTGGCGTCTCACCAATCGGCCGGCGAGACGTCCCGCTCTCCCGCGTGAGACGCAGGTGGACGGACTGCGGTTGGATCGGGCACGCGTTGTGCAGCTCCTCGCAGCATTCGGCTTGAGGGTGTGCTGAGGTGTGCAGGTGTCTGATGCCCGTCCGCTACTTATCGACCTGCGCTCGGCAGCCCTTCCGCTGTCGCATGATCAGCTCCTGGACTGGGGTGCTGGTCGGCAGGTCTTCGTCTCAAGCTTGATCACCGACTTGCCTGCCGAGCGGGCGGCAGTTCGGACCGCGATCGAGGACATTGGCGCGCAGCCGGTCATGTTCGAGGACCTGGGTGGGCAAGACGTCAGCGCGGACCAGGCGTACCTGGCTGGAGTCCACCGCTCCGACGTGTACGTCGGGATCTTCACGGAGCGCTACGGGGTTCGGCTGCCGAGTGGCTACTCGGCGACCCATGCTGAATTCAGCGAGGCGGAGACCGTCGGAGCGAGGATCGCGCTCTTCATCCGTGGCCTCGGTGGTCCTGACATGGATGGGCCGCAGCGAGACCTGATCGCTGGAGCGCAAAACCTGTACACCACGAGCAGCTTCACCTCGGTCGAGGAGCTGCAGCGGCGAGTAAGTCAGCGACTCCGCGAGATCGCTACCGAGGACCTGACCCCCTGGGTGCGGATCGGCCGGGTCGTCGTGCGCGCCCGGGAGCTGACGACGGATGGGTCGACCACGACCGTGGTCACCGAGGTGCGTAGCAACGCGGTCCATGCCGAGCTGGTGCAGTACCGCGACCACCTCGCAGGCAGCCTGCCCTTCGTCTCACCGACCGAGGCGAAATCGGTGCAGCTCACAGCACTCAGCAGCAGCACCGCCTCGACACAGACACATGTCGAGCGGATCACCTTGCGGGAGCAGGCCCAGCAAGGCAATCCGATGCGGATGAACATGAACGGCATCGGCCCGAACGAGTACGCGCGCCGCGCGCTCAGCGACGTCCTGTTCGGCACCAGTGAACTCGAAGGGCTGCGATTCGGCAGCGCGAACACCGACCCGCTGGCACTCATCCGCGGTCAGCAAATCGACGACGCAGTCCTGCGACCGGTAGTCCGTCTCCTCCTTGGCGCCTACCTGTTCGAAAACGGCCACGCCCGCACCATCGACGCATTCCACCTCGGCCCAGCACGAAACGGCAAGCGGCACCTCAAACTGCAGTGGAGCCCGCCGAACCCCTACAGCAACGCCCCAGACCCGGCGCCGGTGCTGCTAGAGGGCGACCTGCAGCTGCGCTGAGCCGATCGCCGCGCCGTGCGCCATCGCACTGCGTCCCGCCCGCGGCTGACATACGAACAGCTATGGGCTCGTCCCAAAACTCTGCTGAGGAGACAGTTTGACTGTCCTCGTCGCGGCCGTTTTCAACCAACCGGAGCTATTGCTCACCTCGCCCGGCACCAGGACCGCGGTTGGTTCGCTCAAGCCATAGATGGTGACCTCGAAGCCCGTCTCGTATCGCGAAACGCACGGCGAGGTAGACCACGAAACCGATCACCCCCAGGACGACCAGGTAGATCAGCGGGACCAAAAAGACACCACCTGGTAGGAAACCCATGCGCTCCTCCGTCAGCCGAACCTCAGGGTGAGCAGCGGCGGTCGCCATCCTGCCGGACGCCACGGCAGGTCGAACGACGCAACCCCAGTTACCGGGTGCGCGTGGCGACTGCCTCCATTAGACGAGGCCCCCGTGCATACGCTGCAGCAGCATCTCAGAACCCTGCTCGCGAGACGCGAGTTCGAAGTCACCGGGTGACTGCGGGAAGCGGCTGGCGATCGAGTGAGACGCTCTGGGCCGCGTCGACGGCTTGCTGCTCGGTGAGGTGGTGCGCCGGTGTGCCGAAGGTGGTGAGCCTGTACGTGAGTGATCCGTCGCGCCATTCGATGAGGGTGTTGGCGTTGTAGATGTCCGAGTGGCGCCACACGGCTGCCGTCTGCCCTGCTACGACGGTTGCAGGTCCCGCGGCCCAGTAGGGGTGGTCGAGCGGGCTAAAGGTGCTGTCGATCCCGATCTCGAGATCAAAGTGCTCTGCACCCGATCCCGCCCCACCCCTCAAGACGTACGAGCGAGAAACGCTCTGGAATCGATCGTCCCAGGTTGCCCCGCGGTCGACGAAGCCGGCCGGCACCCGACTCGCTTTCGGTACGTCGCTATCGGTGAGTACTGCGTGCCGCGACTGATTGGACAGGTCGATCAGAGGGCGTTCGCCGACCGGCGCCTTGAGCTGCACTGTGTGCTCGGTCGCGGCGTGCCCAACTCCCGCGCAATCACTTATGGCGAACTTGTCTGGGGTCGCGTAGCCGAGCACCCTGATCTGGATGCTCGTCGCTGTCTCGAGGACCTGGACGCGTTGCGCGTCCGTCCCGCCGCAGATCGGGTCGGCCCCGTGCACCGCGTCGCCGTCTCCAGCAAGGGTCACCTCGCGCGAGTCCTCGGTCGCTTGGACGGCGTCTCGCCACGGCACGACGCCGGCATAGCGAAGCGCGTGGCCATCCACCGTGATGCTTGGGGCAGGCGTTGAAACAGGACTCGGCAGCACACGCGATCCTCCTGCCGGAGGTTGGCGCTGAGTCACCTGCAGCACCGCGACAACCCCGACGAGCACCGCGGCGGCAACGACCGCCGTCGCGACCCGACGCACCACCACCTCGCGATGCACCTCCCGTCGAGAGCGCACCGCCGCTCGCCCCGGGTGAGCGGCGCGAGGCAGCTCTTCGAACACCGCCTCGAGCGCTCTCGCGCGGACGGAGTCGAACTCGTCGTCACTCATTCGTCGGCTCCTTCCGTCGTCGTGAGCGCAGCCACCGGCAGCATCGGAACCGTGCCGTCGAGTACGGCCCGTAAGCGCTGACGGCTCCGGTAGAGCCGGGTGCGAGCGTTCCCAGCGCTCAACCCGAGGACCTGGGCAGCCGCTGCCACCGTCATTCCTTCGATCCCGACGAGGGAGACCAGCGCCGCGTCCGCGGGCTTCAACTGACGGAAGGCCGCGCCGAGTTCCGACAGCACGCTCCGCTGCTGCACCAGTTCCGAAGGATCTGCAGTGCCGCGCGAACTCGGCAGCGAGTCAAGGACGCTGCGATACCGACCCAAACCCCGGTTCGCGTTCCGGGCGAGGTTCTGGGCCGTGACCAACAACCACGGCAGCACAGAACCATCGACGAGCACAATGCGCTCTCGCTTCCGCCACAACTCGAAGAAGGCCGCAGCCGTGACGTCCTCGGCATCGATCGGGCTCACAACAAGACGCCGCGCTGCACTCAAGACTCGCTCACGATGCGACACGAATAAGGACGCGAACGCACGACCGTCGCCACCAAGCGCGCGCGCCCACACGCTCGCCTCGTCCGACGTCAGCACATCCACACCCAAGGATGTCCGCCCAAACGACAACGTCACACTTCGCGACGCGACTCAGACCACGTCCGTGACCAGCTGTCTCAAATTCCTCCTCGTGAGACCTCGCAGTCCCCTGCTCCCGACTGCGGGAGACGCCGAGGGGGTCCCGGTCGCGTCGCCCGACCTGTAGCCCGAAATGGGTGCGGGAGGCCGCGCTCGGAGTTGAGCGGAACTCTGTAACGTCGCGCCCACGACAACAGCGGGGACTCGCTGGCACGAACCCCCGCCGCTGCTCAGCTCATCGCTGAGTCACCAGTCAGATCACTTGCCGTGATGCGTGATCGTCGTCGCCGGGTGCGTCTGCGCGTAGTGCGCGGACACGAAGTGCCCGGTGACGGCGCTCTGGTGATAGGTGTGTCCCTTTCTCATGAGCAAACCCTCCTTGCTGCCGTCCTTGCCGCCCGAGGGCTAGTGGTCCCGGCACGTCCATGGTCAGGGCTCAACCCCACATGTTGTGGCACCTTTTACGGCGCGCCGCACAGTTTGTGCCTCCATGGGTTCCGGCCTCCCTTGCGATAGCGACGTTCCGCCGCGGCGACGGTGTGCCGTTGAGGAATGAAAGGTCAGCGCCGCTCCGATACCGGACAAGAACTGTGGGCGCTAGGTCGATGCCCGCCCGAATCGCAGAGCAGGAAGAAATTCGCCGGCCTCGGAACATCTCGAGTCGAGTTCGCGAGTAAGCGGGCGGACTCCTCGAGCTCGCCGGCGATCTCGACCTGGCAATGCTCCTCGTTGCGACCCATCGAATATTCCGTTCCGGTCCCGATCGCGTGCACGATCTGTGCCCACATTTTGCCCACATCCTGGCGAGATTCAGCGCGAACCACTGCAACTCCTTGAGCAAGAACTACCTGGTCAGACCGCCTTCTCGGGATCTCCTTCGATCTCTTGATTTGCCTCTGATGTGTTTCGAGCCCCACGGGGCCCACCCGATCGGCGTAGTTGCGCGGATCGTGCCTCGGTCCCCCAGAGCGTTTCCGAACGTATTCCGAACATTCGGTCGAGGTGCGTCGCGGTCTCCGCTGTCCCGACCTTCCTCGACATGTAGACGTCCTGCGTCATCGAAGGACGCTTGTGGCCGAGGTACTCCGCGATGCCACGGGCTGAGACGCCGGCGACATCGAGCGCGGTAGCGCACGTCTTGCGCAGTCCGTGCGAGGTAAAGGTCGGGTAGCCGAGTCGGACCCGATTTGCTCGCCAGTCGGCTTCGGTGTTGTTCGTGTCCCGCAGCTTGCCCGACAGCGACGGGAAGACGACCTCTGCCGAATGCTCTCGCCGCTGCAGCAGCTCGAGGACCTCGAGCGGGACGCTGATAATCCGGTTCGACGTGTCGGTCTTCCCGTGTTCCTGGATCTCAAGGCCGCGCTCCTTCGTACGCACCGCCGTCGCCGCGAAAGTAACGGTCGCGGCGTCGAGGTCGACATGCGACCAGCGCAGCGCGAGCGCCTCGCCGATCCGGCACCCGGTGAAGAGCATGAACTCGAACAGGTCGCTGATGTCGAGCTCGCGCAGCCGCTCGTCCGCCCGGATCGTCTCGAGGAACGCCGGAACGCCGTCGAGCGGGATCGCCATCGACGCGTGCGTCACCTTCCGGCGCGGAGATTCGACCGCCGAGATCGGGTTCGAGCGGAGGACGTCGCTGCGGACGGCGACACCGAACATGCCGGAGAGCACCGATCGACACGTCTTCGCGGCGCCCGGTCCGTGCTCCTTGTTGACCGTGTTCAGGAACGCCTGGATTCGTCGGGGCGTCGCTTCCTCGACCCGGAGATCGCCGATGCGAGGGATGATCTGTTTCCGTAACGCATGTTCATAGGTGTCCACGGTCCGTGGCGACCGCTCGGACGCCCGCTTCAACTCGATGAACTGTGCCGCGAGGACTTCGAGCCGGGTGCTCCCTCGCAGCTCGCCGCCGTCCGGGGTCGCGAGATCGACCAGCGCCTCCTGCAGCGCCTGGATCGCCTTTGCGCCCGTCCGCCCTGGTCGACGCCGCTCGATCTGCCGGCGTTTGCCGTCGGGAAAGCGGCACAGGGTTCGGGCCCGCCATACGCCCGGCTCGACCTCATCCACGTTGACGATGCCGTGGCTGCCAATCGGCATGCGAGGTCGACCCATGACCTACCACCGCCCCCGCGACGCTGTCGACTTCAGCCAGTCAGGCAACGCGTCGCTGATCCATTGTCCGGCCAGGTCGTAGACCTCGTGCACGGAGACACGATCGACGAGCGTCCTCCCGATGGGGATCGAGGTCAGCGCTTCACGCACTGCGCGGGCGCTTTCCGTGTTGCAGAGGTAGGTGATGCTGTTCGCCTCGCCGAGGTCGAGTCGGCGCCGGAAGGCCCGGAAGATCGACACGTATCGGGGCAACCGCTTCGGGGTCAGCTCGACCTCGATCAACTCCACCCAACCCGGTCCGAGTGCGACGCCGTCCGCCTGATGGCCGCCTACGAAGGCGGGCTTCTCATCCCGCCGCCACGCGCACCCGGCCGCAGCATACCGGGCGGACGCCGCCGACACCGCGACCTCGTGGCGGGTGGTCTGCCGGTACAGGCTCGGCTTCCCCACTCCGGTGCCCGCGTAGGTGCCCCACACCAGCGACCCGCCAGCACCGCCGAGCTGCGCCCGACCGACCAGCCCAGCGGTCTCCAGCCGCGCACACCAGGCCTGAGCCCGCCGCACCGACACCGGCGACTGCTGACTGTTCAACGCCCCAAGCACCCACCGCACGGACTGCACGTTCGCGATCCGCACGACCTGGAACCAGGTCATCATCTGCTCATCTCGCGGCACCACCCACACCGTCCGCGCATCCCGGTCCACCGTCCACCCCACGTCGCCCACCGCTGCCCTCCCCGACCGGTCCCCGCTCCGCTCAACAAAGGAGAACACCACCCACCGACAGCACCACTCCTCCACCTCCCCCGCCACCCACCGTCAGTTCATGTGACACCACGACCCAATCCGTTCCGCTTCCCCTCCCTCGCTCAATTCCTCCTTCTCCTCACCCCCCTCACTTCTTTGCTCTTCTTCTTCTTCTAGCCCTGTCCTGGCCTGCCACCTGCACTCCCGAACCACCCACACACAGCAACGCTCTTTCTGCTGTGTGTGGGTGGTTCGGGAGCCGCATCGCCGAGGTGGCAGGCCAGGACAGGGCAAGACGCCCGAAACCCCTCGCCACCCCCATCACCCCGAACGACGCACGCAACGACGGGGCCAGCGAGGGACTCAAGCCGCCCTGGCCTCCTCCCGCACAGCCCGCCTCAGAACTGGCGCCGCACCAAGGAGCCTGACAGGAGAGAGCGGGTGCCGAGTCTGGCGGCTCGGCACCCGCTCCCATTCCCAACGGTCGAGACCTCTCTACAGAGAGGCGGACACGTCCTTCGCCTCCATGGCGAACATCGACAGGTTCGGATGAATCGGCGCCGATGCGCTGTCGCCAGTCGGCTGCGAGATCCAGCGCTGGTTGAGCGGTTCGCAGACGCCGTGGTCCTGCGAATCCTGACGAATGTCCACGAGGCTCAACTGGGACGACGACAGGTTCTCCGCAGCCGCGATGTTGTTCAGCACTGTCTGTTCGGTGGTGGTCAGCTTCGTCAGCAGCCCCTGGAGGTACTGCGTCTCGTCGGCGGTGTACGCCCATGCCGATGATCCCGATCCGCCGGAGCAGGCCACATCGCTGCCGGTCCCGAACACGGACGGATAACTGATGAAGCGGATCTTCGCGTTCGGTGCCGCCGCCAGGATCTGGTCCACGATCGGACGCAGATTCGTCGTCATCGCGTCGACGGTGATGTCGTCAGCGCGCAGCCCCTTTGTCCCGTCCGAGTTCGTGGCGGTCGGGTTCCCGGACGAGTCCACGCACGCTTGCTGGAAGCAGGCGTACATCTGGCCGGTGACCGATCCCTTGTACGAGCCGTCACTTGACGCGTAGACGTCGTTGCCGCCGATCGAGACGGTGACCGTGCTGGTCCCCGTTCCCAGGGCACCCGATCCGGGTGCAGAGGTGCGGTAACCGTTCGTGGCCTCCGAGATCTCGTCGCCGACGGAGCTGGTGGAGCCGTCTGCATTGGTCGCGTTCGCGATGCTTCCACTTTTGTCGCCCGGGCAGGCGGCGTCGTAGAACTGGTCGCGCTGCCCGAGCCGGTCAGCGAGGTAGTTCACCTGATTCCATCGCGACCGCTCGCAGTTGATGAGCTTCCCCGTGACGCCGTTTTTGATGAATCCGCGGGAGTTCGGACTCGTCGACGGGGACACTCCGGGCCCGGCTGCGTATGAACTGCCGAACCCGACGGTCTTCGCCCACCCTTGCCCGCTCGGCACGATGGTGAGGCGGTCGAGGTTGAATCCGCCTTGCTGCACGAGCACGTAGAGCGCGTGCGTCCCCTGCGGGATCGTCACCTTCTGCACCTCAGAGATCCAGGTCTGGAACCCGTTGGTGTTGGGGACGCCGAGCGTCGCCGGACTGATCACGTTCGTCCTCGAGTCGAGGGCGTAGGCGATCTTTCCGGACGTATAGGCGCTCGCTACTCGGGCACTGATGTCGTAGTTGCCCGCGGTCGCGGCGTAGATGTCGTATCGCAGCCACTCGCCGTCGTCAGTGCTGCCGACGTCGAAGTTGTCGGGCTGCGAGCTCTCCACGGACGCCGGCTCGAGGTCGACGTCGCCGCCGCGGTAGTACCCGGTCAGCGGGGCTCCCGCGTAGGTCGTGTTGGAGTTCCCGGCGGTCGTGTCGTGGTAGCCGACGCCTTCACCGCCGGCGCTGTAGTCCTCGGCTTCGATCACGGCGCCCGATGCGATGCCGTTGACCCGGGTCGCGAGGAGGTACCGGAAGTCGTACCCAGCAGCCTTGACGACGAAGGTGAGCGTGTGGATCCCGGCAGGGACGCGGACGCCGTAGAGCGGCACGTTCGCCCATGACCCGTTCGTGTTCGGCACGCTCACGGTGCCGAGCGATTGGCCGTCGACGAGCACCTGGAACTTGCCCGTCGCCACCGACGAGGACACCCGCGCCTTGAGGTCGTAATTGCCGCCGGACAGCACCTTCACCGTGTAGTTGAGCTTGTCGCCGGCGGACAGCCCGGTCAGATCTTGACCTCCGCCGTACGTGGTGTCCGTCGTGGTCACGATGTTGGTGCCGTCGGCCCGATAGGTCGATCCGGTGCTCTGGGGGTTCGCGATGGTGTAGCCGACGGCAGGGCCGCCGTCGTTGTAGTCCTGCGCGAAGACGGTCCCGGGCAGCACGCCCGTGTCGACGGTGTATCCGGAAGCCACTCCCCCACTGACCGTCGAATGATGCTGCGTGCCGGTCGACGGGATCGGAGTGACCTGGATGCCGGCAATCGTCGGCGTCCCCGTCACGGCGACCGTCGCGAGGTTCAGCGTGCCGTCCGTGACGTTCAAGTCAAAGGACTTGCTCGTCGCAGTCCGTCCACCGCCCGCGAGCGCGTACGGGTCGATGTTCGCGAGCCGCGTCGCCCCTTCTGCGGTCACGTTGAAGACCCGCTGACCGGAGGCTGTCGAGGTGTTGTCGCTGAGGAGCAGCTTCACCCGGTACCGGCCGCTGGGGACAGTGAGGGCGTAGGAGAAGACGCCGTCGCGCGTGCTCTGGTAGAGCGCGTCGTCCGCGGTGTTCGCGATGGCTGCGCTGGTGGTCGCGACGGTGCCGCCGTCGACGCTGCGGTCGCCGGTGAAATGCGCGCTGGCGACATCGATGTAGGGGTCGGTCGCTCCCGAGTCAATCGAGTAGCTGTCCTGCGGCGCCGTCCACGTGAAGGTCGTCGTGGAGTGCGCAGCGAGCGCGGCGGTGAAGCCGTTGGCTCCTTCCCCGACGGTCTCGGAGGTCGCGGGCCCACTGTTCACCACGACGAGTACGCGCTGACCATCGGGGTTCTCGAACGCGGTCTGCGCGACGTCGTCGCCGGAGACCCCGCCTTCAGCACCGATGCGGTGAGCACCGGGGTGCACGAACTTGGAGAACTGGGCGAGCTCGTAGAACTTGGGCAGGTACGACACGGTCGCAGGGCTCGCGCTCGTGTCCACCTCGACGAGCGGCTCCTGCGGTGCGCTGAGGTCCGTGACGGGGCCGCCGTTCTGGTCGAGGACCATGTTCCAGTAGATGTAGGCGTCTTCACCGTGCAGCATCTGCTTCACGATCTCCTTGCCCCACTTCTCATCGCGGATGTAGTTGTCCGGCTCGGCTTGCCCGAGATCGGTGTGCTCGCTCATCCATGTCGAATAGCCCGGGGCGGCCTGGTTGAAGAGGTCGAGGTTGGCGTCGTCGCAGTAGTCCTGGCCGAAGTCGCACTCGTAGGGATGGAAGTCGGCGCCTGCGGCATAGGGAGCGACCATCGGGTCGTTGAGCACGTTGGCCGGGTAGTACCAGTGGTCCTGATTGTGCTCGTACACGCGGATCTTCGTACCTGTACCCGTGAGGTCGGGACCGAGATAGCCGCCGACGAACTGCGCCATCTGCTTGTCCGTCCACGTGGTCGCCTCGAACTTCGCAGGATTCTCCGGCTCGTTCTGCACCGAGACGTCCGTGACCGCGATGCCCTGTGCTTTGTAGGCGGCGACGTAAGCCTTGAAGTAGTCCGCGTAGGCCTGGTAGTAGCGCGCGTCGGTCGAGGGCGCCACCACCGACGGGTCGCCCGGCTGACCGAGCAGCGATCCGTTGTTCTTCATCCAGGAGGGCGCCGTCCACGGCGACGCCATGAGTCGGAACGGCTTGCCCGCGGCGTCTTGGGCAGCCTTGATGTACGGGATGAGGTACTTCTCGTCGTGCGCGACGGAGAAGTCGTTCAGCGAGAAGTCGTTCGCTGTCTCGTCATAGGAGTAGTGACTCAGCGAGAAGTCGTCCGATCCGATCGGAGTCCGCGCGATGGAGAACCCGGCTCCGGCCGTCGGTGAGAACAGCTTGTCGAGCACTGCACTGCGCTGCGCTGCGCTGACGCTCGGCTGGTTCAGGGTGGACCACCCCGCTTCGTTGAATGTCGCACCGAAGCCATCGATCGCCTGGAACTGCCGGCTCGCGTCGACTCGCACGTCCGGCACCGCAGCCCCGAGCGTCGAGAAGGACACCGCGGACTTCGACGTCAGACGATCACCGGCCAGCGATGTGGCGGTGACCGATACAGACGTTCCCGAATCGGCAGCGACCGCCGTCGGTGGCGCTGGGTCGGCCACCGTCACCGCGCCCACTGCGAGCGCCGCTGATGCGACGACCGCAAGCACTGTCTCCTTCGACACTGTTCTCCCCTCAGCGGAACCCGCTGTGATTTGCTTACTGAGTGCTTACTCAGCATTACAATCGCCTAAGCATCCGAACCGCGCAAGACCTTGGTCCTCGCGTGTTCGGGCCCTACCTGGTCGTCAGCGCCAGGCCGAGCTCGGCCGCTGAGGGACGAAGGCGAGGTCCGCCCGTCGGGCGCGAGAGCGCGCCCCTGTCCGCGGGACCAGCGCTGTCGTGCACCACGTCGCCCGGGGTAGCCGCACCGCGAGGACGCGGTCGGTTCTTCCCAGGGGAATCGGCCAGGACTCAGCGCGAATCACGGCCTGCGGGCCGACCCGGCCGCGGACGCGCGGCGACCAGAGGCAGCGGGCAGCACTCGGCTCGCACATCGCTTCGCACGAGCGACGCGCTCCGCAGCCGGCTCGGTCAGGCCCGAATGCGCCAGCGACCGATGACCGGTCGCAGACGCCTGCTCCGAGCACTCAGCACAGGAGGACCGAATTCCCGCCCGAGCGACACCCGCATGGAGGCGAGCATTGCGCAGGGCGGACCGACCCTGCCGCCGTCGGCCATGCACGCCGCCCGCGCGACTGGGGTCAGAGCACGGTCGAACGTCGCACTCCCTTCGTCAGGACGCAGCGGCGGTTCGGAGCCCCTGGATCACCGCGTCGATCACCATGCGGACGGCAACCGGCATGTCCACCGACCTCTCATCGAGGAGCCACTGCACCTGCAGGCCATCCATGACGCCAATGATGGCCGAGGCTGCGGTGTCCACGGCGTGCGCATCCGCATCGGGAACGACGTCGCGCAGGGCCGACGCGACCATCTCTCGCAGACCCACGAAACGTCCTCGGAAGTACTGCTGCGCGGGGTGCCCCTCAGTGACCGAGTCGGCCGAGAGGACGGCGTACAACTGCACGATCCCGCGCCGCTGAGTGTTCAGCTCGACGGTGTGCACGAGGTGGTCGAACAGCGCCGCCCCGTCCGGGATGTGACTCCCCTCGAGCTCAGCAACGTCCGCGTCGTCGCGATACTCAAGCATTGCGACGAGCAGTTGGTCCTTCGAACCGAAGTGGTGCACGACCCCGGCCTGGCTGATTCCGGCGTGCTCCGCGATCTCGAGCAGCGAGCCGTTCGTGTAGCCCTTGGTCGCAAAGATCTCGGTCGCTGAGTCGAGCACGCGACGTCGGCGTTCTGCGGTACCAGGGCGGGGTCGGCGGACGCGCGCCCCGACGGGCAGCTGCTCAGCATCGTGCACCGGTTCCACCTGCACTTCCTTGAGGGAGTTCAACTGTATGACCAGTCAGTGACCGCCAGGAAGCACCTTTCCGGGGCCGCCCGAGCTGGTATGCGAACCGTGGTCGGAAACACTTGCGGAGTGCTCAGTCAGTAATCTACGTTCCTCGTCGTGACCACGAGGGTCGCAGAGTGTGCGGGGGTCCCCGCGGTTCGGAGCCCAATGACGCTGCAAGTGGCGCGCGCCGCGTCGGCGCCCCTCATCGCTCCGGCGGAGATCGCGCTCCTGACCGGCGTCACCTCGTGGACCACGGCCGCGTTGCCGGCAGCCGGCTTGAGGCCGATGGTCCTGTCCGACGGCCCGATCGGCGTTCGGGGGGTGGACGAAGACGACCGTCCGTCCGCTCAGCTGCCGTCGCCGTCCGCTCTGGCTGCGACCTGGGACCGGAAGTTGCTCGGCGAGCTCGGCCTCCTCCTCGGGCGGGAGGCGCGCCGCAAGGACGTCGACATCGTCCTCGCACCGGTCGTGAACCTGCAGCGCACTCCCTTCGGTGGACGTCACTTCGAGATGTTCTCCGAGGACCCGCTGCTCACCGGTGTCCTTGCGACTTCGATGATCACGGCGACGCAGTCGTTAGGCGTCGCGATGTGCGTGAAGCACTTCCTCGGCAACGAATCTGAGACGGATCGGACGACGTACCTCGCTCGCATGGACGAGCGTGCCATGCGGGAGGTCTACCTCGCCCCGTTCCAGCGGGCAGTCGAAGCAGGCGTCTGGACCGTCATGGCGGCCTACAACGGTGTCGACGACGGGGTGGAGGCCGCGCCCGCGACCGAGCACGGCCGTCTGCTCACCTCGCTGCTCAAGGCCGAGTGGGGGTTCGACGGTGTGGTGATCAGCGACTGGTTGGCGACGAAGTCGACAGTCCCGAGCGCGGTGGGCGGCCTCGATCTCGTCATGCCTGGCCCGGGTGGCCCGTGGGGCGCGGCGCTCGAGGAGGCAGTGGAAGCCGGATCGGTGCCCGCTGCCATCGTCAAGGACAAGGTGGATCGCGTCGTCCGGCTCGGACGCCGCGTCGGCGCTGTGACCGGCCACGAGGCGCCGGCGACGGGTTGGACCGAGCCGGACTCCACTTCGACGCGCACGTTACTGCGGCGCGTTGTCGCCGCATCGAGCGTGGTGCTCCGGAACGAGGGCGTCCTGCCCCTCGGACGAGACGTTCGCCGGGTCGCCGTGATCGGCCCGAATGCAGTCGAACCCTTCGTGCAAGGGGGTGGGAGCGCATCGGTGACCGCCGTGCTGCAGTCCTCTCCGATCGACGCACTGCGCGACGCACTGCCGCGGGCGGAGATCACGCTGCATCGCGGATCGCCGAGCCGTCGGCACGCGCATCCGATCGATCCCCACCTGGTCACGACACCGTCCGGCGAACCGGGCTACCTGCTCACCTTCTTCGATGTCGACGGCCGAGAGATCGAGCCCTCTCGGGTCGTCGCCGCTGACGAGACGTGGAACCGCGACGCCCCGGACGGGGCCGTGCGCGCGCGGATCCGCGCGAACGTGCACCTGGCTGCCGGTGCCCACGTGGTCGAGGTCGGTGTGAGTGGTTCCCACGTGATCCGGTTCGACGGCGAGGTTGTGTCGGAGTCGACTCGTGAGGCGGATCACGACGTGATCCTCGACTCGTCGGCGAACAATCCCGACGGCCCGGTACGGCGCTTCGAGCAGGCCGAGGACCGGGTGGTGCGGATCGCGGCTGTCCAGCAGGTCGTCGATGCGGGTGCCTACGGCCGGTTCGTCCGCTTCGTGCTCCGCCACGATTGCGACTCGGTCGCGACTTCCAGCGAGTTGCAAGACGCACTCGACGCTGCCGCGGATGCCGAGGTCGCGATCGTCGTCGTCGGCACGAACGAGGAGTCCGAGTCGGAGGGATGGGACCGCACGAGCCTTGGCTTGCCCGGATTCCAAGACGATCTCGTGCGCCGCGTCGCTGCGGTGAATCCGAACACCGTCGTCGTCGTGAATGCGGGCGCTCCGGTCGTGCTCCCGTGGCTCGACGAGGTCGCCGCAGTTCTGTGGTGGTGGCTGCCGGGGCAGGAGGCGGGCACAGGCCTTGCCGCAGCGCTGCTCGGCGAGACGGAGCCGAGCGGCCGACTCCCTTGGACCCTTCCTGCGTCCGAAGAGGACGTCCCCGTCCGGGACGTCGTCCCGAAGCACGGCACGATCGACTACATCGAGGGCCTGCATGTCGGTTATCGCCAGTGGGATCGCGACGGCCGCACGCCGGCAAGGCCGTTCGGATTCGGCCTCGGCTACGGCGCATGGCGATATGACGAGCTCGTCATATCCGGCGACATCACCGGATGCACAGCCCGGGTGACCGTCACGAACATCGGCTCGCGCACCGCGAGAGAGACCGTGCAGCTCTACCTCGAGGCCCCCGAGTCGACGATCGAGCGGCCGGCGCGATGGCTGGCGGGCTTCGCTGGCCTCGCGGTGCCCCCCGGGGAGACCGGCGTCGTCGAGATCGAGATCGAGCGCCGCGCCTTCGAGATCTGGGATCCCGCCGGCGCGACCTGGGCGCTCCCGAAAACGCTGTATCGATTGCACGCCGGGCACGACAGCCGCGACCTCCGTCGCAGCGTGGTCGTGCCGCCCCTTCAAACGTCCTGACCCCAACCATTCGCACTGCAGAGAGGCGTGCCATGCACCCCCGAATCCGAACTCGAACCCGCATCGCCGCGGCGCTCGTCAGCACCGCAGCGACCGTGATCGCCTTGACCGGCTGCTCCGGCGGCTCCGGAACGACCGGTGACGACAAAGCGACCATCACCTTCCAGGAGCAGTTCAGCGACGCGGAGACCGCGCAGTTCACCAAGCAGTTGGCCGAATTCGAAAAGCAGCACCCGAACATCACCGTCAAGCTGATCCGGGACAACGATGCGAGCTACTACGACAAACTGACGACGCAGATCGCTGCCGGGCAGGGTCCCGACATCGCTCGGGTGGAGCCGCCCCGCGCTTCGCAGTTCATCGCGGCCGGCTGGGTGCAGCCACTCGGTGACGCCGGCGGCAGCGCGAAGGACTACTTCCCGGCGAGCCTCAAGTCCGTCACCAAGGACGGCCAGCTCTACGGCGTCCCCGTCGACGTGTCCGCCCTCGCGCTCTACTACCGCACCGACCTGTTCAAGGCGGCCGGCATCGACGCGCCGCCAGCGACCTGGGACGAGTTCGAAGCCGACGCAAAGACCCTGACTAAGGGTGACGTCCACGGCGTCGGCCTGTTCGGCGGCTGGGGCGGCTTCGAGTTTTACCCGTGGTTGTGGCAGTCCGGCGCGGAGGTGGTGAACAGTGACCAGACGAAGGCCGTGTTCGACTCCCCCGCGGCGGTGAAGGCACTCACGCTCTGGGCAGACCTGCAGAAGACGGCGATGCCGAAGGGCATGGCCGCTGCGACCGAGGACGACCTGAAGGGGCCGTTCATCTCGGGCAAGCTCGCGATGCTCACCTCCGGCCCCTGGATGCTGCCGTCGTTGAAGTCCGCGGGCATTGACGGCAAGTGGGCAGTCGCGCCTTTGCCGGAGGGTGAGCAGGCCGCGACCGTGCTCGGAGGACTCGACCTCGTCGTGCTAAAGAACTCGAAGCACGCGGACGCTGCGAAGACCTTCGTGAAGTGGCTGATGCAGGACTCCACGCAGAAGACCTGGGCCTCCGCCCTCGGCTACCTGCCCGTGAAGACCTCGCTCTACTCGGACCCCGCCTTCAAGGACGACTCCTCGATCGCGACGTTCTCGACCGTCCTGCAGCAGGCCAAGACCCGACCGACCGTCGCGGCCGCCGGGGACATCGACACCGCCCTCGGCGCGGCGGTGCAGTCGGCGCTGTCCGGTTCCAAGACGCCTCAGCGGGCCCTCGACGACGCGGTCGCGGCGTCGAACAAGGCGCTCAAGTGACGCACGCGTCATCCCTCCTCGTGGGCCGGACTGCACAGTCCGGCCCACGAGGCCGTCGCCGGCCGGGCTGGCAGCGACGGCTGGGGCCGTGGGCGTTCCTCGCGCCAGCGCTCGTCGCCGTCGCGGTCTTCATCGCCTACCCCATCGCGATCGTCGCCGCGCAGAGCCTGTTCGATATCCGCCCGACTCGACACGCCGGTTGGACGTTCGCTGGAGTCCAGAACTACCTCGATGCCTTCGCTGACGACGCGGTCTGGAGCGTGCTCGGCAACAGCGCGATCTGGACCATCGGGTCGGTGCTGCTCCAGTTCATCGTCGCGATGGCCGCGGCGCTCCTGCTGCAGCAGCTTGCCGGCGCTCGAATCCTCCGAGCGGTCTTCGTCCTGCCCTGGGCGACTCCCGTCGTCGTCGGTGCGCTCGCGTGGAAGCTGCTCTACCAACCCGACTACGGCCTCATCAACGAGATCCTCGGAGCAGCCGGCCTGCCCACCCTTCAGCAGGCCTGGCTCTCCAACCCGAGCACCGCACTGCTGTCGGTCGTGGTCGCGAACGTCTGGCGAGGCTTCCCCTTCATCATGGTCCTGCTGCTGTCCGGGATGGCCTCCATCCCGCCGGACCTTTACGAAGCGGCGGGCGTCGACGGCGCGACCTGGGCGCGGTCCTTCCGCAGCATCACTCTTCCGCTGCTGAAGCCCGTGCTGCTGACGAGCACGCTGATCGCCCTGATCTGGACGTTCAACAACTTCAGCTCGATCTACGTCATGACCGGCGGCGGCCCGGGCGGTGCGACCGACATCCTCACGACCTTCGTCTACAAGGCCGCGTTCCAGAGCTTCGACTTCGGCTACGCGTCCGCGTTGTCCATGATCCTGTTCGCGATCGTCGGCATCGCTTCTGCGCTCTACATCCGTGCCTTCGGCAGAGAGGCCCTCTCATGACCACCATCGCCCTCCCCCACCGGCGACGACGCCGCATCCGGCCGGCCCGGTCACTGCTCTGGATCGGCGCGGCTGCACTCGCCGCGTTCGCGCTCGCGCCGATGCTCAGCATCGTCGCCGACGCGTTCAAGACCCGGCAGGAGTTGTACGACTCGACGAGCCTGCTGCCGGCGCACCCCACCGTCGACAACTTCGCCTACGTCGTCGGACGCGGCAACTTCTTCGCCTGGCTCGGCAACTCCGTACTCGTGAGCACCAGCACCGTCGCCATCGGACTCCTCGTCGGGGTGATGGCCGGCTACGCGCTGTCCCGATTCACCTTCCGGGGTCGGAGCGTCGTGCTCGTCGGCTTGCTCGCCACGCAGATGTTCCCCTCGGTGCTGCTGATCATCCCGCTGTTCGGGCTCGTCTCGCAGCTCGGACTGATTGACAGCCCCTGGGCGCTGATCCTCGCGCAGGTGTCGTCATCCGCCCCGCTCGGGGCCTGGCTGATGAAGACGGCGTTTGACCAGGTTCCGAAGGAGATCGACGAAGCCGCGCGCATCGACGGGTGTGGGCACTTCCGCGCCATGTGGAGCGCCGCGCTACCCGCTGCACGACCCGGTGTCGTCGCGGCCGGGATCTTCATCTTCATCGGCGCGTGGGAGGAGTTCACCTTCGCCCTCACCTTCACCAACACCGATGAGCACCGCACGCTCCCGGTCGGCCTCTCGCAGCTCTCCAGCGCCTACGAGGTCTCGTGGAACCAGCTCGCCGCCATGTCGATCCTCGTTGCGATCCCCTCAATCGTGCTGTTCTCCCTCATCCAGAAGTGGCTCGTCGCCGGGAACGCCGCCGGTGGGGTGAAGGGATGACCGACCGCGTGGTCGTTCAGGACGGGCTCCTGCGCTGCGGCGACCGTGCGGTCCCGCTCATCGCCGGGGAGATCCAGTTCTGGCGTATGGATCCGCACACCTGGGAGCCGGCCCTCCGAGCAGCGGCCCGAAACGGGATCACCCTGGTCAGCACCTACCTCTCCTGGCGGCGTCACGAGATCGCACCCGGCAGATACGACTTCGACGGGGCGAGCGATCCGCGGCTGAACGTGCGCGCGTTTCTGCAGCTCTGCGCCGAAGCCGACCTGCCGGTCCAACTGAAGCCCGGCCCGTGGATCTGCGCCGAGGAACCCGGTGGCGGATACCCCGACCGGCTTCTGACAAGGACAGACCTCATTGCCCGCGACGACCAGGACGAGCCCGTCGTCGGCTACAACCCGCCGTTCCTCCACCCGGTGCCGAGCTACGCACATCCCGACTACCTCACCGAGGTCCGGAAGTGGTTCACAGCGGTCTGGGACTCGATCCGCCCGTACGCCTACCCCCACGGGCCGGTGATCGCGATGCAGCTCGATAACGAACCCAGCAGCTGCTTCCAGGACTCGATGTACGGCACCGACTACAGCTGGCCGAGCATCGCTGCCTTCCGCGACTGGATCCGTCATCGGTACGACGACGACCTCGACGCGCTCGCGTGCGCCTGGGACAGTCCTCAGGAATCGTTCGAGACCGTCGAGCCACCGCGCCGTCCGACTGGCACCCACACACCGCCCGGACGGCAGCACGACTGGATCACGTTCAAGACCGAGGCGACTGCCGACTACCTCGCCGCACTCCGTCGGATGCACGAGGACCTCGGCGGGGAAGCACTCCTCTACACCGTCAATCTCGTCACCCATCCAGTGCACGACGTCCCGGTCAGCCACCAAAGGATCCGCGTCGGAACCGGCGCCATCGTCGGCGAGGACCACTACTACATCCCGCCACTCGACACCGCAGACATCGCCCGGTTAGCCCGGTCCGCGGCGACCGCGCGCGCGGCGGGAGAACCACTCCCCTGGATCCCCGAGCTGCAGTCCGGCATCTGGCGCTCGCCCGGCGAACACGTCGACTATCCGGAGCCGACCCCGCGCGAGCAAGAGGTCTGGACCGGAGCGGCCGTCGCCCTCGGCTTCGCCGGCGCGAACTTCTACATGCTCGCAGACCGGGAGAACTGGGAACACGCGCCCTACACCGTCGCTGGCACCCCGTCCCCGTTCATCACGGCGATCCATCCTCTGGTCGACCTCGCGGAGCGCGATCACAAGGCACTCTCCAGCCCGCCGCTCGCGTCCGTGCACGTCGCCTGGCATCGGCCTGATGCCTTTGCCGCTTACGCGTCGGTGGGCACGTCACGGGTACCGGAGACCACTTGGGCGGATGCAGGCGGAACGGCCGCGTACCGGGCATGGGAGCAGACACTGACCGCGCTCACCGCGGCCGGCATGGTCTTCGATCTCTGGGACACGGCGACGCCATTCACGCCGCGCGCAAAGGCGACTCTGCTCGTCCCGCCCGGGTGCACAGTGCCCGAGGAGAAGTTGGACGAGGTGCTCGCCGACGGTCACACCGTGCGTCGACTGCACTCGAATTCAGCCTCCGAGGTACGGCTGCCCGCAGCACCACGGATCGAAGTCGACGGCAAGCGAGTTAGTCGGACCTTGGTAACGATCCGGCCGACTCCTCGAGGTGACCTGGCACACATCGTCCACTGGGGCTCTTACAAGGGACCGGCCGTATTGCGGGTCCCCGAAGCGACGGAGCCGCGGACGCTGGACCGCGTGGGCTACGGCGTCCAGGTCGTCGAGCTCACACCTCGCTCTCCCGTGTGACGAGGCGAAGGGACCGGCACGTTCAGCCTTCCCCTAAGCCTGAAATCGGGTTGCCCGCGAGGCGCGCCGGTGAACTCGCGGACAGTACGCCATTGACGCCTTACAGCCATTTCCATGCTTCGCGCAGGAACGAAGGCGACGACTCAAGCTGAAATGCTTGCATATCACGAAAGGGAATCACCTTAGATGCCCCCGGGAGTCGCGCTGGATCTATACGCTCACTTCGCCGTGCCCTCGACCGATCAGGATGCGCACCTTAACCTCCGACGCCTCCATGACGAAAATTCGGGTGAGGGATTTCCCCAAAATTGGGACCCCGCACAAGAGCTTGCACAACTAAATTCCGCAATCACCCCCGTTCAGCTCCTCAGCAACACCGATGCATGGACCGCTGAAGAAGTCATGCGGTCCAACTCCTTCGGCGCCGCGATCACCACTACGAATCCCGCGCGGTTCGGGCTCCTCGCGTCTTTGCCCATGCTGGACGGACCGGAGGCACTCGACGAGATCGACCGGGCACTGGACGAGCTACACGCCGACGACTTCGCGCTGCGATCAAGTTATGACGGACACAATCTCGGCGACAGCATCTTCAACAACGTCTGGCGGAGACTGAACGAGCGGCGGGCCACGGTCTTCATCCACGCCAACCCTCACCTGCACAATCCGACAGAGCTGCCCACGCCCCTCCTCGAGGTGACGTTCGATATCGCCCGCACCGTGTATCAGATGATTTACTCCGGCTTCTTCCGAAATCATCGCGACATTCGGCTGATCGTCGCGCAGGCGGGCGGCCTTGCCCCGACTCTTGCGGGCCGGGTGCAGAGCACCCTCGAGCTCGATTGGGCCCCCAACCCGATGGCAGTCTCGAAGACGGAGATCCGCGAAGCGCTGGCCGGGCTCTTCTACGACGTAGCCGTATCCGGGACCTTCCGATCCCTCGGCCCAGTCCTCGAGATCACGACGCCCGACCATGTGGTCTATGGATGTGACACCGGCGCGCCGTGCACCGACCTCCCCGTCGTCGATCTCAGTGCACGCCGCGTGTTCACGTCCGGATTCATGTCAGGAACAGCACAAGAATCGGTCGCAACCACGGCGGTGTCGCTCTTCCCGCAAGTCGCGATGCGAGCCGCGGATCCCCTCTCAGCGCCCTGAGGGGCCATCGACATGCAGTCGGGCAGGAGTGCCCTCCCGAGGGCCCGGCGAGACAGTCGTCGCAAGTGTGTGTATAGTCACTCACATGCCGTCGAGCACGATCCTCTCCACCGCCGAGCTGCGCCGCCCTGTGGTCGCCGCCGCAGCCGTCCGCCGCTTCGCCGTCGGCGGCTACCACGGCACGACGGTGGCGGACGTCGCGAACGAGGCGAAGATCTCGCCGGCGTACGTGTTCAAGCTGTTTCCCGGCAAGGACGCCCTGTTCGTCGCCGCTCTCGAGTCCTGTTTCGACCAGGTCCTTGAGGCACTGCGGGCCGGCGCCGACCGCGCCGACGACAACGGTCCGGAGGCCGTGCTGGACGCGATGGGCGGCGCCTACGCGGATCTCATCGCCGATCGATCGCTCCTCCTCCTGCAGGTCCACGCCCAGTCCGCCGCTGGCGAACCGGTCATCGCCGAAGCCCTCCGCGACGGGCTCGCCCGCGTCGTGACGTTCGCGTCCGAGCGCTCGGGAGCGAGCGGCGAGCAGGTGCAGCGGTTCATCGCGTTCGGCCAGCTCTGCCACCTGATCGCGATCACCGGGCTCGACGAGACCCCCGAGCCCTGGGCGCGCCTGCTCGCGCAGGGCATCCGCCACCCCTGAACCCCGGCCGTCCGCGCCGACGGGCACCACGTCGCGGCCCCTGTGGTCGCTAGGTGAGTGACCAAACACTCAACAATTGGAGGAAATCGTGTCCACGACCCTGTCCCACCCGCCCCTCGTCCCCCTCGAGTCGCCCCCGCCCGCGCGAGGGCGGTGGAGCGCACTCGGCTTCCTCGCGCTCGCGCAGTTCCTCGTCGTGCTGGACGCCTCGATCGTGAACATCGCACTGCCGGAGATCGGCGCCCACCTTGGCATGGGCACCGGCGACCTCCCGTGGGTCATCACCGCCTACGTGCTCGCGTTCGGCGGCCTGCTCCTGCTCGGCGGCAGGCTCGGCGACCGGTACGGCCACCGCCGCCTGTTCCTCGTCGGAACCGGTGCGTTCGTGCTCGCCTCTGCCGTCGCCGGGCTGTCGCCGACGAGCGGCATCCTGCTCGGTGCCCGTGCGGCCCAGGGCGGGTCCGCGGCGATGCTCGCGCCGGCCGCCCTCGCGCTGGTGACGCGGCTCTTCCCCGCGGCGGCGGATCGGACGAAGGCGCTCGGCATCTGGGGCGCGGTCGCCGGCATTGGCTCCGCCGCGGGCGTTCTGCTCGGCGGCGTGCTCACCGCCGCTCTCGGGTGGCAGGCGATCTTCTTCGTCAACATCCCCGTCGGAGTCATCGCCGTCCTCGGGACCGCTCGTCTCGTCGCTCGAGACGCCGCTACGGTCCGCGAGCGCCTGGACCTCCCCGGTGCGACCCTCATCACCGGAGCGCTTGTCGCCGCGGTCGGCGCGCTCAGCGCGCTCGAGCAGCGCGGCCCCGCCTCGCCTCTGACGCTCGGCCTCGGGGCGACCGCGATCGCGCTCGCGGCGGCGTTCGTCGCGGTCGAGCGGCGGACCGCCCTGCCCCTGGTCCCGCTCACGCTGTTCCGCAACCGGCGGCTCTCGAGCGGCAACGCGATCACCCTGCTCCTCGGCGCCGGGATGGTCGCGCTCTTCTTCGCACTGTCCGTCTTCCTGCAGGCGGTCCTCGGATACAACGCCTTGGCCGCCGGCCTGAGCCAGCTCCCCCTCGCCGGCGCCCTAGTCCTGACCGCCGGCCTGGTGCCCGCCGCCGTCGTCCGCCTCGGCTCGAAGCGGACCCTCATCGGAGCCCTGCTGATCCTGGCCGCCGGCCTCGTCTGGCTCGCCGCCGCGCCGAGCACCGCGGTGTTCGCGACCGCCGTCCTCGGCCCGACGATCGTCATCGGCGTCGGCCTCGGCGGCGCCGCCGTGGCGGCCACCCAGCTGGCGGTCGAGGACGTGCCCGACCGCGACGCCGGCCTCGCCGGCGGCCTGGTGAACACCAGCCAACAGGTCGGCGGAGCGCTCGGCCTCGCGGTGCTCAGCTCCGTCGCCACCGCTCGCACCGGCGCGCTCGAAGCCCGGGGCCTCGACGCTGCCACGGCCCTTACCGGCGGCTTCTCTTGGGTCTTCCTCGGCGCGGCTGCACTCGCCCTCGTCGCGGCCGTCGTGCGGCTGCTGCTCCGCGACAGGACAGACGGCCGCTGAGCCACTCCTCCAACCCCAAACGCAACCCCAACCCCAACCCCAACCCCAAAAAGGAGATCAACGTGATTGCACACATCGTCCGCATGACCCTCAACGCCGGCGCCTCCGAAGACGCCAAGGAGGCCGCTTTCGCTAGCCTCCGCAATCAGGGCGAGGTGATCCCGTCGGTCCGCAGCTACGTCGTGGGCCCAGACGTGGGCGGCGACTTCGAGTGGGGCGCGATGTATGTCCTCGATGACCTCGACGGCTACTGGGAGTACTTGAAGGCCCCCGCTCACCGACACACGGACGAGATCGGGCTCCCACTCGTCGATCGGTTCGTCTCCTTCGACATCACCGACTCGACCGACCCGACCATCCACCAGAAGATCGCAGAACTGCACCGCAGAAGGTACGCGGAGGATCCCGGACTCACCGCCCTCGTGCAGGCGCTGCCGTCATACGACGGCAGCGCCAATCCACAGGATTGACCCAGGCGAGCGGGGCTCGTCCGCAGAAGGACGGGCCCCACTCCGCTGTCAAGACACCCCGATCTCTGCGGTTCACCTGAATCAACCCAACCCAGCCGCGTCGCGCAGCTGATGAGTGGCGAGACACTTCCTCGCGAGACGGAGGCGAATAGCGCCACTTCAAGCCGAAGCGTCTCGTGTCCCTGCTACCGAGGCAGCACGAAGACGGGGCGCCACAGCACCAGTTAGTGGGTTCGGCGCGCGGGCCCGAACTCCGAATCTATTCCGAACATTTAGCAGTATCGGGTGCGATCTCCTGTGAGCGAACTGCACCTCGATCCGCGTCAGATCAACGATCTGCTACTTCCCGTGATCTCACGCGAACCCACTATCTCCACTCCGCGGGTCGTGGGTTCGAGCCCCACGGGGCCCACCCGATCGGCTCATCTGCGCGGATCGCAGGCGGGTCGCGATGGGGACGCCACCGGGGGACCTCGGCCGACTCGTACACGGCCGACCACTGGATCGCGTCCGCGTCGTCACGGCGCTCGTGGGTCACATGACGCCTTTGCTGCTCTCCTCCCGGCTGCACGGTGTCCGCGCGCGGTTCATCTTCGGGTCCAGCATCAAGCACACCATGGTCAGCTCGGCGATCTACGGCGAGTACCTGCCCGCTGCGCACGCGGAGCACCGGTACCGCATCGCGCCGGCGCCGACGATCGCGGGGTGCGGCCTCGCGGAGGTCCAGGAGGCCCTCGACCTGCAGCGACGCGGGGTCTCCGCGACGAAGCTCGTCGTGAAGATCGACTGAGCGGGACCTCGCCGCGTCAGACGGCGCGGATGAGGCCTGGTCGGGCGCGAAGAACCACGACGGCGACGACGGCCGCCGCAGCAAGGCAGCACCAGCCGAGCGCGTGCCACCCGGTGACCGACGTGAAAGCGACTGCGAACGCCGATGCGAGGACCTGCGCGGCGATGATGAGCGCTTCCGCGATCGGCTGCACCCGTCCTCGTTCCGCGGGTCGGTGGTGGGCGGTGATCATCGCGCTTCCGGCGCCGTACCCGAGGTTCCAGCCCACGCCGATCAGGAGCATCGCCGCCAGGTAGGCCGCCAGCGAGGTCGCGGTCGCTGCCGTGAGTCCTGCTGCGAGCACCAGCACGCATCCGCCGATCGCGACGACCCTTTCGCCAACCCGGGCCATCGCCCTCGCGACGACGAGTCCCGGTGCGTACATGCCGATCATGTGCAGCTGCACGCCGAACGCAGCCTCCACCGGGGTCCTGCCGGTCGCGAGCCCGAGGATGGGGCCGGCCGTCATCATGGCCATCATCGTCCCGGCGGCGAGCAGCGCCGCCGCGGTACCGGCGATGAGACCCGGCTGCTGCCAGAGCTCGCGACGCGCCCGAGGCGGAGCCACCGCCACCGCCACCGCCACCCGGCCTCCCGCCAACGGCTCGACGAGCCGGGTGTTCCATGCCGACGCCGCGGCGCCGAGGACGGCGACGAGCAGGTAGGAGCCGACGAAGGGCGTGGAGGTGAGACCGCCGAGCGCGGTGGCGAGGAACGGACCGACGAGCGCCGCGACCAGTCCACCCGCGAGGACCGAGCTGACCGCACGAGCCCGCTCGCGCGGCATCGACTCGGCCGCGAGGTACCGGTAGTACCCGCTGCCGGCCTGATAGACGCCGATCAGCGCGGTCCCGACGCAGAACAGCCAGAACTGCTGCAGCTGGACCCCGGCAGCGGACACGCACCCGGACACCGCAGCCGCGATCGGGGCAGCGACGAAGACACGGCGATGTCCGAGGCGGCCGATCGCTCTCGACACCCCGAACGTGCAGAGACCGGCGACGAGGAAGACCAGCGAGTAGGGCACCGTCGCGAGAGCCGGCGTCGGAGCGATGCGCGCCCCGACGATCCCGGTGAGGGTCAGATCGACGGTGCTTCCCGCGACCGACAGCCCCTGAGCGACGGTCAGGTGACGGACGACTGCACTTCGGGGGGACGGCACGTCGAGCATCGTCGCGAGGAACGCTGGCGCGCACGAGCGGCAGCAATGCCAATATTCGTATCATTCGAGCCATGACGCGCGTCGAGGAGGAACGGAAGCAGCCGAGGGAGCACCGGATTGTGGTGCTGGTGCTCGAGTCCGCGCTCGCACTCGACGTCGGCATCCCGATGCAGATGTTCCGGCGCCGCCACGGCGCACCGTACGAGGTCACCATGGCCGGCATCCGCCGGGGTGTCGTCCCTGCGGCCGGCGGCTTCGGCTACGCCGTCGAGCGGGGCGTCGAAGCCCTGGAGTACTCGGACACCGTGATCGTGCCGGGCTACGCCGACCTCGCCTCGCCGATCGACCCGGCGGCGATCCGAGCGCTGCGAGACGCTGCTGCCCGCGGAGCACGGATCGTCTCGGTCTGCACCGGCGCCTTCGCGCTCGCCGCTGCCGGCCTGCTCGACGGGCACCGCGCGACGACGCACTGGCAGCAGGCCGCCGAGCTCGCGGCACGGTACCCGAGGGTGACGGTCGATCCCGACGTGCTCTTCGTCGACGAAGGGCGGGTGCTCACCTCCGCTGGCGTCGCGGCGGGGATCGACCTCTGCCTGCACCTGATCCGGCGCGATCACGGCGTCCGCGTCGCGGCGGACGTCGCACGGCAGATCGTCGCGGCCCCGTACCGCTCGGGCGGCCAGGCGCAGTACCTCCCCCACGCCCTGCCCGAGCGGACCGGCAGCACCTTCGCCCGCACCCGCGAGTGGGCTCTGGGCCGGCTCGGCGAGCCGCTGACGGTCGCCGAGCTCGCCGCGCACGCCGGCGTCTCATCCCGCACCTTCGCCCGCAGGTTCGTCGAGGACACCGGTCATCCACCGCTGCAATGGCTGCTCCGCGCTCGCCTCGACCGCGCCCGCGAACTACTCGAAGCCACCGACCTGGGCCTCGATCAGATCGCCGCGCAAGCGGGACTTGGATCGGCCCACAACCTGCGCAGCCACTTCCACCGCATCGTGGGTACCACGCCCAGCGCGTATCGGAGCGCCTTCGCGTCGACGTGACCCGCAGGGGACCATTCTGTCGCGGTCAGGATCGGAGAGCCCGCAGACCCGCACGGAGATCGCGCACCAACACCTCCGGCTGCTCGAGCGCGGCGAAGTGACCGCCGCGCTTCGCCTGGTGGAGGAGGAGGAGATTCGGGTACGCGGCTTCGATCCAGTGGCGCGGCGGGAGGGGCAGGTCCTTCGGGAAGACCGTGACCGCGACCGGCAGCGTCACGATCGGGCCCGACGCGCCGAGGTTCCGGTTCTCCCAGTAGATCCGCGCCGAGGAGGCCGCCGTGTTCGTGAACCAAGCGAGCGAGATCTGATCGAGCATGTCCGTGACGCTGATCGCGTCCTCGACCCGCCCGGAGTTGTCCGTCTTGGCCTGGTACTTCTCAAAGAGCCATGCGGCCTGCCCCACCGGCGAATCCGCCAGCGCGAACCCGACGGTCTGCGGCCTCGTGCCCTGCAGATGATTCGACCCGCCCAGCTCCCCCGAGTACCGGGCGAGCCCGTCGACCGCCGCTTGCTCGTCCGGGTCAAGCGTCTCGGGCAGCGCTGACGGGAACGCGTAGGCCGAATGCAGGTGGACCCCCAGGAGACCCGCCGGCTCCTGCGCCGCGAGCGCCGTCGTCACCATCGCCCCCCAGTCCCCGCCCTGCGCCGCCCACCGCTCGTAGCCGAGGCGGCGCATCAGCTCGATCCACGCCGCAGCGGTTCGCTGCACGGTCCAGCCGGTCGTGGTCGGCGACCCCGAGAAGCCGAAGCCGGGCATCGACGGCGCGACCACGTCGAACGCGTCCGCCGCCTCACCGCCGTACGCGACCGGGTCGACCAGCGGTTGGATCAGCTTGAGGAAGTCCGCATTCGACCCGGGCCAGCCGTGCGTCAGCAGCAGCGGCAGCGCATCCGGATGCTCCGACCGCACGTGGAGGACGTGGATGTCGACGCCGTCGATCTCCGTCATCAAATGCGGGTAGCGGTTCAGCTTCCGCTCGAAGCGGCGCCAGTCGTAGTCCTGCGCCCACCTGTCGGTCAGCGCCTTCAGGTCCTGGATCCGCACGCCTTGCGACCAGTCGGTCACCGTCTCCGCGACCGGCCACCGCGTGTGCGCGAGCCTCCTTCGCAGGTCGTCGACATCCGCATCCGGCACCGCCACCTGGTACGGCCGCAGCTCGCCTGGTTCCTCCGTCATCGCGCCTCTCCTCACCCCAGCACCTCGCACGGATTGCACACTGTTGTGCAATTCGGCCATCGTTGCACATGCGTGTGCAATCCTCGAGCCGTGGCGAGCGACGCTGCCGGACCGAGCCGGCCGGGCGATACCCGGGCACGGATCATCGAGGTCGCGCTCGACGTGCTCGGGCGGCGCCCGAACGCCGGCATGAACGACATCGCCGAAGCGACCGGCGTGGTGCGGCGGACCGTGTACGGTCACTTCCCCACCCGCGCCGACCTCATCCGAGCGATCGCGCAGACCGCGGCCTCGAAGCTCCTCGATGCGCTTCACCGCAGCACCGCCGAGCCCGCGGACCCCGCCGAGGCATGGGCACGATACGTGACCCGCATCTGGCCCGTGATCGACCGCTACCGAGTGCTGCTCGAGCTGCGGCGCAGCGAGTACGGCGATGAGATCCACGACCTGCTCGCTCCGGTCGACACGGCCCTGGCCGACCTCGTCCGAGAGGGACAGGCGAGCGGCGCGTTCACTCGCCACCTTCCCGCAGAAACGCTCGGGCGAATCGCGCAGTGGATCGTCTTCACCCTCGCCAGCGAGGAGCACGCTGCTTACGGCGACGACACGGCGGCAACGACGAGCCTCCTCGTCCTCGGCGTCCCGGAGCAGCGCGCCCGGCGGATCGTCCACCGAGCGCGCTGAGCCGCGCACGCGGTCGGGCTCCTGTCTCAGGAACGAGCGGAGCCGCGAGCCGGTCACGTGACCAGTGACGGTCACCTTGCCGGCAGTCCCCCACGGAACGGAGTGAGCTGTCGCGGACGCGGTGGCCCACCTCGAACGCGTTCGACTACATCACATGCTCCCAGGCGGCACGCGTGTCCACATCCGCTGCGTCGGCGAGGCCCTCCAGGTGCTCGATGTCGGCACCGGTGAGCTCGATTCTGCGGGCACGAACCAGCCCGTCGATGTGCTGCGGCTTGGTGACACCGACGATCGGTCTCGTTCCCTTAGCGATCGCCCACGCGACCGCGACGTCCGCAGCCGAGGCAACGCGTGACCGGCCGATCTCGGTCAGCCCGTTGGTCAGGGCCTGGAGCTGCGGCAGCAGCCGGTTGTAGGTCTGGGCCCTGGCGCTTCCGTCGGGAAGCGGGTTGCTCGGGCCGTATCGGCCGGTCAGCGCACCCTGCTCCAGCACCATGTAGGCGAAGAACGGGATGCCGCGACCACCGGCCCAATCGAGGATGCCCGCCCGCTCGGAGCCGCGGTACAGCAGGCTGTAGTGGTTCTGCACGGCTTCGACCCGGAACCCCGCTTCGCCGAGGATCCGGTCGGCCTGCTGGATCTGCGCGAGGTCGTGGTTGGACACGCCGACGTGCTTGATCGTGCCGGCTTCCAGCAGCGGGATCAGTCGGGGCGTCCACCGGGTCACGTCGGCGGGGTTGTGGATCCAGTACAGATCGATGTAGTCGGTGCCGAGGTTCGCGAGGCTCCGCTCGAGCATGTCCCCGACCGCGTCGACGCCGTCGGCGGCGATCTGCGGGGTGAACTTCGTGGAGAGCTGATAGTCGGCACGGTCGAAGCGCTGCAGCACCCGACCGAGGACCTGTTCGGAACGCCCCATGCCGTAGACCAGCGCGGTGTCCCACAAGGTGAGACCCGCGGCGTGCGCCATGTCGGCGAGCTGGTCCAGGGCCGCTGGGTCGAGCTCGCTCCCGAAGTACCCGTCACCGTGTTCCCCACTGTCGCCCCATGCCCAGGTACCCAGTGCAGCGGGCGCCAGTATCCAGTCGTCATTCGTCATGTCGTTCCCATCTCGATGGCTGCGCCTGCAGCCGGCCGATCGCTGGTGCCCATCAGACGACCGCCGGAGCGCCGACGGCAGGGGCCGGTCTTCCGTGCACCAGCAGCCCCTCCCTCCCGCTACGGCGGGCGGCTACGGTTCCGCGCATGGACGAGAAGGCCGAGGTCCGCGACTTCCTGACGACTCGCCGTGCCCGCATCACACCAGAGGAGGCCGGCCTGCCGGCATACGGGGGAAACCGGCGCGTGTCCGGGCTGCGCCGCGAAGAGGTGGCGATGCTCGCCGGCGTCTCTGTGGACTACTACGCCAACCTGGAGCGCGGGAACCTCGGCGGTGCGTCGGACAGCGTGCTGGCGAGCATCTCCCGCGCCCTGCATCTGGACGGGGCAGAGCACGAGCACCTCTTCGACCTCGCCCGGCGTGCTGCCGCAGGCGGTCGGATGGCTCCGCACAGGACCGCGGCTCCAAGTGTTCGCCCCTCTATCCTCCGGGTACTGGACGCGGTCGAGGACGTCCCTGCCTGGGTCCGCAACGCTCATTACGACGTACTCGCCACCAACCGACTTGCCCACGCGCTGCTCGTTCAGGTATTCGCCGATCCGGCGAGACCGGCGAATCTGGCACGATTCACGCTCCTCGACCCGGCAGCGAAGATCTTCTGGCGCGACTGGGAACGGACCGCGTCCGACACCATCGCCTACTTGCGGACTCAAGCAGCTCGCACCCCTCACGACAAGGCCCTGTCCGACCTGATCGGCGAGCTCGCAACTCGCGGTACGGAGTTCAGCCGACTTTGGGCGAAGCATGACGTCCGATTCCACCGCGCTGGCTACAAGCGAATTCACCACCCCGTTGTCGGCGATCTCGACCTGAGCTTCGAGGCAATGGAATTCCCATCCGACCCCGGCCTCGTCCTGACCGTCTACACGCCAGAGCCCGGCAGCTCCAGCGCGGACGCCCTTCGGCTGCTGGCGACCTGGGCAGCGACGCAGGACTAGTCCGTACCTGCGAAGACGGCGCAAGAAGGCGGGTGAAGCGATCTAACTCATGCCGAGGCGGGACTACTGCACCGGGTCGAACGACATTGCGGGTAACCCGTCATCAAAGCTCCGGACCTTCAGCAGCCTGGATCACTGGCGCTCGTAGCCGCCGGCCAGGGTGCGCATGTCGTGCTCGGCATGTGCGAGCGGCAGTCTGGGGCGATGATGGGAGTGCCGAAGCGGTCGAGCCGCGACTCGTCGACTGCTGGTCCGGACAGATCGAAGTGCATGCCTGCTGCCGCCAGTCACGGTATTCGCGTCGCAGGCCGGACGCGAACGATTCCGAGGCGTTAAGGACCAGGACTGTCGTCCTTTCTCCGCTCCGCGAACGTATGACCATTCCAAGCCGGCCGGCCTGCTCGTCGTCGCGGAACTCGCGCGACGGCGACGAGTCGCAGGATCAACGGCGCAACCGGCCACTGCCCAGTAGACCTCATCACCACCCCGATCCACGACAAGCGCAAGGCCGCGCCCAATCCGAGATCTCCCACCCCCTTCGCCTCGGCGACGGCACCCTAGGAAGCCGGCGCCGCGCCGAACTCACGGTTTCCCGCCGCGGAGGACCGTCGTGCAAGCCCGTCAAGGAAGACTCCGACCATCGCCAGCGTCTCTCCGGCCGCGTCGTGTCGACTCGTCACGCAGAGGTTCCCGATTGCGCGCAGCATCAACGCTGCAGGGACATCCTCACGGAAGAACCCCTGGGCGACACCGGCATCGAGCAGCAGCTGGCCGGCAGGGACCAGGCGGGCGAGGAAGTACGCGTGCAGCGCGCCGAAACCGTCCGGGTCGGCGGACATCACGGTAGCGAGGCCGTGCTTCGTGGACAGGAACTCCACGAACAGGCCAGCCCAGGCCTTGAGCGCCTCGGCCGGGGACGATGCGGACTCGAGCAGGGATGGCGCAGCCGCAGCGCAGGATTCGACCTGACTTCGATAGACGTCCGCAATGAGCGCTTGTCGATCCGGATAGTGCCGTAGCACCGTGGCCATCCCGACCCCGGCCCGCGCTGCGATCCGACGAATTGGTGCATCGACTCCCTCCTCGGCGAACACCGCGGCCGCGGCGTCGACCACCGCCTGTGCGTTGCGGACGGCATCCGCGCGCCGACCCGGCCCGACCCGCTCGGTCTGAACACGACTCACGCTCGCCCTCCTCGAGATTGCAAAACGGATCAACGATCCATATAGTTGGGCAACTGGATCAGTGATCCGCCTACACCGACACTAACCGGACGCCGTCCGCGACGTCCAGAGGAATGAGCGTCATGAGCACCACAGCGATGCCCCCCGTCAGCCCGGTCGTCTCCGTCGACACCGTCGCCCTGCCCGCTCCCTACCGTGGGCAGGATCTCACCGTCCGCGTGACGGCCCCCGCTACCGGTGCGGAGTTGCCCGCGGTCGTGTTCGCCCACGGCTTCACGCTCTCGTCGCGGGACTACGCACCGGTCGCGCAGCATTGGGCGAGCCGCGGCTTCGTCGTGGTCCAGCCGACGTTCCTCGACTCCGCGTCGCTTGCCCTGGCACCCACTGACTCTCGGCAACCGAACATCTGGCGACTGCGGGTGCAGGACATGCGCACCGTGCTGGATGAGTTTGATCTCATCGAGCAGGCGGTGCCGGGCCTTGCGGACCGAGTGGATCGCACGCGAGTCGCGGCCGCCGGTCACTCGTACGGTGCGACCACCGCCGGGATGCTGCTGGGGCAACGAGTGCTCGACGAGACCGGCGAGCCCGGCGAGAGCCTGCGCGACCCTCGCTTCACGGTCGGTGCATTGCTTGCCGACCCTGGCACCGGCGACAGCCTGACCCCGCTGGCAACGCAGTACTTCCCGTTCATGAACCCGGACTTCTCCGAGCAGACCGCTCCGGCGTTCGTCGCGGCAGGCGATGCGGACCAGTCGCCGCTCTCCACACGAGGTGGAGACTGGTTCGAGGACGTCTACCGACTGGCGCCGGGTGCCGACGCGCTCCTGACCGTATTCGGCGGCGAGCACTCCCTCGGCGGCATCAACGGCTTCAACGATTCGCGGACCACGGATGAGAACCCGGCTCGCGCCGACCTCGTCCTCGAATTCGCCTGGGCCTACCTCCTGGCGCACCTGACCGGTGACGACAGCGCGTGGGCCCGAGCGACCGCCGACCTCGGGGCGGCGTCCGAGCCGCTCGGACGCCTGGAGACGAAGT
Source organism: Amnibacterium kyonggiense (assembly GCF_004364555.1). Lineage (GTDB taxonomy): Bacteria > Actinomycetota > Actinomycetes > Actinomycetales > Microbacteriaceae > Amnibacterium > Amnibacterium kyonggiense. The sequence continues at coordinate 810,425 of NZ_SOAM01000001.1, read as the reverse complement.
GACAGCGCAGCGAAGCGACGAGGAGCAGATCGGCAACCTCCCCCGTCCGCCGTTCGACCGCGACCTGCAGACGGTCCTTCACGCTCTCGCCGGACAGCTGCCGTCCACGATCACCGCCGAGATGATCACCCCGATGCGCCAAGCGATGGCCGGCGGGCCCACGGCGCGCTCCGCACTCACCGACGCTGGCCTCGACGTCCACGATGTGGAAATCGCGTCGTACGACGGCGAGCACATCATGCTGTCAGTCGTTCAGCGGGCCGGCCGCACTTGCAGCGGACCCTGCTTCTACGCCATCCATGGCGGCGGCATGATCTTCGGGGACCGCTGGAGTGGTGTCGCGGGACTTGTGGACTGGATCGTCCGTTACGACGCGGTGGCAGTGACGGTCGAGTATCGGCTGGCGCCAGAGCATCCGGATCCGACCCCGGTCGAGGATGCGTACGCCGGCCTCGTCTGGACGGCCTCGCACGCGGCCGAACTCGGCATCGACCCCGACCGCCTGATCGTCGCCGGAGCCAGCGCCGGCGGCGGGATCGCCGCCGGCGTCGGACTCCTCGCTCGCGACCGGCGCGGACCGGTGATCGCGGGGCAGCTCCTCCAGTACCCGATGCTCGACGACCGCGACGAGACGCTGTCCACCCGGCAGATCGATGGCGTCGGCGTCTGGGATCGCGGGAGCAATCGCACCGGCTGGACCGCCCTGCTCGGCGAGCGCCGGGGCACCGGTGCCGTCTCCATCTACGCCGCGCCCGCGCGAGCGACTGACCTCTCCGGACTACCGCCGACCTATATCGACTGCGGTTCCGCCGAGGTCTTCCGCGACGAGGACATCGCGTACGCCAATGCCATCTGGGCTGCCGGCGGTCAGGCCGAGCTTCACGTGTGGCCCGGTGGCTTCCACGGGTTCGACGCCTTCGCCCCGACCACGCAACTCGCCAGAGATATGGTCGCCACCCGCGACCACTGGCTCCAGCGCCTGGTCGGATGACCCGAAAGCCTGGTCGAATCTCGGCGTGGCGCGCTCGAAGTCAACCACCGCGCGTGCCGCTCGGACGCGCGGCGGCGGCGATGAGGGGTCACGCGGCAGATGAGCGGGCGAGCACAGTCGCGCGAGCAAGCAGGAGGCGCCGCACGACGAGCACGAAGGCGCGGACGAGGACTTGCGCGATCGCCATGAAGAGGAGCGCGTCGACCCATGCAGCTCGATCGAGATCGTGCTGCATGCTGAGCGTCACGACGCGAGCGGCGCCGATGTCGGACTGTGCCCACAGTTGGAAGCCCAGCCGGAAGCCCATCCCGACGATCCAGAGAACCGCTGCAACGGCGCCCGCTCGCACGAACACGGTTCCGTCGACCTTCCACATCCGAGCGCAGACGCCCGAGCCGACGCCGAGGAGTGCGCCGACGGCAGTCGCCCCGCCGACGAGGAGCGCGCCGTTCGACGTCCCCGGCCAAACCGCGAAGTAGTGCCAGACCGCAAGTGCGACGAGGACGATCGGCAGCAGGAGCTGGATCAGGCCGAGCCGCCTCCTTCGAAGTTGCAGCAGAACAAGCGCGATCAATGTGATGTCCGTGACCCAGTCGTATGTCGTCATGGATCTGACACCAGTCGCCTCGCTGCCCACGAACCACCGCCTGCAGGTGGAGTGGTCAAGACCTCCATCCCAGGGTGGAGGTCCGCCGAGCCGGGACCTCATCGACTTCGCGTCGTTGCACCATGGAGCCATGCAGCGATCGGGGATGCAGCTTCAACTCGCGATCGCCGCAGTCACCTTGGCGGCGGCTCTCGCCGTGGCTCAGCCGACCGAGATGACGCGGCTACCTGTAGCGGCCGCAGTCGCCGCTCCCGCCCTCTGGGCTGCCCGAGCCCTCGCGGCACCACGCGTGGGGCGGAGAGCAGATCTGGCGCTGCTGGGCGGGATGCTGATCGCTGCGAGCTTCGCAGCCGTACCGACGTACTCGGCAGCGATCGCCCCGATGGTCGGCAGCCTCATCATCGTCAACGGCGACGTGCTCAGCCCATCGTGGATGCGCTGGGGCTGGCCCGCGATCGCACTCGCCTCAGGTTTGCTCGGGTGCGCGTTTGCTCCGACGACAGGGCCGCGACTAGCCCTAGCTGGCGCAATCCTCGCAGTGAGCGTGTCGGCAGCTGCCGCTCGACGTGCCGCAGCTCAGGCGAACGTGGCGCGCGTCGAAGACGTGAACCGCGCACACGCGGCCGAGCTCGGGCAGCTCCGAGACGCCAGCGAACGCATACTCACGACAGGTCGGCTACAAGAACGCTTCCCCGGTCTCACCCGACGAGAATCCGAAGTGTTATCGCTGATCGCCCGCGGCGACAGTAACGACGAGATCGCCGCTCGCCTGCATGTCTCCATAGCGACAGTGAAATCGCACGTGAATGCGATATTCGCGAAACTCACAACGAGAGATCGAGCACACACGATCGCTCTCGTTCTCGGGACATCACGGGCCGGTGCAGAAGGCAGGCCGCCTTCGAGGTCGACCCTACGGCCATGATCCTGCCTGGGCCGGTCCAGATGGAGTACCGAACCCGGCGCGAATCGTCAGTGGACGTGAGTCACTCGTCCCCAACACGGCGCAGCGGTGACGCCTCTCAGATCCTCCGCTGAGATGCCTCAGAGCGCTGGCTTCAAGACGGTAGTCGACCCATGCGAGCATTCGAGCGCGGTGCGGCTTTGGTGGCTCACGCAGCAATGTCCTCACTGCTCATGACCGCGAACACGCGCACGTCGGTGCCGAAGGGGAAGTACCGCGGGTCTCGGGTTCGAGCCCCACGAGCCCCACTTGACCGTCGTGTTCGTGCGGATCCCCCAGAGCGTCTCCGAACGCATTCCGAGCATTCGGTCGTGGTGCATGGCGGTCTCCGCCGTGCCGACCTTCCGCGACATGCAGACGTCCTGTTCATCGAAGGCCGCTTGTGGCCGAGGTGCTCAGCGAGCCCGAGGGGCGGTCGGGCCGGGCGGGTCGAGCTTGCTCGAGCCTCCGCGCCAACTCAGCGGCGCCGTGCAGGAGTGGCGCGGGTGCCATCAGCTCGAACTGCGCATCGAACCCCGCGAACCGAACGGCGAGGGCGCTCCAGGACCACGACCCCATCGTGACCTCGGTCGATCGCTCGTCCCGCGCCCCGAGGACCGCGTCCGGGTCCACGTACGGCGCGATCTGCTCGATTGGGAGGTGCACCACGGCGGTGCCGATGCAGGGCCAGACGTTCGAGCTGGAGGAACCCCTGAACCGAGCCGCGACGAAGCTCGACGGATCGCCGCCGGGGACGGGTCGAGGACGGAAGGAGCGTCGGGTCGGTGCGCTCAACGTGATCCGGTCCATCCGGTACGTGCGCCAGTCCCCGGTCGCATCGCCGTCGACCGGGCCCTTCGCGTCGTCGTTCCAGGCCAGCAGGTACCAGCGGCCGGCTCGGGCGATCACGGCGTGCGGTTCGACCCGTCGCGACGGTCGGTCATCGCTCTGCCCGGGTGGTGCGTAGTGGAAGCGGAGGACCTCGTGCTTCCGAGTCGCGTCACTGACCGCGACCAGGACCTCTGGATCGACGAAGTCTCGACCGGGCGCGGGAATCACCTCGATCGCGTCGACCCGAGCCCGAAGCCGGGACGGCATGACCTGCCGGACCGTCGCCAACGCGCGGGCGGCCGCCTCCGCGATGTCAGCGCCGGACGCCGGCGCGACCGCGAGGGCCAACGCGACCGCGACCGCCTGGTCGTCGTCGAACAGCAGCGGCGGCAGCTCGGAGCCGTTGCTGAGCCGGTACCCACCCGTGGGGCCGCTCACCGACTGGATCCGGTACCCGAGCTCACGGAGCCGATCGACATCGCGTCGGATCGTGCGCGGACTGACGTTCAGCCTGCCGGCGAGGACGTCGCCCTGCCACTCCTGCCGGACCTGCAGCAGCGACAGCAGCTGCAGCAGACGCGAAGTCGGATCGGCCACATCACGAGTCTGCTCCTGATCGCGGACAGGATCTGACCGCAACACCCGGGATCGTATCGATCACTGCAGCTCGATCGAGCTGCCCGACCGAGGAGTCGACATGACGATCGCCACCACTCCGCACCTCAACTTCGACGGCCGAGCACGGGAGGCCCTGGAGTTCTACGCCGCCGCCTTCGGCACCGAGCCCGTCGCCGTCACCTACGGGCAGATGGGCGCCTCCGACGACCCGGCATGGGCGGACCGGATCGTGTTCGGGCAGGTCGAGACGACCACCGGCATCCGGGTGATGGCCTTCGACGTCTGGCCGCACCAGACCTACGACCAGGGCGCCAACGCCTTCTACGTCTACTTGAGCGGCGACGACCCCGACGAGATCACCGCCGCCTGGCGCGGACTGGCCGAAGGCGCGGAGATCCGGCAGCCGATCGGCCCGTCCCCGTGGTCGCCGCTGGCAGGACAGCTCCGCGACCGATTCGGTGTGATCTGGGCGCTCGACATCCGCGCACAGGCGGACGAGAAGCACTGACCTGGCGGGCGCGATCCGGAGAGCGCAGCGGCATCCGCTGCGCTCTCCGCTGACCGCGAGCCACCCGCGACTCCTGGCACCGCCTTGCAGGGCGTCCGACATGACGGCTCGCGGGACGCCCGTACCCGGATCGACCTGGTGGTCGCCGCCGGGGTGGAAGCCGTGCTTCGCGGAGAACCGAAGACACGGGTGTTGCCGGCGAACACCCGAAGCGCCGCTGCACGGTCAGCGATCGACGCACCCAGCAGACGGGCTGCGAGCGAGACATCTCCCTTCCCTCGACACGCGACCGAGTCGCAGCAGCGGTGATCGCCGGGCCGGTCGCTCTTCCCCGTCGTGCGCGCGGTCGCTTCAGTACGCTCCGAGTCGCGAACGTCTCGCGCGAGGCGTGTGAGGAGCGACCGTGCCGGCCTTCCAAGCTCCCGATTCCGCCGACCGGCTCCCCGGTGATGCACGCCCGGCGCACGACCCCCGATCCGACACCGCTCGCCCCTGGGTCATCGAAGCCATCCGACTGCTCGAAGCGGACGCGAACCGCAGCGCGGACACGCACCTGCACACGTTTCCGCTGCCCGCTCCCTGGGGCATCGATCTCTACCTCAAGGACGAATCGGTCCATCCCACCGGCTCGCTGAAGCACCGGCTGGCGCGCTCCTTGATCCTCTACGGCTTGGTGAACGGGTCGATCGGCCCGAACACGACCCTGGTCGAGGCGTCCAGCGGATCGACCGCCGTGTCGGAGGCCTACTTCGCTCGGATGCTCGGCCTCCCGTTCGTGACCGTCCTCCCGCGGTCGACGAGCCCTGAGAAGATCAGGCTCATCGAGTTCTACGGCGGCCACTGCCACACCGTCGACGACCCGAGCCTGGTGTCGCCTCGCGCCGAGGCCCTCGGCGCCGAACCGGACAGCTACTTCCTCGATCAGTTCACGCTCGCCGAGCGCGCGACCGATTGGCGCGGGAACAACAACATCGCCGACAGCGTCTTCCGGCAGCTCGCCCTGGAGCGCCACCCGATCCCGGCCTGGATCGTCGTCGGCGCCGGCACCGGCGGCACCGCAGCGACGTTCGGCCGCTACGCGCGGTACTCCCGCGTCGCCACGAAGCTCGCCGTCGTCGATCCGGCCGGCTCGGCGCTGTTCGCTGCCTGGCAGAGCGGCGACCTCACCGCGGCGAGCACGTCGACGTCGGTCATCGAGGGCATCGGCCGCCCGCGCGTCGAGCGGTCCTTCCTCCCGACCGTCATCGACCGGATGATGCAGGTCCCCGATGCCGCCTCGATCGCCGCGGCACGCGTTCTCCGTGCCCGGACGCAGCACTGGGCCGGCGGATCGACCGGCACGAACCTGATCGGCGCGTTCCAGGTCATCGCCGAGATGCTCGGCGCAGGTCGGACCGGAAGCGTCGTCACCCTGATCTGCGACAGCGGCTCCCGCTACGCCCAGACCTACTACGACGACGCCTGGACGACCGCGCACGGGCTCGACCTGCTCCCCCACACGCAGCAGATCGAGCGCTTCCTCGACACCGGCCGATGGAACACCTGACCCACAGACCCCGTCACGGCCACCACCGGCCGCCACGCCTCTCAGACCCCTGGTGGTGAGACGCTGCGCGCTGAGCGCACATTCGCATGAAGGTGCTGCCGGTGGTGATCGCGTGTGCTGCAGCCCACGGCCTCGCCGGGTGCGCCACGGGCACTGCGTCTGACGCGAGGAGCCCGGCGGTGTCCCTCACCACGAACGAGTGCCCGTCGGCGCTCGGCGCAGCACAGGACGTCCACGCGCCGGCTCACGTCCGCGCCCAGCTTCTGAGCTCATCTGCGACACCCTCCTCCGGCCCCGTCTGCGAACACGGCAGCTCGCAGGTGCCGAGGAATCGATCACTCAGGAGGACCGGCGAGCCACGCCCGCGCTCGGATCGGGCGTCCACGCGGTCGACGGCAGGCAGCCACGGCTCACCTCCGGGCGTGCGCGAGCAGCTCCTTGCTGCGGATGAGGCGCAGGACGGTGACGAGCAGGATCCCGCCGACGACGTTGAGCACGAGAGTGGGGACGAACCAGCGCACCCACTCCCCCAGGTCCGCCTCGCCGAGGGTGATCGCTCCGAAGATCAGCAGCGAGTCGAGCACCGAGTGCATGAGCTGGAGACCGGCGAGCAGCAGGCCACCCACGACGGCCGCCGCGATCTTCGCCACGTCGGAGTCCGTGCCGTGCTGCATGCGGGTCATGAGCGTGATCGCCATCCCGCCGAGCAGGGCGAGGCAGACGCCCTCCCAGCCGAACCCGACGTCGAGGTAGTGGCGCGCCGACTCGACCAGCGTCGACCGCAGCGCTGGGAGCGCCGCGACGACGAGCAGCATCACCAGCCAACCGCCCATGAGGTTCGCGATCAGCGTCCCGATCCAGAGCTTCGCGAGCTGCGCGGGCGTGCCCTCCTTCGCGGCCAGCGCGGCGATGGGGACGAGGAAGTTCTCCGTGAACAGCTCGCTGCGCGCGAGCAGCAGGGCGATGAACCCGGCCGAGAACGCGACGCCGGCGAGCAGGTGGCTGCCGGTCTCGTGGAGGACGGCGAGGTAGGCCATGACGCCGACGCCGATCTCGATGCCACCGGACAGGCCGGTGACGAGCACGGCCGCCCAGGTGCGGTTGAGCCGCTCGGCGCCCTCCTCGACGATCGCGTCGAAGGACTCGACGACCTCGTCCTCGACGGGCTCGTCGGAGTCGCCGATCTCGCTGCGCCGCTCGTCACTCATGCTGTGCCCCCGCTCGCGTCGGTCATCCGGTGACGGCGATCAGGCCGCCGATGCCGAGCAGATAGGCGATGAGCACGGCGAGCGAGTCGACGCCCATGCCGAGGACGCGTCTGCGAGGCCGGAAGAGCAGACCGATCGCGTAGATCGCCGTCAGCAGCGCGGCGATCGCGGTGAGGTAGATGTCGCCGCTCTTCGCGACGGGCAGGACCGCCTTCCCGGAGATGAGTCCGGCCAGGAGGAACAGTACCGGGAGGAAGGCGTTGCCGCCGAAGATGTCGCTGATCGCGAGGTTGTCGTCGCCCTGCCGGATCGCCTGCAGCCCCGTCGAGATCTCCGGCAGGGATGTCGCGAGCGCCAGGACGGTCGCGCCGAACAGCAGGCCGGACAGGCCCAGCTGACCGGAGGCCGCATCGCCGCTCTGTTCGAGGAAGAAGCCGGCGACGAGCGTGGCCAGCGCCGCCGCTGCGAAGACCGCGAGGGTGCGGCCGAGCCCGCGCTTCCGCTGCCCCTCCGAGACCGAGTCGTGATGACCTGCCGACGACCTGGTGCGATGCCCCGAGCGGTGCGGCGTCGCGCCCGGCGCGTTCCCGTTCTCGTGCCACGGCAGGTGGGAGCCGGCCCGTCGGACGAGGAGGAGGCCGATGATCCAGAGCACGACGATGAGCACGGCCTGCGGCGTCAACCGGAGCACGTCGAGCCCCTTCGGCAGCTGCGTCCCCGCGACCACGACCGCGAGGATCGCGACCACGGACAGCGCCTCGACCACGAGCGTGAGGGAGGCCGCCCGGAACGTCAGAGGCGGCGCCTCCTTCTTCCGCCTACCGAACCGATCGAGGATCACGATCACCACGGTCTGCAGGGCGATGCCGCCGAGGATGTTGCCGACCGCCACCTCGACGGAACCGCTCGCCGCCGCCGTGACCGTGATGGCGATCTCGGGGAGGTTCGTCGCCACGGCCAGCACGATCAACCCGCCGAGCGCGCTGCCGAGGTGGAGCCGGTCGTCGATCGCGTCCGTCGACTTCGACAGCTGGACCCCCGCGACCCAGATCACCGCACCGCTCGCGACGAAGACGACGATCAGCAGCCACAGAGGAAGGTGATCGAGCACCGCTGCATTGAACTCCGACCCGCTGCGTGAACACCTCCGGCGGCTCGGGGCACGCGCGCCGGCCGTCATCGTTCCCATAACGGCGAGACGACCGCGTCGCCAGCTGCGATCCCACGGACGGGTCGGCCGCCACTCCTGCACGCGTCCGGGTCCCGCCCGGCCTCCCGGCGCGACGGTCCGCGCGTTCACCCGCCGGAGCGGAGCTTCGCCTCGATCAGCCGCCGGACCAGGGAGCGGGGCAGCGGCTCACCGGGCGGGAAGTGCAGGGCGCTCTTCGTGTGCTCCCGCTCCCCCAGCTCCTCCTCGAGCGCGCTCAGCACCGATCCGCTGTGCGGCAGGTAGCTCAGATGGTTCGTGAACGCGGCGATCCCGGCGACCGTGCGGCCGTCCACCTTGAACGCCGGTACGCCGTACGACATCCCCTGCTCGGCGTCCGGAACGACTTCCAGGATGCGGCGCCGCATCTCCTCCAACGTCGAGCGCTGCGGCTCGGCGAGCGAGGAGAGGTACGCGTCGATCTCCGCTGCACTCACGCTGGGAGGCTGACACATCGGCGAGGACACGGTCCAGCCCTGCGAGCGGGTGGAGCGGAGGAGGATCGCGTCGACGCGGCTACGAGTCCGCGGCGGGTCCCCGCCGCCCGAGCGCGGGTCGCTCGCGGAAGGTGGCCCGCCGCTCGATCAGCGCACGCGCGACCGTCGCGGCGGCGACGGCGAGCAGGATCGGCAGCAGATCGCGCCCCGCGGCCGCCGTGAACTCCACCACGAGGACCGCCGCGGTGATCGGCGCCCGCATCGTCGCGGCGAGGAACGCCGCGCCCCCGACGACGGCGCCGCCCGCGATGCTCGCTCCCGGCCACGCGGACGACCAGAGGACGGCTGCAGCGCAGCCGAGTGCGACTCCGATCGACACCGAGGGCGTCAGGAGGCCGCCCTCCGCACCGCTCCAGACGGTCGCGACGGTGGCGACGGCCTTCAGGACCGCGACGACGAGCAGCAGCGTGATCGGACTGGTGAACTCGAACGAGAGCTCCGCCAGCGCACGACCGTTGCCGAGCAGCTCGGGGAACGGGATCGCCAGCACGCCGACGCCGAGGAAGACGACCGGCATCCCGACCAGGATCCGCCATCCGGCGAGGCGCCGTCGTCGCGCGGCGACCGCGAGTCGGTCGAAGCCCAGGCCGAGCACGCCGAGCACCGCGCCGAGCGCGACGGCCAGCACCAGCAGCGACGGCGTCGGGACGAACGCCGGCACCGTGTAGAGCACGGCGTCGGGAACGACGATCCGCGCGACGAGCGTCGCGGTGAGCGCGGCGACGAGCGCCGCGGTGACCGTGAGGAGCGTCGTCTCGCCGAGGACGACCTCGACCGCGAAGAGCGCGCCGCCGAGCGGGACGTTGTACACCGCTGCGAGTCCGGCTCCTGCGCCCGCCGCCACGAGCACCCGACGCAGCCGAGGATCGGCCCGGCTCGACGCGCCGATGCGATCGCCGGCGAGGCCGCCGAGCAGCCGCGGCGCCGCTTCGCGCCCGATGGAGGCCCCGAGACCCACGATGAGGATCTGCAGCCCGGCGCTCGCCGTGGTCGCGATGAGCGGCATCCGCGTCCCCTGCACGGCGTCCTCGACCGGGACGACCGGCGATCCCCACCGGCGCAGCGCCCACCACCCCACAGCCCCCAGGACGCCGGCAGCACTCAGAGCGACGACCCGGACCCACGGGGCGGCCGCGCTGACGCCCGAGAGGAAGTCCCCCGCCGAGTAGCCGTAGGCGACGTGCTGCAGCAGGCGCAGCATCGAGGTCACCACGGCCCCGCCCAGGCCGGCGAGGATCCCGGTCCCCAGCACCGGCAGCGCGACGGCCCCCAGGAGCTCGAGCACCTCCGTCGACGCATCTGCTGGTCCCGACGAACCCGCAGTCCTCCTGGAGGTTCTCGGCCCGCGACCGGCGGCCATCGTCCGACACCACCTTCCACGACGCTGCTCCGCCGAGCGCCGGCACGACTGCAGTCAACTGCACGCCGACCGGCACGACTCGCTCGGGCCGCCGTCACGATGCCGTCAGCGGGGCGGGAGCCCGTTCCGTTCATGTTCCGCTGCGACTCGGGGTCCACCCAACGCGCGTCGTCCATGGCCCGAGCCCGCTGTGAAGGCCTTTCGCCCCTGGCTCCGTCGGGCGCCGCGGACGCCTCCTGGCGGGAAGACGTCGTGGAGGTGCCTCATGTTCATCATCCGATTCCTGGGTTCGACCCGAGGGCGCGCGGTGCGGGTCGTCGCCGGTGCCGGCCTGCTGATCGCGGGCGCCGTGCTGGGCGGCCCGTGGTGGATCCTCGCCGGTGTCGGAGCGGTCGTGGCCGGTGCCAGCGCGCTGGACGTCTGCCTCCTCGCGCCGCTCGTCGGCAAGCCGATCCCCGGACCTCGGTTCCGGGCGTCCTTCGCCCGCTGAGCGCGGGCGGGCTCCTGCGCCGTCAGGCCAGGGTGAGGAACAGTCGCTCGAGCTCCTCGACCGTGAGCCGCGACGGGCGTGTCTCCTGGTCCGTGGACGCCGCCGGGGCGTCCGCGAGGCACTCGCGCATCGCGGTGGAGATGATCGCGAATCCGGCGCGGTCGATGGCGCTGCTGACGGCGGCGAGCTGGGTCACGACGTCGCGGCAGTCACCGCCGTTCTCGACGGCGGCGATGACGGCCGCGAGCTGCCCCTGCGCCCGCTTGAGCCTGTTGGCGACCTTCCGGACGGCCTCCTGGTCGCGCAGCGCGCGTGCCTCGTCGGTCGCGGTGTCGGTGATCTGCTGCATGGCTCCTTCTCGGACTGGGGACGGTGGATCCGGCGGCGAGCCGGTCAGGCCGCGGTCCCGGCGGCCCACGTGCGGTAGCCGCCGTCGAGGTTCTGGACGTCGTGGCCGAGTTGCGCCAGCAGGCGTGCGGCGGTGTGGCCGCGTTGGCCGACCTGGCAGTGCACGACGACCGGCCCGTCCGGGATCTCGTCGTGCCGGACCCGGAGGTCGTCCAGCGGGATGTTCACCGCGCCCGGGATCGAGGCGGTCTCGTGCTCCTGCTCGCTGCGCACGTCGACGAGCGTCGCGCCCCGCTCGAGCGCCGAGGCGAGCTCGTGCCACTGCAGGGTGCGGGTGGTCGCCGTCGCGACGTTCTCGGCGACGTAGCCGAGCAGGTTCACCGGATCCTTCGCGGACCCGTACTGGGGCGCGTACGCGAGCTCCAGCTGCGAGAGCGCGCTGGCGGGCATCCGGGCGGTCATCGCGACGGCGAGGACGTCGATGCGCTTGTCGACCCCCGCTCCCCCGACGATCTGTGCGCCCAGGATCTGGTCGGTCGCCGGGTCGACGAGCAGCTTCATCGCCATCGGCTGCGCTCCCGGGTAGTAGGTCGCATGCGATGCGGGGTGCGTGTGCACGACGCGAGGTCGGACGCCCGCCGCGAGCAGCTCGCGCTCGTTCCGGCCGAGGAGGGCGACGGTGAGCCCGAGCAGGCCGAGGATCGCCGTCCCCAGCGCAGGGACCGCGACGTGCGGGCGCGCCCCGGCGATGTCGTCCGCTGCAGCCCGGCCGTGCCGGTTCGCGAGCCCCGCCATCGTGACGAGCACCGGCGCCCCGTCACCGTGCTGCTGCTTCTCGACGCCGTCGCCCACGGCCCAGATGTGCGGGGTGGACGTGCGGTGGTGCCGGTCGACGACGATGCCACCGGTCGAGCCGACGCGGACCCCGGCGGCGTCGGCGAGGCGGCGGTCCGGGTGGACCCCGCTCGCCTCGACGACGAGGTCGGCGTCGACCGTGGTGCCGTCGCTGAGTCGGACGGAGCCGTCCTCGGCCCCGATGACGGTGACGCCGAGACGGATGTCGACGCCCGCGGCGCGCAGGGCGGCGGTCACGGGGGCCGCCATCTCGCGGTCCAGCGGGGACAGCACCTGGGCGCCCCGGCTGGCGAGCACCACGCGAGCACCTCGAGCCAGGAGGTTCTCGACGGCTTCGAGCCCGATGAATCCGGCGCCCACCACGAGCACGCGCGGCGACGGGCCCGCCTCCTCCAGGACCGCGATGACCCGATCGACGTCCTCCACGCTGCGCAGCGTGTGCGTCGGGACTCCGGCGCTCGACGGGCCGGGCTCGGCGACCGCACCGGTCGCGAGCACGAGCTCGTCGTAGCCCTCGACCCGTTCGGTGTCGGTCACGAGGTCGCGAACGGTCACCGTCCGCGCTTCGGCGTCGATGTCGACGACCTCGTGCTGCACCTGCACGTCCAGCGCGAACCGGCTCACGAGCGACGCCGGCGTCTGCAGCAGCAACGACGAGCGCTCCGGGATCACCCCACCGACGTGGTACGGCAGACCGCAGTTGGCGAACGACACGTAGGCACCCCGCTCGAACACTGTGATCCGGCGCTCCTCATCGAGCCGACGCAGCCGCGTCGCAGCGCTCATGCCCGCCGCGACTCCCCCGATGATGACCGTCCTCATGCGGTCCACTATACCCCCGGGGGTATAGTCCGGATGTGCGCCGCACGGCGCACAGGGAGCCAGGAGGTGTCGCGATGTGTCGACAGGTGACGTGCAGGACCTGCGGGAAGACGACGTGGGCGGGCTGCGGACAGCACGTCGACCAGGTCATGCGAGGCGTACCCGCCCGCGACCGCTGCCCCGGGCACGACGCCGCCCCGAAGCGGACGGGGTTCCTGGCGCGCCTCGTCGGGCGCTGAACGCTCCCGGCAGCAGCAGGCCCTAGAGGCCGCGGAGCAGCGCGGCGAACTCGTCCGCCATCTCGACCTGTCGGACGAGCTGCAGACGCCGGGCGGCGACGTCGGCCTCCAACGCCGCGACCCGCGCTCGAGCCTCGGGGTCGTCGTCCTCCTGGAGGTCGCGCACCGTGTCCAGCAGCTCGCGCATCTGCTCGAGGGTGTAGCCGAGCGGCTTCATCCGTCTGACGAGCAGCAACCGCTGCAGATCCGTCTCCGTGTAGAGCCGGAATCCGCCGCCCGTGCGGCCGGAGGGCACGACGAGACCGACCTCGTCGTAGTGCCGCAGCGTCCGATGGGACAGCCCGGTGCGGTCGGCGACCTCGCCGATGTGCATCGTCCGCTCGCTCTCCACCAGGTCCCCCTGCTCAACCCTCCCCTCACGGAAGGGTAGAGTCGCTGTCGCATCGATTGGCGGCCGGTCGGGCCGCCGCGATCGCTCTCCGTGCGCCGCTGCGCCTACGACCTTCTCATTCGATGGCGCGATCGCACGCGCTGGGCAGGAGCCGACCATGCCGACCGACCTGCGACGACTCGTCCTCGACGCGACCGTCGGCGCACCCGAGCGCCACGACTCCGCGCGGGTGATCGACGCCGTCCGGCGGCCGAGGGTCCTCGTCCGCGAGGTGCTCGCGGGCCTCGTCGTCGGCCTTGCCCTCATCCCGGAGGCGATCTCGTTCTCGATCGTCGCCGGCGTCTCGCCGAGCGTCGGGCTCTACTCGTCCGTCGTGATGGCGATCGTGATCTCGATCGTGGGCGGTCGCCGTGCGATGATCAGCGCCGCGACCGGCGCCATCGCGCTCGTCGTCGCTCCCGTGGCGAAGGAGCACGGGCTGCAGTACCTGGTCGCGACGGTGATGCTCGCCGGGGTGCTGCAGATCGTGCTCGGCGCGATCGGGTTCGCGAAGCTGATGCGGTTCATCCCGCGCAGCGTGATGGTCGGGTTCGTCAACTCGCTCGCCATCCTGATCTTCATCGCCCAGCTGCCGCACCTCATCGGCGTCCCCTGGGCCGTCTACCCGTTGGTCGCGCTCGGCATCGCCGCGATCGTCCTCTTCCCGCGTCTCACCAGGGCGGTGCCGGCGCCGCTCGTCGCGGTCGTGCTGATCACGGCGATCGCGGTCTTCGGCGGCGTCCGGATCCCGACCGTCGGCGACGAGGGCGCGTTGCCGAACGGCCTCCCGTCGTTCCTGCTGCCGCAGGTCCCGCTGACGCTCGAGACCCTGCAGATCATCGGCCCCTTCGCGCTCGCTGCGGCCCTGGTCGGACTCATCGAGTCGTTGATGACCGCGAAGCTCGTCGACGACATCACCGAGACCGGGTCGAACAAGACCCGGGAGAGCATCGGGCAGGGGATCGCGCAGATCACCTCCGGGCTCTTCGGCGGCATGGGGGGCTGCGGGATGATCGGCCAGACGATGATCAACGTGCGCGAGTCGGGCGCCCGCACCCGGCTGTCGACCTTCAGCGCCGGGGTGTTCCTGCTGATCCTGATGGTCGTCTTCCACGACCTCGTCGCCGACATCCCCATGGCGGCACTCGTCGCCGTGATGGTGATGGTCTGCGTCGGCACGTTCGACTGGCACAGCATCCGCCCCGCCACGCTGCGCCGCATGCCGCTCGGCGAGACGATCGTCATGGTCGCGACGGTCGCCGTGGTCGTCGCCACGAACGACCTCTCCGTCGGCGTCGTCGTCGGGGTCCTGGCCGCGATGATCGTCTTCGCGCGCCGCGTCGCGCGGTTCGCGTCCGTCGACCGCTCCGTGGACGACAGCGGACAGGTCCGCTACCGCGTCGTCGGCGAGCTCTTCTTCGCCTCCAGCAACGACCTCACCCACCGCTTCGACTACGCCGGCGACCCCGACCGCGTGATCATCGACCTCAGCCGATCGCACATCTGGGACGCCTCCACCGTGGCCGCGCTCGACACCGTCGCCGTCCGGTACGCACGCCACCACAAGACCGTGGTCATCGAGGGCATGAACGACGCCAGCGACCGCTTCCACACCCGCCTCACCGGCACCCTCGCCGGCGGGGAGTGAGCCGGGCGCCCGAGCCCGGGCCGGCGCCTGCCCGAGGCCGTTCTCGCGTTCGTCACGGAGGACCGCCACGATGCAGCGGTGACGGATCCTGCGAGCGCGGTCGATGAACGCGCGCACTCCGATTCGCCGCTGGAGGTGCTCCGGGTCTTCCTGCGCCTCGGGCTGACCTCGTTCGGCGGCCCGATCGCCCACCTCGGGCACTTCCACGAGACGTTCGTGGTGCGGCGGCGGTGGGTCGGCGGGCCGCCGTCGCCGGGCTGGTCGGACTCGCGTGGATCCGCGACGATCCCGCCCCGCCGGCATCAACGCCGGCGTCGTCGGGCCGCTCGCCGCAGCGCTGTACGACCCCGTCTTCACCTCCGGGGTGACCTCCCCGAGCTCGCTCGGAGTCGCGGTCGCGGCGTTCATCGCGCTGACGCGATGGTCCGCAGACGCGCGGGCACCTCCCCCTCCGCGGGATGAGGCGAATGGACGGGTCGCCGCGCCCCGCGAGCGGCGCACACTCGACGCATGGACATCGAGCACTGGTGGGGACGCCTGGACACGACCACGCGGCACTGGCTCATCGCCCACAACGGTGAACCCGTGCCGGGCGACGTGGTCGACGTGATCGTCGCCGCGGGCGGACCGGCGGCGAGCGACGCCTGGTGGTCCCATGAGGACGGACCGCGCAGCTTCTCCTTCCCCGACGACGCGGTGGACCAGGTGGAGACGATCGCGAACGACGAAGCGCCCTGACGGTTCGAGCCCGCCGCGGCCGTGCCGTCAGGCGTTCGACTCGAGCTGCTTCTTCGCCGCCCTGCGAGCGAGGACCGAGACGTAGTCGCGGACCGGATGGCGCGCCAGCTCGTCGACCTGCTCGCGGACCGCGCGCTCCACCTCGACGGGATCGCGATCGGGGAACTTCGTCAGGAGCGTGGTCGTGACCTCGCGGACGACCTGCTCGGCGTCGAAGGATTCAGCCATGGTCCGGACCGTAGGCCCCGCAGGTGAACGGTGCGATGCGATCCGGTCGCGGCCGTCGGCTTCCGGTCCGTGGAGCGGATCGTGCCCGCTCAGCCGGCGCGGAGCAGGACGGCGTAGCCGAGGCCGAGGAGGGCGCCCACGGCGGTGAACACCGTCAGCGCGAGCAGGAGCCCGCCGCCGGGCATCGCCGTCGCGGCGACGCTCCCGCGGAAGACCGCCGCGACCGACGCGTGCCGCCGACGCGCCAGGAGCCACAGGACGGCGGCGGCGAGCACGCCGAGCAGCCCGGTCGCGACGGTCCACCCGCCGAGCACGGGCGGCAGCACCCGCACCGAGACGAGCGCCCCGACCGCGAGGGCGAGCAGGGTGCGCCGCCACGACAGCTCGGTGCGCTCGGGCTGCAGCCCCGGATCCTGCGGCGCGCTCACTGCAGCAGGATGCCGAGGCCGACCAACGCGGCGACGAGCAGCACGCCGACCGCCAGCGGCAGCGTGACGAGCGAGCCCGGCAGCGGACGACCGAGCCGCAGCGCCCGCTCGGTGACCGCCCAGTTCACCCAGGCCAGCGGCGGCACCACCAGTCCCAGCACGAGCAGGATCAGCACCACGGCGATCTGGACGCCGTCCGGGATCGGCAGCCGCACCGCGTTCACGGCGACACCGCCCGCGATCAGCGCCAGGCCGGTGCGGATCCATGCGAGGAACGTCCGCTCGTTCGCGAGGGTGAAGCGGGGGTCCGGCTCCTCACCCCGCCCGTAGACGAAGGTGGGGAAGCGGGTGCTCCGGCCGTCCGTCATGCCGCCACCGTAGTGAAGGCGACCGGCCGGCGGACGTCGTGGTCCGCGTCGAGTCCGTCCGAGATGCTCAGGCGATGCCGCTCGTGCCGAGCAGGCGTCCGATGAGGAACGTCGCGGCGAGCGCGATCGCGCCGCCGACCACGACGCGCAGCGTCGAGCGCGTCTTCGCGCTGCCGCCGACCGTCGCGCTGATGGTGCCGGTCGCAGCGAGTGCGACGAGGACCGCGACGAAGGTGATCGGCACGCGGAGGTCGGGCGGCGGCAGGAGGATCGCGATCATCGGCAGGATCGCGCCGATGAGGAACGACAGCGCTGAGGCGCCGGCGGCCTGCCACGGGCTGACGACGTCGTCCTCCCCGATGCCGAGCTCCGCCTCGAGGTGCGCGGCCAGGGCGTCGTGCGCGGTGAGCTCCTCGGCCACCCGTCGCGCCGTCTCGGCCGTCAGGCCCTTCGCGTCATAGAGCCCGGCGAGCTCGGCGAGCTCCTCATCCGGCGTCGCCCGCAGCTCCTCCCGCTCCTTCGCGATCAGCGCGGTCTGGCTGTCGCGCTGGCTGCTCACGGAGACGTACTCGCCGAGCGCCATGGAGATCGCGCCGCCCACGACGCCCGCCGCGCCGGCCGTGAGGATCGGCGCCGTCGCGGTCGTGGCCCCCGCGACGCCGACGACGATGGCGGCGACGGAGACGATGCCGTCGTTCGCGCCGAGCACGCCGGCCCGCAGCCAGTTCAGCCGGCCGGCCAGCCCGCCGGCGTGCGGTTCGTCGGCGCCCCCCGGCGGCTCGGTCCTCGTCACATCGTCCTCGCGTCCCTGCAGCGTCGTGGTCCCCCGAGTCAAGCAGCCATCGGCCCGGAGCGGTGCGCCCCCTTCACGTCGAACCGGTCGAGCATCATCACCTTGTCCCAGGCCGCGACGAAGTCGGCGACGAAGCGGGGCAGGCCGTCCGACGCCGCGTAGACGTCGACGATCGACCGCAGCTGCGCGTTGCTGCCGAACAGCAGGTCGGCGCGCGTCGCGGAGAAGCGCGCCTCCCCCGTCGCCTGCACGGTCCCGGTGAAGGTCGTCTCCGTCTCGTCGTCCTTCGTCCACACGAGCTCGGTGTCCGTCAGGTGCACGAAGAAGTCGGTGGAGAGCACGCCGATCCGGTCGGTGAACACGCCGGCGGCGGAGCCGTCCGCATTCGCACCGAGGACCCGGAGCCCGCCGGTCAGCACGGTCCACTCGGGCGCCGTCAGCGTCAGGAGGTTCGCCCGATCGAGGAACACCGCCTCGGGCGCGACGCCCGGGGCGACCGCCGGGAAGTCCGCGTCGAGGTGGTTCCGGAAGCCGTCGGCGACGGGTCGGAGCCACTCGAACATCTCGACGTCGGTGAGCTCCTGCGTCGTGTCGACGCGGCCGGGCGTGAAGGGCACGGCGGTCGGGACGCCGGCGTCGCGCGCCGCCTGCTCGACCGCGGCGCACCCGCCGAGCACGATGAGATCCGCCAGCGACACGCGCTTCCCACCCGCGGCCGAGCCGTCGAAGTCGGCCTTCACCCGCCGCAGCGCGTCGACCACGGGCACGGTGCGGCGGTTGACGGCCCAGTCCCGCTGCGGCGCGAGCGCGAGCCTGCCGCCGTTCGCTCCGCCGCGCTTGTCGCTGTCGCGGTAGGTCGACGCGGCGGAGAACGCGGTGAAAGCGAGGTCGGACACCGAGAGTCCGGTCGCGAGGATCGTCCGCTTCAGCGCCTCGACGTCGTCCCCGTCGATCGGGGCCCCGTCCGCCTCCGGCAGCGGGTCCTGCCAGAGGAGGTCGTCCTCGATGGTCGCCTCCGGCCCGAGGTAGCGGAACCTCGGCCCCATGTCGCGGTGCGTGAGCTTGTACCAGGCCTTCGAGAAGGCGAGCGTGAAGGTGTCGAAGTCGGCGAGGAACTTCTCGCACACCTTCCGGTACTCGGGGTCGACCTTCAGCGCGATGTCCGAGGTCATCATCATCAGCGGGTGGCTGACGCCCGGCACGTGGGCGTCGGGCGTCCTCGGCGCGTCCGGGTCGGTCGGCGTCCACTGCAGCGCCCCGGCGGGGCTCCTCGTCTGCTCGTAGTCGTAGGCGAACAGGTTCTCGAGGTAGGTGTTGTCCCACCGCAGCGGGTTCGGCGTCCAGCTGCCCTCGATGCCGTTCGTCATCGTGTGCCGGCCGTTCCCGGAGCCCTCCGGGTTGTGCCAGCCCAGGCCCATCGCCTCGATGGGCGCGATCTCCGGGGGCGGCCCGATGCGGTCCGCCTTCACCTGCCCGTGGCTCTTGCCGAAGGCGTGCCCGCCGGCGATCAGCGCGACGGTCTCCTCGTCGTTCATCGCCATCCGGGTGAACGTCGTGCGGATGTCGCGGGCCGAACCGAGCGGGTCGCCGTTCGCGTACGGCCCCTCCGGGTTCACGTAGATGAGGGCCTGGTGCGATGCGGCGAGCGGGCTCTGGAGGTCGTAGCCGGCGTCGCCGTTCTTCCCGTGCCACCGCTGGTCGCGCTGGACCATGTCGTCGGAGCTGTGGACGTCGTGCGGGTTCCAGACCTCCGGACCCCACCAGGTGCCCTCGTCGGGCTCCCAGGCGTCGAGGCGACCGCCCGCGAAGCCGTACGTCCGCAGGCCCATCAGCTCGAGCGCGCAGTTGCCGGTGAGGACCATGAGGTCGGCCCAGGAGAGGGCGGCCCCGTACCGGTGCTTGATCGGCTGCAGCAGCCGGCGCGACTTGTCGGTGTTGCCGTTGTCCCACCAGCTGCTGATCGGTGCGAACCGCTGCATCGCGGTCCCGGCTCCGCCGCGGCCGTCGGCGATGCGGTACGTCCCGGCGGCGTGCCAGGCCATCCGCACCATCTGCGGGCCGTAGTTGCCGTAGTCGGCCGGCCACCAGTCGACGGAGGTCGTCAGCAACCGCTTGATGTCCGCCTTCAGCGCCTCGAGATCGATCTTCGCGAACTCTGCGGCGTAGTCGAAGTCCGCGCCGAGCGGATCCGCGTCGAGCCCGTTGCGGTGCAGCAGCTCCACCCGCAGACGTTGCGGGTACCAGGCCTCGAGGGACGGCGACTGGCCGAACGTCCCGCCGAGGCGATCGCCGCCCGCGGGCAGCCGCGCCGCCATGTGGTGGCTGCTGGTGTCCGTCCTGTCGGTCCGATCCGCGCTCATGGTCGTTCCTCCCGGTCCTCGGGGTCCGTTCGGCATCGAGCGCACGGATCGACGATCCGCTGCAGCGAGGTCCGACCACGTCGCCCCATCGACGCCACCCTGCCGCATCGGCAGACCCCTGACCACGCAGGCAAGGCGAGCCTGCGCACCGGTCACGTCCGGAGCAGGAACCAGAGGCCTCCCTCGCCGTTCCGGCATGCACGACCGCTCCCGAACCATTGCTTCCGATCCAACGGCCCGAAGCGGATGAGCGCATTCGAAGCGCTTCCAGCGCGTTCGCACGCGCGTCCACAGTGAACGGGGGCTCGACTCCCTGATCGAGATCGGCGCGAGCACGGTCGTGCTGTGGGAGCTGCGCGGGACGTCGGAGGCGCGGACCAGGCGAGCACTGCGACTCATCGGCATCGCCTTCGTGCTGCTCGCGGTCTACGTCACCGTCGCGTCGCTGGGCGCGCTCATCTCCGGGCACCGGCCGGACGGCAGCCCGGGCGGCATCGCGTGGACCGCGGTCACCGCGGCCGTCATGTTCGTGCTCGCCGCGCTGAAGACGCGCACCGGCCGGGCGCTGCACAACGAGGTACTGATCACCGAAGGACCTGTGACACTGATCGACGGGATTCTCGCGACGGCCGTGCTGCTCGGCGTCGCCGCGAACACCGCGCTCGGCTGGTGGTGGGCGGACCCGGTCGCCGGGCTCGTCATCGTGTTCTCCGCGCTCCGGGAGGCGCTGCAGGTCCTCCGGGGCTGAGCGCGCGACGCCTCAGGCGTCCGGGTCGTCCATGAAGGCGCGCAGCTCCTGCCGGCATCGACACGCGGCCGCCATCCTGGCCGCCCAGGCGACGGCCTCGTCCCGCGTCGACAGATCGAGCACCGCGTACCCTCCCTCGATGCGCTCCGTCTGCGGGTAGGTCCCGGGCGTCACCGACCCGTCGGCGCCGACGAGGACGGGCGCGACGCTCTCGTCGATGCCGCCGCCGAACACCCACACGCCGGCGGCCTTCGCCTCGCGCACGAGTGCGTGCGCCGCGTCGGCAGCGGCCTGCAGGCCGCCGTCGGAGAGGTCCATCTCCCCGCTCGGGAACGAGATCAGGTACTTCGTCATGACGCCCTCCCGGCTGCGATCGCGCCCGCCGAAGCGGTTGATGTGCACACCGTACACATCAGCGGGGACCGAAAGCCAGGGGCTCCTCAGCGGCGATCGGGAGCCTGCAGAGACTCGGATTCCGGCCCGCTCGATCCCTGCGAGCACCGCGATGCAGGCGCACCTCCCACCGCCTGTTGCACCGCGCCGCATAGCATGCGGTTGTAACGCACGTCACACAGCGTTGGAGGAGTTCCTGCCGTGACCGAGGTGTCGTCCTGGATCCTGCTGCTGCCGAGCCTGCCGTCGGAGCCCTCGCGGCACCGCGTCGCCGTGTGGCGGGAGCTCCGTCGGCTCGGTGCCGCACCGATCGGCTCCGGCGCGTGGTTGCTGCCGAACAGCGAGCCGTTCGCGGGCGGGGTCGAGCGCGTGCAGGCGGTGGCCGTGCGCGAGGGCGGCACGATCGCGGTGCTCGACGGCACGCCACGTGACGCGATGGCCGCGGACACGCTCCGCACCGCGTTCGCCCGGGTGCGGATCGACGAGTGGACCGAATTCCTCGACGAGTGCCGCAAGTTCATGGCGGAGATCGACAAGGAGTTCGCCAAGGAGAAGTTCACCCTCGGCGAGCTCGAGGAGGAGGAGCAGAGTCTCGAGCGCCTGAAGCGCTGGTTCGGCACCCTGCTGGAGCGCGACGTGCTCGGCCTGCAGGAGGCGACCGACGCGGCAGCGGCGCTGGCGCGGTGCGAGGCGCGTCTCGGGGAGTACGCGGAGCGGGTGCTCGACGAGAACGCCGGCCCGGACGGGACGCGGCCGGGCGGCTCCGCGAGCTGGTGATCGCTCGTCGGACGCGAGAACGGGGAGGGGGTGCCGAACGGCACCCCCTCCCCGTCACGTTCGGGCCTAGAAGTCCTCGGGGCCGCTCGTGCGCGTGGTGCGGCTGCCCGCGATAACGGGCTCCCCCGCGACCGGCTCGGCGGTCGTGGTGGTCACCGAGCGGCGACCGCGGATGGCGAGCGCCAGGCCGATGACGAAGACGACGACGCCCGCGACCATCAGGACGTAGCCCGCGGTCCCGAGGTCGATGAAGGCGGTCTGCACGTGCACCGCGAACGCGAGGATCGCGCCGATCACGAAGAGCACGACGCCGGTTCCCATGGTCATGGGCGGACTCCGATCTTGGGACTCATCAGGGATGAATCGATTTGCTGTGATGTTCGCTGCACGTCGCAGCAAGAAGAATTGATAACGGCGACGAATGGGAATTCGCTGCGAAATAGGGCGAGTGAGCCGACCCCAATTCTGGGGGCAGAATTCCTCGAAATCGCGAATGCGGGAGATCTCCCGCGAACTCGCGCCACCGCGTCGCCGATGGCCGAAGCGCGTGCGAATCTCGCGTCGAACCACAGCCCCGCTGGCCCGCTGGCCGCCCAGAACACGTCATGCCGCGACCGGCGGTATCCGCCCGCCGGGTCGCCGCTTCCCGGTCGGGTCGACCCACGGTGGTGGCGTCCACCACCACCTGCCGTCGTCCCGGTCGATCTGCCACCCGTGTACGTCGTGCAGCAGATGGCACCGCCAACACAGCAGTACCCCGTTGTCGATCGAGGTCGATCCGTATCCGGCGGGTCGGATGTGCGCGCCGTCGCACCAGGACGGTGGGGCGTCGCAGCCCGGACCCGCGCAGCCGCCATCCCGGACCGCCATCGCCCGCCGTTG
Organism: Amnibacterium kyonggiense; assembly: GCF_004364555.1. Lineage (GTDB taxonomy): Bacteria > Actinomycetota > Actinomycetes > Actinomycetales > Microbacteriaceae > Amnibacterium > Amnibacterium kyonggiense. Next base: position 787,562 of record NZ_SOAM01000001.1, on the reverse strand, counting down.
GGCTTCGGTGAAGAACCGGCGCCCGGTGCCGAGGTCCAGCGGCTGGGACTTCCCGCCGAGCACGACCGGGATGATCTCCGCATCGGCCGCGAGCATCCGTGCGACCGAGGCAGAGATCTGGGTGCCGCAGTCGGGCAGTTCGGCGGTGCCGAGTCCGGTGCGGAGGGCTTCTTCGGTCATGGTGACGAGGAGGGTGACGGCGGTGCCGGCGATCTGGCCGTCGTCGACCTGGATCGCTTTCTTCGCGATCAGGCGGATGCCGTCGACCCACTGCTGCTCTACCGGCCGCCGGTCGGTTGTGGCCAGATCGGCCCCGTCCTGGTCCGGGGTGACGAGGATCGGGCGCCGGGTGGGGCTGTTGGCCTCGACCGCGGTCTTGAGGAACCCGTCGGTGAGGGTGTCGAGGTCGAGCGTCCACCGGACCAGCCCGTTGCGGAGGTGCCGCCGCTTGACCGTCGGGATCGGGGTCGGTTCGCCCCGGTCGGGGCGTCCGCCGTCGGGGTTGGCGTGCTCGGGGACGCGGTTGAGCCAGCGGAGGAGATCGTTGGGTGCCCAGCCTTCGGCGGCGGTGTCGAGGAGCGTCCGCTCGAGGTCGTCGAGCTCCCATGGCGCCAGCCCGGGCGCGCAGTCGGCGAGGGTGCGGCGCATCGCCGTGGCGATCTCGGGGTCGAGGAGGCCGGCGGCGAAGGCTTCGGCGATCTGCGGGCAGGTCGCCGGGAGTGTCTCGCCGGTCATCGCCTCCCGCGGCCGGAACGCTTCACCCGATGCGACCACGGTCGCGGCGGTCGAGCGCGGCATCCCGGTGACCTGGGACACGAGGTTGGCGGCGTTGGCGGCGCCCTGCTTGCGGGCGAGGGAGTCGTCCCGGTTCTCGGATCGCCGGGCGACCTCCCCGGCGAGGGTGGTCTCCTCCGCCTGGGCCAGCCGGCGCAGTCTCGCGACCGCGGACAGCCGGTCGAGGAGTGCCTGGTCGGAGACGAACCGGAGGGCGTCGTCGGCGAGGCAGGCGTAGGTGTCCGCCTGCTCGAGGAGCGCCTCCGCCGTCCGGGTCATGGGGGTATTCGAGCACGGGGCACTGACATTCGAACCCGATCTGGGTCAGGTGTTTTCCGTTCTGCGGAAGGCGCGGCGGGCCAGGTCGGTGCCGAGGGTGCTGAGTGGTTCCGAGGCTCGCTTCGCTCGCACCTCAACCACCGAAGGACAGAGGTCCCGGTTGTCGAGCCCGGGTCAGAGGCGGGCGTACCGCGCTCGGACGAAGGTGTAGATCCCGAAGGCCACCAAGCCGATGGCGATCAACACGAGCAGGATCCTGCCGAACGGGATCGACGTCAGCGCCCGCAGGCCGCCGTCGAGCCCGGACGCGCGGCCTGGATCGAGCGTGACCGCTGCGACGATGAACAGCACGCCGACCGCCACGACCGCGATCCCCTTCGCCACGTACCCGACGATCGCGAGCGCGGACACCACGGTGCCGGCCGTGCCGGACGGCATCGCCAGGTCCTTGCGGAAGCCGCGGCGAGCGCCCTTGACGATCATGTACACGCCGACGCCCGTCGCGATGAGGCCGACGAGGACGAGCAGCACCTGCCCGCCGGGCATCTTGAGCACGTCCGAGCTGGCGCTCTCGGTCGCCGTCCGGGAGTCGGAGGAGCTGCCCCGGGCGAAGGCCAGCGCCGTGAAGGCGAGCGCCGCGTAGGCGGCCGCCTTCCCTGCGTTCTGCAGGATGCGACTCCAACGCTTGCTGTCCTGCGCGCCGACGGCGAAGACGGCCGCGAGGACCAGCCAGAGGGCGAGCCCGAAGAGACCGACGGTCATCACCCACAGCAGCACCGGGCCGCCGGGGAGCTTCCCGACCTCCTGGATCGCGCCGGACTGGTCGGACCGCGCGCTCTGGTGCAGGGCGACGCGGAGGGCGAGGAGGCCGAGCGCGATGTGGATCGCTGCGCTCGCGACGAACCCGGCGCGGGCGAGACCGCGGAGGACCGGGCTGGTGCGCGCCGATCCGGCGGCGGATCGGGCGCGGGTGGTCGCGCTCATCGCGTCCCTCCTCGTTCGGTCGAGTCGGCGTGCGCCGACGGGTGGTCGCGGGCGACGAACGCCGCCTGCTCGCGCGGCCGCTCCGGGTCGCCCTGCCGCCGCGTCGTGTGCCTCGTGTCGACGATCACGACCACGGCGACGATCGCCATGGAGAGGCCGATCGAGCCGGTCACGTCGGTGAACCAGTGGTAGCCGAGGTAGAGGCGGCTGACCACCTGCGCGACGACGAGCCCCACCGCGACGACCACGGCTGCCACCGTGAACCAGCGCCGTCGCACCCTCGTCGCGAGCAGGTACGCGGTGATGAGGAAGAAGTCGCTCATGCCGAGGACGTGGCCGGACGGGAAGGAGAAGGTGTGGTCGGGTCCGAGCAGCATGTCGGCGATCGGCGGCCGCGGATGCCGGATGATCGGCGCGAGGACCTGGGCGAGCAGCACCCCGGTCACCATGCCGGCGAGCAGGAGCAGCGGGCGCCACAGGTGCCGGGCGAGCACGATCCAGACGACGAGGGTGATCGCGACGACGATCGGCATCCCCACGGGGCCGAACAGCAGCGCCAGGACGACCATCACGCCGGTGCGGTCGGGCTCCCGCCGCGCGTCGAACCAGGACTCGATCGGCCGGTCGAACGTCTGGAGGCCGGTGTGCGTGAGCACGCCGATCAGCGCGGCGAAGAAGACGATCAGGCCGATGACCGCGAGGACGACCGCGCGCCTCGACCGTCGACGGCTCTGCCCTTCGTCGAGGGTGCGCGGCTCCACGAGCAGACGGGATCGACGGCCTCCCGGCCGGACGCCCGCGGCGGACCGGCTCGGATGCTCGACGTGCGACGGCGCTGCCATGACGCCTCCTCAGCGATGCGATGTAACAGGTGTTATACGGCATCAGTTCGGTTCCGAACCAGGACAGCGGCGCTGCGGACGGACCCGGCCCTCGGTCGACGCCACCCCATTCCGAGGCGCACCCGCAGTGGGTCTGGGCGACGCCCCCGACCCGCCCTACCGTCGATCGCGCGACGTCCCCCAGCGTCGCCCGCGCGGCCGTCCCCGGGCCGCCCGCCGATGGCGGCGTCGCTCCTCCCCGGTTCGGCGCGCCCGCATGAAGAGACCCCCGAATGCCGCAGTCCGTCACTCCCGATCTGCTCGACCTTGAGCGCCTGCTCGACCCGCCCGCCCGCCGGCACGTGGAGGACGCGCGCATCGCGGCGATCCTCCCCGCCTACAACGAGGAGGCGAGCATCGGCGCGACCATCGAGTCGCTGCTCGCGCAGACCCGCGTCCCCGACGCCGTCTTCGTCCTCGTCAACAACTCCACCGATGAGACCTACTGGGTCGCCCGCGAGTACCAGGGCGAGCACCGGCGGTCGTACCGCGACAGCCTCATGACCTGCACGGTGACAGTCGTCGACATGGGCGAGGTGCCGGACAAGAAGGTCGGCGCGCTCAACTACGGCTTCGCGCTGGCGAAGGACTACGACTACCTGCTCGGCGTCGACGGGGACACGGTCCTCGACCGTCGGTGCGTGCAGCACCTGACGGAGGAGATCGTCTCGGACAGCCGCATCGGCGGCGTCTCCGCGATCTACGGCTTCGACCAGGACGTCGCGCGCACCCCGCTGCAGCGCTTCCTCGTGCGGTCGCAGCGCTTCCAGTTCGCCGGCTTCAACATGGACAACCTGCTGCGGTCGCGGAACATGGCCGTGCTGGGCGGCCAGTGCTCGCTGCTCAACGTCGCGGCGATGAAGCGCACGATGATCGCGAACCGGCAGGACACCCCGTGGGTCGTCGACTCGGAGATCGAGGACTCGCTCCTCTCCCTCCAGCTGCGCTCCGCCGGCTACCGGACGAAGATCTCGGCCTCCGCCCGCGCCTCCGTCGGCGCGATGACGACGATCCGGTCGCTCGACGCCCAGCAGGTCAAGTGGAACGCGGGCGGCGTGGAGCTGATCCTCGGCAACCCGCTGCACCCGAACCTCCGGCTCCGGTGGCGCGAGAACGTCGCGATGCTGATGAACCTCGCCTCACGGGTGCTCTTCGTCGCGCTCGCTGCCGCCGCGCTCTCGATCCACGCGTTCGAGTTCGCCTGGTGGTGGGTGATCCCGCCCGTCGTGTCCGTCCTCCTCGCGGTGCGGACGGCCACGAGCATGCGCGGCTGGACCGGCCGCGACGTCCTCTACGCCCTCGCGTTCGTGCCCGGCGAGGCGTACATGCTGCTGCGCGGCGTCCACTTCCTGAAGGCGTGGACGCAGGTACTGAGCCGGTCGGAGCGCGACAACTGGGCGGCGCAGGCCCGGGCCGAGAGCGGTCAGGGCGGCGCGGGCGGCGTGATCCTCGCCGTGCTGGGCGGCGCCGCGATCGCGGCGGTCGTGGGCTGGGGCTGGCTGCAGCTCGACGCCGTCTGGCAGCACCTGCTGCTCACCGTCGGGTGGACCGCGCTCGCGGCCGTGACGGTGGCGCAGACGCTCGCGATGCTGCGGAAGCTGTTCCGCCGCCACCGCGGCTTCACCGCCTGAGGTCGGCGGGTCAGTCCGCGCCGAGCACCGCCCGCCGCACCGCCGCCCGCAGCTGCAGGTCGTGCTGCAGGAGCGCCACCGCGTCCTGCAGCGCGCCGAGCCGGGCGTCCGAGAACGCCTGCGCGTCCTCGTCCGCGACGCACAGCAGCCCGACGACCGCGCCGTCGGCGGCGAGGAGCGGCGCGCCCGCGATCGCCCGGACGTCGTGCGGGGCGCTCGCGACCGGGTGCGAGAAGAGCACGGGGTGCGCCAGCAGGTCCGGGATGGCCCATGCGCCGGCGCCGCCCTCGGACCGCAGCGGCCAGGTCTCCATCACCGACGGGCGCTCGCCCCAGCCGTGCGCGGCGACGATCCGGGTCGCGCCGTCCGCGTCGAAGCGGAGGAGGAGGCCCTTCGACGTCCCCGCCGCGGCCGCCGCCAGACGCACCGCGGAGTCGGTCGCCGCCGAGGGCTGCACTGCCGGCCGGGTGCCCGGCGTCGTGGCGGGCTCGGCCGCCGGCACGACGGGGATGGCGCCCGTCCGCGGGCGGACGAGGTCGGCGGCCAGGATCTGCTGCATCTCGACGGCCGCGTCCCCCAGGCCGATGCGGTCGGCGGGGCGGCGCTCCGTCATCCTCCGCAGCAGCGCGGCCGTCCGCGGCGGGATCTGCTCGGGGATCTCGGGGTCCTCCGTGAGCCGCGCGAACGCGGACTTCGTGACCGACCCCGGGAACACCACGCGACCCGTCATCGCCTCGATCATGACGAGTCCGAGCGAGTAGGTGTCCGACGCGGGCACGGCGTCGTTCCCCTCCACCTGCTCCGGGCTCAGGTAGGCGGCGGTCCCGACGGTGAACTCGCTCAGGTCGGGCTCGCCGACCGGCGCCGCGATGCCGAAGTCCGTCAGCTTCGCGACCACCGGGCGGACGCTGCGCAGGCCGGAGATGAGGATGTTGCTCGGCTTCACGTCGCGGTGCACGAAGCCGACCTGGTGCATGTAGTCGAGGCCCTCGGCGATGTCGAAGCCGAGCCAGCAGGCGTCGCTCGGGGAGATCGCGCCGCGGCGCAGCCGCTCGCTCAGCGTCTCGCCCCGGACGTACTCCATGACCATGTAGAGCTGGGGCGCGCCGTCCGGTCCCACGTCGATGCCGGTGTCGAACAGCGTGGTGAGGGACGCGTGGCCGAGGGCGGCGCCGACCCGCGCCTCGGCGGCCTCGAGCATGCCCTGCGACGGCGGCACGGCACGCCGGTGGAACAGCTTGATGGCGACGGTGCGATCGAGCGCCTCGTCCCGCGCCGCGTAGACGCTCGCCTCGCCGCCCTTGCCGAGCACCCGCTCGAGCACGTACCGGCCGCCGAGCCGGACCGGCTCGTCCGGTGCTTCCTCGGCGGCGGATGCGGCGGCGACCGGCAGGGGTCGCGGCGGCGCGGCCGCTGGCGGCACGGAGGGGTGCTGCGGCAGCGGCCGGGCGCCGGTGGTCTGGGGTGGGACGGAGTCGGCCACCGCCTCGCGGCGCTGCGCACGCCGGAAGAGGGGTGACACGTGCGGAGCGTAACGCTCGGAACTCGAGGCGTCGCGTGGGCGCCCCCGTCCGCTGGGCGAGCGCCGCACATCGATCCTCCGGATCGTGCACCGCACCCCCGCCTCGGAACACTTCGATCCGTGTCCACCGCAGCGCCCCTCGCCCGGACCGCGCAGGTCCCGGCCCGCCCGACGACGCCCGACCTGCAGCACGTCGTGGACGCGCTGCACCGCCACATCGACGTCGCGGCGGCGGCCACGCCCGCGGCCGCGCGGCTGTGGAGCGAGGTGCGACGGGCGAGCTCCGGCGGCAAGCTGGTCCGACCGCGCCTGCTCGTCACCGCGCACCGTGCGCTCGGCGGCGCGGACGCAACCGCGGAGGCCCGCGCCGCGGCCGGGTTCGAGCTGCTCCACACCGCCTTCCTGATCCACGACGACGTGATCGACCACGACTGGACGCGGCGGGGCGAGGCGAACGTCGCCGCGACCTTCCGCGCGGCCGCGCTCGCCCGGGGACGACGGCCGGACGCGGCCGAGCACCTCGGGGTGAGCGCGGCGATCATCGCGGGGGACCTCGCCGTCGCCGGCGCGGTGCAGCTCGTCGGCGGAGCCTCTGACGACGCCGCCACGAGCGCACGGCTCGCCGCGATCGTGGCGGAGGCCGTGTCCGCCACCGCCGCCGGCGAGCTGCTCGACGTCGAGCTCGCCGCGGCGGACGGCCCCGACCTCGACACCGTGCTCGCGATGTACGAGGCGAAGACGAGCGTCTACACGTTCTGCGCGCCGCTGCGCGCGGGCGCCGCACTCGCCGGCGCCGACGCGGACGTCCTGGCGGCGCTCGATCGGGCCGGCCGCGCCCTCGGGGTGGCGTACCAGATCACCGACGACCTGCTCGGCCTGTTCGGCGACCCCGCGGTCGTCGGCAAGTCGACCGTGAGCGACGCGCGGGAGGGGAAGCGGACGGTGCTCGCCGCCCTGCTCGCCGAGCGCGGCATCGATCCGCGCGTCGACCGGATGCCGCCCGAGGCCGCCGCGGCCCGGCTGCGGGACCTCGTCGAGCGGAGCGGGGCGCGGGCGGCCGCGATCGACCTGGCCGCGGCCCACACGTTCGCCGCGCGCGACGCGCTCGGCGGGGTGCCGACCGAGCTGGGCCGCGCCCTCCAGCACCTGCTCACGGAGCTGACCGACCGCGACCTCTGACGGTCAGAAGCCGTCGCGGTCGTACCGGCCCTGCTCGCCGACCCACAGCGAGTCGGCCTCCGGGGTCCGCGGGCGGCGCTGCGTCGTCGGCGACGCGTCCTCCTCCGCCCGCGACTGGTAGACGGCGGCGCGGTGGACGAGGGAACCGAAGCCGACCTTCGCCGTGACGTCCGCGACGCTCAGGATGACGGCGCCGATCACGGCCCACGTGCCGCCCGACGTCGTGCCCTGCAGGCCGTAGACGATCGGGTAGGCGAACCACACGACGACGAGCAGCGACACGGCCGAGCGGTACGGACGGCGGGCGGGCTCGACGATGCGCGGGAGCGAGTACATCGCGGAGCGCACGATCATCAGGGCGAGCGCGAGGAAGCACACCGCGCTGACCGCGCCGAACCCCGCGAGGGCCTCGAAGCTGCGGCCGCCGTCGACGACGAAGGCGCCGATGAAGCCGAGGACGATCATGAGGAAGGCGAGAACCATCCCCGCCCGCCGCTGCGCGTCCTTCCGCGAGGGCGTGCGGGCGACGCTCACCGCGAGGAGCTCGACGACGAGCAACGGGACGGTGATGGCCCAGTCGGCGTAGCGGATCGACCACGCGTACTGCGTGACGGCCGTCGGCACCCAGGTCCCGTCGACCGGCGTGTAGCCGACCAGCACCGTGACGAGCACGAGGACGTAGGAGACCAGGGCGATCGCGACGATCGACGTGCCGGTCAGGCCCGCGGTGCGGTACTCCCCGTGCACCTCGCTGGAAGCGAACCGCTCGCGCACGAGCGTGGCGAGCATCGCGAGCACCGCGGCGAGCACCGCGAACAGCAGCACGGTGTGCTCGCCGTCGCTCAGCACCGCCGTCCAGGGCGGGCGCACGGCCGAGGTGAACGTCATCTCGCCCCGCCCTCCTGCCCGGTCGTGCGGTCGAGGTCCCGCAGCGCCCGACCGACGAGCCGCACGTCGGCGTTCGCGTCGAGCCGGCGGATCGCCTCGATCAGCAGCAGCTCGAACTGCAGCACCGCCGCGTGCAGCGTCTCATCGCCGGGCAGCCGGAGTATGGCATACCGGATCTCCGTCGCTCCCCGCCCGGGTTCCGCGGTGATCAGCGCCCGGAAGCCTCGGCCGATCTCGGACCGCGACCCGACCGTGAGGGTCGCCACCGCGGTCTGCTGCAGGAACAGCTGCCCGTAAGCCGCGTCGGCCGGACTGCCGACCAGCGCGAGCGACCGGGTGAGCCCGATGAGCGCCTGCTCGACACCGGTGTGGACCTCGGCGCGCACGCGGACGGTCCCCTGCGCGGTGTCCGCGCCTGCGACGGACCGGCCGGCGCGGATCAGCAGGACGACCGCGACGACGGCACCGGAGACGCCGAGGAGCACGGCGATGAGCGCGACTTCGATGCGGACACGTTAGCGGGGCGCCGATGCGCAGCCGCTCACCCCGGACGGAGCGCCCACCGGACGCGCGTAGCACGTGCCCGGTCGCGCCCGGTTCCGAGCCGCCCGAGCATCCGCACCGAGTCCGCGCACGTCCAGACGAGGTCCGCACACTGGCTCGTTCCGGCTTCGAGAGGACCACCATGTCTCAGCGCAACACCGTCATCCGCACCCTGCACGACGTCGGCCTGGCGGCCTGGTTCGGCGGCGGCCTGATGGGCGCCGTCGGCCTGAACGGCGCCGCCGCGACCGCGAAGAAGCCGTCGGAGCGGCTGCGGATCTCCGCCGTCGGCTGGGCCCGCTGGACGCCGGTGCAGCTCGCCGCGATCGCCGTGCACGGCGTGGGCGGCATCGGCCTGATCCTGTCCAACAAGGGCCGACTCGCAGCCCAGCAGGGGGCGAAGTCGAACTCCGTCGTCAAGACGGTGGTGACGGCCGCCGCCGGTGCCGCGAGCGTCGCGGGCGGACTCGCCGGCGCCGCGATCCTGCGGCACGCGGACGAGGGCGGGGTCGGCGTGACCGAGCCGAGCGGCGACTCGTCCGAGCAGCTGCAGGCGGCGCAGCGCGTCGAGAAGGTCACGCAGTGGGCCATCCCGGTGCTCACCGGCGTGCTCCTCGTGCTGAACGCGCAGCAGGGCGAGCAGCAGCGACCGGTCGCCGGATGGCTGGAGGACGCCAAGGGCCGCGCGAAGAAGGTCGTCGGTCGCTGATCGGCCGCCCGGGCGACCCCGTTCGCTCCGAGCGGGGTGCGGTGCGCCTGACAAGCGCATGGGATGCCGCCCCCGCCCGATCGGACGGCGCCCCGCGCTCGCTAGCGTCCGACGGGCCGCCGTCCCGGCGGCCGAGAAGGGACACGATGACGCTCACACGGAGACAGGCCCTCGGTGCCGCCGCGGTCGGCACGCTCCCGCTCGCGCTCGCCGGCTGCGGGTTCGTCCCCTCCGCGGCGCCGTCGAAGGCGGCCGCCGGGACGATCGCCTTCACGACCTGGGGCACCGACGCGGAGCTCGCGGGCTTCAGGTCGGTCATCGCGTCCTTCGAGAAGGCGCACCCGGGCGCGGAGGTCACGCTGAACGCCGTGCCCTACGAGCAGATGTTCACGAACATCGACGCGCAGCTGCAGGCCGGGAACCCGCCGGACGTGTTCCGCGTCCCCTACTACACGTTCGGCTCGTACGCCGGGGGCGATCAGCTGCTCGACCTGTCGAAGCACCTGCCGAGCGGTTTCGCCGACCGCTTCACCCCGCAGGCGTGGGCGGCGGTGCAGCAGGGCGGGAAGCCCTTCGGCGTCCCGCACCACACCGACACGAACGTGATCTTCTACAACAGGAAGGCCCTGTCGGACGCGGGGGTGACGTCCGTGCCGACCTCGGCCGACAGCGCGTGGACGTGGTCCGAGTTCCGCGCCGTGGCGCAGAAGCTCCGTTCGTCGCTGCCGTCGAACCGGTACCCGTTCGCCTACAACTGGCAGGGCAACGGCGTCACACGGTGGCTCAACTGGCTCTTCCAGGACGACGGCCGCTTCCTCAGCAGCGACCTGAAGTCCGCCGCCATCGACTCGACGCAGGGGCGGGCCGCGATCGACTTCACCCGGACCTTCTTCCCCGACCGGCTCGTGCCGAAGAACGACTTCGTCAAGTCGTCGACGTACGCCGCGGACGCCTTCGCGAACGAGTCGGTCGCGATGGTCTTCTCGGGCGCCTTCGCGATCCCGGACACGGACGGCCTCAAGTTCGAGTGGGGCTCCACGTTCTCGCCGCGGCAGGCCAGGGGCGGCAGCGACTTCGGCGGGAACGCGCTCGTCGCGACGAAAGCGGCCGGCGGGAAGGCCGAGCTCATCGCGGAGTTCTTCGACCATGTGACGCAGGAGGCGCAGATGCGGACCTTCTGCGAGGGGGCCTCCCTGCTGCCGACCCGGCAGGACCTCGTGAGCGACGGGATCTCCTTCACGGTCCGCCCCGAGCTGTCGAAGGTGTCGGTCGGGCAGGCGAGCCTGGTCCGCGCCTCGGACTCCGGGCAGGTCGCCTCCCCGAACATGTCGAAGATCATCACCGTGCTGCAGACGCAGCTCGACACCGCGTTCGTCGGCGGCCGCGGCGCCGCGGCCACCGCCACGGCCGCCGCCGCCGGGATCACCGCGGCGGTCGCGTGACCGCAGTGGCCGCTGCGCCGTCGCGCCGGCCCGAGCGACGCAGGCGGCACCGGGGCGACGCCGCGGCCTACGGCTTCATCGCGCCGAATCTGGGGCTGCTCGCCCTGTTCGTCGTCGTGCCGCTCGTCGGCACGCTCGTGCTCTCCCTGCAGCGGACGAACGGCTTCGGCGGCGGCGTGTTCGTCGGCCTCGAGAACTACGCCCGGCTGTTCGCGGACCCGCTGTTCTGGCGGGCGTCCGCGAACACCGCGCTCTCGACCGTGCTCGTCACGGGGCTCTCGCTCGGGCTCGGCCTGCTCACCGCCCTGCTGCTGAACGCCGCGCTGCCCGCCAGGGCCGTGCTCCGGTCGATCCTGATCCTCCCGATGGCGGTGTCGAGCGTCGCGTCGGCGCTCATCGGGAAGCTCGTCTTCGACGAGAACGCGGGCGTGCTGAACGCGCTGCTCCAGGCGGTCGGGCTACCGGCGGTGTCCTGGCAGTCCGGCGGCGCGCCCGCCTTCGCGTCCGTCGTCCTCGTGACGCTCTGGCTGCGGCTCGGCTTCAACATGCTGATCTACCTGGCCGCGCTGCAGGGCGTCGGCCGCGACCTCATCGAGGCCGCGACGCTGGACGGCGCGGGCGCCCGGCAGCGCATCCGGTACGTCGTCGTGCCGATGCTCGGCCCGGCCACCTTCTTCCTCCTCGTCATCGACGTCGTCTACTCGTTCCAGGTGTTCGACGTCGTGTTCGTGCTGACCGGCGGCGGCCCGCAGAACGCGACCGACGTGCTCGTGACCTACGCGTACCAGAACGGCTTCGTCACCCGGGACCAGGGGTACGCGGCGGCGATCGGGGTCGTCCTGCTCGTCGTCGCCGTCGTCTTCGCGGTGGTCCAGTGGAACACCAGCCGGACGCGGGACCTCACCGAATGACGGCCGCGACCACCCCGCTCACCCGCCGGCGGGCGACCGGACGGGTCGCGCGCAGACGGCTCGTCGTCGCGCTCCGGACGCTCGCGGCCGTGGTCGTCGCGATCGTCGTCGCCTTCCCGCTCTACTGGATGGCGGTCGTCGCGCTCTCGACCCGGTCCGACCTGCTGAGCGGCAGCCTCCGGCTGATCCCGTCATCGCTGACGCTCGACAACTTCGCGCGCGTCTTCGAGCGCTTCCCGGTCTGGACGTGGTTCGGCAACTCCGTCGCGATCGCCGTCGTCGTCGCGCTGATCACCGTCACGCTGAACACGCTCGCCGGCTATGCCTTCGCGCACCTGCGCTTCCGCGGCTCCACGCTCCTCTTCTTCGTCGCGCTCGGCACCCTGACGCTGCCCGTGCAGGTGATCATGGTCGCCCTGTTCCAGCTGACGACCTCGCTCGGCCTGTACGGCAGCTACTGGGCGGTGATCCTGCCGACCTCGGCGAGCGCGGTCGGGCTGCTGCTGTCCCGGCAGTTCATGCTGTCGATCCCGCGCGACCTCATCGAGGCCGCGCGCCTCGACGGCGCGGGTCACCTCCGGGTCTTCCGCTCGATCGTGATCCCGCTGTCGCGACCGCTGCTCGCCGTCCTCTTCTTCCTCACGCTCCTCGCGTCGTGGAACGACTTCGCCTGGCCGCTGATCGCGCTGAAGGAGAACCGGCTCTTCACCCTGCCGATCGGGCTGCTGTACCTGCAGAGCGAGAACGGCCCGGACTACAACACGACGATGGCGTTCGCCCTGCTCGACGTGGCGCCGATGGTCGTGCTCTTCCTCGTGTTCCAGCGCTACTTCGTGCAGGGCTTCGCCCGCAGCGGCATCCGCTGATCCGCGGACCGGAACCGCACCGTCCAGTCCGCCGACCGCACCACCGCGTCCGCGAGCGAGGCGGGGCGCTCGCGCCGCACGAACGCCGCCTCCTGCTCGGCCCAGCGCTCCCAGTGCGGCGCGTACCCGTCGCCGTCCCGGTCGAGGGCCCGTCGGCGGCGCTCCTCCAGGTCGAGCTCGAGCCACACCCGGAAGGTCACCAGGGGCGCGGCCCCGCGGGACAGTGCGCCCGAGCCCTCCACGACCAGCGGGACGCCGGGACGCAGCACCCGCCAGTCCCCCGGGCGGCCCTCCGCCCAGTCCCAGCGCCGGTACCGGGGTGAGCCGGTGCCGAGCACGTGCCGGCGCACGTGCTCGGCGCCCGCGGCGAGGCCGTCCCAGCCCGGGTAGACGTCGTCCAGGCGGACGAGGTCGGCGCCGAGCCGCGGCGCGAGCCGCGCGGCGAGCGTCGACTTGCCGGCGCCGGAGCGGCCGTCCACGAGCACGATCGGGCGGCGCGCGGCGGACGCCGCAGCGGCGATCGCGCGGACGACCCCCTTGAGCGCCGGGGACGCGTCCGCGCCGGTCGTGGTCAGCATGTCGGCCGCGGTCCTCCTGGTCGGCTGCTGCCAGTCTCGCCCACCGGCACCCCTCCGCCGACGGCCGAGGTCGCTGCCACCCGCCTCGGATGCGAGGAAACGCCGATGCACCGGTCGGCCCTTCCGCAGGTGGGCGGTGTGTACTGCGACCTCTCGATGGCGAGGAGACAGGCATGCCCGACGACCGAAGCCGCCGCAGGATCAGGGTCCACACCGACATCCACGACGTCCGCGCGCTGACCGACACCGGGGCGATCCCCCTGCCGCGCACGCCCAAGGAGCAGCACGACGGACCGTCGCCGACGGAGCGGTCCCGCCGCTCGTCGGGCAAGGCGCGCTAGCGGCGGGCGGACGTCACCGCCCGATCGCGTCGGCCTCCTCCACGGCGACCGCGCGGCGTGGTCGAGCCGGTCGTCCGAGTCCCCGCCGAACCGGGCGTCGCCGGCGACGAGCGCCGACTCCTGCACCCCGTCCACGGGCGCGTCCGGCTCGCCCGCGTCATTGCGGACGCGGTGGAGGGTCGCGCTCGGCGCCTCGCCGTACTCGTTCCGGTAGTGGGTGGAGAAGCGGCCGCTGTTCGCGTAGCCGAATCGGCGCGCGACGTCGGCGATCGTCGTGCCGACCGCTGCCTCGTCGACGAGCGCCGTTCGCGCGGCCTCGAGGACAGCAGCCGCCCCGTGCGACGCAGGTACTCGGCGAGCTCCGGTGAGGCCGGCTCGATCCGAGGCGCGTGGAGCTGCACCGCGGACCGCGGGACGCCGAGCAGGCGGGCGAGCGGCGCGGCCGCCACCGAGAACAGCTGCAGCTGCGCGGACGACCAGCGCAGGTCCGCCTGAGCGCCGATCGGGACCAGGCCGAGGTCGTGCTCCCCGAGCACGACGCACCGGTCCCCGCACGTCAGCGTCGCCTCGCCGGCATCCACCTGCACGACGACGAGCTCCGCGGCGACCGGGATCGCGAGATGGATGCCCTCTCCGTCGGACCGGACCAACGTGATCGAGACGCCGTCGTCGACGACGGTCACCTGCTCCCAGAGCAGGTCGCCGTGCCGGCTGGACACCGTGGCTGATCCGAGTACGGCACTCGCGGCCGTCGTCGCCGCGACGGCGTCGGTGGCGGAGTACTGCAGGCGGAGGAGGCTGTCGGGCACGATCGGACCTCAGACGGGCGCGGGTCAGCTGATCGGCAGTCCGTAGCGGAGGATCGCGTCCACGCCGGTGATCGCGGTGACGACGAGCAGCCATGCGAGCACCGCCCCGAGCAGCACGGAGGCCGCCCGCGGGATCGACCAGGCCGCGACCGTGGTCACGGCTCCCGCGGCGACCAGCAGGGCGATCGTGGCGAACGCGGACCAGGGCACGGGCGGCGGCAGCAGGCGCGCGGCCATGAAATTGACGAGTCGGACGACCTGCAGCCCGATCTGGATCCGGAAGAGGACGACCACCGCGCGCCCGTACGTGTGCCGGCTGCGCGACCGCCAGAGGAGCCGGCCCGCGGTGGCCTCGGCGACGTAGCTCGCGATCCAGAGCACGGTGAAGACGAGCGTCTGCGTCGACGCCGGAGCGGCGCCGCCGCCGAGCGGCGAGAAGGTGAGGAACAGGCGCACCGCGGACAGCGCGACCGCGAGGGCGATGAACGGCAGCACGGAACGTCGGCTCGGAGCCCGCGATCCGCGGGCTGCGCCGACGACGTAGGACAGGACGACTCCTCAGGGGGCTGATCGGACTCCTGCGTCGAGCGTCGCAGAGTCACGGCGGCCGATCCACCCCTCGACCCGGGGGCGTCGTTTCGGCGCGGAGCGGAGCGCCCGGCTCAACCACCGATGGGGGCGGGAGCCGCTTCGATGAGAGCGCCCGAGGCGTCGAAGCGGAGCCAGTGGCCGTCCGAGACCACCTCCGGTTCCGCAGCTGGATCCCGCACCACGAGCGCCGAGCCGTCGGAGAGGAACCACGCGGGGCCGCCGAGCCGAGCGGCGGTCGCGGCGGCCCACTCGTCGGTGGCGTGCGGGAAGTAGGGCGCCCCGAGGTGCGTCACGACGAACCAGTCGAAGAGGGGGAAGACCGGCCCGACCGAGTCGAGCTGCAGCAGCTCGACCTCCTCGTGGTCGTCGAGGGCCTCGACCGCGGCCTCGTGCAGGCTCGAGAAGACCATCGAGCCGGCGCTCGTCCCCACGTAGACCTGCTCGTCGAGCACCTCGCGGAGCACGGGCGCGAGGCCCGACTCCCGCCAGGCGTGCGCGAGCCAGTGGTTGGAGCCGCCGTAGCCGAACACGACGTCCGCGGCGCGGAGCCGGGACTCGACGAGCGACCGGGGCCCGGAGAACAGCGTGAGGACGTCGACCTCCGCCCACCCGAGCGCCCGGTACTGCTCGATGTTGCGGAGCATGACCGTCTTGTCGCCGGGGAACGGGAGCATCGCGTCGAGCAGGACGACCGTCCTCGCCTCCGCGATCGGCTTGCCCAGGAGCCCGCGGAGCGCGTCCAGCGTCGGCCCCTCGTGGATCCCGTTCGAGGTCAGCAGCATGCGCACGCGGGCATCCTCCTCGGCCCTTGCACGAACCGGTACTCCGTGTCACTATGTACCGGTACTCAGCAGCACTGAGTACCGATGGGAGCACCGATGGCGAAGCAGATCACGGAGATGCTGAAGGGCACGCTCGAGGGCATCGTCCTCGGCGTCCTCGCGAACCGCAGCGCCTACGGCTACGAGATCACGACGTGGCTGCGGGACCAGGGCTTCACCGACATCGCGGAGGGCACGGTCTACGCGCTCCTCGTGCGGATCGAGCAGCGCGGTCTCGTCGCCGTCGAGAAGGTCCCGTCGGAGAAGGGGCCGCCCCGCAAGGTCTACTCGCTGAGCGACAGCGGACGCGAGCACCTGGCCGAGTTCTGGAGGACGTGGAGCTTCCTCGCCGAACGGATCGAACAGCTCCACGAAGGGAGAGGTTGACCATGTGGATCGAGAAGCTCACGGGCCCGCTCGAGCAGAAGAAGCAGTACCGCCGGCAGCAGGCACGGCTCGACGCGCTGGCCGAGCCCTACCGGGCGGCGGCCAGGGCGGTGCAGCGGTACATCATGGTGTCCGGCGGGATCGTCGACGGCGAGACGCTGGTCCGGATACAGGGCGACTTCGTCGACCTGTGGGAGCGGGCCGCGGTGGACGGGACGCCCGTCCGGCAGATCGTCGGCGACGACCCGGCCGAGTTCGCGAACGACTTCGTCGCCGCCTATACGGGCCGGCGGTGGATGGACAAGGAGCGCCAGCGCCTCAGCGACGCGATCGACGCGACCGACGCGACCCGGTCGGAGCCGGAGCGATGAGCGCCGCCGTCGCCGTCCGCGGCCTCGAGAAGTCGTTCGGGGACCTGCACGTGCTGCGCGGGGTCGACCTCGAGGTCGCCCCGGGGACCGTGTTCGCCCTGCTCGGGTCGAACGGCGCGGGCAAGACGACCCTGGTCCGCATCCTGTCGACGCTGCTCCGGATGGACGGCGGCGAGGTCGCGGTCGCCGGCTTCGACGTCGCGACCCGGGGCGCCGACGTCCGACGGTCGATCAGCCTCACCGGCCAGTTCGCCGCCGTCGACGAGGTCCTGACCGGCCGCGAGAACCTCGTGCTCGTCGCCCGGCTCCGACACCTGCCCGACCCGGGCCGCGTCGCCGACGAGCTACTCGCGCGCTTCTCGCTGACCGAGGCGGGGCGGCGCCGTGCGGGGACGTACTCCGGCGGCATGCGGCGCCGGCTCGACATCGCGATGAGCCTCATCGGCTCCCCCGCGGTCGTCGTGCTCGACGAGCCGACGACGGGTCTCGATCCCGAGGCGCGGCTGGAGGTGTGGGACGCGATCCGCGGGCTCGCCGCGGGCGGCACCACCGTGCTGCTCACCACCCAGCACCTCGACGAGGCGGAGCAGCTCGCCGACCGGATCGCGATCCTCCACGAGGGCCGCATCATCGTGGACGGCACCCTGGCCGAGCTGCAGGCGCTGCTGCCGCCGACGCGGGTCGAGCGCGTGGAGCAGCCGCCCGCCCTCGAGGACGTGTTCCTCGCCGTCATCGGCTCGCGGCGCGCCGCGGGCGACCCGACCGGGCAGGAGGCCCGCTGATGTCCATCACCTTCGTCGGCGACACCGTCGCCCTCACGGGGCGCTCGCTGCGCCACGTCACCCGCAGCCTCGACACCGTCATCACGACGGCGCTCATGCCGATCGCGCTGCTGCTCCTCTTCGTCTTCGTGCTCGGCGGGGCGATCCGGACCGGTACCGACTCCTACGTCGCCTACCTGCTGCCGGGGATCCTGCTCATCACCATCGCCACCGGCGTCTCGTACACCGCGTACCGCCTGTTCCAGGACCTGCAGGGCGGCATCCTCGAGCGGTTCCGCTCGATGCCGATCGCCCGGTCGTCCGTGCTGTGGGCGCACGTGCTCACGTCACTCGTCGCGAACGTGCTGTCGCTCGTGGTCGTGGTCGCGGTCGGGCTGCTGATCGGCTTCCGGTCGAGCGCGGGGCCGCTGGCCTGGCTCGCGGTGCTCGGGATCCTCGTGCTCGTCACGCTGGCGCTGACCTGGGTCGCGGTCATCCCGGGGCTCACCGCGAAGACCGTCGACGGAGCGAGCGCGTTCTCCTACCCGCTGATCCTGCTGCCGTTCATCAGCTCGGCCTTCGTGCCGACGGCGTCGATGCCCGGCCCGGTGCGCTGGTTCGCGGAGCACCAGCCGGTGACCTCGATCGTGAACGCGATCCGCGACCTGCTCGCCGTGCGCCCGGTGGGCGCCGACCTGCCGGTCGCCCTCCTCTGGTGCGCCGGGATCCTCGTCGCGGCCTGGGCCGTCGCGACGGCGGTCTACCGGCGCCGGGGCGCCTGACCCGGGATCACGCGATGGTCCACGACCGCTCCGTTCGGGGCGGTCGTGGAGCGCGTACCCACGGGCTGATCAGCCGAAGCGTGCGCGTCGGGCGCGGTGCGCGGCACCCGGATAGAGTTCCCCGGTGCTGCCGCAGGAGACCCCCGCGATCAGCGGGACGCCCGAGGCGGACCGGTGATCCAGTCCGCGATCCCGCTCGTCGTCACCGTCATCGTCCTCGCGCTGATCTTCGACTTCACCAACGGGTTCCACGACACCGCCAACGCGATGGCGACCCCGATCGCGACCGGCGCGATGCGGCCGAAGGTCGCGGTCACGGTGGCCGCCGTCCTGAACCTCGTCGGCGCCTTCCTGTCGACGGAGGTGGCGAAGCAGATCTCCGGAGGCCTGCTCAAGGAGGGCACCGAGGTCCACGTCGGCCCGGAGCTCGTCTTCGCGGGCCTGATCGGGGCGATCATCTGGAACCTGTCGACGTGGTACTTCGGCCTGCCCTCGTCCTCGAGCCACGCCCTGTTCGGCGGCCTCGTCGGCGCCGCGCTGGTCGGCGCCGGCTTCGGCGCGGTGGACTACGGCGTCCTGCTCGGCAAGGTCATCATCCCGGCGGTGCTCGCGCCGCTCACCGCGGGCGTGGTCGCGTTCTGCGCCACCCGCATCGCCTACTCGGTCACGCGGCGCTACGACGGCCGGCCCGACGGCCGGCGCACGTTCCGCATCGGGCAGGTGTTCTCCTCCTCCCTCGTGGCGCTCGCGCACGGGACGAACGACGCGCAGAAGACGATGGGCGTCATCACCCTCGCGCTCGTCGCGGCCGGCGCGCAGACGGCGAGCACCGGGCCCGAGTTCTGGGTCGTGCTCGCGTGCGCCCTCGCGATCGCCCTCGGCACCTACACCGGCGGCTGGCGGATCATCAAGACGCTCGGCACGGGGCTCACGGCGGTCAAGCCCGCGCAGGGCTTCGCGGCCGAGGTGAGCACCGCGGCGACGATCCTCGCCTCCAGCCACGTCGGGTTCGCCCTCTCGACGACGCACGTCGCCTCCGGCTCCGTCATCGGCTCCGGCCTCGGACGACGCGGCTCGAAGGTGCAGTGGGGCACCGCACGTCGGATCGTCTTCGGCTGGGTGCTGACCCTGCCCGCGGCCGCCGTGGTCGGGGCGCTCGCGGCGCTGCTCACCCTGCTCGGCCCGGTCGGCATCGTGATCGACACGGTCGCGGCGGTCGCCTTCATGGTCGTCATCTTCATCATCGCCCAGCCCGACCGCGTCGATGCGTCGAGCCTCGAGGCGGAGGTCAACGCCGCCGGCACCGCCGTCGTCCGGCCGCGGAAGAAGCGGAGGGCGAACGCGTGACCATCGACTGGCCGGCCTTCCTGGGCGTCTTCGGCACCGCGCTCGCGTCCGCGTGCGTGATCGTGCTGTGCTTCGCGACGGCGATCCGCCTGCTCGCGCTCCCGCCGCGCGGCGCCGCCGCGACCGGCACGGCGCGGGACGAGGAGATGGACGACGTCGAGCACGGGACGCGTCCGCCGATCGCGACCGTCGGCGCCACCGCGCTGTTCGTCGTGAGCGGGCTCGTCGCCCTGTTCGGCATCTACCTCATCTCGCCGCTCTCGCGCTGACGCGGATCGGCACGGGCATCCGCATGGCATCGATCACCGGGTTCGGCGGGGCGTTCCTCCGCGCGGACGACCCCGAGGCGCTGGCCGCCTGGTACGCGGAGCACCTCGGGCTCCCCCGCACCCACGGCGTCTTCGAGCTGGCGCAGTCGGCGGAGCGTGCACCCGTCGTGCTCGCGTTCTTCGCGCGCGACGAGGCCTCCTTCCCCGCGGCGCAGCCGGTCATGCTGAACCTGCAGGTCGACGATCTGGACGGGATGCTGGACCGCCTCGCCGCCGCGGAGGTCCCCGTCGACCCGGAGCGGCCGACCTACGACGGCATCGGCCGCTTCGGCTGGTTCACCGACCCGGAGGGCAACCGCGTGGAGCTCTGGCAGCCCGCCTGACCTGCTCGGACGATGAGCTCCTTCAGCAGCGGTGCCTCTAGTGTCCGGTGGACCGCCTCGGGGAACCGGGGACGGGCGAGCCGGAGGAGGAGCGGGTGGCCCAGGGCGACGACGCGCTCGCGGAGGCGGCCACCGAGCTGCTCGCGCTGCCGCTCGCGCGGTTCACCGCCGAGCGGAACGCCCGGGCCAAGGCCGCACGGAGCGACGGGGACCGGGATCTCGCGGCCCGGATCGCCGCGCTGGCGAAACCCTCCGCGTCGGCCTGGCTCGTCGACCTGCTGGCCCGCGAGCTGCCGGACGACCTGCAGCGGGTGCTCGACCTCGGGGACGACCTGCGGGAGGCGCAGGAGGCCGGCGACCGCGACCGCCTGCGCCGACTCACCGGGGACCGGCGGACGCAGCTCGGCGAGGTCGTGCGTCGCGCCGCGGAGCGGGCCGAGGAGGCCGGGCAGCGCATCGGCCAGGCCGCGGTCGAGGAGGCGCAGCAGACCCTCCAGGCGGCGATGACGACGCCGGAGGCCGCCGCCGCGGTGCGCACCGGGCGGCTCGTCCGGGGGCTCGACGCGGACGGCTTCGATCCCGTGGACCTCGACGACGCGGTCGCCGGCGGTGCGCCGCCCGCGGGCTCGGCGACCCGACGACGGTCCGGCGCCGCGCCGGCCGCCGATGAGAACGCCGCGCGGCGCGAGGCCGAGGCCGAGGCCGAGGCCGAGCGGGCCCGCACGGAGCGGCTCGAGGCGGCGCGCGACCGCGGACGGGCGGCCGCCGCCGAGGCGCGCGATGCGGACGCCGAGGCCGAGGACCGCGAGCAGGACGTCGCGGACCTGCGCCGCCGGCTGCAGGACCTGCAGCGACGGCTCGACGCCGCGCAGTCGGCGCTCGTCGACGCGCAGCGGTCAGCGGCGGGGGCGAGGCGCGCCGCCGACGACGCGGCGGCCGAGGTCGACCGGCTCGCGCAGGACGGCTAGGGGCGACCCGACCCTGGCGTTCCGGGCGGACGTGCCTACCCTGGACGAGTGGTCCCCGTGCGCGTCCTCGGTCTCGCGGTCGATGCGGTGGGTCAGCCGGTCGTGCTGCTCACCCCGCTCGACGGCGACGCGCCGCGCACCGTCGTGCCCATCTGGGTGGGCACGCAGGAGGCCGCGTCGATCGGCATCGCGGTGAGCGGCGAGGCCCCGCCGCGTCCGCTGTCCCACGACCTGATGCGCCGGCTGCTCGACGCGGTCGGCGCCTCCGTGGACCGCGTCGACGTGACGCGGATCGAGGAGGGCACCTTCTACGCGGCGCTCACGATCACGACCGCCGCCGGCCCGCTCGCGCTCGACTGCCGGCCGTCCGACGCGATCGCGCTCGCCGCGCGGGTCGGCGCGCCGCTCTTCGTCGCCGAAGCGGTGCTCGAGGTCGCCGGCGTCCTCGAGGACGACGAGGACGTCGACCCCGCCGACTCGGAGGACAAGGTCGCGGAGTTCCGCCGCTTCCTCGACGAGGTCGACCCGGAGGACTTCCAGGGCTGACGCCGCCGGCCGCGCCCGGTGACTAGCGTCGACGCATGCGGCACACCCCGACGTACCTGATGACCGACCCGGCCGAGGTCGCGCGGCTCGTGCGCGGCAACCCGTGGGCGACGTACGTGTCGGCGACGTCGGCGGGCCTCGTCGCCTCCCACTACCCGACGCTCCTCGACGAGGCCGCGGACGGGCTGACGATCCTCAGCCACTTCGGGCGGCCGGACGAGCAGCTGCACGAGCTCGGCGAGCACGAGCTGCTCGTGATCGTGCAGGGACCGCACGACTACGTCTCCGCGAGCTGGTACCCGGAGGGCGAGGTCGTCCCGACCTGGAACCACGTCACCGCGCACCTCTACGGGGTGCCGGAGATCCTCTCCGACGAGGAGAACTACTCGGTCCTGTCGCAGCTCACCCACCACTTCGAGGACGGCTTCGAGGACGGCAGGAGCCTGGAGCTCGACCCCGAGCGGTCGCGCCGCATCGCGAAGGGCACGGTCGGCCTCCGGATGCGCGTGACCCGGTTCGACGCCCGCGCGAAGCTCAGCCAGAACAAGGCGCCGGAGGTGCAGGAGCGGATCGTGTCGGAGCTCGACGCGCGCAACCCGGCCCTCGCGGGCGAGATGCGCCGGGTCCTCGGCCGCGACGGCTGATCGCTCCCGGGGCCTCCCGCTGCTGTTCCGGCGGTGCGCACCGCCGGAACAGCAGCGGGGAGCCCCGTCAGCGCGCGGCGGCGACGTCGAAGACGACCAGCCGGGCCGCGTGCGCCTGGAGGAACGAGCCGACGACCACGTGCTCGGGGTGCGGGAGGTAGGCGGCGAGCGCGTCGGCGCTCGCGAAGCGGATGACGAGCGCCCAGTCGAACCCGGACTCGAGGCCCTCCGTGCTGACGCTCGGGCCGCGGTCGAGGGTCAGCACGCCCGGCAGCGGGACGAGGTGCCGGTCGACGAGGGCGTCCGCCTCCGCCGGGTCGGCCCCGTCCTGCCACTCGACCAGGACCACGTGCACGATCGCGCTCATGCGGGCCATCCTCGCGCCGCCCGCCTGCGAGCCGCCGGGCCGACGCACGGCTCCTCCGATGCTGCGCCTGTGAGGATGACCGCTCCCTCAAGGAGCGTGCGGTGAACGGAACTCGGCCTCCGACGCCCGGCCGTCGGCTCGCCTCCGCGCGGCTGCACCGGTCCGGGCGGGATCCGCAGCGCGTGCTGCTCGTGACCGAGAGCGTGCTGCTCGGGGCGAGCACCGCGGCGCCGTTCGCCGAGCTCCTCGCGGACCGGGTCGCGACGCGGACGGGCCGCGGGCTCGACCTCGACATCGCCTGGGACCTCGGCCCCGTCCTCCGGGCCGTCACGCACTCGACCGAGGCCTGGCGGCTGTGGCGCTACGAGGCGGTCGTGGTGCTCGCGCGGACGAGCGGCGAGGAGGACGCAGGAGGCTGGCGGCGGGAGCGCATCCGCCGCATCGCCGATCAGGTGCTGCCGGAGCTGGCGCGCGCGAGCTCGGTGCTGATCGTGCGGATCGGCGCCCCGTCCCCGCGGGACCACCGCTGGGACGGCCCGACCGTCTCCTCGCTGCGGGTGCCGGACGACGAGGACGGCGCAGGACGCGGTGGCGCGGACGCCGTCGCCGACCGGCTCGTCGGGCTGCTGGGCGCCGCCGACCGGGAGGCCGGCGCGGGCACCGGCGGGACGGCGCGGGAGCGGCGCGACCTCCCGCAGCCCGAGGCGGAGCGGCAGCAGGCCGTCGACCGGGTCACCGACGCGCTCGGTGGGCTGACGCCCCACCTCGAGCGCGTGGTCCTCCTCGCGCGCAACACGTTCGGGGTGCCGTTCGCGCAGGTGAACCTGCTCGACCACGGGCGGATCCGCACGCTCGCGTACGTGGGCGCCGCGGGCGACGACGCCGAGCAGCCGATCTGCACGATCACGGTCCGCGGGTCGGGACCGACGATCATCGCCGACACCTGGGAGGACCACCGGCTCGACGCGAACCCGCACGTGCACGCCGCCGCGCACCCGGTGCGCTTCTACGCGGCGCACCCGATCGAGTCGCTGGACGGGTACCGGATCGGCACGCTGTGCGTGTTCGACCTGGTGCCGCACGACCCGGCCGACGTCGATCCGGCCGTGCTCCGCGACCTCGCGCAGCTCGCCGAGGCGGAGATCAGCACCCTGCCGGACTGACGGGCGTCGTCAGCCGCCGAGCAGCCAGCCGCGCTCGGCGGCCGTGCGCACCGCCTCCGCGGCGTTCCGGGCGCCCGTCTTGCCGATCGCCGCGGACAGGTGGTTGCGCACGGTGCCCTCCGACAAGTGCAGGCGCTTCGCCACCGCGACCGCCGCGCCGTCGTCGCGGAAGGCGAGCAGCACGTCGCGCTCGCGCGGGCTGAGCGGGGACGGGCCGACCGCGAGGGACTCCGCGGCGAGCGCGGGGTCGACGACCCGCTCCCCCGCGGCCACGCGCCGCACGATCGCGGCGAGGGTCGCGGACGGGGTGTCCTTGACGACGAAGCCGGAGGCGCCGGCCTCGAGCGCGAGGCGGAGGTAGCCGGGCCGGCCGAACGTCGTGACGATGAGGCTGCGGCACGCCGGGTGCTCGGCCGCGAGCGCGCGAGCGGCGGCGATCCCGTCGAGGCCCGGCATCTCGACGTCGAGGAGGGCGACGTCGGCGCGGTGGTCCCGCGCCGCGGCGACGACCTCGTCCCCGCGGCCGACCTGGGCGACGACCTCCAGGTCCTCCTCGAGCCCGAGCAGCGTCGCGAGCGCCCCGCGGACGAGCGCCTGGTCGTCCGCGACGAGCAGGCGGATCACCGCTGCACCCGCAGCTCGAAGCCGCCAGCGGCGCGCGGGCCCGCCTCGACACGGACGCCCGCGGCGGCCGCCCGCTCGGCGAGGCCGCGGAGGCCGGCGCCGGACCCGACGCCCGGCGCCGCCGGGGCGACGGCGCCGCCGTCGTCGCGGATGCGCACCGCGGTCCGGCTCAGCGCGATCGTGCAGGTCTCGGCGCCCGAGTGGCGGAGCACGTTCGTCACGCCCTCCCGCACGGCCCAGGCGAAGACGGGCCGCAGCTCCGGGCGGACGACGGCCGCGGGCGTCGGCACCTCGAGCGCGATGCCGCCCGCCGCGAGCGCCTCCCGGGCCGCGTCGAGCTCGCCCTCGAGCGTCACGCCGCGGAAGCCGCCGACCGCGGCGCGAAGGTCGGCGAGCGCCTCGCGGGCGAGCCGCTCCACGTCCGCGATCTCGGCGCGCGCCGCGTCCGGGTCCCGCGCCACGAGCTTGCCCGCGAGCTCCGACTTCACGGTCACGACGGTCAGCGAGTGCCCGAGGGAGTCGTGCAGGTCCCGCGCGAACCGCGCGCGCTCCTCGTCGACCGCGAGGAGCGCGATCCGCTTGTTCGCGGCGCGGAGCTGCACGGTCTGGCGCACCTGGTGGCCGAACGCGACCATCAGGATCCCGACCGAGGCGGTGATCCACGGCGCCGCGCTGATCGAGTCGGGGAAGCCGGCGAGTGCCGCGATGGCGAGCGCGAGCAGGCTGACCACCCCGGTGAGCACGAGGCCGGCGGTCTGCGACGACCACGTGAACGCCGCCGCGCAGAGCACGAGCAGCCACGTCCACACGGCGGTCAGGTCGACGAGCGCGAAGAGCGGGGCGGAGAGCGCGAGCAGGCCGAGGATCGCGCCGATCCGGACGGCCTCGCGCTCCGGCCAGACGAGCGGTGGGACGAGGAGGTACGCGGCGTAGTAGGCGGCGAGCGCGATCGTGGCGACCGTGCGGGCGGAGAGCGAGCCCGTCGGCGACGTCCACACGCCGATCACCTCGAACGCCTGGTACGCGAGCCCGATCGAGCCGCCCGCGTACCAGCGCCACGCGCCGGGATGCCGGAGCCGGGCGAGGAGCCCGAGATCGCCCCGCGCCGCCGTCATCAGCGGCGCGGCCTCCGTCATGCCCGTCACGGTAGCGAGCCTCAGGCCCGGGCCGCGTCGTGGCGGTACCGCCACGTGATGAGCGCGGCGAGGGCGACCGTCCACGCGGCGAGGACGAGGGCGGGCGTGAGCACGTCACCCGACCCCGAGGCGCCGAGCTGCCCGAGGCGGTTCAGCCAGTACGAGGGCACCGCTCGCGCCACGTCGCCCATCCACGAGGGGAGGATCGAGAGCGGCACCCACAGGCCGCCGAGGATCGACAGGCCGAGGAACGTGACCATGAAGAGCGGCTGCGCGAAGTCGGGCCGGGCGAACTGGCCGATCAGGATCGCGATCAGCGCGAAGGGGACGATCCCGATCCACAGGCCGAGGCCCGCCGCGAACCAGGCCCCGGCGCCGAGGTGGGCGTGCAGGCCGAGCACGGACACGAGCACGACCGCCGTGATCGAGATCGCGGCGACCGCGAGCGCGGCCACGACCTTCGAGACGAGGTAGGACGTGCCGGTCAGCGGCGTGAGCCGCAACTGGCGGTTCCAGCCGATCGAGCGCTCGTTCACGATCGCGAACGCCTGCGACAGGCCGGCCATCATCGCGCCGTAGCCGCCCATCTGGATCGTCGTCTCGACCAGCCAGGGCAGGCGGGTCGCCGGATCCACGGCGCTGCCGCTGCCGTACGCGGTGCCGAAGATGAGCAGCATCGCGATCGGGACGACGAAGGTGAAGACGACGGAGCGGACGTTCCGCAGCTGGCGGAGCGCGTCGCGGGCGACGTAGCGGGGGTTCATCGGGAGGCCTCCTCGGTCTCGGCGGCGGTCAGGGCGAGGAAGGCGTCGTCCATGGTGCGGGCGGTCACCTCGATGTCGTGGGCGTCCGCCCGCTCGGCGAGCAGGAGCCGGAGCACCGCGTCGGAGTCGGTCGTCGCGACGCGCAGCCGCTCGCCGCGCACCTCCACGTGCTGCACGGCCGGGTCGGCGCGGAGGCGCTGCTCCAGGTCGCCGGCGGGGGCGCGGAGCGTGACGCCGACGGTGCGGCCGGCGACGACCGCCTTCACCTCGGCGGGCGTGCCGTCGGCGACGACGCGGCCGCGACTCATCATGACGACGCGGTCGGCGAAGGCGTCCGCCTCGTCGAGGTAGTGGGTCGCGAACACGACCGTGCGGCCGGCGTCCGTCAGCTCGTGCATCGACGTCCAGAACGCCCGGCGCCCCTCCACGTCCATCGCGGCGGTCGGCTCGTCGAGGATGAGCAGCTCCGGGTCCGACACGATCGCGACGGCGAACCGCGCGCGCTGCAGCTGGCCGCCGGAGAGCCGGGCGACCTTCTGCTTCGCGAACGCGGTGACGCCCGCGCGCTCCATGGCCTCGGCGACCGGCAGGGGGTGCCGGTGCGCGGCCGCGACGAGCGCGACGCTCTCGGCGACCGTCGTGGTCGGCAGCAGCGCGCCGCCCTGGAGCATCGCGCCGACCCGGCCGGCGACGACCGCCCCGCGCGGGGCGCCGCCGAACAGCTCGGCCGTACCGGCGGTCGGGGTGCTGAGGCCGAGCAGGAGGTCGATGGTCGTCGACTTACCGGCGCCGTTCGGGCCGAGCAGCGCGACGACCTCGCCGCGCTGGACGGTGAGGTCGAGGCCGTCGACGGCGCGCAGCTTCGCGAACTGCTTGGCCAGGCCGGTGAGCCGGATCGGAGGGGAGGAGGTCATGGCTCCGAGCCTGGCCGGGCCGCGACCCGCACGCCTCGGCCCGCTGTCACGACTCCGGCATGACATCTCTCACGGGTCCGGGCGGCGGCTGCGGATCCCGGTACCTGGCAGGTCAACCCCTCGTCTCGGTGCACGGGTCCGCGATGGGCTGGGCGGTCGTGCGCCTCCGCGCGCCCACCGAGAGGACCGCATGACGTCGACCGCCGCCCCGCCCCGCACCGGACTCGTCCGCCGACTCGCCTTCGCGGCGACCTGGGGCGAGGGGCTCGACGGGTTCGACCTCGGCGTCATCAGCGTCGCGCTGCCGTTCATCACGAAGGCGCTCGGCCTCACGCCGGTCGAGGCGGGGCTGATCGGCGCCTCCTCCCTCATCGGGATCTTCGTCGGCGCGCCGCTCGCCGGGTTCCTCACCGACCGGCTCGGACGGCGGCTGCTCTTCACGATCGACGTGATGGCCTTCATCGTGCTCGGCCTCCTGCAGGGCGTCGTGACCGACGGCCTGCAGCTGTTCGTCGTCCGCGTGCTGCTCGGCGTCGCGATCGGCGCGGAGTACTCGATCGGCGCTGCGATGCTCTCCGAGTTCGCGCCCGCGCGCGGCCGCGGCCGGCGCCTCAGCGGGCTGCTCGTCGGCTGGTACGGCGGCTACCTGGTGGCCGTGATCACGGCGTACGTCCTCATCGACGGCCTCGGGCTGTCGTGGCGCTGGGCGCTCGCGTGCAGCGCCCTCCCGGCGCTCGTGACCGCGCTCGTCCGGATCGGCTTCCCCGAGTCGCCCCCGTTGCTCCTCGCCCACGGCCGCGGCGACGAGGCCCGAGCGATCGTCTACCGGCACCTCGGCGGCTCGCAGTACTTCGACGACGAGCGGTTCGGCGCGGAGGAGGACGGCCCGAAGGCCGCCCTGTTCCGCGGCGAGAACCTGAAGCGGCTCGCGTTCCTCTCGGTCTTCTGGGCCTGCAACGTCGCGCCCTACTTCGCGATCTTCACGTTCGCGCCGACCGTGCTGAAGACCCTGCAGCTCGGCGATCCCGCCGTCGGCACGATCGTCGTCAACGCGATGGCCGCCGTCGGGGCGGTGGTCGGCATGCTGAGCATCGAGCACATCGGTCGCCGGAAGCAGGCCGTGCCGCCGTGGTTCGCCATGGCCGCCGCCCTCGCCGTCGTGGGTCTGTGGGCGGGCGCGCCGGCGTGGGTGATCGTCCTGTGCTTCGCCGTGTCCTCGTTCCTCAACGCCCTGTCCGGCAACCTCACCGCGGTCTACCCGATCGAGATCCTGCCCACCGCCGTCCGGTCGAGCGGCGTCGGCGTCGCCGCGGCCGCCAGCCGCGTCGGGGCCGCGATCGGCACCTTCCTGCTCCCCGTGGGCATCGACGCCATCGGCACCGGCGCCTGCATGCTCATCGCCGCGGCGATCTGCGTGGTCGGCGGCGTCGTGTCGCAGGTCGCGGCGCCGGAGACGACGAACCGCGACCTCGTCGACACGAGCACGTCGCCGCTCACGGCCGGGACTCGCGTGCCGACCCGCTGAAGCGCGCGCGTCGCACCTCCGCGGGCCTCGCACCTCGTCCGCCGCACGGCGCACGCAGCGTGCAGCGAGGCGCGCCTGCGCCCCTGACTCGCGGGCGGAGGAACGCGCGTTACCGACTGTGACGGCGATCGTCGCCCGAACCGCCGGCGCGGAGTTGGATGGCGCCCACGACCGATCGGGAGGGCAGCGATGACGCTCGACTTCGACGCCCTCAGCCGCGAGCAGCTCAGCCGTCCGACGAGCCGCAAGTGGAGCCTCCACCCCGGCTCGATCGGCGCGTGGGTCGCCGAGATGGACTTCGGTACGGCGCCCGTCGTGCAGCGGGCGATCGAGGCGGGCGTCCGCGACCAGCTGTTCGGCTACCTGACCCCGGCGCTCGCCCGCGACGCGGCCGAGGCGACGAGCGACTGGTGCGCCGCCGAGTACGGCTGGCGCCCGGACCCGCGGCGGGTCCACGCGGTGACGGACGTGCTCTCGGCGCTCGAGATCGCCGTCCGCCAGTTCTCGCGCCCCGAGTCGGCGATCATCGTGCCGACGCCCGCCTACATGCCGTTCCTCACCCTCCCGCGGACGCTCGGGCGACGGCTGCTGCAGGTGCCGGGCGAGGTCGTGGACGGCCGCTGGGTGCTGGACCTCGAGCGCCTGGACGAGGCGTTCGCCTCCGGCGGCGGCGTGCTCGTGCTCTGCAACCCGCACAACCCGACCGGCCGCGTCTTCGACCGCGCCGAGCTGGAGCGGATCGCAGACGTCGTCGAGCGGCACGGCGGCCTCGTCTTCGCCGACGAGATCCACGCGCCGATCGTGTTCGAGGGCGCGCACGTGCCCTACGCGAGCCTCTCCGCCGCGACCGCCGCGCACACGATCACGGCGACGAGCGCGTCGAAGGCGTGGAACGTGCCGGGCCTGAAGGCGGCGCAGCTGATCCTGTCGTCGGAGGCGCACGAGCAGCGGTTCCAGGCGGACGGGATGGGGCACCTCGCGGAGCCGTCGACGCTCGGGGTCGTCGCCGCGACGGCCGCCTATCGGCACGGCCGCGACTGGCTCGTCGACGTGCGCGCGTACCTGGACCGGAACCGGCTGCTGCTCGCCGACCTCCTCGCGGATGCGCTGCCCGAGGTCGGGTTCGCACCGCCGGAGGGCACCTACCTCGGCTGGCTCGACTGCGCGGCGCTCGCGCTGCCGGAGGCGCCCGAGCGCTGGTTCCGCGAGCGCGCCGGCGTCGCCCTCACCGCCGGCGCGCTCTGCGGCCGCGGGTTCGAGCAGCACGTCCGGATCGTCTTCGCGACGCCGGCGCCGATCCTCGCGGAGATCGTCCACGCGCTGGCCTCGTCCGTCGCGGAGCGCCGCGTCCTGGTCTGAACGGCGCCTCTGCGACGCCGCGTTGCGGAATGGGTTTGCTCGTCCGGGCGTTCGGGGTGATCGTGGAGGTCCGATCGGGCCACGCACGGGGAGCAGCCATGAGCAACGACATCGCGGACGCGGCACGCCTCGCCGCGCTCCGGACCGACCAGGACGAGCCGGCCGCGCTGGACGGCGGCCTCTCCCCCGAGGACTTCAAGCTCGCGTTCCGCAACCACGCCGCCGGCGTCGCGCTGATCACCGCCGACGCAGGTGACGGCCCGGTCGCGCTCACCGCGACGTCCGTGTTCTCCGTGAGCGCCGAGCCGCCGCTGCTCATCTTCTCGATCTCCTCCGCGTCGTCGTCCGCGCCGACGATCCGGAAGGCGGAGACGCTGATCGTGCACCTGCTCGGCGCGGACCAGCTCGACCTCGCGAAGCTCGGCGCGACGAGCGGGATCGACCGCTTCGCCGACCGCTCGATCTGGGATCGGCTCATCACCGGCGAGCCGTACTTCCCGGCGGCGCACGCCTGGATCCGCGGGCGGGTGATCAACCGGATGGAGGCCGGCACCTCGACGGTCATCGCGGTGCACGCCCTGCAGGCGAAGCTGCCGGAGGACGCCGGCGACGCCGCGCCCCTCGTCTACCACAACCGCCGCTACCACTCCCTCGGCGACCACAGCGCCCTGAGCTGACCCGTCCGGCATCGTTCACGGATACGGAGATCCGGTCCGACGATCGGCGGCGGCGCGGCGCAGTCCGCGCAGGATCTCCGTATCCGTGAACGCTCGTCAGCCGACGGCGCGGTCGACGATGGCGCGCATCGCGGTCCGCGCGCGCTCCGGGGCGCACGCCGCGACCGCGGCGGCGACCTCCGCGTGGAGGGCGACGTCCTCCGCCGATGCGACACGGCCGTGGAGCGCGACGAGCGCCCGGTCCTCGAGCGCCGCGTCGACGAGCGCCCCGAGCCCGCGCAGCATCGCGTTGCCGGACGCGTCGAGCAGGACGTGGTAAAACCCCGTGTCCGCCGCGAGGAACGCCGACCCGTCCGCGGTGCTGCGGGCCGCGTCGAGCACGGCCGCCGCGCGGACCAGGTCGCCCGCCGGCGCACCGGCCGCCGCGGCGAGCGCCGCCGCCTCCGGCTCGACCGCGGCCCGCAGCTCCCGCAGCTCCCGGAGCTGCTGCTCGCGGTCGCCGACCCGCAGCCGCCACCGCACCACGCGGCGGTCGAGCAGGTCCCAGGACTCCCGAGGCAGGACGCGCAGTCCGATCCTCGGCGACGCGCTGAGGAGGCCGGCGGCGACGAGCTCCCGCGTCACCTCGCGGACGATCGTCCGGGACACCCCGGTCTCCGCGACCAGGGCGTCGACGGTCGCGATGCGGCCGGCGGCCCAGGAACCGGACACGATCGCCGCGCCGACGCGCTCGAGCACCAGGCCGTACGCGGAGCCGCCCGAGGTCATCGCTGGGCGACCGGCGAGATCACGAGCTCGTCGATGCGGACGTGCGGCGGGGCGTCGAGCACGTGGAGGACGCTGCGGGCGACGTCGTCCGGCGTGAGCATGACCGCGCGGGCGTCCGCGTCCGGGACCACCGGCCGCTGCGCGAGGAAGTCGGTGTCCACGTCGCCGGGGCAGAGGTGCGTGGCGCGGACGCCGTGGGCGCCCTCCTGCGCGTTCAGCGTGCGGCAGAGCGGGCCGAGCGCCGTCTTGCTCGCGCTGTAGGCGACGCCCGAGCCCGCCGAGAACGTCCAGGCGGCGTAGGAGGACACCACGACGACCGTGCCGCCGCGCTCCCGCAGCGCGGGCAGCGCGGCGTCGACGACCCGGGCGACGCCGGTGAGGTTCGTCGCGACGACCGCCTCGAAGCCCGCCATCGACTGGTCGTCCCAGCGCCGCCGGGGCTCGTTCAGCCCGGCCGCGACGACGACCTCGTCGATGCGCCCCCACGCGCCGAGCACCGCTGCGGCCGCCTCGCCCGCCCAGGCCGGGTCGGTCGTGTCGCCGGGGACGGCGAGCGCCCGGCCGCCGGCGGCCTCGATCGTCGCCCGGACCTCCGCGAGCCGGTCGGCGCGCCGGCCGCTCAGCGCCACCGCCCGGCCGCTCCGCGCCGCGGCGAGCGCGGCCGCCCGGCCCATCCCGCTGCCCGCGCCCGTCACCCACGTCACCCGGTCCTGCGCCGCCATGCCGCCTCCGCTCCTCCGAAGTCCTCAGTATTACTATTCGGCGCCAGGAGGTGCGGCATGGAGCTCGATCTGCACGACAGGGTGGTCGTGGTCACCGGCGGTGCGCGGGGCATCGGCGCGGGGATCGCGAACCGGATGGTCGCCGAGCGCGCGCGGGCCGTCGTGCTCGACCTCGACTTCCCGGACGGCGTGCCGGACGACCGGG
The DNA here is from genome assembly GCF_004364555.1 of Amnibacterium kyonggiense. Classification (GTDB taxonomy): domain Bacteria; phylum Actinomycetota; class Actinomycetes; order Actinomycetales; family Microbacteriaceae; genus Amnibacterium; species Amnibacterium kyonggiense. Next base: position 755,131 of record NZ_SOAM01000001.1, on the reverse strand, counting down.
TCGGCATCGCGTGCGACGTCACGGACGCGGCCTCCGTGCAGGGCGCGATCGCGGAGGCCGTCGACCGGTTCGGCACCGTCGACGTCCTGATCAACAACGCGGGGATCCTCGTCGAGGGCGCGGTCGCGGACCTCGACCCGGCGCGGTTCAAGGCGTGCATGGACGTGAACGTCGGCGGCGTCTTCCTCGCGTCGCAGGCGGTGATCCCGGTCATGCAGCGCGCCGGCCGCGGACGGATCATCAACGCGGCCTCCTTCGCGGCGATCGTCCCGAGCGTCGGGAGCGCGGCCTACGCCGCGTCGAAGGCCGCGGTCGTGCAGTTCACGCGCGTGCTCGCGAGCGAGCTCGGCCCGTGGGGCATCACCGTCAACGCGTACGCGCCCGGCATGGTGCCGACGACGCTGAACGGCTTCGCGACGATGCCGCAGGCGGCGCAGGACCGGCTGCTCGACACGCTCTCGCTGCGGCGCTGGGAGACGCCGGACGACATCGCGGATCTGCTCGTCTTCCTCGCGAGCGACGCGGCCGGCTACATCACCGGCACGCTGATCGACGTGAGCGGCGGCAAGCTGGCGACGCAGATCCCCGCGAAGGCCTACGAGGCCGCGGGACGCTGACCGAGCACGGTCCAGGACCTCAGGGCAGCCGCGGCACCGCGGCGATCAGCTCCCGCGTGTACGGATGCTGCGGGTCGCGCAGCACACGCTCCGCCGACCCCTGCTCGACGATCCGCCCCTCCCGCATCACGACGAGGCGGTCGGCGACGTGCTGCACGAGCCCCAGGTCGTGCGAGACCAGGAGGACGGTGAGGTCGAACTCGCGCCGCAGGCGCGCGAGCAGCTTCAGCAGCTGCGCGCGGACGGTGACGTCGAGCGCGCTCATCGGCTCGTCGCCGACGAGCAGGCGCGGCCGGTGCACGATCGCCCGCGCGAAGGCGACGCGCTGCCGCTGACCGCCCGAGAGCTCGTGCGGGTAGCGGGCGGCGAGCGCCGCGTCGAGCCGCACGTCCTCGAGCGCCGCGGTGATCATCGCGCGGTGGTCGCCGGGGATGCGGAGCGCCCGTAACGGCTCACCCACGATCCGGGCGACGGTCATGCGCGGGTCGAGGGACGAGTACGGGTCCTGGAACACCATGCCCGTGTCCCGCCGCAGCGGCCGGAGCGCCCGGTCGGACCCGCTGACGGTGCGGCCGTCGAACGTCACCGTGCCCGCCGTCGGGACGTCGAGGCCGATGAGGAGCCGCGCGAGCGTCGACTTGCCCGAGCCGGACTCGCCGATCACCGCGACGGTCTCGCCCTGCTCGACGTCGAGGTCGACGCCGCGCAGCGCGTGCCGCACGACCGGCGCCTCGAAGAGGGTCCTGCGCGGCAGGCGGTGGTCGCGGGTGAGGCCGCGGGCGCTCAGGAGGCTCACGAGCCCTCCCCCGCGCCGAAGCTCGTCGCGCGCGCGGCGGCGACGAGGGCCGCGGTCACCGGGTGCTGCGGCGCGGCCAGGACCTGCGCGACCGGCCCGCGCTCGACGGCGCGACCCTCCGAGAGCACGAGCACCTCGCGGGTGATGCCCGCCAGGACGGCGAGGTCGTGCGTCACGAACACGAGCGAGGCGCCCGCGTCGGCCACCAGCCGGTCGAAGAGGCCGAGAACCTCCGCCTGCGTCGTCACGTCGAGCGCGGTCGTCGGCTCGTCCGCGAGGAGCAGCCCGGGCGACAGCGCCAGAGCGATGCCGATCGCGACCCGCTGCCGCTGGCCGCCGGAGAGCTGGTGCGGGTACGCGTCGACGACGCGCCCGGGATCGGGCAGGCGGACGAGCCCCGCGAGCCGGACTGCCTCCGCTCGAGTCGCGGTGCGCGTCAGCCGGCCGCGGAGCCGCAGCGGCTCGGCGAGCTGCCGGCCGATGGTGCGGAGCGGGTTCAGGGCGGTCTGCGGGTCCTGGAAGACCGTGCCGATCCGGGACCCGCGGACGCGCGCGAGCCGCCGCTCGGGCGCGCCGAGCAGCTCGACCCCGTCGAGCAGGACGCTCCCCGTCGCGTCCGCGCCGTCGGGCAGCAGGCCGAGGATCGCGAGCACGGTCAGGGACTTCCCGCTCCCCGAGCCGCCGATGAGGCCGAAGCGGCCGCCGTCGGGCACCGTGAAGGAGACGTCGTCGACGACGGTCCGGTCGCCGATCCGGATCGTGAGCCCGCGGACCTCGAGCGTCACCGCGCGATCCTCCGCCGGGATCGGAGGCGCGGGTCGGTGGCCTCCCGCAGTGCGTCGCCGAACAGGTTGAACGCGAGGACGCTGAGGGTGATCGCGAGCCCGGGCCACACGACCGTCAGCGGATGGACGGTCACGTAGTCCTGGAGGTCGCTGAGCAGTCGACCCCACGACGGCCTCGACGGGGGCGCGCCATAGCCGAGGAACGACAGCCCCGCCTCGCTGAGCACGGCGACGCCGGCGCTCAGCGAGAGCTGCACGATGAACACCGGCGCGATGTTCGGCAGCACGTGGTCGAGGAGGGTGCGGACCGGCCCGAGGCCCGACGCCCGCGCCGCGAGCACGTAGCCGGCGCGCGCGACGCGGCGGATCTCCCCTCGGCTGACGCGCGCGATGTTGACGCCGAAGCCGATGCCGACCGCCGCGATCACGGTCCCGAGGGACGACCCGAGCACGGCGCTGAGCATGATCGCGATCAGCAGGACGGGGAAGGCGATGAGCACGTCGATGAGCACCGCGAGCGGCTCCCGCACCCAGCGCGGACCGAGCGCCGCGATGGCGGCGAGGACGAGGCCGACGAGCGCGGCGACGACGGATGAGAGCGCCGCGACGAGCACGGTCGTCCGGGTCGCGGCGAGCACGTAGCTGAGGATGTCGCGGCCGACGCCGTCCGTGCCGAACGGGTGCGCGGCGCTCGGGCCGAGCCACCGCTGGAACGGATCGGCGGCGAACGGGTCGCGCGGGGTCCAGAACACGGAGACGATCGCCGCGGCGACGAGCAGCGCGATGACGACGGCGCCGAAGACGCCGGCGGGTCGACGGAGGACCTCCCGCGCCCAGCCGGGGATCACGCGCGCTCCCGGAGGCGCGGATCGAGCAGCCGGTGGAGGACGTCCACCACGGCGCCGACGACGAGGACGAGCCCCGTCAGCACGAGCAGCTCGCTCTGCACCTTGACGAGGTCGCGGTTCGCGACGTCGGTCACGAGCATCCGCCCGACGCCCGGCAGCTGGAAGAGGGACTCGACGACGACGGCCCCGACGAGCAGGGCGGCGATCTCCAGCCCGATCACCGCGATCACGGACAGCAGCACGCCGGGCAGCCCGTGGGTCAGGAGCGCGCGCGTGCGGGTCATCCCCTTCGCGGCCGCGGTGCGCACGTGGTCCTGGCCGAGCGCCTCGAGCGTCGCCGACCGCGTGAAGCGGAGGACGACGGCGCCCTCGACGATCCCGATCGTCAGCGCCGGGAGGACCAGCGAGGCGAGCGCCCTGCCCGGCTCCTGCCAGCCGTCCAGGGGGAAGCCCTGCACGGGCAGCAGCCGCAGCCATGCCCCGAGCAGCAGCACGAGGAGCACGCCGGCGAAGACGACCGGCACCGCGGCGATCGCCTGCGCCGCCGCGGCGATGAGGAACCCGCCCGCGCGCCGGTACAGGACGGCCGAGAGCACGCCGAGCGGGATCCCGAGCAGCCCGATGAGCAGCGACAGCCCGGCGAGCGGCAGCGTGACGGCCAGCTTGGCGCCGAGCTCGACGGCCACCGGCGTGCCCGTGACGAGTGAGCGTCCGAGGTCGCCGCGGAGGACGCCGCCGATCCAGTCGAGGAACTGCAGCGGGATCGGCTCGTCGAGCCCCAGCTCCGTGCGGATCCGGGCGACCTGCTCCGGGCTCGCCCGCGTGCCGCCGATGACCTGCGCGACGTCGCCCGGCAGCACCCGGAGCGTCAGGAAGATCAGCGCCGCGGCGACGAGCAGCCCGACGACCAGCAGGACCAGTCGGGTCGCGACGAAGCGGAGCACGGCCCCGGGGTCAGTTCGTCACGGCGAGGTCGGCGAGGTTCAGCCGGTTGCTGGTGAAGTCGGTCGGGAAGCCGTGCACGGTCGTGCGGATCGCGGTCTGGTTGATCGCCGTGTAGAGCCAGGCGGCGGGCGCGTGCTCCGCGACGATGCGCGCCGCCTGCGCGAGCTTCGCGTCCGCCTCCGACGCGGTCAGCGCCGTCCTCGCCTGAGCGGCGAGCCGGTCCACCTGCGGGTCGCTGTAGTTGAAGTAGTAGCCCGGGGTCGTCCAGTTCGCGAAGTCGTGCGCCTCCGCGTGGTCGACGAAGCTCAGCTCGTAGTCCTTGTTCGTGTAGACCTTCGTGAGCCAGGTGGTGAAGTCGACGCTGCTCACCTTCAGCGTGATGCCGACCGCCTTGAACTCGCTCGTCAGCACGTCGGAGACGGTCGTGCCGTAGACGGTCGGCACCGTGAGCGTGAGGGTCGTCCCCGTGAGGCCGGCGGCGGCGATCGCCGCCTTCGCCGCGGCGGGGTCGTACGGGTCGATCGACGTGAGGTCCCGGTACCCGGGGTCGCCCTTCGGGATCGGGCCGCCCTGCGCGACGCCGTCCCCGCCGACGGCCGCGATGATCGCCTTCGGGTCGATCGCCTGCCGGAGCGCCTTCCGGACCGCGAGGGACGTCAGCGGCCCCTCCTTCTCGTTGAACACGAGGGTGTACTTGTCGGTCGAGGCGCCCTGCTCGAGGCGGAAGTCCTGGTTCCCCTCGAACTTCGCCTTCAGCGTCGGGTCGACGGTGGTGAGCACCTCGAGGTCGCCGTTCAGGGCCGCGTTCACCGCGGTCGAGCGGTCGGAGAAGTAGTGGAGGACGACGGAGGCGACCTTCGCCTTCGTCCCCCAGTACGTCGTGTTCCGGACGAGGGTGATGCTGTCGCCCTGCTTCCACGACGTGAGGAGGTAGGGACCGCTGCCGATCGCGGTCGTCTTCAGGTCGTTCTTCGCCTGCTCGTCGAGGACGAGCCCGGCCCGACCCGCGAGCGCGTAGAGCAGCTCCGAGTCCGGCTTCGTCAGCGTCAGGCGCACGGTCGAGTCCGTCGGGGCGGTGATCGTCCGCACGGCGGTGAGGTCGGCGTTCCCGACGTCGGTCTTCGTCCGGCGCACCTGCTCGAGCGACCACACGACGTCCGCGGCGTCGAGCGCGTGGCCGTTGCTGAACCGCGCGCCGTCGTGCAGCGTGAAGTCGTAGGTGAGCCCGTCGGCCGAGACGGTGTGGTTCTTCGCCAGCACGTCGTGGATGCGGCCGCTCGTGTCGAGCCCGACGAGCCCCTGGTACACGTTGTCGATGAGGACCTGGTCGAGCGCGACGCCGGAGGTGGTGCGCACGTTCAGGTCGGTCGGCTCGAGGTAGAGGCCGACGTCGACGGTCGCCCCCGTGTCGGCCCCCTTCGTGGCCGAGGCGCCGGGCGAGCACGCTGCGAGCGCCAGCGCGGTCGCGGCCGCGAGCGCGGCGACGAGCATCGGCCTGAGGGTTCGCATCCCGACATTCTCCTGTTCGGCGGAAGTGGCGGACGCGTCAACCGCCGAGGGCCGCCGCGAATGCCCGGTCGAGGTCGGCGACGAGATCGGCCGCGTCCTCGATGCCGATGGAGAGCCGGATCAGCCCCGGCCCGATGCCCGCCGCGAGCCGCTGCTCCGGCGACTGCCCGGAGTTCGTCGTCGAGGCCGGGTGGATCACGAGGCTCCGCACGTCGCCGACGTTCGCGAGGTGGCTGAAGAGGCGGACCGCGTCGACGAACCGGCGTCCGGCGTCGAGGCCGCCGGCGATGTCGAACGACACGATCGCGCCGCCGCCGCGCGGCAGGAGGCGCTGCGCGGTCGCCGACCACGGCGTGCCGGGCAGCGTCGGGAAGTGCACGCGCTCGACCTGCGGGTGCGCGAGCAGGTGCTGCACCACCGCCTCGGCGTTCGCGACGTGCTGCCGCATCCGCAGGCTCAGCGTTTCGAGCCCCTGGATCAGCAGGAAGCTGTTGAAGGGGCTCGGCGCCGGCCCGTAGTCGCGGAGGACCGTGCTCCGCAGCCGGCGGCTGTACGCCTGCCGCTGCGGTGAGAACCGCGCCCAGTAGCCCTCCGACCCGTGCCCGGCGTCGGGCTTGTGGAAGCCGGGCCACCGCTCCGGCTCGGCGCCGAAGTCGAACGTGGCGCCGTCGACGACCACCCCGCCGATGACGGTGCCGTGCCCGGACAGAAACTTCGTCGTCGAGTGCACGACGACGTCCGCGCCGTGCTCGAGCGGCCGGAGCAGGTACGGCGTCGCGAGCGTGTTGTCGACGATGAAGGGGACCCGGGCGTCCTCGTGGGCGATGCGGGCGATCGCCTCCAGATCGGCGACCGCGCCGATCGGGTTGCCGATGCTCTCGGCGAAGAACGCGCGGGTGGTGGGGCGGATCGCCGCGCGCCACGCGTCGTGGTCGTCGACCGGCACCACCGTGAGGCCGATGCCGATCTCCGCGAAGCGCTGCCCGAGCAGGTTGGACGTGCCGCCGTAGATCTGCCCGGCCATGACGACGTGGTCGCCGCTGCGGAGCAGGTTGAGGAGGGAGAGCGCGGTGGCGGACTGCCCGCTGGCGGTGGCGACGGCGACGACGCCGCCCTCGAGTCGGGCGATGCGCCGCTCCGCGACGGCGGTGGTCGGGTTGGACATCCGCGTGTAGCCGTAGCCCTCGAGATCGTCCAGCAGGAACGACGCCGCCGCCTGCTCGGCGCTCTCGTACACGAAGCTCGACGTCGCGAAGATCGGCGTCGCCCGGGCCCCGGTGCCGGGATCGGGCGTCGCCCCGGCGTGCACCTGCGCGGTGTCGAAGCCCCAGTCGTCGCTCATCCGGCCGACGGTACCGACGGGAGCGCCGCGCGGACCCCCCGGGACGTAACAGAGCGACCCGCTGCTCGGGTCTCCCCGGGGCGACCGGCGTGGCTCAGCCCAGCACGCCGCGGATCGCCGCCGCGAGACCGGCCGGATCCTGCTCCTGCACGTTGTGGCCGGTGTCGAGCTCGACGACCGCCGCGCGCGGCACGCGCTCCCGGAACTCGGCGACGACGTCGTCGGGCAGGTAGCCGTGCGCCGCACGGACGAGCAGCACCGGCACCTCGGTGGCCGTCAGGCCGGTCCACGGCGTCGTGACGTCCGGCAGCCCGGGCGCCGCCTTCGGCGGGTAGGCGAGATGATGCTTCCACACCACCTTCCCGTCGTCGCGGACGCGGGTGTTGTGGGCGACGCCGCGGGTGATCCTGGCGCGGTCGGCACCGATGCCGGCGGCGATCGCGTTCGCGACGATCTGCTCGCGGGAGTCGAAGACCTGCTCCCCCGCGAGGAAGTCGGTCACCTGCTTCGCGTCGCCGACGCGGAGGCCGGGACTCGCGTCGACGATCACCAGGGCGGCGACGAGGTCGGGGCGGTCGGCGGCGAGCGCGATCGCGGTGAGCCCGCCGAGGGACTGCCCGACGACGACCTGCGGCCCGGTGCCGAGGGCGTCGAGCAGCGCGGCGACGGCCGTCGCGTTCGTGGCCGGCCGGTAGTCGAAGTCGTCGCGCCACGCGGAGTCCCCGTGTCCCGGCAGGTCGACGGCCAGCGCGTCCTCATGCAGGGCCAGCAGGGTCGCGTCCCAGGTGTGCGCGTTCAGCCCGGCGCCGTGCAGCAGGGTCACTCCGGGACGGGCGCCCCAGCGCAGCGCGCTCACGAGTCGGCCGTCGACCTCGGTCCCCACGCGCTGCACCGTCGGCAGCGGCCCGGCGACGCCGAGGTCGGCGGCATCGGCGGCGAGGGAGTCGGTCTCGGTCGGGTCGCTCACCCTCCGATCCTCCTCCCCGGTGGTCGGACGCCCGACCTAGGGTGCGCTGCATGACGAGCAGGCACATCAGCGCGGTGATCCGAGCGCCGCGCGACCGGGTCGTCGCGATCGCCCGCGACCCCGCCCTGCTGCCCCAGTGGGCGGGCGGCCTCGCGCAGGGCGAGGTGGCGCAGGAGGGCGAGGGCGTGTTCGCCGTCGACTCCCCCATGGGCCGGGTGCGGGTCGTCTTCACCCCGCCGAACGACCACGGCGTCCTCGACCACGACGTGACCCTGCCCGACGGGTCCGTGACCCGGAACCCGTTCCGCGTCCTCGAGCACCCGACGGCGCCGAGGCGGTGTTCACGCTCCGGCGGGGCGACGCCGCCGACGCGGACTTCGAGCGCGACGCGGCCGCCGTGGCCGCCGACCTGGCGCGCCTGAAGGCGCTCGCGGAGGGCTGACCGTGGTCCGCCTGCGGCGCGTCGGCAACCTGCTGAACCTCTCGACGCCGCTCGGCGTGCTGCTCGCGACGGCCGGGCGGGCCCGGATCCGCGGCGGCCCGCACGGGCTGCTGCTGGCGGAGGGGTGCCGGCTCCCGTTCCCCGATGCGGGCGCGATGACGATCGGCGACGTCGTGCTGACGACCGGTCGCTTCGGCGACCTCGTCGGCCGGTTCCCCCGCGTGCTCGACCACGAGGCGCGGCACGCCGACCAGTGGCTGCGCTGGGGCGGCCTCCCCTTCCTTCCGGCCTACCTGTTCTGCGCCGGCTGGTCCTTGCTCCGCACGGGCGATCGCGCCGTCGGCAACCGGTTCGAGCGGGCCGCGGGCCTCGCGGACGGCGGCTACCCGGACCCGCCTCCGCGGCGCTGAGCGGTCAGGACCGCACCGGCCGCTGCTCGATCGCGCCGAGCAGCCGGACCACGATCGTGGCGGCGAGCGCGCCGGCCGCCACGATCGCGGCGAGCACGACGATCTGGAACCGGCCCGCCTCGAACGGCGGGAGTCCGCCGAAGATGGCGCCGACGAACGCGCCGGGCAGCGTGACGAGCCCGGTGGTCCGCGTCTGGTCCACCGAGGGCACGAGCGCCGTGTGCACGGCGCCGCGGGCGAGCGACCGCGTCGCCTCGATCGGCCGCGCGCCGAGCGCGAGCCAGCCCTCGACCTCGTCCCAGTGCTCGTCCGCCGCCTCGAGGAACCGGCGGGCGCTCAGCGTCGTGATCGCCATGGCGTTGCCGACGACGATGCCGCCGATCGCGAGGAGGTAGCGCGGCGTCGGCGCGAGCGCCCCGCTGGCGAACACGGCGGCGAGGGCGACCACCGTGCCGCCGACGATCGCCGTCGCGACGGCTCCGAGGTGAGCGCGCGTCAGGCCGAGCCGACGGACGGAGGTGCCGATCGCGACGCCGAGCATGACGAGCAGGGCGAGCCCCACCCACCACGGGCTCGTGATGACGCCCGTGAGGATCACGGCGATGACCGACAGCTGCACGGCCGCGCGCAGCACCGCGAGCGTGGGTCCGAAGCGCTCCCGCACGCCCGCGACCGTCAGCACCGCCGCCGAGACGCCGCAGAGCAGCAGCACGCCGACGAGGGTCGGGAGGATCTCGCCGACCGCCGCGCTCGTCATGGGCCAATCCTGGCCCCGGGCCGAGCGCTCCATCGAACCCGCCCTGAACCGACGGCCCGACCGCGCCGACCGGCATGTCGCCGCGGCCGCCCGGCTACCATCGCGGCGTGGCTGGGAGGCATGCGAAGCGCGAGGCGCCGGAACCGGGCGATGAGGTCGTCGTGGAGTTCGTCGACGCGCCCGCACCGGACACGCGGGAGATCATGATCATCCCGTCCGCCGGGCTGCCGCTGCGGCTCGAGCGGGAGGGCGTCGAGTACGCGCTGACCGAAGGCCACCTCGGCGACCCGGTGCGCTACGACTACTCGAGCGCCGCGGCCGAGGAGGCCCGGCCCGCCCGGCGACGCCGTCGCGGCTGACCCCACCGGCCTCCCCGATCCGCACTTCCTCCGCGGATCCGCACTGCTGATGCGACTCGCCGGCACAGCGGCCGCGCCCTGCGGCGTGTCGGCCGAGAACTGCGGATCCGCGAGGTCGGGTCAGCGGCGGACGGGCGTCGGGATCGGCGTCGCGAACGCGACCGCGCGGGCGACGAGCCAGAGGTCCGCCTCCTCCGCCTCGGCGCCGGACGCCGCGATCGCGGCGTTCAGCAGCAGGTAGGAGAGCTCGACCTGCTCGTTGCCCCAGGCCCGCAGCACGACGTCGTCGACGACGACCCCGTACGCCGCGGTGAGGTGCTCGTCGACGGCGCGGATCAGGCCGCGCTCGTCCTCCGCGTCGTCGGCCATGCGGGCAAGCGTACGGCGGCGGGTCGCTCGTCGGCCGCCTCCCGTTCGGCGCGCGGCCATCCGCGGTTCACCCGATCGCCGCCGAGCCGCTCGGCCCACGCGGACTCGGAGGAGCGCTCGAGCGCGCCCGCGCGGGCGCGGCGCTGCAGGGCGGACCACGCGAGGGCGAGGCGGAGGCGCGGCAGCGCCCGACGCTCCTCCCCCAGCCCGGCGAGGAGCTCGCGGACGGCGGACCGGCGCTCGCGCAGCGCGGCGGGACGGAGCAGGAGCCGGAGGTCGCCGGCGATGCCGTCGCGCAGCGCGGCGACCGCGCCGCCGGTGCCGTGCAGCAGCGCGAGGAGCAGCCGATCGGTCTCGCGGTCGGTCGGCACCGGCCCGGCCGCGTCGAGCGCCGCCCACCGGAACCCGGCCGTCTCGGCCCGGAGGACGAGGTCGGCGAGTGCGACCTCGCCCGCCTCGGGCAGGGCCGCGCCGACCGCGCGGACCGCCTCCAGCGGCAGCAGCGCGCCCCACCAGGAGACCGGGCCCGCGGCCGCGGCGCGCGGGTCGCGCAGGCCGATCACCGCGGTGGCAGCCGAGCGCCGCGCGATGGCGGTGACGAGCGCGGCGGGGTCCAGGAGGGCGGCGTCGTCGAGCAGGAGGACGTCGCTCGCGACCTCGTCGAGTGCGGCGAGCACGCCGAGCGACAGCGCCTCCGGGGCGGGCACGGCGGGGCGCCGGACGAGGTGCAGCAGCCCCGCGGGCAGCCGGACGGCCTCCCGCAGCAGCGTGGAGGACGGAGTCGCGGCCGTGTCGACCACGACGATCCGGCGCAGCAGCCCGAGCAGCTCGGGCTCGGCGGCGACGGCGCGCAGCGCGGCGCGGAGTCGCTCCTGACCGGTCGCCCGCACCGCGAGCACGACGCCGTCCTCGGTGCCGGGCGGGGTCGGACGACGGACGGCGGCGGGCGGCATGGTCCGCGCGAAACTACGCAGCGCGGGCGTCCGTCGGGGAAGCGCCCGGTGAAGCGTCGGTGAACGGGTCAGGACTCGACGAGCCGGAGCGCCCGCCGCAGGGCGCCGGCGGCGACGCGGCGCGGGGTGTACCGACTGCTCGCCGCGGTGCGGGCGGCGACGGCGACGTCGGTCGCCCGCCGGCCGGTGTGGAAGGCGGAGTCCCAGAGCCGCTGGTGCACGCGAGGGACGTCGCCCGCGGCGACCGCGAGCAGGCGGGCCGCGAACCGCTCGGCCGGCGACGGCCCCTCCGCCGCCGGGAAGACGTCGTCGAGCCAGGCCGCGTGCGGCTCGCCGAGACGGTCGTCGTCGATCTCGTCGAACCGGCGGAGCAGGCCCGAGGGCAGGAGCCGCGGGTTCAGCGCGGCGTCGTTCACCCACTCCGCGACGAACGCGACGCGCGTCCCCGCGGCGAGCGCCTCCAGCGCGGCGGTCGACGAGACGGTGAGCAGGAGGTCGCTCGCCGCGATCAGGCCGCCGATCGGCGCGTGCTCGACGGCGAGGTTCGACGGCAGCACCCTGCTGGCCGCCCACGCGTCCGGCGAGTGGTCCATGCGGTGGAACGTGTCCTCGCCGGGTCGGTGCCGCGGCCGGAGCAGCACGCGGCGGTCGGGATGCCGCTCCGCGTAGGCGGCGAGCCGGTCCCACAGATAGGCGCGGTCGGCGGCGCTCCGCGGGACGGTGGGCTGATCCGCGAAGAGCACCGTGCGGATCGGGCCGCGCCGGACCGGCTCCGGCCGGGCGGGCAGCAGCGCGAGCCCGGCGAGCAGGAGGTTGTCGTCCGGCAGGCCGAGGCCGTCCGCCGCGGCCGCGAACGCCGTCAGGTCGGTCCTCGAGTTCACGGCGAGGACGTCGGCGAGCGAGCGGGACAGGTAGCCGGCGACGACGTCGTAGAGGACCATGCCGACGTAGCCGGAACCGATCACCGGCATCCGGTCCCCCGCGACGGCGTGGACCTCGCGGACGAACCGCTCGACCGTCGGCCCCTCGAACACCGGCACGACGACGTCGGCCTCCGCCGCCGCGGCGACGAGGTCCGCCCACGGCTCGAACCGGACCGGTCGGGCCGTCGCCGCCGCCACCTGCTCCGCGCCGAGGAGGCGCGGCACCACGGTCGTGGGCACGCGGAGGTCCGGCTCCGCCCCGAGCGCGGCGACCGCCTCGGCCACCCGGCCCGCGTACTTGAGGCCGGAATCGAAGCTCGACAGCAGCAGGACACGCATCGGCCACCTCCTCTTCCCCGTCGGCGGCGCAGAGTAGGGGAAGCCGGTTACCGGCCGTGGTTACCATCCGCCGCGTGCTGCCCCCTCCCGCGCCCCAGCAGGCCCAGATCCTGCGGCGCCTGCTGCTGCCGCGAGCCGGCGGACGCCTGCCCCGCACGGTCGCCGTGGTGGGCAACGCGCCCGTCGCGCCGTCCGCCGAGCGCGCGACGGCGATCGACGGGGCCGACCTCGTCGTCCGGATGACGACCTTCGCCGTGGACCGCGGGGAGCCCGCGATCGGCACCAGGACGGACGTCGTGGTCCTCCACCGCGCGGTGCAGCCCGGTCCGGACACGTTCCTCGACCATGCGTCCCGCCTGTACCTGCTCGCGGAGCCGGGCCGCGCGTACTGGGAGTCCGAACCGCTGCCCGCCTGGTGGCCGACCGACCTCGAGCTGATCCCCGTCTCCAATCGGGAGTTCACCTCCCGGACACGTGCGGCGATGCGGCTCGCGCGTGTCGCCGTCGCCTGGCCGACGACCGGGACACTCGCCGTTCACCTCATGCACCGACTGTTCCCGCATGCACGCATCCTGCTCGCCGGCTCGAGCATGCTGCCCGGCCGATCGGGCAGGAGCAGCCTCGACCACCACTGGGGCGGCGCGGTGACCCTGACCCCCGAGCACCGGCTCGAGCGGGAGGCCCGCGCCCTCCGCGCCTGGACGCGCGCGGGCTGGCTGGAGCCGCTCGCGTGAGGCGCATCCTCCGCCGCTTCGGCCCGCTGTGGCGCGTGCAGCGGCAGCGCCACCCGCGCGCGGCAGCGCGGCTCGAGACGGCGGCGCTCGCTGCGAAGGGCGGCCTCGCCGACGAGGTCCGGGTGCTCCGGAACCGCGTCGCCGAGCTCGAGCGCGACCACCTGCTGCTCGCCGCGCACGTCGCGACGCTCACCGAGCAGGTCGGCGGCGGCGCCCGGGTCGCGCTCGCCGACGGCGACGCCGAGGCGGCGCGCCAGCGCGCCCGGCTCGCCGCCGTCGCGTTCTACGAGGAGCGGATCGGGCGGCTCGAGGCGCACCTCGGCCGGCGCGGACACGCCCGGTCCGGGACCATCGACGCGTCGGGTCGGCGAACCTCCGGTGAACAGCGGGAGACGGCACCATGAGCGCATTCGCAGCGGCGGACGCGGTCGCCGTGATCCCGGCCCGCGGGGGCTCGAAGGGCGTCCCGGGCAAGAACGTCGCCGCGGTCGGCGGGGTGCCGCTCGTCGCCCGCGCGGTGGCGGCCGCGCTGCAGGCGGGCATCGCCGACGTCCGGGTCAGCACGGACGACGCCGGGATCGCCGCGGCGGCGCGCGCCGCCGGCGCCCGCGTGATCGACCGACCCGCGGAGCTGGCCGGCGACACCGCGACGAGCGAGGCGGCCCTCCTCCACGCCCTCGACGTGCTCGAGGCGGAGGGCGGGCTGCCGGAGGTCCTCGTGTTCCTCCAGGCGACGTCCCCGTTCATCGAGCCGGCGCCGCTCGCCCGCGCGGTGCGCCGCGTGCTCGACGACGAGGCGGACAGCGTGCTCTCGGCGTTCGAGACCTACGCGTTCCTCTGGCGCAGCACGGCGGACGGTGCCGTCGGGGTGAACCACGACGCCGCGTTCCGGCCGCGCCGCCAGGACCGCGAGCCGCACTTCCAGGAGACCGGGGCGTTCTACGTCCTCCGCACGAGCGGGTTCCGCGAGGCGGGGTTCCGCTTCTTCGGCCGCACGGCCGTGGAGCCGGTCGCGGCCGCCCGCGCGGTCGAGATCGACGACGCCCACGAGCTCGAGCTCGCTCGCGTGCTCGCTCCGGTGCTCGACGCGGCGCCGGCGGCCGTCGACGTCGACGTGCTCGTGACCGACTTCGACGGCGTGCACACGGACGACGCGGCGATCGTCCGGGAGGACGGCACGGAGTCCGTGCACGTCAGCCGCGCGGACGGCCTGGGCGTCGAGCGCCTCCGCACCGCGGGCGTGCCGGTGCTCATCCTGTCGAAGGAGCGCAACGGCGTCGTCGGCGCCCGCGCCGCGAAGCTGCGCGTCGACGTGCTGCAGGCCGTCGACGACAAGGCGGCGGCGCTCGCCGCGTGGCTCGCGGAGCGCGGCCTGGACCCGGCGCGCTGCGCCTACGTCGGCAACGACGTCAACGATCTCGGCGCCATGGCGCTCGTCGGCTGGCCCATCGCGGTCGCCGACGCGCACCCGGCGGTACGACGCGCGGCACGAGCGGTGCTGCGGAACCGGGGCGGCCACGGCGCCGTCCGCGAGGCGGCCGAGCTGGTGCTCGCCGCGCACGGAGGGAAGGAAGCATGACGGAGGACGTGAAGATCGGCCGGTACGCGGTCGGCGAGGACCACCCGGTCTACGTGATCGGCGAGATCGGGCTGAACCACAACGGCGATGTCGAGATCGCCAAGAAGCTGATCGACGTCGCGGCCCTCGCGGGCGCGCAGGCGGTCAAGTTCCAGAAGCGCACGCCGGCGATCTCGACGCCGGAGCACATGAAGGACGTCCCCCGCGAGACGCCGTGGGGCACGATGACGTACCTGGAGTACCGGTACCGCGTCGAGTTCGACAAGAACCAGTACGCGGAGGTCGGCGAGTACGCCGACAGCAAGGGCCTCGACTGGTTCGCGTCCCCGTGGGATGAGCCCGCGGTCGACTTCCTCGAGGAGATGGACGTCGTCGCGCACAAGGTCGCGTCCGCGTCCGTCACCGACATCGGCCTGCTGCGGCGGCTGCACGACACGGGCAAGCCGATCATCCTGTCGACGGGCATGTCGACGCTCGAGCAGATCGACCGCGCCGTGGAGGTGCTCGGCACCGAGAACCTGGTGATCCTCCACGCCACGAGCACCTACCCGCTGCCGCCGGAGGAGGCGAACCTCCTCATGATCCCGACCCTCCGCGAGCGCTACGGCGTGCCGGTCGGGTACTCGGGCCACGAGCCGGGGCTGCAGATCTCGCTCGCGGCCGTCGCGCTCGGCGCCGTCGCCGTGGAGCGGCACATCACGCTCGACCGCGCGATGTGGGGCAGCGACCACGCCGCCTCGCTCGAGCCGCACGGCCTGATGAGCCTGGTGCGCGACATCCGCATCATCGGCACGGCGAAGGGCGACGGCGTGAAGCGCGTCTTCCCGGGCGAGCTCGCACCGCTGTCGAAGCTCCGCCGCGTCGACGCCTGACTCGGACCCCGCCGCTGAGCGGCAGTCCCGCCTGCCGGTGCAGGCGGAACTGCCGCTCAGCGGCGGTTCAGGGGCTCAATGGAACTGGGGGACGATGACCCAGAGCCCGAAGAGGACCGCGGCGATGCAGACCGCGAAGCAGGCGTAGGCCCCGACCCGCGCCGCCGCGCTCGAGGCGCCCGCGGTCTCCAGGAGGCGGACCCCGCCGGAGCAGAACAGCGTCAGCAGGATCGTCGCGCCGAGCACGACGCCGGCGACGATCGCGAACTTCGACCAGTCGATCTCGATCATGCGAGCGCTCCCTGGGTCTGCGGCGCCGCATCCGGCGCACCCTCGTTGACGTTGCGGGCGGTGACCGGCTTGCGGCCCGCCAGCCGGAAGATCACGGCCACCCCGACGACGGCGGCGATCGCGACGATGACGAGGCCCGCGGTGCTGCTGATCGCGACCCACGCGGCGACCGCGCCGACGACCGCCGCGGCCGGGAGCGTGAAGACCCAGCCGAGCCCGATCCGCCCCGCGACGTTCCAGTGCACCTCGGACAGGCGCTTCCCGAGCCCGACGCCCACGATCGAGCCGGACACGACCTGCGTGGTCGAGAGCGGGAAGCCGAGGTGGGACGAGGCGAGGATCGTCGCCGCGGACGCGCTCTCCGCCGCGAACCCCTGCGGCGACTCGACCGGCGTGATCCGGGTGCCGACCGTCTTCATGATCCGGAAGCCGCCGATCGCGGTGCCGAGGCCGATGGCGAGCCCGCAGGTGAGGATCACCCAGAACTGCGGCCCCGTGTTCGCGGGCTGCGCGTTCGCGGCGATCAGCGTCAGCGTGATCACACCCATCGTCTTCTGCGCGTCCGAGGTGCCGTGCGCGAGCGCGACCAGCGAGGCGGAGACCGTCTGCGCGACGCGGAAGGCCGGCTTCGCGTGCGGCACGCTCGCCTGCTTCGTCATCCGGTAGACGATCACGGTCCCGATGAGGGCGGCGATGCCGGCGACGATCGGCGCGAGGACGGCGGGGATGACGATGCTCGTCACAACGCCGCTCCAGCTGATCGCCCCGACGCCGCCGCCGAGGATCGCGGCGCCGATCAGACCGCCGAACAGCGCGTGCGACGAGCTCGACGGCAGGCCGAAGTACCAGGTGACGAGGTTCCAGATGATGGCGCCGACGAGGCCGGCGAAGATCAGCGCGGGCGTGATCATCTCGTGGCCGCTCGAGTCGGTCCGGATGATGCCCGAGCTGATCGTCTTGGCGACCTCCGTCGACAGGAAGGCGCCCACGAGGTTGAGCACGCCGGCGATGACCACGGCCGTGCGGGGCTTCAGCGCACCGGTCGCGACGGAGGTCGCCATCGCGTTGGCGGTGTCGTGGAACCCGTTGGTGAAGTCGAAGACGAGCGCGAACACGACGACGAGCACGACGGTGATCAGCAGGGTGGCGTCCACGGGCGGCGACGCTAAGCACGGCCGGTGAACGGCGGGGAACGCGCAGCCGAGAGCCCGCCGTGTGCCTCGCGGCCGCCGATCCGCCGGGCTCGCCCCGCGTCACCGGATGTTCACCGGACCGGTCATGTCGCGTTCATGCGCGGTGGTTCGACTCGGTGTGCCCGCACAACCCCATCCGATCCGAGGAGTCCTCCGTGCGCATCCACCACCCCCGCCGCGTCGCCGCCGTGGCGGCCGCGACCGCCGCCGTCGCGGCGCTCGCCGTCACCGTCCCGGTCGCCGCGAACGGCACCACGACCGACAACACGAACGCCGCCCGGCACGCCATCGTCGGCGGGAAGGCGCGCAACGTCATCCTGCTCATCGGCGACGGCATGGGCGACAGCGAGATCACGATCGCCCGCAACTACCAGGTCGGCGCCGCCGGCCGGCTCGCCATGGACACGCTGCCCCTCACCGGCGAGTACACGACGTACGCGCTGAACCAGGAGACCGGCAAGCCCGACTACGTCACCGACTCGGCGGCCTCCGGCACCGGCTGGGCCACGGGCACGAAGACGTACAACGGCGCGATCTCCGTCGACCTGCGGGGGAAGCCGAAGGCGACGATCCTCGAGCTGGCGAAGAAGGCCGGCTACCGCACGGGCAACGTCACCACGGCGGAGGTCCAGGACGCGACGCCCGCGGTGCTCGAGTCCCACGTCGTCAGCCGCGACTGCAAGGGTCCCGTCGCGACGACCGCGAAGTGCGCGGTGAACGCGAAGGAGAACGGCGGCGCCGGCTCGATCTCCGAGCAGGAGGTCGCGGCGCGCGCCGACGTGCTGCTCGGCGGCGGCGCGGCGTACTTCGGCGAGACGATCACGGCCGGCCGGTTCGCCGGGAGGACGGTGCTCGAGTCCGCGAAGCGGAGCGGCTACCAGACGGCCGGTACGGCGGCCGAGCTCGCCCGGATCAGCCCGCACTCGAAGGACCCGGTGCTCGGCACGTTCGCGCCGAACAACATGGACCTCGAGTGGACCGGACCGACCCCCACGAAGACCGGTACGGCCGCGACGACCTGCCAGGTCAATACGGCGCGCACGGCCTCGCAGCCGCACCTCAGCACGATGGCGTCGAAGGCGCTGCAGATCCTCGACACCCGTTCGAAGCACGCGAAGAAGGGCTTCTTCCTCCAGATCGAGGGTGCGTCCATCGACAAGCAGGACCACGCGGCCAACCCGTGCGGCCAGATCGGTGAGACCGTCGAGTTCGACCGCTCCGTGCAGCTGGCGCTCGCCTACCAGGCGAAGCACAGGGACACGCTCGTGGTCGTCACCGCGGACCACGGCCACACCAGCCAGATCGTGGAGGGCCCGACCGAGGGCGTCACCGCGACGCTCACGACGCACGACGGCGCCCCGATGACGATCAGCTACGCGACCGCGCCCATCACGGGCTCGCAGCAGCACACGGGCACCGAGGTCCGCATCGCGGCCAAGGGTCCGCAGGCGGCGAACGTGCTCGGCATCACGAACCAGACCGACCTGAACACGACCATGCGTCGCGCGCTGGGGATCCGCTGAGTCCACGGTGACGCGAGGGCGGCGTCCGTGTCGGTGAGGACCGACGCGGACGCCGCTCGCGCACGGAGCGGGGATGCGGCTGCGAGACTCGTGGTCGTGGATCCCCGCCTTCGTGCGCTCGTCGCGTTCGCGATCGACCTGATCGCCGTCGCGGTCTTCGTCGTCATCGGCCGCGCGAGCCACCGCGAGGACCAGTCCGCGTTCCTCGTCACCTTCTGGCCGTTCGCGACCGGGCTCGTCATCGGCTGGGTCGGCGCGCGCGGCTGGCGGCGGCCGTTCTCCATCTCGCGGACCGGGCTGCTCGCGTGGGTCGGCACGGTGCTGTTCGGGATGCTGCTCCGCGCGCTCAGCGGGCAGGGCGTCCAGGTCGCGTTCGTGATCGTCGCCGCGATCGTCGTGGGCGCGCTGCTGCTCGGCTGGCGCTTCCTCCTCGCGGCGCTCGACCGCTCCGCCTCCCGGGGCGAGAACACCCCCGGTCCGGTCGGCTTCTTCCTCCGACGCCGCTGACGCCCGACTCGCGCCTCAGGGCCTGACGAGCGCGAGGCTCCACGACGCGACCCACTGCTCGCCCGGTTCGAGGTGCAGCAGGTCCGTGCCCGAGTTGAACGCGTCCGCGGGGCAGGTCATCGGCTCGACGGCGACGGCGTCGATCAGCCCGTCGTCCGTCCCGTAGACGTCCGTCGTGAACACCTGCACCCAGCCGAAGACGGGGTCGGCGGCGAGCTCGACCGCCGTGCCGTCCGGTGCGGTGACGCGGTGGCGAACGCGCCCGTCGACGACCTCGAGACCCGTGTAGGCGGTGTCGAGGTCGAGCCCGCGCAGCGCCGCCCCGGCCCGCAGGTCCCGGTCCGTCCCGGCCACGGGCACCTCCCGCACCGGCAGGCTCCGATCGTCCGTCTCGAGCATCCGGGCCCCCGAGACGGCGACCGTCAGATCGCGCATCGGCACGTCGCCGACGCGGAGGTACGGATGGCAGCCGACGCCGAACGGCGCGGTCCCCTCCCCCACGTTGTGCACGCCGTGCACGACGTCGATGCCCGTGTCGGTGAGCGCGTAGCGGACGGAGGTCTCGAGGTGGAACGGGTACCCGTGCTGCGGGAACACCGTCGCCGACAGCGTGACGGCCGACTCGCTGGAGTCCGTGACGCGGTAGCCGGTGTTCCGGAGCAGCCCGTGGCTCGCGTTGCCCTTCGACGGCTCGCTGAGGTCGAGCTGCTGCGGCTTCCCGTCGAGCACCCACCGCCCGTCGCGCACGCGGTTCGGCCACGGCACGAGCACGACGCCGGAGGCGCCGGAGGGCAGCGCGTCGGCCGGATAGTCCTGCACGATCTCCGTGTCGCCGACCCGGACTCGCCGGAGACTCGCGGCGAGCTCCGCGACGGTCGCCGTCACGGGCCCGGCTGGTCCGTCGAGCCGGAGGACGTGCTGGGCGCCGGTCGCGGGCATGGGGTCTCCCTCGGGTCTGCTGGTCCGGCGGACGCCGGTACCGGCATCATCCCCGGCTCGCGGGACCGCGCGCTGAACGGCCGAGCCGGTACCGTGGAGGGCACGACCGGCGCGGGTGGACCACCACCAGGGAGTACCGGCGGAGCGCGTCGACCGCCTGGGCGCCTCCGCGAACCCGTCTCCAGGAGGTCCCATGCCCGCCACGCTGATCGACGGCTCCGCGCTCGCCGCGGCCACGCTCGACCGCATCGCCGCCGAGGTGCGCGCCGGCGTCGACGCCGGCCTGCGCCCGCCGTGCATCGCGACGGTCCTCGTCGGCGGCGATCCCGCCTCCCACACCTACGTCCGCATGAAGGTGCGGCGCGCGCAGGCCGCGGGCCTCGCGACCCGCCGCGTCGACCTGCCGGACACGACGACGACCGAGCGGCTGCTCACCACGATCCAGGCGCTCTCCGCCGACCCGGAGATCGACGGGATCCTGCTCCAGCACCCGGTGCCGCCGCAGGTCGACGAGCGGGCGGCGTTCGAGGCGATCGCGGCGGACAAGGACGTCGACGGCGTCACGTTCGCCTCGTTCGCCCGGATGGCGGAGGGCTCGGGCGGCTTCGCCTCCGCCACACCCGGCGGCATCCTGCGGCTCCTCGACGAGTACGGCGTCGAGCTGCCCGGCATCGAGGCGGTCGTGGTGGGCCAGGGCCCGATCCTCGGCCGCCCGCTGTCGGCGCTGCTCGCGGCGCACGGCGCGACCGTGACGTCGTGCCACGTGCTGACGAAGGACCTCCGATCGCACGTCGAGCGCGCCGAGCTGCTCGTGTCCGCCGTGGGCAGGCCGGGGCTCATCCCGGGCGACTGGGTGCGTCCCGGCGCCGTGGTGATCGACGCCGGCTACGACCACGGGAAGGGCGACGTCGACTTCGAGACCGCGAAGGAGCGGGCCGCGCTGATCACGCCGGTGCCGGGCGGCGTCGGCCCGATGACGATCGCGACGCTGCTCGACCAGACCGTGCAGGCCTGGCGCACCCACGTCTGACCTCGTTCACGGATAAGGGGATCCCCGCGCGGAGCGCCGGGATCCCCTTATCCGTGAACGAGGTCTCGGACTACCAGCCCTCGAGGCCCCGGTAGAGCGGGAAGCGGTCGGCGAGGGCCGCCACCTCGCGGCGCAGGCCCGGGACGTCCGCGCCGGGGGTCAGCACGCGGGCGATGATGTCGGCGACCTCGGTGAACTCGGCCGCGCCGAACCCGCGGGTCGCGAGCGCCGGCGTACCGATCCGGATCCCGGAGGTCCGCATCGGCGGCCGCGGGTCGAACGGCACCGAGTTGCGGTTCACCGTGATGCCGGCCTCGTGCAGGAGGTCCTCCGCCTCGCGGCCGTCGATCGGCGACTCGCGCAGGTCCGCGAGCACGAGGTGCACGTCCGTGCCGCCCGTGAGCACGTCGACGCCGGCCTCGCGGGCGTCGGGCGCCGTGAGGCGAGTGGCCAGCAGCTGCGCGCCCTCGAGCGTCCGCCGCTGGCGGTCGCGGAACTCCTCCGACGCCGCGATCTTCAGGGCCGTCGCCTTCGCGGCGATCACGTGCATGAGCGGACCGCCCTGCTGCCCCGGGAACACGGCCGAGTTGAGCTTCTTCGCCCAGGTGTCGTCGCGCGAGACGATCAGGCCGGACCGCGGGCCGCCGAGCGTCTTGTGCACGGTCGTCGACACGACGTCCGCGTGCGGCACCGGGCTCGGGTGCAGGCCGGCCGCGACGAGGCCTGCGAAGTGAGCCATGTCGACCCACAGCTTCGCGCCCACCTCGTCCGCGATCTCGCGGAACGCGGCGAAGTCGAGCTGCCGCGGGTACGCGGACCAGCCGGCGATGATGACGGCCGGCCGGTGCTCGAGCGCGGCGTCGCGCACACGGTCCATGTCGATGCGGAACGTCTCCGGGTCCACGCCGTAGGCGACGGCGTTGTACAGCTTCCCGGAGAAGTTCAGCTTCATGCCGTGCGTGAGGTGACCGCCGTGCGCGAGCTCGAGCCCGAGGATCGTGTCGCCCGGCTGCGCGAGCGCGGCCAGCACGGCGGCGTTCGCGGTGGCGCCGGAGTGCGGCTGCACGTTCGCGTACTCGGCGTCGAAGAGCGACTTCGCGCGAGCGATCGCGAGCTCCTCGGCGACGTCGACGACCTCGCAGCCGCCGTAGTAGCGCTTACCGGGGTAGCCCTCGGCGTACTTGTTCGTCAGGACGCTGCCGGCGGAGGTGAGCACGGAGCGGGGCACGAAGTTCTCGCTCGCGATCATCTCGAGCGTCGTGCGCTGGCGCTGCAGCTCGTCGCGGAGGACGGCCGCGATCTCGGGGTCGACCTCCTCGAGCGGCGCGTCGAAGGTGGAGCCCACGGGAGTGGGCGCAGAGGTGGAGGCGGTGTCGGTCACGGAAGGACTCCCGGCGTCGGAGGGGATGCGCGGTGCGCGCGGCTGGTGAGGGCGATCAGCGCCCAGGCGAGCGGCGCCTCTCCATCAGCCGCTCCCCGGTGGTGACCACCTGAACGCCAGTCGCGGCGGCACCAGTGTACCGGCGAGGGATCGCGGCGCCACGGCGGCGGCGAAGCGGCGGCCGCCCGAGGCGTGCGCCCGCAGCGCGCGGAGCACGAGCGCGACGTCCGCCTCGGTCGCGGCCGCGACGTCGCGCGAGTACGCCTGCCGCTCGTACGCGGCACGGAGTCGGCCGAGCGCCTCGCGCGCCCCCGGCGTGGACCCGACCTGCTCGGCGACGACGGCCTCGATCCCGCGGGGGCTCCTCCCCCTGCCGGTCGGCAGCCCGAGGTCGACGGCGGTGTCGAGGATCTCCCGCCAGGCGCCGGCGGGCCCGTCGCGCCCGAGCCGGCCGATCCGCCTCCGGCGCAGCCCGCGCCGGAGCAGGCCGGGGAGCGCCAGCAGCGCGAGGACGATCAGCGCGACGCCGGAGCCGCGGAGCAGGGGGACGAGGGATGCGCCGCCGCGATCTCCCGAGCGGGCGGCGGCCGGGTCGGATTCGGTCGGCTGCGGGGTGGCGGCCGCCTCGGTGGACGGCGCCGCCGTCGGGGTCGTGCTCACGCTCGCCGACGGGAGCGGTGCGTAGGCGGGCACGGCGCCACGGCCCGGCGTGGGCTCGAAGCGCACCCAGCCGACGCCGTCGAAGTACAGCTCGGGCCAGGCGTGCAGGTCGTCGCTCGAGACGCGGTGCGCCCGCGTGTCCGCCTGCGTCTCCCCCGGCTGGTAGCCGACGACGATGCGTGCCGGGATGCCCTCGATGCGCGCCATCACGGCCATCGTGGAGGCGAAGTGGATGCAGTACCCGGCCTTCACCTGGAGGAACTTCGCGATGACGCCGAGGCCGTCGCCGTCGTAGCCCTGCTCCGCCGGGGTGTCCTCGTCGTAGGAGAACGATCCGTTCCGCAACTGGTTCTGGATCGCGACGGCCATGTCGTACGGCGTCTGCGCCGACGCGACCCACCGGGCAGCGGTGCGGCGGATGATCGACGGCACGTCCGACGGCAGCTCGAGCGACTGCTCGTCGCCCGCGGGGACCGACACGGAGGCGTCCCGCAGCTGCGTCGGCGTCGCCGCAATGTCCGCCGATCGCACGGTGTAGGTGCCGACGGCGCCGCCGCCGAAGCGCGCGAGCGTCAGCCCCTTCTCCTCCCACCGGAAGCGGCCCGACACCCCCTGCACCGCGACGGCCGGGTAGGGCAGCGGCAGCCGATCGCCGATCGCGACGTCGGAGGCCGGCGTGATCGTCGTCGAGGTGGTGTTCGTGTCCGCCGAGACCGCGACGCCGGGCGCCTGCGGTGTCGAGCCGAGGCCGAGCGGTCGGCCGTCGGGCGGGTTCGGCGCCCAGGTCTGCCCCGTGAAGTCCTCGAGCACCGCGAGTCGGAGGTAGACCGGCTGGTCGTTCCGGCTCGTGTAGCTGAGCACGGGCGTGCTGGCCCCGCGCCGGAGGTCCTGCCCCAGCCGCAGCAGGGGGTTCGCGCCGGAGTCGATGACCGGCGCCCCCGCGATGGCCGCCTGCGACGAGAACGGCGTCGGCAGCACGATCTGCACGACGAGCGCGACGACGACCGCGACGGCGCCGCCCGCGGCGAGGCCGGCGATGCGGGGCGCCCGGCCGCGCCGACGTCGGTCCGCCGCGATGACGCCGAGCGCGGCGGCCGCGACGGCGAGCAGCAGGAACCCGTTCGTCCCGGTCGCGAAGGCCTTCCCGGGCACGATCGCGACGGCGACGATCACGAGCGTGCCGGCGACGGGCGCGCGGAGGCCGACGGTGACGAAGTCCGCGACGACCGCGACGACCGCCGCACCGGACGCGATGAGCAGCGCGAGGGCGGCGGTGCCCTGCGCCGGAACCGTGTCGAGGTAGATCTGCCGGAACGCGGTCGAGAACCCGTCCACCACGCCGAGCGCGGCGCCCTGCGGCGTCGTGATCGTCACCGTCGAGCCGGCGACGATCAGCGCGAGCACGATCGGGATGCTCGTCAGCCCGATCAGCGCCGCCGCGCCCGAGGTGAGCCCGACGCGGCGGGACGCGGCCGCCGCAGCGAGGGCCACGACCACGGTGACGACCGACTCGATCCACCACAGCGCGCCGTAGACGACGGGCAGCAGCGAGAGCGCGGCGAGCAGCACGCCGACGCCCGTCACGGCGGTGACGGCGCCGCGGCCGGTGGAGCGCTCAGGCATCGTGGGCCGTCCCGACCGGGGCGTTCGAGTCCCGCTGCACGACCTGCCACCCGAGCGGCGGATCGAGCTGCACGGCGCGGCGCGCGACGACGGACGCGATGCCGAGCGCGCCGGTCGGCAGCGGGGGCAGCCGGGTCACGTCCGGCGCGCCGCCGGGCCCGGTGATGACGTGCACGACCTGCACGTCGACGGTGGCGAGATCGCGGAGGAGCTCGGAGGGCTGCGCCGCCCCGCTGCTCGGGTGCACGGTGGCGAGCGCGACGAGGCCGGCGATCGCGTCCGTCATCGTGGTCCTGCCGGCCGCGAGGCGGACCGGCGCGTGCCGCTCGTCGAGCGCGGCGATGAGGGAGGCCGCGTAGTCGACCGCCCACTCGAAGGCGGTCGAGTCGGGCCAGACCTCCTGGCGCACGTCGAGGAGCAGGCCGGTCGCCGCGGTGGTCGCCGCGGTCTCGGTGCGGACCATGAGCTCGCCCCGGCGCGCCGTCGCGCGCCAGTCCATGTTCCGCATCGGGTCGCCCGCCCGGTAGCCGCGGGCGACGATGTCGAGCTGGTCCCCGACCGCGCCGAACACGGTGCTCGCGCCGGAGTCCGGGTCGTTGCGCCGCACCGCGAAGGGCAGCTCGACCGGATGGATGCCGGGCAGCACGGTCACGTGGTCGACGCCGCCGACCCGGCGGCGGGTGGTCGCGAGGCCCAGCGGGTCCGTCCGCGCGATGCGCAGCGGCCCGATCGGCACGGAGCCGCGCGTCCGCGCCGCGAACGAGTAGTCGATGAGCTGCGAGGGCCGGTCCGGCCGGACCGCGGGCAGCACGCCCTCCGCGTGCCCGGTGACGACGACGGAGCGCGGCAGGTCCTCGCTCCACTCGAGCGCGCCCGCCGCCTGACCGCGCGCGGTGAGCCGCACCTGCACCGGCCGACGCTGCTCGACGACGGGCGGCTCGATCCGCCGCTCGATCACGAGCGCGGCCGGCGAGACCACGACGGCCCCGACGCCCGCGAGCACGGCCCCGAACAGGAACAGGGACACCGCGAGGAGCGCGGGCCAGCCGGCCGCGTAGGCGACGATCAGCCCGACGAACCCCGCGCCGAGGAAGACCCCGCCGCGCGCGGTCAGCCGCACCGTCTTGAGCCCGGACAGCGGCTCGGTCGGGCGGGCCACCTACTGCAGCGGGACGGGGGTGGCCGCGACCACCTGTCGGACGATGCGGGTGGCCGCGACGGCCTGCCCCTCCCGCACGTCGACGCCGGTGCGGCGGAGGACGAGGCGATGGGCCAGCACGTCCGCCGCGAGCGCGTCGACGTCGTCGGGGAGGACGAAGTCGCGGCCGTCGATGAGGGCGGTGGCCTTCGCGGCGCGGAGCAGCTGGAGGCTCGCGCGGGGGCTCGCTCCGAGGCGGACCTCGGAGTGGTTGCGCGTGGCGCCGACGATGCGGAGCACGTAGGTCTCGACCGCCGGCGAGACGTAGACGTCCCGCGCCTGCGCGGCGAGGTCGGCGAGGCCGCCGGCGGGCAGCACGGACTCGAGGCGCTCGATCGGGTCGACGCGGCCGTGCGAGCGGAGCATCTCACGCTCGGCGTCCTCGTCCGGGTAGCCCATGGAGATGCGGGCCATGAACCGGTCGCGCTGCGCCTCGGGGAGCACGTACGTGCCCTCCATGTCGACCGGGTTCTGCGTCGCGACGACGAGGAACGGGTCGGGCAGGGGCCAGCTCGACCCGTCGACCGTGACCTGCCCCTCCTCCATGCACTCGAGGAGGGCGGCCTGGGTCTTCGGCGACGCGCGATTGATCTCGTCGCCGATGACGACGTTCGCGAACACCGCGCCGGGCTTGAACTCGAACCGCGCCGCGGACTGGTCGAAGACCGAGGCGCCCGTGACATCCGAGGGCAGCAGGTCCGGCGTGAACTGGATGCGGCTGATGGTGCCGCCCGTCGCCCGGGCGAGCGCCTTCGCGAGCATCGTCTTGCCGACGCCCGGCACGTCCTCGATGAGGAGGTGCCCGCCCGCGAGCATGACCGCGAACGCGGACCGGATGACGTCGTCCTTGCCGTCGATGACCGTCCCGACCGCGGCGATGACGCGGTCCGCGGCGTCGCGCACCGCCTCCGCTCCGCGGGAGTCCAGCGTGATTCCGTCCGTCATGGCGCCTTCCGTCCTGAGGAACTGGCGATCACCATAAGCGAGTTCCCTCACGGGGATGCGTGGAGCGGGCGAACCCATCGTTATCTCCCCGTGATGATCCGGGCTCGGTACAGTGACGCCCGTGCCGGACGCCACCGACGCCCACTGGGTCCTCACCTTCGTCTGCGCCGACCGCCCCGGCATCGTGCACGCCGTCTCCGGCGCGATCGTGGCCGCGGGCGGCAACATCACCGAGAGCCAGCAGTTCTCCAGCGAGGACACGGGGCGGTTCTTCCTCCGCCTGCAGGTCGAGTCGCCGGCCACCGCGCAGCAGCTCGCCGCCCATATGGCCCCCGTCGCCGGGACCTTCGATGCGGAGTGGCACCTCGACCGGGTCGGGCGACCGGCGCGCACCCTCGTGCTCGTCTCGACCGCCGGCCACTGCCTGAACGACCTCCTGTTCCGCCAGCACTCCGGCCAGCTGCCGATCGAGATCCCCCTCGTGCTCGGGAACCACGCGACCCTCGAGGGCCTCGCCGGGTTCTACGGGGTGCCGTTCGAGCACCGCGCCGTGACGTCGCCGGAGACGAAGGCGGCGTTCGAGGAGCGCGTCATGGCCGCGGTGGAGGAGCACGACATCGAGCTCGTCGTGCTGGCGCGCTACATGCAGATCCTGTCGCCGGCGCTGTGCGAGCGGCTGGCGGGACGGGCGATCAACATCCACCACTCGTTCCTGCCCGGCTTCAAGGGCGCCAACCCCTACAAGCAGGCGCACGCCCGCGGCGTGAAGCTGATCGGCGCCACGGCCCACTTCGTGACGGCGGACCTCGACGAGGGGCCGATCATCGAGCAGAACGTGATCCGCGTCGACCACTCGCGCAGCGCGAAGGAGCTCGTCGCGATCGGTCAGGACGAGGAGAGCCGCACGCTCACCCAGGCGGTGCGCTGGTTCGCCGAGCACCGCGTGCTGCAGGACGGCCGCCGGACGATCGTCTTCCGGTAGGGGTCAGGCCAGGTCGTCGAACTCGTCGATCGCGCCGGGGCCGATTTCGTCGGCGTGCGACCCGCCGGTCGCGCTCGCGATGCGCCGCTCGAGGTCCGCGACGGCGTCGCTCACGTCGACGTCGAAGGGCTCCGCGTCGCTCCACGACGTGATCTGACTGGCCGGCCCGACGAGCAGGGAGACCGACTCGACCGGGCCGTCGGCCACGCGGCCGGGGACGACGACGGTGTCGGCGGATCCGGCGCGCGCGAGCACCGTCGCGTACTGGAGCACCAGGTCGGCGAGATGCTCGTCGGTGCCGATCACGGTCTGCGCGTACGAGATCCGCCGCATGGGCTAGTCCTTCCCCGTCGGTTCCGGAACGACCCGGAGCCCCGTGGGCTGGTTCGCGAGGTCCCGGAGGACCCGGAGCCACTCCCGGTTCACCGACGGATCCCGGCTGCCCGCGTACTTGAACTGGATCGGGACGCCGGGCGAGATCCAGACGGAGCCGTGCCCGTCGCCGACGCCCTGCTCGTCCTTCCACGTGAACGCGAAGGACTCGTGCGCGCGCAGCTTGGCGTAGACGACGAGCTGCAGGTGGGCCAGGGCGCGGTCCTCGATGGGGATCGTGGTGCTCCCGCCGTAGATGAACGCACCCAAGTCGTCAGCCCAGCCTGGCGCGCAGGTTCTCGGTGATCGACGCGAGGAACTCCTCCGTCGTCTCCCACTTCTGGTCCGGTCCGACGAGCAACGCGAGGTCCTTGGTCATGGACCCGCCCTCGACGGTCTTCACGACGACGTCCTCGAGGGTGTCGGCGAAGTCGATCAGCGCCTGGTTGCCGTCGAGCTTGCCTCGGTGCTGCAGGCCGCGGGTCCACGCGTAGATCGAGGCGATCGGGTTCGTGGAGGTCGGCTTGCCGGCCTGGTGCTGGCGGTAGTGCCGCGTCACCGTGCCGTGGGCCGCCTCCGCCTCGACGATCTTGCCGTCCGGGGTCGTGAGCACGCTCGTCATGAGGCCGAGGGAGCCGAAGCCCTGCGCGACGGTGTCCGACTGCACGTCGCCGTCGTAGTTCTTCGTGGCCCAGACGTAGCCGCCCTCCCACTTCAGCGCCGACGCGACCATGTCGTCGATCAGGCGGTGCTCGTAGGTGAGACCGGCGGCCTCGAACCGCTCCTTGAACTCGGTGTCGTAGATCTCCTGGAACAGGTCCTTGAAGCGGCCGTCGTAGGCCTTGAGGATCGTGTTCTTCGTGGAGAGGTAGACCGGGTAGTTGCGGGCGAGGCCGTAGTTCATGCTCGCGCGGGCGAAGTCGCGGATCGACGCGTCGAGGTTGTACATCGCCATCGCGACGCCGCCGCCCGGCGCCTGGAACACCTCGAAGGACTGGGCCTCCGAGCCGTCCTGCGGCTGGAAGCTGATCGTCAGGGTGCCGGGGCCGTCGAAGACGAAGTCCGTCGCGCGGTACTGGTCCCCGAAGGCGTGGCGGCCGACGATGATCGGCTTGTTCCAGCCCGGGACGAGGCGCGGGATGTTCGAGATGATGATCGGCTCGCGGAAGATGACGCCGCCGAGGATGTTGCGGATGGTGCCGTTCGGGCTCCGCCACATCTTCTTCAGGCCGAACTCCTCGACGCGGGCCTCGTCGGGCGTGATCGTGGCGCACTTCACGCCGACGCCGTGCTTCTTGATCGCGTTCGCGGCGTCGATCGTGATCTGGTCGTCGGTCTCGTCGCGCTTCTCGATGCCGAGGTCGTAGTACTCGAGGTTCACGTCGAGGTACGGGTGGATCAGGGTGTCCTTGATCGACTGCCAGATGATCCGGGTCATCTCATCGCCGTCGAGCTCGACGACGGTGCCCTCGACCTTGATCTTGTCCGCCATGGGCCGCTCCTGCCTCTTCGCCGTACCGGCGCGCCTGCGCACGCCGCCGAACACCTTATCGAGGCTCCGCCGTGCAGGATCCGGGAGCCCGGACCGGGTGCTCGCTCGCTACGCTCGTGCGCGTGGCGGACCTCCACCTGGAACCACTCTCGGCGACCACCGTCGTGGCGGCGAACTCCCTGACCCTGAAACCGGGTCAGGAGCAGTACGCCGTGCCGGTCTCGCACGCGGAGGCGGAGCAGACGATCGACCCCGAGGGCGCGTGGCCCCGGGTCGTGCTCGACGGCGACGAGGTCGTCGGCTTCATCAAGGGCAGCTTCGACGAGCACGAGACGCGTCCCGAGTTCCGCTGCTGCATCTGGTCGATCAACGTCAAGGCGTCCGCGCAGGGCAAGGGCGTCGGCACCTTCGCCGTCAAGGGCCTCGCGGACGAGGCCCGTTCGCGCGGCTTCTCGAAGCTCACGGTCATCTGGGACGGCGGGGACGAGGGGCCGGAGGACTTCTTCCTCAGCGTCGGGTTCGTGCCGGAGGGCGAGACCCGGTTCGGCGAGGTGATCGGCGCCCTCGCCCTGTGACCCGCGTCTTCGACGCGGGCGGCGACTACACCGATGCGGTCGTCGCCGTCGTCGCGACGATCCCGGCCGGTCGGGTCATGACCTACGGCGACGTGGCGTGGACCTTCGGTCACGCGGGCGCCCGCGCGGTCGGCATGGTGATGCGGTATCACGGCGAGGGGCTGCCCTGGTGGCGCGTCGTGCGCGCCGGCGGCCACCCGCCGCGCGGCCTCTCGGTCGAGGCGAGGGCGCACTACGACGAGGAGGGGACGCCGCTCCTGCCAGCACCGACGCCCGAGGGCTACCGGATCGACCTCCGCACCGCCGCCTGGACCCCGGACGCGCACTGAGTCCGCTCCTGTTCACCGATACGGAGATCCGGTGAGCCGGATCTCCGTATCGGTGAAGAGGGCGGGGCGGGGTCAGACGAGGCTGTCGCGCCAGGCGGCGTGGAGCGCGGCGAAGCGGCCCGTGCCGGCGATGAGGTCGGCGGGCGTGCCGTCCTCCACGATCCGACCGTGCTCCATGACGAGCACGCGGTCCGCGATCGCGACCGTCGACAGCCGGTGGGCGATGATCAGCGCCGTCCGGTCGGCGAGCAGCGTCTGCAGCGCCTCCTGGACGAGCCGCTCGCTCGGGATGTCGAGGGACGCGGTCGCCTCGTCGAGGATCAGCACCTCCGGGTCGGCGAGGAAGGCCCGCGCGAACGAGATCAGCTGCCGCTGCCCGGCCGAGACCCGACCGCCGCGCTTGTTCACGTCCGTGTCGTAGCCGTCCGGCAGCGATCGGATGAAGGCGTCGGCGCCGACCGCGCGTGAGGCCGCCTCGATCTCCTCCCGGGTCGCGCCGGGGCGCCCGAGCTCGATGTTGTCCGCCACGGACCCGGAGAACAGGTACGCCTCCTGCGTCACCATCACGACGGCGCGGTGCAGGTCCTGGTTCGTCAGGTCGCGCAGGTCGACGTCGTCGAGCGTGATGCGCCCGTCGGAGGGGTCGTAGAAGCGGGCGATGAGCTTCGCCAGCGTCGACTTGCCCGCCCCGGTGGAGCCGACGAGAGCGATCGTCTGCCCCGCCGGCACGTCGAGGTCGAAGTGCGGCAGGATCTCGCGGTCCGCCCGGTAGGCGAAGCGCACGCCCTCGAAGCGGACCCGGCCCGTGACGCCGGTGGCGAGCGGCTTCGGCTGCACCGGCTCCGGCACGGTCGGGCTCTCCTCGAGCACGCCCGAGATCTTCTCGAGCGCGGCCTCGGCCGACTGGTACGCGTTGTAGAAGGTGGCGATGTCCTCCATCGGGTCGAAGAACCGCCGCGTGTAGAGGACCGCGGCGAGCAGCACGCCGATCGCGAGGTCCCCGCTCAGCACGCGGTACGCGCCGAACAGCAGCACCGCCGCCGTGGTGAGGTTCCCGATGAGGGTCAGGCCCGGCTCGAGGACCGCGAACAGGCGGATGGCGCGGGCGTTGATCCCGCGGTAGTCCTCCGTCAGGTCGCCGTACTCGCGCGCGTTCCGCGGCTCCTTGCGGAACGCCTGCACCGCGCGGATGCCCGTCATCGTCTCGACGAAGAACACGATGAGCTTCGCCGAGTACACGCGCGACTCGCGGAACGTCGCCTCGCTGCGCCGCTGGAACCAGCGGATGAGGAACCACAGCGGCACGAACGAGCAGAACAGCACGAGGCCGCTCCAGCCGTCGAGTAGCACGAGCGCGACCGCGGTGAAGACCATGTAGAGCACGCTCTGCACGAGCTCGTTGATCCCGCCGTCGAGCAGCTCCCGGATGGAGTCCAGGTCGCTCGTCTGCCGGGAGATGATCCGGCCGGACGTGTACTGCTCGTGGAACTCGAGACTGAGCCGCTGCGTCTGCACGAAGACCCGCTCGCGGAGGTCGATCAGCATCGCCTGGCTGATCTGCGCGGTCTGCACCGTGTACGCGGCGATCAGCACCCCAGCGCCGACGCCGGCGACGAGGTAGACGACGACGGACACGGCGAGCGGCAGCGCCTGCCCGCGCAGCAGCGACGGCAGGCCGGTGTCGATGCCGTAGGCGATGATCGCGGGCCCGATGACCTGCAACGCGGTGCTGATCACGACGACGAGCGCCGTGAGCACGATCCGCCGCCTCAGCGGCGCGAGCAGGCTGCCGAGCAGCGTCAGTGAGCGGCGGCGCAGCAGCCGGCGCTCCGCCTTGTCAAAGTCGCGGCGTTCCTCGCCGGCGACACCGGTGATCGAGCTCACGCGTCCACCTCCTCGTAGGTCTGCTCGTCCTCGAGGCTCGAGATGACGAAGCGGTACCGCTCGCTGGTGGCCAGCAGCTCGGTGTGGGTGCCGACGGCGATGATGCGGCCGCCCTCGAGCAGCGCGACGCGGTCGGCGAGCTGCACGGTGGAGGGGCGGTGGGCGACGATCAGCGCGGTCGTGCGGGTCAGCACCTGCCGCAGCGCCGCCTCCACGAGCGCCTCCGTGTCGACGTCGAGCGCGGAGAGCGGGTCGTCGAGCACGAGCACGGCGGGGTTCGCGGCGACCGCGCGGGCGAGCGCGAGGCGCTGCCGCTGGCCGCCGGAGAGGCTGAGCCCCTCCTCGCCGATGACGGTGTCGAGACCCTCCGGCAGGTCGTGGACGAAGGACGCCTGCGCGATGTCGAGCGCCTCCTGCAGCACGCGCTCGCCGGCGTCGGGCCGGCCGAGCAGCACGTTGTCGCGGACCGACGCGGAGAAGAGGGTCGCCTCCTCGAACGCCATGGCGATGTGCGTGCGCAGCTCGACGCGTGTGAGGTCCCGGATGTCGACGCCGTCGAGCAGGACGCGACCGCCGGTCACGTCGTACAGGCGCCCCGCGACCTCGACCGCGGTGGTCTTGCCCGAGCCGGTCAGCCCGACGAGGGCCATGGTCTCGCCCGGCTCGATCGTCAGGTCCATCCCGTCCAGCAGGTCCGGGGCGCCCTCGGGCGCGTCCGGGTAGTGGAAGTGGACGTCCTGGAACTCGAGCCGGCCGCGCGCCTCCGCGATGTGCTTCGGGTGCTCCGGGTCCCGGATCGTGTTCTCCTCGTCGAACACCTCGAACAACCGGTCCGTCGCCGTGCGGGTGTCGTACATCATCGAGAGCAGGAACCCGATCGACTCGAGGGGGAACCGCAGCACGGTGGCGGTCGCGAAGAACGCGACGAGGCCGCCGACGGTGAGGTTGCCGAGGCTCGCCTGCCAGACCCCGACCAGGAGGCACAGCGCGAAGGCGACGTCGGGGACGAGCAGCAGCCAGAGCCAGATCTGCGCGACCGCCCTCGCCTTCTCGATCTCCGTGCCGCGCAGCTCCTCCGCACGCTGCAGGAAGCCCTTGAGCTTCGTCCGGCCGCGGCCGAACGCCTTCAGCACGCGGATGCCGTGCACCGACTCCTCGACCAGCGTCGCGAGGTCGCCCTGCTGGTCCTGGCTGCGGCGCGCGACGACGTGGTACCGGCGCTCGAAGCGGAAGCCGTTGATCCACAGCGGCACGGAGCAGAGCGTGAAGACGACCGCGAGCAGCGGGTTCAGGAAGGCGAGCACGACGACGCCCACCGCGATCGTGATGACGTTCACGACGAGGTAGATGAACCCGAAGGCGATGAAGCGCCGGATCAGGCTGAGGTCGCTCATCGAGCGGGACAGCAGCTGCCCGCTCGGCCAGCGGTCGTGGAACGCGACGGGGAGGTCCTGGAGCTTCGCGAACAGGGCACGGCGCAGGTTCGCCTCGACGCCGGTCGCCGGGCCGACGATGTAGAGCCGGCGGGCGAAGTAGAGCGCGGCCTCGAGCACGCCGAGCAGCGCGATGAGCGCCACGGCGGGCGGGATCTGCGCCGGGTCCTTCGAGGCGAGCGGACCGTCGACGATGCGCTGCAGCACCTGCGGCACGGCGAGCGACACGAGCGAAGCGGCGAGCGCCATCGCCATGGCGATGACGATGCTGCGGCGGACGGGCCGGACGAACGGGTCGAGGCGGCGCAGCGCCTGGATCGTGGTGGGCTGCTTGGCGGGGCTGGTCATGCGTGTTCCTTCCCGCCTCCTCGGCGGCGATCGGGCGCGAGGGGGTGCGGAGACGTCGGGAGCGTCGTCGTCGGCGCTGGACGGGCGGTCGCGCGGCGGACGCGACCGGTTGAGGGGCTGAGAGGAGGCGGCGGTCAGTCGCGCTTGCGCGGAGCGCGAGCGACGACGAGCGCGGCGGCGGCGAGCACACGGGTGTTCGTGGACATGTCGGCCTCCTGCCCCTCAGCGATCGGTGGCGCGGACGTCTCCGGATCGGCGGCCGCGGCCTCCCCACCCGAGCACGGTGTGGACCTCGCTGCGACAGCCCTCCAGCTTATGGAACCGGTGGCGTCCGCACAACGGTCTCTTGCATTTCGAGCAGGTTCCTCCCACCTGCCGCCCCCTTCCCCCGGCCGTGGTCTCGACACGGGCGCTGAGCGCCCGGCTCAACCACCGTGTCCGCGCAGCACGCCCGGCTCGATCACCGCGTCAACAGCGTCCCGCGCGCCGTCATCCGAGCGCGCGTCCAGCGCGCCGGTACGGCACAGTCTTCGATCCGCCTGCGGATCGAAGACCATGAGCTCAGTGGAAGAAGTGGCGCTCGCCCGTGAAGTACATGGTCACGCCGGCGGCCTCCACCGCGGCGACGACCTCCGGGTCGCGGACGGAGCCACCCGGCTGCACGACGGCCTTCACGCCGGCGCGGAGCAGCACCTCGACGCCGTCGGCGAAGGGGAAGAACGCGTCGGACGCGGCGACGGAGCCGGCGGCGCGCTCCCCCGCGCGCGTGACGGCAAGCTGGCAGGAGTCGACGCGGTTGACCTGGCCCATGCCGATGCCGACGGAGGCGCCGCCGGAGGCGAGCAGGATCGCGTTGGACTTCACGGACCGGACGGCGCGCCAGGCGAAGGCGAGGTCGGCGAGGGTCTCGTCGTCGGCGGGGGCGCCGGCGGCGAGGGTCCAGGTCGCGGGGTCGACGACGGTGTAGCGGTCGGGGTCCTGCACCAGGACGCCGCCGGACACCTGCTTGAACTCGCGGGAGGGCCGCTCGAAGCCCTCCGGCAGCTCGAGGATGCGGAGGCTCTTCCGCTGCTTCAGCACGGTGACGGCCTCGGACTCGAAGGCGGGGGCGACGATGACCTCGGTGAAGATGCCGGCGACGGCCTCCGCCATCCCGAGGGTGACGGTGCGGTTCGCGGCGATCACGCCGCCGAAGGCGGAGACGGGGTCGCAGTCGTTCGCGAGGCGGTGCGCGGCCGCGATCGGGTCGACGGCGTGCGCGGGGGCGACGGCGATCCCGCACGGGTTCGCGTGCTTCATGACGGCGACGGCCGGCTCGTCGAAGTCGAGCGCCGCGCGGACCGCGGCGTCCGCGTCGACCATGTTGTTGTAGCTGAGCTCCTTGCCGTTCAGCTGCACCGCCTGCGCGAGGCCGTGCCCGCCCGGCTCGCGCCAGAGCGCCGCCGACTGGTGGGCGTTCTCGCCGTACCGGAGGGGCGTCTCGACGAACCGGTACGAGCCGGTGACGACGGACGCGTCCGCGCCGCCCGCGAACCAGTCGGCGATGGCGCGGTCGTAGGCGGCGATCCGCTCGAACGCGTGCGCGGCCAGCCGGCGGCGGAGGTCGAGGCCGATGCCGCCGTGGGCGATCGCCTCGAGCACGACCGGGTACGCGTCGACGCCGGTGACGACGGCCACGTTCGCGAAGTTCTTGGCCGCGGCGCGCACCATCGCGGGGCCGCCGATGTCGATCTGCTCGACGATCGCCTCGTCGTCCGCGCCGGACGCGACCGTCCGCTCGAACGGGTAGAGGCTCGAGACGACGAGCTCGAACGGCTCGATGCCGAGGTCGGTGAGCTCGGCGGCGTGCTGCTCGCGCCGCAGGTCGGCGAGCAGACCGCCGTGCACGGCGGGGTGGAGAGTCTTCACGCGGCCGTCGAGCGACTCCGGGAATCCGGTCACGGCGGCGACGTCGGTCACGGCGAGCCCCGCGCCGCGGAGCGTCGACGCCGTGGAGCCGGTCGAGACGAGCTCGACGCCCGCGGCGACGAGCGCCGCGCCGAGCTCGACGAGACCGTGCTTGTCGCTGACGGACAGCAGTGCGCGGCGGACGGGGATCACGTCGGGCGAGCCCGCCTCGACGATTCGAGCGATGGTCACGCGAGCTCCTCCAGGTCGATCCGTCCTTCCGCGATGTCCAGGATCACGTCGGCGAGCAGGCGCCGTTCGACGGGTTTGATGCGATCGTGCAGGGCGGCCTCCGTGTCGCCGGGCAGCACCGGGACGCGCTCCTGCGCGAGGATCGGGCCGCTGTCCGTCCCGTGGTCGACGACGATCACGCTTGCGCCCGTCTCCGTCGCACCGGCGGCGAGGGCGTCGCGGACCCCGTGGGCGCCCGGGAACTCGGGCAGGTGCGCGGGATGGGTGTTCAGGAGCGCCGGCGCGAGCGCGTCGACGACCGCGGCGGGCAGGAGCCGCATGAAGCCGGACAGGATCACGAGGTCCGGCGCCCACGTGCGGATCGTCTCCAGCAGCGCCGCGCCCCACACCTCCCGCGTCGCGTAGTGCCCGAAGGGCACGAGGAAGGACGGCACGCCGAACTCGTCGGCGTGCACGAGGCCCTCCGCGTCCCGGTCGGCGCCGACGGCGACGACGTGGGCCGGGAAGGCCGGGTCCTCGCACCGCTCGAGCAGTGCGCGGAGGTTGCTGCCGCCGCCGGAGATCAGCACGACGAGCCGCAGCACCCCGCGAGCCTACTGGGACGCGTCGCCCGGCTCCGACGGCGAGATCCGCGGCCGGACGACCGCGGCCCCGACGACCACGGGCACCCCGGTCAGCACCGCGGCGAGGATCGCGACGAGGAGGGCGTCCGGTCCGACGGCGGCGAGGCGTCCCGGGCCGGCCGAACCCGCGGACGCGGCGGCGAGGACGCCGAGCACGGCGCCCGAGACGGCCCCGGCCAGGAGCCCGAGCGAGACGGCGCCGGTCGTCGCCCCGCCGCGACGGACGAGGACCGCTGCCGCGAACCCCGCCAGGACCGGCACGACGAGCAGCCCGGCGGCCCAGACGGGCGGGTCGGCCGGCACGGCGCCGAGGATCGGCAGCGCGGGCAGCGGTCCGGCCTGCCCGGCGAACGGCCCGATCACGGAGCCGGTGCCGAGCGAGAAGCCGGCCCCGAGGAACCAGGAGGCCGCCCACACGACGACCGTCGGCAGCGCCAGGATCTGCAGCGCGGTGAGCACGAGGCCGCCGAGCGGCCCGGTGTCGAGCGACTCGTCGAGCGCGACGACGTCGGCGAATCGCGCGAGGAGCAGCACCGCGACCGCGACCGCGGAGACGGCGACGAGCAGCACGACCGCGCCCAGCCCGGCGCGGACGCCGGCGGGAAGCGGACGCGCTCCCGGTCGTGCGCTCCGCATGCCGGCCGCCGACGCGCCGAGCACGACGAGCACGGGCAGGAGGACGCCCTGCCAGCCGACGGGCGCGGCGACCGAGGAGGTGCCGACGGCGACGAGCACGCCGGACACGAGCGCCGTGGCCACGAGTTGCGCGATCCACGCGGCGAGCGGGGACGCGGTCGCCACCGCCCGGCGGCCCGCTCGGACCGCGCATGCCGCAGTGACGAGCACGGGCCCCAGCGCGGCGATCGTCACCGTGAAGGGGTGGTCCGGCACGGCGAACCGCACGTCGACCCCGTGCCCGATGAGCCAGGCGTCCGCCGCCGCGGAGACGGAGGGCGTCCAGGCGTCCGGTCGCCCGAGGCTCGCCCAGGCGAGCACGGCGAGCGAGACGAGCACCGCGAACGGCAGCGCGACGCCGAGCGCACCGTCGACAGCACCGACGAGGACGGCGCCGAGCCGGCGCGGCCGCTGCCGCGTCGGGGGTGCCGGGACGACGTCGGGTGCGTCGGGGAGGAGGGTCGAGGAGTCGATCCCGGCAGGCTACGGACGCTCCCCGCCCGGGCGGAGCACCGCCGCGGGGTGTCCCGTTCACGGGTCCGGGGATCTGCGCGACGAGCGCGCGGATCCCCGGACCCGTGGAAGGAAGGACTAGGCGGGCAGCACCTCGCGGAGGAGGGCGGCGGTCTCGGACGGCGTCTTGCCGACCTTGACGCCGGCGGCCTCGAGGGCCTCCTTCTTCGCCTGCGCGGTGCCGGCGGAGCCGGACACGATCGCACCGGCGTGCCCCATCGTCTTGCCCTCGGGCGCCGTGAAGCCCGCGACGTAACCGACGACCGGCTTCGTCACGTTCGCCTTGATGAAGTCGGCCGCGCGCTCCTCCGCGTCGCCGCCGATCTCGCCGATCATCACGATCGCCTTCGTCTCGGGGTCCGCCTCGAACGCGGCGAGCGCGTCGATGTGCGTCGTGCCGATGACCGGGTCGCCGCCGATGCCGATCGCCGTGGAGAAGCCGAGGTCCCGCAGCTCGTACATCATCTGGTAGGTCAGCGTGCCGGACTTCGAGACGAGGCCGACCGGGCCCTTGCCGGTGATGTTCGCGGGCGTGATGCCCACGAGGGACTCGCCCGGTGTGATGATGCCCGGGCAGTTCGGGCCGATGATCCGCGTCTTCCCGCCGGTCGCCTTGGCGTGCGCCCATGCCTCCGCCGCGTCCTGCACGGGGATGCCCTCGGTGATCACGACGAGCAGCGGGATCGCCGCGTCGATCGCCTCGATCATCGCGTCCTTCGCGAAGGCGGGCGGCACGAACGCGATGGAGACGTCCGCGCCGGTCTCGGCCATCGCCTCCTTCACCGTGCCGAACACGGGCAGGGTCGTCTCGCCGTGCTGCACGGTGGTGCCGGCCTTGCGCGCGTTCACGCCGCCGACGACCTGCGTCCCGGCCTTCAGCATCAGCGCGGTGTGCTTCGTGCCCTCACCGCCGGTGATGCCCTGGACGATGACCTTGGAGTCCTTGTTCAGGAAGATCGACATGTGCTCGTCCTCTCAGTTCGCAGCGGCCAGCTCGGCGGCCTTGTCGGCGCCGTCGTCCATGGTGAGCGCCAGGGTGACGAGCGGGTGCGCGGCCTCCGTGAGGATCCGCCGTCCCTCCTCCACCCGGTTGCCGTCGAGTCGGACGACGAGCGGCTTCGTCGCGGCGTCCCCGAGCATGCCGAGCGCCTGCACGATGCCGTTCGCGACCGCGTCGCACGCGGTGATGCCGCCGAAGACGTTGACGAAGACGCTCTTCACCTGCGGGTCGCCGAGGATCACGTCGAGTCCCGCCGCCATCACGGCGGCCGAGGCGCCGCCGCCGATGTCGAGGAAGTTCGCCGGCTTGACGCCGCCGTGCCGCTCCCCCGCGTAGGCGACGACGTCGAGCGTCGACATGACGAGCCCGGCACCGTTGCCGATGACGCCCACCTCGCCGTCGAGCTTCACGTAGTTGAGGTCCGCGGCCTTCGCCTTCGCCTCGAGCGGGTCGGCCGATGCCTTGTCCTCGAGCGCCGCGTGCTCCGGGTGGCGGAAGTCGGCGTTCTCGTCGAGGGAGACCTTGCCGTCGAGTGCGACGATGTCGCCGCCGCCCGTCAGGACG
Source organism: Amnibacterium kyonggiense (assembly GCF_004364555.1). Taxonomy (GTDB): domain Bacteria; phylum Actinomycetota; class Actinomycetes; order Actinomycetales; family Microbacteriaceae; genus Amnibacterium; species Amnibacterium kyonggiense. The sequence continues at coordinate 715,366 of NZ_SOAM01000001.1, read as the reverse complement.
AGCGGGTTCACCTCGACGAGCGTCGCGTCCTCCGCCGTGTAGACCTCGTACAGCTTGACGAAGACCGGGGCGACCTTCTCGACGAGCTCGGCGGGGAAGTTCGCGGCCCGCGCGATCGCGACGGCCTTCTCGAGGGTGACGCCCTCGCTCGGGTCGACCTCGACACGGGCGAGCGCCTCGGGCCGCGTCACCGCGAGCTCCTCGATCTCCATGCCGCCCTCGAAGCTCGCGAGCGACAGGTAGGAGCGGTTCGCACGGTCGAGCAGGACGGAGAAGTAGTACTCCTCCTTGATGTCCGCGCCGGCGGCGACCATCACGCGATGCACCGTGTGGCCCTTGATGTCCATCCCGAGGATGGCCTTCGCCGCGGCCTCGGCGTCGTCGGGCGTCTTCGCCACCTTCACGCCGCCGGCCTTGCCGCGACCACCGACCTTCACCTGCGCCTTGACGACGGTCACGCCGCCGAGCCGCTCGGCGGCGGCCCGCGCCTGCTCCGGCGTGTCCGCGACGATGCCGGCGAGAACCGGCACCCCGTGCTGCTCGAACAGGTCACGCGCCTGGTACTCGAAGAGATCCATCCGAAGCCCACGTCTCCTTCACTGGCGGAACCGGGCAACCCTACCGGCCGTCCACCGAGCGCTCGCCGGGCCCCTGGGAGCGCCCGCGTTGCCACGTCAACCCTGACGGGATACGGTGCGAGCATGGCCGGGGAGCTGACGAGCGGCGAGGCGTCGACGTGGCGCCTCATCCAGCGTCTGTCCGACCTCGCGACCGGTGTCGTCGAGCACCAGATCCGCTCCGCCGCCGATCTCTCGGCCGCCGAGTTCGACGTGCTCCGGTGCCTCGTGGAGGCGCCCGAGCGGCAGTTGCGGCAGAACGAGCTCGCGGCCCTGCTCGGCTGGGACAAGAGCCGCCTCTCGCACCAGCTGACCCGCATGCAGCACCGGGAGCTGATCGACCGGCAGAAGTCCGGCCGGGTCCACGCGGTCGCGGTCACGCGCATGGGTCGGCAGAAGTTCGAGCTCGCGGACAACGCGCACGTCGCCGCGGTCCGGTCCCTGCTGCTGGAGCACCTCTCCGACGCCGAGCGGGAGGCGCTCGAGCGCACCGCCGCGGAGACCGCGGCCCCAGCGGCGGCGCAGCCCGCGCCGGCCGCGCAGCCGTCGCCCGCGCGCATCCTGCGGGCCCGGATCTCCTGAGCCCGGCTCAGTCGTCCGGGATCAGGCGCTTGCCGAGCCCGGTCGCCCCGTCCGGCGCGTAGCCGAGGCGGTCGTAGAACGCGGTCACCCGGTCGTTGCCCGACCGGATCTGCACGTTCACCTTCGGGCAGCCGAGGGCCACGAGCCGCTCCTCCGCCGCGGCCATGAGCAGCCGGCCGAGGCCCTCGCCCTGCCGGTCCGGGGCGACGGCGAGGTAGTAGACCCACCCGCGGTGCCCGTCGTAGCCGGCCATGGCGGTCGCGACGACCGCGTCGTCTCCGCCGGCCGCGGGCGTCGAGTCCGTCGCGACGAGGAACAGCTCGCGCTGCACCCGCTTCTTCCGCTCGATGTCGCGGTGCGGGTCGTTCCAGGGCCGCGTCAGCCCGGCCGCCTCCCAGAGGGAGACGACCGCGTCCTCGTCGCCGTCCGCGAACGGCCGGACGTGCAGCGTCACAGCTTCACGATCGGCGCGACCTTGACCAGCAGCCGCTTCCGACCGGCGGTGTCGAACTGCACCTCGGCGATGCGCTTCGCCGCGGTGCCCGTGATCGCCTGCACCCGGCCCTCGCCGAAGTCGTCGTGCCGGACCCGGTCGCCGATCGCCAGCTCGAGGTCGCCGTTGTCGCGCACCTTCCCGGTGACGCGGTTCGTCCACTCGGTCTTCGGCTTCTGCGCGGCCGGCCCGGAGCCGACACCACCGCTCCACGAGAGGCTGCCGGCGGCCCGGGAGCCGGCGCCCGGACCGGTCATCCCCGGTGACTGCCGCCAGTCGATCAGCTCGGCGGGGATCTCCGCGAGGAAGCGGCTCGGCGCGGACACGCTCGTCTCCCCGTAGCTGTTCCGCGTCATGGCGAGCGACAGGTACAGCCGCTCCTTCGCGCGCGTGATGCCGACGTAGAAGAGGCGCCGCTCCTCCGACGGGCCGCCCGGCTCGTTCGCGCTCATCCGGTGCGGGAGGAGGTCCTCCTCGATCCCCGTGAGGAACACCGCCTTGAACTCGAGGCCCTTCGCGGTGTGCAGGGTCATCAGCGACACGGTCCCGGACGAGTCGTCGAGCTCGTCCGCGGCGGCGACGAGCGCCGTCTCCGTCAGGAAGTCGATGAGCAGGCCGTCCGGGTTGTTCCGCTGGAACTCCTTCGTGACGGCGAGGAGCTCCTCGATGTTCTCGAGCCGCGCCTCGTCCTGCGGGTCGCGGCTGGCGCGCAGCGCGTCGACGTACCCGCTCTTCTGCATCAGCAGCGACAGCACGTCGAACACCGGGATCGGGGCCGCGTCCTCCGCCGGCGGCGCGGTCATGGCCGTCGCCTCGTCGAGCAGGTCGGAGAGGCCGGTGATCGCCTTCGCGACCTTCGGCCCGACCCCGAGGTCCGCGGCGTGCCGGAGCGCCTCGCGGAACGTGATCCCGTTCCGCTCGGCGAGGTTCGCCAGCTGCGTCTCGGTCACCTGGCCGATCCCGCGCTTCGGGGTGTTGAGGATGCGCCGCATCGCGAGGGCGTCGGCGGGGTTCGCGACGGCGATGAGGTACGCCATCGCGTCCTTGATCTCGGCGCGCTCGTAGAACTTCGTGCCGCCGAGGATCCGGTACGGCACGGCCGACCGGATCAGGATCTCCTCCAGCGCGCGCGTCTGCGCGTTGGTCCGGTAGAAGACCGCGATGTCGCGGTACTCCATGCCGCCCCGGTGCAGCTGCTCGATCTCGTCGGCGACGAACTGCGCCTCGTCGTGACCCGAGTAGCCCGTGAAGCCGACGATCTTCGCTCCCGCGCCGCCCGCGGTGAAGAGGTTCTTCGGCTTGCGGTCGAAGTTGTTCGCGATGACCGCATTCGCGGCGTCGAGGATCGTCTGCGTCGACCGGTAGTTCTGCTCGAGCAGCACCACCGTCGCCTCGGGGTAGTCCTGCTCGAACTCGATGATGTTGCGGATGTCCGCGCCGCGGAACGCGTAGATCGACTGGTCGGAGTCGCCGACGACGGTCAGCGACGCGGCGGGGATCCCCTCCGCCGGCTTCGTGAGCTCGCGGATCAGCGCGTACTGCGCGTGGTTCGTGTCCTGGTACTCGTCGACGAGGATGTGCCGGAACCGGCGGCGGTACGGCTCGGCCACGTGCGGGAAGGCGCGGAACAGGTAGACCGTCTGCGCGATCAGGTCGTCGAAGTCGAAGGCGTTCGCCGCCTGCAGCGCCCGCGAGTACTCGCGGAAGATGGTGAGGAAGAGCGCCTCCTTCGGGTCCGAGAGGTTCACGGACCGGGAGAAGGTCTCCGCATCGACGAGCTCGTTCTTCAGCTTCGAGATGCGCGCCGCGACGTTCGCGACGCCGAGGCCCATCACGTCGGCCTCGTACTGCTTCACGAGCCGCTTCAGCAGCGCACGGCTGTCGCCGGAGTCGTAGATGGTGAAGCCGGAGGCGTAGCCGAACACCTCCGCCTCCCGGCGGAGGATGCGCACGCACGCCGAGTGGAAGGTCGAGATCCACATGCCGTCCGAGGCATGGCCGACCATGTGCCGGACGCGCTCGCGCATCTCCCCGGCGGCCTTGTTCGTGAAGGTGATGGCGAGGATCTGACTGGGCCACGCCTCCCGCGTCTCGAGGAGCGAGGCGATCCGGCGCGTGAGCACGCTGGTCTTGCCCGACCCGGCCCCCGCGACGATGAGCAGCGCGGGCCCGCGGTACAGCACCGCCTCGCGCTGCCTCGGGTTCAGCCCGTCGAGCAGTGCGGACGAGGGCTCCGCCGGTCCGGGTGTGGCTGACGGCGACTGGACGAGCTGCGGCATGATGCCGTCAAGAGTAGGTCGGGACTCCGACACCGGGAGGGCCGCCGAGCACCGCGTGCGCGAGGTCCGGGTGGTCCGCGAAGAGGCCCGTGACGCCGGCCGCCTGGAGCCGCCGCCAGTACTCCGCGTAGCGGCCGAACGGGCTGCCCGGCAGGCGGTAGCGGCGCGGGAGGAAGCGGTTCTCAGGCCGCAGCGTCCAGGTCCACACGTCGAGCCCGACCTCGCGGAACCCCGCGACGGTGCGCGGTGTGACGAGGTTCGCCCCGAGGCTCACGCCGTCGAACCGGGCGAAGCGCTCGGGGTACCGGACGGTGAGGTGGTCGATCAGCGGCTCGTGCCCGATCAGGGCGACGAGCGGGTGCGGCAGGCCGCGGGCGGCGAGGAGGTCGAGCGCATCGTGCTCGAAGCTCTCGACGACGATGCCGGGCAGGCGGGGCGCGCGCTCGAGGGTCGCTGCGAGCAGCTCGTCGAGGGGCAGCCCGAGCCGCGCCGACCGGGCCGCGTGCTTGAGCTCGACGACGAGGCGCACGTCGCCGGCCGCCGCCACGAGCTCGATCACGTCGCCGAGCGTCAGCACCTCCTCGGCGCCGTCGTGCTGCGCGCTGACCGGGCGGAGACGCGGCAGGCGCTCCCTCCCCCGCAGGGTGCGCAGCTCGGGGAGCGTGAGGTCCTCGGCGAACCAGCCGCGACGCGGACGGCCGCGGACGACCTTCGTCCGGAGCCGCTCCCGCAGCTCGGGGTGCGCGGCGACGTCGGTCGTGTGGCTCAGCTCCGGGTCGTGCCGGACGACGAGCTCGCCGTCGGCGCTCGCGACCACGTCGACCTCGATCGCCTTCGCGCCCTGCTCGAGCGCGAGCCGGAAGGCGCTCCGCGTCAGCTCCGGCCGGTACCCGCAGGCACCGCGATGCGCGATGACGAGCGGGGCGGGCACCTGCAGAGGCTACGACAACGGGCGCGCGATCCATGGCAAGCCCATAGCGGAAACGCCTGCGCGCCGCAGGGGATCTTCATAGACTCCCCGTTCCGACTCGCATCATCGCGACGGTCCAGACAGGAACAGGAACCATGGCGAACCCCGCCCTCTCCAACAACCCCGCGTTCAAGAAGGGCAGCACGGTCACGGCTGCCGATCTCGAGGAGCTGTACGAGCGTCCGGCCGCCTCGCCCGCGGACACCGGCCGGATGACGTACGAGGACACCGCGGTGAAGACCGTGATCCTCTTCGCCGTGCTGCTCGCCACGTCCGCCGTCGGCTGGTTCGTGCCCGCCCTCGCGATCGTCGGCGCGCTCGTCGGCTTCGTGCTGGCGATGGTCAACACCTTCAAGCGCGAGCCGTCCGTCCCGCTCATCGTGCTGTACGCCGCGGCGGAGGGCCTCTTCGTCGGCGGCATCTCGCGGATCTTCGACGACCGCTGGAACGGCATCGTCGCGCAGGCCGGCCTCGCGACGCTGGTCACGGTCGGTGTGACGCTCGCCCTATTCGCGAGCGGCAAGATCCGCGCCTCGGCCCGCGCCACGAAGATCTTCCTGATCGCGATGGTCTCCTACGCGGTCTTCCAGCTCGTCAACGTCGTGCTGATGATCACCGGCGTCGCCGGCGGCACCTTCGGTCTGCAGAGCGGCGTGCTCGGCGTGATCATCGGCGTCGCGGTCGTCATCATGGCCGCGTACTCGCTGGTCCTCGACTTCGACCAGATCCAGCAGGGCGTCCGACGCGGCATCCCCGCGAAGTACGGCTGGACCGGCGCCTTCGGGATCATGGTCACCGTCGTGTGGCTCTACGTCGAGTTCCTCCGCCTCATCGCGATCCTCCGCGGCAACAACTAGTCGGTCGCGCTCCGAAGGGCGCTCGGGCTCCGGCCCGGGCGCCCTTCGTCGTCCCCGCCGCGGACTGGGGACAGCGCCGCGTGCAGCGGGCGACGCGCGGCCGTGCGCCTCGCGATCCGAGGCGTCCGCCTCCCGTACGGTGACGTGCTCCCGAACGGAAGGACCGAGCAGCATGCAGGTGACCGACCTCCTGGCGCCGCTGGCCGCGCGATGGGGCCGGCGCGTCCGCGACGAGCTGGACGTCGTCCCGCACCCGTTCGACTCGCCCCGCCAGATCGTCGCCGGCCCGGACCCTGACCGGGTCCTCGTGCTCGGCAACGGTCCCGCGATCGGGTTCGGCGTCCTGACCCAGGAGCTCGCGCTCCCCGGTCGGCTCGCACGCCGCCTCCATGACGTCACCGGGCGCGGGGTGCGCGTGGACGTGCTCGCACGCCGCGGCACGACCGCGGCCCTCGCGCCCCGCCTCGTGGACGAGGTGCGGATGACGCACTACGACGCGGTCGTGCTCTGCATCGGCTCGTCCGACGCCTACAACCTGCTGCCGGAGGAGCGCTGGCGCGCCGACCTCGCGCAGCTCACGGACATCCTCCGCGCCGCGACCACGCCGACGACCGTCGTCGCCGTGCTCGGGATCCGGCCGCTGCAGCGGCCGAACGCCGCCCTCGGCCGAGCGGGGCGGCTCGTCGACGCGCACGCGACGCGGCTCGACCGGGTGGCCGCGGAGGTGTGCGCCCGGCGCACCGGCGTCCTGCACCTCCTGGACGACGACGCCGCCCTCGAGGCGCCGCGCACGCCCGAGGCCTACGACGCCCTCGCCGGCCGCATCGCGCCCGCACTGGCCAGCGAGCTCGACCTGCTCGCGGCCCGCCCGGCGCCGAGCGGTGCACGACGCCTCCGCGACGCGCCGGATCCCGAGGCGGACCGGCAGCAGGCGCTCGACAGGACCGGGCTGCTCGAGTCCGGCTCCAACCCGCGGCTCGACCGGCTGCTGCGGAGCGCGAAGGAGCTCTTCGGGATCACCGGCGCCGCCGTCACCTTCGTCGACGGCGACCGCGTCGTGATGAAGGCCGCGGTCGGCATGCCCGCGATCGAGCTGCCCCGCTCCGTCGCGCCGTGCGACCGCACGATCCGGCGGAACGGCGCGCTCGTGCTCGGGGACACGAGGACCGAGCGGATCGCGGCCGAGGGCTGGCTCTTCTATGCCGGCCACCCGCTCGAGTCGCCGGACGGCTACCGGATCGGTGCGCTGTGCCTGCTCGACACGCGTCCGCACGACCCGCTCACGGTCGACCGGGTCGCCCTCGCGGAGGTCGCGGCGCGCATCGAATCCGAGCTCTGGGCGGAGGTCGGGCAGCCGACCGGGTCGTCCGCGCCGCTGCGCGCCGCCGTCGGCTGACGCCCGGGCACGGCGGTGGTCTCGAGTCCCTCAGCCGGGAACACCGGCTGTGGGGCCCATCGCCCCGCTCGCACCTCGACCAGCGGGCGAGCGCGTCACTCCCACTCGATGGTGCCCGGCGGCTTCGACGTGACGTCGAGCACGACGCGGTTCACCTCGGCGACCTCGTTCGTGATGCGGTTGGAGACCTTCGCGAGCAGGTCGTAGGGCAGCCGGGTCCAGTCCGCGGTCATCGCGTCCTCGCTCGAGACCGGTCGCAGCACGATCGGGTGCCCGTAGGTGCGCCCGTCGCCCTGGACACCGACGCTGCGGACGTCCGCGAGCAGCACGACCGGGCACTGCCAGATCTCGCCGTCGAGCCCGGCCGCGGAGAGCTCCTCGCGCACGATCGCGTCCGCGCGGCGCAGGGTCGCGAGCCGGTCACGCGTCACCGAGCCGACGATGCGGATGCCGAGGCCGGGGCCGGGGAACGGCTGGCGGCCGACGATGACCTCCGGCAGCCCGAGCTCGCGGCCGATGGCGCGCACCTCGTCCTTGAACAGCGTGCGGAGCGGCTCGACGAGCTGGAACTCGAGGTCCTCCGGCAGGCCGCCGACGTTGTGGTGGCTCTTGATGTTCGCCGTGCCGCTGCCACCTCCGGACTCGACGACGTCCGGGTAGAGCGTGCCCTGGACGAGGAAGCCGACCTTCGCGCCCTCCTCCGAGGCCTGCGCGACGACGTCGGCGGCGGCGCGCTCGAACGCGCGGATGAACTCCCGGCCGATGATCTTCCGCTTCGTCTCAGGGTCGGACACCCCGTCGAGCGCGTCGAGGAAGACGTCCGCCGCGTCGACGACGACGAGGTTGACGCCGGTGGCGGCGACGTAGTCGCGCTCGACCTGCTCCGCCTCCCCCTCGCGCAGCAGCCCGTGGTCGACGAAGACGCAGGTGAGCTGGTCGCCGATCGCCCGCTGCACGAGCGCGGCGGCCACGGCGGAGTCGACGCCGCCCGACAGGCCGCAGATCACGCGGGCGTCTCCGACCTGCGCGCGGATGCGCTCGACCTGGTCGGCGATGACGTTGCCGGGGTTCCAGTCGGCCGGGATCCCTGCGGCGTCGTGGAGGAAGCTCTCGATGACCTCCTGACCGTGCGCCGTGTGCCGGACCTCCGGGTGCCACTGCACGCCGTACATGCGGCGCTCGTCGCTCGCGAACGCCGCGACCGGCGTCGACTCGCTCGAGGCGAGCACGCGGAAGCCCTCCGGCGCAGTGGCGACGGAGTCGCCGTGGCTCATCCACACGGTCTGGTCGACCGGCTGGCCGGCGACGAGGGGCGCGCCGTCCTCCGTGCCGTCCGAGCTGAGCCGCACGGCCGTGGAGCCGTACTCGCGGTTCCCGGTGTGCGCGACGGTGCCGCCGAGCTGCTGCGCCATGACCTGGAAGCCGTAGCAGATGCCGAGCACGGGCACCCCGAGCTCGAGGATGCCCGGGTCGAGCGCGGGCGCGCCCTCCTCGTACACGCTGGACGGGCCGCCGCTGAGCACGATGCCGGCGGGCTGCCGCGCCTTGACCTCCTCGGCCGTGACGCCGTGCGGCACGATCTCGGAGTACACGCCCGCCTCGCGCACGCGGCGCGCGATCAGCTGCGCGTACTGCGCCCCGAAGTCGACGACGAGGACGGGATGCGCCTCGCCCGCGGGCCGGTCGGGGGCGGGGGCGTCCGGGGTCGTGCTCGTCACCCCTCCAAGGGTAGGGGCGCCGAGTAATGGTCACGGGCACCTTCAGTGCTACGCTCCCGCACAGTTCGTGTCGATTCGACCATTACAGGAGGCGCGATGGCCGAGCAGCCCGCCAGCGTCGCCGTGTCGACCGTCATCTTCGGCATCCAGGACCACGGGGGCACGGCCAAGGTGCACCTCCCGCTCGTCCGCCGGGTCCGGGAGCCCCACCTCGGCCGCTGGGCGCTCCCCGGCGGCCCGCTCCGGCCCGACGAATCGCTGCGGGACGCGGCACGGCGGAACCTCGCCGACACCACGGGCCTCGACGCCGCGCACCTCGAGCAGCTGTACACGTTCGGCGCGGTCGACCGCGGCGCTCCGGACCGCGTCGTCTCGATCGTCTACTGGGCGCTAGTGCGCACGGAGGTCGCGGCGACGACGCGGGACGACCCGAACGTCGCCTGGTTCCCGGTCGACGCCCTGCCGCCGCTCGCCTTCGACCACGAGGAGATCGTCGGGTGGGCGGTCCGCCGGCTGAAGAACAAGCTCGGCTACACGCAGATCTCGCACGCCCTGCTGCCGGAGGAGTTCACCCTCGGCCAGCTGCGGGAGGTGCACGAGGCGATCCTCGGCCGCCGCCTCGACCCCGCGAACTTCCGGCGCCGCGCGGAGGCGTCCGGCACCCTCACGCCCACGGGCGCCCACCAGGCCGGCGCGCGCAACCGCCCGCCCGCCCTCTACCGATCCACCGTACGAGAGGAACTGCTCACATGAGCACCACCATCGACCCCGGCCGCACGGCGGGCGCCATCGAGGTCGTCGGCCTCGACACCATCGCCGAGGCCGACCGGCGGGGCCGGCCCCGCGACCTCTTCTGGCCGTGGTTCGCCGCGAACATCTCCGTCCTGGCCCTCAGCTACGGCTCGTTCATCCTGGGCAACGGCATCTCGTTCCTGCAGGCAACGATCGTCGCGGTCGTCGGGATCGTGGTGTCGTTCGCCCTCTGCGGCGTCGTCGCCCTGGCGGGCAAGCGCGGATCCGCGCCGACGATGGTGCTCTCCCGCGCGGCGTTCGGCGTGAACGGCAACCGGCTGCCGGCCGTCCTCTCCTGGATCCTCACGGTCGGGTGGGAGACGGTGCTCGCCGCGCTCGCGGTGCTCGCGACCTCGACGGTGTTCCGCGAGCTCGGCTGGGACGGCGGCCCCGTGACGAAGGTCGTCGCGCTGATCGTCGTGGCGGCGCTCATCGTCGGGGCCGGTGTGGCCGGGTTCACGGTGATCATGCGGCTCCAGCAGTGGATCACCGTGATCACCGCGGTCCTGACCGTCGTCTACGTGATCCTCGCGGTGCCGCACATCCGGTTCGACGCGGTCGCGAACCTCGCCGCCGGCTCGCCGCAGGCGGTCGTCGGCGCGCTCGTGTTCGTCATGACCGGGTTCGGGCTCGGCTGGGTCAACGCGGCGGCGGACTACTCCCGCTACCTCCCGCGCTCGGCGAGGAGCCGCGGCGTCTTCGGTTGGACCACCCTCGGCGGCGCGCTCGCGCCGGTGATCCTCGTGATCGTGGGCCTGCTCCTCGCCGGATCGTCGAAGCGCCTCTCGGACGCCGTCGCGGGCGACCCGATCGGAGCGCTGACCTCCATCCTTCCCGTCTGGTTCCTGGTCCCGTTCGCGCTCGTCGCGATCCTCGGGCTGGTCGGCGGCGCGGTGCTCGACATCTACTCGTCGGGGCTCGCGCTGCTCACGGCCGGGATCCGGATCCCTCGTCCGGTCGCGGCCGGGATCGACGGCGTCGTGATGATCGCGGGCGCGATCTACGTCGCGTTCTTCGCTCCCGACTTCTCGAGCCCGTTCCAGGCGTTCCTCGTCACCCTCGGCACGCCGATCGCCGCGTGGTGCGGCGTCTTCATCGCCGACTACCTGCTGCGGCGTCGCGACTACGCGAACGCGGAGCTCTACGACGCCCGCGGCCGCTACGGCTCCGTCCGCTGGTCCGCGGTGCTGCTCGTGCTCGCCGGCACCGCGATCGGCTGGGGCCTGATCACCAACTCGTACGGCGTGCCCGAGTGGCTCAACTGGCAGGGCTACCTCCTCGGGCCGCTCGGCCTCGGCGGACCGACCGGTGCCTGGCAGTACGCAAACCTCGGCGTGCTCGTCGCGCTGCTGATCGGCTTCGTCGGGACCCTCCTGCTCGGCCGCGGGGCCGTGCGCCGCCAGGAGGCGCTGCCGCTCGAGCGAGCCGAATGACCGGCACCCGGCTCGTCGTCGTCGACATGCAGCGCGTGTTCGCCGACGCGGGGAGCTCCTGGGCGACGCCCGGGTACGCCTCCGCGTCGGCGGGCGTCCGCCGCCTGCTGCCCGCGTTCGACGGGGCGACGGTCTTCACCCGGTTCGTCGCCCCGGCGGAGCCGACGGGCTCCTGGATCCCGTACTACGCCGACTGGCCCGACCAGCTGCGTCCGGAGGACGACCCGATGTGGGACATCACGCCCGAGCTCCCCGTCGGCGACGCACCGGTCGTCAGCGCGCCGACCTTCGGCAAATGGGGCCCGGACCTCGCGGCGGCCACCGAGGGCGCCGACCGGCTCGTCGTCACGGGCGTCTCGACCGACTGCTGCGTGCTCTCGACGGCGCTCGCCGCGGCGGACGCCGGCCGGTTCGTCGTCGTGCCGGAGGACGCGTGCGCGGGCCTGTCCGACGCGGACCACCGCCGCGCGCTCGACGCGATGACCCTGTACGCGCCGCTCATCACGATCAGCAGCGTCGACGCGGTGCTCGCCATGATGGGGGCATGAGCCGCAGGGACCGTGCGCTCGGCGCGCTGACCGGGCTCGCCATCGGCGACGCGCTCGGCATGCCGACGCAGACCCTGCCCCGCGAGGCCGTGCTCGCCGCGGGGGCCGTGACGGGTTTCCGCGCCGCCGCGCCCGATCACCCGCTGGCGCACGGGCTCGCGGCCGGCCACGTGACGGACGACACCGAGCAGGCGCTGCTCGTCGCCGACGCGCTGATCGGCGGCGAGGGGCGCATCGACCCGCGCCGACTCGCCGACGACCTGGACCGCTGGGAGCGGGACGCGCGAGCGCGCGGCTCCCTCGATCTCCTCGGCCCCTCGACACGGGCGGCGATCCAGGCGGTGCGGGAGGGCACCGCCCCGGAGCTCGCCGGGGCCAACGGCACGACGAACGGCGCCGCGATGCGCATCGCGCCCGTCGGGATCGCGACGCCGATCGTGGACCTCGACGACCTCGTCGGCGCGGTGGAGGAGGCCTGCCTCGTCAGCCACCACACGTCCGTCGCCATCGCGGGCGCCGCGGCCGTCGCCGCGGTCGTGAGCGCCGGGGTGGAGGGCCACGACCTGCCGCTCGCCGTGGCGCTGGGCATCGCGGCCGCCCGGGCCGGGGCGCATCGGGGCCGCTGGGTCGCGGGCGCCGACGTCGCCGCCCGCATCACCTGGACCACCGAGCTCGCCGGTCGGCTCGACCGTGCCACGGCCGTCGATCGGGTGATCAGGCTGATCGGCACGAGCCTCGCGACGCAGGAGTCGGTGCCCGCGGCGTTCGCCATGCTGCTGCTGCATCCGGACGACCCGTGGGCGGCGTGCTGCGCCGCCGCGTCGCTCGGCGGCGACACGGACACGATCGCGGCGATGACCGGCGCCATGGCGGGCGCGGTCCACGGCGTCGCCGCCTTCCCCGCCGACGCGGTCGAGACGGTCCGCGCCGTCAACGACCTCCGGCTCGAGGCCCGGGTGGACGCCCTCCTGGCGCTCCGATGACCGGCCGCGTGGTGAGCACCGGCAACGCGCTGGTCGACGTCGTCGCGGCGGTCCCGCACCTGCCGGAGCGGGGCGGGGACGTGCTCGCCACGTCCGGCCGCGTCGAGGTCGGGGGCGGCGGGTTCCGCGCCCTCGTCGCGGCCCGCGCCGTCGGGGCGGAGGCCCTGTTCCTCGGCCGCATCGGCACCGGTCCGTTCGGCGACCTCGTGCGCGCGGCATTGGCGGGGCTCGCGGTCCCCGCGCCGCTGCCTGCCGTCCCGGACCTCGACTCCGGGTTCTCGATCGCGTCGCTCGAGCCGGACGGCGAGCGCACCTTCACGACGGTGCCGGGCGCCGAGTCCGCCGCGCCCGGTCTCGAGGACGTCGCGGTGAGGGCGGACGACGTGGTCCACGTGCACGGCTACGGCCTGGTCGCGCCGCGGCGCGGGCCGGCGCTGGCCGACTTCGTCCTCCGGCTCCCCGAGCGCGTCGCCGTGCTGCTCGATCCCGGGCCGTTCGGGGCGGACGCCGATCCGGGCGTGCTCGCGCGGCTGCTGCCGCGCGTCGACTGGTGGAGCGGCAACGCGGCCGAGGCGCGCGCCGCGACCGGGCTCGGCGACGTCGAGGCCGCCGCCCGGCTGCTCGCGGGCACCGTGCGCGCAGGGGCGGTCGTGCGGCTCGGGGCCGAGGGCTGCCTGATCGCCCGCCGCGGGAGCTCGCCCGTCCACCTGTCGGTGCCCGCCGTGACCGCGGTCGACACCAACGGCGCGGGCGACACCCACGTCGGGACGTTCCTGGCGGGGCTGCTCGGGGGCCTCGACCCCGCGGACGCGGCGCGAGCGGCGAACGAGGCCGCGGCGCGCTTCGTCTCGACCCCGCGCTGACGCACTCTTCGTTTCGTAGGAAGCGACGTCCTACGGAACGCGAGGTGCGGACGTCAGGCCGAGGCGACGGCCGCCTGCGCCTCGCGGTGGGCGAGGTAGTCGCGCACCTCGCGCTTCACCCGCGCCTCGACGATGAAGGAGAGCGTCGGGACGACGCCGCCCGCCGCGATCGCGATGAAGCGGGTGATCGGGTAGCGCATCACGGTGATCAGGACGAAGTCGCTGATGAGGTAGGCGATGAACAGGTAGCCGTGCGCGATGAGCACCGCGATGCTGAGGTTGAACCCGCCGACCGCGCGGACCTGCTCCGGCGCGACGAGCGCCACCGGCCCGAGCGCGCCGCCCAGGACGACCTCCGAGCCGAAGGCGTACCGGAGGAGCACCTCCAGGCACACGAGCAGGAGGAACGTGCCCGTCGCGTACGCGAACACCTTGTAGAAGAGGAGGCTGCGCCGGATCGTCGGGAAGTCGCGCGTCGGCGGCACTCGCAGAGGGCTCCAGGGCATGCGCCCGATGCTAGGCCGTTCTTCTACACGTCGTGGTGAACGGGCTCGACCGCGTCGACGGGCGCGGTCTCCTGCTCCCAGCGGTCGCGGACGAGCCGGTACCAGACGTAGAACGCGGCGACCGCGAGGAGCACCCATTCGATCGCGTAGAGAATGTTCAGCAGGTTCAGCTCCACCTGCTCCCCCGGCTTCGGCGAGTAGATGTCGGTGAGGCCGTCGGGCGCCCGGTCGAGCGTGAGGACGCCCTCGTAGGTCGGCTGCCCCACGTCCTGCGTCCACAGGTTCACGAGCCGGGCGGTCGAGACCGCGTCCAGCGCGTCCGGGTCGCCGGAGGTGGACGGCTGCGCGGCGTCGCTGTCGACGTACCGGCCGACGAGCGGCCCGTCGACGGGTGCGCTGCGGCGGATCTCGTCCGCGGCGGCGCGCGCGATCGCCTCCGACGGCGCCCAGCCGAGCGCGACCGCGAGCTGCGCGCCGCGCGGCTCGTCGACGATCGCGTGCCCGACCACCCACCAGCCGCGCGTCCCGTGGTTCAGCCGGTCGCTCGCGATCACGGTGTCGCGGGGCACGAGGACGCCGCGGGTGCTCGCCCGCTGCCCGACGGACGCGTCCGTCTGCTGCTCGGCGGGCCGCGCGATGCTCGACAGCGGCACGATCTTCTCGGTGGCCCGCGCGACGACGGTCCCCTGCTGCACCGCGCGCGACACCTGCCACTGGCTGAGCAGGGCGAACACCACCGCGATGAGGATCGCGAGCAGCAGCAGCCCGATCGAGCGGGGCGTCAGGAACGCCGCCCGCAGCGTCCGGGCGGGCGCTGCGGACGACGACATGTCAGACAGCCTGCACGATCTCCGGCGCCTCGAGGCGCACGCGGTCGGCGGACTCGTCGTCGGGCATCGTCTGGCTCTCGCGTTCGGCGCGGACCCGCTCGAGGTACGTGTCGACCTCGAGCTGTCGGTGCTCCGCGTCCCAGCCGAGCACGTCCGCCATGAGCTCCGCGGCGACCGGGGCGGCCGAGACGCCGCGGTCCCACGCCTCGATCGAGATGCGGGTGCGTCGGGCGAGGACGTCGTCGAGGTGCAGCGCGCCCTCGTGCGTCGTCGCGTAGACGATCTCCGCCTGCAGGTAGTCGTCCGCGCCCGGGATCGGCGCGGAGAGCTCGGGCCGCTGCTCGATCAGGGCGATGACCTCGGACGCGAGCGTGCCGTACCGGTTCAGGAGGTGCTCGATCCGCGCGGTGTGCAGCCCGGTCCGGGCCGCGATCGCGGCGCGCTGGTTCCAGGCGGCCTGGTAGCCCTCCGCACCGACGAGCGCGATGTCCTCCGTGACCGACTTCGGGACCCGCTCGTCGAGGGCGGATGCCGCCTCGTCGATCGCATCCTTCGCCATCACCCGGTAGGTGGTCCACTTGCCGCCCGCGATGACGACGAGGCCCGGGACGACGTGCGCGACGTAGTGCTCGCGCGACAGCTGGCTCGTCTCCTCGCTCTCGCCGGCGAGCAGCGGGCGCAGGCCCGCGTAGACGCCCTCCACGTCCTCGCGGGTGAGCGGCACCGCCAGCACCTCGTTCACGTGGTCGAGGATGTAGTCGATGTCCTTGGCCGTCGCGGCCGGGTGCGCCTTGTCCAGGTTCCAGTCGGTGTCCGTCGTGCCGACGAGCCAGTGCCGGCCCCACGGGATGACGAAGAGCACGCTCTTCTCGGTGCGCAAGATCATGCCCATCGTCGACCGGATGCGGTCGCGCGGCACCACGAGGTGGACGCCCTTCGACGCGCGGACGTGGACCTGACCGCGCTCGCCGACGAGCGCCTGGGTGTCGTCGGTCCACACGCCGGTCGCGTTCACGACCTGCTTCGCGCGGATCTGGAAGCGCTCCCCCGTCTCGAGGTCCTGGGCGTCGACGCCGACGACCCGCTCGCCGACCTTGATGAAGCCCTCCACGCGCACGCGGGTGGCGACGTGGGCGCCGTAGTACGCCGCGGTCCGGGCGACGGAGGCGCCGTAGCGGGCGTCGTCGACCTGCGCGTCGTAGTAGGTCATCCCGCCGATCATCGCGCCCTTCTTCAGGGACGGGATCGCGCGGTAGAGCTGGGTGCGGGACAGGTGCCGGTGGTGCGGGACGCCGGGCGGGCGGCCGCCCGTCCAGCTGAACGCGTCGTACATCGCCATGCCGGCGCCGATGTACGCCCGCTCCCAGACGCGGTGCGTCAGCGGGAAGAGGAACTTGACGGGCTTCACGAGGTGCGGCGCGATGCGCTGCAGCAGGAGGCCGCGCTCGATGAGCGCCTCGCGCACCAGCGCGAAGTTGAGCTGCTCGAGGTAGCGGATGCCGCCGTGCACGAGCTTCGACGAGCGGCTCGACGTGCCCGCCGACCAGTCGCGGGCCTCGACGAGCCCGACGGACAGGCCGCGCGTCACGGCGTCGAGCGCCGAGCCGGTGCCGACGATGCCGCCGCCGACGACGAGGACGTCGAGCTCCTGGTCCCGCATCGCGGCGATCGCCGCGCGACGCTGGGACGGCCCCAGTCCCCTCGATCCCGTGGCGGCCACCGGGGCCACCTCGTCGTCGGTCCTCACCGGGTTCTTCGCCATTGCAGCCTCCTCGACCCGAGGAGCGTAATCGCGCGGACTGCGGCGCCCATCTGTGAGCGGCGGATCTGCACGGATGTTCACGCGCGGTCCGCCGGCCCGGACCGACGGGCCGCGCGGGTCAGCCCTCGTAGGGCGCGACGACCACCTCGACCCGCTGGAACTCCTTGATGTCAGAGTACCCCGTCGTCGCCATCGAGCGACGCAGCGCCCCCGCGAGGTTCACCGTCCCGTCCGGCCGGTGGGCCGGGCCGAAGAGCAGCTCGTCGAGCGGCGCGGCCTGACCGACCCACACCCGCCGACCGCGCGGCAGCTGCTCGTGGTGGGCCTCCAGGCCCCAGTGCCAGCCGCCGCCCGGCGCCTCCGTCGAGCGCGCCAGGGTGGTGCCGAGCATCACCGCGTCCGCACCCATCGCGATCGCCTTGACGATGTCGCCCGAGTTGCCGAGGCCGCCGTCCGCGATGACGTGCACGTAGCGGCCGCCGGACTCGTCGAGGTAGTCCCGGCGCGCCCCGGCCACGTCCGCGACCGCCGTGGCCATCGGCGCGTGGATGCCGAGCGAGGTGCGCGTGGTGGTCGCCGCGCCGCCGCCGAACCCGACGAGGACGCCCGCGGCCCCCGTCCGCATGAGGTGGAGCGCCGCTGTGTACGTCGCCGCGCCGCCGACGATGACCGGCACGTCGAGCTCGTAGATGAAGCGGCGCAGGTCGAGCGGCTCCGTCGACTTCGACACGTGCTCCGCGGAGACCGTGGTGCCGCGGATGACGAAGAGGTCGACACCCGCGTCGAGCACGGTCTGGAAGAACTCCTGGGTCCGCTGCGGCGACAGCGCCGCGGCGACCGGCACCCCCGAGGCGCGGATCTCCGCGATGCGCGCGGTGATCAGGTCCGCGCGGATCGGGGCGCGGTAGATCTCCTGCATGCGGGCGGTCGCCCGGTCCTCCGGCAGGTCGCGGATCTCCTCGAGCAGCGGCGCCGGGTCCTCGTAGCGGGTCCACAGCCCCTCCAGACCGAGCACCCCGAGGCCGCCCAGGCGGCCGAACGCGATCGCGGTGGCCGGCGACGTGACGGAGTCCATCGGCGCGGACAGGAACGGCACCTGGAACTGGAAGGCGTCGATCGACCAGGTGGTCGACACGTCCTCCGGGTCGCGGGTGCGCCGGGAGGGCACGACGGCGACGTCGTCGAACGCGTAGACCCGCCGTGCGCGCTTGGCTCGGCCGATCTCGAAGTCCATGCTCACGGTCGGCCACCCTATCCAGGCGGCATCGGATCGGTCCGGGCTCCCCGGACGGGGGTGCCCCGCATCGTCGCGGCCGGGGCGCCGCGGCACCAGAGTGGTCGCGTGGCCCGCGTCCTGTTCACGAGCGCCCGGCAGGACGGCTTCGTCCTCCCCCTGCTCCAGCTCGTCCGGGCGATGGTCGCGCGCGGCGACGAGGTCTGGTTCCTCTGCGGCGACGCGTACCGGGACCGGATCGAGGCGGCCGGCGCGGTGTTCGAGCGCATGCCCTACGACGAGGCGGTCCCGCCCTCCCGGATCGAGCACGAGCAGCCCCGCAGCGGCGTCCGGGAGGTCGCCCGGCTGCTGCGGTCGCTGTTCCTCGACTCCGTCGAGCCGGACTTCCGCACCGTCATGGCGCTGCACGGTCGGATCGGGTTCGACCTCGTCGTGACGGAGCCGCTGTTCGTCGGCGCCGCGGCCGTCGGCCTGCTGCCGCGGTCCGAGCGCCCCGCGGTGCTGTCGATCGGACTGTTCCCGCTGCCGTTCTCCAGCCCGGACGTGCCGCCGTTCGGCTCCGGCCTCACGCCGATCGAGGGGCCGCTCAACCCGCTGCGGAACGCGCTGCTGCGCGGCGCCGCGGACGTCGTCGCGCTCGAGCGCGTCCGGAAGGAGTTCGCGGCGACGATCGAGCGCCTCACCGGGCGGCGACCGAGCGGCGGCCTGTTCGACCTCGGGCTGACGAGCGACGCCTGGGCCCAGACCAGCGTCCCGCAGTTCGAGTACCCGCGCCGGCGCACGCCGGAGCAGGTCCGCTGGGTCGGCCCGCTGCCGGCGCCGACGTCCTTCCCGCTCCCGGACTGGTGGGACTACAGCGAGCGCCGCCGGATCGTCCACGTGACGCAGGGCACGTACGCGAACGAGGACCCGACCGAGCTCATCGTCCCGACGATCCGGGCGCTCGCCGAGGAGGACGTGCTCGTCGTCGCGACCACCGGCGGCCCCGACCGGTCGACGATCGAGCGGGCGCACGGTGGACCGCTGCCCGCGAATGTGCGCGTCGAGCGCTTCATGCCCTACGACCACCTGCTGCCCGCCGCGGCGGTCATGGTCACGAACGGCGGCTTCGGCGCCGTGCACCACGCGCTGCGGCACGGGCTGCCGCTCGTCGTCGCGGGCACCTCGGAGGACAAGGTGGAGGTGAACGCCCGCGTCCGCTGGGCCGGCGTCGGCATCGACCTCCACCAGCAGCGCGTCGAGCCGGACGCGGTGCGGGAGGCCGTGCTCCACGTGCTCGACGAGCGCGCCCGGTTCCGCCGCGCCGCCGCCCGACTCGCCCGGGCGATCGCGGACACGGACGCGATCGCGTCGGTGCTCGAGATCGCGGACGAGCTCACGACCGAGGTCCCCGCAAGGCCCTGACCGGCCGCGGACGCTCGGCGGGCGACTTCGGCCCGATCCGGTCGTCCGATCCGAACCGCGTCGGGCCGAATGCGCCCCACAGCTCAGACCACCGGACGCAGACCCGCGCCGAAGAGGATCGTGCCCAGACGACTCATCGACAGGTCCTCGTGACCCCAGCGCACGACGAGCGGCCCCTGGCGGCGCAGCCGGTCCTCGCGCCGCTTCTCGTCGCGGACCACCTCGGCCGGGGTCCTGCCCCGCAGCATGGCCGGGTCCCGCAGCTTGATCGCGCCGTCGAACTCGCCGATCAGCGGCACGTGCGACCAGAAGAAGTCGACGTCGCCGATGAACCCGAACTCGTCCTCGAATCGCGCCTGCAGATCCGGCGGCGGGAAGCCGAGCTCGTCGATGAGCGCCCGGCTCTTGGACTCGTCCGGCGACCCGGACCGCGGGTCGGCGAAGGCGATCACGCGCGCGCCGCGCTTCCGGGCCGCTCCGGTACCGAGGAGGTCGAGCAGCGCGAGCAGCTCCTGCCTCGGGATCCCCCGGCGCAGCGCCCAGTCCGCGGAAGCGACCGCGTCCCGGAACGGAAGGACCATCGCGAGCTCGACCACGGTGCGGGCGACGGACGTGACTCGCAGCCCCTCGACGTCGACGACCTCGAGGTCGGGCATCGCGGACGCGTGCTTCGTGAACCCGTGCTCCCGCCGGCTGCCGTTCGCGAGCGTCGTGAGCACGTCCACACCCGTGTCCCGTCTTCCCGTCATCGGGACGCCATGGAGGTCGGCCGCGCTGCGGTGGCTGAACACGATCGGCTGCTTCGCCCTGGCCGCTCTCGCAGCGAGCACGAGGCGACGGCGCTCATCGATCGACAGGGCGGTCCAGACCGAGGAGCCCACGAACGCACTACGAGCGACCTGGGTCAGTTCGCCTCGCGCCGCGGCCTTGCGGAGGGTGCGGTCGTCGAGACCCGTGTGGTTGCGGACGCCGACGAATCGGAGCTGGTGTCGAGCGGTTATGGGCTGCACGCGACGGAGCATGGCGCCACGCCCGAGCCGCGCGGCTCCGCGTCCCCACCGGGGGCGCGAGAACCCGCCTGGGGAGGAGCGGAGGCGAAGGCCTCCCGTCGTCGTGGACCGGAGCCCCTCCCGGTCTGGTTCGGCCCGACGCGGACGAGTGAGGACGACCGGACCGGGCCGAGACGGACCGGCGGGCGCGGCCGAACGGACCGGCTGGGGCCGGAATCGCCCCGAGGACGGCCCGCGCGGGTCAGCGGCGGTAGTTGGGCGCCTCGACGACCATCTGCACGTCGTGCGGGTGCGACTCCTTCAGCCCCGCCGCGGTGATGCGGACGAAGCGGCCGCGCTCGCGGAGCTCCGGGATCGTCCGGCCGCCGACGTAGAACATCGACTGGCGGAGCCCGCCGATCAGCTGGTAGACGACGCTCCCGACCGGGCCGCGGTACGGCACCTGCCCCTCGATGCCCTCGGCGATCAGCTGCTCGTCGGAGGGCACGTCGGCCTGGAAGTAGCGGTCGCGGGAGTAGGAGGTCTTCTTGCCCCGCGTCTGCAAGGCGCCGAGCGAGCCCATGCCGCGGTACGTCTTGAACTGCTTCCCGTTCACGTAGATCAGGTCGCCGGGGCTCTCGTCCGTGCCGGCGAGCAGCGAGCCGAGCATCACGGACTCCGCGCCGGCGACGAGCGCCTTCGCGATGTCGCCCGAGTACTGCAGCCCGCCGTCCGCGATGACGGGCACGCCCGCCTCCCGCGCGGCGAGCGACGCCTCGTACACCGCGGTCACCTGCGGCACGCCGACGCCTGCGACGACGCGGGTGGTGCAGATCGACCCGGGACCCACGCCGACCTTGACCGCGTCCACGCCGGCGTCGATGAGGGCCTGCGCGCCGCTGCGCGTCGCGACGTTGCCGCCGATGACGTCCACGCCGGCCGCGCGCGGCTCCGCCTTGAGCCGCCGGATGATGTCGAGCACGCCCGCGCTGTCGCCGTTCGCCGTGTCCACGACGAGGATGTCGACGCCCGCGTCGATCAACGTCATCGCACGGTCCCAGGCGTCGCCGAAGAAGCCGATGGCGGCGGCCACGCGGAGGCGGCCCGCCTCGTCCTTCGTCGCGTTCGGGTAGCGCTCGCTCTTCTCGAAGTCCTTGACGGTGATGAGGCCGGTCAGGCGCCCGGCGTCGTCGACGAGCGGCAGCTTCTCGATGCGGTGCTGCGCGAGCAGGCCGATCGCGTCGTCCGGGTCGACGCCCTCCTTCGCGGTGACGAGCGGCTGCTTCGTCATCACGTCGGCGACCCGCGTCGTCTCCTTCTCGAACGGCGAGACGAAGCGGATGTCGCGGTTCGTGACGATGCCGACGAGCTTCCCGTCGCCGTCGACGACCGGCAGCCCGCTGACGCGGAAGTGCCCGCACAGCCGGTCGACGTCGGCCACGGTCGCGTCCGGCGTCGTCGTCACGGGGTGCGTGATCATCCCGGACTCGCTGCGCTTGACCTGGTCGACCTGACTCGCCTGGTCCTCGATCGACAGGTTGCGGTGGAGGACCCCGAGGCCGCCCTGCCGCGCCATCGCGATCGCCATGCGGGACTCGGTGACCGTGTCCATCGCGGAGGAGATCAGCGGCGACGCGATGCGGATGTTCCGCGTCAGCCGCGTCGACGTGTCCGCCTCGCTCGGGATCACGTCCGTGTGCCCGGGCAGGAGCATCACGTCGTCGTAGGTCAGTCCGAGGAGTCCGAACGGGTCGTCAGCCATGCATCCCCCAACCGGTGGTTCGTCCGGGAATTCCCCGTGGATCCATGGTACGAGAGGCCCGGAGCCCCGGGTCACGGTCCTGTTGCGATCGGTCCCTGCACCGAGGATGGACACACGCACGAAA
Organism: Amnibacterium kyonggiense; assembly: GCF_004364555.1. GTDB lineage: Bacteria > Actinomycetota > Actinomycetes > Actinomycetales > Microbacteriaceae > Amnibacterium > Amnibacterium kyonggiense. The sequence goes on along the minus strand of NZ_SOAM01000001.1, from coordinate 693,224 downwards.
CAGTCGAGGCAATACGGTCGGGATCCTTCCCCGTCCGCAGCGGCTCATCGTCGCGCCGTTCCCTGCCCCGGAGGTCCACCGACGTGCGCCACGACACGACCAGCCGACGACGAGTCGGGCCGGCCGCGCTGCTGACGGCGATCGCGACGGCCGCGTTCGCCTTGATGCTCGTGTTCGCGGGAGCCGCACCGGCGAACGCGGCCGGCAGCCCGACGCCGTCGCCCAGCTCCTCCGCCGCCCAGTCGATCCAGATCTGGATCCGGAAGGCCGCCGACCGCAGCAACGTCCCCGGCGTGAAGGTGACGGTGTCGCAGGGCTCCTTCAGCCAGACCGTCACGAGCGGTGACGACGGCAAGGCGCTCGTGCCGGTCCCCACGCCGGGCACCTACAAGGTCGAGCTCGACGCGTCGACGGTGCCCGAGGGCGCCGGCACCGTGCCGACCGGGCTCAACCCGCGGCAGGTCGTGGTGTCGGAGGGCAACCAGGGCGTCCCCGCGTACTACATCCTCGTCGCCCAGGGCGGCGCGAGCCCGACGCCCGGAGCGACCGGCGGCGCCTCCTCCGGCGCGAGCGACGGCGCCTCCGGCGGAGGCTCCGGCGCGAGCCTGTTCGAGCTCGTGCTGCCGCGCATCGTGACGGGCCTGATCTTCGGCCTGCTGCTCGCGCTCGCCTCGATCGGCGTCTCGCTGATCTACGGCACCACCGGGCTCAACAACTTCGCCCACGGCGAGCTCGTGACGTTCGGCGCGCTCATGGGCTACGTGTTCTCGGCCGTCCTCGGCCTGCCGGGCTTCGTCGCGATCATCGCCGCGACGGTCCTCGGCGGGGTGTTCGGCTACGTGCAGGACCTCGGGCTGTGGAGGCCGCTGCGCCGACGCGGGGTCGCCCTGGTTCCGCTGATGATCGTCAGCATCGGCCTGTCGCTCGCCCTGCGGTACCTGTTCCAGTTCATCTTCGGCGCCGACCAGCTGGTGCTGCCCGCGGACAACCGGGCGGCGCTGGTCCTCGGCCCGATCCGCCTCCGCTCGACGGACATCATCAGCGCGGTCATCTGCATCGTGCTGCTGCTGCTCGTCGCCTTCGTGCTGCTGCGGACCCGCATCGGCAAGGCGACCCGGGCGGTCTCCGACAACCGCTCGCTCGCCGCGGCCTCCGGCATCGACGTGGAGCGGGTCATCCGCACCGTCTGGGTCGGCGCGGGCGCCCTCGCGGGCCTCGCGGGCGTGCTGATCGGCTACTACCAGTCGCTGCGGTGGGACACCGGCGCGAGCATCCTGCTGCTGATCTTCGCCGCGGTCACCCTCGGCGGGTTCGGCACGGCGTTCGGCGCCCTCGTCGGCTCGCTCGTCATCGGCGTCATCACCGACGTCTCGACGGTGTTCATCCCGAACAACCTCAAGTACGTCGCCGCCCTCGTCGTGCTCATCGCGATCCTGCTGGTCCGTCCGCAGGGCATCCTCGGCAGACGATCCCGGATCGGATAGGACCGACCATGGACTTCAGCTTCCTGCTGCTGGCGCTCGGCCAGATCATCTCGCCGCAGACCATCGCGTACGCGCTCGCGGCCCTGGGCCTCGCGGTCCAGTTCGGCTTCACCGGCCTCCTGAACTTCGGCCAGGCGGGCTTCATGGCGATCGGCGGCTACGCGTTCGCGATCACGACGCTGCGCCTCGGGTTCCCGTTCTGGTTGGCGGTGCTCTCGACGCTCGTCGCGACCACGGTGATGGCCCTGATCCTCGGCATCCCGACGCTGCGCCTCCGGGCCGACTACCTCGCCATCGTGACGATCGCGGCGGCGGAGATCATCCGCTACGTCGTGAAGACCCCGGACCTCATCCCGATCACGGGCGGCTCGGACGGCCTGAACGGCGCCGCGGTCACGTTCGACGCGCTGAACCCCATCCCGCCGGGGTCGTACGGGTTCGGACCGCTCCGCTACGACGAGAACGACCTCTGGATCATCCTCGTCGGCTGGGTCTTCGTGATCGTCGTCGCGCTGCTCGTGCGCCAGCTCATGCGCAGCCCCTGGGGCCGTGTCATCAAGGGCATCCGCGAGGACGAGGACGCCGTGCGCAGCCTCGGCAAGAACGTCTTCTCCTACAAGATGCAGAGCCTGATCCTGGGCGGCGCGCTCGGCGGCCTGGCGGCGATCATCAACATCATCCCGACCTCGCTGCAGCCGGACAACTACGGCACGCAGACCACGTTCTTCCTGCTGACGATCATCCTGCTCGGCGGCGCGACGACGGTGTTCGGGCCGCTCGTCGGGGCGATCGTGTTCTGGATCGTGCTGTCCCTGGCCGACGGCTTCCTGTCGCTCGCCGTGCAGTACCACTGGCTGCCGATCACGACCATCCAGCAGGGCCCGGTGCGGTTCATCATCGTGGGTGTGGCCCTGATGCTCATCGTGATCTTCAGGCCGTCCGGCCTGATCGGCAAGAAGCGGGAGGCGTTCTTTGCCTGACACGACCGCGGAGCGCGCGGCGCTCATCGACGGCGCGCCGGCGCCCGGCGTGAAGAAGACCGACCCGATCGTCGTCGCGGACGGCGTGCAGCGCACGTTCGGCGGCGTCCACGCCGTGGACGTCGACCACGTGGAGATCCCGCGCGGCGCCATCACCGCGCTGATCGGCCCGAACGGCGCCGGGAAGACGACGTTCTTCAACCTGCTGACCGGCTTCGACAAGCCGAACCACGGCTCCTGGTCGTTCGACGGGAAGCCGATCGGCGGCGTGCCCGCCTACAAGGTCGCCCGCCGCGGCATGATCCGCACGTTCCAGCTGACGAAGGCCCTGTCGATGCTCTCCGTCATGGAGAACATGCGGCTCGGGGCGCAGGAGCAGCCGGGCGAGAACATCGCCCGCGCCCTCGTGCCCGCGCTGTGGCGGCGTCGCGAGCAGCAGATCACCGAGCGCGCGCAGGACCTGCTCGCCCGCTTCAAGCTCGACGCGAAGGCCGACGACTTCGCCGCGAGCCTGTCCGGCGGGCAGCGCAAGCTGCTCGAGATGGCGCGCGCGCTGATGAGCGACCCGAAGATGATCATGCTCGACGAGCCGATGGCGGGCGTGAATCCGGCGCTGACGCAGTCGCTGCTGCACCACATCCTCGACCTCAAGTCGAGCGGCATGACCGTGCTCTTCGTCGAGCACGACATGCACGTCGTCCGCGAGATCGCGGACTGGGTGATCGTGATGGCCGAGGGGCGCATCGTCGCGGAGGGCTTCCCCGACGAGGTGATGTCCGACCAGGCCGTCATCGACGCCTACCTCGGCTCGCACCACGACACGGACCTCGGCGACCTCACGGAGGAGCAGCAGGCGGAGCTCCTCGACGAGACGCAGGCCGAGGTCGAGCGCGAGGAGGACCGCACCGATGGCTGACGAGATCGTCCTGCGCACGGACGCCCTGCACGCGGGCTACCTGCCGGGCATCAACATCCTGAACGGCTGCACCGTCGAGGTCGGCAAGGGCGAGCTGGTCGGCATCATCGGCCCGAACGGCGCCGGCAAGTCGACCCTGCTGAAGGCGATCTTCGGGCAGGTGAACATCCGCAGCGGCAGCGTCACGCTCCGCGGCGAGGACATCACCGGGCTCGGCGCCGACAAGCTCGTGACGAAGGGCGTCGGGTTCGTCCCGCAGACGAACAACGTGTTCCCGAGCCTCACCATCCAGGAGAACCTCGAGATGGGCGTCTTCCAGCGCCCCAAGCTCTACGCCGAGCGCATCGACGAGGTCGTCGGCCTGTTCCCCGAGATGAAGAAGCGCCTCAAGCAGCGGGCCGGCTCGCTCTCCGGCGGCGAGCGGCAGATGGTCGCGATGTCGCGGGCGCTCATGATGGACCCGTCGGTGCTGCTGCTCGACGAGCCCTCCGCCGGCCTCTCCCCCGTCCGCCAGGACGAGACGTTCCTCAACGTCGCGCGCGTGAACCGCGCCGGCGTCTCGGTGCTGATCGTCGAGCAGAACGCCCGGCGGGCGCTGCAGATCTGCCACCGCGGCTACGTGCTCGACCAGGGCCGCGACGCGTACACGGGCAAGGGCCGCGAGCTGATGAACGACCCCAAGGTGATCGAGCTCTACCTCGGCACCCTCGCCGCCGACCAGGAGAAGGCGCGCAAGCCCTGACGACGCCGAGCAGGGCGGCGGCCGGCGCGGTCGCCGCCCTGCTCGCCTGCGCGCTCGGCGGCTGCTCGTCCCCCGCGGCGCCGACGACGCTGCCCGGCGTGTCCATCCGGGTGCTGCAGTACCGGTCCGACATCGCGCCCGACCAGGTGCAGCTCCGGGTCGTCAACGGGTCGGAGGAGCGCATCGTGGTGCGAGCTGCGGCCCTCCGCGGATCCGGCTGGACGCCCGCGCTGCGCTGGTCCGACGACGATCCGGCCGAGATCGGCGCGGGCGTCGTGGTCGACCTGCCTGCGCGGCTCACCACCGCCGACTGCGGGTCGACGACGCGCCTCAGCGGCCTCCTGCGGCTCGCTGACGGCACGACGCGATCCGTCCGGGCCGTCGACGAGCACGGGACGCTCCGCGGGCTCCACGCGGCCGACTGCTTCCGCGAGCGCGCGGCGCGCACCGCCTCGCTCGCCGTCGCGGCGTTCCGGCCGCACGGCAGGACCGCGGAGGTCGACCTGGCCGTGATCGGCGGCGCCGCCGCGGCGGCGGGCATCGAGATCGAACGGGTGCTGCCGACCCCGCTGCTCTCCCCCGCGGGCGGCACCGAGCTGTGGACGATCGGCCGCCGCTTCACGGCGTCGGGGCGGCTCGCGCTCCGCACCGTGCCGACCCGCTGCGACCTGCACGCGATCGCCGAGGACAAGGTCGGCACGGTGCTCCCCGTGCAGCTGCGCCTCGCGGACGGCGCACGCGGCACCGTCCCGGTGCGGGCGCCGAAGGCGATCAAGGACGCGGTGCTCGCCTGGGTCGTCCGCGCCTGCGGCGACGACTGACGCCGACCGCCCGGCCCCGGGAACGACGGAGGGCGTGGAGCCGGCCGGAGCCGACCCCACGCCCTCCGCGCGGTGGTGGGACCTACTGCTTGGTCAGGTCGCCGAACTCGGAGCCGACAGCCGAGCTGGTGTTGCCCTTCGCGTACTTGTAGATCGAGATGTACGCCTGCGACGGGTCGCCGTTCTTGTCGAGCGAGATCGGGCCCGAGACGCCGTCGTAGTCGATGTTCTTCGTGCCCGCCTTGACGAGCTTCGCGCACTCGGCGAACGACTTGCACTTCTCGCCGCCAGACGACACCTGTGCGAGGTTGTCGCGGATCGTGGTGCCGTCGGTCTTGCCACCGACGAGCGCCGCGAGCGCGATGAGGGTCGTGGCGTCGTAGGACTCCGGCGCGTAGGAGAAGACGCTGAGCTCCTTGTCGCCGTCGCTCTTCACCTGGGCCTGCAGGCGGCTCTTGAAGTCGTCCGTCGCGACGACGCCCGGGTTCGTGAACTGGGCGCCGGCGATGTCGACGTTCTTGAAGTCGGGGGTGATGACGCCGTAGTTGCCGTCCGCGCCCCAGACCTTGCTGAACGGGTAGCCCGCCTTGTCGATCTCCTGCGCGATCGACTTGATCTGGTCGAACGAGATCACGACGAGCGCGTCCGGCTTCGACGCCAGGGCCTTGGAGACCTCGGCGGAGAAGTTCGTCGCGTTCGGGTCGAACGAGACGTCGGCCGCGACCGTGCCGCCGCCGCCCTCGATGGCGCTCTTCACGTTCGTGTTGAGGCCCTGGCCGTAGGAGTCGTTCTGGTACAGCACGGCGACGTTGATCGCGCCGCCCTTCAGCACGGCCTGCCCGAGCACGCGGCCCTGCAGGACGTCCGACGGGGCGTCGCGGAAGTAGTAGCCGTCGTCCTTGTACGTCGTGAACGTCGGCGACGTGTTCGCCGGCGAGAACTGCACGACCTTCGCCTTGACGATCTGGTCGATCACCGAGAGCGAGACGGACGAGGACGCGGCGCCGACGATGGCGCTCACACCGGAGGACAGCAGCGACGTCACCGACTGCGTGGCGATGTTCGTGCTGGTGTCGCCCGAGTCCTTCTGGATCGAGGTGACCTTGATGCCCGCGTCCGCCTTGTTGATGTCGGCGACCGCGAGGTTCACGCCGGCGATCTCGGGCGGGCCGAGCACCGCGAGGGTCCCGGTCTGCGGCAGCAGCGTGCCGATCTTCAGGTCCAGCGGGCCGGACGAGCTCGAGGTGTCGCTCGGCGAGCCGGAGCAGGCGGTCAGCGCGACCGCGAGCGCGGCCGTCGATGCGATCGCCAGCGCCGCGCGGCGTCCGCGTCGGGTTCCAGGCATGGATGTCCTAACTTCTCGGTTCAGGGCAGGTCCACATCGCACGGACGCGTGGTGGACATCCGCAACCTACGGCGAACAGGTTCCGGCCATGTTTCGGCGGCCCCGAGATGACGATTCGTTGCGAATCCGTGACCGTCCGGCCCGGTGGGCGGTGGTCAGGCGACCGGGTCGGGCTCCACGCGGGCGATCCCCCGCGATCTGCCGCGCACCAGGGACTCCCCCACCAGCACGACGAGGGCGACCCAGACGAGGACGAACCCGGTCCAGCGCCCCGTCGACATCGGTTCGTGCAGCACGGCCACGCCGATGGCGAGCTGCAGGATCGGCGCGATGTACTGCAGGAACCCGACGACGGACAGCGGCAGGCGCCGCGTGGAGGACGCGAACAGCAGCAGCGGGACGGCGGTGCCGACACCGGCGGACGTGAGCATCAGGGTCGGGAACCACCCCGCGGAGCCCCATGCGAGCCCGGAGGTCGACCCGACGACGACCAGCTGCACCACGGCGACCGGGACGAGCCAGGCCGTCTCGAGCGTCAGGCCCGAGACCGCGTCGATCCGCCCGGCCCGCTTCTTCACGAGCCCGTAGAGGCCGAACGACGCGGCGAGCGCGAGGGAGATCCACGGCAGGGAGCCGGTCTCGATCGCGAGCACGACGACGGCGAGGACGCTCACGCCGATGGCGACCCACTGGAGGGTGCGCAGCCGCTCCTTCTGCACGACCACGCCGAGCAGGACCGTGACGATGGGGTTGATGAAGTAGCCGAGCGCGGCGTCGACGACGCGGCCCGACGTGGACGCGATGACGTAGACGGTCCAGTTCGCCCAGATGAGCGCGCCCGCGAGGGCGAACGACGCGACCGCGCGGCGATCGTGCAGCACGCTGCGGAACCGGCCGAAGCCCCGGGTCACGAGCAGCAGCAGCGCGCAGAACACGAGGGAGAAGAGGATCCGCCAGGCGACGATCTCGAACGGGCCCGCCGGCCGCATCAGCAGGAAGTAGACGGGCATCGCGCCCCAGAGGGCGTAGGCGCCGATCCCGAACAGCAGGCCGGCCCTCGTCGATGCCCGCGCCTCGCTCGTCACCGGAGCACGCTAGTGCCCGCCGGCTCCGATGCCGTCGCGCGACGGGCGTCCGGCGGTGCCGGGGAACGGGAAGGGGCCCGCGCCGTGCGGCGCGGGCCCCTCCTCGGATGCTGCGATCAGCGGACGACGACCGCCAGGACGTCGCGCGCGGACAGGACGAGGTAGTCCTCGCCCGACACCTTGACCTCGGTGCCGCCGTACTTCGAGTAGATGACGCGGTCGCCGACGGCGACGTCGAGCGGCACGCGATTGCCGTTGTCGTCGATCCGGCCCGGACCCACCGCGACGACCTCGCCCTCCTGGGGCTTCTCCTTCGCGGTGTCGGGGATGACGAGACCCGACGCGGTCGTCTGCTCGGCCTCGACCTGGCTGATCACGATGCGATCCTCGAGCGGCTTGATGGAGACCGACACGGTCCACCTCTGCTTTCCCGTAGAGCTACTGAGAGCTGCTTCCACACGTTCGATTGGCACAGGAGCATGTCGAGTGCCAGCCCCCAACACTAGATGTCCCCTGGCACTCATGCAATGCGAGTGCCAGCGCCGCGGCGCCTACGGTGGACGGATGGAACGGAGCGAGCTCGAAGCGCTCCTCGACCCCCGCGTGCTCGCCGCCATCGACGACGAGGCGCGGCCCGAGACGCCGGCCGATGTGCTCGCCAGATCGACCGCGCTGCGCCGCGCGGGCTTCGCGCCCGAGCAGGCGGCGGCCGTGCTCACCCAGGCGGCGCTGCGCCGCCGGGCCCGGGCGAAGTTCGGCGAGTTCGCGGACCGGATGCTCTTCACGCGGGCGGGGCTGGAGCAGGCGACCCGGCTCGACGTCGCCGCTCGGCACGCGGCCCGCTTCCGCTCGTCCGGTGCGCGGACCGTCGCCGACCTCGGCTGCGGGATCGGCGGCGACGCCCTCGCCCTGGCCGCGGTCGGGCTGCGCGTGCTCGCGGTCGAGCGCGACGAGGTCACCGCGGTGCTCGCGCAGTACAACCTGGCTCCGTTCCCGGAGGCGGAGGTCGTGGTCGACGACGCCGAGCGGGTGGGCCTCGGGGCCGCGGACGCGGCCTGGATCGACCCCGCGCGCAGGACGCCTGGCCACGCGGACACGAAGCGGGTCGGCGCTGCCGACTACTCGCCGTCGCTCGACTTCGCGGACCGGGTCGCGGCGCGGCTGCCGACGGGCGTGAAGCTGTCCCCGGCGCACGACCGCTCGGCGATTCCTGACGGCGCCGAGGCCCAGTGGGTCTCCGACCGCGGGGAGGTCGTCGAGCTCGTGCTCTGGCGCGGCGGGCTCGAGCGCGACGGCGTCCGCCGAGCGGCCCTCGTGACGGGACCGGGCGGGACCGCCGAGCTCACCGCGTCCGAGGACGCGGAGGACGAGCCGGTCGGACCGCTCGGGGAGCACGTCTACGAGCCGGACGGCGCCGTGATCCGGGCGCGGCTCATCGGCGACGTCGCCCGGACGACCGGCACGCGTCCGCTCGGGCCGGGGATCGCCTACCTCACCGGGGACGACTTCTCCCCGTCGCCGTTCCTCACGGCCTTCACGGTCGACGCGGTGCTGCCCTTCGACGCGCGACGCATCAGGACCGAGCTCCGCGCCCGCGGCGTCGGCCGCCTCGAGATCAAGAAGCGGGGCGTCGACCTCGACCCGGCCGCGTTCCGCCGGGAGCTCGCGCTCCGCGGCGACGAGGACGCCGTCCTGATCGTCACGCGGACGGCGGACCGCCGCGTCGCCCTCCTCTGCCACCGCTGAGCGGGGCGCTCCGCAGCCGGATCAGGGCGCCGTGCTGTTGAACGCGCCCTGCGAGGCCGCGACTCCAAGGAGGACGAAGAACGCGATGATCACGACGAGCGAGATGACGAAGCCGATGATGCCGGTGATGATCCCGGCGAGGGCGAGTCCCCGGGCCTGCGGCTCCCGACGTCGCCCGATGAAGCCGAGGATCGCGCCCGCGGCGCCGAAGAGCAGGCCGATCCAGAAGAAGGAGGTGAGGATGCCGAGGATGCCGCCGATGAGCGACAGGATGCTCAGGATCGGTGTCTTCGCGGGCGCTGCCGACCCCGTGTACGGCGTGGAGGTCGGGGGCTGGGGCTGGTAGTCGCTCATGGCTCCTCATCGCGGGATGTGTGGGCCACATGCTCCCAGCGTGCAAGGACGACCGTCAACGGACACGCAGGGAACCGTCAGGCGATGAGGACCTGGCCGACCGGCAACGTCGAGTCGACGCCGAAGCCCGCGCCGCTCGGCGCGACGCCCGCATCGACCAGCCGCGCGCCGAGGCCGGCGATCATCGCGCCGTTGTCCGTGCACAGGTCGAAGGGCGGGATGCGCAGCTGGACCCCGGCCGCGGCCGCCCGCTCGGCGGCGACGTCGCGGAGGCGCCGGTTGGCGACGACCCCGCCGCCGAGCAGCAGGCGCGGGACGCCCGTCTCCCGGCACGCGTCCAGGGCCTTCGTCACGAGCACGTCGACGACCGCCTCGCGGAAGGACGCGGCGACGTCCCCGATCGCGAGGTCGCCCTCGGCGCGCTCGACGTGCCGCGCGACCGCGGTCTTGAGCCCGGAGAAGGAGAAGTCGAACCGGTGCCGCTCGCGGTCCTTGGCGGCGGTGAGCCCGCGCGGGAAGCGGATCGCGGCCGGGTCCCCGTCGACCGCGGCGCGGTCGATCGACGGCCCGCCCGGATAGGCCAGGCCGAGCAGTCGGGCGGTCTTGTCGAAGGCCTCCCCCGCCGCGTCGTCGAGGGTCTCCCCGAGCAGCTCGACGTCGTCGACCAGGCCGCGGACGAGGAGCAGGGAGGTGTGGCCGCCGGAGACGAGGAGGGCGACGGTCGGCAGCTCGACCGGGCGCGCCTCCTCCCCGGCGCCGTGCAGCTGATCCGCCGTGACGTGCCCCACCAGGTGGTTGACGCCGTAGAGCGGCTTCCGCGCGGTGACGGCGAGCGCCTTCGCGGCGCCGACGCCGACCATGAGCGCGCCGGCGAGGCCCGGGCCCGCGGTCACGGCGACGGCGTCCAGGTCGGTGATGCCGACGCCCGCGACCTCGAGAGCCCGCTCGAGCGTCGGCCGCATCGCCTCGAGGTGCGCTCGGGCGGCGATCTCCGGCACGACACCGCCGTACCGCGCCTGCTCGTCGACGGAGGAGGCGATGACGTTCGCGAGGACCTCCCGCCCGCGGACGACGCCCACGCCGGTCTCGTCGCAGGAGCTCTCGATGCCGAGGACGAGCGGACCGGTGCTCATCGCGCCTCTCCCAGGTCGAGCCGCATGACGATCGCGTCGACGCCGTCCGGCTGGTAGTACCGCGGGCGGCGGCCGACGACCGCGAACCCCCGCGACGCGTAGAGGCGCTGGGCGACCGGGTTGTCGGCCCGCACCTCGAGGAAGACCCGGTGGGCGCCACGCATCGATGCCGTCTCGAGCATGTGCTCGAGCAGCGCGGCGCCGATGCCCTTCCCGCGGTGGGCGGCGGTCACCGCGATCGTGAGGACGTCGGCGTCCCCGCTGCCCTGCGGTGCGAGGACGGCGGCGTACCCGACGATCCCGTCGTCGGACTCGGCGACGAACGCGTCACCGGTCGCGAAGGTCTCCCGCATCGCGTCGACCGACCACGCATCGGTCGGGAAGCTCGCCCGCTCGATGTCCATCACCGCGTCGAGGTCGGCGAACGTGCCGGCGCGGACCGGCGCCGTCATCCGAGCACCGACTTCCGCGCCGTCGCGATCGTGACGTCCGGGCTGCGGAGGTAGCGGGCCTCCTGCGGCTCCGGCGCGATGTCCGCCGCGCGTCGGAGCGCCGCGACGGCGCCGAGCAGCCCGGCGTCGACGGCGCCGAGCACCTGCGGCAGCGCGGGGATCGACTCCTCCGGGCCGACCGTCGGCTCGCCGTCCCGGACGGGTACGCCCGCCGCGTCGAGTCGTCGGTAGACGGTCGCGAACCGCTCGCGGCGCTTCGCGTCGGCGACGACGACGAAGGCGGGCCGCACGCCGCGGCGGACCGCCGCGAGGGCGACGGCGTCGTGGCTCAGCACCGGCAGCTCGACCGCGCCGAGCACGAGCGCGGCCGCGCGGGCGGCGGCCATCCCGACGCGGAGCCCCGTGAACGGCCCGGGCCCGACGCCGTAGGCGACCGCCTCGATCGTCGGGCGCCCCGCGCGGTCGAGCACCGCCTCGAGCATCGGGCCGATGTGCTCGGCGTGCGCGCGGACGTCCTCGTCGAGGAGCGCCGCGACGACCGCGCCGTCGTCGGCGACGACCGCGGCGGACGTCGCGCCGGAGGTGTCGATGGCGAGCAGCACGGGAGAAGAGCCTACGAGCGGGCGGAGGGACGGGATACCGTGCGACGGTGGCGACCGATCCTGCGGACAGGGAGGCGCTCCGGCAGCGGCTCTACCGCCCGGGCGTCTCGCCGGACGACCTCGCCGCCTACCTGGGGGTCGCGGAGGCGACGACGATCGACCCGGCCGGCTCGCCGGCGGTAGTCGCGCCCGCCGGCGAGCGCGGTCCGTCGCTCCGGCCGTTCGTGATCGGCGGCCTCGGCGTGCTCGTCGTGGCGGCCTTCGGCGGCGCGCTCCTGGTCGGGGGCCGCGCAGCGCCCGAGCAGGCCTCCGTCTCGACGCCCGCGCCGACCGCGGCGGTCGACACGGGCCGGCCCGACGGGGACCAGGGATGGTTCGTGACCTTCGGGACGGAGCCCGTCTTCGACGGCGGCGAGCGGGATCGTGCCCGCGGCGCCGCGGTCGCCGAGGGGCCGGACATGGTGCGCTACACGGTGGCGTCCGGCGACACCGTCGGCGCGGTCGCGCAGCGGTTCTCCCTCTGCCTGAGCGACGTGCTGCTCGCGCTCCCCTACGGCGCCGCCCAGGCGGCGATGCCGCCGGACCAGACGCTCGAGCTCAGCCGGTCGTCGACGCGGACGCCCCCGGACTGCTGATCCCCGGCCCTCCGGATCGGAGCACGCCCTCGGCCCAGCGCGGTCCGGTGCCCTCGAGCTCCACGGACCGGGTGTCGTCGGCCGCGCGGTCGATGCGGATCTCGAGCATCGAATCGCTGATCCCGTCGACCATGCCGGCGCCCCACTCCACGAGGACGACGGCGGCCTCGTAGTCGAGGTCGAGGTCGTCGAGCTCCGCCGGCGAGCCGAGCCGGTACGCGTCGACGTGGACGAGCGGCGGGCCGTCCGTCAGCGAGGGGTGCGTGCGCGCGAGCACGAACGTCGGGCTCGAGATCGGGCCGCGGACGCCGAGCCCCTCGCCGATCCCGCGGCTGAGGGTCGTCTTGCCCGCGCCGAGCGGCCCGGTCAGCACGACGAGGTCACCCGCGCGCAGGCGGCGGCCGAGCCCGACGCCGAACTCCTCCATCGCCTCGGGGTCCGGCACGACGAGGTGCTCGATCACGTCGGCTCCCGCTCGACCCGCGGTCCGATTCGGGTGACGATCTCGTAGCCGATCGTGTCCGCCCACGCGCCCCACTCGTCGGCCGACGGCGCACCGGTCGCGGGATCGCCGAAGAGCACGACCTCGTCACCGACCCGCACCTCGTCGTCGCCGACGTCGACGAGGAACTGGTCCATCGCGATGCGCCCGCGCACGGGGCGCCGGACGCCGCCGAGCAGCACCTCCGCGCGGCCCGAGGCGGCCCGCGGCACCCCGTCCGCGTACCCCAGCGGCACGAGGGCGAGCGTCGTGGCGACGTCCGCGCGCCAGACGTGGTCGTAGGAGACGCCGGTGCCCGGCGCGATGCGGCGCACGGCGGCGACCTCCGTCGCGAGCGTCATCGCCGGGCGCAGCCCCGCCGGCACCCGTGCGGCGTCGCCGAAGGGCGAGACGCCGTAGATCCCGATGCCGCAGCGCACCATCGTGTACGCGGCCTGCGGACGGGACACGGCCGCCGCCGTGCTCGACAGGTGCAGCAGCGCGGGATCCAGCCCGGCGCCGCGCGCGAGGCGGACCGCGTCGGCGAAGCGCTCCTCGGCGAGCGCGTCCTCCGCCGCCGAGGTGTTCGCGAGGTGGCTGAACAGCCCCCGCACCCGGATCGCGCCCTCGTGCTCGAGCGCAGCGGCCGTCTCGAAGACCCGCCCCCACGCCGGCGCCTCGACGCCGTTCCGCGACAGCCCGGTGTCGAGCTTGATCTGCACCGCGGCGCCGGGCGCGGTCGCCGCGACCCGCTCGACCTGGACCTCGGAGGACACGCCGAGGTCGATCCCCGCGGCGGCGATCTCGCCGAAGTCGGCGTCGGTGTGCAGGATCCAGGCGAGGATCGGCGCCACCACACCCGCCCGGCGGAGCGCCAGCGCCTCGTCCGGGTCCGCGGTGCCGAGCCAGGTCGCGCCGCCCGCGAGCGCCGCCCGGGCCGCCGTCGCGGCACCGTGCCCGTACCCGTCGGCCTTCACGACGGCGAGGAACTCGGGCGTGCCGGCGATCTCGCGGAGCACGCGGACGTTGTGCTCGATCGCGCCCGTGTCGATCCGCGCCCGCCGGACCGGCGCGGTGCCGGAGCGCGGGTCGAGCGCCGGCTCGCCGGCGCCGGGGAGGACGCGGAGCCGGCCCATCAGCCCTCCAGCACCACGAACGCGGAGGCGATCCCGGCGTCGTGGCTCAGCGACAGGTGCGTCGTCGTCACGCCGAGCAGGGCGAGCCGCGTCGCGACCTCGCCGGTCGTCACCAGACGCGGCCGTCGGGACGGGTCGCTCTTCACCACCATGTCCTGCCAGCTGAAGCCGCTCGAGTCGCCCGAGGCCTTGATGAGCGCCTCCTTCGCCGCGAATCGGGCGGCGAGGGAGGACAGCGGCAGGTCCCGCTCGCTCCGGGCGAAGAGGCGGTCGCGCAGCGGCGGCGTCCGCTCGAGCGACCGGCCGAACCGCGCGATGTCGACGACGTCGACCCCGATGCCGAGGATCATCCGCGGCCCCGGATGAGCAGGGTCACTCGACCGTCACCGACTTCGCGAGGTTGCGCGGCTGGTCGACGTCCAGCCCCTTCGCGGCCGCGAGCTCCATGGCGAACTGCTGCAGCGGCGCGACGGCGAGCAGCGGCTCGAACATCGGTCCGGCGAGCGGGATGCGCAGCACCTCGTCCGCGAACGGCAGCACGGCCACGTCCCCGGCCTCCGCGATCGCGAGGACGTGGGCGCCGCGGGCGCGGATCTCCTGGATGTTCGACACCACCTTCGGGTGAAGGCTGGAGGAGTCGCGCGGGCTCGGGACGATGACGAAGACGCGCTGGCCCGGCTCGATCAGCGCGATCGGCCCGTGCTTCAGCTCCCCCGCGGCGAAGCCCTCCGCGTGGATGTAGGCGAGCTCCTTCAGCTTCAGCGCGCCCTCGAGCGCGACCGGGTACCCGACGTGCCGACCGAGGAAGAGCACGCTGCGGGTGTCCGACATCTGCCGGGCCATCTCCCGGACCTCGTCGCCCTGCAGCAGCACCTCCTGCAGCTTCGCCGGGAGCGCCTGCAGCTCGGCGACGAGCGCGCGCGACTGCTCGTCGGCGAGCGCGCCCCGCACGCGGCCGAGGTGCAGCCCGAACAGGTACAGCGCGACGACCTGCGCGGTGAACGCCTTCGTCGACGCGACCGCGACCTCCGGACCGGCCCGCGTGTAGAGCACGGCGTCGGACTCGCGCGCGATCGTCGCGCCCTGGGTGTTGCAGATGGAGAGCGTCCGCGCACCCCGCTCGCTCGCGTACTTGACCGCCATCAGCGTGTCCATGGTCTCGCCGGACTGGCTGATGGAGACGACGAGGGTGTTCGGCCCGAGCACGGGGTCGCGGTAGCGGAACTCGTGCGCGAGCTCGACCTCGACCGCGACGCCGGCCCACTTCTCGATCGCGTACTTGCCGAGCAGCCCGGAGTAGGCGGCCGTCCCGGCCCCGAGGACGACGATGCGGTCGACCGAGCGGAGGGTCTCGTCGTCGAAGCCGTCCGCGATCTCATCGAGGACGACGAGCCCGTCGTGCACCCGGCCGAGGAGTGTCTGCTCGAGCGCCTCCGGCTCCTCGCTGATCTCCTTCGCCATGAAGCTCGACCAGCCGCCCTTCTCGGCGGCGGAGGCGTCCCAGGCGACCTCGTACTCCTCGCCCTCCACCGGCTCGCCCGCGAAGTCGGTCAGCTCGATGCCGTCCGGGCGGATCGCGACGATCTGGTCCTGCCCGATCGCGAGCGCGCGCCGCGTGTACTCGACGAAGGCCGCGACGTCGGAGCCGAGGAACTGCTCGCCGTCGCCGAGGCCGACCACGAGCGGCGAGTTCCGGCGGGCGCCGACGACGAGGCCCGGTTCGTCCGCGTGCACCGCGAGGAGGGTGAACGCGCCGTGCAGCCGCCCGACGACCGCGCGGAACGCGGTCAGGAGGTCGCCCGAGCGGCGGTACTCGCGGCCGAGCAGCACCGCCGCGACCTCCGTGTCCGTCTCGCTCGAGAAGGTGAAGCCCTCGTCGAGGAGCTCGTCCTTCAAGGACGCGAAGTTCTCGATGATCCCGTTGTGGATCAGTGCGAGCCTGCCGTCGTCGCCGAGGTGCGGGTGCGCGTTCGCGTCCGTCGGGCCGCCGTGCGTGGCCCAGCGGGTGTGGCCGATGCCGGTCCGCGCGTCCGGCAACGGCGCGCGGAGCAGGTCGCCCTCCAGCACGCCGAGCTTGCCCGCGCGCTTGTGCGTCACGAGCGCGCCGTCGTCGTCGATCACCGCGACGCCGGCCGAGTCGTACCCGCGGTACTCGAGCCGCTTCAGCCCGCCGACGAGCACGTCGATGGCGGCCCTTGGTCCCACATATCCGACGATCCCGCACACCATGCCGAGCCTATCCGCCGCCCGATCAGGGGACAGGTGCGATCGCTAGGCTCGTCGCCGTGTCGGATCGCACCGCGGCGGCTGGCGGTCACGGCCCGAGCCCCTTCATCGAGATCGAGCGCGCCCGCTGGGCGGCTCTCGCGCAGGGCGTGCCGCAGCCGCTCCGCCCCGACGAGCTGCACCGGCTCGCGGGCCTCGGGGAGCCGCTCGACGAGCGGGAGGTCGCGGAGGTCTACCTCCCCCTCAGCCGCCTGCTCAACCTGTACGCGACCGGCGCGCGGCAGCTGCACGCGACCACCCGCTCGTTCCTCGGGATCCGTGAGGAGACCACGCCCTTCGTGATCGGCGTCGCCGGCTCCGTCGCGGTCGGGAAGTCGACGGTCGCGCGCCTCCTCCGGGAGCTGCTCTCCCGCTGGCCGGACACCCCGAAGGTCGAGCTGGTGCCCACCGACGGGTTCCTGCACTCGAACGCCGTGCTCGAGCGGCGGGGCATCCTCGACCGCAAGGGGTTCCCGGAGTCGTACGACCGCCGCGGCCTGCTGCGCTTCGTCACCGCGGTGAAGAGCGGTGCGGCGGAGGTGCGGGCGCCGTTCTACTCGCACGAGCGCTACGACATCGTCCCGGGGGCGGAGCTGGTCGTCCGGCGCCCCGACATCCTGATCATCGAGGGCCTGAACGTGCTGCAGGCGCCCACCCGCGAGGGCCTCGCGGTCAGCGACCTGTTCGACTTCGGCGTCTACGTGGACGCCCGCACGCACGACATCGCCGAGTGGTACGTCCACCGGTTCCAGCAGCTGCAGACGGCCGCGTTCTCGAGCCCCGCGTCGTACTTCCACCGCTTCGCCGACCTGGGGCCGGAGGAGTCGCGCGAGACCGCGCTCGGCTACTGGCGGTCGATCAACGAGCCGAACCTGCGGGACAACATCCTGCCCACCCGGTCCCGCGCCACGCTCGTGCTGAAGAAGGCCGAGGACCACGCGGTCCGCTCGGTCCTGCTCCGCAAGATCTGACCCGGAGCGCGGTGGTCTCGGCACCGGCGCGGAGCGCACGGCTCGACCACCGCGGGCGGAGGGTCACCGCGACCGCGACCGCCACCGCGTGAGGGCGGCACCGACGGTGCCGAAGAGGACGAACACCCCGAGCTGCCACGGCGCGAACACGAGCACGTAGAGGTACGTCAGATGCAGCGCGCGCTCCGGAGGCGCGAGGACCTGCCCGGACGCGTAGGCGATCTGCGCCTGGTCGGGCGGCCACACCTGCAGCAGCACCGCGCCGGCGATCACGGCCGCGACGGCGATCGCGACGCGCGGCCAGAGGCGCTGCGTCCGGAGCTGGACGACGCTCGTCACGAAGACCGACAGCGCGAGCACGCCGGCGACGTAGGCGAGCGTCGTGATGATCGCGAGCGCGTCCCAGCCCGCGGGCACGACGAACCACGCCAGGACGATGATCGGCAGGCACAGCGCGATCGCGACCAGCAGCAGCCGCCGCATCCCCCGGCGCCGGGTCTCGGGGTCCGGGGGCGGCGCGACGCGGCTCACGGGGCGGGGGCGAGCGCGAGCCGCTCGCGCACCACCTCGGCGAGCGCTGCGGCGACCGACTCCGCCGTGTCGTGATCGGCGGCCTCCACCATGACGCGGACGACCGGCTCGGTCCCGGAGGGACGCAGCAGCACGCGACCGGCGTCGCCGAGCTCCAGCTCGGCCGCGGCGACCGCGGCGACGAGGTCCGGGTCGTCCGTCCGAGCGCGGTCGACGTCGCGGACGTTGATCATGACCTGCGGATAGATCGTGACGGCGGCGGCGAGCTCGGCGAGCGTCCTGCCGGTGCGCGCGACCTCCGCCATGACCGACAGCCCCGTGAGCAGGCCGTCGCCGGTCGTGGCGTGCGCGGTGAGGATGACGTGGCCGGACTGCTCGCCGCCGAGCGAGTAGCCGCCCTCCCCGAGCGCCTCGAGCACGTAGCGGTCGCCCACCCTGGTCGTGACGACGTGGATCCCCTCGCGCTCCATCGCGCGGCGGAGCCCCAGGTTGCTCATGACGGTGGCGACGAGCGTGTCGCGCTGCAGGACGCCGCGCGCCTTCATCGCGATCGCGAGGATCGCCATGATCTGGTCGCCGTCGACGACGTTCCCATCCGCGTCGACCGCGAGGCAGCGGTCCGCGTCGCCGTCGTGCGCGATGCCCGCGTCGGCGCCGTGCTCGAGCACCGCGGCCTGCAGCGGCCCGAGGTGCGTGGAGCCGACGCCGTCGTTGATGTTGACGCCGTCCGGATCGTTGCCGATCACGATGACCTGCGCGCCGGCGTCGGTGAAGACCTCCGGCGAGACGCCCGCCGCGGCGCCGTTCGCGCAGTCGAGGACGATCTTCAGCCCGTCGAGGCGGTGCGGCAGCGCGCCGAGGAGGTGGACGACGTAGCGGTCCTCCGCGTCCGCGAACCTGTCGATGCGGCCGACCTCGGCGCCCGTCGGAGCCAGGGGCGCAGCCGCCATCGCGGCCTCGATGCGGTCCTCGACGTCGTCGGTCAGCTTCGCGCCGCCCGCGCCCAGGACCTTGATCCCGTTGTCGGGCGCAGGGTTGTGGGAGGCGGAGATGACGACGCCGAAGTCGGCGCCGATGTCCGCGATGAGGAACGCGGCCGCCGGGGTCGGGATGACCCCGGCGTCCAGCACATCGACGCCCGAGCCCGCGAGACCCGCCGCGACCGCCGCCGAGATGAACTCGCCGGAGATCCGCGGGTCTCGCGCGAGGACGGCGACAGGACGGCGGCCGCTCGAGCGCGGACCGTCGCCCAGCACGTGCGCGGTCGCCTGCGCGAGGGACAGGGCCAGTTCGGCCGTGACCTCGCGGTTGGCGAGACCGCGCACGCCGTCCGTGCCGAAGAGCCGTGGCATCGAGCGGTGGTGCGGGGAGGCGATCAGCGCTTGGAGAACTGCGGCGCCTTGCGCGCCTTCTTCAGACCGGCCTTCTTGCGCTCCTTGACCCGCGCGTCGCGGCTCAGGAAGCCGGCCTTCTTCAGGCCGGGCCGGTTGTTCTCCTCGTCGATCTGGTTCAGCGAGCGCGCGATGCCGAGGCGGAGCGCACCGGCCTGGCCCGAGGGGCCGCCGCCGGAGATCTTCGCGATGACGTCGTACGCGCCCGAGAGCTGCAGGATCGTGAAGGGGTCGTTGATCAGCTGCTGGTGCAGCTTGTTCGGGAAGTAGTCCTCGAACGTGCGGCCGTTGACCGTGATCGTGCCGCTGCCCGGGACGAGCCGGACGCGGGCGATCGCCTGCTTGCGGCGGCCGACGGCGGCACCCGGGACGGTGAGCGGCGGGCGCTCGACGGCGGGAGCGGTCTCCGGCGCGGAGGAGGTGCTGAAGGTCGCCGGGGTGTCGATGGAGTCTGCGATGCGTGCCATGTCTCGTGCTTCTCTTCCGGTGCCTACTGGGCGACCTGGGTCAGGGTGTAGGGCGTGGGCTGCTGCGCGGCGTGCGGGTGCTCGGGACCCGCGTAGACCTTCAGCTTCTTGATCTGCGCGCGGCCGAGGGAGTTCTTCGGCAGCATGCCGCGGATCGACTTCTCCACGGTGCGCTCCGGCTGCTTCTCCAGCAGCTCCGAGTACTTCGTCGCCGTGAGACCGCCCGGGTAGCCCGAGTGGCGGTACGCGAGCTTCTCGTCGCGCTTCGAACCCGTCAGCGCGACCTTGTCGGCGTTGATGATGATGACGAAGTCGCCGCTGTCGAGGTGCGGGGCGAAGGTCGGCTTGTGCTTGCCGCGGAGGAGGGCGGCGGCGTGGCTGGCCAGACGGCCCAGCACGACGTCGGTGGCGTCGATGACGACCCAGTCGTGGGTGATCTCGCTCGCCTTGGGGCTGTACGTACGCGTCACTGTGTGCACGCTTCCTGTTCGAGGTGGTCGTGGATCCCGCTCCGATGCCGGTTCCATGGGGCCTGACGGACCCGGAACGAGCGCTGGAGGGCTCGAAGCCGCACGGGAGCGTTCCCGCAGGGCCGGTCTACTGTACCCGATCCGCGGGCCGGGCGCGTCGCGGCCGCCGCAGCGGCTCAGCGCGGCTCGTCGGGCAGCGTGCGGCGGGCCCGCGCCTGCTCCGCCTGGGCAGCGAGGTCCGCGTCGGGCGGGTAGCCGACCTCGACGAGCGTCAACCCGTGCGCCGGCGCGACGGCGAACTCGTTCGAGCGGGCGGACGCGTTCAAGAGGTCGGCGAGGCGCTCCGGGGCGATGCGGCCCGAGCCGACCGCCATGCTCGCACCGACCAGTGCGCGGACCATGCTGTGGCAGAACGCGTCCGCGCGGACCTCGGCGACGAGCACGCCGCGCGGATCCCGGTCCCACGTCAGCGCCTGCAGCTCGCGGATCGTCGTCGCCCCCGGCCGCGGCTTGCAGAACGCCGCGAAGTCGTGCAGGCCGACGAGGCCGCGCGCGGCGGCCCGCATCCGATCCTCGTCGAGCTCGCGCGGGGAGACGGCGGTGCGGTGCCGATCGATCGGATCGCGCGCCGTCAGGCGGTCTGCGATGCGGTAGCGGTACCGGCGGAAGACCGCGCTGAAGCGGGCGTCGAAGCCCGCCGGCGCCGTCGTGGAGCGCTGCACGACGAGATCGCCCGCCGCCGCGAGGAGGCCGGTCAGCCGGCGCGCGACGCCCTCCACCTCGGCCGCGCCGTCGTGCCGCCGCGTCAGCGCCTCGAGCTGGGCGGGCGTCAGGTCGACGTGCGCGACCTGCCCGCTCGCGTGGACGCCCGCGTCGGTGCGTCCGGCCACCACGAGCCGCGGCGGCTCCCCCGCCGCCCGGCCCGTCGCGACGGCGAGGGCGCCCTCGAGCTCGCCCTGCGCGGTCCGCAGCCCGGGCTGCGCCGCCCAGCCCGCGAATCCGGTGCCGTCGTAGGCCACGTCGAGCCGCACCCGCACGGATCCCGCCCGATCGGATCCGTCCATGCCTCCATCGTGGCGGATCACGGAGGGCCACCGCGCTCAGAGCGAGTGCTGCCAGACCGTCGCCCGCTCGACGGTCCGATACCCGACCGCCCCGTAGACCCCCACCGCGCCGGTCGGACTGTCGGCGTCCACCTCGAGCGTCGTCTCGAGCAGTCCCTCCTGCGCGGCGGCGGCCAGCGCCGCGGTGAGGAGCGCGCGGGCGACGCCCCTGCCGCGGTGCGCGCGCGCCGTGCCGACGAGCGGGACGTAGGCGTCGTCGGGCTGCTCCGGCACGCGCTGGACGAGCACGAACCCGGCGACGTCGCCCTGCGCGTCGACGGCGATCCGGCTCAGCGCGCGATCGAGGTGCGGACCGAGCATCCGCGTGCGCCACTGCTCCGGCCCGTCGGCGACGCCCTGCCAGTGGTCGTGGAAGGCGGCGTTCTTCGCGACGCGCGTCGCCTCGTCGAGCCCCGGGTCGAACGGCACGGCGCGCAGGTCCGCCGGCAGCGGCAGCACGGCCGGACCGCCGAGCAGCGAGCGCCGCATGGTGAGGAACGTCCGCGCCTCGTGGAAGCCGAACCGACGCGCCACCGCCGCGGGTCCGCGCCCGTCGACGCTGCGCACGCCGGCGAGCCCCGCGTCCGGATGCAGCTCGGCCGCCCGCGCGAGCTGGAAGCGGAGGAGCACGCGGCCGATCCCCCGGCCCCGCGCGGCGGGCGCGACGCCCCCGCGGAGCCGCACGGGCCCGTCCCCGGGCCGCCACACGATGCTCGCCGCCACCGGAGTCCCGTCGCGCGTGCCGATCACGATCGCCTCCGCGGGGTCGAGGACCCGCAGGAGGTCCTCCGTGCCGCTCACGCCCTGCATGTGCCCCGGATCGTCGACCGCGTCGGCGGCGGCCATGATCTCGGTCAGCTCGGCGACGTCGTCCGCGTGCCCGGGCCGCCACGCCACCCCGTCGACCTCGTCCGGGAAGCGCGTCACGACCCCATCCTGCTGCCGATCCGCCGCGGCGGGCAGGATGTCCCCATGCCGCTGCCCGTGGACCACACGATCGAGCCGATGCTCGCCAAAGCGGTGTCGGCCGTGCCGGCCGTCGCGCCCGGCGGGGGCCGGCTGCTCTACGAGCCGAAGTGGGACGGGTTCCGCGGCGTCGTCGCCTACGACGGCGAGACGGTCGAGATCGGCAGCCGGGGCGGGAAGACGCTGACCCGCTACTTCCCGGAGCTCGTCGAGGGCCTCGCCGCGGCGCTGCCGGGCCCCTGCGTGCTCGACGGCGAGGTCGTCGTGCCGACGGGTGCGGCCGGGGCGCAGCGGCTCGACTGGGAGGCGCTGTCGCAGCGGATCCATCCCGCCGCCTCGCGGATCGCCAAGCTCGCGACCGAGACGCCCGCGTCCTTCATCGCGTTCGACCTGCTCGCCGACGGCGACCGCTCGCTCATCGACGAGCCCTTCCTCGAGCGGCGCGGCGCCCTCGAGGCGCTGCTCCCCTCCCCAGACGCGCCGCTCTTCGTCACCCGCGTCACGGACGACGCCGCACTGGCGGAGCGCTGGCTCGCGGAGTTCGAGGGCGCGGGGCTCGACGGGGTCGTCGCGAAGCCGGTCGACGGCGCCTACGCACCCGGCAAGCGGTCGATGCTGAAGATCAAGCACCACCGGACCGCGGACGTGATCGCGACGGGCTACCGCGTCCACGCGAGCGGGCACGGCGTCGGATCGCTGCTGCTGTCGCTCTACGACGAGGACGGGACGCTGCGCCAGGTCGGCGGCGTCTCCGCGTTCACCGCGCAGGTGCGCGACGCCCTCATCGACGAGCTCGCGCCCCTCGTGGCGCGCGACGAGGACGGCGAGCCCGTCCGGGGCCAAGGCGAGCGGAACCGGTTCTCGTCCTCGAAGGACACCTCGTTCGTCGTCCTCCGCCCGGCGCGCGTGCTCGAGGTCCGGTACGACCAGATGGAGGGCGACCGCTTCCGGCACACCGCGCAGTTCGAGCGCTGGCGCCGGGACCGCGACGCGCGGTCCTGCACCTTCGAGCAGCTCGACGTGCCGCACGCGTACGACCTCGGCGCGGTGCTGACGTGACCGTGCGGGTCGGCTCGGTCGAGCTCGGCACCGGTCGGCCGAAGGTGTGCGTCCCGCTCACGAGCGCGTCGCTGCGCGAGCTGCAGGCGGAGGCCGCCGCGGTCACGCCGGCCGCCGCCGACCTGGTGGAGCTGCGGATCGACCGCCTCGACGGCGCCACCGACCAGCGGGCGGTCCGCGAGGCGATCGACCTCGTCGGCGTCGCGCTCGATCCGTCGCTGCCCGTCCTGCTGACCTTCCGCACCGCGGCCGAGGGCGGCGGCGCGGCGATCCCAGCGGAGGCCTACCGCGACCTGCTGATCCGCTCGTCGGCGTCGGACGTCGTCGACGCCGTGGACGTCGAGGCGGCGCTGCCGCGCGAGGTCGTCGACGCGATCATGGAGGGGGTGCACGCCGAGGGCAAGCCCGTCGTGCTGTCGTTCCACGATCTGCAGGGGACGCCCTCCCGGCAGGAGATCGTCGGCCGACTCGTGGGCCAGCAGGCGCTCGGGGCGGACGTCGTCAAGCTCGCGTGCACCCCGCAGACGCCGGAGGACGTGCTGACGCTGCTCGCCGCGACGGCCGACTACACCGCGCGGCCCGATGCCCGGCCCGCGATCACCATGGCGATGGGCGGGCTGGGCGTCGTCTCCCGGCTCGCCGGCGAGACGTTCGGCTCGTGCGTCACCTTCGGGACGGTCGGCGCCGCGAGCGCACCGGGCCAGGTCGACGCGCTCCGCCTCCGCGACGCCCTCGACCTCCTCCACACGGCGGTGCGCGCCTCTTGAGCCGGGCGCCTAGTCGGGCTTCCTCGCCCGGGACGGCTGGACGCGCGGCGGCTCGCCGGGCATCTTCGGGTAGTCGGGCGGGAACGGAAGCTCACCCTCGCCGTTCGCGACGTCCCGCTCCCACCACGCGAGCAGCGTCTCGATGCCGCCGGCCCGGCCGTGCATGTCGGCCCACGGGTCGCCGATCGCCGCGAGCCGGTCCGGGACGGTGCGGACCGTGAACGAGGACGGGTCGACCCCCGCCTCCAGCTCCTCCCACGACACCGGCGTCGACACCGTCGCGGCCGGCAGGGGCCGCGGGCTGTAGGCGCCGGCGATGGTGCGGTCGCGCGCCGCCTGGTTGTAGTCGAGGAAGATCCGCTCCCCGCGCAGCTCCTTCCACCACGCGGTCGTGACCGCGTCCGGGCGCCGGCGCTCCAGCTCGCGCGCCGCTGCGATCACCGCGTGCCGCACGTCGAGGAACTCCCAATCGGGTCGGATCGGCGCGTACAGGTGCAGACCGCGGTTGCCGGACGTCTTCACGAACGCGGTCAGTCCCGCCTCGGCGAGCACCTCCCGCATCCCGAACGCCGCGGTCGTCGCCTCGGCGAGCGCGGTCCCGGGCTGCGGGTCGAGGTCGATGCGCAGCTGGTCCGGGTTGTCGGGATTCTCAGCCCTGGACGGCCACGCGTGGAACACGACCGTGTTCATCTGCGCGGCCCACACGATCGCGGCGGGCTCGTCGAAGACGAGCTGCGGGTGCACCCGGCCCGACGGGTACGTCACGTCGACCGTCCGGATCCAGTCGGGGGCGCCCTTCGGCGGGTTCTTCGAGAAGTAGGACTCCCCCGTCACGTCGCCGCCGAAGCGCTGCAGCGACACCGGCCGATCGCCGTTCGCGGCGAGGAAGGCGTCCGCGACGGCGACGAAGTACTCGACGAGCTGCAGCTTCGTGATGCCGGCCTCCGGCCAGACCAGCCGCGACGGGCTCGAGACCCGCATGGACCTCGTGCCGTGCGGCCCGTCCACGTCGACGGTGGTCGCCTCGCTCGCCATGCGCCGAGCGTAGAGCAGGGCCCTCGACCGCTCTCGTCCCGAGCGCCCGGGACGCGGAAGGGCCCGCACACCGATCGGTGTGCGGGCCCTGCCGTGCTGTGGTGCGATCGCGTGTGCGACGCAGCGGATCAGGAGGCCGGCGTCGCCGGCTTCTCGTCCGGAACGGTCGGCTCGTCCGCGGCGGGGGCCGGCGCCTCCGGCGCGTCCGCGCCGGTCTCGGCGGCCGACTCCTCGACCTCGGTCGCGGCCGGCGTCTCCGACTCGGCCTCGATCGGGGCGGACTCCTCGACGGTGTTCGTCTCCTCGACCGGCACGTCCGACGCAGCGGGCGCAGCCGCGGCGGCCGGAGCCGTGCGGGTGCGCGAGCGCTTCGGGGTGACCGGCTCGAGCACGAGCTCGATGACCGCCATCGGGGCGTTGTCGCCCTTCCGGAAGCCCGTCTTCACGATGCGGGTGTAGCCACCCTGACGCTCGGCGACGAGCGGCGCGATCTCCGTGAAGAGCTCGTGCACGACCGTCTTGTCGCCGATGGTGCGCATCACGCGACGACGGGCGTGGAGGTCGCCGCGCTTCGCGAACGTGACGAGGCGCTCCGCGACCGGGCGGAGGCGCTTGGCCTTCGCCTCGGTGGTCTGGATGGAGCGGTGCTCGAACAGCTGCGAGGCGAGCTGGCCGAGCAGCATGCGCTCGTGCGCCGGTCCGCCGCCGAGACGCGGTCCCTTGGTGGGCCTGGGCATGGTCAGTTCTCCTCGTCGTCGTAGGCGGAGTAGAAGTGCGTGCCGTCGAAGCCGGGCACGGCGTCCTTGAGGGACAGGCCGAGCTCGACGAGCTTGTCCTTGACCTCGTCGACGGACTTCTGTCCGAAGTTGCGGATGTTCATCAGCTGCGTCTCGGAGAGCGAGACGAGCTCGGACACCGTGTTGATGCCCTCGCGCTTGAGGCAGTTGTAGGAGCGGACCGACAGGTCCAGGTCCTCGATCGGCATCGACAGCTCGGACGAGACCAGCTGGTCGACCGGGGCCGGGCCGATCTCGATGCCCTCGGCGGCGCTGTTCAGCTCGCGGGCGAGGCCGAACAGCTCGGTGAGGGTCCGACCCGCGGAGGCGATCGCGTCGCGCGGCGAGATCGCCGGCTTCGTCTCGACGTCCACCACGAGCCGGTCGAAGTCCGTGCGCTCACCGGCCCGCGTCGCCTCGACGCGGTAGGTGACCTTGAGGACGGGCGAGTAGATCGAGTCGACCGGGATCTGGCCGGCCTCGCTGAACTCGCTGCGGTTCTGCGTGGCGGAGACGTAGCCGCGGCCGCGCTCGATCGTCAGCTCGAGGTCGAAGCGCGCCTTGTCGTTCAGCGTCGCGATGAGCAGCTCGGGGTTGTGGATCTCCACGCCCGCGGGCGCCGAGATGTCGGCGGCCGTGACGGGGCCCTCGCTCTGCTTGCGCAGGTAGGCCGTGATCGGCTCGTCGTGCTCGGAGGAGACGACCAGCTGCTTGATGTTCAGGATGATCTCGGTGACGTCCTCCTTCACACCGGGGATCGTCGTGAACTCGTGCTGGACGCCCTCGATGCGGATGGACGTGACCGCGGCGCCCGGGATGGACGACAGCAAGGTGCGGCGGAGGGAGTTGCCCAGGGTGTAGCCGAAGCCCGGCTCGAGCGGCTCGATGACGAACCGCGAGCGGAACTCGCTGATGGGCTCCTCGGCGAGGGTGGGGCGCTGTGCGATGAGCACGGGATGATGTCCTTTCGTGTCCGCTATATGACACGTCGAAGGTGGGTCCGGGCGGACCGCCCGGGGGTGTGCGGGTCAGCACTCTCCGTTTCGGAGGACGTCACGTCCTCCGAAACGGAGAGTGCTGCGGGTCAGACGCGCCGGCGCTTCGGCGGGCGGACGCCGTTGTGGGCCTGCGGCGTCACGTCGTTGATCGAGCCGACCTCGAGGCCCGCGGCCTGGAGGGAGCGGATCGCGGTCTCGCGGCCGGAGCCCGGACCCTTCACGAAGACGTCGACCTTCTTCATGCCGTGCTCCTGCGCCTGACGCGCGGCGGACTCGGCCGCGAGCTGCGCGGCGAACGGGGTCGACTTGCGCGACCCCTTGAAGCCGACGCCGCCGGACGAGGCCCAGCTGATCACGGCACCCGTGGTGTCGGTGATCGAGACGATCGTGTTGTTGAACGTCGACTTGATGTGGGCCTGCCCAATCGCGACGTTCTTCTTCTCCTTGCGGCGGGGCTTGCGGCCCGCGCCGGCCTTCGGTGCTGCCATGTCTGTTCTCTCCTACGAAGTCTGTGGGGCGGCGAGCGCTACTTGCGCCCGGCCTTCTTCTTGCCGGCGACGGTGCGCTTCGGGCCCTTGCGGGTACGAGCGTTGGTCTTCGTGCGCTGACCGCGCACGGGCAGGCCGCGGCGGTGCCGCAGACCCTCGTAGGAGCCGATCTCGACCTTGCGGCGGATGTCGGCGGCGACCTCGCGGCGGAGGTCGCCCTCCACCTTGTAGGTGCCCTCGATGTGGTCGCGGAGCGCGACCAGCTGGTCGTCGGTGAGGTTGCGGACGCGGGTGTCCGGGTCGATGCCCGTCGCCTTGAGCGTCTCGGTGGCACGGGTGCGTCCCACGCCGTAGATGTAGGTGAGTGCGACCTCCACGCGCTTCTCGCGCGGGATGTCGACGCCGGCAAGTCTCGCCATGCGTCTGCTCCTTCTCAGGGATCGGAGGTGTGGTGCGCCGCCGGTGCTCGGGCCTCCGACCCGAGGTGTCCCCCTCCCGCTTCCGCGGCAGGGATCTGGTGGCGCTGGTGTCTGTTCAGTTGTGGGAGCGCCCCGGACGCGGACGTCCGGGGCGGTGCATCAGCCCTGGCGCTGCTTGTGACGCACGTTCACGGAGCAGATGACCATGACCCGGCCGTGACGGCGGATCACGCGGCAGTGCTCGCAGATGGGCTTGACGGAAGGCGCGACCTTCATGGGATTCCTCTTCTCGCTGTCCTCGTACCGACCGGCGGACCGGTCGGCCGTTACTTCTCAGCGATCGGCCTACTTGTACCGGTAGACGATGCGGCCGCGGGTCAAGTCGTACGGGCTCAGCTCGACGATCACGCGGTCCTCCGGGAGGATGCGGATGTAGTGCTGACGCATCTTGCCGGAGATGTGGGCGAGCACCTTGTGCCCGTTGCTCAGCTCCACTCGGAACATCGCATTGGGCAGCGCTTCGACGACCGCACCTTCGATCTCGATGACACCGTCTTTCTTGGCCATAGCCTCACTTCGTCACTGGGTCGCGGCTCGGCCACGACCGATCGCTGGTCATGCGGGACGCCGACCGGACGGGATGTCCGGCAGACGGGTCGGCCGTGGCACGCAGCCTGATGGATCAGGGCGTGAGTGGCCGACGGACGATCATAGCCCACCAACAGGAGTGGGCCCTAATCCATTCCCCTGACCGCGGCCCTCAGGCCGATCGCGCCCCAGTCATTCCGTGGAGCCCACGACGCGGCCGGACAGCGCGCCGAAGATGCGATCGGTCACCTGGTCGACCTCGCCCATGCCGTCGACGCTGACGAGGATGCCGCGTTCGGCGTAGACCGCGACGAGCGGGTGGGTCTGCTCCTGGTAGACGTCGAGCCGCCTGCGGATCACGTCCTCCGTGTCGTCGCTGCGGCCCTGGTCCGTCGCCCGCTTGAGCAGGCGCTCGACGATCGCGTCCGTGTCGATCGTCAGCTGCACGACCGCGTCGAGGCCGCCCTCGGTCGCCTCGAGGCAGTCGTCGAGGGTCGACACCTGCGCGAGCGTGCGGGGGAAGCCGTCGAGCAGGAAGCCCGAGCCGGCGTCCTCCTGCGCGAGCCGGTCGAGCACGAGGGCGTTGGTCAGGTCGTCGGGCACGTAGGCGCCGCGGTCCATGTAGTCCTTGGCCTGGAGCCCGAGCGGCGTGCCCTCCGACACGTTGGCGCGGAAGATGTCGCCCGTCGAGATCGCCGGGATGCCGTAGTGGTCCGCCACCCGGACCGCCTGCGTGCCCTTCCCGGCACCCGGAGGCCCGATCAGCAGCATCCGCATCAGCGGAGCAGTCCCTCGTAGTGCCGCTGCTGCAGCTGCGAGTCGATCTGCTTCACGGTCTCGAGGCCCACGCCGACGATGATCAGCAGGGAGGCACCGCCGAACGGGAAGTTCTGGTTGGCCCCGATCGCGACGAACGCGACGAGCGGGATCAGCGCCAGCAGGCCGAGGTAGATCGAGCCGGGCAGCGTGACGCGGGTCAGCACGTAGTCGAGGTACTCGGCCGTCGGACGCCCCGCACGGATGCCGGGGATGAAGCCGCCGTACTTCTTCATGTTGTCCGCGACCTCCTCCGGGTTGAAGGTGATCGCCACGTAGAAGTACGTGAAGCCCACGATCAGGAGGAAGTACAGCGCCATGTAGAGCGGGTGGTCGCCCGTCGTCAGGTAGTTCTGGATCCACGTCACCCAGGGCGCCGGGGCGGACCCGTCGCGCGGCTGGTTGAACTGGGCGATCAGCGCCGGCAGGTAGAGCAGGCTCGAGGCGAAGATGACCGGCACGACGCCCGCCATGTTCACCTTGATCGGGATGTACGTGTTGTTGCCGCCGTACGTCCGGCGGCCGACCATGCGCTTCGCGTACTCGACGGGGATGCGCCGCTGCGACTGCTCGACGTAGACGACCAGACCGACGATGACGACGCCGATCGCGACGACGACGACCGCGACCTCCGGGCTCTGCGCCTGGCCGATGGCGATGATCGACTGCGGGAACCGCGCGGCGATCGCCGTGAAGATGAGGAGCGACATGCCGTTGCCGACCCCGCGCTCGGTGATGAGCTCGCCCATCCACATGATGAGGCCGGTGCCGGCGGTCATGGTGAGGACCATGAGGACCGTCGCCCACCAGGCGTTGTTCGACACGAGCTGCGAGCAGGCGGAGGTGTCGGTCGTGCCGAACAGGGCCCCGCTGCGGGCGACCGTGATCAGGGTCGTCGACTGGAGGACGCCGAGCGCGATCGTCAGGTAGCGCGTGTACTGCGTGAGGCGCGCCTGCCCCTCCTGGCCCTCCTTGTACAGGGCCTCGAAGCGAGGGATGACCACGCGCAGCAGCTGCACGATGATCGACGACGTGATGTACGGCATGATGCCGAGCGCGAAGATCGACAGCTGCAGCAGCGCGCCGCCGGACAGCACGTTGACCAGCTCGTAGAGGCCGCTCGCGCCGCTCTGCTGGCTCGCGAGACAGGCGCGGACGTTGCCGTAGTCGATGAATGGCGCCGGCACGAACGAGCCGAGCCGGAACACGGCGATGATCCCGAGGGTGAACAGCACCTTCCGCCGGAGGTCCGGTGTGCGGAAGATCCGCGTGAGGGCACTCAGCATCGGCTACCTGCGCTTTCCGTCCGCGGCACACGATCGAAGGTGCCCGGGCCCGCGGGCCCGGGCACCTTCATGATCGATTCAGTTGACCGAGCCGCCAGCGGCCACGATCTTCTGCTGCGCCGACTCGGACACCTTGTCGACGGCGACGTTCAGACTAACCGCGATGTCGCCGGAACCGAGGACCTTGACCTTCTCGTTCTTGCGGACGGCGCCCTTGGCCACCAGGTCGGCGACGGTCACGTCGCCGCCGGTCGGGTACAGCACGGCGAGCTTCTCCAGGTTCACGACCTGGTACTCGACCCGGAACGGGTTCTTGAAGCCCTTCAGCTTCGGGGACCGCATGACGAAGTTCAGGTTGCCGCCCTCGAGGCCCGCGCGCACGCCGTAGCGCGACTTGGTGCCCTTCGTGCCGCGACCGGCGGTCTTGCCCTTCGAGCCCTCACCGCGACCCACGCGGGTGCGGTCCTTCTTCGCGCCGGCGGCGGGACGGAGGTGGTGGACCTTGAGCAGGCTCACCTTCTCCACCGTCTCCTCGGCGGGCGCCTTCTTGGCCGTCGTGCGCGAGCGCGTGGACGGCGTCGTGGCCTCAGCCATCAGTCGATCTCCTCAACCTTGACGAGGTGGGCGACGGTGCGCACGTACCCGCGGTTCTGAGCCGTGTCCGGCCGCTCGACGGTCTCGCCGATGCGGTGGAGGCCCAGGCTGCGGAGCGTGTCGCGCATGTTCTGCTTCTCGCTCACCTTGGACTTGATCTGGGTGACTCGCAGCGTCGTGGCCATCAGGCACTCGCCTTCTGGGCCGCCGCCGCCGCGTCCTGCATGCGCAGGAGGCGGGCCGGGACGACCTCGTCGATGTCCAGCCCGCGACGACCGGCCACCGCGCGCGGCTCCTCGAGCTGCTGCAGCGCCGCCACCGTCGCGTGGACGATGTTGATGGTGTTGGACGAGCCGAGCGACTTCGAGAGCACGTCGTGGATGCCCGCGCACTCGAGGACCGCGCGGACGGGACCGCCCGCGATGACGCCGGTACCGGCGGCAGCCGGACGCAGGAGCACGACACCCGCGGCGGCCTCCCCCTGGACGGGGTGCGGGATCGTCGCGGCGATGCGCGGGACACGGAAGAAGTTCTTCTTCGCCTCTTCGACGCCCTTGCTGATCGCGGTCGGGACCTCGCGGGCCTTGCCGTAGCCGACGCCCACGGTGCCGTTGCCGTCGCCGACGATCACGAGGGCGGTGAAGCTGAAGCGACGACCGCCCTTCACGACCTTGGAGACGCGGTTGATGGTGACGACGCGCTCGAGGAAGTTGCTGTCCCCGCCGCGGTTGTTGCGGTCGTTGCCGCCACGGCCACCGCGGTCGTTGCCGCCGCGTCCGCCGCGGTCGTTGCCGCCACGGCCCCGGCTGAGCCGGTTGTCACGGCTCACCGAGTCGGTGCCGGCCGCGGTCTCGACCGGCGCCTCGACAGCGGGCTCGGGCGCCGCGGCGTTGGCCTTCGCGACGGCCGCGCGCAGCGCGCTGTCGTCGGTCGTCGCCGGCTCGGCGTTGGTGTTGGTGGTGTCGCTCACAGGCTCAGCCCGCCTTCCCGGGCGCCGTCGGCCACAGCCGCCACGCGTCCCGCGTACTTGTTTCCGCCGCGGTCGAACACGACGGAGTCGATGCCGGCGGCCTTCGCGCGCTCGGCGACGAGCTCGCCGACGCGCTTGGCCTTGGCGGTCTTGTCGTCCGTGGACGCGCGCAGGTCCGCCTCGAGCGTCGAGGCCGACGCCAGGGTGCGGCCGACGGTGTCGTCGACGACCTGCACGAAGACGTGCCGCGCGGACCGGTTCACCACGAGCCGCGGAGCGGTCGAGGTCCCGGAGATGCGCTTGCGGAGCCGGGCGTGACGCTTGTCACGCGCGGCCGAACGAGAGGTGGTGGCCATGCTTACTTCCCACTCTTCCCGGCCTTGCGGCGCACGTTCTCGCCGGCGTACCGGACGCCCTTGCCCTTGTAGGGCTCGGGCTTGCGGATCTTGCGGATGTTGGCGGCGGTCTCGCCGACGGCCTGCTTGTCGATGCCCGACACGGTGAGCTTGTTGTTGCCCTCGACCGTGAAGGTGATGCCGGCCGGCGGCTCGACGAGGACCGGGTGCGAGAAGCCGAGCGCGAACTCGATGTTCGCGCCGCGGGCCTGCACGCGGTAGCCGGTGCCGACGACCTCGAGGCCCTTGCTGTAGCCCGCGGTCACACCCGTGATCTGGTTGGCGATCAGCGTGCGGGTGAGGCCGTGGAGGGACTTCGAGCGGCGCTCGTCGTCCGGGCGGGACACGACGACCTTGCCGTCCTCGACCGCCGCGGTGAGCGGGGCGGGGATGACGTGGTTCAGCGTGCCCTTCGGGCCCTTCACCGTCACGGCCGAGCCGACGATGGTGACGTCGACCCCGGAGGGGATGTCGATGGGGAGTCGTCCGATTCGCGACATGTCAGATCACCACACGTAGGCGAGGACTTCCCCGCCGACGCCCTTCTTGGTCGCCTGCCGGTCCGTGAGGAGGCCGGAGGAGGTGGACAGGATCGCGACGCCGAGGCCGCCGAGCACCGTGGGGAGCTCCGTGGACTTCGCGTACACGCGGAGGCCGGGCTTCGAGACGCGCTTGATGCCGGCGATCGACCGCTCGCGGTTCGGGCCGTACTTGAGGTCGAGCGTCAGGGTCTTGCCGACGCGGGCGTCGGCGACGCTCCAGTCGGCGATGTAGCCCTCGCGCTTCAGGATCTCGGCGATACCGGCCTTCAGCTTCGAGTGCGGCAGGGACACCGTCTCGTGGAAGGCCGAGTTCGCGTTGCGCACCCGCGTGAGCAGGTCCGCGACCGGATCGGTCATCGTCATGGGGTTCTACTTTCGTCAGGTTTCCGGGGACGTTCCCCGGACCTCGTACGGAGCTCCGCGGCGCCTAGGAGGCGGCGCGGAACGGGAAGCCGAGGGCGCGGAGCAGGGCCCGACCCTCGTCGTCGGTCTTGGCGGTCGTGACCACCGTGATGTCGAAGCCGCGGACCCGGTCGATGCGGTCCTGGTCGATCTCGTGGAACACGCTCTGCTCGGTCAGACCGAAGGTGTAGTTGCCGTTGCCGTCGAACTGCCGGTCCGACAGCCCGCGGAAGTCGCGGATGCGGGGCAGCGCCAGCGACAGCAGGCGGTCCAGGAACTCCCACGCACGGTCGCCGCGCAGCGTGACGTGCGCACCGATCGGCTGGCCCTCGCGGAGCTTGAACTGCGCGATGGACTTGCGGGCACGGGTGACCTGCGGCTTCTGACCGGTGATCTTGGTCAGGTCGGCCACGGCGCCGTCGATGATCTTGCCGTCGCGGGCGGCCTCGCCGACACCGGAGTTGACGACGACCTTCACGAGACCGGGCACCTGGTGGATGTTCCCGAAGCCGAACTCCTTCTGGAGGTTCGGCACGATCTCGCTGCGGTACTTCTGCTTCAGGCGCGGCTGAACTTTCTCAGTCGGCGCAACAGTCGTGTCGCTCATGGATTACAGGTCCTTCCCGGACTTCTTCGCGTAGCGGACGCGAACGGTCTTCGAGACGCCGTCGACCGTCTTCGTCTCGACCCGGTGGCCGACGCGGGTCGGCTTCTTCGAGTCGGGGTCGACGAGGGCGACGTTCGAGATGTGGATGGGCGCCTCGACGGTCTCGATGCCGCCGGTCTTCGTGCCGCGCTGCGTCTGGCCGACGCGGGCGTGCTTCGTGACGAAGTTGACGCCCTCGACGACGACACGGTTGCGCTCGACGAGGACCTCGAGGACCTTGCCCTGCTTGCCGCGGTCGCCGCCGCGCGCCTGCGTGGCGCCCGAGATCACCTGGACGAGGTCGCCCTTCTTGATCTTGGCCATGCTCAAATCACCTCCGGTGCGAGCGAGATGATCTTCATGAACTTCTTGTCGCGGAGCTCGCGACCGACCGGACCGAAGATGCGCGTCCCGCGCGGATCGCCGTCGTTCTTCAGGATGACGGCGGCGTTCTCGTCGAACTTGATGTAGGAGCCGTCCGGACGACGGGTCTCCTTCACGGTGCGGACGATGACGGCCTTGACCACATCGCCCTTCTTGACGTTGCCGCCCGGGATCGCGTCCTTGACGGTCGCGACGATCGTGTCGCCGAGCCCGGCGTAGCGACGGCCGGAGCCGCCCATGACGCGGATGGTGAGCAGCTCCTTGGCGCCGGTGTTGTCGGCGACCTTGAGGCGGGACTCCTGCTGGATCACTTGGCCTTCTCCAGGATCTCGACGAGGCGCCAGCGCTTCGTGGCGGACAGCGGACGGGTCTCGCTGATCACGACGAGGTCGCCGATGCCGGCGGTGCCGGCCTCGTCGTGCGCCTTGACCTTGCTCGTGCGACGGATGACCTTGCCGTACAGCGGGTGCTTCACGCGGTCCTCGACCTCGACGACGATGGTCTTGTCCATCTTGTCGCTGACGACGTAGCCGCGGCGGGCCTTGCGGTAGCCGCGGGCGGTCTCATCGCGGACGTCGTGCGCGCCATGCTCGTGGCCGGCGGTCGCGGGCGTCGCCGCGGTCTCCTGTGCCTTCGCCATTACTTCGTCTCCTCGGACTCCGCGGCGGCCTCAGGAGCCGTCTCGGTGGTCGTGGGCTCCTCGGCCTTCTTGGCGTGGGAGCGCTTCGGCTTCGCCTCGGCGACCGGGGCCGGCGCGGGCGTGGCCCGGATGCCGAGCTCGCGCTCGCGCATCACGGTGTAGATGCGGGCGATGTCGCGCTTGACTGCGCGCACCCGCCCGTGGGCCTCGAGCTGCCCGGTCGCGGACTGGAAGCGGAGGTTGAAGAGCTCCTCCTTCGCCTTGCGGAGCTCCTCCGTCAGGCGGCTGTCCTCGAACGAGTCGAGCTCGGTCGGGGCGAGGGCCTTGGTTCCGATCGCCATCAGGCGTCCCCCTCCTCACGGGTGATGATGCGTGCCTTGAGCGGCAGCTTGTGGATCGCGCGGAGCAGCGCCTCGCGCGCCAGCGTCTCGTCGACGCCGGCGACCTCGAAGAGGACGCGGCCCGGCTTGACGTTCGCAACCCACCACTCGGGCGAACCCTTCCCGGAACCCATGCGGGTCTCGGCGGGCTTCTTCGTGAGGGGGCGGTCCGGGTAGATGTTGATCCAGACCTTGCCGCCGCGCTTGATGTGGCGTGTCATGGCGATACGGGCGGACTCGATCTGCCGGTTCGTCACGTAGGCCGGGGTGAGGGCCTGGATGCCGAACTCGCCGAACGAGACCTTCGTGCCGCCGGTGGCCTGACCGCTGCGCCCCGGGTGGTGCTGCTTGCGGTGCTTGACGCGTCGTGGGATCAGCATCAGGCGTTCGCTCCTTCGAGGGACTCGTTGCGGCGGCCGCCACCACGGCGGTCGTCGCGCTGCGGGCGGCTGCGGCCGGGCTGCGAGGCCTGCTCGCGAGCGAGCTCCTTGGCCGTGATGTCGCCCTTGTAGATCCAGACCTTCACGCCGATGCGGCCGAACGTCGTCTTGGCCTCGTAGAAGCCGTAGTCGATGTTGGCGCGGAGCGTGTGCAGGGGAACGCGACCCTCGCGGTAGAACTCCGAGCGGCTCATCTCCGCGCCGCCGAGGCGGCCGGAGACCTGCACGCGGACGCCCTTGGCGCCGGCGCGCTGCGCGCTCTGCAGGCCCTTGCGCATCGCGCGGCGGAACGCCACGCGGGCGGAGAGCTGCTCGGCGATGCCCTGCGCGACCAGCTGCGCCTCGGCCTCGGGGTTCTTCACCTCGAGGATGTTCAGCTGGATCTGCTTCTTGGTGAGCTTCTCGAGGTCGGCGCGGATGCGCTCGGCCTCGGCGCCGCGGCGGCCGATGACGATGCCCGGGCGCGCCGTGTGGATGTCCACGCGGACGCGGTCGCGGGTGCGCTCGATCTCGATCTTCGCCACGCCGGCGCGGTCGAGGTTCTTCAGGAGGAGGCGTCGGATCTTGACGTCCTCCGCCACGAAGTCCTTGTACCGCTGACCGACCTTCTGCGAGTCCGAGAACCAGCGCGAGGTGTGGTCGGTGGTGATGCCGAGGCGGAAGCCGTACGGGTTGACCTTCTGGCCCATCAGCGGTTCCCCTTCTTCTGCGTGGTGCCCTCGTCGTCGACCGCGGGGGTCGACAGCACGACGGTGATGTGCGAGGTGCGCTTGTTGATGCGGAACGCGCGGCCCTGCGCTCGCGGCTGGAACCGCTTGAGCGTGGTGCCCTCGTCCACGAACGCGCGCTGGATGAACAGGTCCTGCTCATCGAGGTAGGTGTTCTCCGCGTCGGCCTTGACCTTGGCGTTCGCCATCGCCGAGGCGACGAGCTTGTACACCGGGGTCGCCGCGGCCTGCGGCGAGAACTTGAGGATCGCGAGGGCCTCCGCGGCCTGCTTGCCGCGGATGAGGTCGACGACGCGACGGGCCTTCTGCGGGGTGATGCGGACCTGCCGCAGCCGCGCGGTGGACTCCACCATGACTGTCTCCTTCTCGTCGCCGCGCTTAGCGGCGACGACCCTTCTTGTCGTCCTTCTCGTGCCCGCGGAACGTGCGGGTGGGGGCGAACTCGCCGAGCTTGTGCCCGACCATCGCCTCCGTCACGAACACGGGGATGTGCTTGCGGCCGTCGTGCACGGCGATGGTGTGGCCGAGCATGGCGGGGATGATCATCGAGCGACGCGACCAGGTGCGGATGACCTGCTTCGAGTTGTTCGTGTTGGCGTTCTGCACCTTCGTCAGCAGGTGGTCGTCGACGAAGGGGCCCTTCTTCAGGCTGCGAGGCATTCTTCGCTACTCCTACTTGCGCTTCTTGCCGACGGTGCGACGGCGGACGATGAGCTTGTCGCTCTCCTTGTTCGGGTGCCGGGTGCGGCCTTCGGCCTGACCCCACGGCGTGACCGGGTGGCGACCACCGGAGGTCTTGCCCTCACCACCACCGTGCGGGTGGTCGATCGGGTTCATCGCGACACCGCGGACCGTCGGCCGGACGCCCTTCCAGCGCATGCGGCCGGCCTTGCCCCAGTTGATGTTCGACTGCTCGGCGTTGCCGACCTCGCCGATCGTCGCGCGGCAGCGGACGTCGACGTTGCGGACCTCGCCCGAGGGCAGGCGGAGCTGCGCGTAGGGGCCGTCCTTCGCCACGAGGCGGACGGAGGCACCGGCGGAGCGGGCCATCTTGGCGCCGCCGCCCGGCTTCAGCTCGATCGCGTGCACGATCGTGCCGACCGGGATGTTCTTCAGCGGCAGGTTGTTGCCCGGCTTGATGTCCGCGCCCGGGCCCGTCTCGACGACGTCGCCCTGCTTGATGCGGTTCGGCGCGAGGATGTAGCGCTTCTCGCCGTCCACGAAGTGCAGCAGCGCGATGCGCGCGGTGCGGTTCGGGTCGTACTCGATCTCCGCGACGCGGGCGTTCACGCCGTCCTTGTCGGAGCGGCGGAAGTCGATGACTCGGTACTGGCGCTTGTGACCGCCACCGATGTGACGGGTGGTGATCCGGCCCTGCGCGTTGCGGCCACCGGTCTTCGGCAGCGGGCGCAGCAGGCTCTTCTCGGGCGTCGAGCGGGTGATCTCCGTGAACTCGGAGACCGACGAGCCGCGACGACCGGGCGTGGTCGGCTTGTAGTTGCGGATTGCCATGTGTTCCTACCTCCCGTGCCTCAGCCGACAGCCGTGAAGATGTCGATCGAGCCGGACTTCAGCGACACGATGGCGCGCTTGGTGTCCTTGCGCTTGCCGGTGCCGTACTTGGTGCGGCTGGTCTTGCCGGTGCGGTTCGCCGTCGTGACGGACTTGACCTGGACGCCGAAGATCTTCTCGATCGCGAGCTTGATCTCGGTCTTGTTCGCCCGGGGGTCGACGAGGAACGTGTACTTGCCCTCGTCGATCAGGCCGTAGCTCTTCTCGGAGACCACGGGACGCAGGATCACGTCGCGCGGGTCCTTGTAATCGATGGCGCTCACGCGGAGACCTCCTCGACGGCGGCGCCCTTCGCCTCGATGAAGGCGTTGAGGGCGGCGGGGGTGAACACGACGTCGTCGCTCTTCAGCACGTCGTACGCGTTGAGCTGGTCGACGAACAGGACCTCGACGCCGCGCAGGTTGCGGATGCTCTTCTGCGCGACGACGTCCTCGCGGTCGAGCACGACGAGCTGGCGCTTGCCGTTGCGGGTCGCGGCGAGGGCCGCGACGGCCGCCTTGGTCGACGGAACGCCGTTCAGCTCGAGCTCGACCTCGTGGATGCGGCCGTTGCGGGCGCGGTCCGACAGCGCGCCGAGCAGGGCCGCGGCGATCATCTTCTTGGGGGTGCGCTGCGAGTAGTCGCGGGGCGTCGGGCCGTGGACCACGCCACCGCCGCGGTGCTCCGGCGCACGCACCGAACCCTGGCGGGACCGGCCGGTGCCCTTCTGCTTGAACGGCTTGACGCCCGAACCGGAGACCTCGCCGCGGTTCTTCGTCTTGTGCGTGCCCTGGCGAGCGGCGGCGAGCTGCGCGACGACCACCTGGTGGATCAGGGGGACGTTCGTCGGCACGTCGAAGAGCTCGATCGGCAGGTTCTTAGGAGCGGCCATGGTCAGTTCCCCTTCACGGCGTCGCGGATGAACACGAGGCGGCCCTTGGCGCCGGGGACGGCGCCCTTGACGAGCAGCAGGCCCTTCTCGGCGTCGACGGCGTGCACGGTCAGGCCGAGCACGGTGACGCGCTCGTTGCCCATGCGGCCGGCCATGCGCATGCCCTTGAAGACGCGCGACGGCGTCGAGGACGCGCCGATCGAGCCGGGCTTGCGGTGGTTGCGGTGCGAACCGTGGCTCGCGGACACGCCCTTGAAGTTGTGGCGCTTCATGACACCGGCGGTGCCCTTGCCCTTGCTGGTGCCGACGACGTCGACCTTCTTGCCGGCCTCGAAGACCTCGACCGAGAGCTCCTGGCCGAGCGAGTACTCGGCGGCGTTCGCGGTGCGGACCTCGGCGAGGTGGCGGCGGGGCGTGACGCCGGCGGCGGCGAAGTGGCCGGCCTCCGGCTTGTTCGACTTGCGCGGGTCGATGGCGCCGGCGGCGATCTGGACGGCCTCGTAGCCGTCCTTCTCAGCCGTGCGGATCTGGGTGACGACGTTCGGGGTCACCTGGATGACCGTGACGGGGACGAGCTTGTTGCCCTCGCCCCAGACCTGGGTCATGCCGAGCTTCGTGCCGAGAAGACCGGAGAACGTGCGGGTCGCGGTGGACATCCGTTCCTCTCCTAGAGCTTGATCTCGATGTTGACGTCGGCGGGGAGGTCGAGCCGCATGAGCGAGTCGACGGCCTTCGGCGTCGGGTCGATGATGTCGATGAGCCGCTTGTGGGTGCGCATCTCGAAGTGCTCGCGGCTGTCCTTGTACTTGTGGGGAGAACGGATCACGGCGATCACGTTCTTCTCCGTGGGCAGCGGCACCGGGCCGACGACCGTGGCGCCGGCGCGCGTGACCGTGTCGACGATCTTCCGCGCGGAGCTGTCGAGCCCGGCGTGGTCGTACGACTTCAGTCGGATGCGGATCTTCTGTCCCGCCATGGATTCCTCGTTCCGTGCGCGTTCGTGACGCGCGGCTCGTGGGTGGCTTCCGGCCATCTCGCCCGGCGCTCACGGGTGACCCCGTGTGCGCAGCGCGATCCGCACCGCTGTTCTGCTTTGGGTGTCGGCTCCCCGTCCGCGCATGCGCTGCCCGCCCTGGCGGAACGAGTCCGCAGCGGATCCGCGCACGCCCCACCGCGCCCGCGAGGACACGGCACCGGAGCGCCGAGGTGTTCTGCTGCCCGCGGCCCGACCTCGAAGGATCGTGCACAGCCTGACAGTGATCCGGAGGCCCGACTGCGCTATCCGCGAGCGGTCCACCCGGAATGTGGAACCCCGATATCTTGCCACGCCCCTGGACGGGGTGCAACCCGGGCGTGTCGCGGTGGGCGAACAGCGGCACGGTCCGGTCTGCCGACCTCCGCGACAGCGTCTGCGTGCTCGGCGGACGAGTGTGTGCGCGGGCGCCCGCGCAGTCGTCCGCCGACCGTGCAGACGATGTCAGGCCCGGCCGTTCCGCTTGGGGACGCACGCGTCGAGGAGGATCCGCTCGAGCCGACCGGCGAGCAGGTCGCTCCAGTCCCATCGGGCGAACCGAGGGCGGCGGCGCCGCATCCGGTTCTCCCGGTTCTTCTCGCGGATGACGACGTCGGCGACCGAGCCTCCGAGCCGGAAGCGGTCCTCGCGGTACTTGAGCTCGCCGTCGAACTCCCCCGCGGTGCCCACCTCCTCCCAGTCGAAGTCGTCCTCGTACCGGTGACCGTCCACCTCGATGGGGACCTGCAGCTCCGGGCGGGCGAAGCCGAGCCGATGGATGCGCACGCGACTGACGGACTCGCCGGGCGATCCGCTTCGGCCGTCGGCGAAATCGAGTACGGCCCCCGCCCTGGCCGCGCCCCGTCGCCGTCCGGATGCGTCGAGGGCGGCCCGGGCGCGCTCCTTCGCCCCGTCGCCGAGGGCCGCGTACAAGGCGTCCCCGAGCACGACGGCCTCCTCGAACCCCTCGTCGGCGGCGACGTCGACGAGCGTGCGCAGCAGCGAGGTGCACAGCAGACCGTCGATCTCGACCACGTCGTCCGGCCGGAGCGCCACCGCGTGGGCCCGCGCGCCGACGAGGACGCGGTTCCGCGAGGCCTCCAGGGCGACGTCGACGGCGTCGCACGCCCGGCGCGGGACCGGCTTCCCGTGCAGGACCGCAGCGGACCAGTGGGAGAAGACCGGTCGGGTCCGGGACGTCAGGGCGAGCGCGAGGATGCGGAGCTGCAGCCGCTCCTCGTGGCGAAGCCGTGCCCACACGATCGCGTCGACGTGCACGCCGGGGCGCAGGCGGATGAGCGACCCCGCCGCCACCAGCCGGGACAGCGCCCGGGAGCTCCGCTCCTCCGCCGACCCGGTCGTGATCAAGAGCCGTCTCGCCTCGTCCAGCAGCACGCCGGGATCCTGCGCGCACCGGTGCGTGCGGAGATCGGCCCGCGGTCGCCCGCGCGTCGATCGAGCCCTGGGGAGGAGCGGAGCGCGGACTGCACGCGCGACGGACGAGTGCACGGGCGGCCGCCCGCGCGCTCGTCCACGGCCCGCGCAGGCGGGTCAGCCCTTGAGGCCGCTGCCCGTGACGCCCTCCACGATCTGGCGCTGGAAGATCACGTAGAGGACCACGAGCGGGAGGGCGCCCAGCACGGCCCCGGCCTGGATGTCCGAGTAGCGCTGGCCGAAGCTGCCCTGCACCGTGGCGAGGCCGACGGGGATGGTCATGAGGTTCGGGTTCGCGACCACGAACAGCGGCAGCAGCAGGTTGTTCCAGACGCCCACGAACGTGAGGATCGACACCGCCGCGATCACCGGCCGCGAGAGCGGCATGATCACCGACCAGTACACGCGCCACCGGCTGGCGCCGTCGATGCGCGCGGCCTCCTCCAGGTCCTTCGGGATGCCGTCGAAGAACTGCTTGAAGATGAACACCGCGATGACCGCCGGCACCTGCGGCAGGATCACCCCCCAGTAGGTGTTGAGCAGGTTCACGGCGCCGAGCATCTGGAAGATCGGGACGATCAGCACCTGCGTCGGGATCATGATCCCGAGCACGATCAGCAGGAACACGACGTTCCGGCCGCGGAACATCAGCCGCGACAGGGCGAACGCCGCCATCGAGGCGAACAGCACCGTCAGCACGGTCGTCAGGACGCTGGTGATGCCGCTCGCGATGTACCAGTTCCAGATGTCGCCGGCCTGCAGCAGCGACGCGTAGGAGTGCAGCGTCGGCGAGAACGACGAGATGATCTGGCCCGCGCCGAGCGCGGCGGTGCCGTTCTCGGTCAGCGACGTCTTCAGCGCGAAGAGGCTCGGGATCAGCCACAGGATCGCGAGCACGATCAGGACGACCAGCGCGACGACGTTGAAGACGCGGTCGCTGCGCCGGCTCGCCTCCGCCGGGACCGCTCGGGCGGGCGCCGCCGGCGAGACCGCCCGGCGGACGGCGGAGGAACGTCGCGTGGTGGTGGGCGTCGAGGTCATCTCACGCCTCCTTCGTGCGGTCGGTGAGCTGCCGGACCACCGCGATGACGACGATCAGGACGAAGAGGACGGTGGAGGCGGCGGAGGCCGCGCCGATGCGGTTGTCGGTGAACGCGGTGCTGGTGACGAGGCCGAGCGCGACCTGCGTCGCGGTGCCCGGGCCGCCCTGGGTCATCAGGTACACCTGGTCGAAGATCTTCAGGCTGGCGATGATCTGCAGCAGGATCACGAGCGTCGTCGTGCGCTTCAGCAGCGGCAGGGTGATGAAGCGGATCTGCTCCCACTGCGAGGCCCCGTCGACGGCGGCGGCCTCGTACAGCTCCCGCGGGATCTCCTGCAGCCCGGCGAGGTAGAGCACGAAGTTGAAGCCGAGGGTCCACCAGATGGTGGCGAGGGCGACGCCGATCATGGCCGTGCCCGGCCCGGCGAGCACGCCCGGTCCGGGTGTGAGCCCGATGAGCTGCTCCCCCAGCGCCCAGAGCCCGCTGCCCGGCGTGAAGATGAACAGCCAGATCAGCGAGATCGTCGCCGAGGGGAGCACGAACGGCAGGAAGAACGCGAGGCGGAAGAACCACTGCCCGCGTCGGATGCGGTTCGTCAGCACGGCGAGGACGAAGCCGAGGATCACGAGCGGCGGCGTCGTGTAGATCGTGAACTGCACCGTGTGCCACATCGCGTCCCAGAAGTCGGCGCGGCCGAACATCTCGGCGTAGTTGCCGAACCCGGCGAAGGAGCCGAGCCCCGACTGGACGGTCGAGCTGTTGAAGAAGCTCGCCACGAGCATCACGACCACGGGGCCGAGGAGGAACAGCAGGTAGAACAGCCCGAACGGGGCGATGAACCCCCACCCGGCGCGGGCGCCGCCGCGGTCGACGGGGTTGGACCCGCGTGATCGGGCCGCGACCCCCGCGGGTGGGACGGAGATGGCTTGCGTCATTGCGATGGCCTTCCGGTTCTCGGGGCGGATCAGAGCGGGGACGGGGTCTTCAGGTAGGTCTGGAGCTGGTCGCTCGCCGACTTGAGCGCGCCGTCCGGCGACGAGGCGCCCTGCTGGACGAGCGCGAACTGCGAGCCGACGATCGTCTCGAAGGTCGAGCCGGAGCCCGAGTACCAGGCCGACGGGTCGTAGGCGGCGTTGTCGGCCGCCGCCGCGTAGTCGGCCTGCGGCTCGAGGTCCTTGTACTTCTGGCTGTCCCGGAGCGGGAGGTAGGCGGGGACGTGACCGCCCTGCGCCCAGGTGTAGCTCTGGTCGAGCATCGACTTGATGAAGCCCATCGCCTGCTTGCGCTGCTCGGGCGTGCGGTCCTTCTTCGGGAGCACGAAGGTGTGGGAGTCGGCCTGGCTGGCCGGCTTGTCGAAGAGCTGCGGCACGGGGACCATGCCGAACTTCAGGCCCTTGATGGACTGCGCCGTCGTGATCTCCCACTCGCCCTGGAGGTAGAAGCCGGCCTTGCCGGTGAACATGGGCGTCTGGCTGCCCGCGTAGTCGAGCGCCTTGTTGAGCCACCCCTTCGAGCTCCACTTCGCGATGGTGCCGAGCACCTCCTTCGCCGCGTCCTGGTCGACCGTGAGGGTGCGCCCGTCGTCGCCGAGGTAGGGCGTCGCACCGCTGATCTGGCTGTAGAGCGTCTGGAACAGGCGCCACGGCGTCGCGGTCTCGTTGACGTTCGCGGACGTGATCGCGACGCCGCCGGTGACCTTGCTCACCTCCGCGAGCGCCGCCTCGAACTCCTGCAGCCCCGTGATCGTCTTGAGCTTCCCGTTCTCCAGCAGCCCCGCCTTGTCGATCACGTCCTGGTTGAAGAACATGACGAACGGGTGGGTGTCGAGCGGGATCGCGATGTCCCTGCCGTCGGTCCGCTGCGACGCCCACGACTTCTGGTCGAGGTCGCCGGACGACAGGCCGACGGACGCGAGGTCCTCCTGCGTGATCTCGTCGAGCACGCCGCCCTGCGCCAGCAGCTTCGCTCGCGTGAGGTGCGCCACGGCGACGTCGGGCGGCTTGTTCCCCACGGTCGCGAGCGTGAGCTTCGAGTAGTACGGGTTGCCCCACGCTAAGACGGTCGCCTGCAGCGACGACGGGCCGCCGTTCGCCTTCTGGTAGACCGCCTACATCTCCTGCATCCGGCTGCCGTCGCCGCCGCCGAACAGGTTCCAGAACACGAGTGTCCTCGGATCCAGCTCGGCACCGGTGAGGCCCGCGACGACGGGGCTCGAGCACGCGGCGAGCGCGGGCACCGCCATCGCCGCGATGCCCGCCGAGAGCAGGCCCCTCCTCGTCATCGGGCTGCGGAGGAACGTGTCCGCCATGTGCTCGACCTC
Organism: Amnibacterium kyonggiense; assembly: GCF_004364555.1. Classification (GTDB taxonomy): domain Bacteria; phylum Actinomycetota; class Actinomycetes; order Actinomycetales; family Microbacteriaceae; genus Amnibacterium; species Amnibacterium kyonggiense. The sequence goes on along the minus strand of NZ_SOAM01000001.1, from coordinate 648,543 downwards.
CTCGTCGTGCATTCGGGGTGGATCCGCGAGCGGATCCGGTCAGGGGCTACGCGGTGAGTCCGATCGCCGTCCAGGACACGGGCGGCAGGGTGACGGTGAGGACGCCGTCCTGGATCGCCGCCGTGTCGTTCGGCGTCGGGCGGACGCGCTCCTGGTCCTCGAGCGTGTTCGCCGCGTCCGGGTCGTCGTCCGCGATGAGGTGCGTCTCGCTGATCGACGCGGTCCGCAGCCCCTCGAGGTCCACGGTCACCGTGATCGGCTCCGTGCGGTGCCGGTTGACGAGGAACACGCCCGCGCCCGCGTCGCCGCGCGTGACGACGGCGTCGACGGCGGGGACGTCGCCGTACGCCTTCGTCGTGATGGTCGGGGCGTCGATCCCCACCTGCAGCGCCTCGCCCTGCGCCAGACGGGCGGTGATCGCGAACGGGAAGAACGTCGTCTGGCGCCAGGCCGGCCCGCCCGGCTCGGTCATGATCGGGGCGATCACGTTGACGAGCTGCGCGAGGCTCGCGGCCTTCACGCGGTCCGCGTGCTTGAGCAGCGAGATCATCAGGCTGCCGAAGACGACCGCGTCCGTGACGGTGTACACGTCCTCGAGCAGCCGCGGCGCGATCGGCCAGTTGTCCAGGCCCTCCACCTTGTCGGTGTCGTGGTACCGGGACTGGTACCAGACGTTCCACTCGTCGAACGAGATGAAGATCGTCTTGTCGTGCCGCAGCTCGGCCTTCACCGCGTCCGCCGTGGCGGCGACGGCCTCGATGAAGCGGTCCATGTCGACCGCCGAGGCGAGGAAGCTGTCGACGTCGCCGTCGTGCGGCTCGTAGTACGCGTGCGCCGAGATGAAGTCGACGTCCTCGTAGGTGTGCTCGAGGACCACGCGCTCCCAGCTGCCGAACGTCGGCATGCCACGTCCGGAGCTGCCGCAGACGACCAGGTCGAGGTCGGGCTGCAGCTGCCGGAGGGCCTTCGCGGTCCGGCTGGCGAGCTTGCCGTAGTCCTCCGCGCTGCGGTGGCCGAGCTGCCACGGCCCGTCCATCTCGTTGCCGAGGCACCACATCTTCACGCCGAAGCCGTCCGTGGCGCCGTTCGCCGCACGCTCGTCGGACAGTGTCGACCCGACCGGGAGGTTCGTGTACTCGAGGAGGTCGAGGGCCGCGAGCTCGTCGCGGGTGCCGAGGTTGATCGCGAGCATCGGCTCGCTGCCCGCCTTCGTGTTCCAGTGCGCGAACTCGTGCAGCCCGACCTGATTCGTCTCGGTGGAGTGCCAGGCGAGGTCGCGGCGCACGGGGCGCCGGTCCTTCGGCCCGACCCCGTCCTCCCAGCGGTAGCCGGAGACGAAGTTGCCGCCCGGGTACCGGACGGTCGTCACGCCGAGCTCGCGGACGAGCTCGAGCACGTCCTCGCGGAAGCCCTGCTCGTCGGCCGACGGGTGGCCGGGCTCGTGGATGCCGTCGTACACGCACCGCCCCAGGTGCTCGACGAACGAGCCGAAGACGCGACGGTCGATGGAGCCGACCGGCGCTGCGGTCGAGACGGTGATGCGGGCTTCAGGCACGGGTGCAGCAGGTCCTCTCACGGGCACGGCGGTGTGACGAGGACAGCGTTACATCGTTGGAATCGCCCGTCAAGCGTGACGCGGGCGCGCACGCCGGATCGTCAGGCGCAGGCGACGGCGCTCGTCGCGGGGCGCGGACGGACGGGGTCAGCGCTCCCGCACGCTCGCGCGGCGCACGATCTCGACGGGGAAGCGGAGGCGCAGCGCCGGCTCGGCCGAGCCGGCGATCCGGGTGACGAGCCGGTCGAGCGCCGCCTCCGCGTACCCGCGCTTGTCCCACCGCACGGTGGTGAGCGGCGGGGCCGCGAAGGCGCCCACCGACACGTCGTCGAAGCCGGCGACCGACACGTCGTCGGGGACGCGCACGCCGGCGACCCAGAGCGCGGAGAGCGCCCCGAGCGCGATGGCGTCGGTGGCGCAGAAGACCGCATCCGGCCGGCCCTCCTCGGCGAGGAGCCGGGTCATCGCGTCGTAGCCCCCCTCCGGCGTCCACGCGGCGCAGGTCCGCTCGAGGACCGGGTCGGCCGGCAGCCCGGCCTCGGTGAGGGCCTCCCGGTAGCCCTGGCGCCGGAGGCCGCCCGTGACCGTGCCCTCGCCCGGCGGCTGCACGCCGAGCATGGCGATGCGGCGGTGCCCGAGGCCGATCAGGAACGCGGTCATCCGTCGCGCGGCGTCGACGCTGTCGACCCACACCTGGTCCACGTCCCGCTGCTCCACCTCGCCGAGCATCACGAGCGGCACCTCGCCGCCGCCGCCGCCCAGCGCCGCATCCCGCTGCGCGCCGGTCGCCGGGTTCAGGAGGACGCCGTCGACGAGGTGCCGGCGCGCGCTCGCGATGAGCTCGCGGGTGCGGTCGACGGAGGTCGAGGCCTGCTCGAGCTGGACGCCGAGCGCCCGTTCGTGCGCGAGCTCGACCACGAGCTGCACGAGCTCGGCGGAGAACGGCGACCGGACGTCCGGCAGGACGAGCGCGATCAGGCCCGTCCGCCCCGACCGCAGGCCGCGAGCGGCGAGGTTCGGCACGTAGCCGAGCCGCTCGATCGCGTGCTCGACCCGCGCCCTCGTGTCCGGGGCGACGCGGACGGTGCCGCCCAGCACGTTCGACACCGTCTTCGGCGACACCGCGGCGAGCGCGGCGACGTCCTTGACGGTGGGGCGCACGGGCTCAGGCTAGGGCGTGGGCCTCGAGACCGGCGAGGAGCGCGTCGCGCCGGAACGGCGCCAGCCAGGCGATCTCGAGCGCGTTGCGCTGCAGCTGGACGAGCTCGTCGCGGGTCAGGTCCGCGGCCGCCGCGAGCGCGAGCAGGTTCTCGGTGACGTAGCCGCCGAAGTAGGCGGGGTCGTCGGAGGCGACCGTCACCTTCACCCCGGACCGGAGGAGCGCCGCGATCTCCTGCGCCTTCATGTCGTCGGTCACGAACCCGTTCGAGATCGGGCAGCAGGTGAGCCCGACCCCGCGCTCGCGCAGCACGGCGACGAGCGCCGGGTCCTCGACGACGTTCGTCCCGTGGTCGATCCGGTCGACCCCGATGTCGAGCAGCGCCGACCGGATGTGCTCGATCGACCCGGGCTGGTCGATGTCGCAGTGCATCGTCAGCTGGAACCCCTCGGCCCTGGCCCGCGCGAACACGTCGGCGAACTTCGCCGGCGGGTTGCCGCGCTCGTCGGAGTCGAGGCCGACGCCCACGATCCACGCCTTGAACGGCAGCGCCTCCATCAGGGTCGACATGGCGTGCTCGGCGGTGAGGTCGCGGAGGAAGCAGAGGATCAGGTCGGCGTGCACCCCGAGCTCGCGCTCGGCGCGGAGGATCGCGCGCCGGTAGCCGCCGAGCACCGTCGGGAACGGCACGCCCCGCCCGGTGTGCGCCTGCGGGTCGAAGAACAGCTCCGCGTGGACGACGTGCTGCGACGCCGCCTTCTCGAGGTAGGCCCACGCGAGCTCGAAGAAGTCGTCCTCCGTCACGAGCGCGCGCATCGCCGGGTAGTACTGGGCGAGGAAGCTCGTCAGGTCGGTGAACCCGCCCTCCGGGATCGGCACGTCGACCCCGTTCCGCGCGGCGAGCCGCAGGAGGAGGTCCCTCTCGAGCGTGCCCTCGAGGTGCACGTGGAGCTCGGTCTTCGGCATGCCCGCCACGAACGCGTCCAGATCCATGCGGCGGACGCTACCCACCGCGTGTTTCGGGCCCGCGACGGCTAGGACTTCGCGGTCCGCTTCCGCTTCGGCTTCGCGATCGGCGAGCCCGGGCGCTCGAAGAGCAGGGCGAGCACCTCCGACTCCGCCGCGTGCAGCCGCGCCGGGTCGATCGTCTCCCCCGCCCGGTACCGGTCGACGACGCGCGGGTCCACGTAGCTCGCCTTCGCCACGGTCGGGGTGTTGGAGAGCTCGGCGGCCGCCGCGCGCATCGCGTCGGCGATCGCCCGCTTCTGCGCGCCCTTCTTCGACTCCGGCCCGTGCTTCGCGAGGCTCGTCGCCGCGGCGACCGTGCCGCGCAGCGTGCGGAAGTCCTTCGCGGAGAACTCCCCGTGGAGCCGTTCGCGGACGTAGCCGTTCACGTCCTCCGGCGCGATGGTGTGCCAGCGGCCGCCGTGGTCGTAGGCGAGCAGGCGCTCGTCGTCGCCCCGTGCCTTCAGGCCCGCGAGCAGCGGTGCGAGGTCCTCGTCCCGCATCGTCGACTCCCAGAGCTTGTGGCTCTTGGCCGGGAACCGCAGGTCGATCACATCGCCGTCGACCCGGACGTGCTCCCCGTGCAGCGTGGTCAGGCCGTAGCTGCCGTTCTCCTCCTCGTAGATCGACGAGCCGATGCGCAGGCCGCCGAGGTCGAGCATCCGGAAGGCCGCGGCGAGCACCTGCCGCCGCGGCTCCTCCGGATCGCGGAGGTGCCGCCGCACCGTGCCCCGGGCGCCGGGCAGCGCCTCGGCGAGCAGCAGCATGCGGCGGTACTTGTTCTTGTCGTGCCGCTCCCGCCACGTCGGGTGGTACATGTACTGCTTGCGGTTCGCCGCGTCGTGCCCGACCGCCTGGATGTGCCCGTTCTCGTAGGGCGCGATCCACACGTCCGTCCAGGCCGGCGGGATGCCGAGCGCCTCGAACCGCTCCCGCAGGGCGGGGTCGGTCACGGTGGTGCCGTCGGGAGCGCGGTAGCTGAACCCTCGGCCGGCGCGGACGCGGTGGTAGCCCTTGCCGAGCGGGTTGCTCTTGCGCAGGCGCGTCGTGGGCTTCGGCGGCGCGTCGGTCATGACGGGCGAGTGTATGGACGGGCGCCTGGGCATGACGGGGGCTTGCGCCGGAGGTCGATCGTCCGGTCGGGGAAGCGAGGACATGGAGAAGGGGAGGGCCGCCGAGCCCTCCCCTTCTCACCCACCCGGCCCGGCGAGGGCCGGATCGTCCACGGATCGATCCGATTGCCCGTCGGATCGGGGATTCGATCGGCCCGGGAGTTCGCCGGACTGTCCGCGTGGAACGCTACGGAGCCCGCCTGGTGACCACCCCGGGCGCGGTGAAGAGACTCCTATGGACGGCCGCCGTCGCGCCCGTCAGGTGTGGAGGTCGCGGGAGGGCGCGGCCGCGTAGCCGGCCTCCTGCAGGGCTGCGCGGGCCTCGCGGCGCGCGGAGTAGTCGGTGCGGACCCCGCGGATGTCGCGGTAGTTCTGGTGCCCCGGGCCGGCCCACAGGATGGCGTCGCCCGGCTCGACGAGCGAGACCGCGAGGCGGATCGCCTTCTCCGGCTGCCCCTCCTCGTAGAGCGGGTGATCCGGTTCGGCCTCCCGCGCGGCCGCCACCAGGACCGCGCGGATGCTCGCCGGGTCCTCGAAGCGGGGGTGGTGGTCGGTGACGATCAGCACGTCGCTCCCCCGGACGGCGGCACGCGCCATGTCCGGGCGCTTCGTCGTGTCGCGGTCGCCGTCCGCGCCGAAGAGCATGACGACCTTGCCGGGCGTCACCGCCCGCACCGCCGCGAGCGTCTCCTGGAACGCGTGCGGCGAGTGCCCGAAGTCGACGTAGACCGCCGGCGCCCCCGGCCCGGACACGAGCTCGGTCCGGCCCGGCAGCGTCGCGTCCATGCCGCGCGGCCCCTCCAGGACCGTCCGGAGGCGGTCGAAGGCGTACCCCGCTTCGAGCAGCATCAGGATCGCGAGCCCCGCGTTCGCGGCCATGTGCGCCCCGAGCACCGGGATCCGGGTCTCGAGCCGCCGCTCGTCCGGCCCCTCGAGCACGAACGCGGTGAACGCCTGCGTCTCCTCCGTCACCGTGACCGTCCAGTCGGCGACCTCGCCACCCGCCAGCGCGATGGTCGTCGTCGGAACCCCGGCGTCGGCGACGACGCGGGCGCCCCACGTCGTGTCGAGCGAGACGACCGCGCGGCGCGACCGGTCCGGCTGGAACAGCACCGCCTTCGCGGCGTAGTACTCCTCCATGTCGGCGTAGTCGTCGAGGTGGTCGTGGCTGAGGTTCGTGAACCCCGCGACGTCGAAGACGATGCCGTCGAGGCGGTGCCGCGAGAGCCCCTGCGCGCTGACCTCGATCGCCGCTGCCTCGACCCCGGTCTCGACCATCCGCGCGATGAGGGCGTGCAGCTCGGTCGCTTCCGGCGTCGTGAGGCCCGCGACGCGGCGCTCCGACCCCACGCGCCGCTCGGCGGTGGAGCTGAGCCCGTTCGGCACCTCGAGCAGGTCGAGCAGGCCGGCGAGGAAGTGGCTCGTGGACGTCTTGCCGTTCGTGCCGGTCACGCCGAGCAGCAGCGGGTGGTGCTCGCGCGTGCGGTAGACCTCCGCGGCGAGCTCGCCGAGCAGCAGGCGGGGCTCCGCGACGGTCACGACCGGGACGCCGACCGCGAGATCCGCGTGCTCGGGGTCGGTGAGCACGGCGACCGCGCCGCGCTCGACCGCGTCCGAGGCGTACTCCGCGCCGTGGCTGCGGACGCCCTGCAACGCGATGAAGAGATGCCCGGGGCGCACGGCGCCCGTGCCGAGGCTGATACCGGTGACCTCGACGTCACTGGGATCGCCGGCGAGACCGAACCGATCGGCGAGCTCCGCGAGCGCGACCGGCGCGGTCGATTCCGGGACGAACGGGGACGGCACTGGCGCTGGCATGACCCTGCAACTGTAGGCGGCGAGCGTGCGCGGCCGCAGTGGCGAGCACCGTCCGGCCGACCCCCAGTCGGGAACGACGAAGGGGCCGGGCCTCTCGGCCCGACCCCTCGTCGCTTCAGCGAGCGTCAGCTCACTTGATGATCTTCGTCACCGTGCCGGCGCCGACGGTGCGGCCGCCCTCGCGGATCGCGAAGCGGAGGCCCTCCTCCATCGCGATCGGCTGGATGAGCTCGACCGTCATCTCGGTGGTGTCACCGGGCATGACCATCTCGGTGCCCTCGGGCAGCGAGATGACGCCCGTGACGTCCGTGGTGCGGAAGTAGAACTGCGGACGGTAGTTCGCGTAGAACGGGTTGTGACGCCCGCCCTCGTCCTTCGACAGGATGTACGCGTTGGCCTCGAAGTTCGTGTGCGGCGTGACCGAACCCGGCTTCACGACGACCTGGCCGCGCTCGACCTCCTCGCGCTTGGTGCCGCGGAGGAGCAGACCGACGTTCTCGCCCGCGCGCGCCTCGTCGAGGAGCTTGCGGAACATCTCGACGCCGGTGACCGTGGTCTTGATGCTCGTCGGCTTGATGCCCACGATCTCGACCTCGGAGTTGACCTTGAGGACACCGCGCTCGACGCGGCCGGTGATGACCGTGCCACGACCGGTGATCGTGAAGACGTCCTCGATGGGCATCAGGAACGGACGGTCGACGTCGCGCTCGGGCTCCGGGACGAACTCGTCGACCTTGTCCATGAGGTCGGCGACCGTCTCGCCCCACTTGGCGTCGCCCTCGAGGGCCTGGAGCGCCGAGACGCGGACGATCGGGGCGTTGTCGCCGTCGAACTCCTGGCTCGAGAGCAGCTCGCGGACCTCGAGCTCGACGAGTTCCAGGATCTCCTCGTCGTCGACGACGTCGGACTTGTTCAGCGCCACGACGATGTAGGGCACGCCGACCTGGCGGGCGAGCAGCACGTGCTCGCGCGTCTGCGGCATCGGGCCGTCGGTCGCGGAGACCACGAGGATCGCGCCGTCCATCTGGGCGGCACCCGTGATCATGTTCTTGATGTAGTCGGCGTGGCCCGGGGCGTCCACGTGCGCGTAGTGGCGCTTCTCCGTCTGGTACTCGACGTGCGAGATGTTGATCGTGATGCCGCGCTGACGCTCCTCGGGAGCGTTGTCGATCTGGTCGAACGCGCTCGCGGTGTTCAGCGTCGGGTACTTGTCGTGCAGCACCTTGGTGATCGCCGCGGTGAGCGTCGTCTTGCCGTGGTCGACGTGACCGATCGTTCCGATGTTCACGTGCGGCTTGGTGCGCTCGAACTTGGCCTTGGCCACTTGTCCTCCTCAGGACTGTTGGTCGAGGTGTCCTACCTCGGTCGTAGGGGCGCGGGTTTGCGCGGAAACGACCGGTCGAGGATACCCGGTTTGATTTCGGTTTGTTACACGGGCGTGTCAGCAGCAGCAGTCGCTGCCGGGACGCGAGTGAGCGGAGTGGAGATGAAGTGGCGGGGCGCGCAGCGCCCCGCCGGCTCAGGCCGGCGCGCTCTTCGCACGGCGGAGCCGTGCTGCGAAGGCGAAGCCGGAGCACGGACTTTCGCGGCGCCGGCGAAGCCGGCCGCGCGAAAGTCCGTGCATCGACTACTCACTCTTGTTCTTCTGGACGATCTCGTCGGCGACGTTCTTCGGCACCTCGGCGTAGCTGTCGAACTGCATCGAGTACACGGCGCGACCGGAGGTCTTGCTCCGGAGGTCGCCGACGTAGCCGAACATCTCGGACAGCGGCACCTTGGCGGTGACGACCTTGACGCCGGAGGCGTCCTCCATGGCCTGGATCTGCCCGCGGCGGGAGTTCAGGTCGCCGATGACGTCGCCCATGTACTCCTCGGGGGTGCGGACCTCGACGGCCATGACGGGCTCGAGGAGAGCCGGGGACGCCTTGCGCGCGGCCTCCTTGAAGGCCATCGAGCCGGCGATCTTGAACGCCATCTCGGAGGAGTCGACCTCGTGGTAGCCGCCGTCGAGCAGCGTCGCCTTGACGCCGACCGTCGGGTAGCCGGCGAGGACGCCGACCTGCATCGCGTCCTGGATGCCCGCGTCCACCGAGGGGATGTACTCGCGCGGCACGCGGCCACCGGTGACCTTGTTCTCGAACTCGTACGTCGTCTCGGCCGTGACCTCGAGCGGCTCGAGCGCGATCTGCACCTTCGCGAACTGACCGGAACCACCGGTCTGCTTCTTGTGGGTGTAGTCGTAGCGCTCGATCGTCTTGCGGATCGTCTCGCGGTAGGCCACCTGGGGCTTGCCGACGTTCGCCTCGACGTTGAACTCGCGCTTCATGCGGTCGACCAGGATGTCGAGGTGGAGCTCGCCCATCCCCTTGATGATGGTCTGGCCGGTCTCGCGGTTCTGCTCGGTGCGGAAGGTGGGGTCCTCCTCGGCGAGCTTCTGGATCGCCGTGCCGAGCTTGTCCTGGTCCGCCTTGGTCTTGGGCTCGATCGCGACCTCGATGACCGGCTCCGGGAACGTCATCGACTCGAGGACGACCTGCTCGTTCACGTCGGAGAGCGTGTCGCCCGTCGTCGTGTCCTTGAGGCCGATCACCGCGTAGATGTGGCCGGCGGAGACGCCGTCCACCGGGTTCTCCTTGTTGGAGTGCATCTGGAAGATCTTCCCGATGCGCTCCTTCTTGCCCTTGGTCGAGTTGATGACCTGGCTGCCGCCCTCGATGTGACCCGAGTAGACCCGGACGTAGGTGAGGCGGCCGAAGAACGGGTGCACCGCGACCTTGAACGCGAGGGCCGAGAACGGCTCGGAGGCGTCGGCGTGACGGAGGATGACCTTCTCCTCGTCGCGCGGGTCGTGCGCCTCGATCGCCGGCACGTCGAGCGGGCTCGGCAGGTAGTCGACGACCGCGTCGAGCATCGGCTGAACGCCGCGGTTCTTGAACGCGGAGCCGCAGAGGACCGGGTACAGCTCGCTGTTCACCGTCATCTTGCGGATGGCGCCCTTGATCTCGGCGACCGTCAGCTCCTCGCCACCGAAGAACTTCTCGAGCAGCGCGTCGTCGGACTCGGCGACCGTCTCGATCAGCTTCTCGCGGTACTCCTGCGCCTTCTCGAGCAGGTCGGCGGGGATCTCCTCGATGGCGTACTTCGCACCCATCTGGACGTCGCCCTTGGCGTCGCCGCGCCACGTCAGGGCGCGCATCTCGACCAGGTCGACGACGCCCTCGAACGTGCTCTCCGCACCGATCGGCAGCTGGATGACCAGCGGCTTGGCGCCGAGACGGCTCACGATGGTGTCGACGGTGAAGTAGAAGTCCGCACCGAGCTTGTCCATCTTGTTGACGAAGCAGATGCGCGGGACGTTGTACTTGTCCGCCTGCCGCCACACGGTCTCGGACTGGGGCTCGACGCCCTCCTTGCCGTCGAAGACAGCGACGGCGCCGTCGAGGACGCGCAGGGAGCGCTCGACCTCGACCGTGAAGTCCACGTGGCCCGGGGTGTCGATGATGTTGATCTGGTTGTTGTTCCAGAAGCACGTCGTCGCGGCCGACGTGATGGTGATGCCGCGCTCCTGCTCCTGCGCCATCCAGTCCATCGTCGCGGCGCCGTCGTGCACCTCGCCGATCTTGTGGGTGATGCCGGTGTAGAAGAGGATGCGCTCGGTCGTCGTGGTCTTGCCGGCGTCGATGTGCGCCATGATGCCGATGTTGCGGACCTTGTTCAGGTCGGTGAGGACGTCCTGGGCGACTGCCACGGGGGAACCTTTCGAAAGAAGTTTCGGGCCCTCGCCTCAACAGACGAGCGCCCCGTTTCATGCCCGAGGCCGCGGACCCCGTCCGGATGGACGGAGCCGCGGCCGCGGTGGAGTGCGTGGGTTCTCGCGCTCAGCCGGCGGGACGTCGACCGAGCGTGGGAGCTACCAGCGGTAGTGCGCGAAGGCGCGGTTCGACTCGGCCATCTTGTGCGTGTCCTCGCGGCGCTTCACCGCGGCGCCGAGGCCGTTCGACGCGTCGAGGATCTCGTTGGTGAGGCGGTCCGTCATCGACTTCTCGCGACGGGCCTTCGCGTACGAGGTGAGCCAGCGCAGCGCGAGCGTGTTCGCGCGGTGCGGCTTGACCTCGACGGGGACCTGGTAGGTCGAGCCGCCGACGCGGCGGCTCTTGACCTCGATGGTCGGGCGGACGTTGTCGAGCGCCTTCTTCAGCGTCGCGACGGCGTCCTGGCCGTTCTTCGCGGCCACGTTCTCGAGCGCGCCGTAGACGATGCGCTCGGACAGGCCCTTCTTGCCGTCGACGAGGATCTTGTTGACGAGCTGGCTGACCACCGGAGCCTGGTAGACCGGGTCGGCGACGACCGGGCGCTTCGGAGCGGGTCCCTTACGAGGCATTACTTCTTCTTCTCCAACTTGGCGCCGTAGCGGCTGCGGGCCTGCTTGCGGTTCTTCACGGCCTGGGTGTCCAGCGCGCCGCGGACGATCTTGTAGCGCACGCCCGGCAGGTCCTTCACGCGGCCGCCGCGGACGAGCACCATCGAGTGCTCCTGCAGGTTGTGGCCCTCGCCGGGGATGTAGGCGGTGACCTCGGTGCCGTTCGACAGCTTCACGCGCGCGACCTTGCGGAGCGCGGAGTTCGGCTTCTTCGGCGTCGTCGTGTAGACGCGCGTGCAGACGCCGCGCTGCTGCGGGTTCGCCTTCAGCGCAGGCGCCTTGGTCTTGACGACCTTGGGCGTGCGGCCCTTGCGGACCAGCTGCTGGATGGTGGGCACTCTGCTGACTCCTTGGCGCCGCTGCTCGAGCGGCATCTCTTGTGTTCTGCGCCGCCTGCGAGGGCGGACGGCCTTCCGGACATCGCCCCCGCGGGCGATCCGGCTCCGCTCGCGGGGGCCGGACGGTCGAAGCGGATGACGCGCATCCGCGGTGGTCCCACACACTGGCGCGAGGCCTTCCGCGGGACACGCGTGCACCGGACAGCGGCACACAACCCGTCGATAGTACCCGCACTCGGGAGGGGGATCAAACACACCGCCGTCGCGGCCGCGCCATCGTGCTCAGCGCTCGCGCTCCCAGGGCCAGCGCGGGGTGCCCGCTCCCGCCGCCCGCGCGCGGACGATGAGCAGGGCGATGAGGCCCGCGACGGCCGCGAGCAGCGCGTCCGCGAGCGTGAAGAGCGACGTGGACGCCTCGCCGAGGACCAGGAACGCCGCGCCCGCTCCCCCGGCCGCCAGCGCGACCAGCGCCGGCACGAGGATCAGGAGGACCGCGCTGAGCAGCGCCGTCTCGACGGGGAGCAGCACGCTCCGACCGGTCGCCCGCGCGATCCGCAGCCCGATCGCCCCGGCGGTGACCGCGACGCCGACCGGCTCCGCGAGCGGGCCGGCCCCGGGCACCGCGATCACGTCGGCGTCCGTGGCGAGGCTCACGAACCCGTTGGCCGCGACCACGCAAGCGATCCAGCCGAGCGCGAGGAGGGTCGCGAGCCCGGCGCCGGCGCGCCGCTCAGTCCCGGGCGTCGGCGACCTCCTGGTCGTAGCGCGCCCGGGCCTCCTTGTTCCGCCGGCGGACGCGGGTGCCGCGCGCGCCGATGGCGAAACCGGTCCAGAGCATCACCTCGCGGGCGACGATCAGGATGAGGATGAACGCCGGGCTGAGGAACGCCTGCAGGGCCGTGTTGCGGTCCGCGAACTGCCCGGCGATCACGAGCGGCACGAGGATCGCGCTCACGACGTAGACGAGCAGGCCGACCACCGCGCTCGCGACCACGTAGGCGAACCGGCCCGCGCGGTTCAGGAGCAGCACCGTGAGCTCGAAGAAGAGGAAGAAGAAGAGGACGGGCAGCCAGGCGAAGACGGCGCCCTTCGTCTCGATGAGCGCCTGCAGCTGACCTGCGACCGCGTTGGGGCCGGCGATGATCAGCTCGAGCAGGGCGACCGCGGCGAAGTACAGGACCTCGAACAGGCCCGCGGCGAGCAGCACCCACGCCGTGGCGACGAGGCGGTTGCCGCCGCGCTTCGGCGCGGGCGGGGCGTCGTCCTCCGCCGGTGCGAGCACGGGCTGCCGGGTCGGCGCGGGCTCCGGCGCGGCCGCCGCCGACGCGGCGGCGCCGGATGCGGCGACGGCCGCCGGCGCGGCGGCGCGCTCCCCCGCGGCCGGCTCGTCCCTCGCGGCGTCCCGGTCCTCGGCGGCGGGGCGGATGACCTGCGTCTCCGCGGGGCGGATCACCTCGGTGTCCTCGGCCCGGGCGGACTCGGCGGCCGGCGTGGGCAGCACCCGGGTGTCGGCGACCGAGTCGTCGTCGGCGCCGTCGGGGCGCGCGCGGTTCCCGGACGCGGCGGCGTGGATCTCGTCGGCCGTGGGCTCCCCCGTCGCGGCGAGCTCGTCGTCGGTCGGCGGCGCGAGCAGCCCGTCGCGAGGCGCTCGGGCCCTCGTGGGGGCGTCGGTCGCGCGCTCCGCGTCCTCCGGATCTCCGGCGGGTCTGGTCGGCTCGGCCATGTCGGCGTCCCTTTCGTCGTGGGCGCCAAGGCTACGGGAGCGGGTCAGCGCGCGATACGACGTGCGGGACTGGTGGAGGCCGCCGACAACGCGCCGGCACGACCGACCTGGACCCGGACGGTGATGCGGTGCCCGGCGTCCGCCGGACGGAGGGTGTAGCGCCGACCGGTCGCGCCGGCGATCGGGCGGCCGTCCCGCAGCCATCGGTATGCGGCCGCCTTCGCGGCGGGCCGCCACGTGCCGCTCGTCGCGGTGAGGCGGCCGCCGACGCGGGCGGCGCCCGTGATCGTCGCCGACGTCGTCGGCAGGAGGACGCGCTTCGCGCCGACCAGGTCGCCGGCGTCGACGATCCCGGCCCCGCACCGCGTCTCGGTGCAGGTCGAGGTCGACGGGAACGGCGACGCCGTCGCCGAGAGGCGCTGCATCACCGACGCGGGGTCGAGGCCGGGCCGGACCGACAGCAGCAGCGCGATGGCCGCGGCGACGCGAGGCGTCGCCATGCTCGTGCCGACGTCGGTGCCGATCGCAGGCCGGTTCCCCTTCGCGGTGAAGGCACCGGTGGAGGTCCAGATGTCGCCGATCACCGGGTCGGCGTCGGAGCCGCCCGGCGCCGCGAGCGACGGCTCGACGAGGCCCGAGCCGCGGTTCGAGTAGACCGCCAGCGAGCCCTGCCTGGTCGTCGCGACGACGCTCACGACGCCGGCGCAGTTGGCCGGCGAGGTGTTCGCCATCGTCGTCCCCTCGTTGCCCGCCGCCGCCACGATCGTGGTGCCGCGCGCGATGGCGTCGTCGACGGCCGTCTGCAGCGCGTCCGAGCAGTCGCCGCCGTCCGAGCCGAGCGACATGGAGAGGACCTGGGCGGGGTGCGCATTGGCGGGGACGCCGGGCACGCTGCCGCCGGACGCCCACTCGATCGCGGCGATCGTGTCGGCCTCCGATCCACCACAGCCGCCCAGCACCCGCACGGGCTCGACGCTCACGCGCGGTGCCAGGCCGGTGACGCCGACCCGGTCGCGCTGCGCGACGATCTCGCCGGTGACGAACGTGCCGTGCCAGGTCGAGGCGGAGCCGAGCTCGGAGCACACGTCGCCCGGGTCGGACGGGTCCGCGTCCCAGCCGTCGCCGTCGCCGGTGAGGACGCCGGGCGTCTGGGAGACGAAGTCGTAGCCGGGGACCACGGAGGCTCCCGCGAGGTCCGGGTGCGGCGTGATCCCGGTGTCGAGCACCGCCACGACGACGTCGCTGCGACCGAAGGTCCTCGTCCACGCGCGCGGCGCGTCGACGCCGAACCCGCCGGCGCGCTTCGTCGAGGCGCCGTCCCAGAGGTCCCACTGCTCGCCGTACCAGGGCGAGACGCCGGCGACCGGCGAGGGCACGCGCGCGACGGTGAAGCGGCGGGCGGGCGTCGCCGCGGTGACGAGGGGCGAGGCCGCGAGGGCCTCCGCCTGCGCCGCCGCGCTGGTCCGCGCCGACACCTCGACGGAGGCGAGCCCGTCCCCGAGCGGCGTCACCGACTGGACGTCGAGCGAGGGCAGCGTGGACTGCAGCTGCTGCACGGTCGGCGCGTCACCGGCCGTCGTGAGGACGAAGGCGACGGGATCGGGCGTGAGCTCGTCGGCGAGCGCCGTGCCCCCCATCCCGATGGTGACGCACGCCGCGACGGCGATCGCGGTGCTCTGCCGCAGACCACCGCGAGTCGTGACCTTCATGTCCCCGTCCCCCCGGCCGGTGGAAGCAGCACGGCGGGACGGGCGCGTCGTGCGCGCCCGTCCCGCCGAGCAGGTGGTGTGTCCGAGGCGCCTAGCGCTTCAGGACGTAGATGAATCCGGAGAACGTCCCGGTAATCGTCGATGACTGGTCGTTCTTCACGGTCTGGACACCGTTGATCGCGAACGTCCGTTCATCGTTCTGGATGTCGTGGGAGAACTGGACAACCGCGTCCGGCCCGCCGCTCACGACGATGCTCACCGGGACGACCGCGAGGTTCGTCCCGGTGATGAGCGGGCTCGTCTTCGCGAGCGGGATCGATCCCGTCGGACTGGCTCCGGCCTGTCCACTCGCCGAGGCGGGCGCCGTATAGGCCGCAGCGTCACCGGGTGTGATCGAGACCACGTTCACACCGTCGAGCGCGGCGACTTCGGTCACGCGGCGGATGAAGGTGTTCGGCTTCAAGACGGTCGGGACGTTCTTCTGCAAGACCGCGTCCTGCACCTTCATCTCGTCGAGCTTCGCAGCCGCCTTCGTGAGCGCGGCGATCTTGATCTGCGTCGCTTGATTCTGCGCGTCCACGTTCACGGCGGCCTGCGCCGACGTCGCTGCAGCCGCGAGCTGCGGCTGCACGCCGAGGAACCAGCCGCCGGCGAGAACCGCGACAACAGCGGCACCCGACGCGATTCCCCAGATCCGGAGGTTGACGGTCACTTCGCGGCCTTCCCTGCGTTCACGAGCGCCTTCGGCGTCAGGTGGAGCGTGAGCTGGATCGTGTAGCCGGTCGTGTCATCCGAGATGACCGAAGCAGTTGCGTCGCCGTACGCGGGGATGCCGCGAAGCTTTCTGAGCCAAGGCCCGACCGACGAGATGTCGCTGGTCGTGATCGCCATCTGGACGCTGGCGACGCTGGGCACGTCGAGCGGAGAGGTGCCCTGCGAGTAGTCGAGGACCGGTGAGGCGGAGTCGCCCTGGATGCTCGTCACCGTCCACCCGCTCGGCATGAGCGCCTCGACCGCGTCGATCTGCGCCTGCCAGTCGATCTCGGTCGAGGATCCGACCATCACCGCCGCTTCGCCGAGCCGGATGCTCTGCTGCAGCATCTGCACGTCCTGGAACCGGGAGAGCTGAGACAGGAGCTGCTGCGAGGCCGCGTTCGAGGCGTCCAGCCTGGACTGAGCGGCGCTCGCGATAGCCATCGCCCCGGCGGTCGCCCCGCCCGCGAGGATCACCGCGACCACGACCCCTGCGGCGAAGGCTCGTTGGATACTGCGGCTGCGGGCGGCAGCCTTCAACTCGCGCGGGAGGAGGGAGACCGTGGGCAGTCCACCGGCCACGAATTCCGGCGTCCGCCGGATCTCGAGGCCGCGCTTCGCCCGAGCGGGCTTCGGGGACGGCTCGACGAGCTGGTCGAGATTGGTGTCGCTCATGCGGCACTCCTGATCGTGAGGCCGAGCGCGACCGCGGGAGCAGCGCCTGCAGCGAGGAAGGACGCCTCGTCCACGCGGTCGCCGACGGTGAACCGACCTGCAGGGCGGCTGATGGTGACGGCGAGGCCGGTCGCGGACTGCAGCGCCTCGGGCAGGCCGCGCAGCATCGCGCCTCCACCGGAGAGGACGACGCCGTCGACCTGGGACTCAGGGTGGTTGTTCTGCCAGAACGCGACGGTCGAACGGACCGCCTGCACGAGGTCCTTGGCGGCCTCGACGCTGACGGTCGCGACGCCGCGGGAGTCGAGGTCGGCCTCGTCGGCGATGAGGCCGAAGCGGCGCTTCATCTCGTCGGCGCGGTCGTGGAACAGACCGAGCTTCTCCGCGAGCGCGGCGGTCAGATCGTTGCCGCCGGACGGCAGCATGCGGATGAACTGCGGGACCCCCTGCTCGGCGACGATCACGCTCGTCGAGACGGCGCCGACGTGCAGGTAGATCTTCACCCCGGAGCGCTCGTGCTCGACGTGCGCCCGGACGACAGCGAAGGGAATGAGGTCGACGTCCACGACCTTGAGGCCGGCGGCCTCGATGGCGCGAGTGTTGGCGAGGACGGACTCGCGGGTCGCCGCCACGAGCAGGCCGCGGATGTGCGCTTCGCCCTCGTGCTCGACCTCCTCGACGCCGTAGAAGTCGAGGACCGCCTGCTCCGCGGGCAGCGGGAGCAGCTCCTGCACCCGGAACGGCAGCGTCTCGCGGATGTGGGCGAGCGGCATGCGAGGCAGGATCAGCTCGCGGATCAGCACCTGCTGGCTGCCGATGCCGGTGACGACCTTCTTCGAGCTGAAGGCCGCGACCTTCCACAGCCAGGTCAGCGCGGACACGACGGCGTCGACGTCGGTGACGACACCCTCCTTGATGGCGTCGACCGGGACCTGCACCTCGTGGTACCGGTGCAGCACCGGCTGGTGCTTGCCGTCGGCGCTGACCTCGGCGGCACGGATGACTCCGTGGCCGAAGTCGAGTCCGACGATGGTGTTCGGCATGTTCGTTCGGGTCCTTCGATTCGGGTGGACGATGCGAGTGTGACGATCGGGATGGGGCCGCGTCAGACCCCAGTGGGGGTGCGCCCCCCAGGGGTCACGCGAGCCCCATGAGGCGCAGGTAGCCGGTCGCGAGCGGCTCGCCGGCGAGCACGCCGATCCAGGCGCCGGTCAGGATCCACGGGCCGAAGGGGATGGCCGTCTTACGGCTCCTGCCGCGGACGACCATGAGGCCGATGCCGAAGACGGCACCGACCGCGAAGGCCGCCGCGAAGCCGACCACGAGCTGCGGGATACCGAGGAAGCCGAGGAAGAGCCCGACGACGCCGGCGAGCTTGACGTCGCCGAATCCCATGCCGCCGATGAAGTAGAGGACGTAGAAGAACGCCGCAGCGGCGACTGCCCCGGTGCCCGCGGTGAGCAGTGCGCCGAAGTCCGCGCGCAGGATCCCCGCTCCCCCGAGCAGCGCGGCGCCGACCGCGAAGCCGGGCAGCACGATGCTGTCGGGCAGCCGCCTCGTGTCGAGGTCGATCACCGCGAGCACGACGGAGATCGCCGCGAGGTACAGGAACGCGACGAGCTCGAGCGACGACGCGATCGTCGTCCTCGGATCGGACGGCGCCTCGAGCGAGCCGGCGAAGGGCAGCGCCGCGACGACGAACGCGAGCCCGGTCGCGCCCTCGACGAGGGGGTAGCGGACCGGGATGCGCATGTCGCAGTGCCGGCACCGGCCGCGAAGCAGCACCCAGGAGAGCAGCGGGATGTTGTCCCTGGCGCTGATCTCGTTGCGACAGCCGGGGCACGCGGACCCCGGGGACACGATCGAGAGGCCGGCCGGGACCCGGTAGGCCACGACGTTGAGGAAGGAGCCGATGAGGAGCCCCAGGACCCCGGCCGTCACGAGGATGAACGTCGTCACGGGTTGACCACCTTGGTTCCGTCCGGGGAGTACGCGACCGGCACGGTCGCGTAGCGGATGACCGTGAAGCTGGTGGCCGTCGGCTCGAGGAACTTCGGCGGGCTCACCGTCTTCAGCAACGTGTCGTACTGGTACGCCTTCGTGTAGCCGGTCGGCGTCGTCGTGTAGATGAGCTGGCTGGGATCGGACGGATCCGGCTTGCTCGTGACGTGCGCGGCCGCCACCGAGCCGCGGAACTTCTGCGCGATGGACCCGAAGACCTCGAGCGAGCCCCGGCTCGACCCGCGGTCATGGTTCTCGACGCGGAACGTGTGCGCCACCGAGACGATCGCCGCGTCCACTTCCAGGTTGACCTGGATGCCTGCGGCGCCTGGCTTCACCATCGGCTGGTCGTCCGACGACGACATCGGGTTCCAGACGACCACCGAGCTCTGTCCCACCAGGCCGAGGAGATCCGCCGTGCGGTCCGCGTAGGTGATGTCGTCGGTGATCCAGACGTAGTTCTGGGATGCCGCCGTGGTCAGTGTCGTCACCTTGCCGGAGACGTAGAGATCGCCGCTGCGGCACCCGTAGGCCGGCGTCCCCGTGTCCCAGGACGCCGGAGTGGACGACGTGTTGGTCCAGCTCGTGGCCGGCGCCTCGCCGTCGAGCGGGAAGCGGATCTGCGCCGCTCCCGAACCGAGCGACCAACCGATGCCCGTGTAGGCCGTCGGGTCGAGGTTGCCGTCCGCCCCGATGCACGTCACGCCGCTCGGCTTCGCCGTGGTCGCCCATCCGTTCGTGGGGTCCAGGGCAGGAGTGCGCACGTTCTGCACGTACAGGAGGTCCTGGTTCAGCTGCTTCACAGTCGCACCGAACGGACTGGCGAGCGCCGACGGTGAGCCGCACGCGCTGTCGTCGCGAGCCGTGCCGCCCTTGGCGGGCAGCTTCGTCCATGGCGAGACCACGTTCATGTATCCGGTCCCGAGGTACGTGATCCGGGTGGGGCCGGTGTACAGGCACCTCGCGTCCGAGGCCATCGCACTGTTCGTCGCCGGCATCGCGAGCGTCGGCTTGTTGACGAGCGGGATCTTCGGCGTGCACGAGGCCGCGTCCTTGAATACCTGCGCCGACGTCGGTGCGCCCGTCTCGAACTGGCCGGTCACGACCATGCCGCAGGCGCTCACCTGCGACGTCTTGAAGGTCGGGGTGTCATTGGTGTGCGCGTCGCCGTACAGGAGGTCGGTGTTCTTGAACGGCACCCGCATGTCCGTCGTCTTGCTCGGGTCGTCGGTGTTCACGTAGCTGCACGCGGCCGGGCGCTTCCCGGTCCAGGCGTAGACGACGCACGAGTTCGGGTCGAAGCTCTTGGCGCCGGACGGCACGACGAAGGTCTCGGGGTCCTTGATTTCGTAGTCGGTGAAGTAGCCGAAGTCGACGAAGCCCTTCACGCGCAGCGACGCGAGAATGGTCCGCGTCCTCGTGCCGGAGAGCCCGGTCACCCGGAGCTGGATGACACCCGTCGTCGTGTAGTTGGCGGCATTGACCTCGTAGCGGTACTGCGCCGCCACACCGGAGTCGTCCTCGCTGCCAGGCACCGTCGCCCACGTCGCGTACTTGTCCGTGGCGGGATTCCCGGTCTTCGCGCCCATGCCGAAGGCGGGGTTCCACGGGTCGGGGCGCACAAGCGCGGTCCCCGTGTTGAAGGTGTCGTCCGGATTCCCGTACTTGATGTACGTCCTGTCGAGGTTGACCCGGGCGAGGTAGTCCTGCACGCCCGCGTAGGCGGCGTCCAGCGCGCTCGTCGAGCGCTGCACACCGACGGCCTGGCGCAGACCGGACGTCGCGACGGTGAGCCCCGTCGCGATGAGCACCATCATCACGAATCCGAGGACGACCACGGCGATGAGCGCCGCACCCTCGTCGTCCCTGCGTCGACGGAGCATCACTGGTCGATCACCACCGGAGGTTTGGCCGTTGCAGTCGGCTTCGGAGTCGGGGTCGCCGTTGCGGTCGGCTTCGGCGACGAGGAGGACGGAGCCGGCGTGCTGGTTCCACTACCGCCACCGGTGGATCCCGTGCCGCCACCACCGGTCCCGGTCGTCGGGGTCGACGTGCCCGGGCCCGTGCCGGGGCCCGATCCGGTCCCCGTTCCGGTGCCCGAGCCGCCCGAGCTGGCCCCGGTCGTCGGCGTCGGCGACGCAGCGGGAGCGCTGCTCGACTTCGTGACCGTCGGCGTCGGTGTGGGCGTCTCGGTCGGCGTGGGCAGGTTGGGGACGGACGCCGTCGCCACCACGTCGCGGTCGAGGTTGGGCATGCCGATGGAGCTCGTGACGATGACCTTGCCGTCAGGCCCGCCTGCGGTGGTCGGGTCCAGCGTCGTGGTGACGCGGATCAGCGTCACGTTGTTCTGCCGATCCGCGTCGCTCAGCTTCGGCGACGCGTTCAGTGGCTTGAACGACTGGTCGAGGTACTGGAAGAAGGGAGTCTCGGCGCCCGATGCGACGAAGCCGTTCGCGATGGTGGTCTTCGTCACCGACCCGTTGAACGCGTAGAAGCCGGTGAGCGGGGACATCGTCGCCGCCTGCCGCTGCTCGGTGAAGGTGCCGTCGGAGCCGAGGTTGAAGGTCACGAGGACCGGAGCGGAGTCGCTGACGGAGGTGTTCGAGTAGGCGATGATCTGCAGCTGCGTGGGCGTGCCGTACTGGATCGCCCAGTAGGTCTCCGTCGTGGACTTCGGGACGTTGGTGGCGACGCGGACGACCGCTCGGACCGCGTCGAGGGCCAGCGCCGCCTGACCGGTCGCGTCGCGGTCCTTCCCCGACCAGCTGGTGAGTCGGGAGATGTTCGCGAAGAAGACCCCGATCATCGACAGGACGATGCCGGTGATGAGCATCGTGACGAGCAGCTCGACGAGCGTGAACCCGTCCTCTCCACTCCTGCCCTGACGCAGCCGATCGAGCGCGTTCATCCGGCCTTCCTCGGGTCGAGCGTGACGGTGCCGTCGCTGGACACTCCGGGCAGTGCAGCATTCGTCACGACCTGGAGCGCACCGGCAGCCAGGGGCACGCCGTCCGCGGAGATGGTCCAGGAGCCGTACGGCAGCGCGAGCGCGACCCACGATCCATTGCCGCTTATCGAGTAGGTGAGCTTGCTGCGGACGTCGCAACCGGGGTTTCCGGCGCCCTGGGGCGTCGTCTGGATCGCGGTCAGTGTCGACCCGGCCGGCGCGTAGACGTTCACGACGCCGAGCGGCACCTTCACGGTCGATGACACGTTCACGAGCGAGTTGACCGTGGATGTGACGCCGGCCTTGAGCGAGACCCCGTTGACGTTTGCAGCGACCCACGCGGACGGATCGATCGCTGCGCAGGTCTTCGAGCCCGACTTCGCGGTGCCGGCGGTGACGTCGTAGGCATTCGGGAACAGGCCGGCGAGGAGTCCCATGACGCTGTAGGTGGCGCCACCGGAGGTGTAGTTCACCGGCAACGCGGCGGGAATGGCCGCGGTGGTCGCGGACGTCCCGTCCGTGAAGAGGACGTTGATCGTGCCCGCCTGGTCGTACACGAACTGGACGGAACTGGTCGCCCCTGCGCTGACGGTCACGTTCTTGGACGGGTTCGTCGCCCCGGCCTGATCCCGGTAGCCGGACTTGTAGATCGAGACGACGTAGTTGCCCGGCTTCACGCCGTTCGCGTAGGTGCACCCGTCCGCGGTCGTCGGCTTCGAGGCGGCCGGCGACTCACCGGGGCCGCCGGTCGCGACATTGACGGTGATGGCGATGCCGGAGACGGGCTGGCCCTCGAACCCGACGACGGAGACGGCGATCGCCCCGAGGGAGCTGTTCGTGCTGCCGTCGGCCGGCGCGAGGATGGTGTCGTCCTGGACGCCCTTGTCGCCGGACGACATCCCCTCCCATGTGACTCGGATGTTCACGTGGAGGAAGAAGAGGTTGGTCGAGCTGTTGCAGGAGACGCTGGTGCCCTCCGAGGAGACCCAGGTCACGGTCCGGGTCAGCCAGTAGGTGCGGCCGTCGACCGGGATGGAGCGCTTCGGCGCGGACTGCACCGTGTAGGTGTCCGATGTCGCGCGGACCGTGTCGAGCTCCTGCGACGCGAGGTTCGCCGCGGTCACTCGCGAGCGGTTGTCGTTCGTCATCTGCACGATCGTCGTGATGCCCGCGAGGATGCCGGTGCTGATGATGGCGAAGACGAGGAGCGCGACGAGGACCTCGATGAGCGTGAAGCCCTCATCGGCGGCCTTGCGGCCACCAGTCAGTCGCGCGTTCACGTCGTCCTTCGCGGTTCGTGAGGAGAGGTCGGGGGTGGAGCGCCCGAGCGGGCGGCCGGGCCGAAGCCCGACCGCCCGTTCGAGGTACGCGGCGGCTGAGGTCAGCCGACCGTGCAGGTGAGGGTGGTGCCGGTCGACTGCGTGACCGAGCCGCCCGAGGTGACGGTGAAGATGTTGCCCGTGACGCTCTGCGCGGCGAGGCACCACTTGCCGGCGGTGGCGGTGGTGTTACCCGCGGAGAAGAAGGGGTTGACCTTCTCCTGGCTGCTGCGCGACCAGCCGAGAGCGACGAGGTCCTGCTGGCTCGTCGCACCGGTGACCGTCGCGGTCGCGGTGAGCGGAGCGGTGATCGCGCTCTGAGCCACGTTCGTGACGGCGCCGCCGGAGTTGTTGGCGGAGACGGCGATGAGCGCCGTCTTCATGTTGACGAGGTCCGACTTGACGGCGGTGTCCTTCGCGTTGTTCTGCACACCGAGGTACACCGGGATCGCGATCGCGGCGAGGATGCCGATGATCAGGACGACGACCAGGAGCTCGATGAGCGTGAAGCCGGCCTCGCGGTCGCGCAGGGCGTCGCGTCGGGCCGAAAGGGCGGTGGTGATGGACATGACGGGTTCGTTTTCCGTTTCAGGATGTGGAGTGGTGGAGCAGCCGTCCCGGATACGCCGGAAAGGCCATATCCAAAAGATATGGAAATGGAAAAGGGAATAGCAGACCCCGAGCGGGGGTATTTCAAAAAAGAAATGCCCCCAGGCCGGGGTGCACGCATTTCGGTGCCTCATTGCACGGGACCCCTTCGATCTCCGCACTCCGAGGATGAAGCCGGCCGACACGCCCGCGCACGAACGAAACACCCCCCGTTCCGGTGACGGAACGGGGGGTGTGCGTCTCGGGCGGCACGAAAGCGCTAGTAGTTCGATTCACCGAGCGCGGAGCAGGTGCCCGCAAGTGTGGGATTCCGCGGGGAAACACGGAAGACGGTGCCCGTGACGCTCGTGCCCTGCAGGCACCAGCTGGTCCTCGTGACGCTCGGGAAGTAGTCGAGCTGCTGCGTTTCCATCGACTTCTGCCACCCGTAGCCGGCGAGCAGGGATCCGGTCGACGTGTCCAGGTTCGACTTCTGCGGGAAGACGCCGTTGCTGTCGATCCCGTAAGCGACGAGCGCCGATCGATCGCTCCCGAGGTCGGCTTGGGTCGCGGATTCCCGCACGCCCTTCACGAGCCCGACGTAGCTCGGCGCCGAGACGCCGACGAGGATCCCGATGATCATGATGACGACGACGAGCTCGATCAGGGTGAACCCTGCGTCGAACCTGTCGCGGCGGTGCCGCGCGTCTCCCATTGCGACCCTGCTCAGTGGACGGCGCTGGCGATGCTGAAGATCGGCATGTACAGGGCGACGACCATGCCTCCCACGACGACACCGAGGACGCAGATGAGCAGTGGCTCGATGAGCGAGGTCAGTGCGGCGGAGGTTGCCTCGATCTCGTCGTCGTAGAAGTCCGCGACCTTGCCGAGCATCACATCGACAGAGCCGGACTCCTCGCCGACGGCCACCATCTGCACGACCATCGCGGGGAAGATCTTCTCCTCAGAGAGCGGCTCCGCCATCGAGCCGCCGAGGCGGATCGACTCGGCAACGCGGTTCGCGGTCTGCTCGATGACCCAGTTGCCGGACGCCTGACCGACGATCTGCAATGCGCGGAGCAGGGGCACCCCGGCGTGCGTCATGTTGGCGAGGTTGCGCGCGAAGCGGGAGATGGCGACCTTGCCCATGAGCGGCCCGAAGATCGGGAACTTGAGCAGCAGGGGGTGCACGACGCGTCGGACCGCGTCCGCGTCCTTCTTCGCCCGCCACAGTGCCGTGAGCGTGACGATGAGCACGATGGCGGTGGGGATGATCCACACCATGTTGTCGGAGATGTCGACCAGGATCTGCGTCGGCAGCGGAAGCGCCTTGCCGAAGCCTTCGAACATCTTCTTGAAGATGGGAACGATGAACAGCAGCATCGCGACGACCGCGATGACGGCGATCCCGAGGACCGCGGCCGGATAGGTCATCGCGGACTTGATGGTCGCCTTGAGCTTCGCCTCCTTCTCGAAGGTCGTCGCGACGGCCGCCAGCGCGATGTCCAGGAAGCCGCCCGCCTCACCGGCGCGCAGCATGCTCACCATGATGAGCGGGATCTCCTTGTGCTTCGCGAGGGAGTCGGAGAACGAGTTGCCCGTCTCGATGTCGCGAGCCACGTCATGGAGCAGCGCCTGCAGCTTCTCGTTCTCGGTCTGGTCCGCGACCACCGTGACGGCGCGGAGGAGCGCGAGGCCGGAGTTCGTCATCGTGGCGAGCTGACGGGTCGCGACCGCGAGATGGGTGGTCTTGATGCCCTTGGAGAGGAAGCCGAGGGAGATCTCCTTGTTGAGGCCGGACCCCACCTCCTTCTCCGCGATGCTGACCGGCGACAGGCCCATGCTGAGCAATCGGCTCGCCGCGGCCGCCTCGGTCGGCACGTCGAAGGCCCCCTTGACGATCTTGCCCTCGGCGTTCCGCGCGCGATAGGCGAACTCCTTGTTCGCCGCCCGGGCGCCGCCCTTCTGCGCGACGGCGGAGCCGGCCATCAGAAGCCGCCCATGCCGGTCGGAGCGGCCATCGAGCCCATGCTGAAGAAGTCGTTCGACTGCTGCGCGAAGCGCGGCGTCGTCACGAGCTGGCGCATCGTCTCGACGTCGTGGGCCTTGCCCTCGGCCGCCTCGAGCGTGATGGTGCCGTCCGATACGAGCGCCGCGAGGTGCTGGTCCATCGTCTGCATGCCGAGCGAGGAACCCGTCTGCATCGCGGTCACGATCTGGCTCGTCTTCGCGCCGCGGATCAGGTTGCCGACGGCCGGCGTGATCTTGAGGACCTCGACGGCGACCGTGCGGCCCTTGCCGTCCGCGGTGGGGACGAGCGTCTGGCAGACGACACCCTGGAGCACGAGCGAGAGCTGCATGCGCACCTGCTGCTGCTGGAACGCGGGGAACACGTCGACGATGCGATCGATCGACTGCGGGGCGTCCGAGGTGTGCAGGGTCGCGAACACGAGGTGGCCGGTCTCCGCGGCGGTCAGCGCGACCGAGATCGACTCGAGGTCCCGGAGCTCGCCGAGCAGGATGATGTCCGGGTCCTGACGCAGGACGTGCTTGAGGGCGGCCTCGAAGCTCTGCGTGTCGGCGCCGACCTCGCGCTGGTTCACCAGGGAGCGCTTGCTCTGGTGCACGAACTCGATCGGGTCCTCGACCGTCATGATGTGGTCGGCGCGGGTCTCGTTCGCGCGGTCGATCAGCGCGGCGAGGGTCGTCGACTTGCCGGAACCGGTCGGGCCGGTGACGAGCACCAGGCCACGGGGGAGGTCGGCGAACTCGCCGATCGACTCGGGCAGGCCGAGCTGCTCGAGCGTCTTGATCTCGGTCGGGATGAGCCGGAAGGCCGCGCCCCAGTGCTCGCGCTGCTGGTAGACGTTCACGCGGAAGCGGCTCTCGGCGGAGAGCGTGTACGCGAAGTCGAGCTCGAGCTCCTCCACGAAGGTCTTCCGCTGCTTCTCGGTCATCGCGGCCGAGAGGATGCGCTCGACGTCGTCGTGGTCCCACACGCCGACCGCGTCGACCGGCTGCAGCGCGCCGCGCAGGCGCACGGCCGGCGTGCGCCCGGCGGCGATGTGGAGGTCCGAGCCGCCCTGCTCGACCACGTGGGCGAGCGCGCGGTTCAGCAGGGTGATCGGATCGGCGGTGCTGGTGGCGTTCACGGGGATTCCAGTCGGTTCGGGTGGAGCGGTGGGCCGGTCGCTAGACGGCGACGCGGAGGACTTCTTCGATCGAGGTGAGGCCGGCGCAGACCTTGTTCCAGCCGTCCATGCGGAGCGAGAGCATCCCCTGCTGCAGGGCGGTGCGGCTGATCTCGCTGGCGGAGGAGCGCTGGACGGTGAGGCGCTCGATCTCCTCGGTCACGGTCATGACCTCGTGGATCGCGATGCGGCCGCGGTAGCCGGTGTTCGCGCAGTGCGAGCAGCCGACGGGCACGAAGACCTCCTCGTCCTCCTCGATCAGCAGGCCGATGCGCGCGAGGTAGTCCTCGTCGTAGGTGGTGGGCTGCTTGCACTTGTCGCAGAGCCGGCGCGCGAGGCGCTGGGCGACGACGCCGACGAGCGCGGAGCCGACGAGGTAGGGCTCGATGCCCATCTCGACGAGGCGCGTCACCGCGGACGGCGCGTCGTTCGTGTGCAGGGTCGACATGACGAGGTGGCCGGTGAGGGCGGCCTCGACGGCGATCTGCGCGGTCTCGTGGTCGCGGATCTCACCGATCAGCACGACGTCGGGGTCGGACCGCAGGATGGAGCGCAGCGCGGACGCGAACGTGAGCCCGGCCTTCGCGTTGATCTGCACCTGGTTGATGCCGGCCATCCGGTACTCCACCGGGTCCTCGACCGTGATCACGTTGACGGTCGGCTTCGCGACCTCCTGGATCGCCGTGTAGAGCGTCGTCGACTTGCCGGACCCCGTGGGACCGGTGACGAGGATCATGCCGTTCGGGCGCGAGTACGCGTTCTTGAAGGCCTCGAAGTTGCGGCCCATCATGTTCAGGTCCGCGATGTTCTTGGCGGACCCGGACGAGTCCAGGATCCGCATGACGATCTTCTCGCCGTAGACGGTCGGCAGGGTCGCGACGCGGAGGTCGATCTTCCGCCCCTGGTGCATGACCGAGATGCGGCCGTCCTGCGGCTTGCGACGCTCCGAGATGTCGAGCTCGGCCATGATCTTCAGGCGGGAGAGCACGCCGCTCTGGATGGAGCTCGAGACCGACTGCACCTCCTTCAGCACGCCGTCGATGCGGTACCGGACGCGGAGCGAGCCCTCGCCGGGCTCGATGTGGATGTCGGAGGCGCGGTCCTGGATCGCCTGCGAGATGAGCAGGTTCACGAACCGGACGATCGGCGCGTCGTCCTCGTCCTCGGCGACCTGGTCGACGGAGGTGAGCTCGCTCTGGTCCTGCAGCGCGTTCGAGAGGTCCGTGAGCTCGTCGTCCGCGCGGTGGTAGCGGTCGATCGCGGTCGCGAGGTCCTTCGCGTCCACGAGCACGGGACGGATGCGGAGCCGGGTGGCGGCGGAGACGTCGTCGAGGGCAAGGATGTCGTTCGGGTCCGCCATCGCGACGATGAGCGTCCCGCCCTCGCGCCCGATGGGAAGCAGCTTGTGGCGCCGGCAGAGATTGGCCGAGACGCTGACCGCCGCTTCGCGGTCGATCGGGTACTCGAGGATCTCCACGAAGGGCGCGCCGAAGACGTTCGCGCCGTTCGGCGTGATGATCGACATGCTCGCTCCTTCCGCACGACGCCGTGCGGCGTCGGGTCCCGGAGTCCTCCCGGGGACCTCAGGCTAGGAAACGGCCTGCACGGCCAGGAATACCCAAAGGGAGGCGCCCCAGTGCAGGGGGCAGGTGTCGGGCCATGCCCTCGCGCAGCCGATTCGGGATCGGCGGGTCCGATTCGGTGGCCGGGCGAAGGGGCCGTCAGCCGGCGGTGAGGAGGGCGCGGTGGAAGGCGATCGCCGCGTCCAGCGCCGCCACGGAGACCCGCTCGTCGGCGCCGTGGATGGCCGCGAGCTCCTCCGCGGTGATCGCGAACGGCATGAAGCGGTAGACGTCCGCGCCCAGTCCCGAGAAGTGGCGGGCGTCGCTCGCCTGCACCATGACGTACGGCACCGGGAGGGCGTCCGGGTAGGCCGCAGCGACCGCGGCGGCGACGCGGTCCCACGCCGGCCCGTGCGCGCGCGACAGCGGCGCGGGCTCGTCGCCGGCGATCAGCTCGACCTCGACGGCCGGGTCGCGCACGATGCGCCGCAGCCGGGCGAGCACGCCCTGCACGTCGTCGCCGGGCGCGATGCGGACGTTCAGCTCGGCGGTGCCCTCCGCGGCCAGGACGTTCGCGGCCTCCCCCGCGCGGATGCGGGTGACGGCGACCGTGGTGCGCACGAGTGCGCCGGTGACGCCGCCGAGGGCGCCGAGCAGCCGGGCGACGAGCGGCGCGGACGTGCGCGAGCGGAGGACCGCACCGACGGGCGCCGGCAGCCGGGGCGCGAGCGCAGCGGCCATCGCGACGATCGCGGCGTTGCTGCGGGCGGGGAAGGGGTGCCGCTCGATCCGCGTCAGCGCCGTCGCGAGTCGCACGGCGGCCTGCCGGCGCGGCGGGACCGCGGCGTGGCCGCCCGACGACCGCACGGTGAGCCGCACCTCCGCGGTGCCGCGCTCGGTGAGCCCGATCATCGCGAGGCGGCCCGCGACGCCGGGGACGATGCCCTCGACGACCGCGCCGCCCTCGTCCAGGACGAGCGCCGGCCGCACCCCCTGCGCCCGCAGCGTCTGCGCGATCGCCTGCGCACCAGAGCCGCGGACCTCCTCGTCGTGCCCGGACACGACGTGGACGTCGCCCGCGGGGACGAACCCCTCGGCGAGGAGGCCCTCGACCGCCTCCAGCACCGCGACGAGCGGTCCCTTGTCGTCGAGCGCTCCCCGGCCGTGGAGGACGCCGTCGACGACCTCGCCGCCGAACGGGTCGCGGTGCCAGGGCTGGTCCGCGACGGGGACGACGTCGTGGTGCGCCATGAGCACGACCGGCGCGGCGGTCCCGCCCCGCCAGACGAGGTGGAGCGCGCCGCCTGCGACCTCCGCGCGCTCCAGGCGCTCGTGGAGGAGCGGGTAGAGCTCGGCGAGCGTCGCGCGGAAGGCGACGAATGCGGCCTCGTCCCGGGTCGCGGCGTCCGAGACGGTCGGGATGCGGATGAGGGCGGCGAGGCGGTCGGCTGGGGTCATGCGGCCGCCCGCTTCGGGAAGGCCGCGGCCGGGACGACGAGGAGCGCGACCGCGCCGACGAGCGCCGTGCCGCCGCACACGGCCCAGACGGTGAGGTAGCCGGCGTAGCTGCCCGCGGTGCCGCCGGCGGGTGCGCCGGTCGCGAGGGCGATCGCGAAGCCGCACGAGGCGAACGCGCCGCCCAGCGATTTGCCGGTGTTCGTGAGCCCGGTGGCGACCGCCGTGCGGCCCGCCGGCGCGACGGCGGCGGCCGCCGCGGGCAGCGCGGCGACGAGCGTCCCGGAGCCGAGGCCCGCGATCACCATCGCGACGAGCACCTCCGCGAGCGAGGCGTGGAACGGCACGAGCGCGAGGTAGCCGACCGCGACGATCGTGGAGCCCGCGATGAGCGTCGGGAGCGTGCCCGCGAGGCGCGAGACGGGACCGAGGAGGAGGGCACCGACCAGGAGTGCGAGCACGTAGGCGCCGATGACGACCGACAGCATCCCGGAGCTCAGGCCGAGCCCGTAGCCGACGGCGGCCGGATCGGTGCGGACGAACGTCGACAGCGGCCCCTGCGCGCCGAGCACGCTCACGCCGAAGAGCAGGGCCGCGAGCTGGATCGGCCACACCGCGGGCCGGGCGAGCACCCGCATGTCGATGAGCGGGTCGTCGACGCGCCGCTCGACGAGCACGAACACCGCGAGGAGCACCAGCCCGAGGAGGAGGACGCCCCAGCCGAGCCCGGACCCCGGCTGGAGCCGGAGGAGGCTGAGCGCCCCGGTCAGCACCGCCAGCGCCGAACCGAGCAGCACGGCGCCGCGCCCGTCGAGCCGCCCGGGCGCCCGCTCCCCCGTGCTGCGGACGCCGATCAGCACCGCGAGTAACGCGACGACGACGAGCACGCCCGGGACGAGCAGGGCCGCGCGGAGCGAGCCGAGCAGCGCCTGCGCGGAGCCGCCGGCCAGCGCACCGGCGATGGCGCCCGCCTCGAGCGCCGCGACGACGACCCCCGCTCCGGCGCGCGTCGTCGCCTGCGGGTCCTCCCTCGTCCTCGCCCGGTGGGCGATCAGCGCGATCTCGAGCGGCAGCCACGCGCCGTAGACGCCCTGGACCGCCCACAGCGTCAGGAAGACCGGGAAGGTCGTCGCGAAGGCGAGGCCGAGGCTCGCGACGGCGGTGACCGCGAGCGCGACGAGCAGCATCCGGCGATGGCCGACGAGGTCGCCGAGCTTCGCGAGGATCGGCAGGGCGACGACGGAGAGCGCGAGCTGCCCGCCCTCGAGCCAGTTGACGTCCGCGTCCGCGATGTCCAGCGCTCGGGCGATGTCCGTGAGCTGCGGGACGTAGTAGCCCTGAAGGACGCCGGAGGCGAACTCGACGACCACCAGCACGCCGACGACGCCGAGCGCGCCGCGGGCCCCGACGCCGCCGAGCGCGCCGCGGGCCCCGACGCCGCCGACTCCGCTCACCAGCACATCCTGGCGGGCGGGGTCCCGGTCGTGCGAGGGGTGCACGGGGCGTGGTTCCGGCACGGGCGCCGGGCGCCCGGCTCAACCACCGTGCGGGTCGAGGTGCGAGCGCAGCGAGCCCTCCCCCGCTGGTCGAGGTGCGAGCGCAGCGAGCCTCGAGACCACCAGGACGAGGATCGATCCCGTGATCACCGCCGAGTACACGATGCAGGGCCTGCACGTGCGCGAGCACGAGGTCGGGGTGCCGCTCGACTGGGACTCCCCCGGCCCCGAGCGGCTCTCCGTCTTCGCCCGCGAGATCGTCGCGGCGCACCGTCGCGACGAGGACCTCCCGCTGATGCTCTACCTGCAGGGCGGGCCGGGCGGGAAGGGCCCCCGCCCGAACGACGCGAGCGGCTGGCTCGGCGCGCTGCTCGAGCGGTACCGGCTCGTGCTGCTGGACCAGCGCGGCACGGGCCGCAGCTCGCGGGTGGACGCCGCGCGGATGCGCGCGTTCGCCACCGGGGAGGAGGGCGCGCGCTTCCTCGAGCGCTTCCGCGCGGACTCGATCGTGCGCGACGCGGAGCACCTCCGGGCCACCGACTTCGGCGGGCGCCGCTGGGCGACGATCGGGCAGAGCTACGGCGGCTGGCTCACGCTCACCTACCTGTCGCTCGCGCCCGAGGCGCTCACGGCCTGCCTCGTCACCGGCGGACTCGGCGCCCTCGTCCCCGACGCGGCGGAGGTGTACCGGCGGACGTACCCGCGGATGCTCGCGAAGAACCGGGTCTACGAGCAGCGGTTCCCGGACGACGCGGTCGTGCTCGGACGGATCGCCGACCTCGTCACGGCGGAGGAGGTGCGCCTCCCGGACGGCGACCGGCTCACGGTGCCGCGGCTCCAGTTCCTCGGGAACGCGTTCGGCATGCAGCACGGGTTCGAGGAGGTGCACTGGACGGTCGACGAGGCGTTCACCGCGTCCGACGGGGGGCTGTCGGACACCTTCCTCGCGCAGGTGCAGTCGGCGACCGACTTCGCGGACGGCCCCCTCTGGGCCGCGCTGCAGGAGCCCCTCTACGGCGCGCCCGAGACCGGCGCGACCGCGTGGGCGGCGGACGCCGAGCATGCGCGGCACCCGGAGTTCGCGGCGGACGCGCGGCCGCTCCGGCTCACGGGCGAGGCGATGTTCCGGTGGATGTTCGACGACATCCGACTGCTGCGGCCGTTCGCGCCGGCCGTCGACGTGCTCGCGGCGAAGACGGACTGGACGCCGCTGTTCGACCGCGCGCGGCTCGCCGCGAACGAGGTGCCGCTGGCGGCGGTCGTCTACTTCGACGACCTCTACGTCGACGCCGGGCTGTCGCTCGCGACCGCGCAGGAGGTCGGGAACGTGCGAACGTGGGTCACGAACGAGTGGCAGCACGACGGCATCCGGGCGAGCGGCGACGGCGTCGTGCGGCACCTCCTGCGCCTGATCGACGAGCAGGGCGGCCCGCTGCCGGCCTGACGCAGCTCGGATCGACGGCGCGTCGATCGAGGCCGGCCGGCCGCGCCGCGTCAGCCGCGGGGCTTGGGCGGGGTCGGCTTCGGTGCGGGCCCAGGAGGCGTGCGCGGGGCGGGCGGCGTCGGCGGCGCGGGGGCCTCGGCCGCGGGCTCGGACCGCTCCGCCTCGGCCTTGCGCGCCCGGTTGAGCAGGCCGACGAGCAGGTCGGCGGACTGCGCGGCGGAGGCCGCAGCGCCGGTGTTCGCCTCCTGCACCGCGGAGACGACCTCCGCGCGCTGGATGCTGACGCCGCGCGGGGCGTCGAACCCGATGCGGACGCCGTCGCCCCGGACGTCGATGACGGTGACGACGATGTCGTCGCCGATCATCACGCGCTCACCCTTCTTCCGCGTGAGCACCAGCACGCCGCGAGCCTAGTCCGCAGCATTCTTCGTTTCGTAGGACGCGGCGTCCTCCGAAACAAAGGATCGGGATCAGCCGGCGAGCTCGCGGTAGGCCTCGGGGAGGCCGATGGCGGCGAGCGCCTCGTGCTGCACGCCCCGCTGCGCGCGGAGGCTCGCGACCGCGTCGACCTGGAGCCGGCCCCGCAGGCGCCCGGTCCACTCGAGCGTCTCCTCCGCGTCCTTCGCGGCGTCGACGACGAGCCAGGACTGGTCGCTGTCGATGGAGAGCAGCTGCTCGAGCTCCTCCTCGGCCATCGGGCCGCGGCCGACGCCGTAGGCGACGATCACCGGCTGGTCGCTCCGCACCCCGTACGCGCGAGCGGCGACGGCGCCGCGGCGGTCGTCGACCCGACGCCGGGTGTTGCCCTCGAGCGTCCCGCCGTCGCAGACGTAGCCCCGCTGCATGCGGTCGCGCAGCGACTTCGCGACGTGCATCGCGTCGTCGCCGATGCCGACGAGCAGCAGGAGGTCGCCGGCGCGGGTGCGCTGCGGCGGCGGCGCCCCCGGGGTCGTGCGGCCCATGCGCGACCGCGGGGTGCTCGTCGCCCACACGTACTGCTGCACGGCGGCGACCTCCGCGGGCGTCGGCTCGGCCGGAGCCGCGGGGGCGACCGGGACGTGCCGGGCGGACGGCGCCTCGAGCGCCCGGACCGGCACGGAGGCGGTGACCGCGCGCATCGGGGCGGGCGGGGCGGCAGGGCGCTGCGGCCGCAGCTGCGTGAAGTGCTGGGGCTGCGCGGCGGCCGTCGTGCGGCGGAGGGGACGCGCGGGTGTGCCTCCCCCGGTCTCGCCCGGCTCGACGTCGATGCGCAGCGCATCGAGCACCGAGGCGAAGTCGCCGCCCTGCGTCGAGACCTGCGCCGGGGGCGCGGGCACCATCCACGGGTCGTCGCCGTAGGCGGACGCCGGCCCGAGGTCCGCGGCGTCGGCGTCGTCGAGCAGCGCGGCGAGCCCGACGCGGGACCGCATGGAGAACTCGTGCGCGCCCTCCGGGGCGGCCCGGTCGGGCAGCTCGACCGTCACGTCGATCACCCGCTTGCCGAAGAGGCCGGCGATGCCGCCGACGATGGACTCCTCGGTGTCGAGGATCCGCGCCTCCGGACCGAACTCCGCCGCGACGCGGGCGGCGAGACCAGTCAGGGTCGGCTTCTCAAGCCGGAATCGAATCGAGGGCACGAACCACTCCAACGGTCTCGATGGTGACGTCGGCCGACGTCACCTCCTGGTACGACAGCACGGGCAGGCCGTTCGTCTGCGGTGCGACGAGACGGCGTATCGCCGGGCGCAGGGCGGGCGCGCACACGAGCACGGGCGACCAGCCGCGCATCTCCGCGGCTTGCACGGCGGTGCGCAGCGACTCCACGATGCGCGTGATCATGTCCGGCGAGATGAGGATCTGGGTCCCGAGCTCGGAGGGCCGGAGGTTCTCGAGCATCCCCTGCTCGAGCTGCGGGTCGATCATCACGACGCGCAGGGTGCGCTCGTCGAGGTGCGGCGACACGAGCACCGGCCCGAGCGCGCCGCGGGCGGCCTCGATGAGCCCCTCGGGGTCGGTCGACACCTTCGCCCGCAGGGAGAGCGCCTCGTAGATGCGGGCGAGGTCGTTGATCGGCACCTTCTCCGCGAGCAGGCCCTGCAGGACGCGGTGGATCTCGGCGAGCGTGAGCAGGCCGGGCACGAGCTCCTCGACGAGCGCGGGGCTGAAGCGCTTGACGCCCTCGGTGAGGACGCGGACGTCCTCCCGGGACAGGAGGCGGCCCGCGTTGTCGGTGATGACGCTCGAGAGGTGGGTGACGAGCACGGAGCCGCGGTCGATCACCGTCGCGCCCGTGGTCTCCGCGGCGTGCCGCAGCTCCGCCGGGATCCACTTGCCCGCCAGCTGGAAGACCGGCTCGACCGTCGGCGTGCCGGGCAGCGCGTCGAGGTGGTCGCCGAGCGCGAGCACCTTGCCGACCGGAGCGAGGCCCCGGCCCATCTCGACGCCGGCGACGCGGATGACATAGGTCGACGGCGGCAGGTCGACGCTGTCGCGCGTCCGCACCGGCGGCACGACGACGCCGTACTCCATCGCGATGCGGCGGCGCAGCGCCTTGACCCGTGCGAGCAGGTCGTCGCTGACGCCGGAGACGAGGTCGACGAGGTCCGGGGAGAGCTGCACCTCGAGCGCGTGCACGCGCATCTGCTCCATGAGCTCCTCCGGGGTGTCGGAGGCGGGCGCCTGCTGCTTCGCGGCGACCTCGGCGAGCGCCGCCTCCTTCTCCTTGTTCTGCTCGGCGCGGCGGAGTCGGGTGGAGACGAAGATCAGGGTGCCGCCGACGAGGATGAACGGGATCATCGGCATGCCCGGGATGAGCGCCATGAGGCAGGCGGCGACGCCCGCGATCATCAGCGCGAGCCGCGACTGCGTGAGCTGCTTGCCCGCGTCCTGGCCGAGTTCGCTCTCCGAGTTCGACCGCGTCACGATCATGCCCGTGGAGACGGCCATGAGCAGGGCCGGGATCTGCGCGGTGAGGCCGTCGCCGATCGTGAGCAGCGTGTAGGTGTTGA
This sequence comes from Amnibacterium kyonggiense, assembly GCF_004364555.1. GTDB lineage: Bacteria > Actinomycetota > Actinomycetes > Actinomycetales > Microbacteriaceae > Amnibacterium > Amnibacterium kyonggiense. The sequence continues at coordinate 613,286 of NZ_SOAM01000001.1, read as the reverse complement.
CCGCGTCCAGGATCTGCTGGCCGTGGATCAGGACGCCCATGATGATGCCGCCGAGCACGTTCACCAGGACGATGACGATGCCGGCGATCGCGTCGCCCTTGACGAACTTCGACGCACCGTCCATCGCGCCGTAGAAGTCGGCCTCCGCGCTGACCTCCTTGCGGCGGCGGCGCGCCTCGTCCTCGGTGATGAGGCCGGAGTTCAGGTCGGCGTCGATCGCCATCTGCTTGCCGGGCATCGCGTCGAGGGTGAAGCGCGCGCCGACCTCGGCGACGCGCTCCGCGCCCTTCGTGACGACGACGAACTGGATGACGACGAGGATCACGAAGACGACCGCGCCGATGACCATGGAGCCGCCGACCGCGACCGAGCCGAACGCGTGGATGACCTCCCCCGCGTAGCCCTGGCCGAGCACGAGGCGGGTGGAGGCGACGTTGAGCCCGAGGCGGAAGAGCGTCGCGATGAGCAGCAGCGACGGGAAGACGGAGAAGTCGAGGGGCTTCTTCGCGAACATCGTCGTCAGCAGGATCACGAGCGCGAACAGGATGTTCACGGTGATCAGCAGGTCGAGCAGCCATGCCGGGATCGGCACGACGAGCAGCATGATGATCGCCACCAGGCCGAGCGGCACGGCGATGGCGGACGCGGTCCGGCCGAGCGCGAGTCGTCGCACGGGACTCCGTCCACTTCGGTGGCGCGATCTGCTGCGGCTCCGCCGCGACCGTCGGTGACCCCGGCTCCGCCGGGCGTGCACGGGGAGCGCGTCCTGCGCGACGCCCGTGTGAGGGCCATCATGCGGGCGCGGCGCCTCGCCGCCCCGGCGCGCCACGCCCGCTCCCCCCGGAAGGGGGGCACCTGGGCGGGGGTGGCGCGGTCGGATCAGCCGAGCGCGCCCCGGGCGAAGGTGTCGCAGCGGTTCGGGTCGCCCGCCTCGTAGCCGGTCGTGAACCACTGGCGGCGCTGCGCGGACGTCCCGTGCGTGAACGACTGCTCGTCGACCGTCCCGTTCCCGAGCTCGCGCTGGATGAAGTCGTCACCGATGCGTCCCGCGGTGTCGAGCGCCCGGTCGACGTCGTCCTGCGTGATCTGCTCGATCAGCGGCGCGCCGCCGTCCGACGGCACCGTCGTCGCGTGCTTCGCCCAGGTGCCCGCGTAGCAGTCGGCCTGCAGCTCGAGCCGGACGCTGCCGCTCGTGGGGCCGGTGTCGCCCTGCTGCACGCGCCCGTCCGTGCCGAGGAGGTCCTGGACGTGGTGCCCGTACTCGTGGGCGAGCACGTACGCGTCGACGAACAGCCCGCCCTCGGCGCCGAACTTCGTCCTCAGCTCGTCGTAGAAGGACAGGTCGATGTACACGAGCCGGTCCGCGGGGCAGTAGAACGGGCCGACGCCGCTCGTGGCCGAGCCGCAGCCGGTGTCGGTGGCGCCGCTGAAGAAGACGGTGTCCGAGCGCTGGTAGCGGTCGCCGAGCCGCCCCGCCCAGTAGTCCTGGATCGACTCGATGTCGGCGACGACCGCGCACTCGGTGCGCGAGTTCGCGTCCTTCCCCGTCGTGCAGGCCTGCTTCAGCTCGTCGCCGGAGGCCGTCTCCCCCGATCCGAGCCCGTCGAGGATCGGGCCGAGCGCGTTCGGGTCGCCGCCGGCCGTGCCGCCTCCTCCTCCACCGCCCCCGCCGAGCAGCTGGAGCAGGAGCACGACGACGACGCCGACGACGCCGAGGCCGCCGCCGCCGAGCGCGATCGCGCGGCCGCCGCCGCCGCGGCGGTCCTGCACGTCCGAGGTGTCGAGCCGGGCGTCCTCGCGGTAGCGCATGCCGCAGTTCTCCCATCGACGGCTGGGCGATCCCCCGACGTCGGCGGCCTGTCGGGGACGGCGCGTAGCCTCCCTCCGCACCGGCGGGCGTCGCCGAGGACCGGGGGTCGCGCGTGACGGCGGAGGCACGGCGGCGCGCGCTCGCCCTCGGGGCGCTCGCGATCGCCACCTTCACCTACGTCACCACGGAGACGCTGCCGATCGGCGTGCTGCCGGGGATCGCGCGCGCGTTCTCCGTCGACGCGGCGACGGTCGGGCTGCTCGTCGGCGCGTACGCGCTGGTCGTGGTCGTCGCGACGGTGCCGCTCGCCCGCCTGACCGCTCGGGTGCCCCGCCGGGCGCAGCTGCTGCTCCTCCTGGGCCTGCTCGTCGTCGCGAACCTCGGCAGCGCGCTCGCGCCGGCGTTCGGCGTGCTCGTCGCCGCGCGGGTGATCGCCGCGCTGAGCCACGCGCTGTTCTGGGCCGTGGTCGGACCGACGGCGGCCTCCCTCGCCCGGCCCGGTGCCCGAGGCCGGGCGCTCGCCGCGGTCTTCGCGGGGCAGTCGATCGGCGTGGTCGTCGGCGTCCCGCTCGGCACCCTGATCGGGGAGGCCGTCGACTGGCGCGCCGCGTTCGGCGGAGCGGCCGTCCTGGCGGCGGTCGCGCTGGCCGTCGCCGCGGCGGCGCTGCCCCGGGTCGCGCGGGCGGAGGACCTCGCCGCGACCGGGAGCGAGCCGAGCGGCCCGCGCTACGCGGTGCTCGTCGCGGCCACCGTCCTCGTCGCGACGGGGTCGCTCCTCGCGTTCACCTACGTGACGCCGTTCCTCATCGACGTCAGCCGTGTGTCGCCCGGCGCCGTCAGCGCCGTCCTGCTCGTGCGCGGCGCCGCCGGACTGCTCGCCGTGCTCGTGTCGGGCCGGTTCATCGACCGGCATCCGCGGCGCGTCATGCTGGCCGCCACGGCGCTGCTCGTCGTCGGGCTCCTCGTGCAGTGGGCGGGGCGGGAGCAGCCGCTGGTCGCGACGGTCGGGCTCGCGCTCATCGCCGGCGGGATGTCGGCGTTCACGACGGGCCTGAGCACCCGCGTGCTGACGGTCGCCCCGGGTTCGACGGACGTCGCCGCCGGCGGCACCTCCACGGCATTCAACGTCGGCATCATGGCGGGCTCGTCCGCCGGCGGGGCGCTGCTCGCGGTCGTGGGCCTCGCCGGCCTCCCCCTCGTCGGCGCCGTGTTCGCGGCTGCGGCGCTGCTGCTGCTCGCGGTCGAGCCGCCGCTCGTCCGAGCCCGCGTCCCCGCCTGAGGATCAGGCCCGCGCGAGCACGACGTGGTCGCGGCCGTGCGCGGGGTTGTCCGGCTCGAGGTCCGCGTGCGCGACGACGGCGAACCCCGCGCGCCGCAGGAGGGCGATCGACCCCGCGTTCCCCGCCTGCACCGGCACGACCACCGGCGCCGGGCCGATCCGCTCGAGGGCCGCGCGGACGAGCGCGGTCCCGATGCCGCGCCGGCGGAGCGTCGGCTCTCCGACCAGGTAGTCGAGACTCCAGGCGTCGTCCGGGATCCGGAGGAACGGCGCGAGCTCGGCGGCCCAGTCGGGCTCATCGGCCCAGCGGTACCACTGCACGAACCCGGCCGCGACGCCGTCGACCTCGCCCATGCGCAGGACGGTCGGGTCGCGGCCGTCGATCGAGGGCCCGTACTGCCGTTCGAGCGCCGCAGGATTCGGATCGTCGTGCCACCACTCGGCCACGAGCGGCTCGCGGAGCCAGGTCCCGAGCAGGGCGAGGTCGGCGCGGGTGAGCGGCCGCAACGTCACCTCCACGGCCCGATCCTCCTCCGGGCGTCCCTCGAGCGGTGGCGGTGGCGTCGCGCGATCCGCCTGCGGACCGCACGACGGTGAGCGACGGAGGGCGGCCTCAGGAGGCGAGGCGGTGGACGCCGAGCGCGGCGCCGCGGCGCTTCAGCGACATGACGAACGCGAGCACGCGGGCGACGGCGCCGTAGAGCTCCTCCGGGATCTCCTGGTCGACCTGGCACGCGGCGTAGAGCGCGCGGGCGAGCGGGATGTCCTGCACCATCGGCACGCGGTGCTCGGCGGCGCGCTCGCGGATCCGGGCCGCGACCTCCCCCGCGCCCTTCGCGACGACCCGCGGCGCCGACTTCCCCGGCTCGTACTTCAGTGCCACGGCGACGTGCGTCGGGTTCAGCATCACGACGTCCGCGCCGGCGATCGCGGCCATCATGCGGTTGCGGGAGATCTGGATTGCCCGGCTGCGCCGCTGCTGCCGGATGTGCGGGTCGCCCTCGGTGGACTTCGACTCGTCCTTGATCTCCTGCTTCGTCATCATCGTGTGCTGCCGGTTCCGCCGGCTGACGACGAGCACGTCGATCGCGCCGAGCACGACGCCCGCCACGATCGCGGCCTGGAGGATCGCGACGGCGATGCCGGACGCCGTGGACACGACCGCGGACACCGGCATCGCGCCGGACGCGGACAGCAGGGGGATCGCGCCCTGGATCGCGGTCCAGACGGCGACGCCGACGACGCCGGTCTTGAGGAGCGCCTTCGCTCCCTCCCACAGCGCCTGCTTGCCGACGAGGCGGCCGGCACCCTTCACGACGTCGAACTGGTCGAAATGGGGCTTGAACCGCTTCATCGAGAACCCGCCGGAGGCGAGCGAGCCGGCGATCGCGCCGACGACGGCCGCGGCCATCACCGGCGCGAGGACGCCCGGCAGCACCCCGAACGCCCCGAGGAACGTCGACTGGGCGCGGGACGCCGTGGGGTCGGCGATGATCTCCTTCACCCCGAGCACGAGGTCGCGGGAGGCGGCGGCGCCGTTGCCGATGACGAGCGGCAGCGTCAGCGCCGCCGCGCCCATGGACAGCCAGCTCGGCATGTCGCGGGAGCGCTGGATGCGGCCTTCGCGCCGCGCCTCCTCGAGGCGCTTCGGCGTGGCCTTCTCGGTGCGTTCCCCGGACGGCTGGTCAGGCACGGGTCACCCCCGTCCTCGGGAGCACGACAGCAGGAACGAGGCGCTTCAGCAGGAAGAAGAGGGCCGCGGATTCCTGCTGCAGCGCCTGCTTCCTGCTGCAGCGCTCGAGGATTCCTGCTGTCGTGCTCACGAGACGGAGGCCATCGCGCGGAGGGCGTCCTCGAGCAGCGCCTCCACGATGCGCGGGAGGGCGATGAAGATCGTGCCGCCGGCGAGCAGCGTGATGAGGATCTTCAGGACGAACCCGAGGGAGAACGCGTTCAAAGCCGGCGCGACGCGGGTCAGGACGCCGAGGCCGACGTCCGCGAGGAAGAGCACCACGACGATCGGCCCGGCGATCTGCACGGCCGCGACGAACATCTGCGCGACGCCCGGCAGGAGCCGCTCCCCCGCGTCCTGCGAGAGGAAGCCGGTGACCGGCAGGGCGTGGAACGTGCGGAAGAGGCCGCCGAGCACGAGCTCCGCGCCGCCGGAGACGAACAGCAGCCCGAGCGCCACCATCTGCATGAGGCGCGTCATCTGCGCCCCGTTGACCTTCATCAGCGGGTCGAACGCCTGGCTCATCTGGAAGCCCGCGAACAGGTCGATCAGGCTGCCCGCGGACTGGATGGCGGAGAAGACGACGAAGACCATGAACCCGAGCAGCGCGCCGATGACCAGCTGGCTGATCAGCGACACGACGAACGCGCCGCCGTCCATCGCGGCGGGCAGGCCCTGCGCGGCGGTCGGCGCGACGAGGATCGAGAGGGCGATCGCGAGCATCCCCTTGATCCGCAGCGGGATGCCGGAGAACGAGAACGGCGGCGCGATGACGAGGAACGCGGTGATCCGCATCGCCGCCAGCATCGCCGCCTCGACGAAGGTCTCGTTGAGCGCGACGGACCCGAAGATCGTCACGACTGCCGGAGGTAGCTCGGGATCATCGCGAACAGCTGCTGCGTGAAAGTGACCGCCTCCGAGATCATCCAGTGCCCGCAGACGACGAGGGCGATCGCGACGGCGATGGCCTTCGGGACGAACGAGAGCGTCGCCTCCTGGATCTGCGTGATCGACTGGAACACGCTGATCGCGAAGCCGACGACGAGCGCGGTGATGAGCAGCGGCGCGGCCAGCTCCGCGGCGAGCATGAGGGCGCGGATGGCGAGGTCGACGACCTGGTTCTGCGTCATGTGCGAGAGCCCCTAGGTGTTGTAGCTCTGCACGAGCGAGGTGATGATCAGGCTCCAGCCGTCCACCAGCACGAAGAGCAGGATCTTGAACGGCAGCGCGATCATCGTCGGCGGCAGCATCATCATGCCCATCGCCATCAGCCCGGAGGAGACGACGAGGTCGATGACGAGGAACGGCACGAAGATGACGAGCCCGATGATGAACGCGCTGCGGAGCTCGGAGAGCATGAACGCGGGGACGACCGTGAAGAACGGCGTGGACGCCGCGGACGCCGGGTTGGGCAGGTTCGCCGCCCGCGTCATGAGCGCGATGTCGCTCTCGCGGGTGTGCTGGAGCATGAAGTGCTGCAGCGGCACGGCCGCGTTGCCGAGCGCGGCGTCGAACTGGATCTTCCCGTCGAGGAACGGCGTGAGCGCCTGCGTGTTCACGGTGTTCAGCACCGGCCACATGATGAAGAGCGAGAGGAAGACCGCGAGCCCGGCGAGCACCTGATTCGGCGGGATCGTGTTCAGGCCGAGCGCGTTCCGCGTCATCGCGAGGACGACGAAGATCTTCGTGAACGACGTCATCATGAGCATCAGTGCCGGTGCGACCGACAGCAGGGTGATCGCGATGAGCGTCGTGATCGACGTCGAGGGCGCGCCGATGCTGATGTTCACGTCGCCGGAGGGCGACGGGCTCGGCTTCGGCGCGGGCGCCATCGGGTCCGCGTGGGCGATGCCGGGCACCGCGACGACGAGCCACACGAGGGCGAGCACCGCGAACGCGACGAGGACGAGGCGGGGCCAGTGGTCCGTGAGGAACCGGGCGACGCGCGAGGCGCGACCCGGTGCGGCGACGGCGGTCACCGCAGCTTCTTCAGGGCGTCGAAGGTCTGCCGCCACGTCGTCGGGGACAGCACCGAGCCGGCGAGGGGGCCCTGCGCCGCGGGGCGCTGCACGGCGGACCGGACCTCGGCTGCGGCCTGCTGCTCGGCCTGCCGCAGCGCGCGGCGGCTCGTGTAGACCGCGGGGTCGACCTCCGGCCGCGCCGCCGGGACGACGGGGTTCGCCGCCGTGTACGACACGAGGCCGGGGAGCCGGATGGCCTCCGTCGCCGGACCGGGGACGCGGCCGGCGGCGGGCATGATCGCCACCGTCTGCGTCATCGGCCCGTGGGGATCGGTCGGGTCCGCCACGCCGTGCACGACGATCGGCACGTCCGCGGTCGCGATCGTGACCGTCCGCAGCTCCTGCTCGAAGCGCGCGACGGAGATCGGCTGCGCGGTCACCAGCTCGGGCTCACCGGTCGGCGCCTCGGCGGGGCCGAGCGTGTCGAGCACGGTCACCGCGTGCTCGGTGACGCCGAGCAGGTACCGGCGGCCGCCCGCGTCGACCACGGCGATGCCCGCCTTCGCGCCGAGCCCCTGCCGCGCGACGACCTCGATCTGCCGGTTGCGCGGCTTCGAGCCCGGACGCCCCTTGGTGATCCAGCGGTGCGCGAAGAGGAGCGCGCCGAAGACCGCCCCGAGGGCGACGACGACTCGCAGCGCGAGGAAGACGGTGTCCACCGGCCCTCAGATCTCGTCCACGGGCTCGAGGACCTCGGTGACGCGGACCGCGAAGCGGCGGTCGACGACGACGATCTCCCCGTGGGCGATCATGCGCCCGTTCAGGAACACGTCGGCCTCGCTGCCGACGGCGCGGTCCAGCTCGATGACCGTGCCGGGCTGCGCGTCGAGGAGCTCCTGCACCGACACGGTCGCGCGGCCGATCTCGACGGCGAGCGTCATCTGCACCGTGCTGATCCGGCCGAGGCGGGAGGACACGTCGCGGAAGGCGCGCGGCGGGGCGGGCGTGCGCAGGGCGACGGCGAACCAGCCGGCGACGCCCTCCTCGCCGATCAGGTCGAAGACGACCGCGTCGGCGGACTGGAACAGGCTCGCGGGCACGCCGTCGCCGACCTCGCCCAGCTGGCCGCCGCCGATGAGGTCGGACGCCGTCTCGAGGGCGGGCCGCAGGACGTCGCCGAGGCGCACGCGGGCGTCCCCGCCGCCCGCCGCGATGAGTTCGGTGCGGTCGAGCAGGATGAGCGCGAGGTCCGCGGAGCGCGGCCCGACGTAGGTCGTGGAGACGCCCGTCTCGAGCGCCTGCATGGGCACGAGGTCCGCGCCGTGCGGCTGCGCCATCAGGGCGGGGCCGGGGAGCGCGGCGACGAGGGCCTGCACGATCGCGAACTCGTCCTCCCCCGTCGAGGTGCGCGTGGCGTCGTCGAGGGACATGGTCATCGGAGGGCTCCGTTCGAGTCGACGACGACGCAGGCGAGCCGGTCGCCGTTGCCGCCGGCCGCGGCGCTCAGCACCGGCTGCCCGTCGAGGGTGATGACGAGGGGGCGGTCCGCGGGATGCGCGAGGGGGATGAGGTCGCCGGGAGCGAGGTCGAGCACGGTGTCGGGGCCGACGCGCGTCGGGGCGAAGCGGAGCGCCACCTCGACCGGCGCCATCGCGAGGTGGCCGCCGATGCGGTGCGTCACCTCCGCCGCGTCCTGCTTCGGGGCGACCGCGCCGAGCCGCTCCAGCACGACGTCGACGTCGAGCGCGAGCGCCAGCTGGCGCCGCTCGCCCTTCCGGAGCGTGCCGATCACGACGACGACGGCCTGTGCGTCGCGGTCGACGGAGGCGGGCGGCTCCGCGCCGAACGCCTCGAGCGAGGGCAGCGGGAGCAGCCCGCTCGTCGCGGGCTGGAGCTCCGCGAGGTGCTCGGCGGCCGCGGCGCGGGCGAGCCCGCGCTCGACGCCGGTGATGCCGGTCGCCTGGCCGGCGCGGTCGCCGGCGGCGCCGAGCATGCGGGCGGCCCAGTAGCTGGCCTCGGCGAGCGGGATCCGGTACAGCGCCCGACCCGACCCGAACCGCGCGGTCGCCCAGAGCGTCGGGCCCTCCGCGGAGGCGATGACCGCCCCGAAGGTCTGCACGCGCGACGGCGTGGTCGCGACGTCGACGACGGCGCGCGTCTTCGCCGTGATCTGCATGCCGAGCTGGCGCCCCCAGCCCTCGAGGGCGGCGTCGAGCCGGTCGCGGTCCTCGCCCGTGATGAGCTCGGGGCTCTCGAAGTCGTACGGCTGCACGTCGAGCGCCTCGCCCGGCGCGTGGACGAGCGCGCGAGCAGGCGTCGTCCGGGCGGTCACGCGACGGATCTTCGCAGCGCGCCACCCGAACGGGGGTGCGCCACTCCGACGAACCTTCATCCCCAGGTCGAGGATCCGGGAGGCCCGCTCCACCGTAGCGGACCGGCCCTCCCGTGGGATCAGTGATGCGAGGAGGCGCTCTCCTCGGCGTGCTCCGCCGTCTTCGCCGGCTCCTCCGCCGACGCCTCCTTCGACGCGCCCTCCGTCGAGGCGGACTCCGTCGAAGCGGCCTCCTTCGATCCGGCCGTCGCGTCGCTCGCGGCGGCCGGCACCTGCACCGAGTGGAGGACGATGTCGACCCGACGGTTGTGCTCGATCGCGGCCTGACTCGTGCCCTTCTTCGCGTTCTGGGAGCCGAACGAGGTGAACGAGATGTTCGCCGGGTCGATCGCCTTGTCGTCGATCAGGTACTGCCCGACGCTGTTGGCCCGCGCGGCGGCGAGCAGCCAGTCCGTCCCCCACTCGCCCGCCGAACCGCGCGGGTCGGCGTGGCCCTCGACCGTGACGACGCCCGCGTGCCGCTCCAGCGTCGGCGACAGCTTCTTCAGGACCGTCAGGGCCTGCGGCTGCAGGTTCGCGTCGTTCCCGCCGAAGTAGGTGCTCGCGCCGACGAGCGAGAGCGTGATCGAGTTCGATCCCGCGTCCACGGTCACCTTGTTCGCGAGGCCGGCGCTCTTCAGCTCGTCGGTGATCTCCTTCGCCGCCATCATCACGGCGATGGTGCTGTTCGAGAAGCCGGATCCGTGCTTGGCGACGTCCTCCGGACGGACGATCCCGGAGTTCTGGTCGACCTTCGTCGACTTCTTCGTGCCGAAGCCGGACGCGAGCGAGTTCTTCAGCTCGTCGAACTTCTTCTGGTTCACCGTCGACAGGGCGTACAGCACGATGAACAGCGCCATGAGCACGGTGATCATGTCCGCGTAGGACACGAGCCACCGCTCGTCGACGTGGTGCTCCTCCGCGTGGCCCTTCCGCCTGCGGCCGGACACGCTACGCCGCCGCCTCTGCCGCCTTCGGTGCCTTCGCACCCTTGGCGGCGCCGCCCTTCGCCGCGGCCTTCGGCTGCTCGGACGCCGGCAGCATGGCGTAGAGCTTCTCGGACAGCGTGCGCGGCTGCGCCCCCGACTGCACCGCGAGCACGCCCTCGGTGACCATGGTGAGGCGCTCGGAGAGCAGGTCGGTCATCTTCCCGATCCGGGAGCCGATCGGCAGCCAGATGATGTTGGCGGAGAGCACGCCCCAGAGGGTCGCGACGAACGCGGAGGCGATCGACTCGCCGAGCGTCGACGGCTTGTCGAGGTTCTCGAGCACGTGGGTCAGCGACACGACGGTGCCGAGGATGCCGATGGTGGGCGCGTAGCCGCCCATCGCGGCGAAGAACTTCGCCGCGGACCGGCCCTCCTTCTCGAGCGAGGCGGCCTCGTCCTCCATGAGGATGCGGAGCTCGTCCGCGTCCATGCCGTCGGCGACGTTCTGCAGCGCCTTCTTGAGGTACGGGTCCTTGATGTCGGCGGCCTTCGCCTCGAGCGCGAGCAGGCCGTCCTTGCGGGCGACCTCGGCGAGCTCGACGAGGGTCTCGACGTCCTTGCCCATCTTCGGCGCCTTGTAGAGGAACGCCTTCGGGATCATCTTCAAGGACGCGATCGTGTCCTTGAGCGTGGTGGAGGCCATCGCCGCACCGATGGTGCCGCCGAAGACCAGGATCATGGGCGCCGCGAGGAGCAGCGACTGCAGGTGCGCGCCCTCCATCGTCGCCATGACGACGAGCGCGCCGATCGCGACGATGATGCCCGCGATGGTCGCCGGATCCATCAGCGACCCCCGACCGGGCGCACAGGCGCCTTCGCGCCGTCGACCACGCCGAACCGGCGCGGTCCCTTCGCGGACGCGGGGACGGCGGCGGGCGCCTCGAAGTGCATGGAGTGCGCGAGCGCGATCACCCGAGCGCGGTACTCCGCGATCTCGTCGATGACCTCGTCGATCGTCTCGGTCACGATGAACGTCGTGCCGTCGACGAGCACCACCGTGGTGTCGGGCTGCTCCTGGATCCGTTCGACCAGATCAGGGTTCACCGCGAAGGTGGTGCCGTTCAGGCGCGTCAGCAGGATCATCGTCTCCCCCATCCGTGGGACCGGCACGCGACTCCATCCGTGGAGTCCTCCGCCGTCACAGCAGACCATCGGCATCCTGCGCCGCCTCGTCAGGCGCTGTCTGGCCCCACTCCGGGTCTGAGCCGCCATCCTGCTGGTCGAGGTGCGAGCGGAGCGCTCGCACCTCGACCGGCGAGGGCGGCGACCAGGCGACTAGCGCTTGAGCTGCGTGAGCTCCTGCAGGATCTCGTCGGAGGTCGTGATGATGCGGGCGTTCGCCTGGAAGCCGCGCTGAGCGACGATCAGGTTCGTGAACTCCTGGCTGAGGTCGACGTTCGAGGCCTCGAGCGCGCCGGACACGACCGCGCCGTAGCCGTCCGCTCCCGCCGTGCCGAGCCGGACGGTGCCGGAGTTCAGCGTCTCGGTCATGAACGAGTTGCCGGCCTTGGCGAGGCCCTCCGGGTTCGTGAACGTGCCGATGGCCAGGCGGGCGATCGCGACCGTGGCGCCGTTGCTGAACGTGCCGGAGAGCGTGCCGTCGCCGCCCATCGAGACCGCGAGCAGCGTGCCCGCGGCGTTGCCGTCCTGCTTGTCGAAGCCGGCCGTGGTCAGGTTGGCGTAGCCGGACATCTTCGACAGATCGACCTTGATGCCGTCGATCGTCGGGGCGAGGTTCGAGCCCGTGATCTGGCCCGAGCCGTCCGTCTGCAGAGTGCCGGTGACCGGTGCCGTCGTGGTGCCGTCCGGGAGCTTCCCGTCCGCGACGGAGTAGCCCCACTGGCCCGCCTTCGTCGCGGTCTGCGCGGTGAAGGTGACGGTCAGCTGCCGGGCGGTCCCGTCGGCGGAGAACACGGTGATGTCCCGCTGGAACTGCGTGCCGTCCGCGGCGTCGGAGGGGAGGTTGCCCGTCATGTTCGCGAGCGAGGTCGCCTTCGCCGGCGCGACCGTGCCCGAGGGCAGCGTCAGCGTGGTCGGCTTGCCACCGGTCGAGACGGTGCCGTTCACCGCGTTCCACCCCTGCACGAGCGAGCCGTCGGCGGTCGAGAGGCGCCCCTGGGAGTCCCAGTGGAACGACCCGTTGCGGGTGTACAGCGTCTGCGAGCCGGTCTGCGTGACGAAGTAGCCGTCGCCCGAGATCATCGCGTCGAGGTTGTTGCCGGTGGTCGTCTGCGAGCCCTCGGTGAGGTTCGTCCTGACGCCGGCGACGCGCACGCCGAGCCCGACCTGGTTCGGGTTCGTGCCCGCCTTGGCGGTGGTCGCGAGACCGGCCGCGGAGATCATCTGGGACAGGGCGTCCTCGAACTGCACGCTCGACGACTTGAAACCGGTCGTGTTGACGTTCGCGATGTTGTTCGAGGTGATGTCGAGCATGGTCTGCTCGGCGCGGAGGCCGGAGATGCCGGAGTAGAGCGAGCGAAGCAATTCGAGTCCTGTTCGGTGAACGGTCGGGTCCCGTGGGGTCCGCCGGTGCTGTGGCCGTCCTGGCCGAAGGAGTCGCCGTCGTGGCTGCCGCGCGGAGGCGGCTTCAGGGGGTGGAGGGGGCTTACGCGGCGACCTTGACGCCGGTCACGGCGTCCAGGCCGACGGCGGAGGAGCCGACGGTCAGCTGCGGCTTCCCGGTGCTCGAGAACGCGATGGCGGAGACGACGCCGGACTGCGCCGCGCCGTCCTTGTCGGTCCAGGTGACCGTCTTCCCGAGCATCGAGGTCGCGGTCGCCTGCATCTGCGTCTGGTAGTTCGACGTCGTCGTCGCGTTCAGCGAGGTCATCTGCTCCATCGACGCGAGCTGCGCGGTCTGGGAGACCATCTGCGCGCTGTCCATCGGCGAGCTCGGGTCCTGGTTGGCGAGCTGGGTGACGAGCAGCTTCAGGAAGAGCTGGCTGTTGTACTCCTGGTTGGCCTTCGGCGTCGTGGCCGAGCCGTTCGAGTAGATCGAGGTGGCGGGCGGCAGGGAGGCGCCGGGGACGGTCGCGCCGGTGCTGTCGGTCATCTGCGGTCCTTTCAGGCGAGCACGTCGAGCAGCGCGCTGCCGGACGTCGGGGTGCGGAGGTCGGATCGGGGCTCGTCGGCCGTGCGCGCCGGGGCGGTCCACGGCACGTGCTCCTCGCGGGGGGCCGCGCCGCCGCCGGAGCCGCCGGCGCCCGAGCCGACCCAGGTCGGCTGCTGGCCGCGCGGGTCCTGCTGGGGCGCGTCACCCGTGCCGAGCGAGAGCGTGGTGGCGGTGCCCGCGCCGCCCGCGCCGAGGTCCCGGCGCAGGTCGGTGAGCATCGTGCGGAGCGCGTCGTGGCCGTCGCTCGTGGAGGCGAAGAGCTGCACGGACAGGTCGCCGTGCGACACGGTCGCGTGCACCGTGACGGCGCCGAGGTGCTCGGGGCTGACCCGGACGACCATGACGTGCTCGCCGTCGGGCGCCGAGCGGAGCGCGACGAGCGGCCCCTGCAGCTGCTGCGCGACGGTCGGGTCCGTCGTCGCCACGAGCGCGGGCGCCGCAGCGACCGGCGCCGATGCCGCGGTCGGCTGCAGCGGTGCGACCGGTGCGGGCTGCACGGCGGACGGCGCCTGCGGCTGGGACTGCGCGGTGAGCGGCGTGGATGCCTCGGGCTGCGCCGGGGCGACGACGGGGGACGCCGTGGTCGCGGCGTCGGCGCCCGTCACGGGCTGCGCGGTCGCGCGGTCCTCACCGGTGTGGGATGCGGCGTGCCCGCCGGCCGGCCTCGGGGCCGCGACCGCCGCGGTCGACACGGGCGCAGACGGGGTCGCGGGTGCTGCCGGTGCGGACTGCGCCGACTGCGCGGACTGCGCCGCTGCAGCGGCCTGCGCGACCGGGACGGTCTGCGCCGCTTGGGCCTGCGCCTGGAGGGTCTGCGCGTCGAGCGACACGACCGCGGCGGCCGCGCCGGCGACCGCTGCAGCACTGTCGGCGTCCTCGGCCGTGCCGGTCCTGCCCGCCTTCGCCGGCTTCACGGACCCGGCCTCGGCGGTCGCCCCCGCAGATGTGGCCGCGGGGTCGCCCGCGGCGAGCGCCGCGGGGACGGTCGTGATCGTCGGTGCGGGGGCACCAGCCCCGGGCGCACCCGTCGCCGCGGGCGTGCCGGCGCCGCCGGCTGCCGCAGCGGCCTCCTGCGCCGGCGCCGTCCCCGCGGCGACGCCGGTCGCTGCACCGCGGCCGAGCATCGCGGCGAGGGCCGCCGCCGAGCCGAGCAGGGACGGTGCCGCCGTGGCGGGACCGGTCGTGTCGGCCGCAGTGGTCGTGGCCGAGGCGTCCTGGCCGTCGCCCTTGAGCGCCGCGCCGAGGGCGTCGCCGAACAGACCCGCGGCGGCGGGGTTGTCCTTGGCCGCCGTCGACGGACCGGGCGCGGGCGCCGCGTCGGAGGTCGCGAGGAGGGTGAGTGCGGGCATCAGGAGGTCGCTCCCGGGAGTGCGGTGCGCGCGGCGATGATCTGCTGCGCGGAGGTCGAGGAGGCGGTCGTGCCGCCCGAGGTGCCGCTCAACCCGAACGAGGCGAGCAGGCTGCCGAGCGACGTGCCCCCGGAGGCGTCGGAGCCCGAGCCGCCGGAGGCGCTGTAGAGCCCGACGTCGGCGCCGTAGGTGGTGAGCATCGACGTGGCGTCCAGCACCGTGGAACGGGAGAGCCCGCTCGAGCCGAGGAGCCCGGACGCGCTGGAAGCGCTGGACGCGTCGATCCCGGTCGTCGGCGTCGCGTCGTCGGTCGCCGGGACGATCCGGCGGATCGTCGTGACGTCCTTGTCCGTGAACCACGCCTTCTGCACGGAGACGTTCCGGCCGGGGTAGGGCGCGTGGATCACGGTGTCGTTCCCCATCCAGATGGCGATGTGGTCGCCGCCGTTCAGCACGACGAGGTCGCCCGGCTTCGCGTCCTTCAGGGAGTCGACCTTCTGGCCGAGGACCTGCTGCTCGTGCACGAGCCGGGGCACGGTGACGCCGTTCTTCGCGAACGCCGCCTGCACGAGCCCCGAGCAGTCGATGCCGCTCTTCGACTCGCCGCCCAGCACGTACGGGGTGCCTTGGTAGTCGAGCGCGGCGTCGACGACGTCGTTCCCGGTCGTGCCGTTCGGGGAGACCAGGGCGCCGTCCGTCGAGGCGATCGCCGAGGTCGAGACGCCGGGCACGGCGACGGAGGAGACGGCGGACGGCGGCGCGGTCGAGTCGGACGCCGCGGTCGCGCTGCCGAGCGCGGTCGCGAACGTCGTCGCGTTCGCCGACGACGTCTTCGTCGCGGCGACGCTCGGGCTCGACTGGAGCAGCCCCAGCATCGACTGGATGGACTGCATCTGCTGCACGACGTCCGCGTAGCTCATTCGGTCGCCCCCTGCTGGAGGCGCAGCCGGGCCCGGGCGGCGAGCTCGTCGAGGATCGTCTGCTCGCCGCGGAGCTCCGCCTCCCGCTCCTGCTCCCCGTGCTTCTCCTCGAGCTTCTCGACCGCCCGCACCTCGCGACGCGCCTCGCGGTGCGCGTCCTCCGCCTCGGCGACGAGGCGCCGCTGCGTGAGCGACAGCGCCTCGAGGTCGGCGAGCATGCCGGACGTGGAGGCGCGCGCGGCGGACAGGGCGTGGATGCCCCGCACGTCCCGCGCCTCGTGCGCGTGGTCGTCCAGCTGGTCGAGCAGCTGGTGCCGCTCGTGCGCGAGCTCCGACGCCCGGGAGCGGGCGCGCACCATCTCGTGCGCCGCCCGTTCCTCCTTGAGGCGCCGGATCCGCAGCAGACCGGCGAGACCGAACACCGCCATCAGTCGATGCCCATCCCCTGCACGAGCCGCGCGAGCCGCGCCCAGGCCTCGTCGGCCGAGGTCACGTCGTCCATGTCCTGCTGCAGGAAGGCGTCGATCTCGCGCTGGTGCGCGACGGCGGCGTCCACCTTGGGGTTCGAGCCGGCCGCGTAGGCGCCGACGTCGAGCAGGTCCTGCACGTTCCGCTTCGCCGCCATCGCGCTGCGGAGCGCGGTCGCGACGGCGCGCTGCTCGCGGGAGGTCACGCGCGACGCGACGCGGGAGACCGAGCCGAGCACGTCGATCGACGGGAAGTGGCCGGCGGTCGCGAGCTTGCGGTCGAGCACGACGTGGCCGTCGAGGATCGAGCGGGCCGTGTCCGCGATCGGCTCGTTGTGGTCGTCGCCGTCGACGAGCACCGTGTACACGCCCGTGACGGAGCCGACGGGGCCCGTGCCGGCGCGCTCGAGGAGCCGCGCGAGCAGCCCGAAGACGCTCGGCGGATAGCCGCGGGTGGCGGGCGGCTCGCCGGCGGCGAGACCGATCTCGCGCTGGGCCATCGCGACGCGGGTGAGCGAGTCCATCATCAGCAGCGCGTGCGCGCCCTGGTCGCGGAACGACTCCGCGATCCGCGTCGCGGTGAAGGCGGCGCGGGCGCGGGTGAGCGCGGGCTGGTCGGCGGTGGAGACGATGACGACGGAGCGGGCGAGGCCCTCCTCCCCCAGGTCGTCCTCGAGGAACTCCCGGACCTCGCGACCGCGCTCGCCGATGAGGGCGATGACGTTCACCTGCGCGTCGGTGCCGCGGGCGATCATCGAGAGCAGCGACGACTTGCCGACGCCGGATCCGGCGAAGAGGCCGATGCGCTGGCCGCGGCCGACCGTCGTGAGCGTGTCGAGCACGCGCACGCCCATCGCGACCGGGGTGTCGATGCGGGCGCGCTCCATCGCGGACGGCGCCTCCGCGTCGACGACGACGCGGTCGTCGAACTGCAGCGGGCCCTTGCCGTCGATCGGCCGGCCGGTGGCGTCGAGGACGCGGCCGAGGAGGCCGGCGCCGGTCGGGACCGTCATGCGGCGGCCGGTCGCTCGCGCGGGCGCGCCGACGCGGAGGGAGTCGATCCGGTCGACCGGCATGACCGTGAGCGCGTCGCCGGAGACGGCGACGACCTCGGCGCGGAGGCGCTGCTCCCCGACGAGGACGATCTCGCCCATCGCGGCCTCGATGCCGCGGACGGCGATGCCGAGCCCGACGACGGACACGACGGTGCCGGTGCGCTCGGGGAGCGCCGCCTGCCGGAGGCGGTCCAGGGCGGCGGTCGAGACCCTCCCCATCCGCTCGGCCGTGACGTCGCTTCGCGACGCGCCGGTACCGGCGGCCGTGGGCCCCCTCACTCGTCGCCGCCCACGAGGGCGCGGCGGACGCGCTCGACGGCGGAGGCGATGCTCGCGTCGACGACGCCGTCCGGCAGGTCGACCATCGCGTCGCCGCGGGACACGTGGCGGTCGGCGACCAGCTGCAGGCCCGGGTCGTCCGCGGCGACCATCGAGACGAGCTCGAGGTCCTCGGGATTCATCCGGACGATCCGGATCGGGATCGGGCCGGCGGCCTCGAGCGCGCGGCGCAGCCCGGCGACGGCGGCGCCCTCCCGGTCCTCCGAGATGGCGCGGCCGAGGATCATGCCCGCGATCTCGATCGCCGCGGACAGCACGGCCTCCTCGGTGCCCTCGAGGGACATCGCCGTGTGCGCGTTGAGCTCGCCCGCGGCGCGGTTCACGGCCTCGAGGGCCGACCGGAGCCCGTCGATCTGCACGCCGAGCGCGCGGTCCGCCTCGGCGCGGAGCTGCGCGCGGTCCGTGGCGAGGGTCTCCGTCGCGGCCTTGCGACCGGCCGCGTAGCCCGCGGCGTGCCCCTGCACCCGCGCGCGCTCGCGCACCTCCGGCGTCTCGTCCTTCACGAGCTCCGGGTAGGCCAGCGGCGTCATGCGCACCGCGACGGGGCGCGTGCGCATGTCCTCCTCCTGCGCGTAGCCGGGGGTCACGCGCGGCATCGCGGCGACGGGCGTGGGCCCATCGGCGCGGCGGGTGCCCATCTCCGGGAAGGCGATGGGGGCGAACGAGGCGCTAGTCGACATACTCTTCCTCCTCCTCCACGGCCTCCTCGGCCGGGAGCTCGGTCTCGTCCGCCGCACCCGGCTCGGGTGCCGTCGGCTTCAGCTCGAGGCCCGCGGTGCCGGCCAGCTCGCGCATCGCGCGGACCAGCACGTTCCGGGCCTCCTCCACCTGGCTCTTCTTCACGCGCCCGAGCTCGGCGGCCTCCTCGGCCAGCGCCTCGCGGTTGCGCTCGGACATGTTCGAGGTGATCGCGGTCGCGGCCTCGGGCGCCGCGCCCTTCAGGGCGAGCGCGATCGTGCCCAGCTCGATGCCGCGGAGCAGCTGCTGCACGTCGCGGTCCTGCAGGCGCGGGATGTCCTCGAACGACAGCAGCTTCGCGCGCACCTCGTCGGCGAGGTGCCCGTCGCGCTCGCGGAGGCCCTCGAGCAGCGTGCCCTCGTCGGCCGGCGCGGCGTGGTTCATGATGTCGACGAGCGGCTGCACGCGCAGCGGCGCGGGACCGGCGTCCTCGTCGCCGTCCTCCTCGACGAACACGGTCTCGTCCGCGGCGGCCCGCGCCCGGCGGCGGAGCACGTCCGCGACGATGCCGCCCGCCTCCGGGGCCGGGGAGCCCATGGTGGCGATCGCCTGGGCGATGTCCACGCGGCGGTCGGACTCGTGGAGCATGAGGATCTTCGCCGCGAGGTCGGGGCCGAGCTGCACGAGCACGAACGCGACGGTCTCGGCGGTGTCGGCCTCGAGCAGCGTCACGATCCGCGGCGGCGCGAGCTCCTCGAGGAACGCGAAGGAGGCGCTCGCCTGGGGCGCGGAGATGCGCTCGAGCAGGTCCGCCGCGCGCTCCCCCTCGAAGGACGCCTCGATGAGCTGCGTCGCGACGGCGTGGCCGGTGCGCTCCTCGGGCTCCGCGGCCTGCGACGCGACCTCCCGGAACGCCTCGATCGCGCGCTCGGCGTCCTCGCCGGAGACCTGGCGCATGCGCGCCATCTCCTCGGTGATCTGCTCCTGCTCCTCGAGGCTGAAGGTGCGCAGCACGGCGGAAGCGCGCTCGGTGCTCATGTTCATGAGCACCAGCGCGGCCTTCTGCATGCCCGTCAGCTCCGGGGCGTCGAGCGTGTCCGTCGTCATACGCCGGCCCGATCACCCATCAGCGCGCGGAGGTACTCGGCGGTCTGATTCGGGTCGGATCCCGCGAGGGCGTCGACGTCGGCCTGCAGCTGGGCGAACGCGCCGTCGGCCGGCGCGTTCAGGGCGACGGTCGGGGCGGTGCCCGGGCCGCCGGTCTGCAGCTGGCCCGGGGCCGCGAAGCCGCCGAGCTGCTGGGTCGGGGCGTACCCGCCGAGCGCCGGGTCGCCGCCGGGCACGATGTTCAGGACGCCGGCGTCCGCGGTGGTCGGCTCGGGCTTGCGGAAGAGCTTGCGGAGCAGGCCGGTCACGAGGATGAAGAGCACGAGGCCGCCGACGACCTTGATCGCCGTCGTGATGATGTCGGTCATCTGGTTCGCGCCGGCGGCCTTCTGCGACTGGGCGAGCGCCGACGCGGCCGTCTTCGCCGCGGCGGTGGAGAACGGGACGCTGGTGACGGAGACGGTGTCGCCGCGGGACAGGTTCACGCCGGCCGCGTTCGTGACCATCTGCGTGATCGACCCGGTCGACACCCCGGTCACCGTGCTGGCGTTCAGCGCGACGGCGATCGTCTGCCGGTTCAGCGTCCCGGGCACGATCGTCTCGTCGGTCGTCGTCTTGTTCACCGCGTTGTTCTTCACCACGGACGTGGAGGAGGCGCCGCCCGAGCCCGAGCCCGAGCCGCCGGCCGTCGCGCTGTTGCCGCCGGTCGAGGTGTCGGTCGTGTCGGTGCCGAGCACGCCGCTCACGCCGTTCCCGGAGCCCGCCGTGCCGGAGCCGGCGCCGCCCGTGGTCTTGCTCGACGACTCGGAGAACGCGGGCCCGTTCGCCCCGGAGTAGGTCTCGCTCGTCTTCCGGCCGGAGGAGGAGGAGACGTCCGCGGCGACGGTGACGACCGCGTTGCCCGGGCCGAGCACCTTGTCGAGCATCGCCTGCACGGCGTTCTTCGTCGCCTGCTCGTAGTCGGCCGCGGCGTCCGAGCCGCTGCCGGCCGTGCCGCTGCCGACCGAGGAGAGCGTGTCGCCCCGCTGGTCGACGACCGACACGTTGTCGGTGGTGAGCCCGGGGTAGGCCGCGGCGACGAGGTGCACGATCGCGTTCACCTGGTCGGTGGTCAGCGGGGAGGAGACGTTCACGAAGACGGAGGCGGTGGGGTCCTCCTTCTGGTCCGTGAAGACGGACTGCTGCGGGATCGCGAGCTGCACGGAGGCGGAGGAGACGCCGTTGATGGCCTCGATCGTGTTGGCGAGCTCGCCCTCGATCGCGCGCTTGTAGGTGACGTTCTGCTGGAACTCGCTCGCGGTCACGCCCATGTTGTCGAGCAGCGAGTAGCCGCCGGCGCCGGAGGAGAGCAGCGTCGCGGTCGCGAGGCGCTCGGCGTTCACCGCGGCGTTCGGCACCAGGATCGTCTGGCCGCCGTCCTGCAGCTGGTACTGGACCTTGTCCTTGTCGAGCTGGGCGGTGACGGCGGACGCCTCCGACGCGGAGATGTTCGAGTACAGGACCTGGTACGAGGGCTGCCCGAGGTAGTTCACGAGCGCGACGCCCCCGAGCACGAGCACGGCGACGCCGATGATCGCGATGGTGCGCTGCGCGACCGTGAACTGCTTGATCGTCTCGAGCGCGCGGGTGCCCGCGCCGTTCAGCCGCTTCATCTCAGGCCTGCATGTTCATGATCGAGTTGAACGCCTCGACGCCCTTGTTGCGCACCGCGGAGACGAGCTCCATCGTGACCTGCGCCCGGGTCGCAGCGAGGGTCGCCTGGTGGATGTCGGTGAGGTCGCCCGTGACGGCCTTCACAGCGAGCGCGTCGGCGGTGTTCTGCAGGCCGGAGAGGTTGTCGACGGCACCGCCGAGCACCGAGCTGAAGCTCGGGCCGGAGGTGGGGGCGGTGGTCGCGACGCCGGGGGCGGCCGCGCCGCCGAGCCCGGTGAGGCTGTCGATCCCGGACAGCGGGGAGATGGAGGTCATCAGCTCCTGCCGATCTGCAGAGCCGCCTCGTAGGTGGTCTTCGCCCGGTCGACGACCGCGGCGTTCGCCTGGTAGCCGCGCTGCGCCATGATCAGGCTCGACATCTGCTCACCGAGGTCGATGTCCGGCATGCGGACGTAGCCGTCCTTGTCGGCGACCGCGTTCGTGGGGTCGTAGACGAGCCGGCCCTTCGGGTCCCCGTGGACGACCTTCTCGACGGCGACGCCGTTGTTGCCGGCCTGCTCCTGCACCTCGAGGTACTCGGCCTGGAAGGCGTTGCCGGAGGCCGACTTCGCGGTGTTGACGTTCGCGATGTTGTTCGAGATCGCGTTGAGCCACGCCTGGTGGGTGTTGAGCGCCGTGGCGGCGATGTTGATCGCGTCCATCAGCTGGTCTTCATCGCGGCCTGGGTGGCGGAGAAGTCCATGTTCACCGCGCGGGTGGCGAACTGGTACCGCAGCACCGTCTCGATGTTGTTCAGCGTCTCGGAGTCGAGGCTGACGTTGTTGCCGTTCTGCTGGGTGGGCGCCTCGGACGTCGTCGTCGTGGCGGAGGCCGTGCCGTCGCCGCCGCCTGCGACGGACTGCGCGAGCGCGTTCTCGAACGACACGATCTTCGCGTGGTAGTTCGGCGTGTTGACGTTCGCGATGTTCTGGGCGATCGTCCGCTGCCGCAGCGCGAGGCCGTCCATCGCGCTCGTGAGCGCGTTGATGGTGACCGAATCGAACACGGAGAAGTCCGTCCTTCGTCAAGGAGGGGCGGCCGATCCGTGGCCTGGTCCACCGAGCGATCCGTGCTCGATGGGTCGATCATGGGCCGAACCTTCGACCAGAGGTGGAAGCGCCATACCCCCCGTTGGGGGGTGTGTCGTCCCCCGTCCTGGTCGACGGCGCGCTTCGGCGCAGCACGCACCCGGCAGAGCGCGCACTGCACCCTCATCGCACCGCCGCGCGCCCCCACCCGCTGGTCGAGGTGCGAGCGAAGCAAGCCTCGAGACCCCGCTGTGCAGGAGGTCGTCAGCCCACGCGGTCGACGTAGATCGGCGGCGCGACGGCCGGCCTGTACTGCGGTCGGCGCATCCCGCGCATGGAGGCGGCGACCGTCCGCTGCTCCTCGCGCATCCGCGCCATGAGCGCCCGCTGCCGCACGAGGATGCCGTTCGCGCGGTCCTGGTCGGCGGCCGTCATCGGCGTCGGCTGCACGGCCGGCGGCGCCCAGCCCTCGAGCGCGGCGAGGTCACCGGACTCGGCGGCCTCCACCCGGTGCTCGAGCTCGTCGAGCACCGGGGCCCACGGGTCCCAGGGCTCGGCGGGCGAGGTGTACATGGACGCGGCCTCGGGCAGCTGCTCAGCCAACGGCGTCCCGACGCATCGCGGCCTCGTGCATCGACACCTTCAGCGCGGCCTCGTGCCACGCGAGGCGCAGCGGCTCGAGCAGGGTGATGCACTCGCGCGTCTTCTCCACGTCGCGGTGGATGTTCGCCTGCGCCATCCCGGCGAGCACGTAGTTGTAGACGCCGAGCAGGCCGGGACCGCCGTCCCAGATGTCCGGTCGCAGCGAGTTGACGAGCTCCGTCACGATCTCCTGCGCGTGCAGCAGCTGCGCGGACGCGAGCGTCCAGTCCTCGCCGAGCTGCGCCGTCTCCGCGCGGGCGAGGTCGAGCAGCAGCCGGTCGTAGAGCATGACCAGCAGCCGAGCGGGCGAGGCGCTGAGCACCGAGTCGCGGTTGTAGAGGTTCCGCGCTGCGGCGAAGTTCGAGGGGGGCATCGTCAACCGCTCGTCTGGTAGTTGGTCGTCAGACCGCTGATCTGGCTGGTGAGGTAGCTCGCCTGCGAGCTGAGGCTGTTCAGCGCCGTCTCGAGCGCGTTGAACTGGGAGGTGTACTGCGCCTGGATCGTCGCGAGTCGGGTGTCCCAGTCGCTGATCTGCTTCGTCAGATCCGACTCGGTCGACTGCTGCGACGTGATCTTCTGCGTCAGCGTGCCCGTGTACGAGTCGCTGGCGCCGGTCGCAGCGCTCGCGACCCGGCCGGCGATGGTCTGGAACATCGCCGTCGTGCCGGCGGGGTCGCTCGCCATCGCGGCCGCGAACTTGGACGAGTCGAAGGTGATCGTGCCGTCCTTCGTCAGGTTGATCCCGATCGAGGAGGGCGAGGTGCCGTTCACGGCGTCGGACACCGCGGAGAGCAGGGAGTCGTTCACCGCTCGCACGATGCTGTCGCCGGTGAAGACGCTGCCCGACGTGGCGGACGTCGTTCCGCTCGAGCTGGTCGTCGTCGAGATCGCGCTGGCGGCGGAGATCCCCGAGAAGAGCGTGATGAGGCTGGACGTCAGCGCCTGCGCCGCGGTGGTGGCGGCGGTCGAATCCGCCGCGACATTGATGGTCGCCGTGCTCGTGGACACGGCGGAGACCGTCACGTCGACGCCGGTGAGCAGGTCGTCGAAGGTGTTCGAGGTGGACGAGACCTGCTGCTCCGCGCCGGCGACGCCCTTGTACAGGGTGATCTGCGCGCTCTGGGCGGCCTGCGTCTGCGTGGTCGCCAGGGCCGGCGCCGAGGTGGTGTCGCCCTGGTAGACGCTGAAACCGTTGCCGTCGCCGGTCGCGCCGCGCAGCTGCAGGCGGTACTGGGGCACGCCGTTGCTGCTGCCGACGGCCACCTTGGTCGCGGTGATGCCCGTGCCGGAGCCGTTGATCGCGGCGACGACGTCGTCGAGGTTGGTCGAGGCGGCGCTGACCGTCTTCGCGGTGCCGCTGCCGACCTGGAGCGTGATGGACGGTGTGGTCGTGCCGTCCGCGGGAGCCGGCCAGGCGGTCATCGTGCCGGTCACCGACACCTGCGCCTGCGCGAGGCGGTCGACCGTGAAGGAGACGGACCCGGCGGAGGCGGTGCTCGACGCCGTCGCAGTCACGCCGGACGTGTCCGAGGTGGCGGTGAAGGAGCTGAGCGCGTTCGCCGCGGCGGCGGACTTCGCGCTCGTCGCGATCGCGGCGACGGAGCTGTTCAGCGACTGCAGCGCCGTGCGGTACGTGGTCGTCGAGCTGAGCTGGGTCTTCAGCGCGGTCTGCGGCGCGGACTCCACCGACATCAGCTTCGTGATGATGCCGGAGGTGTCGAGGCCGCTCGAGAGCCCGGAGAGTCCGAGCCCCGTGGTCGAGGTCGTGGAGAGCGCAGCGGTGGTCGCCATGCGTCAATCCCTCCTCGATTGGTGCGGTGGAACGGGAGAAGCCGCGGCGGTGCGAGGGCCTGGATCGGCCTCGCACCACCGCGGCGTCAGGTGGATCAGCCCAGCAGCTTCAGCGCCAGCTGCGGCAGCGAGTTCGCCTGGGCGAGCATCGCGGTACCGGCCTGCGACAGCACGTTCGCGCGGGTGTAGTTCACCATCTCCTGCGCCATGTCGACGTCGGTGATGCGGCTCTTCGCGGCGGTCAGGTTGGTGACCGACGTGGAGATCGTCGAGACGACGTTGTTGAACCGGTTCTCGATGGCGCCGATGTCGGCACGAGCCTTGGACACAGCGGCGATCTGCACGTCGAGCGCCTGGATGGACGCCTGCGCCGCGTCAGCCGTGGCGAAGCTCAGCTGACCGATGCCGGGGTTGCCACCGCTGCCGGGCACCGTGGTGCTCGCCGTGATGGTGGCAGGCGTCGTCGCCGAGTCGGTGACTGCCAGGGTCGACGCGGCGTTCTTCGCCGCGACCGCGACGTGCTGCCCGCCGGTCCCGTCGACGTACGTCGACGCGGTGAAGTTGGCCGCGAAGTCCGCGTCCGCATTCAGCGTCGTCACGTAGTCCTGCGCGGTCTTCGCGCCGCCGGCACCGGTGCCCTTGACGTTCGTGCCGGTCAGGTCGACCGTCGCCTTGTCGCTGTAGCCCGTGCCGGAGCCCGTGAACTGCAGCGCCGAGGTCGCCGCACCCAGCGTCGCGATGTCGTACACCTTCGCGTTCGCGTTGCCCGCGTTGAGGCCGGCGGCGACGGACACGAGGTTCGCCTTGCTCAGGTCGACCGAGATCTGGCTTTGCGAGTTCCCGTCCGCACCGACCTGGAACTTGAACGTCGGCGTGCTGCCGTCGAGCAGGTTCTGACCGTTGAAGTTCACCGAGCTGCCGATGCGGGAGAGCTCCGCCGTGAGGCTCGTGGCCTCGGACTGGATCGCCGTGCGGGCGGCCGTGCTGTTCGAGTCGTTGCCCGCCTGCACCGCGAGGTCGCGGAGCCGGCCGAGGATCGACTGCGCCTGCGTGAGCGCGCCGTCCGCCGTCTGGACGAGCGAGGTGCCGTCCTGGGCGTTGCGGGAGGCCTGCTGCAGACCGGAGACCTGCGACGCGAGCTGCGTCGAGATCGTCAGGCCGGCCGCGTCGTCACCCGCCTGGTTGATCCGCAGACCGCTCGAGAGCTTCTCGAGCGACTTGCTCAAGGAGTTCTGCACGCTGGTCAGGTTCCGATACGTGTTGAGCGCATCGTTGTTGGTGTTGATTGCGAATCCCATTCGAGTTCCTCCGTGAGTCGGGATCTGATCTGCGGTCCATCCGTGGTCCGACGCGAATGGCTATCGGCCGGAATTGCGAGGCCGTTAGCCGTTCGCCCCGAAGTAGGGGCAGATCGAGCGTGGAATGCGGTTATGCGGTTCGTTCGGTGAAGAAAGCGGGCGCGGCCGGCTGGGCCATCCGCGCGGTGGAAGTCTCAGCGAGCCGTGCGAGATAGGCCGCGCGGCGCGCCGGGGCGAGACGCTGCTGGTCCTCGATGCGCGGGACCGGCCCGGTCGAGTACTGCGTCTCCAGCCCGTGCCGCATGAGCCGGATGCCCTCCGAGCGCTGCTGCGACACCGCGGAGTGCGTGAGACCGAGCTCCGCCGCCAGGTCGCCGACCGACCGGTCGTGGAAGTAGATCTGCTCGACGATGTACCGCATCTTCTCCGGCAGGCTCGTCACCGCCGCCTTCACGTAGCGCGTGCGCTCCGTCTCGAGCACGACGTCCTCCGGGCTCGCGGCCTCGGCGGCGAGGGTGTCCGCGACGGAGTCCATCTGGTCGAGCGACTGCACCGCGTGGTTCGCGCCGGACAGCGCCGTCATCGCCGTCTTCCTGTCGACGCCGAGGGACTCGGCGACCTCGTCGACGCTCGGCGCGCGCCCGAGCGCGTTCGTCAGCGACTCCTGCACGGTCAGCGACTCGCGGATGCGGCGGCGCGCCGTGCGCGAGGCCCAGTCGGCCGAGCGCATCTCGTCCGCGATCGCGCCGAGGATCCGGCGCCGGGCGAACGCACCGAACGGCACGCCCTGCGCCGGGTCGAAGCTCTCGGCGGCGAGCACGAGGCCCAGCGCGCCGGCGGACGCGAGCTCGTCGCGCGACACGTGCGTCGCCTTCCGCGCCACCTCGTTCACGAGGTAGCCGACGATCGCGAGGTTGTCGCGGACCAGCGCGTCGCGCTCGGTTCGTGTACCCATCAGATTCCTTGTCGCACCGGGCCATCCATGGCGGCTCGTCTCTGATCGGGACGCTAGGGCTCCGCGCGCCGCGCGCACCCCTCCGCCGCGCCCCCAGTAGGGGGACGTGGGCGATGCGTGCAGCGCGTCCCCCGTTCGGGGGCGCGTGGCCCTCCCCGCCCCGAACACGGGTCGCACCTACGCTCCACCGCGAAGGCGCACTGCTTACACCCGCGGCCGATCGACCGATGGTGGTGATCGATGCGAGCCGTCACCGAACGAGCACAAGCGGAGGAACCGATGAGCGTGAACGACCTCTCGTCCCTCCTGTGGCGCGAGCGCGAGCTGCTCGAGATGCTCGTCTTCAAGCTCGAGGAGGAGCAGCTGCTCCTCACCGCCGGCCGCTCGAAGTGGCTGCACCACGCGACGCGCGAGGTCGAGCAGGTGCTCGGCCACCTCCGCACCGCCGGGATCGAGCGCACGGTCGAGGCGTCGTCGGTCGCCGTCTCCTGGGGCCTGCCGGAGGACGCGACGCTCCGCCAGCTCGCCGAGGGCGCGGACGAGGCGTGGCGCGACGTGCTGCTCTCCCACCTCACCGCGCTGACCGCGCTCACCTCCCAGATCGCGGACCTGCGCGACACCAACCTCACCTATCTCCGCGCCGCGACCCGCGCGACGCAGGAGACGCTCGCGACCGTCGGTACCCAGCAGGACGACCCCTTCGCCTACGGCGCCCGCGGGGGTCAGCGCGTGCCCGCCGCGACCGGCGCGCGACTGTTCGACCGGCAGGGCTGAGCATGAGCAGCTTCGGCGGGCTCAGCACCGCGTACACCGGCCTCGTCGCCGCGCGGAAGGCGCTGGAGGTCACGGGCCAGAACGTCGCGAACGCCAACACCGAGGGCTACACCCGGCAGCGCGTCGACCAGAGCCCGATGGCGCAGAGCGTGCTCGCGACCTACTTCACGCAGAGCAGCGTCGGGGACGGCGTCGTCGTCACCGGGGTGAGCCGCCTGAACGACGCGGTCGTCGACGCACGCGTCAATAGCACCGCGTCCTCCGCCGCCTACTGGAACGCGTCCGCGAACGCCGCGAGCGCCGTCGAGACCTCGCTGAACGAGCCCGGCAAGAACGGCCTCTCGCAGGTGATGAGCGACTTCTGGTCGAGCTGGCAGCAGATGGCGAACAACACCGGCGGCTCGACCGCTCCAGCCCAGGCGCTTAACCTGATCTCTCAGGGGAACCTCGTCGCATCCACGATCTCGGCCGGCTACACCGCCGCTGCGGAGGCGTGGACGGACGCGCGCGCGGCCGCCGCCTCGATCGTCACGACGGTCAACGCGACCGCGGCGAAGATCGCCGACCTGAACACCTCGATCCGGTCGCTCACCGCCGCGGGCGGGAACGTGAACGGCCTCCTCGACCAGCGCGATGCGGCCGTCACGCAGCTCGCGAAGCTGACGGGGGCGTCCACCCGCGGCAACGCCGACGGGTCCATCGACGTGATCATCGGCGGGAACACCCTCGTGTCGGGCAGCACGACCCGGCAGGTCGCGCTCAGCGGCGCCGGCGACTTCTCCGCCGTCGCGAGCACCCCGGTGAAGCTCGCCTGGGACTCCCCGACCGGATCGGCGGTGTCGCTCGACGGCGGCGAGCTGGCCGGTCGCATCGCCGCGCTGCAGCCCGCCGACGCTGGCGGCTCCGGCACGGGCGGCGTGTACGCGGAGGCCGCGAAGGCGTACGACGACGCGGCGCGCAGCATCGCGGACAAGGTGAACGCGGTCCACGAAACGGGGACGACCTCCGCCGGCACCACCGGTCTCGACTTCTTCTCCTACTCGGCCACGTCGCCGGCCGCGCTGACCCTGAAGGTCGTGCCGACCTCGCTCGCCGGCATCGCGTCCGCCGACGGGACGAAGGGGAACCTCGACAACAGCGTCGCGGACCGCATCGCGCAGCTCGGCGCCGCCGCCGACTCCCCCAACGCGGGCTGGGCCACCTACGTCTCGCGGGTCGGCGGGCAGTCCGCCACCGCGGCCGCGCGGGCGACGACTGCGACCACGGCCGCGACCTCCGCCACCGACGCGCAGACCTCCGTCAGCGGCGTCGACCTCGACGAGGAGACGTCGAACCTCGTGATGTACCAGCACGCGTACCAGGCGTCCGCGCGCGTGATCAACACGATCAACGACATCCTCGACACGCTCATCAACATGGGAGCCCGATGACGATCGGCCGCGTGACGACCTCGCAGATCTGGTCGAGCTCGACCGCGAACATCCAGGCGTCGAAGGCGCGCCTGTCCCAGCTCACGGCGCAGTCGTCCTCCGGCCTGCTCGTCGCCAAGCCCTCCGACGACCCGGTCGCGGCCGCGTCGATCCTGAAGGTGCTGAACCAGCAGTCCGCGAACGCGCAGTACACGACGAACATCGCCGACGGCCTCACGTGGCTCAGCACGGCGGACTCGACGATGACCTCGTCCGAGAACCTCGTGCGTCAGGCGAAGGACCTGGCCATCCAGGCCGGCAACAGCGGCACCGCCACGCCGGCGTCCCGCAACGCGATCGCCACGCAGCTCGAGGGGATCCGCGACGACCTGCTCAGCGCGGCGAACACGAAGGTGAACGGGCGGTCGATCTTCGCGGGCACCTCCGACGCGGCGGCCGCGTTCACGGCCGCCGGCGTGTTCGCCGGCAGCACGACCACCACGTCGACGACGAACGGGACGACGACCACGTCGACGGTCACCGGATCGGTGCAGCGCCGCATCGGCAGCGAACCGACCGACCTCGTCACGGTCTCCGCGGACGGGTCGGCGGCCTTCGGCGCGGGCACCACCGCGTCGCCCTCGGTGTTCCAGCAGATCCAGGGTGTGATCGACGCCCTGCGCTCCCCCGGTTACGACACGGACACCCCCGACCCCGTCACGGGTCGGACCCCGAAGGAGGCGGTCACCGCGGGCATCGACCTGCTGAACACCGCCCTCACGAACCTCTCTGCGCAGCACGCGGTCCTCGGAGCGAATTACGCTCGGATGACCAGCGCGAAGACGCAGAACGCCACGACGGCGACGGCCCTGGAGACCCAGCGGTCCGGACTGCAGGATGCGGACACGACGAAGACCCTGCTCGACCTCAAGACGCAGGAGCTCGCCTACCAGACGGCACTCCAGGTGACCGCCCAAGTGATCCAACCGACCCTGATGAGTTTCCTTTCATGATCTCTGCACTGCCCACTGCTCGCGACGGACGCCTCAGCTTCACGGCGCCGCCTCCCGGCTTCGCGCCGCTGACCGACTTCGACCTCGCCGCTGTCGAAGGCGCGCCCGGGCTCTACACGCTCCGCGACACCGCGGGCGCCGGCCTGCGGCTGTTCCTCATCGACCCGACGTTCTACGTGCCGGAGTACCTGCCGTCCATCGACGATGCGGACCTGGCGGCACTGCAGCTGTCGACGCCGGCCGAGGCCGACGTCTACGTGGTCGCGAACATCGTCGACGGGGCGCCCGTCGTGAACCTGCTCGCGCCGATCGTCGTCAACCCGGTCGCGCGCACCGCGACGCAGCTGATCCTCGAGGACGACTGGCCGCTGCAGGCCGAGCTCGTCACCGCCGCGGCCTGACCGGAACCGCAGAAGGCCCGATCCGTTCCAGGGATCGGGCCTTCTGCGTTCCTGAGGAACGCGGGTCGGACGTCGACGGGCCACTCCTCCCTGGCCCGACCCGCGGGTCGATGGGGCTAGACGCCGCCGAGGTCGGCGAGCAGGAGCGCCGCCATGTGCTGCACCTTCGGCTCGACGAACGCGTCGAGCGCGCGGGAGATCTGCGCGTGCTGCCGAGCGACCCAGGCGGTCGCCTCCCGGCGCAGCTGGTCGCGGAGGCCGTCGATGGCCTCGTCGCTGAGGAACGGCTGCAGCGACACGGACCGGCGCACGTGCTCGGTCACGACGGCGTCGAGCGACGTCGTGAGCGCGTGGAGGGCGCCGTGCGGCACCTCGTCGAAGCCGAGCTCGACGGCCCAGCCGGGGCAGGTCACGCAGGGCGAGAGGCGCCGGCGAGCGGTCGCCGGGTCCCAGCGGGGCAGCCAGTCGAGCCACTGCGAGACGGCGCGGTCGAGCTCGCGCTCGAGGCGGTACGGGCGGAGCATCAGCGTGCTCCGAGCGCGAGCAGGCGCGCGTGAAGGGGGGAAGGAGTCGTCACCGTGGGTCCAGGTGCAGAGGGGGCAGAACCGCGAGGGTGCGCGGTAGCCGGCTGGGTGACCGGCGTCCTCCAACGCTACGGAAACCGGGGCTCCCCCTCCATCCCCCGTCCAGGGGTCTTTCTGTTCACCGATACGGAGATCCGCGGCGCGGAGCGTCCCGGATCTCCGTATCGGTGAACAGAACGGAAGCGGCCCGTCTCCCTCTCGGGAGACGGGCCGCTTCAGTCAGCGCGCTCGGATCAGCGCAGCGACCTCAGTTGTAGGTGCCGGGGCTGTAGTCGTCGCTCGAGAACGAGTCGAAGTCGACGAACGACAGATCGGCGTCGTTGAACATCGAGTCGTCGCCGAAGGACCGGAGCGGGTACCGCTCGGCCTTCGCCTCCTCCGTCGGCTCCACCGTCACGTCGCGGTACCGCGCGAGACCGGTGCCGGCCGGGATCAGCTTGCCGATGATGACGTTCTCCTTGAGGCCGAGCAGCGAGTCGGACTTGCCGTCCATCGCCGCCTGGGTCAGCACACGGGTCGTCTCCTGGAAGGAGGCGGCGGACAGCCACGACTCCGTCGCGAGGGACGCCTTCGTAATGCCCATGACCTCCTGCCGCGCGGAAGCGGTCTTACGACCCTCCGCCAGCGCGGCGCGGTTGACGTCCTGGTAGCGCGAGCGGTCCACGAGCTCACCGGGGAGCAGGTCGGTGTCGCCGTGGTCGACGACGGTGACCTTGCGCAGCATCTGCCGCACGATGACCTCGATGTGCTTGTCGTGGATCGGCACGCCCTGGCTGCGGTAGACGCCCTGGACGCCGTCCACGAGGTGCAGCTGCACCGCGCGGACGCCCTTGACCCGCAGGACCTCCTTCGGGTCGATGGACCCGACGTGGAACTGCGTGCCGAGCTCGACGTGCTGCCCGTCCTCGACGAGGAGGGTGGCGCGCTTCAGCACCGGGTAGGCGAACGGCTCGTCGCCGTTGTCCGGGGTCAGGATGATCTTCCGCTGCCGGTCGGTGTCCTCGATCGTCACGACACCGGCCGCTTCGGCGATCGGGGACGCGCCCTTCGGGGTGCGGGCCTCGAACAGCTCCTGCACGCGGGGCAGACCCTGCGTGATGTCGTCCGCGGACGCCACACCACCGGTGTGGAACGTGCGCATCGTGAGCTGCGTGCCGGGCTCGCCGATCGACTGGGCCGCGATGATGCCGACGGCCTCGCCGATGTCCACGAGCTTGCCGGTGGCCAGCGAGCGGCCGTAGCAGGCGGCGCAGAC
Organism: Amnibacterium kyonggiense; assembly: GCF_004364555.1. Lineage (GTDB taxonomy): Bacteria > Actinomycetota > Actinomycetes > Actinomycetales > Microbacteriaceae > Amnibacterium > Amnibacterium kyonggiense. The sequence continues at coordinate 581,275 of NZ_SOAM01000001.1, read as the reverse complement.
GCCGACCGCGGACTCGCAGGTGAGGACCGAGCGCACCTTGATGTGCTCGACACCCGCCGCGACGAGCTTCGCGATCAGCACGTCGCCGACGTCGTCACCGGCGTCCGCGAGCACCTCGCCCTTGGCGTCGACGACCGCGGTCGCCAGCGTGCGGCCGTAGACCGCGTTCTCGACGTTCTCGCTGGTGGAGAGGTCGAGGCCGCGCGAGGTGCCGCAGTCGTCCTCACGGATGATGACGTCCTGCGAGACGTCGACGAGCCGACGCGTCAGGTAGCCGGAGTCCGCGGTGCGGAGCGCCGTGTCGGCCAGGCCCTTGCGGGCACCGTGGGTCGAGATGAAGTACTCGGCCACGGTCAGGCCCTCGCGGTACGAGTGGACGATCGGGCGGGGGATGATCTCGCCCTTCGGGTTCGACACGAGACCGCGCATGCCCGCGATCTGCCGGACCTGCATCCAGTTGCCTCGGGCACCGGAGGACACCATGCGGTTGATGTTGTTGTCGACCGGCATGTTGTCCTGCATGGCCGTGGCGACCTCGCTGGTGGCCTTGTTCCACAGCTCGATGAGCTCCTGGCGGCGCTCCTCGTCCGTGATCAGACCCGTGTCGTACTGGGACTGGACCTTCGCGGCCTTCGCCTCAGCACCCTCGAGGATGCTGCCCTTCGACGGCGGCGTGAGCACGTCGGAGAGGGACACCGTCACGCCGGACCGCGTGGCCCAGTAGAAGCCGGCGTCCTTGATCCGGTCGAGCGTCGCCGCGACCTCCACCTTCGGGTACCGCTCCGCGAGGTCGTTGACGATCACGGAGATCTCGCCCTTGTCGGCCAGCTCCTCGACGAACGGGTAGTCCGTCGGCAGCGCCTCGTTGAAGATCGCCCGGCCCAGCGTGGTCTTGACGAGCACGGGCGAGCCCGGCACGTAGTCCTCGGGGGTCTGCGCGGCCGGCGGCACGACGCCCGTGAGGCGCAGCGTGACGACCGCGTTCAGGTCGAGCGTGCCCGCGTCCTTCGCCATGATCGCCTCGGCCACGGAGGAGAACACGCGGCCCTCGCCGGTCGCACCGGGCTTGATCGTGGTCAGGTGGTGCAGGCCGATGATCATGTCCTGCGAGGGCAGGGTCACCGGGCGGCCGTCGGACGGCTTCAGGATGTTGTTCGACGCGAGCATCAGGATGCGCGCCTCGGCCTGGGCCTCGACGGACAGCGGCAGGTGCACGGCCATCTGGTCGCCGTCGAAGTCCGCGTTGAACGCGGCGCAGACGAGCGGGTGCAGCTGGATCGCCTTGCCCTCGACGAGCTGCGGCTCGAACGCCTGGATGCCGAGGCGGTGCAGTGTCGGCGCGCGGTTCAGCAGGACGGGGCGCTCGCGGATGATCTCCTCGAGCACGTCCCACACCTGCGGACGCGAACGCTCGACCATGCGCTTGGCGGCCTTGATGTTCTGCGCGTGGCTCAGGTCGATGAGGCGCTTGATCACGAACGGCTTGAAGAGCTCCAGCGCCATCTGCTTCGGCAGACCGCACTGGTGCAGCTTCAGCTGCGGGCCGACGACGATGACCGAACGGCCCGAGTAGTCGACGCGCTTGCCGAGCAGGTTCTGGCGGAACCGGCCCTGCTTGCCCTTCAGCATGTCGGACAGGCTCTTCAGCGCCCGGTTGCCGGTGCCCGTGACCGGGCGGCCGCGGCGGCCGTTGTCGAAGAGCGCGTCGACCGCCTCCTGCAGCATCCGCTTCTCGTTGTTCACGATGATCTCCGGCGCGCCCAGGTCGAGCAGGCGGCGGAGGCGGTTGTTGCGGTTGATCACACGGCGGTACAGGTCGTTCAGGTCGGAGGTCGCGAAGCGGCCGCCGTCCAGCTGGACCATCGGGCGCAGCTCCGGCGGGATCACCGGCACCACGTCGAGCACCATCGCGGCCGGCGAGTTGCCGGTGGCGAGGAAGGAGCTGACGACGCGGAGGCGCTTGATCGCTCGGATCTTCTTCGCGCCCTTGCCGTCGCGGATCTGCTCGTGGAGCAGGTCGCTCTCGGCCTGGAGGTCGAAGGCCTCGAGGCGGCGCTTGATCGCCTCGGCGCCCATGTACGCCTCGAAGTAGGTGCCGTAGCGGTCCATCAGCTCGTTGTAGATCGCGTCCTCGGGCTTGAGGTCGCCGACCTTCAGGTTGCGGAAGTCGTCCCAGACGCGCTCCAGCGTGGCGACCTGGTCGTCGAAGGAGCGTCGGATCTGCGACATCTCCTTCTCGCCCACGTCGCGGGTGCGGCGCTTCTGGTCGGACTTGGCGCCCTCCTCCTCGAGCGCGGCGAGGTCCTGCTCGAGCCGGGCGAGACGCTCGTTGATGCGGGCGTCGCGCTGGTCGGTGAGGGCCTTCAGCTCGAGGCGCAGCTCGTTCTCGAGGTCGGGGAGGTCGTCGTGACGACCCTCCTCGTCCACCTCGATGATCATGTACGCCGCGAAGTAGATGACCTTCTCGAGGTCCTTCGGCGCCATGTCGAGCAGGTAGCCGAGACGGCTCGGCACGCCCTTGAAGTACCAGATGTGCGTGACCGGCGCGGCGAGTTCGATGTGGCCCATGCGCTCGCGGCGGACGGAGGACTTGGTGACCTCCACGCCGCAGCGCTCGCACACGATGCCCTTGAACCGGACGCGCTTGTACTTGCCGCAGGAGCACTCCCAGTCGCGGGAGGGGCCGAAGATCTGCTCACCGAACAGACCGTCCTTCTCCGGCTTCAGGGTGCGGTAGTTGATGGTCTCCGGCTTCTTGACCTCGCCGTAGGACCAGCGACGGATGTCGTCGCCGGTGGCCAGGCCGATACGGAGCTCATCGAAGGTGGTGACGTCGAGCACTAGTTCTCTTTCCTACTGACTCTTGTGTCTGTGCGTCTGTGGGGGCCGGATCAGATGTCGTCGATGGACGACGACTCGAACCGGGCGGAGATGTTGATGCCGAGCTCCTCCGCCGCGCGGAACACCTCTTCGTCGGTGTCCTTGAGGCTGACGATCTGGCCGTCCGCCGAGAGGACCTCGACGTTCAGGCAGAGCGACTGCATCTCCTTGATGAGCACCTTGAACGACTCGGGGATGCCGGGCTCCTGGATGTTCTCGCCCTTGACGATCGCCTCGTAGACCTTCACGCGGCCGAGGATGTCGTCGGACTTGATCGTCAGGAGCTCCTGCAGCGCGTACGCCGCGCCGTAGGCCTCGAGGGCCCACACCTCCATCTCGCCGAAGCGCTGGCCGCCGAACTGCGCCTTCCCACCCAGCGGCTGCTGCGTGATCATCGAGTACGGGCCGGTCGACCGGGCGTGGATCTTGTCGTCCACCAGGTGGTGCAGCTTCAGGATGTACATGTAGCCGACGCTCACCGGGTCCGGGAACGGCTCACCGGAGCGGCCGTCGAACAGGCGCGTCTTGCCCGTCGAGTCGATCAGCCGCTCGCCGTCGCGGTTCAGCGTCGTCGAGTCGAGCAGACCGGCGATCTCCTCCTCCGCAGCGCCGTCGAACACCGGCGTCGCCAGCTTGGAGCCGGCGGGCGCGGAGAACGCGGCCTCCGGCAGGCGGTGCGCCCACTCCGGGGTGCCCTCGACCTTCCAGCCCTGCTGCGCGATCCACCCGAGGTGGATCTCGAGCACCTGGCCGAAGTTCATGCGGCCGGGGACGCCGAGCGGGTTCAGGACAACGTCGACCGGGGTGCCGTCGGCGAGGAACGGCATGTCCTCCACCGGCAGGATCTTCGAGATGACGCCCTTGTTGCCGTGACGGCCGGCGAGCTTGTCGCCCTCGGTGATCTTGCGCTTCTGGGCGATGTACACGATCACGCGCTGGTTCACGCCGGAACCGAGCTCGTCGTCGTTCTCCGCGGAGAACTCCTTGACCGCGATGACCGTGCCCTGCTCGCCGTGCGGCACCTTCAGGGAGGTGTCGCGGACCTCGCGGCTCTTCTCGTTGAAGATCGCGCGGAGCAGGCGCTCCTCGGCCGACAGCTCGGTCTCGCCCTTCGGCGTGACCTTGCCGACGAGGATGTCGCCGGGGCTGACCTCGGCGCCGATGCGGATGATGCCGCGCTCGTCGAGGTCCGCCAGCAGGTCCGGCGCCACGTTCGGGAGGTCGCGGGTGATCTCCTCCTTGCCGAGCTTGGTGTCGCGGGCGTCGACCTCGTACTCCTCGATGTGGATCGAGGAGAGGACGTCGTCCTTCACCAGGTTCTGGCTGAGGATGATCGCGTCCTCGTAGTTGTGGCCCTCCCACGGCATGAACGCCACGAGCAGGTTCTTGCCGAGCGCGAGCTCGCCGTTCTCCGTCGCGGGACCGTCCGCCAGCACCTGGCCGACCTCGATCCGCTGGCCGGCGTCGACGACCACGCGGTGGTTGTACGACGTGCCCTGGTTCGAGCGGTCGAACTTGCGCAGGTAGTACGTCTCGGTGCCGCCCTCGTCGAGCTGGACCGTCACGTAGTCCGCGGCGACCTCGGCCACGACGCCCGCACCGTTCGCGGTGACCACGTCACCGGCGTCGATGGCCGCGTAGCCCTCCATGCCGGTGCCGACGACCGGGCTCTCGGAGCGCAGCAGCGGCACGGCCTGGCGCTGCATGTTCGCACCCATGAGGGCGCGGTTCGCGTCGTCGTGCTCGAGGAACGGGATCAGGGAGGTCGCGACCGACACCATCTGGCGCGGGGAGACGTCCATGTAGTCGACGCGGCCCTTCGCGACGAGCTCCACCTCGCCGCCCTTGGGGCGGACGAGGACCTGGTCCTCGGCGAAGGACATGTCCGCGTTCAGCGGCGCGTTCGCCTGGGCGACGAGGTACTCGTCCTCCTCGGACGCCGTCAGGTAGTGGATGTCGTCGGTGACGACGCCGTTCTCCACCCGGCGGTACGGGGTCTCGATGAACCCGAAGGAGTTGATGCGCGCGAAGGACGCGAGCGAGCCGATCAGGCCGATGTTCGGGCCTTCCGGGGTCTCGATCGGGCACATGCGGCCGTAGTGGCTCGGGTGCACGTCGCGGACCTCGACGCCGGCGCGCTCGCGGGACAGACCACCGGGGCCCAGCGCGGACAGGCGACGCTTGTGCGTCAGACCGGCGAGCGGGTTGTTCTGGTCCATGAACTGCGACAGCTGCGACGTGCCGAAGAACTCCTTGATCGCCGCCACGACGGGACGGACGTTGATCAGGGTCTGCGGCGTGATCGCCTCGATGTCCTGCGTGGTCATGCGCTCGCGGACGACGCGCTCCATGCGGGAGAGACCGGTGCGGACCTGGTTCTGGATGAGCTCGCCGACCGCGCGGATGCGGCGGTTGCCGAAGTGGTCGATGTCGTCCACGTCGAGGCGCACGTCGACGGCGTTGCCGTCGCGGTTGCCCTCGAGCGCCCAGATCTTCTCGCCGACCTGCTTGACGGCCGGGGCCGCCGTGTCGTGGAGGGCGACCAGGTACTTGATCGTCGCGATGATGTCGTCGACGGTCAGCACGCTGTCCGTCAGCGGCGCGTCGATGCCGAGCTTCCGGTTGATCTTGTAGCGGCCGACCTTCGCGAGGTCGTAGCGCTTGCTGTTGAAGTAGAAGTTGTCGAGGAGCGCCCGCGCGGCCTCCGCGGCGACCTGCTCGCCCGGACGCAGCTTGCGGTAGATGTCCTTGAGCGCCTCCTCCTTCGTCAGGATGTTGTCCTTCTCGAGCGTCAGCTCGATGGACGCGAACCCGTTGAAGTGCTCGAGGATCTCCTCGCTCGTGAGGCCGAGGGCCTTGAGGAAGACCGTGACGGACTGCTTGCGCTTGCGGTCGATGCGGACGCCGACCTGGTCGCGCTTGTCGATCTCGAACTCGAGCCAGGCGCCGCGGCTCGGGATGATGCGGGCCGAGTAGACGTCCTTGTCGGAGGTCTTCTCCTGCTGGCGCTCGAAGTAGACGCCGGGCGAGCGGACGAGCTGCGACACGACGACGCGCTCGGTGCCGTTGATGATGAACGTGCCCTTGTCGGTCATGAGCGGGAAGTCGCCCATGAAGACCGTTTGCGTCTTGATCTCACCCGTGAGGTGGTTCATGAACTCGGCCTCGACGTACAGCGGGGCGGCGTAGGTCTTGCCGCGCTCCTTGCACTCCTCGAGCGTGTACTTCTTCTCCTCCAGGAACGGGTTCGTGAAGGAGAGCTGCATCGTCTCGGAGAGGTCCTCGATCGGGGAGATCTCCTCGAAGATCTCCTCGAGGCCGCTCTGGGCGGGCAGGTCGGTGCGACCGGCGGCCTGCGCCTCCTCGACGCGGGTGCGCCACGCCTCGGAGCCCACGAGCCAGTCGAAGCTCTCCGTCTGGAGGGCCAGCAGGTCGGGGACCGTCAGCGTGTCGGTGATCTTGGCGAACGAGAGGCGGGACGCCCCTCGACCGTTGATGGGAGTGGTGGCGTCAGGCGCGGAAACCAAGGAGATGTGACCTTTCGGCGAGACCGCGCATTCCGGGTGCGGTCCCGATTCCTGTCGTGTCGAGCAAGAGGACGTGTGGCGCGTGCCGAGCGCTCCCCCGATGGCGTACCGTCTGCTGGCAGACCGCACGCCGAGCCGCCGACCGCAATATGAGGGCGAGAGGTTCCGGTAGCGGTGCTTGCGGGCATGGCCGACCGATGAGCGCGAAGATTCAGGGTAGCTCCTCTTCTGCCGTTTGTCCAGCGCGCTACTTGACCCCTCGCCGATCCGTCCGCTATAACCTCGGCGCGCTCCTCGACCTCCCGGGCCGGGCCGGGGTCCTAGGGTCGCTGCGTGGCGAGATCCGATTCGGTGCTGCTCTCCGGCGGCCAGGTGGCGACGCTCGAGGCGGACCGCTGGAACCCGGCCCGCACCGAGCTGGTCGTCGACGGCACGCCCCAGTCGAGCGTGAACCTGACGGATCCGACCGACCTCGCGTTCGAGTACGTCGAGCGCATCGGGCACGTGATCGACCGGATCGGGGACCCCGGCGAACCGATCACCGCGGTCCACTTCGGGGCCGGCGCCCTCACGATCCCGCGGTACGTCGCGTGGACGCGCCCCGGATCCCGCCAGCAGGTGGTCGAGCTCGAGCCCGCGCTCGTCGACTTCGTCCGGGAGCGCCTCCCGCTCCCCCGGGGCGCCTCCATCCGCGTCCGGTACGGCGACGCGCGCGAGCTGGCGGCGAAGCTGCCGGCCGGGCTGCAGGGGGCGTCCGACCTCGTCGTGGTCGACGTCTTCGCGGGGGCCACCATCCCGGCGCCGGTCACGACCGTCGAGTTCTACCGACTCGCCGCCCGCCTGCTCAGCCCCCGCGGGGTGATGGCGGTGAACGTCGCCGACGGCGCCGGACTGCCGTTCGCCCGCGGGCAGATGGCGACGGTCGCCGCCGTGCTGCCCCACGTGGCGGTGCTCGCCGAGGCGCAGACGATGAAGGGACGCCGGTTCGGGAACCTCGTCATCGTCGGCACGCACGACGCCGCGCTGCTCGAGTGGCTGCCCCGACTCGTCGCGGCCGGGCCGCATCCGGCGCGGGCGGTGTCGGGCGAGGACCTGACCACGCTCGTCCGCGGCGCCGCCGTCGTGACCGACGCGACGGCCTCCCCCTCCCCCGACCCGGGTCGCGGCATCTTCAGCCGCTGAGCGGGCCGCGTCCGAGGTCGCGCCTACGCTCCCCGCGTGCTCGAGACGGACGTGACCCGGATGGCGGAAGGGCTGCTGGCCGCCCACCTGGCCGGGAAGGGCTGGTCGTTCGGCTTCGACCGCGCGGTGCGCCGGGCCGGGGCCTGCCATCACGCCGAGCGACGCATCACGCTGTCCCGGCACCTCGCCGCGCGGGCGGACGAGGACGAGGTGCGCCAGGTGCTCCTCCACGAGGTCGCCCACGCGCTGGCCGGGCATCGCGCCGCCCACGGGCCGCGCTGGCGGGCGCGCGCGGAGGCCATCGGCTACACGGGCTCGAGGCTGCACGACCACCCGATCGCGGAGGACCGGGCGACGTGGATCGGCTCGTGCCCCGCCGGCCACGAGCACCGGCGGTTCCGCCGGCCGTCGCGCGAGGTCTCGTGCGGACTCTGCTCGCGCCGCTTCAGCAGGGCGTCGCTGATCACCTGGCGCTCGGCGGAGTCCTCCCGGGGCTGACTCCGAACGCGCTGCGGGGGCCCTCCGCTGCTGATCCGCCGGTGCGCACGGGCGGATCAGCAGCGGGGAGCCCCCGCAGCGGACGGATCCGGGTCAGTCGGTGACCCGGACCTCCTTCCAGAACGCGACGTAGTCGCTGAAGTCCTTGCCGACGCGCTCGATGCCGCTCGCGTACGGCGTCGGGTAGCTCCACGCGCGGTCCTGCAGGCGCTGCCCGTCGACGTCGACGGTGAAGTACTGGCACTCGCCCTTCCACGGGCACGTGTACGGCGTCGGGCTCTTCTCGAGCAGCTCGCCCTTCACGCTCGACGGCGGGAAGTACCAGTTGCCCTCGATGGAGATCAGGTCCTCCTTCGGGGCCTCCGCGATCACGGTGTCTCCGACCACAGCCTTCATGACGTCCTCCTCCTGGGGTCTCGTCCTCGGGGGAACCCTGCCGCATCCGACGGCATTCCTCCTGGGCCGGTTCTCGCGGGATGGAGACTGGAGGGATGCAGCGCTCCTCGCCCCGATCGCGCTGGTCGGACGTGCCCGAGCCGATCCGGTCGGCGGTCGAGACGCTCCTCGGCTCGCGGGTGGTCGCGGCCGAGAGCCGGGCCGGCGGCTGGTCGCCCGGCTCCGCGGACGTCCTGCGGCTCGAGGACGGCCGCCGCGCCTTCGCGAAGGCGGCGAGCGCCGCCGTGAACGCGCAGACCGTCGAGATGCACCGCCGCGAGGCCGCCGTGCTCGCCGCGCTCGGGGACGCGGAGGTCGCTCCGCGCCTCGGCGGCGCGGTCGAGTCGGACGGCTGGATCGCGGTCGTCGTGGAGCACGTCGACGGGCGCCACCCGGATCCCCGCTCCGACGCCGACACGGACGCGGTGCTCGACGCCGTCGGCCGCCTGCCGGTGCCGATGCCCGCGGCGGTGCCCAGGGCGACCGAGACCGTCCGGGACGCGCTCGAGGACGGCGCCGCGGACTGGACCCGCCTCCTCGCCGAGGGGCGGAGCGACGTCGTCGAGGGCGGCGCGACGGCGGTGCGGGCGCTCGCCGACCTCGCCGCCCGTGCGGGCGACGCTGTCGCGGCGGACGGGCTCGTCCACGGGGACCTGCGCCCCGACAACGTCCTGATCCGCGAGGACGGCACCGCCCTGCTGATCGACTGGCCGAACGCGCTCGAGGGGAAGCCGTGGTTCGACGCGCTGACCTACGCGCTCGACGTCCGTCGGCTCGGCGGCGACGCGGACCGCGCGCTGCGTCACCCGGTCCTCGCCGGGGTCGACCCGCACGGGATCGACGCCGTCCTCGCGGCCCTCGCCGGCTACTTCCTCCACCGATCGCTCTCGCCCGAGCCGGAGGGCATGGCGGGCATCCGGGCGTTCCAGCGGCTGCAGGGCGGCGTCGCGCTCGACTGGATCGCCGAGCGCTCCCACGGCTGACGCCTCCTGCTGCCGTCCGGGCGCGACCGGGATACTGACGCCATGCGGATGGTCGTGATGCTGAAGGAGCGCCTCGACTGCGCGCCGGAGGCCGCCTGGCGCGCGTTGCAGTCGCCCACCGTGATGCGCGAGGTCGCGGGCCCCTGGCTCGCCTACACGTCGCGGGAGGACGGCGGCTTCCCGCCGCGCTGGGAGCCGGGTGACCACCCCGTGTCCCTGCTCGCGGCCGGCTTCGTGCCCTTCGGCGAGCAGGAGATCTCGATCTCGCTCGACACGACGACCCACGAGGGCGTGCGGATCGTGCGCGACGCGGGCCGCGGCACCGAGGGCGTCCCGGCCCTGTTCCGCTCCTGGTACCACCGCATGGCGGTCGCGCCCCACCCGGACGACCCGACCGCGACCCTGTACCGGGACCGGCTCGAGTTCGACGCTGGCCCGCTCACGCCCGGGATCTGGGCCGGGCTGTGGCCGCTGTGGCAGTGGCGCGGCCTGCGGCTGAAGCAGCTCGCCCCCGGCTTCGACGAGGAGCGCGTGCCCGACGCCGCGTGACCCGTTCCCGGATCCGCAGTTCGTGCGCGACACGCCGTCCTCGGGCGCTCCTGGACCGGCGTGTCGACCGACTTCTGCGGATCGGCGAACGGAATGCGGATCCGGGAGGTCAGCCGACCTTGAGGAAGGCGATCACCGCCGCGACGCCGCAGACGAGGGTCGCGACGATCGTGAGCCAGAGGATGCCCGACTTCCGCGCGGCCTTCACGAGCAGCTCGACGAGCAGCACCACCGTGAGCGCGACGGCGAGGTAGAGCACCGGGATCGACGTCGAGACGTAGGTCTGCACCGGTCCGAACACGCGGACGAGCAGCAGCAGTCCGATCACGAGGGCGAGGATCGCGAGGAGCGCGTTGCCGCCCGGCCGCCGGAAGCGCAACGCCGAGTCGACGACGGCGAGCGCCCCGCCCGCGATCGTCACCGCCGACGCGAGCGACACGGTGAACACGGGCGTGGCGGCAGCAGCGGTCGTCAGCACGTCGAGGACCGTAGTGGGACGCGCGACCGGCGCGGACGCGAACCGCGGGGAGTCGGCGAGCGGTCAGTGCAGCCGGCCGACGGAGGCGAGCGCCGCGCGCACCAGGCCGCCGCGGCCGCCCTCCATCTCCTGCGCCACCGACTCGGAGGCCGCCTCCTCGGGCGTCATCCACGTGAGCTCCAGCGCGTCCTGCCGCGGGTCGCACGTGCCGGTCACCGGCACGACGTACGCGAGCGCGACGGCGTGCTGCCGCTCGTCCGTGAACTGGCTCGGGCTCGGCGTCGGGAAGTACTCGGCGACCTGGAACGGCAGCGGGCTCGCCGGCAGCTGCGGGAAGGCCATCGGCCCGAGGTCCTTCTCGAGGTGGCGGAAGAGCGCGTCCCGCAGCGTCTCGCCGTAGAGCACGCGTCCGGAGACGATCGTGCGGGCGATCGTGCCGCTCGCGCCGACCCGCAGCAGGAGGCCGACCTCGGTGACGCGGCCCATGCCGTCGGTGCGGACCGGCACGGCCTCGACGTAGAGCAGCGGGAGCCGCTGACGGATGGCGGCGAGCTCCTCCTCGCCGAGCCATCCCGGGTTCGGATCCGGCGTGCGCACGCTGCTCATGCCCCCTTTCTACCCGGCGGCCCCCGGATGCGCCGCGTCCGAGCGCGGATCCGGGGGAATCCGCCGTCGACGAGGGCGTCTCCCGCTCGCACCGGAGTGTCGGAGGGGCGAGGCACAATCCTTCGACCATGTCCTCCGTCCTCGACGAGTTCGGCGCCGCGACCCGCGAGTGGTTCGTCGGCGCCTTCCGCGCGCCCACTGCGGCGCAGGAGGGCGCCTGGACCGCGATCGCGAAGGGCATGCACGCACTCGTCGTCGCCCCGACCGGGTCCGGCAAGACCCTCGCGTCCTTCCTGTGGGCGATCGACCGGCTCGCCGCCCGGCCCGCCGACGCCCCCGCGGGCACGCGCGTCCTCTACATCTCGCCGCTCAAGGCGCTCGGCGTCGACGTGGAGCGCAACCTCCGCAGCCCGCTCGTCGGCGTCACCCAGACCGCGAAGCGACTCGGCCTCACCCCGCCCCCGATCCGGGTCGGCGTCCGGTCCGGGGACACGAGTCAGTCGGAGCGGCGGCAGCTCTCGAACGACCCGCCCGAGATCCTGATCACCACGCCCGAGTCGCTGTTCCTCATGCTCACCTCGGCGGCGCGGGAGACGCTCGCGAACGTCGACACGGTGATCGTCGACGAGGTGCACGCCGTCGCGGCGACGAAGCGCGGCTCGCACCTCGCGCTCTCGCTCGAGCGGCTCGACGCGATGCTCGAGCGGCGCGCGCAGCGCATCGGCCTGTCCGCGACCGTGAAGCCGGTGGAGGAGGTCGCCCGGTTCCTCGGCGGCCGCTCCCCCGTGACGGTCGTGGCGCCGAAGGCGCAGAAGACGTTCGACCTGACCGTGGCGGTGCCCGTCGAGGACATGAGCGACCCGGACCTCGGCAGCGGGTGGCCCGGGCCCACGGACGCCGCCGTCCCGCACCCTTCGAGTGCCTCAGGACCCCACGAGGGGTCCGCGGCCCAGGACGTGTTCGACCCCGACGATCCGCTGCCGCAGCGCACCGGCTCGATGTGGCCCTACGTCGAGTCCGCGATCACCGACCTCGTCCTCGAGCACCGATCGTCGATCGTCTTCACGAACTCGCGGCGACAGGCGGAGCGCCTCACCGCGCGCCTCAACGAGGAGTACCAGGAGCGGATCGAGGCGCAGGAGGCCGCGGAAGCGGCCGCCGCCCCGGCCGAGGCGTCGTCCGGCGCGCAGCCGGCGCTCGCGACCGCGCTCGCCGCCCGCGGCGCACCGGCGCCCGCCGCGGTCATGGCCTCCTCGGGCTCGACGCGGGGCGCGACGGAGGTGCTCGCGCGTGCGCATCACGGCTCCGTCTCCAAGGAGCAGCGCGGCCTCATCGAGGACGACCTGAAGTCCGGGCGCCTCCGCTGCGTGGTCGCCACCTCGAGCCTCGAGCTGGGGATCGACATGGGCGCCGTCGACCTGGTCGTGCAGGTCGGGGCGCCGCCGTCGGTCGCGAGCGGCCTGCAGCGCATCGGCCGCGCCGGGCACCAGGTGGGCGAGATCAGCACGGGCGTGGTGTTCCCGGTGCACCAGGCCGACCTCATCCACGCCGCCGTCGCCACCGAGCGGATGCTCGCGGGCGAGATCGAGGCCCTGCGGGTGCCCGCCAACCCGCTCGACGTGCTCGCGCAGCAGACGGTCGCCGCCTGCGCGATCGACGAGCTCGAGGTGGAGGCCTGGTTCGACACCGTCCGCCGATCCGCACCCTTCGCGGCGCTCCCCCGCTCCGCGTACGAGGCCGTGCTCGACCTGCTCGCCGGTCGGTACCCGTCGGACGAGTTCGCGGAGCTGCGGCCGCGGATCGTCTGGGACCGCGACGCGGGCACCCTGACGGGCCGACCCGGCGCGCAGCGGCTCGCCGTCACCTCGGGCGGAACCATCCCGGACCGCGGTCTCTTCGGGGTCTTCTTGGTCTCCGGTGGGGAGGGCGGAGGCAACCGCGTCGGCGAGCTCGACGAGGAGATGGTCTACGAGTCCCGAGTCGGCGACGTCTTCAGCCTCGGCGCGACCAGCTGGCGCATCCAGGAGATCACGCACGACCGGGTCCTCGTGCTGCCGGCGTTCGGCGAGCCCGGTCGCGTCCCGTTCTGGAAGGGCGACGGCCTCGGGCGGCCCGCGGAGCTGGGCCGCGCGGTCGGCGCGTTCCAGCGCACGCTCGCCGCGTCGAAGGACGAGGAGGCCGAGACGCTCGCCGGCCGGATCGGGCTCGACCGCCGGGCGACGGCGAACCTCCTGCGCTTCGTGAAGGACCAGGCCGAGGCGACGGGCGCCGTGCCGTCGGACCGCACGCTGGTGCTGGAGCGGTTCCGCGACGAGCTCGGCGACTGGCGCATCGTGCTGCATTCCCCCTTCGGCATGCAGGTGCACGCCCCGTGGGCGCTGGCCGTCAGCGCTCGACTGGCCGAGCGCTTCGGGATCGAGAACGGGGCGATGGCCGCCGACGACGGCATCGTGCTGCGCGTCCCGGACACGGACGCGGAGCCCCCGGGGGCGGACCTCTTCCTGTTCGAGCCGGACGAGCTCGACCAGATCGTGACGACCGAGGTCACCTCGTCGGCGATCTTCGCGTCGCGGTTCCGCGAGTGCGCGGCCCGGGCCCTGCTGCTGCCCCGCTACAACCCGGGGCGCCGGTCGCCGCTGTGGCAGCAGCGGCAGCGCGCGAGCCAGCTGCTCGACGTCGCGAAGAAGTACCCGACCTTCCCGATCATCTTCGAGACGATCCGCGAGGTGCTGCAGGACGTCTACGACCTGCCGTCGCTCAAGGAGCTCGCGGCGGGGCTGGAGGCGCGGGCGATCCGCGTCGTGGAGGTCGAGACGCCGACGGCGTCGCCGTTCGCGCGCAGCCTCCTCTTCAGCTACGTCGGCGCCTTCCTCTACGAGGGCGACAGCCCGCTCGCCGAGCGCAAGGCGCAGGCGCTCGCCCTCGACTCCACGCTGCTGTCCGAGCTGCTCGGCCGCGTCGAGCTGCGCGAGCTGCTCGACCCCGGCGTGGTCGAGTCGACCGAGCGCGAGCTGCAGCGGCTCGCGGCCGACCGCCGGTTGTCGGGCGTCGAGGGCGCTGCTGATCTCCTCCGCCTCCTCGGCCCGCTCACGGTCGACGAGCTGGCCGCCCGCCTGCACGTCGCGCAGGTCCCCGCCACGAGCGAGCAGGCGGTCGCCTTGGCGGCCGAGCTCGTGGCCGCGCATCGCGCCATCCGCGCCTCGTGGGGCGGTGAGGACTGGATCGCGGGCATCGAGGACGCGAGCCGCCTGCGCGATGCGCTCGGCGTCCCGCTGCCGATCGGCGTGCCGGTCGCGTTCGTCGAGCCCGTCGCCGATCCGCTCGGCGACCTCGTCGGCCGGTACGCGCGCACGCACGCACCGTTCACGGCCGCGGCCGCCGCCCTGCGGCTCGGAGTGGGCGTCGCGGTCGTCGCGGACACGCTCCGGCGCCTCGCCGACGAGCGCCGGGTCTCGGAGGGCGAGTTCCGACCCGGCGGCACCGGGACGGAGTGGTGCGACGTCGAGGTGCTCCGCCGCCTCCGCCGCCGTTCGCTCGCGGCGCTGCGCAAGGAGGTCGAGCCGGTCGAGCAGGCCGCGTTCGCCCGCTTCCTCCCGAGCTGGCAGCACGTCGGGGCGAAGGCGCTGCGCGGCGTCGACGGCGTGGCGACGGTGATCGAGCAGCTCGCCGGCGTCCCTGTGCCCGCGTCCGCGTGGGAGTCGCTGATCCTCCCGTCGCGGGTCCGCGACTACTCCCCCGCGATGCTCGACGAGCTCACGGCCACCGGCGAGGTCGTCTGGTCGGGCACCGGCCGCCTCGCGGGCAACGACGGCTGGGTGGCGCTGCACCTCGCCGACGCGCTCCCGGTGACCCTGCAGGCGCTCGAGGAGGGGGACCGCACCCCGCTCGAGCAGGAGGTCCTCGCGACCCTCGGCGGCGGGGGTGCGTTCTTCTTCCGCCAGCTCGCCGACACGGTCGGGGCGACCGACGACGGCGCGCTGACGACCGCGCTGTGGAACCTCGTCTGGGACGGGCTCGTGACGAACGACACCTTCGCGCCGGTCCGCGCGCTCACCGGCAGCGGGCACACGGCGCACCGGACGCAGCGCCGGGCCCCGCGCGCGCGGACGTACCGCGGCCGCGGGCGCCCCGCCATGCCGGTCCGCTCCGGTCCTCCCGCCGCCGCGGGCCGGTGGGCGATCCTCCCGCTGCCCGAGACCGACGCCACCGTGCGGGCCGCCGCCACGGCGGAGGTGCTGCTCGACCGGTACGGCGTCGTCACGCGCGGCTCGGTGCAGTCGGAGGGCGTGGTCGGCGGGTTCGCGCTCGTCTACAAGACGCTCGCCGCGCTCGAGGAGGCCGGCCGGGCCCGCCGCGGCTACTTCGTCGAGCACCTCGGCGCGGCGCAGTTCTCGACCGCCGGCACGGTGGACCTGCTCCGCACGCACACGCGCGAGGCGGGCACGGAGGTGGAGGATCCATCGGTCCTCGTCCTCGCGGCCGCCGACCCGGCGAACCCCTACGGCGCGGCGCTGCCGTGGCCGGAGGGCGAGGGGCACCGGCCCGGTCGCAAGGCCGGAGCGCTCGTGGTGCTCGTCGACGGGGAGCTCGTCGCCTACGTCGAGCGCGGCGGCCGGACGGTCCTCCTGCTCCGCCCGGACGAGGGCGCGCACCGCCGCGCCGCGGAGGGACTCGCGGCGCTCGTCCGCGCCGGCGGCGTCCCGCAGCTGGTCGTCGAGAAGGTCGACGGGGAGTTCGCGCTCGGCAGCCCGTTCGGCAAGCTTCTCGAGGCAGCGGGGTTCGCAGCCACCCCCAAGGGCCTCCGGCTGCGCGCCTCGTGAGCGAGCGGAGCGGGACACCGCCGAAGGCTCGGCGCGGAACGGGGTGCGCTCGTGCCTGAAGGCGACACCGTCTACCGGACGGCGCACAACCTCCAAGCGGCGTTGGCCGGCGAGGTGCTGACGCGCTGCGACGTCCGCGTGCCGAAGTACGCCACCGTCGACCTCACCGGCGAGCGCGTCGAGTCGGTCGGCAGCCGCGGCAAGCACCTCCTGCTGCGCACCGAGACCGCGCTGATCCACTCCCACCTCAAGATGGAGGGGACGTGGCACCTCTACCGGCCGGGCACCCGGTGGCGGCGGCCGGCGTTCGAGGCGCGGATCGTGCTCGGCACCGAGCCGTGGCAGGCCGTCGGCTTCGCGCTCGGCGTCCTCGAGGTCCTGCCGCGCGACGCGGAGGAGGACGTCGTCGGACACCTCGGTCCGGACCTGCTCGGTCCCGACTGGGACGAGGCGGAGGCGATCCGGCGCATCGAGGCCGACCCGGAGCGCGCGATCGGGCTTGCGCTCCTCGACCAGCGGAACCTCGCCGGCGTCGGGAACGTGTACCGGAACGAGCTCTGCTTCCTCCGCGGCGTCCTGCCCACGCGGCCGGTGTCGGCCGTGCCCGACCTCCCACGGATGGTGGGCCTCGCGAAGCGGACGCTCGAGGCCAACAAGAACCGCGTCGAGCGCACGCTCACGGGTGACGTCCGGCGCGGGAAGCAGGACTGGGTCTACGGCCGGACGGGGCAGCCGTGCCGGCGCTGCGGCACCCGGATCCTCGGCGGCACCCTCGGCGACCCGGTGCAGCCCGGTCGCGGCGCGATGGACCGCGAGATCTACTGGTGCCCCCGCTGCCAGACCTGAGGCCGACGGCAGGAACCCGCGGGAGGATCACGGGGTGACGAAGAAGGCGCCGACCACGGCCGCGACCCAGGCGCTCGACCGCCTCGGGGTCCCGTACGTGCCGCACCCGTACGAGCACGACGCGTTCGTCGAGGGGTACGGGCTCGAGGCGGCCCGCGAGCTCGGCGCGCCGCCGGAGCGGGTGTTCAAGACGCTGGTGGTCGAGGCCGACGGACGGCTGACCGTGGCGGTCGTGCCGGTGTCGGCGATGCTCGACCTGAAGTCCCTGGCCGCGGTCGTCGGCGCGAAGCGGGCGGTGATGGCGCCGCCGGACGTCGCCGAGCGGAAGACCGGCTACGTCGTGGGCGGCATCAGCCCCCTCGGCCAGCGGACTCGGCTGCCGCTCGTGCTCGACGCGACCGCGCAGGACTTCGACACGATCTACGTCTCCGGCGGCAGGCGGGGCTTCGACATCGAGCTGACGGGCGCCGACCTGCTCACGGCGACGGGCGGCCGGCTCGCCGCGATCGGGGTGCCGAAGTGAGGCGGCTCGGCGTCGCGGCGCTCGTCGCCGGCGCCGGCCTGGCCGGGTACCTGCTGTGGCTCGCCCGGCACCGCGCGGCGTGGACGGTGCTGCTCACCAACCGCATCCCCGCCCACCACGTCCACTGGGGCGAGCGGGGGAAGGCGGACCCGGACGCGGTGCTCTACGTCGCGCTCGGGGACTCCGCCGCGCTCGGGCTCGGGGCGTCGACCCCGGAGCGGGGCTACGTCGGCATCGTGGCGGAGGAGATCGCGCGCATCACCGGGAAGCGCGTGCGCGTAAGGAACCTCGCCATCGACGGCGCGACCTGTGCAGTCGTCATCGCCGACGAGCTGCACCGCCTCCCGAAGCGGCAGGTCCCGCTCGTCTGCACGCTCGACGTGGGCGCGAACGACGTCTGGTCGTTCGAGCCGGAACGGTTCCGGGAGGAGCTCGGCCGGATCTGCGCCGCGCTCCCGCCCGGCACGATCGTGGCCGACCTGCCGAGCTTCAGTCCGCTGCCGGTCGGCCGCCGGGTCGCGGCGGCGAACCGCATCGTGCGCGAGGTGGTCGCCGAGCACGGCCTGACGCTGGCGCCGCTGCACGCGGAGACGCGGAAGGGCGGCCCGATCATCGCCGTGCGCAACGCCGCCGGCGATCTGTTCCACCCGAACGACCGGGGCCACCGCGTCTGGGCGGCCGCGTTCCTCCCGGCGGTCCGGGCCCGGCTGGCCGAGGTCGCCCCGGAGCGGGCGGTCAGCCCGCCAGCACCGTCCTGAGCTCCGCCACCCGCCCGTCGCGCACGGTGATCACGTCGACGCCGCGGGCGACGGGCGCACCGGCCGGACCGAACTCCCACGCCTGCACGCCGATCCCGTCGGCGATGTAGGCCGGCCCGGCGTCGACGAAGGCGAACTCGGGCGGCGCGCCGTCGATGAGGCCGGCCGCCTTCCGCTCGAGCGCGTCCCAGCCGGTGACCGACTCGTCCGGATCGGTGAAGACCACGTCGGGGGCGAAGGTCGCCTCGATCGCGCGACGCCGCGCGTCGGCGTCCCGGTTCCCGAAGACGTCGTGCAGGTTCGCGCGCAGGAGCGCTCCGACATCGGCCATGGTCCTGGGTACCACAGGCCGGAGTCCGGCAACCAGTGCGAACAGGTCGGCCGATCGCGCGTCAGCGGCGCAGCGTGTGCGACGGCGCCTCGCCGTAGACGGCTCGGTAGCGGGCGGCGAACCGCGCGGCGTGCCCGAAGCCCCACCGGTGCGCCACCTCGGCCACCGTGGTGCCCGCGGTCGCATCCGCGCGCAGCAGGTCCTCCCGCGCCGCTGCGAGCCGGACGGTGTGCAGCCGCTCGAGCGGGGTGACGCCGAGCTCGCGCCGGAACGCGCTCTGGAGCCCCCTGATCGAGACGCGCGCCGCAGCCGCGATCTCCCCGACGGTGAGGGGCTCGGCGCTGTGCTCGTCGATGTGGGCGAGGGCCCGGCGGATCGCGGCGGAGTGCACGTGCGTCCCCGCGGCCGAGGTGCGCTCGTCGGTGAGCGGGAACGTCGCCAGCAGTCCCGATACGACGAGCTCGAGCAGCCCTGCGCGCACGAGCGGCGACGCGAACGCGTGCGGGTCGGCGGCGATCGCCGCGACGTGGTCGCAGATGCGCATCCACGCGGGGAGGAGGTCGGGCGACGCCGGGGCGGCCGCGCGCACGGACGGCAGCACGACGTGACGACCGCTCCCCGCCAGCAGTCGCTCCGCCGCGAGGGCGAACGCGACCGGATCCACCTCGATCAGCTCGACCTCGACATCCACCATCATCGCGACCGACTCTCCCGGCGGGCGGAGGTACGGCGCTGCGGTGTCGATCGTCGTGCGTCCGTACTCCAGGCCGAACCGACCGCCGCGGATGCGGGCGGCGCCGACGACCTCCGTCATGACGCCGCGGCCCTCGGCGGCTCCGCGCAGCCGGAGGCGGTTCACGGCGAGCAGCCCGTCGCCCACCCGCCGGTAGTCGAAGTGGAACTCGGGCCGATCCGGAGCACGGCGGAGCCCGATGCCGGGGAAGGCCCGACGGAACACCTCCGTCGCGAGCTCGGCGTCGCCGGTGACGACGCGCAGCGGTTCGTCCGCGGAGCGCTCCGCCCTCACCGGGCGAGCACCCGGCTCGGGTTCCGGCCGTAGGCCGCGCGGTACTGCGCGGCGAACCGTCCCGGGTGCGCGAACCCCCAGCGGAGGGCGATCTCCCGCACGGAGTCGCCGCGCGTGGGGTCGCCGCGGACCAGGTCCCGGTGCGCCGCGGCCAGTCGGCTGCGCCGGAGGTACTGCGCCGGGCTCAGCCCGAGCGGCGCGTGCGCCGCGAACGCCCGCATCAGGACCGCCGTCGGGACGCCGACGTGCTGCGCCGCATCGTCGACGGTGATCGGCAGCGACGCGTGATCGTCGAGGAAGTCCCGCGCGCGCTGGTAGGCACGCAGCTGCGACTCGGCTCGCCAGACCCGGGAGGTCGCCCTCGGGTCGACGGCGAGCGGGAACCACTCGAGGACGCCGACGGCGAGGTTCCGCAGCACCGCTGCCCGGATCAGCTCGTTCGCGAGCGCTCCGGAGTCGCGGAGGGACGCGGCGAGCGCGGTGAGCTTCAGCCACAGGTGCCCCCGACCCGCGTCGATGGCGCGCGGGGCGGCGAAGCGGAGATCGACCTCGTCGAGGGCGTAGACCTGACAGGCCGTATCGTGCAGGAACCCGCTCGGCAGGGCGACGCCCTCGGCGGCGACCCCCGAGCCCGAGGTGCGCATGCGGACGCCGGGGGCCTGGAGGAAGGGGCCGTCGACCTCCGAACCGCGGACGTCGCCCATCTCCCAGCGCATCGACCCCTCGACGACCGAGGCGATCGTGAAGACGTCGTGGACGTTCTCGGTCTCGAACGAGGCGCCGTAGGCGAACCGGCTCGTCATGCCGCGGGCGTCGCCGCCCCGCACGACGCTGAAGGAGAAGGACGCCGCCTCTGCCGGGGCCACCGAGTACACGCCGGTGTTCCCGCGGATCAACGTCTCCGCCTGATCGGGGTCGGTCGTCCGTGCCGCCACCGAGACGTATGCCGTGCCGCTCGTCGCCCGCTCGCTTCCTTGGAGGTCCGTCGCTGCTGGGATGGTAGGGCGCTCCTCGCCCGCTCGGCCACCCGGCGACCCCGACCGTGCACGGATCGCGGCGCCGGCGCGACCATGCGAGGTCAACCCGCTGTTCCGGATCCGTACGGCGCGTACGGTCCGGGAATGCAGCACCTCAGCGTCGCCGGCGAGTCGCTCCTGATCGGCGACGAGGTCGCCGACTGCCTCGTCCGCTACGCCGCCCACCTCGGGCGAACGGGCGGCGCGGACGACGTCGCGGTTCGGGCGCTCGGTGTCGACGGCGAGGAGGTCCGCCTCCACCTCCTGCTGAACGCCGGCGTCACGCTGGTCGCCGAGAGCACGGAGTCGCTGCTGCCCGAGCCCGACAACGCGGAGGCCCTCGCCTCCATGCGCACGCGCATCTCGGCGTTCGAGCTGCCCGACCAGGACTTCTGAAGCGCGTCATCCCTCGGCACGGACGTCGCCCGAATGGTCCTGTCGCGACCTCTGCGAGCGCAGCCTGGGCGTCCCCTGCGCTCATCGGACAATCGATGCTCGTGCAGGCGACCGGCGCCGGGCACCGCCCGGTCGTCGCCCACCACGCGCTGCGCTGACGGCCGGCGAGCACCCGACCGCAGCCGCCGAGCTCGCCGTCCGGTGCGGCGCGAGTCACCACAGCCGGTCTTCGCGAGCGGACGACGAACCCCCTCGATCCACATCGGTGTGCGGGTCGAGGGGGTTCGTCAGACGCGGTGGCGGTGGGATTTGAACTCGATCAGGTCGTTCCCACCAGGTCGAGCGACATCCCAGAAGTAGCCTCTGACCAGTTGTTCTGATCGCACCGGATCTCACCGGATCTCACCGCTCCGCTTGAATGTGTGGGCAAAATGTGGGCAAGCCAGCGGGGCGCAGCGCTCATCGTCAAACTCTGCTTGCTTCGGTGCGCTGATCGCCCGGTCGTGGTCTCGACCTCCGTTGCGTCTGGGTGCGGATGCGAGCGAGGATGCGGCCTCCTTGCGAGATGACGACGACTCCGACGACGACGACGAGTCCCCCGAGCAGCTCGATGACCAGCGGGAGCTCGCCGAGCCAGAGCCAGGCGATGAGCACGGCGACGGGTGGCACGAGGTAGAGCAGCGAGGTGGATGCGGCGACCGGCAGTCGGCCGACGGCATAGCCCCACAGCACGAACCCGACGGCCGAGGGAAGCAGGCCCAGGTAGATCGCGGCGATCCAACCGCCGGAGGAGGCGCCAATGAGTTCGTGCCACCCGAGCGGGACGAGCGGCAGGGTCATGACCGTGCCCGCGATCATGGCGTAGGTCGCGACCTCGAATCCGCTGTAGGTCCGAAGCAGAGGTCGCTGGAGCGGGTGATAGATGCCCTGCACGGCCATGGCGGCCACCGCGATCCAGACCGACGCGGACAGCGACAGGCCGGCTCGGGCGAGGCAGACGATCAGCACACCGGCCAATGCGATCATGCTGCCGATCACGGTGCGGAGCGCGATGCGCTCCTGGAACAGCAGCCTGGCGACCAGCACGGACACGAGCGGCGCGGCGGCGACGATGATGCTGGCGGTACCGGCCGGCACCGCCAGCTCACTGCCGTTGAGCAGCAGCTGGTACGCCGTCATCCCGAAGAAACCGGCAGCGACGATCCACCCGAGGTCCCTCGCCCTCGGGATCCGGACCCGCTTGACCGATGCCATGAGCAGCAGCGCGACCATCGCGACGGCAAGCCGGACGAACGAGAGGCCTATCGCACCGAGTCGCGGCACGGCGACCTGGATTGCCGGGAAGGCGCTCGCCCACAGCAGCACCACTAGGAGACCCGCGCCCACACCGCGATCGATCTTCACCTGTTCACGATCGGCGCAACCTACTACTCATGACAACTGAATCTTCATGACTGCACTACTAAGTTTGCCTGATGCTCGATGTGCGGAAGCTACGCATGCTGTCCGAGTTGGAACGGCTCGGCACGATCGCCGCTGTCGCCGCCCAGCTGCAGCTGACCGCTCCGGGGATCTCGATGCAGCTCGCCGCACTCGAGCGGGAGCTCGGGGTCGCGCTGACGGAACGACAGGGTCGTCGCCTCGCGTTGACGCCCGCTGGTCGCTTGCTCGCCGCGCACGGGCGAGAACTCGTCGACCGGCTGTCCGTAGCCGAGCTGGAGATCGACTCGATCCGGCGCGGAGCGGCCGGGCACTACCGGCTCGCCGCCTTCCCTTCCGCGGCGCGGACGTTCGTCGCCGATGCCTGGGCAGCCTCCCTCGAGGATGAGGTCGGCACAGAGATCTCACTCAGGACACCCGAGCCGGAGGAAGCGATCCTCGAACTGCACGCCGGACGGACCGACCTCGCCATCATCCACGAGTACTCGAACGTGCCAAGGCCACGAGTGCCCGGCACCGACATCGAGGCCATCGTCAGCGAGCCAATCTGGCTGGCCATTCGCGCCGACGACTCGGCTGCCACCGACGAGGTCGATCTCGCCGACCTCGCCGACCACCGATGGATCACCCCGACCCGCGGCCTCACCTGCTTCGAGATGACAGACCGAGCGTGCGGTCTCGCCGGGTTCCGGCCGCAGGTCGTGGCCGAGTCGATGGACTTCGCCGCACAGCTCGAGCTGGTCGCCGCTGGAATCGGGGTCGCGCTCATGCCCGACCTCACGATCGCTGCCGTACCGCCCGGCGTCCGCATCCTCCGAACCCGGACTCCGCTGCAGCGGCACATCAGCGCAGCGCGTCGGAGTTCGATGAGCAGCGATGCCGGCCTCGACCGCATCATGGGCCTGCTCACTGCGGCCGCTCTCACCCGCGTGCGCAGCGAGCCAACGCAGAGCACCCGAACTATGCACCAAATCGCATCCGCCCAGTAGAAGGGGTGGGATCGGCCGATGAGGAAACAAAAGAACTCGGTCGACCGGCGTCCAGCGATGGCCCCGGCCGAGCATCGGTGAAGGTGGCCCTTCGATTTTTTGACGCAGTTGAAGGCGGTGACAACTTCTCGCTCGATGGAAAGACTGCTCATTGATCAGCGCATCCGTGTCGGTGACGGATAGAGTCGCCGAACCGCGCGGCATCTCGCGGCGAGCGTGCCTGTTTTGTGCCTGTCTTCCCTCGTCATCCGGCGGGCCAGCACGGACTCACCAGCAGGTTACTCAGCTCGATGCCGGATGGCAGCCAGGCGACGCAGCGCTCCGGGCGTGGATACGCCCGGAGGTCCCGCGGCAACGCACGCCTTCCAGGGCAGCGATACCGCGCTAGAAAAGGGGTGGGCCTACCCTCAGCACTTCTAGAAGTGCCGCGGCCAGCAAGACGATACCCGCGAGACCCCATATCACTGCGTCGGAACGAACGGCCTTTTGGGTGCGCTGCCAAGGCCAGTACCAGCGCCAACTGCCACCAGATTCTTCTTCATCGGTGGCGACTCGGTCAGCAGCCATCTGAGTCGCGCGACGCCAGATGTACCCGCCGAGGGCCGCAAGAGGCGCACCCCAAGCGAACAGCACCACCGCGCTCGCGACGTTAAGACTCATCGTGCATTCATCATCGGTGATCTGGTCGCGACCTGGCAGCCCGCCTTTCGGGGTCGGCCGAGTCTCGCAAGTAGGGGAGTGAGACGTCTCACGAGCTGAACGATGAGACGCTCCTGGGTGCGGTCGAGGTGATCGCGTCAGGCTGCCCTGGTGACCAACGAGTTCCACGTCGAGGGCGTCGAGGAGATGCCAGTTCTCCTCGTGTCGTAGGAGGACACGAGGAACTTCTTGATGACCGACCCCGTCTCGGGCGTCCCTCTGCGGGAACTACTTACCCGCATGACCGCTCGGGAGAAGCTCTACCTGGTCGACTACGCCTCGAATCCGGGACACACCCGCCTGACGCTCCTCGCCTGAGTCCAGGGGCATCGCGTCTCGCGAGCAGGGCTGTGAGACAGTCGGCCTTCGGTGCCTCCGTCGGTCAGGGCGTGGCGCCGGGGTCGAGGACCAGGCGGCCGAAGACGGTGCCGGAGTCCATTCGGCGGTGTGCTTCTGCTGCGTGGGCGAGGGGGAGGACGTCATCGATGACGGGGGTCGGCCTGCCGCTCAGCCCTGCGGTGGCGAGCTGTGCGGCGCGCACTCGGTCGCGTTCCTGGACGGGGACGGTCGCGAGGCTGAAGGTGCTGAACGAGCGGGACTGCTGGAAGGCCCGCAGCAGCGAGGTGCTGAAGTCGGCGGGCGGGTAGCCGGCGACCGCGCCCACGAGAACGAGGCGCCCGTTCGGTGCGAGACGGTCGAGGAAGCCGGGCAGAGCTGATCCGCCGACGATGTCGATGATGACGTCGAAGGAGCCCGGTTCGGAGGAGTCGTCGAAGCCATGACGGTCGAGCACCTGCGTCGCGCCGAGCGCGCGCAGACGCTGTCCGCGCTGCGGTGAGGAGGTGGTGACGGCGATGGTGCTCGCGCCCCTGTCTGCGGCGAGCTCGACAGCGGCGATGCCGATGCTGCCGGCTGCGCCACGGACGAGTACCGACTCGCCGGGGGAGAAGTGGGCGTGCGCCAGGGCGAAGTGCGCGACGACGCCGGCGCTGCCGATCGTGACCGCGTCGAACGCGCGGACCTCGTCGGGCAGCGCGACGATGTCCGACGGATTCGCGAGCGTGAACTCGGCGTAGGCGCCGCTCGTGCCCGTGAACGCCCAGACGCGCGTGCCGATCCAAGCAGGATCGACGTCGACGCCTGCGGCCTCGACGACTCCCGCGACCTCGCTGCCGGGGATCATCCCCGGTGGGTACGTTGGACCGAGGGTGCCGCGGCGGATCATCGCGTCCACGCCGCCGACACCGATCGCCTCGGTCCGGATCAGCACCTGCCCGGCGCCGGGCACGGGGCCCGGCACCTCGACCGCCTTCAGGCCCTCCGGTGCGCCGAACGTCTCGATGACCACTGCGCGCATCGCGCCTCCTCCGTCTGCTCGATACTGCGGAGGACGGTAAGGCGCGCGAGCGTGTCGGGGAGGGAAGTGAGATCGATGACGGACGCTTCGTCCCAGTTGCGTGCTGACGCCCGTGAGAACCGCGATCGGATTGTCGCAGCAGCTCGGGCGCTCTTCGCGGAACGCGGCCTCAGCGTGGGCACGACCGAGATCGCCCGCCGCGCGGGGGTCGGATCAGCGACGCTCTACCGCCGCTTCCCGACCCGAGAGGCCCTCGTCGACGAGGCCTTCGCATCCGAGATGCGGGCCTGCCGGCGGATCGTTCTCCGCGGCAGCAGCGACCCGGACGCATGGCGGGGACTGCGTGCGATCATGCGCGAGCTCGTCACCTTGTCCGCTCGGAACCGAGGTTTCGTGGAGGCGCTGCAGGCGTCGGCGATGCTTCCGTCTGGTCTGATCGAGCATCGCCGCGAACTCCTCCTGCTGCTGGACGACCTGGTGCGAAGAGCGCGAGTCGATGGCGAGGTCCGACCGGACATCGCCGTCGACGACCTCGTCCTTCTCCTCCGAGCCGGACGAGGCGTGACCGATGGTCTGCGGAGCCGAGGTCGTCCGGCCGCCGACCGCTTCGTGGACCTCGCGCTCAGCGCCCTGCGGGCCAGCCGTTGACCCGCGTTGCCGCTGTCGCCCTACCGCAGGACGGAACACCGACCTAGCGCGCCGGCGAGTCGAGCGGCGTGCGCGGTCGCGTGTCATCCGTTCCAGAAGCAGAGAAGTGAGATGTCTCGGGGGCAGGAATCTGAGACAGCGCAGTCCGTCGAGCTCGACTCGCTCGCACCGCCTACATTCGGTCTCATGCGTGAGGGGGTTCCAGCCACGCCTGAGATGAAGACTCAGCGGGGGATCGAGGACAGGGCTTCAGGAATCAACGCGGGGCGTCGAGCTCTCAAGGACCTGCGGGCAGCCGCTGCAAGAGAGGTTGAATGCAGCGAGTCGGATCTCACGATGCCCCGAATGGTCCTGCTTGGGTTACTCGCGCGTGCTGAGGCATTCCACCGCGGTGCGCTGAGGGCTATCGAGGAGAACAACCCGTTCACCGCCTTCACCCTGCTCCGAAGCTATTCAGAGAACGCCGCCATGCTGGTGTGGCTGAAGATCGCGCCCGAACGCATCTCGCAGCTCGACCCGACCAATCCGAATGCTCACGGGCTAAAGATCGGGCGCATCATCAAGGCCGCCGAGAGCCGGCTGCTCGGCTTCGGCGCCATCTACGAGCAGCTCAGCGCCTATGCGCATCCAGCTGGGACGTCCCTCCTGGTTTCGTGGCGCCCCTCTGAACGCGAGTCCGAGGCAGGCGCCCTGGCGTGGAGCACTGTGCCGGCCTTCAAGACCGACGCCGACGCCGAGATCGCCTGCTTCTGGTTGGTCGAGCTCGCCGAGGCCAACAAGGAACTGTGGATCGAGTGCCACCGCCTCTTTGAAGCGCTTCCGGCCGAGTCACTCGGGCGGCTCGGTGGCTTCGAGCACACCGCCGGCGACCCCGAGTAGAGCGCCGAGCTCCTCGGAGCGGCGCTCGTCGTACGACCGATCACGTCGGCAGACTCGCCCGAGTGCTAGTCCGAAGTGCAGTCCTCGCCGACGGCGGAGACATGTTCCCGCCGAATTGGAGCCAGTTCGTCCCCGACCTGCTCAACGCTGGCCTGACGGCTGCGCTCGTCGCGCTCGCCGTCTGGTGGCTTCAGCTGCGCCATGACCGCGCTGATGCGCGCCGTGCGGCGCTCGATGATTGGAACAGGCTTCGTGTGTTTTTGCGGCCGCACTTCGGGGAACCGAGCCTAGAGATGGTGCCTGGCGGGTTGGGGATCTACCACCCGGTGCAGAACCTGCGCGAGGCACTCAAAGACCAACCCATTGAGGAGTGGGCACGCCTCCTGCCCGAGAACGCCGCCGTCGTCGCTCTCGCGAGGCTGGAGCAGGAGTGGCCGCGTCTCGAACAGACGCAGCGTCGGCTGGCTGGTCTGACTCCGTCAGTCGTGCGGGAGAGCACTCCGTCTGGCAGGGCATGGGGAGACTCGAGGATCGAACTCAACGTCGGCGCACTCGTCCCAGTCCGAATTGAGGAGGCTCGCCTCGAGGACCAGGTGTCGTTTCAGGTGCTGACCGAGGCTGGCCTTGCGCCGCTCGACATCACGAGTTGGCTCGATCGGGTGGTAAGCAGCGAAGGCTTCAGGCCAGTCGCCGAGGACCTGAAACAGCGGTTCGAGCGGACGAACGCGGCATACCGCACCGTCCGAGCCAGCGTCATGGAGTAGCGATCGTCAGCCGAGACCCTGGAACAAACCCCTCGCTGAGTACCTCGTCGGCCGCGAGGGGTCTAGCGAGGGGTTTCGGGCGTCTTGCCCTGTCCTGGCCTGCCACCTCCGCTGGCGCGGCTTCCGAACCACCCTCACTCAGCAGAAAAGCGTTGCTGACTGAGGGTGGTTCGGAAGTGCAGGTGGCAGGCCAGGACAGGGCAAAACAAGAGCAGGAGGGGATGGGGGCGGGAGCGGTGTCAGGTGAGATGACGCGGGGTGGCGATTTCAGTCAAGGGCGAGGACTGTCGGAGAGCGGTGGTGCGATCGGCGCGGTGTGAAGCGGTGGGTTTGCGGACGCGAAGAAGCATCGGCGGGTGAGCGAGATGACAGGCGGTCGGTATGGGTGCGATCTCGGCGTACGACACAGCGGCGGGCAAGCGGTATCGGGTCCGGTATCGGAAGCCTGATCGGTCGCAGACGGACAAGCGCGGGTTCCGCACGAAGCGTGAGGCCGAGCTGTTCCTCGCCTCAGTGAACGTGGCCATGGCTCGCGGGGAGTTCGTCGATGCCACAGCGACTCGAGAGACGATCGGCGTGCTGGGCGCGGCATGGCTTCGCTTCCAGACCCACTTGAAGCCGTCGTCGGTCCGACCAGTCGAGATCGCGTGGCGGCTCTACGTCGAACCGCGGTGGGGAACCACGCCGGTGTCGGCAGTGAAGTACAGCGACGTGCAGGAGTGGGTCGCCGACATCAGCGAGGGCCGCAGCGCGACGACTGTCCTTCGCGCGCACGGCGTGCTCGCCTCGATCCTCGACGTCGCCGCGCGCGACCGACGCATCTCATCGAACCCTGCTCGCGGCGTGAAGATGCCGCGGAAGAACAAGAAAGCCCACACCTACCTGACGCACGAGCAGGTCAGCGACCTCGCGCTCGAGTGCGGCGATAAGCGCACGTTCGTGCTCGTCCTCGCGTACTGCGGACTCCGCTGGGGTGAGGCAGTCGGCCTGCGAGTGCAGGACATCGACTTCGGCCGCCGGCGTATCAACGTCACCGTCAACGCGGTCGAGGTCGCGGACCGGATCGAGGTCGGGACGCCGAAGACGCACAAGCGCCGATCAGTGCCGTTTCCGGCGCTGCTCGGTCCGGCGCTCGCGCAGCAGTGCGCGGGCAAGTCGGCCGAGGAGCTCGTCTTCACCGCTGAGGACGGCGGCTACCTCCGCCGCACGAGGACGGACGAGTCGAGCCGAGGCTGGTTCAGTCAGGCCGTCCGTCGGGCGGGCATTCCCCGGATGACGCCGCACGACCTCCGGCACACTGCCGCGAGCCTCGCAATCCAGTGCGGCGCGAACGTCAAGGCCGTGCAGCGGATGCTCGGCCACGCCTCCGCCGCGATGACGCTCGACGTCTACGCCGACCTGTTCGACGACGACCTCGACCTTGTGGCCGTCCGCCTCAACGACGGGCTGGCTCGCACAAGTGTGGGCAAAGTGTGGGCAGACGCCCCTTCGCCTCAACGAGCGAACCCCCTCGATCCGCACCAGGATGCGGTTCAAGGGGGTTCGTCACACGCGGTGGCGGTGGGATTTGAACCCACGGATGGCTTGCACCATCACATGTTTTCGAGACATGCTCCTTCGGCCGCTCGGACACGCCACCGTGGACGAGTGTACGGGACGCCGGCACCCCGGGCGAAGCGGCTCATGCGGCGAGCACGGGCTCGTGCAGCCGGGATCGGAGCCGCAGCAGTCGGAGGCCGTCGCACTAGACGTCGGAGCGGGACCCGTGCTGCGGATCGACGTGCTGCAGGATGCGCTCCCACGCCGGCGCGACCACGAGGTGGCCGGCCCGCGCGACGACCTTGAGCTTCGGCTGCGCGTTCGGCAGGTGCTTGCGGTACCAGCGACCGTGCGCGCTCGGGACGATCGGATCCTTCGCGCCGTAGACCAGCAGCGTGGGCGCCCGCACCGCGTCCAGGTCGAAGCCCCACTCCTCCGGGAGGTACGACAGGAGGTCGTCGGCGAGGCCGACCGTGCCCTGGTCGTAGGCGTGCTGCAGCATCCGCTCGAGGCGGCCGCGCAGCCCTGCGCGGTCGAGCAGAGCGAGGTCCGCGGCGCCGTCCGCGAGGAGTTCCACGCCGGGCACGCCGTCCGGGACCTGAGCGCGGAGCATCTCCCGCAGGCGCTGCTTCGCCACGGGTACGGGCTGCTGGAGCAGCTCGGCGCTCAGCCGGGCGAGCTCCGGCGGGATCCACCGCACCTCGGCGTCCGGCGCGGGCGTCGCGACGACGGCGACCCGGTCTACGAGGCCCGGGAACCGGGCCGCGAGGGCGAGGGCGACGCGACCGCCCGCCGACCAGCCGACGACGCCGATCCGGTGCAGGGGCGTCCGACCGGACTCGCGCGCCTGCTCGATCACGAACTCGACGTACTCCCCGAGGTCGTCGGCCCACCGGCCGATCGAGGGCCGGAGGTCGTCGGGCAGGGCGGTCGACGAGCCGTACCCGGGCCGGTCGACCGAGACCAGGTGCACGCCCCAGGACGAGGTGACCGCCGGATCGGGATCGAAGCCGCCGGCACCCGGCGCCGGGTGGCAGAACACGACGACGCGCTCGGTCGCCGGGTCGCCGAAGGCGGTGAGGCCGAGTCGGCGGCCGTCGCGCAGGTTCACCAATCGGTCAGCCATCGGGGTCTCCTCTCGTCGCGCCCGATCCTCCCGTCCGCGCGGTGGGGAACACCTGCGGATGTCGGCACCCGCACATATCTTCGACGCATGGCCACCGCCCGCTCCCGCCCCACCCCCGCCGGCTACCGCTGTGCGGAGTGCGGATGGCGCACGGCGAAGTGGGTCGGCCGCTGCCCGGAGTGCGAGAGCTGGGGCACGGTGCAGGAGGCGGAGCCGACGGCGGCGGGCCGCGTCCAGGCGGCCACCGTCGCACCGTCGCGGCGGGCCCGACCGATCACGGACGTGCCGACCGATCCGGTGGCGCGCCGCCCGACGGGCGAGGGCGAACTCGACCGGGTGCTCGGCGGCGGGATCGTGCCGGGCTCGGTCATCCTGCTGTCCGGCGAGCCCGGCGTCGGCAAGAGCACGCTGCTGCTCGCCGTCGCCTCGCGCGTCGCGGCGAAGGGCGCGCGCGTGCTGTACGTGAGCGCCGAGGAGTCGCTCGGCCAGGTGCGCATGCGCGCGGAGCGCACCGGGAGCCTCAGCCCCACCCTGTTCCTGTCGGCGGAGACGGACCTCGCGGTCGTGCTCGGGCAGATCGACGAGGTGCAGCCGAACCTCGTCATCGTCGACTCCGTGCAGACCGTCTCGACCGCGGAGGCGACGGGCATCGCCGGCGGCCCGGGTCAGGTCCGCGAGGTCGCGGCGTCGCTGACCCGGGTCGCGAAGGAGCGGAACATCCCCGTGCTGCTCGTGGGGCACGTGACGAAGGACGGGCAGATCGCCGGCCCGCGCGTGCTCGAGCACCTCGTCGACGTCGTGTGCCACTTCGAGGGCGACCGCGGCACGGCGCTGCGCTTCGTCCGCGCGGTGAAGAACCGCTTCGGCCCGACCGACGAGGTGGGCTGCTTCGAGATGTCCGGCGAGGGCATCGTCGGCGTGCCCGACCCGAGCGGCCTGTTCCTCTCCCGAGCGGTCGGGACCGAGCCGGGCACGTGCGTGACGCTGGCCCTCGAGGGCCGCCGCGCGATCCCGGTCGAGGTGCAGGCCCTCGTCGTCCCGACCAGCGCCCCGAACCCTCGGCTCGTGGTGAACGGCGTCGACAGCGCACGTGTCGCGATGCTCATGGCGGTGCTGTCGCGGCACGCCCACGTCGCCCCGTCCAAGCCGAGCGACATCTACGTCTCGACGGTCGGCGGCGTGAAGATCGTCGAGCCGGCGGTCGACCTCGCGATCGCCCTCGCCCTCGCGTCGGCGATCACGGAGCGCCCGATCCGGGGCGACATCGCGGTCTGCGGGGAGATCAGCCTCGCCGGCGAGATCCGCCCCGCCGTGCAGGCGTCGCGCCGGGAGTCGGAGGCCAAGCGGCTCGGCTTCGGGACGCTGCTCGGCCCCGACCTCGCCTGGCTCCGCGACGCCGTGATCGAGGCCGTGACCTCCTAGGAGAGCGGGTCGGCGTCCGGCGAGTCCCAGTCGGGCAGCGTCGGGATGCTCGCCGTCAGCAGCGAGCCGTCGTCCCGCCGGGTCTTCGCCCACTGCTCGACCGTCGGCCGCCCCTCCAGCACCGGCCCCTGACCGCGCAGCGGCACCCGGAGCACGGAGCCCTCCCGCGCGGTGAACTTCTCACTCCGCACCGTCAGCGCCACGTCGCCGCCCGCCTGCACCGCGATCGCGAGCTCCTGCTGCGTCACGGTGACCAGCAGCCGGCTCCCCTGCCAGCGCATCCGGAACCGCAGCGACGGCCAATCGAGCGGCAGTCGCGGGTCGAACGTGAGGTGGCCGCCGGAATCGCGCATGCCGCCGAAGCCGTAGACGAGCGAACTCCACACGCCACCCGTCGACGCGACGTGCACGCCGTCGCTCGCGTTGTTGTGCAGGTCGTCGAGGTCGACGAACAGCGCGTGGTCGAAGTACTCCATCGCGAGGTCCCGGTAGCCGATCTCCGCGGCGATGATCGACTGCACGACCGCCGAGAGGGTCGAGTCCCCCGTCGTCAGCGGGTCGTAGTAGTCGAAGTCGTTCCGCTTCATCTCGTCCGAGAACTCGTCGGCGAGCAGGAACAGCGCCAGCACCACGTCCGCCTGCTTCAGCACCTGGAAGCGGTAGATGACGAGCGGGTGGTAGTGGAGCAGCAGCGGCAGCTTGTCGGGCGGCGTGTTCTCCAGGTCCCAGACCTCGCGGTCGAGGAAGTGGGCGTCCTGCGGGTGGATCGTGAACGCCTTGGAGTACGGGATCACCATCGCCTCGGCGGCGCGCTCCCACTCCCCGATCTCGGACTCGTCGAACCCGACCCGCTCGACCATCCGGGCGTACGCCTCCGGGAACTGGTCGGCGACGACCCGCACGCTCTCGGCCGCGTAGCGGAGGTTGAAGCGCGCCATCACGTTCGTGAAGAGGTTGTCGTTCACGACCGTCGTGTACTCGTCCGGCCCGGTGACGCCGTGGATGTGGAACGAGCTGCCCTCCGTGTGCCGCCAGAAGCCCAGCGTCGTCCAGAGCCGCGCGGTCTCGACGACCATGTCGATCGCGCCGCGCGCCAGGAAGTCCGCGTCGCCGGTGGCGCGCACGTACTTCGCGACGGCGTAGGTCACGTCGGCGTTGATGTGGTACTGCGCCGTACCGGCCGCGTAGTAGGCCGAGGCCTCCTCGCCGCTGATCGTGCGCCACGGGAAGAGCGCGCCGCCCTCGTTCAGCTGCCGCGCGCGCTTGCGTGCCGCGGGCAGCATCCGCTCGCGCATCTTCAGCGCGTTGCGGGCGAAGAGCGGGCTCGTGTACGTGAGGAAGGGCATCACGTAGATCTCGGTGTCCCAGAAGTAGTGGCCGCTGTAGCCGCTGCCCGTGAGGCCCTTCGCCGGAACCCCCGCCGAGTCCGCCCGCGCTGCGGCCTGGGCGAGCATGAAGAGGTTCCAGCGCGTCGCCTGCTGGATGGCCGGCTGCCCCGCGATCTCGACGTCGCTCCGCTCCCAGAACGCGTCGAGCCACTCCCGCTGCAGCTGCCGCTGCTCGTCCACGCCGCTGGAGGCGCCCGAGCCGGTCGTCGGGTCGAGCACGCGGTCGAGGAGTCGCTGCCCGCGGTCGATGAGCTCGCGCGGGGGCACGCTGCGGGACGTGTGGTACGCCGCGACCTTCGTGAGCTTCACCGGCACGCCGGCCTTCGCGCGCACCTGGTAGACGTTCTTCGCGATGTCCGGCGCGATCGAGGGGCGCATGTGCACCTCGTTCTCGGTCTCCACGATGTGGTCCGTGACGACGGAGAGCGTCATGTGGGAGTGGGTGACCCGGAAGCTCAGCGCGCTCCGGTCGCCCTGCTGCCAGTACTCGACCGGCTGCAAGACCCGCTCCGCGAGCCGCTCGGCCCGGCGCGGGTCGAATCCGGTCGACCCCTGGTCGCCGGGGATGGTGCGGCCGAACTCGTCCTCGCCGTCCTGGCGGTTGAGGCTCTGGCTGGAGAGCACGACCGTCGCGTCGGCGTTCTCGACGGTGACCTCGAACGACATGATCGCGAGGTGCCGCTCGACGAACGAGACGAGCCGGTCCGACTTCACCCGCACCCGCTTGCCGGAGGGCGTGAGCCAGAGCAGCTCGCGCCGGAGCACGCCGTCGCGGAAGTCGAGCTCGCGCTCGAAGGTGAGCAGCTCGGCGACGTCGAGCACGAGCGGCTCGTCGTCGACGTAGAGCCGGATGATCTTCGTGTCCGGCACGTTCACGATGGTCTGGCCGACCTCTGCGAACCCGTACGCCTGCTCGGCGTGCCGGATCGGCCACACCTCGTGGAAGCCGTTGATGAAGGTGCCGTGCTCGTGGGCGTCGCGACCCTCCGAGCTGTTGCCGCGCATGCCGAGGTACCCGTTGGCGACGGTGAAGATCGTCTCCGTGAGGCCCATCCGCTCGTCGGAGTAGATCCGTTCGACGAGCTTCCACTCGTCGACGGGGAAGCGGTCGCGATCGATCACTCCGGTGCACCCTTCTGCGCATCGAGCAGGTCGGCGAGGTCGCCGACCACCACATCGGCTCCCGCGTCGCGGAGCGCCGCCGAACCCGTTCCCCGGTCGACGCCGACCACCAGCCCGAACCCGCCCGCCGCACCGGCGGCCACGCCGGACGTCGCGTCCTCGACGACCACCGCGTTCGAGGGATCGACCTGCAGGCGCCGGGCGCCCTCGAGGAAGATGTCCGGAGCCGGCTTGCCCGGCAGCCCCTCGTCGTGGGCGACGACGCCGTCGACGATCACGGGGAACCGGTCGCCGAGGTTCGCGGCGGCGAGGACCGGGACCGCGTTCTTGGAGCTGGAGACGATCGCGACCGGGATGCCGAGCTGCCCGAGCCGGTCGAGCACCGCGAGCGAGCCGGGGTAGGCGGCGATGCCCTCCGCCGCGAGCAGCGCGGAGAAGACGGCGTTCTTGCGGTTGCCGATCCCGCACACCGTCTCGGCGTCGTCCGGATCGTCGGGGTCGCCCCAGGGCACCTCGATGCCGCGCGAGGCCAGGAGGCTCGCGACCCCGTCGTAGCGCGGGCGGCCGTCCAGGTGCGCGAAGTAGTCGGCGTCCGTGTACGGGGGTTGAACGCCCCGCTGCGTGAGGAGCTCGGTGAACATCGTCGACCACGCACGCATGTGCACCTCGGCGGTCGGCGTGATGACGCCGTCGAGGTCGAACAGCACCGCGGCCGCGTCGAAGAACTCGAGGTCACCCCGCACGCAGAGAACACTAGACGCGGGATGTGACGGTCAGATCACCTTCAGCATGCGGGTGTTGCCGAGCGTGTTCGGCTTGACCCGCGCGAGGTCCAGGAACTCGGCGACGCCCTCGTCGCCCGACCGCGCGAGCTCGGCGACGACGTCCGGACCGACCAGCCCCTCCCCGACCGGCGCGTAGCCGTGCGCCGTGAAGAAGTCGACCTCGAAGGTGAGGCAGAAGAGCTTGTCGACACCGAGCTCGGCGGCGTCCTCCTCGAGCCGCTCGACGAGCGCGTGGCCGACGCGGCGACGTCGCCAGGCCGGGTCGACGGCGAGGGTGCGGACCTCGGCGAGGTCGTCCCACATCACGTGCAGGGCGCCGCAGCCGACGACGTCGCCGGTCGTCGAGTCCTCCGCGATGCGGAACTCCTGCACCGCGCCGTAGAAGACGGCGGAGTCCTTGCCGAGCAGGATGCGCCGCTCCACGAGCGGCGCGACGAGGGATTGGATCGCCGGCACGTCCTTGACGCGCGCCTTCCGGATGAAGAAGGGGGCGTCGCTCACGGGTCGATCCTTCCACGGGGTCCCGCGCCGGGACGACGAGGGTCGGTGGTCTCGAGGCTCGCTTCGCTCGCACCTCGACCAGCGGAAGCCGCGACGCGGGGCGACGGGGCGGGGACGACGAAGGGCGCCCCACCTCGCGGTGGGGCGCCCTTCGTTCGCGCTGAGGACTACTCGGCCTCGGGCGTCCCGTCGGTGA
Organism: Amnibacterium kyonggiense; assembly: GCF_004364555.1. Taxonomy (GTDB): domain Bacteria; phylum Actinomycetota; class Actinomycetes; order Actinomycetales; family Microbacteriaceae; genus Amnibacterium; species Amnibacterium kyonggiense. The sequence continues at coordinate 545,565 of NZ_SOAM01000001.1, read as the reverse complement.
TCGCACCGGCGGCGGCGCCGACCAGCTCGCCCTTCTTCGTCGTGGAGAACACGAACTCGCCGTTCTGGAAGTCGACGTGCACGTGATCGCCCGCGACGAGCTCGCCGTGGAGGATCTTCTCCGACAGCCGGTCCTCGACCTCGTGCTGGACCGCGCGACGCAGCGGGCGGGCGCCGAGGGCCGGGTCGAACCCGACCTCGATCAGCCGCTCCTTCGCCGGGACGGTGAGCTCGACGGTCATGTCGCGGTCCATCATCCGGTCGCCGAGGCGCTTCACGAACAGGTCGACGATCTGCAGCAGCTCCGGCTTGGTGAGCTGCGGGAAGACGATCATCTCGTCGACGCGGTTCAGGAACTCGGGCTTGAAGTGGCGCTTCAGCTCCTCGTTCACCTTGGCGCGCATGCGCTCGTAGTTCGACGAGGTGTCGTCGGCGGCGACGAAGCCGACCGGACCGCCCGAGATCTGCGCGGTGCCGAGGTTCGTCGTCATGATGATGACGGTGTTCTTGAAGTCGACGACGCGGCCCTGACCGTCCGTCAGACGCCCCTCCTCCAGGATCTGGAGGAGCGAGTTGAAGATGTCCGGGTGCGCCTTCTCGATCTCGTCGAAGAGGACGACGGAGAACGGCTTGCGGCGCACCTTCTCGGTGAGCTGGCCGCCCTCCTCGAAGCCGACGAAGCCCGGAGGGGCACCGAAGAGCCGAGAGACGGTGTGCTTCTCGCCGTACTCCGACATGTCGAGGGAGATCAGCGCGTTCTCGTCGTCGAACAGGAACTCGGCGAGCGCCTTGGCCAGCTCCGTCTTCCCGACGCCGGTGGGGCCGGCGAAGATGAACGAGCCGGAGGGACGCTTCGGGTCCTTCAGACCGGCGCGGGTGCGGCGGATGGTCTTCGCGAGGACCGCGATGGCCTCCTCCTGGCCGACGACGCGCTCGTGCAGCGCCTTCTCCATGAAGATGAGCCGGCTCGACTCCTCCTCCGTCAGCTTGAACACGGGGATGCCCGTCGCCTGGGCGAGCACCTCCGCGATCAGGCCCTCGTCGACCTCGGCGGTCGTCTTGACGTCGCCGGAGCGCCACTGCTTCTCGAGGCGCAGCCGCTCGCCGAGGAGGTTCTTCTCCTCGTCGCGCAGGCCCGCGGCCTTCTCGAAGTCCTGGTCCTCGATCGCGGCCTCCTTGGCCGCGCGGACCAGGGCGATCTTCTCGTCGAACTCCCGCAGCTCCGGCGGCGCCGACAGGATCGAGAGGCGCAGGCGGGCGCCGGCCTCGTCGATCAGGTCGATCGCCTTGTCCGGCAGGAACCGGTCCGAGATGTAGCGGTCGGCGAGGTTCGCGGCGGCGACGATCGCGCCGTCGGTGATCGACACCTTGTGGTGCGCCTCGTAGCGGTCGCGCAGGCCCTTCAGGATGTTGATCGCGTGGGGCAGCGACGGCTCCTGCACCTGGATCGGCTGGAAGCGGCGCTCGAGCGCGGCGTCCTTCTCGAAGTGCTTGCGGTACTCGTCGAGCGTCGTGGCGCCGATGGTCTGCAGCTCGCCGCGGGCGAGCAGCGGCTTGAGGATGGAAGCGGCGTCGATCGCGCCCTCCGCGGCACCCGCGCCGACGAGGGTGTGGATCTCGTCGATGAAGGTGATGATGTCGCCGCGGGTGCGGATCTCCTTCGTGACCTTCTTGAGGCGCTCCTCGAAGTCGCCGCGGTAGCGGGACCCGGCGATGAGCGAGCCGAGGTCGAGCGTGTAGAGCTGCTTGTCCTTGAGCGTCTCCGGCACGTCGCCACGGACGATCGCCTGCGCGAGGCCCTCCACGACGGCGGTCTTGCCGACGCCGGGCTCGCCGATCAGCACGGGGTTGTTCTTCGAGCGGCGCGAGAGGATCTGCATCACGCGCTCGATCTCCTTCTCGCGCCCGATGACCGGGTCGAGCTTGCCGTCGCGCGCGGCCTGCGTGAGGTTGCGCCCGAACTGGTCGAGGATCTGCGAGCCCTGCGCCTGCTGCTGCGCCTCGCCGCCGACGGCGACCTGCTCCTTGCCCTGGTAGCCCGAGAGCAGCTGGATGACCTGCTGGCGCACCCGGTTGAGGTCGGCGCCGAGCTTGACGAGCACCTGGGCGGCGACGCCCTCGCCCTCGCGGATGAGGCCGAGCAGGATGTGCTCGGTCCCGATGTAGTTGTGGCCGAGCTGCAGCGCCTCGCGCAGCGACAGCTCGAGCACCTTCTTCGCACGCGGCGTGAAGGGGATGTGGCCGGTCGGCTGCTGCTGGCCCTGGCCGATGATGTCCTGGACCTGCTCGCGGACGGCGTCGAGGGAGATGCCGAGCGACTCGAGCGCCTTCGCGGCGACGCCCTCCCCCTCGTGGATCAGGCCGAGCAGGATGTGCTCGGTCCCGATGTAGTTGTGGTTGAGCATCTTGGCCTCTTCCTGGGCCAGGACGACGACTCGGCGGGCTCGATCGGTGAAGCGCTCGAACATGCTGTGGCTCCTCGCTTGCCCGGCACGGACCGGGCGACGTCTGGACTGCCGGCGGTGTCCCGTCGGCGTCATTACGAGGCTACGGCGCGCTCCCCCGCCACCAGGCGCCTGTTCGCCCCCGGCTTATCCCGCGTCGCGCGGACGTCAGAGGATCGGGTGCCGCAGCGTCAGGCGTGCGTTGTCGACCCAGCCGACCTTCCCGGCGATGCGGACGAGGTACCGGGTCCGCATGCTGTCGATCACCTCGACCCGGGTGCCCTTCGGGAAGCGCCCGAGCACGGGCGAGTGCCGGGAGACGGACCGCGTGAGGACGAGCGCCCCGGTGGCGCGCATCTGCTGCCGGTCGTAGGCGAACGGCCGCTTCACCGGGCCCTCGAGCTCGCGGTACACGACGCGCGAGATGCGGGTGATCGCGCGGGTCGTCGCCCCGTTCGACCCCATCACCACGAGCACGTACCGGGAGCGCGGGCCCCAGACGATCGCGGAGTCGGTCTGCACCATGCCCGTGCCCGTCCACAGCGTGCCGGGCTTCGACGCCTGCCGGACCCCGTCCGGCAGACCGGGCGGGATGGCTTCCCGCCACACCTGCGTCTCGAGCAGCCGCTCGAAGCGGGCCGTCGACGCCTTGGAGACGAGCTGTCCGCGCGCGAGCCGGGTCAGGACCCGGGCGACGTCCGCGGTCGTCGTGGTCTTCGTCCGGTGGCCCGAGTACCAGAAGGTCGTGCCGGTGAAGCCGTTCCGGTGCAGTAGCCGGTTGAGCCAGGGCTTGCCGACCTTCGCCAGCAGGTCCTGCGCGGCGTAGTTGTCCGACGGCTCGATCATCGCGCGCAGGCTCGCGCGCACCGTCAGGCCCGAGCGCACGCGGTCGTCGTAGCGCAGCGCGCCCGCGTCGATCCGGGTGAGGACGCCGTAGGCGATGAAGAGCTTGTAGACGGAGGCCGGCTCGCGGTGCCGCGTCGCGCCGATCCGGACGAGCCGGTGCGCGCCGTCCAGCTCCCGCGCCTCGAGCGTGTAGCTGCCGGGCAGCGTCGGCAGCAGCGCGTCGAGTGCCTTCCGCAGCCGCTGCTCCGAGACGGCAGCCGCGGCGGGTGCCGGCGCCGCTGCCGGCGGCGTCGGTGTCGGCGTGCTGGTGGCGGGCGGGGCGGGCTCCGTCGTGCCCGCCCCGTCCGCGAACGCCGGTGCCGTCCCGCCGAGCGTCAACGCCGCGACCAGGACGCCACCGGTGATCAGCGCGATGCGCATGGTGTTCCCCCAACCGCGACCGGTTCCCCCGAGCCGATCGCCGAGAAGGAGCATGCCCGCGGCGGCATGCCGCGCGTCGACACGACACCGGCCCAGTGCGGGGGCTCCCCGCTCGGGTGTCGCTCGTGCGGGTCAGGCCCGGCGCAGGAGCGCGGCGGAGCCGCCGAAGGTCAGCGTCCAGGCCAGCCAGAGCTCGAAGATCGCCTTGCGCATGATGTCCCCCTCGTCGCGGCCCGTCGTCGGGCCGGCTGCGGGATCGAGCATCGCGGTGCCGCTGTCGCGACGCACGATCCCAGTCGAGGTGCGACCGGTCGGGGTGCGACGCGGGCGGGTGCGACCGGGTCGGGTGCGCCCCCTGCTGGGAGCAGCCAAAGTGGGGTCAGGCGCGCGGCGCGTCGCGGGCCGCGTCCGCCTCGGCGAGGAGCTTGGCGTCCTCCTCGGCCTCGATCCGCGCCTGCGCCTCGCGCTCGGTGCGGTCGGCGCGGAGGATCGCCCGCATCACGAACCAGAAGACCAGGGAAACGCAGATCGTCGGCACGATCGCCCACAGGCCCTCGTCCCAGCCGCCGATCGCTCCCAGTCCCACGGAGCCAGGGTACGTCCCATCCGCCCCCTGCCGGCGCCCCTGTTCACGGATACGGAGATCCGGGGCGCTCCGCTTCCCGGATCTCCGTATCCGTGAACCCCTACTTGACGAGGGGGAAGAGGATCGTCTCCCGGACGCCCTCGCCGGTCAGCGCCATCAGCAGCCGGTCGATGCCCATGCCGAGGCCGCCCGTCGGCGGCATCGCGAACTCGAGCGCGCGGAGGAACTCCTCGTCGATGCGCATCGCCTCCGGGTCGCCGCCGGCCGCGAGCACGGCCTGGTCGACGAACCGCTGCCGCTGCACGACCGGGTCGATCAGCTCCGAGTACCCCGTCGCGAGCTCGAAGCCGCGCACGTAGAGGTCGAACTTCTCCACCACGCCGGGGATCGACCGGTGCTCGCGGACCAGCGGCGACGTGTCGACCGGGAAGTCCATGACGAACGTCGGGCGCTCGAGCCCCGACTTGACGAAGTGCTCCCAGAGCTCCTCGACGTACTTGCCGCGGATCGGATGCGCGACCTCGATCTCGAGCCGGTCGGCGAGCGCGACGAGCTCGTCCATCGGCGTCTCCGGCGTGATCTCGACGCCGGCCGCCTCCGACAGGGACGGGTACATCGAGATCCGGTCCCAGTCGCCGCCGAGGTCGAACGCGGTGCCGTCGGTCCACGTGGCGGTCGTCGAGCCGCCGACGGCCACGGCCGCGTTCTGGATCAGGGCCTGCACGAGGTCGGCGATGCCGTTGTAGTCCGAGTAGGCCTCGTACGACTCGAGCATCGTGAACTCGGGCGAGTGCGTGGAGTCGGCGCCCTCGTTGCGGAAGTTCCGGTTGATCTCGAACACCCGCTCGAGGCCCCCGACCACGGCGCGCTTGAGGAACAGCTCGGGCGCGATCCGGAGGAAGAGGTCGGTGTCGAACGCGTTCGAGTGCGTCACGAACGGGCGCGCGGACGCGCCGCCGTGCTGCGTCTGCAGCATCGGGGTCTCGAGCTCGATGTAGCCGCGGTCCGCGAAGGTCGAGCGGAGCGACGCGACCGCCTTCGCCCGGGTGAGCACCATCGACCGGGCCGCAGGGCGCGCGATGAGGTCGAGGTAGCGGTTCCGGACCCGGGTCTCCTCCGACAGCTCCGCGTGGAGGTTCGGCAGGGGCAGCAGCGCCTTGGCGGCGATCCGCCACTCGGCGACGAGGATCGACAGCTCGCCGCGGCGTGACGTGACGACCTCGCCCGAGACGAACAGCTGGTCGCCGAGGTCGACGACCGCCTTCCAGTCCGCGAGGGACTCCTCCCCGACCCGGTCCAGGCTCACCATCGCCTGGATGCGGCTGCCGTCGCCCGCCTGGAGCGCGGCGAAGCAGAGCTTGCCGGTGTTGCGGAGGTGCACGATCCGGCCCGCGAGCCCGACGACCTCCCCCGTCGACTCGTCCACGCCGAGGTCGGCGTGGCGCTCCCGCACCGCCGCGATCGTGTCCGTGACCGGCACGGCGACCGGGTAGGCCTGCTCGCCCCGCTCGAGCAGCCGCGCGCGCTTCGCGAGGCGGACCTCGCGCTGCTCGTTGGTGTCGTCGGCGGTGGTGTCCGTCACGCGGAGCTCCTGGATCGGTCGGACGGCCCGGACGTCACCCGAGGTGGACGAACCGGTTGTCGATCAGACGCGTTCCGCCGACCCGGGCGGCGACGAGCACGAGGGCACGGCCACGATACCCGTCGTCCACGGGCCGGAAGGAGGCCGGGTCGACCACCGCGAGGTACTCCAGGTCGGCGCCGTCCTCGCCCGCGAGCGCTCCCTGCGCGGCCGCGACCATTGCGTCCACGTCCCGGTCGGCGAAGGACTCGGCGGCGTCGAGGGCGGCCGGCACGGCGCGGGCGAGCCGCCGCTCGCCGCCCTGCAGGTAGCGGTTGCGGCTCGACAGGGCGAGCCCGTCGTCCTCCCGGACCGTCTCGACGACGTCCACCGCGACGGGGACGTCGAGGTCCCGGACCATCCGCTGCACCAGGAAGACCTGCTGCGCGTCCTTCTGCCCGAAGACGACGACGTCGGGACCGACGACGTGGAGGAGCTTCAGGACGATCGTCAGCACCCCGTCGAAGTGCCCGGGGCGGATGCGGCCCTCGAGCACGTCGCCGGCCGGGCCCGCGGCGACGCGGACCTGCGTGCGGCCCTCCGGGAGCAGCTCGCCGGCGTCCGGGGCGAAGAGCACGTCGGCGCCCGCGGCGTCGAGCAGCGCCGTGTCGGCCGCGAGGTCGCGGGGGTAGCGGGCGAAGTCCTCCTTCGGTCCGAACTGCATCGGGTTCACGAAGACGGACACGACGACGAGATCGGCGAGCTCGCGGGCCCGCTCGACGAGCGCGAGGTGCCCCGCGTGGAGGGCGCCCATGGTCGGGACGAGGGCCACCCGCTTCCCGGCCGCCCGGGCGGCCGCGACCGCGGCCCGCACGTCGTCGATGGTGCTCGTGGTCGCCGTCATCGCGGATCCTCCCCCTCGTCCGGCCTTCCGACCCGCAGCAGCGCCCGGTCGAGCGCGGTCCTCGCGATGGGACCGAGCACGGCGTCCGGGTCCTCGACGCCGAGGCGCGCGAGCCCTCTCGCCGCGGAACGGACGGCGAGCTCGACCGGGCCGACGACGTCGTCGAGCGCCTGCGCCCAGGCGGCGCGGTCCTCCTCCGCGACGACGACCGGCTCGCACCCCATCTCGACGGCGAGCGCCTGCCCGATCGGCAGCACCGGGCCGGGCGCGGTCACGGCGCAGCGGGCCTCCCGCAGTCGGAGGACGTCGATGCTCGTGCCCGTGAAGGCCATGGCCGGCGACAGCGCCACGGGGATCGCCCCCTGGCGCACCGCGGGCAGGAGGACCTCCGTGCCGAGCCCGGGCGCGGTGTGCACGACCAGCTGCCCGGCGACCCACACGCCCGCGTCCGCCAGCCCCTGCACGAGGCCGGGCAGCTCGGCGTCGGGTACGGCGAGGAGGACGAGCTCGCTGCGTTCGACGAGGTCGGGGACGGGGAGGATCGGCGCGGTCGGCAGCATCGCCTCCGCCCGGTCCCGGCTCTCCTGCGACACCGCGGCGATGCCGACGAGCGCGTGTCCGGCGCCCGCGAGCGCGGCCCCGAGGACGGGGCCGACGCGGCCGGCGCCGATCACGCCGACGCCGAGCCGGCCGGCGGGCCTCACCGCTGCGTCCCGAGGTCGCGCCAGCGGTGCGAGACGTCGCGGCGGCGCGCGCCGACGCCGATCTCCTCGAGCTCGACGAAGAGCCGCTGCGCGCGGTCGGCGTCGACGAGCCGGAGCGTCGTCCGCACCGGGCCCGACACCACGTGCGGGTGCACGGTCGCCACGCGCAGCAGGCGCTGCAGCGGGCCCTGCCGCAGGGAGACGCTCTGCATCCGGGCGTCGGGCACGACGACGAGCTCGCGGCGGAGGAACCCGGAGCGGGCGAGCACCGACGCGTCGGTGAGGCGGAAGCCGGTGCGCCGCCACGCGAGCGGCCGCAGCCAGCGCGCGCGGCGCGGCGCGGGGGTGAAGTCGCCCTCGTCGCCGCGGCCGACCAGACCGGCGACGAGCAGGTCGCGCTGGTCCTCGAGGTCCGGCACGAGCAGCGGCAGGAGCGTGAGCACCTCCGCCGTCGTCGCGACGGGCGCGAGGGACCGCTCGGACTCGGCGTTGCGCCGCCCCGCCGCGTGCCCCGCGCGGTTCACCGCGACCCGCCACCACCCCGCCGGGCGCCACAGCAGCGGCTGCTCGATGTGCAGGGCGTGCACGCGTCCGGGCGGCACGGCCTCCGTGCTCGTGCTGACGACGCCGCTCGAGACGCGGACGCCGTCGCGGGTCGAGACCACGGAGAAGCGGAGGTTCCGACCGATCCGGCGCCCGAGCACGGTCACGGAGCCGATGACGACGGGCACGAACGACACCGCCGCCGCGGGTCCGGCGCCGAGGCCGGCGAGCACCGGCACCACGACGGCCACGATGACGACGAGCGCGACGAGCGTCTCGGACAGCAGCACCGAGCCGATCGCGCGGCCCGGGGTCACCGTGACGACGGGCGTGCCGGGCTCGGTCAGCACGGCCGCCTCGACGCTCTCCGGCTCCTCGCCCTCCGGCGCCTCGGCCTCGCGGTGCCCGGACGCGAGCGCGAGGACGTCGCCGCGCAGCTCCTCGGCCGCGCCGTTGGACAGGTACTCGAGCCGGACGTTCGCGTTCTGGCCGGCGACGTCGAGCTCGACCCGCGCGGCGCCCACGAGGCGGGCGAGCAGCGGGCGGGAGATCCGCACGCCCTGGATGCGGTCGAGCTTCGCGGTGCGGGTGCGGCGCAGCAGGACGCCGTAGCGCACCGTCACGTCGTCGCCGTCGATGCGGAACTCGCTGGCCCGCCACGACAGCCAGAACGCGCCGACGCTGAGGAGGATGACGCCGAGCACGATCAGCGCGGCCGGCAGGACGAGGTCGTGGCGACCGATCTCGTCGACGGGATCCCCGCCGACGTCCGGCAGCCCGAAGACCAGCGTCACGAGGTGCTCGCGCAGGTTCCCGCCCACGTACAGGAGGACGGCGAGGAGCCAGATGCCGCCGCGGAGGAGCGGGGTCGCGGGGTGGAGCCGGTGCCACGCACCGTCGACGTATCGAGTCCTCGCCGTCGAGGCCTGCGCGGTCATGCCCCTACAGTCCCACGCGCCGCTCCTCGGCCCGTGCCACGAGGGCGTCGCGGAGCTCCGCGGCCTCCGGCTCGGGGAGGCCGGGCAGGGTCACGTCCGAGGTCGCCGCCGCGGTGACGAGGCGCAGCTCTGCGAGCCCGAGCAGCCGCGCCACCGGCCCGCGGTTCACGTCGACGAGCTGCATGCGTCCGTAGGGCACGGCGACGAGCCGGGACAGGAGGATGCCTCGTCGGACGACGAGGTCGTCCTCCCGCAGGATCCAGCCGATGGCCCGCACGCGGCGCGGGGCGATGACGAGACGGATCACGGTCAGGACCGCGACGATGCCCAGGACGGTCCAGCCGATCCACGGGACGGGCACGACGAGCAGCAGGAAGGCGCCGACGACGGCGCCGCCGACCGCGGACATGAGCACGGCGGCGATCTCGACCCAGACGAGGCGCGGCGAGACGCCCCGCCAGCCGGTGAGCCCGGCGTCGAGGGCCCGCGGCGGGAGGACGGTCATCGCTGCTCCAGAGTCCGGTCGGGGCGGTCGGCGGGGTCCTGCGGCGGGATGCGGCACCACCACTCGACGACGAGGCCGGCCGCGCACAGCGCCAGTGCGCCGACGCCCGTGAGCAGGTCGGGCCAGAACGCCGGCACCGCGAAGCTCCCCGTCCGCGAGACCGCGTAGCCGAGGAACGCGACCGCGACGCCGACGAGCAGCGCGCCGGCGAGGCTCGAAGCCTTCGCCAGCACCAGGACCCGCATCGCGTAGAACGGGTCGACCGGCCGGTTCGCCGTCCCGCGCACCAGGCGTCGGACGGGCCTGCCGAGCAGGATCAGCCCGAACGCGAGGATGAACAGGACCGAGTAGAGCGTGGCCGGCGGCTGGTACGAGGGCGTCCCACCCGCGGCGAGAGCGACCTGGAGCAGCCAGCCGATCACGCCGCCGGCGATGGCGATGCCGACGAGCGCGACGGGGCTGGTCCGCCTCACGGTGGATCAGCCGCCGTCGCCGGGCTCGTGCTCCGCGGTCACGCCGTGGCGGGGCGGGGCTTGATGCGCGGGCTGCGCTTGCGCGCGGGCGCACCGCCGCCGTCGGAGTCGATGCCGCCGTCGACCGCACCGGCGTCGATCGGCGCCTTGGGCGTCGGGATCGCCACGGCGGGCAGGTCGGACACGGGCCGGCGGTCGCTCGAGAGCCACTGCGGGCGCGGCGGGAGCTTCTTCACGTCCTTGAAGATCTCCGCGAGCTCGTTCTGGTCGAGCGTCTCCTTCTCGAGGAGCGCCGTCGCGAGGCGGTCGAGCACCGCGCGGTTCTCGAGCACGAGCTGGTAGGCCTCGTCGTGCGCCGCCTCGATGAGGGTGCGCACCTCCTTGTCCACCTGCTCGGCGAGCTCGTCCGAGTAGTCGCGCTGGTGACCCATGTCGCGGCCGAGGAACATCTCGCCGGAGGCCGCCCCGAGCTTGACGGAGCCGATGGTCGCGCTCATGCCGAACTCGGTGACCATGCGCCGGGCGGTGCCGGTGGCCTTCTCGATGTCGTTCGATGCGCCGGAGGTCGGGTCGTGGAACACGACCTCCTCCGCGACCCGGCCGCCCATCGCGTACGCCAGCTGGTCGAGCAGCTCGTTGCGGGTGACCGAGTACTTGTCCTCGAGCGGCAGCACCATCGTGTAGCCGAGGGCGCGGCCGCGCGGGAGGATCGTCACCTTCGTCACCGGGTCGGTGTGGTTGAGGCTCGCCGCGACCAGGGCGTGACCGCCCTCGTGGTACGCGGTGATGAGCTTCTCCTGGTCCTTCATCACCCGGCTGCGCCGCTGCGGGCCGGCGATCACGCGGTCAACGGCCTCGTCGAGGGCCCGGTTGTCGATGAGCTGCGCGTTGCTGCGCGCGGTGAGCAGCGCGGCCTCGTTGAGGACGTTCGCCAGGTCGGCGCCGGTGAAGCCCGGCGTCTTGCGCGCGAGGACCTCGAGGTCGACGCCCGCGGCGAGCGGCTTGCCCTTCGAGTGCACCTCGAGGATGCGGCGGCGGCCGTTGAGGTCCGGGGCGTCGACGCCGATCTGGCGGTCGAAGCGGCCCGGGCGCAGCAGCGCGGGGTCGAGGATGTCGGGGCGGTTCGTCGCCGCGATCAGGATCACGTTCGTCTTGACGTCGAAGCCGTCCATCTCGACGAGGAGCTGGTTCAGCGTCTGCTCGCGCTCGTCGTGCCCGCCGCCGAGGCCGGCGCCGCGGTGACGGCCGACCGCGTCGATCTCGTCGACGAAGATGATGGCCGGCGCGTTCTGCTTCGCCTGGTCGAACAGGTCGCGGACGCGGGAGGCGCCGACGCCGACGAACATCTCGACGAAGTCCGAGCCGGAGATCGAGTAGAACGGCACGCCCGCCTCACCCGCGACGGCGCGGGCGAGCAGCGTCTTGCCGGTGCCCGGAGGGCCGTACAGGAGCACGCCCTTCGGGATCCGGGCGCCGACGGCCTGGAACTTCGCGGGCTCCTTGAGGAAGTCCTTGATCTCCCCGAGCTCCTCGATGGCCTCGTCGGAGCCGGCCACGTCGTTGAAGGTGACCTTCGGGGTCTCCTTCGAGACGAGCTTGGCGCGGGACTTGCCGAACTGCATGACCCGGTTGCCGCCGCCCTGCATGGAGGACATGAGGAACCAGAAGATGACGCCGATGATGAGGAACGGCAGCAGGATCGAGCCGAGCGAGAGCAGCCAGTTCGTCTGCGGGATCTCGTCGGTGTAGCTCATCTTCGAGTCGGCGGCGGCCGCGGTGTCGACGGCCTGGACGACCTGCTCGCCGCGGGCGGTGACGAAGTTGAACTGGACCTGCGTCCCGTTGTTGCCGTCCGCCTGCTTCAGCACGAGGTCGACGCGGTTGTCGTTGTCGACGATCTTGGCGCTCTGGACGTCGCCGTTCTTCAGCAGCTCGAGACCGTGCTCGGTGGTGATGGAGCGGAAGCCCGTGCCGGTCAGCAGGCTCGAGCCGACCCAGACGACCACGATCGCGATCACGATGTAGACGAGGGGACCGCGGAAGATGCGCTTGAGGTCCATAGTCCGCATAGGGTAACGCCCGAATTCTCGGCCCCGGACCGCTGTTCGCCGCAGGGGGACAGCCCGATCCCGGCTCACCGACGACTCGTAGGCGCCGCACAGGACCGGGGGTCGTCCGCCTCTCCCGTCCGGGACCGCGCCGCCGCTCCTACTGGTACACGTGCGGCGCGAGCACCGCGACGTCGCGCAGGTTGCGGTAGCGCTCCGCGTAGTCGAGGCCGTAGCCGATGACGAACGCGTTGGGGATGTCGAAGCCGCAGTACTTCACGTCGACCCGGATCTTCACGGCGTCCGGCTTGCGGAGGAGCGTGCAGACCTCGACGCTCGCCGGCCCGCGGGAGCGCAGGTTCTCGACGAGCCACGACAGCGTGAGCCCCGAATCGAGGATGTCCTCGACGATCAGCACCCGCCGGCCGGCGAGCTCCGCGTCGAGGTCCTTGAGGATGCGCACGACGCCGGAGGACTGCGTGCTCGAGCCGTAGGAGCTGACCGCCATCCAGTCCATCTGGACGGGGATCCGCAGCTCGCGCGCCAGGTCGGCCATCACCATGACCGCGCCCTTCAGCACGCCGACGAGCAGGATCGGGCTGTCGTCGGCCGCTGCGGCGTCGTCCGCCTCGATCTCCCGGCACAGCTCGGCGATGCGCTCGCGGATCTGCTGCTCGGTGAGCAGCACCTCGGCGAGGTCGCCCCGGATGTCGTCGGAATCCACGCGCTCGGTCCCCCTTCAGGCGCCGAGGAACTCCAGCCGCCCGTCGGCGCGGACCACCCTAATGCCGGGCAGGTCGACGCCTCCCTGCCCGTGCCAGTCGAAGACGAGCCGCGCGACCGCGAGCGTCTGCGCCCTCGACAGCGTGCGCCCGAACTCGTCCTCGACGGCGAGCCGGATGAGCCGGTGGACGATCGCCGGCGGGTTCGCCGCGAGCGCGGGGACGGGCAGCGCGATGCCGCCCTCGGCCAGCTCGGCGAGCTCGGGCGCCAGCTCGTCCGCGATGGCGTCGAGCGCGGCGGCGTCCTCCTGGACCTGGTCCGCGGTGCGGGCGAGGGCCTCGGCGACGCCCGGTCCGATCGCCGCCTCGAGCGCCGGCAGCGCCTCGGCCCGCACCCGCGCGCGGGCGAAGCGGGCGTCCGCGTTCATGGGGTCGGCCCAGGGCTCGAGGCCCTGATCGGCGCACGCCGCGACGGTCGTCGCACGGCGCAGACCGAGGAAGGGGCGCAGGACCGGGTCGCCGACCGGACGCATGCCGGCGACGGCATCCGGCCCGGATCCCCGCGCCAGCCCGAGGAGCACCGTCTCGGCCTGGTCGTCGAGCGTGTGCCCGAGGAGGAGGTGCGACGCGCCCGTCTCGGCGAGCGCCGCCCGGAGCGCGTCGTAGCGGGCGGTGCGCGCGGCGGCCTCCGGGCCGCCCTCCCCGTCGACCTCCACGCGCCGAACGAGGACGGGGTCGAGGCCCAGGCCCGCGGCGGCCGCCGCGGCGCGCTCGGCGACCCCGGCGGAGCCCGGCTGCATCCCGTGGTCGACGACGATCGCACCGATGCGGACGCCGGCGCGCGGCCCCTCGAACGCCGCCGCAGCGGCGAGCGCGAGGGAGTCGGGCCCGCCGGACAGCGCGACGAGCGCCCCACCGGGGCCGACGAGCGGCAGCAGCGCCCGCACGGCGCCGCGGGTCTGCGCGGTGGCCGGCGTCAGGCGGGGCCGATCGGGCATTCGCTAACGTTATGGCCGCTTCATCCGAGGGAAAGGACGGCCGTGGCCGCGTACGACGTGATCATCGAGATCCCCAAGGGGAGCCGGAACAAGTACGAGGTCGACCACGTGACCGGCCGGGTCTACCTCGACCGCGTGCTGTTCACCTCGTTCGTCTACCCGACGGACTACGGCTTCTTCGAGAACACGCTCGGGCTCGACGGCGACCCGGTGGACGCCCTCGTCCTGCTCGAGTACCCGGCGTTCCCCGGCGTGGGCGTCAAGGTGCGTCCGGTCGGCGTGCTGAACATGAGCGACGAGGCCGGCTCCGACGCGAAGGTCGTCGTCGTCCCGCACAAGGACCCGCGCTGGCAGCACATCCAGGACATCGGCGACGTCCCCGAGCAGACGAAGAACGAGATCGAGCACTTCTTCCGCCGGTACAAGGACCTCGAGCCGGGCAAGTTCGTGAACATCGAGGGCTGGGGCGACGCCGCCGAAGCCGAGCGGATCGTGCAGGACGGCTTCACGCGCCTGCAGGAGTCGGGCGCCGACCACTCCTGATCCGCGGATCGCCTCCTCCCGCCGGCCGATCTCGCGGATCCGCATTCCTCGCGCGGATCCGCAGAACCTGGGCGACACGCCGCTGCGGTGACCCCGCCGTCGGCGTGTCGCCGAGGAACTGGGGATCCGCGACGGCGCGGAGGTCAGCTCGCGGCTGCGGTCGGGCGGGCGACCTGGCCGACGCGGTCGACCGACCGGACCGGCACCTCTCGGACGGGGACGCCCGCGTAGGGCGCCTCGATCATCATCCCGCTGCCCGAGTAGATGGCGACGTGGTACATGTCGCCGCCGCCGTCCGTGTAGAAGATCAGGTCCCCCACCCGCACCTGCGAGTACGGCACCAGCTGTCCCTGCGAGCGCGCGAGGTCGTACTGCGCGGTCGCCGAGTGGCCGCCGATCCCGATGCCGACCGTCGCGTAGGCCATCATCGTGAGCCCGGAGCAGTCCCAGCTGTTCGGCCCCGCGCCCGCGAACCGGTAGGGGTCGCCGATCTGGTCGCGCGCGAACGCGACGGCGCTCGCCGCCTGGGCGGAGTTCGGCTCACCCGCGGATGACGGCGGCGGGGTGCGCACCGGGGCGGGAGGGACCGGATCGGGCGTCGCGGGCGTCCCCGTGGACGGCGCCGGAGCCGGGGCGCCGGACCCCGAGCCGGACGACCCGCTCGACCCGCCGGAGCTCCCCGACGAGCCCGACCCCGGGTCGGACCCGGAGCCCGAGCCGCCTCCCGAGCCGGACGACACCGGTTCGGCGACGGATCCGCCTCCCCCGCTCCCCTGCTGGGCCTGCTGCTCGGCGCGGACGCCCGCGGCGTACTGGGCCGCGAGTCGGGTCGAGGTGCCGCGCAGCTCGGCGAGCTGCGCGACGAGGCGGTCGGCGTGCCGCTGCTCGGCCGCGACCGCGGTCGCCGCGTCGGCGACGGCCCGCTGCGCGACGTCGAGGGCGGCCCGCGCGGCGGCGGCCCGCTCGGCGAGCGCGTCGGCCGCGGCGTCGGCCTTCGCCCCGAGCGAGGTCGCCTCGTTCTCGTCGACGAGGGCGGCCCGGGTGATCGCCTGCGTCTGCGCGGACAGCTGCGTCACGGTCGCGAGGCGCTGGAGGAAGTCGTCGGCGTGCCCGCCGTCGAGCATGAGCTGGAGCTCGCCGCCCCCTCCGCGGGCGACGGAGGCCGCGAGCAGGCCCGCGCGCATCCGCGAGACGCGGGCAGCGGCGGCCGCACGATCCGCCTGTACGGCGAGCGCGGCGTGCTGCTCTCGGGCGGCGTCCTCCGCCAGCTGCGCGCGGTGGTACCGCTCGGCGGCGATCGACGCGGTGCGCCCGGCGGCGTCCGACGCGTCCTGGAGGTCCCCGAGGAGCGTCGTGATGCGGGCGCCCTCCGCCTCCGCGGCGGCCTTGTCGGCCTTCGCGCGCTGCACCTCCGCCCAGCTCGGGTAGCCCGGGTCGTCCGCGAGCGCCGGCGGCGCGACGAAGGTCGCCGCGACGGCGCCGAGGGTCACCGCCCCGACGACGCCGAACGCGCCGTCCCGCCGGCGGCGCGGCTCCTCAGGAGCCAAGGACGATCCCCCGCGCCGCCATGAACGGCTGCGCGTTCACGGCGACCTCGTTCAGCCGCACCTCGAAGTGGAGGTGCGGGCCGGTCGCCGCACCGGTCTGCCCGACGGAGGCGATGTTCTGCCCGGCGCTCACGCGCTGGCCGACGCGGACGAAGATGCCGCCCGGGCGGATGTGGGCGTACCCGGTCTGGATCCCGTCCCCGTCGTTGATCTCGATCCAGTAGCCGTAGGTGCCGAACCAGCCCGCGTACACGACGGTGCCCGCGTGCGCGGCGTAGATCGGGCTGCCGTAGGGCACGCCGATGTCGGTGCCTCGGTGGAAGAAGTTCGCGCCGGCCGGCTGGTCGGGTCGCGGTCCGAAGACGCCGGTGATCGGCCCGGCGCCGGCCGGGTTCGCCCAGCCCGCGCCGTTCACGGATCCGCCGGCGCCGGCCGCCTGCGCCGCTTTGGCCGCGGCCACGCCCGCCTGGTAGCGGCGCGCGACCGACTCGGAGGTCGCCTGCAGGGCGTTCAGCCGCGCCTGCAGCTCGACCTGCTGCGCCTGCTCCTGCTGCACCTTCTCGTTCGCGGCGGCGCTCGCCTGGACGGCGGCCTGGAACGCGAGCCGCGCCTGCTCCTTCAGCCCGACGAGCTCGGTCTTGACCTGCTGCATCTGCTTCTGGGTGGCCTCGGCGGCGTTCTTCGACGCGGCCGCGTCCTCCGCGATCGTCGAGTTCGTCTCGGTGAGCTTCGAGAGGCTGCCGAGCTTGCTGAGGAAGTCGTTCGCGCTGGAGTCGGTGCCGGAGAGCAGGAGGGTGGTCTCGAGGTCCGCCCCGCCGGTGCGGGAGAGCTGCGCGGCGAGCTGCCCCGCACGCTGCTTCGCGTCGGCGGCCCGCTTCTCGTCGGCCTCGACCTGCTTCTCGATGGTCTGCAGTCGCTCGTTGGAGGCGTCGACCCGCGCCTGGGCCGTCTGGTAGAGCGTGCCCTTCTGCTCGGCGACCTTCTGCGCCGCATCCGCTGCCGCCTGCGACTGCGCGAGGAGGCCCTTGAGCCTCGCGATCTCCTTCGCCTTCTCCTTGACGTTCGACCTCGCCTTGAGGACGTCCTTCCAGGAGGGGTAGGACGCGGCCTCCGCGGAGAGCGGCGCGGCGACGAGCCCGGCGACGCCGGCGGCGCCGAGCGCGACGAGGCCGCCGCGGAGGAGGAGTCGGCGGGACGGATCGACCACAGACACCTCCCGCGAGTAGGCCACGGCGAGCGGGTACCGCGGCGATCCGCCACGCTAACCCGGTGCCCGCGCTTCCCCGGGCAGGATCGCCGCGTGGCGCCGAGCACACCGTTCGGACCCCGTGAGCCCTCCGGGAGCGAGTTCCCCGGGCCGAATGCACCCTCCGGCTCCTCGGCGGGCGTGATCCGACAATCCGGGCGTGCGGCTACGCCCGGCTCGTCGGATCACGCCCCCCGTGTCCCTGCCCGAACGGGGCACGGCCGGTCCCGTTTCGACTTCCTCTCCTGATCGCGTATGCTCGTCCCCCGGTGAGCCCGGCGACGGGGGACTCCGGCCCCATCGTTTAGCGGCCTAGGACACCGCCCTTTCACGGCGGCAGCACGGGTTCGAATCCCGTTGGGGTCACGATCCCGACGGGTTGGATTCACCACAGCAAGGCCCTGTAGCGCAGTTGGTTAGCGTGCCGCCCTGTCACGGCGGAGGTCGCGGGTTCAAGTCCCGTCAGGGTCGCGAAGGTGCGGCGAGAGCCGCACCCTTCGGCTCTGTAGCTCAGTTGGTAGAGCGTTCGACTGAAAATCGAAAGGTCACCGGATCGACGCCGGTCGGAGCCACCACTGAAACCCCCGGTCAGCCGGGGGTTTTCTTTTTCCTACAGTACCCGAGAACGGCACGGAGACTGCTCGTGGCCACAATTTGGCCACATCTGAACGAGCGCTTCTGCGATCGGACGCGATCTGCTGAGCAGCGCTGCTCAGTCGAAGAGGGTCGCCGCCGTCGGCGTGGCCACACCGTGGCCATGCGTCCGTGGCCGCGATCGCACCTCGGGCGAGGCAGCCTCCCTGGCACCGCGGTCGAGCGCGTCGGCGACGGAGTCGAGGTCGTCGTCGAACAGGTCTGCGTAGACGTCGAGGGTCATCGCGGCGGAGGCATGCCCGAGCATGCGTTGAACGGCCTTCACGTTCGCGCCAGCACTGATCGCGAGGCTGGCGGCAGTGTGACGAAGATCGTGCATCGTGATGTCCGGGAACTCGGAATCCCGGGCACGGAGCCGCTTGATCGCCGGTTCGAAGTGGCGCGGACGGAAGTTCGTTCCGCGGAGCACACCACCGTCGGCCCCGGTGAAGACGAAGTCGTCCTTGGCCTTGCCGGCACACCGCACCCGCAACGGCTCGAGCAGAAGGGCTGGGAAGGGTACCGACCGGCGTTCGTGCGTCTTCGGGGTGCCCCAGACCAGCTGCCCGCGCGGTTCCGACACAGCATCGGCCACTTCGATCCGCCGACGGACCATGTCGACGCGGTCGACCCGGAGCGCGGCCATCTCGCCCCACCGGAGGCCGGTGTAGGCGAGGAACAGCGCGACGTCACCATTGCCGCCCAGCTCCGCGACGAGGGCCGCGACCTGCTCATGAGCGAGATAGCCGCGTCGCTTCTTGACGAGCCGGGGGAGCCGAATGTCCGCACAGGGGTTGCGGGCGAGACGTCCGTCACGGATGGCGAACTTCATCACGCCGGACAGCGCGAGGTGGGTCTGCCTGACCGCGGACGGCCCGAGCGTCGTCGAGAGGCCGGTCACCCACTTCTGCACTTCGGCGTGCGAGACGTCGACGAGCCGCGTTTTCCCCCAGCGCGGCACGACGTGCTTCTCGAGGGCATGCCGATAACCGGAGAGCGTCGTCGGCTTCAGCTGCACCTGAGCGTCAAGCCACTCCTGCGCCCACTCCCCCACCGTGATCCTCGAGCGCGACGCATCGACCCACTCGCCGCGCATCTTGGCGACCTCGACGCTCGCGAGGTAGTCCTCGGCTTCGCGTTTCGTCCGGAAGCCCCGCTTCTGGGTATCGCGCCGATCAGGTGTCCGGTACCGCACCCGGTAGCGCTTCCCTGCCGAGGTCGCGTAACTCTCCACCGAACCCATCGGGGCGGCCAGTTTCAGAATCGCGCTCGATCGGCTGCTGGTTGCAACCAATCGGGAAGGGTTCCACCGGCCCAGAGGCCTGCTCGGTCGTAGACCTCGTGGACCTGGATGCGGGGAGCGATGTCGCGGCCGGCAGGAAGGGTGAGGAGGGCTTCGCGGACTGTTCTGGCGGACTCCGCATTGCAGAGATAGGTGATGACGTTCCCGTCGCCGTAGTCGAGGCGGCGGCGGTAGGCGGCGAAGATCGACGCGTACCGCGGCATCCGCTTCCCGGTCAGTTCCACCTCGATCAACTCCACCCATTGCGGCGCGAGCGCGATCCCGTCTGCCTGATGCCCACCGACAAGGGTTGGTTTCTCGTCTCGTTGCCACGCGTAGCCGGCCGCGGCGTACCGGGCGGACGCCGCTGACACCGCGACCTCGTGCCGGGTCGTCTGCCGGTAGAGGTTCGGCTTGCCCATCCCGGTCCCGGCGTAGGTCGCCCACACCAGGGATCCGCCGGCACCGCCGAGCTGCGCCCTCTCGACCAGCCCAGCGGCTTCCATGCGCGCACACCAGGCCTGCGCCCTCCGAACCGACACCGGTGTGGGCCGCCGGTTCAGCGCTCCGAGCACCCACCGCACGGACTGCACGTTCGCGATCCGCACGATCTGAAACCACGTCATCATCCGCTCGTCCCGCGGCATCACCCACACGGTCCGCTCGTCCTGGTCGAACGTCCGCACCATCGCGCTCACCGCTGCCCTCTCCGACCGGTCCCCATCCGCTCCCCGAACGAGAACACCGCCCACCGACAGCACCACCTCCGCGTCTCCCCCGCCACCGTCCGTCAGCTCAGATGACGCTTTGACCGATCCGTCCCCGAACTCCACTCTTGACCTCTCCTCTCCCTCCCCTCGCCCTTGTCTGCTCTCCTCTTGCCCTGTCCTGGCCTGCCACCTGCACTCCCGAACCACCCTTACTCAGCAATGCTTTTCTGCTGAGTGAGGGTGGTTCGGGAGCCGCATCGCGGAGGTGGCAGGCCAGGACAGGGCAAGACGTCCGAAACCCGTCGCGCACCCCAGCACCGTCGACGACGGCCTCGACGACGGGGGCTGCGAGGGGTCTTCGATCGCGCTGATGCTGATTTCGACGCGCGCGACAGGGTCGAAGGTCCAGTCGACACTGACTCCCGGAGAGCAGGCAGGCGGCTTCCACCGAGCCGCCGTACGTTCGGGGCCCTGCTCTGGACCCCGGCCGACTGTTCATCAGCGACGGTAAAAAGGGGCAACGAGTGGAACACCTCCAAACGGCGTCGGTGACGCCATCGCTTCTCGGACGCGACCGAGGTCGCACGCCGGCTCGCCGATGCTGAGCCGGGGCATCTGCCCGCGAGGGAACTGCGCGGCCGGCGCGTTCCCCGTGTACGACGACCTTGCCTACGCGTCCGGGCGTCACGTCTGGATCTGTGACGACGGCCATCAGACGCCGGCTCGGGGACTGCGCGACGGGCTGACCTCTGATGCGTGCGTTCGTCGGTCTGCCGGAGCGGGTGACATAGAATTCTCCGACCGGATTGAGGCCGCACCACCGTCGAGGAGTTGGACCGTCCGAGCTCTGAGGACGCGGCGAGGGCAACTGCGTCGCCGTCATCTACCGGCCGACGGGTCTGTCACCCCTACGACGATTCGGTGGAGCCTCCCGATCGGCGAGGTACTTCACCGTGGGACCTGCCGGGTCCGGACCGCCCGGCGAGCCGAGCGGGTTCGATGGTTCCTCGTTCGAAGTCTCGATCGCCCGAACCGTGCCAGGCAGAGCCGACCCGCAGCACGGCCGCCTGGGTGCGACTGTGCAGGCCGAGCTTCGTGAGGACGCTGGAGACGTAGTTCTTCACCGTCTTCTCGGCGAGGAAGAGCCGGGAAGCGATCTGCCGGTTCGTCAGACCGTCAGCGATGAGTGTCAGCACCTGCCGCTCCCGCTCACTGAGCGCGAGCAGCTGGTCTTCGTGTCCCCTGGCGGCGTGCAGGTCCCGGGTCGCGCGGGCGATGACGTCCGCGTCGAGCAGCGACGCCCCGTCCGTCACGAGACGGATCCCATCGATGAGCCGGTCTCCCGTCACGTCTTTCCGAAAGAAGCCTGCGGCGCCCGCGACGACGGCGGCGAGGACGGCGTCGCTGTCGTCGAAGGCGGTCAGGATGATCGACCGGGTCGCAGCACCCGTGGACGCGATCGCGCGGCACACGTCGATGCCGCTGCCGTCGGGAAGCCGCAGGTCGAGCAGGACGACATCCGGAGCCAGGGCCGGGATGCGCCGGACCGCCTGAGCGGCGGTCGCCGCTTCGCCGACGACGTCGATGTCTCCCGCGGTGGCGAGGAATGCCGTGATCCCGCGCCGCACGAGTTCGTGATCATCGACCAGGAAGACGCGGATCGGGTGCGAGGTCACGTCAGCTCCGCCCGTGTCGGCAGCGGCACACGCCACACCACGGCGGTGCCCGGGCAGTCGAAGGTGATGGAGAAGTCGCCTTCCCGAGCGCGCGCACGCTCTGCGAGATTGTCGAGTCCGCTGCGAGGCGGTCGACCCGGCATGCCGACCCCGTCGTCCCACACCTCGACCTCGACGCTGCCGTCGATCACTCGGATCGCCGCGGTGACGTGATGCGCAGACGCGTGCTTCGCCACGTTCGTCAGCGACTCTCGGACGACCGCGAGGACGTCCTCGGCGAGCGGGCCCGGTTCGACCAGCTCGATCGGGCCGTCGAAGCCGACCCGCGGGGGCGCTCCGAAGGAGTGCTCCACGCCTCGGACCATTTCGAGTACGCGGGCGCGCAGCGATGCACCGTCCGGGTCCGGTGAGAGGGCGAGCACGACTGTGCGGATCTGCCCGATCGCGCCGTCGACGAGGTGCAGCGCGCGGGTGAGTCCGTCGGGCACGCTGCCGGCCGCGAGTCCGGCAGCCGTCGCTCGGAGTTCGAGGCCCGCCGCGTAGAGCTGTTGGATCGCGGTGTCGTGCAGATCGCGGGCGATGCGGGCTCGCTCTTCCAGCAGTGCTCCTCGCTCCCGGCCGATCCGGGCTTCGGCGAGCTCGATCGCCACGGTCGCGTGGTCGACGAACAGGGCGAGCTGCTCGAGGTCCGACTCCTCGAAGGCGGGACGACCGTGTGTCCGGGTGACGAGGAACGCACCGACGACCCGATCGGCGCTCTGCATCGGCACCGTCATGGCCGGACCTCGGAGCTCTTCCAGGATCCCGGCGCCCTGCCCGAGCGGCCCCTGTGGGAGGAGGCGAGGGTGGCCGCCGCGGAAGACCCCGCCGGAGGGGGTGTCGGTCAGCGGCACCGCATCGCCGGCGACGAAGGGGTTCGTGGTGCCGGTAGCGGCCACGACAATGAGAGCAGCCGGATCGCCGAGTGCGCGGACGACGGTCACGGTGTCTGCTCCGGCGACCGCTCTGACCGCCGATGCCAGGACGAGCAGTGGTCGCGTCTCGATCCCGCGCAGCAGCGTCGATGTCGTGGCGATGGCGGCGTCTGACCAGCGATCCCGGCGTTCGGCGAGCAGCGTCTGCCGCTCGTGCTCGACCCGGAGAGCGGTGAGCGCGAGCGACTGCTCGCGGTGCGATGCCGTATCCGGCGGCGACTCGGATCGTATGGGCCCCGCGCGATGGGCGGGCGGCTGCTTCCGCCTGCTGCCTCGACCGGTATCGATGCCGACCACCCGTCCGCGTGCGTCGTCAGAACCGTCCGGCGATCGGGCGTCCGGCGGAGTGTAAGCCTCTGTGCCGAGATCACGGATGCGTCAGGCGGGTACTGCGCCTCTACCGGCCAGGGGCGGAACCGAGCGACAGTGGTCGACGCAGTGCGGAGCGCCGACCACCCAGCACGGCCGCGCACTCGGGGGCCTGCTCATGTCGAACACGATCGCGGTCGGAATCGCGCAGCCGACGGACAGTCGGGATGCGCTCGAGTGGGCGATGCGCCGCGCGATCCGGAGCTCGGCGGAGGTGGTGCTCATCCACGTCGCGGACCCGCGCGATGCAACGGCCACCCCAGGGCCATGGGCGCCGTCGCTGGCGCAGGAGCTGCACCGAGCGGAGGCGATGGAACCGGACTCACAGGTGCGGGTCCGAGCCCTGCGGGGCAGTGTCATGTGGCAGCTCGTCGCCGCGTCGGACGACTTCGACCTCGTCGTGGTGGGCACGCACAAGACAGGCTTCATCCACGGCTCGATCTTCGGATCGACGACCTTGGCCCTCGCCGCGAGCTCCGCGTGCCCGGTGGTCGTCGTCCCCGCCCCGACCATCGCGGACCCGCTCGGTGTCGTCGTCGGCGGCGACGGGTCGCTCGCCGGACGAGCGGCGCTCGAATTCGCAGCCGACGAAGCCGCGGCGACCGGGCAACCGCTGGTGATCGTCCGTGCAGATCCGATCGATGGTCCGACCGGCCCCGTCGATCCGCTCCTCGGCGTGCTCGGCGCCGCCGCACGCGCACGGCACCCCGGGATCGACATGCGTGAGCACTCGCGCCACGGCCCGGTCGCCGAGGTGCTGATCGCGGCCTCAGGCGGCGCGCAGTTGCTCGTACTCGGCGACTCGAGAACCGACTCGAGCACTCCGCCTGCCCTCGGCGCGGTCTGCCACGACGCCTTGGTCAACATCCGGGTCCCTACTGCGATCGTGCACGCCGCCGACAGCACCGCGACCGACGGCGGCCGCCGGAAGGAGGCGTGGTTGCGTTCAGCACGCGCAGCGAACGCCGGGGCGAAGGGCTCGTCGTCCGGATCGGCCGACAGGACAGGCCCTTCTGCTCTATCGGTCGTCGTGGCGCGGCCGGACCATGAGGACGGGGATCGCACGGCTCGGACTCGTCCGCATCGTGTGCGCCCGGGTGCGGAGCAACGGCGCTCTCGCGCCCTCGACCACCGACGTGGAAGGGGATGGGCGATGGGCTACGACCCGAACGTGTCCCTGATCCCGTGTCGTCACCCCGCGACTCTTCTTCCGCGTCGGTATCGGATCGCTTGCAGGTGACAGCCCAGCACAGAGCCGACGAGCGATCGCCGGGTCGAGCGCCCGGACCCGAGAGCCCCGGCCACGGCATCGCCTCAGCCGGGAATCCACACCCCCTCGAGGAGCACGAAATGCCCGCAACGACCGATGTCGTCTTCATCCACGGCCTCTGGATCCACGCAGCCGCGTGGCAGCCGTGGATGGACCTGTTCGCCTCGCGCGGCTATACCCCGATCGCCCCCGGCTGGCCCGGAGACGGGGACACGGTCGCCGCGACCCGCGCGGACCCTGCGGCGATGAACGGCATCGGCATCGCGGACATCTGCCGCCACTACATCGACCTGATCGCCCGCCTGGGCATCAGACCGGTGGTCGTCGGCCACTCCTTCGGCGGCCTGATCGCCCAGGAGCTGCTCGCGCTCGATCTCGTGTCCGCAGCCGTGGCGATCGATCCCGCGCCGATCCGGGGAGTCACGGCCCTGCCGTTCGCGCAGCTCCGGTCGGGATTCCCGGTCCTCGGCCACCCTGCACTCCGGAAGAAGACGGTCGCGCTGACGGCGAAGCAGTTCCGGTACGGCTTCGGCAACACCCTGCCGGCCGAGGAGTCCGACGCACTGTTCGACTCCTGGAGCATCCCCGGTCCGGGCCGGCCGCTGTTCGAGGACGCCGCCGCGAACTTCAGCCGGCATTCCGCTGCTGCGGTCGACACGCACTCCGCGGTCCGCGGGCCGCTGCTGCTGACCTCCGGCACCGAGGATCACACCGTCCCGAAGGTCGTGACGCTGCAGGTCGCGAAGCTGTACGCCGACAACAGCGCGTCGACCACGGAGTACCACGAGTTCGAGGGCCGCGGGCATTCGCTGACGATCGACCACGGTTGGGAGCACGTCGCCGACGACGTGCTCGGATGGCTCGCGCAGCACGGCCTCGCACCGGACTCGGTTCGAGCCGGCGATCGGGGCGCCGACTGATGGTCCAGCGCTTCACGGCGACGTCGCCCAGCGACCCGGCCGAGCAGACGAGCCTTGAGGTCCGCCGGCCCGCGTGGGAGGGCATCGAGGCACGGGAGTACGTCCTGATGAACCACCGCTTCCTCACCGGGCTCCCGCTCGTCCAAGCCGTCGCGGTGATCAAAGCCGCGGGGTTCGCGCACGTGGTCCTGTGGTCTCGCGCCGATGTCCCTCCGACCAAGCAGCGATACCGCGTCGCGCTGCTCGCCGACCGGTACGGGCACGTCGATCAGGTCGGTGCGTTTTGACCGGCGGACTCGGTGGACGAGCACCCGCGCCTCGCCTCTGGCGTGGCACAGCCGAGAACCAATCGGCATCGTCGACGGGGCCGGCGCCGTCTCGAACGCTCAGCCGCCCCTTCCCGCGCCCGGCAAAGACACGGAACGAGGTGAGTCGATGAAATTCTCCGTCCCGGCAGGCAACGCCCTGGTCTTCATCGACGCGGACGGCGGTCTCCTCGAGACGCCCTTGCTCCACTCCGTCGATCGTGATGTCACCAGCGGGCCCGATGCGCCCGCCGCTTCGGTCTGACCGTGGCGATGAACAGCATCTCGCGTCGCCGATCCACCGCTCCGCGGGGCCGTGGACCACATCCCCGCTCCCTGTGCAGCCGCACATCCCCTCCCGCTACCGTCCGGAAATGAGCGACACCGTGAAGCAGTCCGAGTACACCCCGAGCGCTCACCCCGACCTGCAGTTGACCGGGATCCTGACGACCGCGCTGCCGATGTCCCTCGGCACCAAGGACGCACCCGAGCGTTACACCGTTCCGGCCATCTTCAGCAGACGCCCACTGCCGCGGGAGGTAGTTCTCATCGAGGGTTCCGCCACCCACGGTCGACTGTCGGCCGCCGGGTTCGAGCACGTCGCGTTGAAGGTCGTCGACCGCCGCCTCGAGATCGAGCACACCTCCCTCGCTGAACTGAAGTCCGGACTCGCGGCCCAGGTCGCCGCTGTCCTGCACGAGGCGTCCGAGCTGGTCGCGGAGCAGGACGACATCCGGATGGCGGACTTGCAGGCGTTCACCGATCGAGAGACCGAGCGGTACGCCCTCGTGGTGGCAGCCTCGTCCGAGATCGACTTCGTCCGGCCTTCGTCCTCCTGAACCGAGCCTCAGCTCGTCGTCGAACCGTCTCGGAGGACTGGCTTCTCCGGACGGTTCGGGGTGAGAGAGGCGGTTCCGCCACACAGCACGTCTCCGGGGACTCGACCTCGTCAGGAGCAGAACGGCCATGGGCCTACACCCGAGCAGCGAACCCGCCCTCCCTCCGGAATCCGTCGTCGACCTGGAGTGGGACGACTTCGAGATCCTCCCCGCCCCGGGCAGCGAGGAGGTCGCCAGCGGCTGGACCGGGCTCAACCAGGCCATCGGGATCGTGTCCGCCCAACGCCACAGCTCCATCGCGGTCGCCACCGCGGCGTTGACCTCGCGCGCCCATGCTGAACACCGATCCCTCGCGGCGCTGGTGCTCGATGTCCTCACGGGAAGGGCCTCGTTCGATGAGGCGAGCAGGACGAACTCGGGCAAGCAGGACCGCGTCGAGCAGTGGTACGGGGAGAACCACCGCAGCGGCCCCCGCTCCGAATCCGATGAGCCGATCGACGCGGACCGCTGGCTGTACGTCCATCGCGACGAGGTCGTGGGGGCGTCGCTCGCGGCCGCGATCTCAGTCATCGAGCAGTCCGGCTTGCAGGCGCACGTCTCCCAGGCCGACGAGGACGACTACGGTTCCTCCGCCTCGGACGCCGGCCGCATCTCCCTCGTCGTCGGGCACGACGGGAACGTCCGGGCGGCACGCTGGGGCTGACGCCGCGTCTTGAGGCCAGATCGGACGCTGCTGCCGTGGCGATCTCCCTCCTCCGGCGGACTCTGGCCGGATGAGGTGTTGGCCCGCGACGGGCCTGCGATCACCCGCACCTCGAACGCGAGCTCCCGCGACCAGGCGCACCACTTCCCGGCGTGTCGCGACCCGTCGCCGTGGCCACATTCTGGCCACATCTGAGCGAGATTCAGCGCGAACCCAAGCGATCCAGATGAGCGCAGATCCCTGTCATTCCGCGGATCGCGGGCGTTCTGTCCCTTCGATCTGACCCCTCAAAGAGGACTGAAAATCGAAAGGTCACCGGATCGACGCCGGTCGGAGCCACCACTGAAACCCCCGGGAGACCGGGGGTTTTCTGCTTCCCGCGCTCGAGGGGCGAGTCCGCGACGGACTCCGAACGCTCCCGCGGGACGCGATGACGCGCTGCCGGCCGGCGCTCGTCGCCGAGTCGCAGCCAGTACGTCGTCCCGTCCCGCGCGGCTCGCTCCCCGGCCTGACGGCAGTCGCCGGCGTGCCGATCGGCCGACCGGAGCGGGCTCCGGCCTAGTCGTCGCGCGAGGCGCCGACGACCTT
Organism: Amnibacterium kyonggiense; assembly: GCF_004364555.1. Classification (GTDB taxonomy): domain Bacteria; phylum Actinomycetota; class Actinomycetes; order Actinomycetales; family Microbacteriaceae; genus Amnibacterium; species Amnibacterium kyonggiense. The sequence goes on along the minus strand of NZ_SOAM01000001.1, from coordinate 518,269 downwards.
CGGGCCGTAGTGACCTCCCGCGCACGTCCAGATCGGGGCGCCGTGCTCGACGTCCAGCAGATCGCCGAGCGTGACCGGTTCGTCGCACCCGTCCGTCGGGCATCGGCCGACCTGCAGTGATGACATCGCGGCTCCTCGGATCGAGACGTCCGAGTCGCTCCACGCGGCGCCGCGACGGCACGCGAAGGAACGCGGGTGAGCCCGCAGCATGACGGCCGAACATGCGTGCCGGCGCACCGCCGACCGAGCAGGTCCTGGACTCTCGGAGTCCGAGGGATCCTGATCGGTCGACGACGCGTCAGCCGGACGGGTTCTCGACGGGCGCGCCGTCCGGCTGCTCGCCGGTGTGAGGGTCGGCGGTGCGGGGGTCGGTCGGGTCGGGCCGCGGGTCGCTGCCGAGCGGGCCGTCCTCCGGTCGCCGCGCCGAGGCCGTTCCGCGAAGAGCAGCGCGAGCGCTCATGATGCGGACCCGCCGCCGGACGCGATGTCGCTCTGCTCCCCGTCCGCCTGCGGTCCTGCACCGCTCGGTAGCGAATCCGGCGACGTCGCCTCCGCGTCGTCGGGCTTCTCGGACGTGGTTCCTGGATCGTTCGTCGACATCGGGCGAGCCTGTGTCCTCGACCTGCGCAGGGCTTGACCAGCGACGGCCGACTCCCTGGCCGAACAGGGATCCGCGGGTCAGCGGGAACCGCCGCTGCGATGAACGGGGTCGTGAGCAGCAGGGACTCCTCCGCGACGAGCACGAAGCTGAACAGGGCGACGCTCGGATCCGCGGCCGGGGTACGGGCGCGCGTGTACCGATGCGGTGTCGCGGCGAGCACCTCGAGCGCGACGTGGTCGAGCTGCACGCGGACGAGACGTGCGGAGAAGGACGCGGGGTCGTCCACGGTCCAGCTCGCGCCGTCCGTCAGCCGCTCGAGCCCGCCGGCCCCCTCGAACGCCCACGTGAACGGCGACTCGACCCCGCTCTCGAACAGCCAGGGCCGTAGTCGGCGGAGGTCGGGTCCGTCGTCCGACGCCCGGTCGACGGCCGGCCGCGGTCGAGCCCTCGAGTCCCTGCATCGTCGCCGCCCCTCGGGCCGAGCGCGCTGTCGACGGGTCCGGCTGGACCGCGTTCGATCGCTCGACCGATCGGAAGGCCTTTCTCTCTGAGGGTAGGCAGAATGCTCGGGACGCGTCGAGATCATCCGGATACGCAGCGCCTCCCAGGGCGCTCGCCGCCGCGTCGACGGTCACTCCTCGCCGAGCAGCGCGATCACCTCGTCCGTGAGCCACGGCGCGGAGCCGGACCATCGCCGCGCGTCCTCGACGGGGAGACCGATGCGAACGCCCTCCTCGGTCCACGCCGGCGTGACGATCGTGGCCATCAGCGCGAAGCCATCGGGCTCGAGCAGCCGGAGCGCCTTCCACGTGCCGCCCGGTGCCGTCAGCATCGGCACCTGTCCAGCGCGGAGATCCCGCCCGAGCACGTGTCGGGACGGTTCGTGCCCTGCTCGCAGGAACACGTACTCGACCGGTCCGCCGTCGATCAGCACGTGCGTGTCGTCGGAGTCGAGTCGGTGCCAGACGTTCACCGGACGCCGCGGGTCGAGCAGGTAGTAGATGGAGCTGAAGGCCGGCATCGCGACGTCGTGGAAGCGGACCGGGAGCGCCGATTCGTCCGCCCGGCACCACCAGCCCGACTCACCCGAGAGCGGTTCGAGACCGAGCTCGGCGATCCACCGCTCCGCTCGTGCCGCAGCGGTCTCCATTCCCCATGTCTACCGGGGAAGGTGTCCTTCCGGGCCGCGCTGATCCGTCGTAGGGGTGACACCGACAGAAGGAGCGCCCGATGCGCTACATGATCCTGATCTCGACGGACGCGGACGCGGCGAAGCAGTGGGACGAGGACCCGACGGTCTTCGACGACGCGCACCGGCGACTCTCCATCGAGCTGCAGCGGACCGGCGAGCTCGTCGACGGCAACGAGCTCGACCCGGACGACGCGACCGTGATCGGCACGCACCGCGGGCAGGTCCTGTCGATGCGCGGGCCGTTCACCGAGGGCGTCGAGGTCGTCGGCGGGTACTACGTCGTCGACGTCGCGGCGCAGGAGCGCGCGGTCGAGATCGCCGGGATGCTCGCCGAGACGCGGTTCTCCCCCGTCGAGATCCGGCGTCTCATGCACTGAGCGGACCGGGCGACGACCCTGCAGAGTCGATCGGCTCGGGGCGGACCGGGGGGTCAGCGCTGCTCGACCATCGCGGCGACAGCCGTCAGCGCGATGCGGGCGGACGCCCGCAGCTCCTCCCGCGTCACGCCCGCGGCCGCGTGGACCGCGTGCCCCTCGGTCACCGCCATGAGGTACCGGGCGAGCGCCGCAGCGTCCGTGCCCGCGACGAAGTCACCGTCGTCGACCGCGCGCTGCAGGCGATCCGCGAGGGCGCGCTCGCCGCCCTTCCGACTCGCGCCGAGGAAGTCGGGCACCGCCGAACCGGCTGAGGCGATGCCGCCCATGATCGTGAGGCAGCCCGCCGGGCGATCCGGACGCGTCACCGCGTCCGCAGTACTGCTGGACGGGTCGGCGCAGGGCGTGCAGATGCGGCGGCTCGGCGCTCCCGACGAGATCGCCGAGGCGGTGCTCCACCTCGCGAGCCCGCGCAGCTCCTCCGTCACGGGCAGTGAGCTGACCGTGGACGGCCGCGCGAGCCGGATCTGACGACGGACACGTCGACCGCGCCGCTGCACGCCCGAGGGCGAGGGAGGGACCTCGCGCCCTCGTCCCCATCCCGCCGCGGACGTATGCTCCGCTCCTCATGACCGAGCAGCAGCCGTACGAGGTCCTCCGGCGGACCGCGGCGTTCGAGCTGCGCCGCTATCCGGCTCACACGGTCGCGGAGGTCGAGGTCGAGGCCCCGTTCGACCGCGCCGGGAACGTCGCCTTCGGGCGGCTCTTCGGGTACATCAGCGGCGCCAACACCGCTCGGCGATCGGTCGCGATGACCGCGCCCGTCGTCCAGCGGTCGACGGCGGCGGGCCAGCGGGTGCCGATGACCGCGCCGGTCGTCCAGGCCGGCCCGACGGGAACGGCCCGAGGTACCCACGCGGTGGCGTTCGTGCTGCCGGCCGGGATGACCGCGGCGTCGGCGCCCGTGCCCACCGATCCGTCCATCCGCATCCGCGCGGTGCCGGCGTCCACGGCTGCGGCGCTCCGCTTCTCCGGTTCGAGTTCGGCCGCCGCCTTCCGCCGGCACGAGCAGCAGCTCCGGGAGGCGCTCGACGCAGCCGGGCTGCGACCGGTCGGCGCGCCGCGATTCGCGCGATTCGACCCGCCGTTCAAGCCGTGGTTCCTCCGGCGCAACGAGGTCGTCCAGGACGTCGAGGCGTAGGCCTCCGAATCCGCTGACAATGCCGTCCGCCCTGTGACGGCGACGCCGCCGCCGGACTCGTCCCTCTCGGCGGGGGCACCGATCGACGGGCGGCCGGTGCACGTCGCCCGGTGAGGAGCGACGGTGATCCCGGTGGAGTTCGAGCGGGTGGACCTCCGCGACGGACGCGGCGTCATCTGGCTCGCCTCGAGCGCGCAGCACGACGGTGCGGGGTTCCGCCTGCCCGTCTGGGTCGGCGATCGCGAGGCCGCGGTCGTGCAGATCGCCGCCGACGGGCTCCGGTCGGCCCGACCACTGACGATCGACCTGCTGCAGCGGGTCCTCCACGACTTCGACCTCCGGCTCATCGACGTCGCGATCACCGCGGTGCAGGAGGGCCTCCTGCACGCGGCGCTCACGATCGAGGACGGGACACGGCGCCGCGCCGTCGACTGCCGGCCGTCGGACGCCCTCGCGCTCGCGCTGCGCGAGCGGGCGCCGATCGCGGTGGCGCCGGAGGTCGCGCACACCGCCGGCGTGCCGCTCGACTGAGGCGCGCCTCACCCGCCGATCGAGGTCCCGATGAGCTGCTCCGACCGCTCCCACACGCGCCGCGCCTCGTCCTCGCTCCGGAGCCGCGAGTAGAGCCGCTGCTCCGCGGGCGCGCCGCCGAGGTGGCCGGGGCCGCTCGGCCCGTAGAACCGGCCGCCGCGCTCGGCCGGCGAGGTCGCGGCGTACAGCGCCGGCAGCGCCGCGGACTCGACCGTGCCGACGAGGATGCCGCGCCGCGACATGGCCGTGATCACCCGCCGGCCGACGGTGTCGCGCTCGCGCGCGAGCTCGGGACGGGCCGCGAGGAGCGCGGTCGGCGCGACGCCCGGGTGGGCGAGGTCGCTCGTGATCCCCCAGCCGAGCGCGGCGCTGCGCCGCTGGAGCTCGAGGCCGAAGAGCCCGAACGCGATCTTCGACGAGCTGTACGCGCGCATGCCGTCGTACGAGCGCTCCCAGTTCAGATCCGCCCAGTTGACGGCGCCCGAGTTCGCGGCGACGCTGATCTGCGATGTGACCGTCGCCCCGCCCGCGCGCAGCAGCGGGAGGAGACCGGCGACGAGCGCGACGTGCCCGAGGTGGTTCGTGCCGAGCTGCAGCTCGAAGCCGTCCGTGGTGGTCTGCCGGGAGGGCGGCGTCATCACGCCGGCGTTGTTCACGAGGAGGCGGATCGGGCGCCCCTCGTCCTGCAGCCGCGCGGCGAGGTCCCGCACCGAGGCGAGGGACGAGAGGTCGAGGTCGTGCAGCGCGACCTCCGCTCCGGGCGCCTGGCGGAGGACCGTGGCGAGCGCCGCCTCGCCCTTCCTCCGGTTGCGCACGGGCAGGAGCACCTCGGCGCCGGCGCGGGCGAGGCGGGTCGCGATGACGAGGCCGATGCCGTCGCTCGCGCCGGTGACGAGCGCGCGCTGACCGCTCAGGTCGGGGATGTCGATGTCGGGTCGGCGAGGCACGAGGGCTCCTTCGTTCGGGTGGTGGGTCCACCGTGACCTCGTCGCGGGATCCCGGCCACGGCTCGCTCATCCGCTGATCGGCGATCCACTGCTCGCACCGTCGGACCGGAAGGGGGGATCGGCAGGCCGTGGGTGGGCTGTTCGCGGGCGGGTAGAACTGTGCGGACCGACCTCAGGAGGCGCCGTGATCGACCGGGACGGGCTCGCGACGTTCCTCCGTCGCCGCCGCGAGACCCTGCAGCCGCAGGACGTGGGCCTGCCGCGCGGGCAGCGACGCCGCATCGACGGGCTGCGACGCGAGGAGGTCGCGGTGCTCTGCCACATGTCGACCGACTACTACGCCCGGCTCGAGCGGGGTCGGGGGCCGCAGCCGTCCGAGCAGATGCTCGCGTCGATCGCGCAGGGGCTCCACCTCACCCTCGACGAGCGGGACCACCTGTTCCGGCTCGCCGGGCACACGCCGCCGACGCGCGGCACGACCAGCGAGCACATCGGGCCGGGGCTGCTCCGCGTGCTCGACCGCCTCGAGGACACGCCCGCGGAGATCGTCACCGAGCTCGGGGAGACGCTGCGGCAGACGGCGCTCGGGGTCGCGCTCACCGGCGACACCACGCGCTTCACGGGCTTCGAGCGCAGCCTCGGCTTCCGGTGGTTCACGCACCCCGGCACCCGCGCCCAGTACGCCGAGGAGGACCACGCCTTCCTCGGCCGCCTGTTCGCCTCGGGACTCCGCGGGCTCGTCACCCTCCGCGGCCCGGACTCGAAGGCGCGGCGGATGTGCGACGACCTGCTCGAGCGGAGCGCGGAGTTCCGCGACCTCTGGGCGCGGCACGAAGTGGGGCTGCAGCCGCGCGAGCGCAAGCGCTTCGTGCACCCGGAGGTCGGCGTGATCGAGCTCGACTGCCAGTCGCTCGTCGACCCGAGCCAGTCGCACCTCCTGATGGTCTACACGGCCGAGCCCGGCAGCCAGAGCCACGAGAAGCTGCAGCTGCTCGGAGTCCTCGGCGCGACGGCCGCCGCTGACGCGGACGCATGACGGCGCACCGCGGTCCCTACGATGATCGGATGACCGACCGCGGCCCGGACCGACCGTCGGCCTCCCGCTCCCAGACCGACGTGGTCGTGGAGGGCGTGAAGGCGATGATCGTCGACGGCGAGCTGCGCCCCGGCGACCGGCTCCCCGTGGAGAAGGACCTCGCCGCCCGCCTCGGCGTCTCCCGCGGGTCGCTCCGCGAAGGCGTCCGGGCGCTCGCGACGCTCGGCGTCCTGCAGACCCGGCAGGGCGACGGCACCTACGTCACCTCGCTCGACGCCGCGGCGCTGCTCGGGCCGGTCGGGCTGTTCGCCGAACTGCGCGGGGAGGAGCAGGCCCACGACCTGCTCGGCGTCCGCCGCGTCCTCGAGGCCGAGAGCGCCGCCCGGGCCGCGCGGCTGCGGACGGAGGAGCACCTCGTCGAGCTGCGGGCGATCCTCGCGGGCGTCGACGACCTGCTGCGGTCCGGCGAGCCGCTCGACGCGCAGGCGTTCATCGAGGCGGACACGAGGTTCCACGCCGTGGTCGCGCGCGCGAGTGGCAGCCCCACCCTGGCCGCCCTGATCGACGGGCTCGTCGGCCGCACCCTCCGGGCGCGCCTCTGGCGGGCGATCACCCAGCAGCACGCGAACGCCGAGACGCAGCGCGAGCACCGCGCGGTGCTCGCCGAGATCGAGGCGGGCGAGCCGGAGCGGGCGCGGGTGCGGATGTCCGTCCACGTCCTCGGCGTCGAGGAGTACGCCGACGCACACGATGCGGAGGGGTACCCGCCCGCCTGATCCTCGGATCACGATTCGTAGGATGATCCGCGGTCGAGGTCCGAAGCAGCGGCACCTCCCAGGACGGAGCGGTCGTGAGCAGCGAGTTCGACGGGATCAGCGCGATCGTGACGGGCGGCGCCTCCGGCATCGGACTCGCGACCGCGCTGGCGCTCCGCGACGCCGGCGCGCGGGTCGCCGTGCTGGACCGGACGACGGAGGTGCCCGAGGGGCTCCTCGCGTTCGAGGCCGACGTCACCGACCGCGCCGCGGTGCGCAGGGCGGTCGATGCGGCCGCCGAGGCCCTCGGCGGGATCGACGTCGTCGTCAACAACGCGGGCATCTCCGCGGTCGGCACCGTGGAGGAGAACGACGACGCCGAGTGGGCGCGGGTCCTCGACGTCAACGTGATCGGCATGGCCCGCGTGAGCTCCGCAGCGCTGCCGTGGCTCCGCCGGTCGGCGCACGCCGCGATCGTCAACCTGTGCTCGGTCGCCGCGGAGAACGGCCTCCCCCAGCGGGCGGTCTACAGCGCGAGCAAGGGCGCGGTGCTCGCGCTCACCTACGCGATGGCGACCGACCACGTCGCGGAGGGCATCCGGGTAAACTGCGTCTGCCCCGCCACGGTCGCCACCCCGTTCGTGGACCGGATGCTGCAGCGGTTCCCCGACCCGGTGGCCGAGCGGGCCGCGCTCGACGCCCGCCAGGCGACCGGCCGGATGGTCACGCCGGAGGAGGTCGCAGGCGCGATCCTCTACCTCGCGAGCCCGCGGTCCGGCTCCACGACCGGCCTCGCGCTCGACGTGGACGGCGGGATGAGCCACCTCCGGCCGCGGCCGGTGCAGGCGACGGGCGCCTGACCCCGACGCGCTCGAGCACATCAGCAGGAACGGGGCGCTTCAGCAGGAAGCAGGTGCGCCCCGCTTCCTGCTGAGGCGCCTGCTTCCTGCTGTGGTGCTCCGGAATCCCTGCTGTCGTGCTCCGTCGCCGGGGGCGGAGGCGGGCCGGTCAGCCGGCGGCGCGGCCGCTCCAGTAGGAGCCGGTGGGGTAGGCGTACTCCGCGAGCGACCCCTCGTGCATCTCGGCGCTGTAGCCGGGGGCGGAGGGGAGGACGTACCGCCCGTCCTCGACGACGCACGGGTCGACGAAGTGCTCGTGGAGGTGGTCGACGAACTCCGTGACCCGGCCCTCGAGGCTGCCGGAGACCGCGACGTAGTCGAACACCGACAGGTGCTGCACGAGCTCGCACAGCCCGACGCCGCCGGCGTGCGGGCAGACCGGGACGCCGAACTTCTTCGCCATCAGGTACACGGACAGGATCTCGTTGACGCTCGCGAGGCGGGCGGAGTCGAGCTGGCAGAAGTCGATCGCCTCGGCCTGGAACAGCTGCTTGAACAGCACCCGGTTCATCCCGTGCTCCCCCGTCGCGACGCCGATCGGCGCGACCGCCTTCCGGATCGCGGCATGCCCGAGGACGTCATCGGGGCTGGTCGGCTCCTCGATCCACAGCGGCTTGAAGGGTGCGAGCCGCTCCATCCACTCGATCGCCTGCGGCACGTCCCACACCTGGTTCGCGTCGATCATCAGGTCCACGTCCCAGCCGACGACCTCGCGGGCGATGGTGAGGCGCCGCACGTCCTCCTCGACGTCCGCGCCGACCTTCAGCTTCAGGTGCCGGTACCCGGCGTCGACCGCTTCCTGCAGCAGGCGGCGCAGCTTGTCGTCGCTGTAGCCGAGCCAGCCCGCGGACGTCGTGTAGCAGGGGTACCCGCCGGCGGCCTCGAGCTCCGCGATCCGCGTCGCACGGGTCGGCGCCTGCTCGGTCAGGATCGCGATCGCCTCCTCCCGCGTCAGCGCATCCGACAGATATCGGAGATCCGCCGCGTCGACGAGCTGCTCCGGGGTCATGTCCACCAGCAGCCGCCACAACGGCTTGCCCGCCCGGCGCGCGGCGAGGTCCCACAGCGCGTTCATCACCGCCGCCATGGCCAAGTGCACGACGCCCTTCTCCGGCCCCAGCCACCGCAGCTGACTGTCGGACGCGAGCTCCCGATAGACCGCCCCGAGGTCGCCGACGAGCTCGTCCACCTCCCGACCGACCAGCGGCGCCGCCCGCTGCTCCGCCGCGAGGCAGCACAGGTCGTTCCCCCGGCCGATCGTGAACGTGAACCCGTACCCCGCGACCCCGGCCTCGTCCGTCTCCAGCACGACGTACGCGGCGGAGTAGTCCCCGTCCTTGTTCATCGCATCCGAACCGTCCTGCGACAGCGAGGTCGGGAAACGGACGTCCACGGTGCGGACGGCGGTGATGATCGGCATGTCAGGACTCCGCGGCGGCGGTCCGGCGGAGGAGGCCGGCGGACTCGAGGTCGCGCCAGAGTGCGTCGGGCACCTCGACGGCGAACCGGTCGATCGCGCCGGCGACCTGCTCGGGCGTGCGCAGCCCGAGGACGGTCGACACGACGGCGGGGTGCCGGCGGGCGAAAACGGTGGCGACCTCGGGCAGCGTCAGCCCGTGCGCCTCGCACACGTCGGCGATGCGATTCGCGCGGTCCAGCATCTCCGCCGGAGCGTCCGCGTAGTCGTACTGCGCGTCGGCCGGCGGTCGCGGACGACTGAGGAGACCGGAGTTGTAGACGCCTGCGGCGACGACGCCGACCCCTCGCTCCAGGGCCGCGGGCAGCAGGTCGTCCTCGGCCCCCTGCTCGAGCAGGGTGTAGCGGCCGGCGCACATCACGAGGTCGACGTCCGTCTCGCGGACGAACCGCGCGAGCATCGCGGACTGGTTCATGCCGGCGCCGATCGCCCCGACGACGCCCTGATCGCGAAGCTCGGCGAGCGCCGCGAAGCCGGTCGTCGACGCCTCGGCCCAGTGGTCGTCCGGGTCGTGCAGGTAGACGATGTCGACCCGGTCGACACCGAGCCGCTCGAGGCTGCCCTCGAGCGAGCGGAGCACGCCGTCGCGGCTGTAGTCCCAGCGGCGACGCAGCGTCGTCTCCACGACGAAGCCCTCGTCGTCCATGCGGGAGACGCCGTTCGCATCCTCGACGAGCAGCTTCCCCACCTTCGTGGACAGCACGTACTCGTCTCGGGGCAACCCGGCGAGCGCGGCACCCAGGCGTCGTTCGGAGAGACCGAGTCCGTAGTGCGGCGCGGTGTCGAAGTACCGGATGCCCGACTCCCAGGCCGACTCGACCGCAGCGGCGCTGTCCTCGTCGGACGTCTCGCGGAAGAGGTTGCCGAACTGGGCGGTCCCGAACCCCAGCTCGGGCACTGCGAGGCCCGTCCGCGTCCTGTGCTGCGTCATGCCACTCCCGATCTCAGACATCCGATCACTCCGCGTCGAATTCCCCATTGACGTCGACGTCGGACCGGTACGCAGCATAATAGGTCAGGTGATTCCCGCATCGGGATTCGAGAACGGAGCGTCGATGCTGACTGCGCAGTACGTCGGTGGCCACACGGTCGAGACCCGGGAGGCGGAGCCCGTCGCACCGGGGCCGAGCGATGTGCGGATCCGCGTCGCCTACACGGGGCTCTGCGGCACCGACCTCCACGTCGTCCACGGCAACATGGACACGCGCGTCACGACGCCGCTCGCGTTCGGTCACGAGATGAGCGGCACCGTCGAGTCCGTCGGCGCGGACGTCACCTCGGTCGCGCCCGGGGACGCGGTGACCGTGATGCCCCTGGACTGGGACGGCACCTGCCCGGCCTGCCTCGCCGGCAACCAGCACATCTGCCAGAACCTGAACTTCATCGGCATCGACTCCCCCGGCTCCCTGCAGGAGCTGTGGACCGTGCCCGAGCGGGTCGTCGTGCCGATGCCCGCCGGGGTGCGGCTCGATCACGCCGCGCTCGTCGAGCCCGTCGCGGTCGCCGTGCACGACGTCCGCCGATCCGGCCTCGTCGAGGGCGAGAAGGCCGTGGTGATCGGCGGCGGCCCGATCGGGCTGCTCATCGCGACGGTCGCGCGCCGCTTCGGCGGCGACGTCGTCGTGGCGGAGGTCGACGCGAAGCGGCGCGCCCAGGTCGAGGAGCTCGGCTTCACCACGCTCGACCCGCGCGCGGTCGACCAGGTCGCCTGGGTGAACGAGTGGACGGGCGACGCCGGCGCGGACGTCGTGTTCGAGGTGTCGGGCGCCGCGCAGGCGGTGCTCGGTGCGACCTCGCTCGCGAAGGTCCGGGGCCGCCTCGTGGTCGTCGCGATCCACCCGCAGCCGCGCGAGATCGACCTGCAGCGCCTGTTCTGGCGCGAGCTGACGATCATCGGCGCGCGGGTCTACGAGCGACAGGACTTCGAGACCGCGGTGCAGCTGATCGCGGACGGCGACATCCCGGCCGACACGCTCATCACGAAGGTCGTGCCGATCACCGCGGTGCAGGAGGCGTTCGGTCTGCTCGAGCAGGGCGCCGCGATGAAGGTACTCGTCGACGTGCAGTCGGGCGCCGCGAAGTGACCGGGCTCTTCGACCTGACCGGCCGCCTCGCGGTCGTCACCGGTGCGAAGCGCGGCATCGGACGCGCGTTCGCGGAGGCGCTCGCCGCCGCCGGCGCCGACGTCATCGGGGTCAGCGCGACGATCGAGCCGGAGGGCAGCGCCGTCGGCGCGGCGGTCGAGGCGCTCGGCCGACGGTTCGAGGCCCGGGCCGTCGATTTCGCCGACCGCGCCGCGGTCGTCGCGCTCGGCGAGGAGCTCGCCGAGCGCCGCGTCGACGTGCTGGTCAACAACGCCGGGACGATCGAGCGCGCGCCCGCGGCCGAGCACCCGCTCGAGCTCTGGGACCGCGTGCTCGAGGTCGACCTCTCCAGCCAGTTCGTACTCACGCAGCTCGTCGCGCGCGGCATGCTCGCCCGCGGCGAGGGCCGCGTGATCTTCACCGCGAGCCTCCTCAGCTTCCAGGGCGGCATCAACGTGCCGGGCTACGCGGCGGCGAAGTCGGGGGTCGCCGGGCTGATCCGGGCGCTGTCGAACGAGTGGTCGGGGCGCGGGGTGACGGTGAACGGCATCGCCCCCGGCTACATCGCCACCGACAACACCGCGGCGCTGCAGGCGGACGCCGACCGGTCGCGGCAGATCCTCGAGCGCATCCCCGCCGGCCGGTGGGGCGAGGCGTCGGACCTGCGCGGCGCGGTCGTGTTCCTGGCCTCCCCCGCCGCGGCGTACGTCACCGGCGCGATCCTCCCCGTCGACGGCGGGTGGCTCGGCCGATGAGCGGGGCGCTCGAGGTCCTGGAGCGGGTGCGCGTGCTGCCGGTCGTGTCGCTCGACGACGCTGCGCTCGCGCGGCCGCTCGCCGAGGCGCTGCTCGCGGGCGGCCTGCCGGTCGCGGAGATCACCCTCCGCACGGCCGCCGGGCTCGCGGCGATCGCCGAGGCGGCCGCGGTGCCCGGCTTCACGGTCGCGGCCGGGACCGTGCTGACCGCGGAGCAGGTGGACGCCTGCGTCGACGCCGGCGCGGGGATGATCGTCTCCCCCGGCTTCGACGACGCCGTCGTCGACCGGACGCGGGAGCGCGGCGCGGTCGCCGTGCCCGGCGTCGCCACGGCCTCCGAGGTGCAGCGCGCGCTCGCCGCCGGCTGCAACGACCTCAAGCTCTTCCCGGCGGGGCTGCTCGGCGGCCCGGACCTGATCCGGGCCCTCGGCGCCCCCTTCCCGCAGGTGCGCTTCGTGCCGAGCGGCGGCGTGAGCGCCGCGACCGCGCCCGCCTACGCGGCCCTGCCGAACGTCGCGGCGGTCAGCGGCAGCTGGATGGTGCCGGCGGACGCGATCGCGGGCGACCTCAGCCGCGTCACCGCGCTCGCCCGCGAGGCCGTCGCCGCGGTGGCGCGATGACGGTCCTCACCCTCGGCGAGGCCCTCGGGGTCCTGCACACCGGCGAGCCGATCGCGCACGCCTCCCACCTCCGCATCGGCACCGGCGGCTCCGAGGCCAATGTCGCCATCGGACTGGCTCGCCTGGGTGCGCGGGTCGCCTGGCTCGGCCGCGTCGGCGACGACGGCCTCGGCCGCCGCATCGTCCGGGAGCTGCGCGCGGAGGGCGTCGACGTCCATGCGGTGCTCGACCCCGCCGCCCCGACCGGGCTCCTGCTGAAGGAGACCGACCCGGCCGGCCGCACGGAGGTCGTCTACCACCGCCGCGGCAGCGCGGGCAGCCGACTGGTGCCCGACGACCTCGATCTGGTCGACGCCGCCGCGGTGACGCACCTGCACGTGACGGGCATCACCCCGGCACTCTCCCCCGACGCCGCCGCGACGGTCGGCGCGGCCGTCGAGCGGTGGTCGCCCGTCGGGGTGTCCTACGACGTCAACCACCGGAGCCGGCTCTGGGACGCGGAGGTCGCCGCGACGGTCCACCGCACGATCGCGGAGCGGGTCGACGTCGTGTTCGCTGGCCTCGACGAGGCGCTGCTGCTCGTGCCGGACGCCGACGGGCCGGAGGACGCCGCGCGCCGGATCGCCGCGCTCGGCCCGCGGGAGGTCGTCGTGAAGCTCGGGGAGCAGGGCGCGCTCGCCCTCGTCGACGGGGTCGTCAGCACCGTCGAGGCCGTGCCCGTCCGCGTCGTCGACACGGTCGGCGCCGGCGACGCGTTCGTCGCCGGCTACCTCGCCGAGCGGGTGCGCGGCCTCCCGGTGGCGGCGCGGCTGCGGACGGCCGCTCGGGCCGGCGCGCTGGCCTGCACGCACCCCGGCGACTGGGAGGGCCTCCCGTTCCGCCGCGATCTCGACCGGCCGATCGACGGCGAGCCCGTCGCCCGCTGAGTCAGCCCTCGGGCGAGAGGTGCCACGCCTCGGTCATGTCGCGCCAGGGACCGCCCGGGCTGCTCGGCTCCGGGTCGACCTGGCACGGGTCGGTGAAGGTCCACCACCGCTGCGTCTCGGGGTCCTCCCCGATGAACCGCAGCGCCGCGTCGAGGTCCTCACCGCGGTACTCGTAGTAGCCGATGAGCAGGTCGTCGCGGACGAAGATCGTGTAGTTCTCCAGGCCCGCCTCGCGGATCCGCTGCTCGACCGCCGGCCATACGGCCGCGTGCAGCTCGAGGTACTCCTCGCGCTTCCCGGGCGCGAGCCGCGTCATCTGGCAGACGCGCCGCACCGGGCGCTCCCCCTCGCTCATCGCCGCGCCTCCAGCGTCTCGACGACCGCCGGAGCGGTGTCCTCGGGCACGAGCCGGAGGCCCGCGCGGGCGGGCCGCACGTGCGGACCGCTCGCCCGCGTCCATCCTGCCGCGGGCGCGAGCCCGAGGATGAACGCCTCGTCGACCGCGATGCCCGCGCCGGGCTCGTCACCGAGGACGATGCCGCCGTCCTCGATCCGCTGGTCGATCGAGACGCCGAGCGGCTGACCGAGGTCCTGCACCTCGGAGGTCAGGTGGTTCGGCATCGCCGTCGCCGCATGGGCCGTCACCGCGGTGAGGCCCACGGCGCTGACCGGGAGGTCCTGCCCGTGCGCGAGCGTGGAGACCCGGAGGGCGTGGGTGATCCCCCACGAGGCGTTGAACTGGACGACGTCGACGGCGTCGGCCGCGAGCAGCGGCCGGTACTGCTCGAGGCCGGTGAGGTTCTCGCCCGTCGCGACGCCGGCGGCGACGCTGCGCCGGACGTCCGCGAGCCCCGCCGCGTCCCAGCGCCGGAGCGGCTCCTCGACCCACGTGAGGTCGACCTCGTCCTCGATGCGCCGGATGTGCCGCACCGCCTGGGAGCGGTGCCACGACTCGTTCGCGTCGAACATGAGGGCCGGGTCGGCGGAGTTCCGCCGCATCACGTCCTCCGCGATCCGCAGCCGGCGGACGTCGTTCGCGAGCACGCGACCGCCCTTGATCTTCGCCTGCGAGAAGCCCGCGTCGGCGAACCGGGAGTAGAGCCCGTGCAGCTCCTCGTCCGTGAGCCCGAACTCGAGCCCCGACGCGTAGCCGGGCACGAAGCGCGAACGGCCGCCGAGCAGCCGCCAGAGCGGCTCGCCCGCGGCCTTCGCCTTGATGTCCCAGAGCGCGAGGTCGATCGCGCCGATGGCCGCGAACACGGTGCCGGCGTGACCGGTCTTGAACACCCACGCGAGCATGCGGTCGTAGAGCCCGGTCACGCTGCGGGGGTCCTCGCCGTCGATCGCGGGGAAGACCCGTTCGACGTCCGCGAGCGAGGTCGCCGTGAGGCCGACGCCCTCGATGCCCTCGTCGGTCGTGAGGACGAGCACGTGCACGGCCGTCCTGGTGCCCTCGCTGACGCCGTTCACATCGCCGACCGGGCGGTGCCACTCGTGCTGGGTGGAGAGGATGCGATAGCCGGTGATCTTCATGCGATGGTCCTCGCGTCGGTGCGGTCCGTCATTCCTTCGTCCCGCCCGCAGTCATGCCCTCGACGAGGAAGCGCTGGGAGAAGAGGAACACGATCAGGATGGGCAGCACCGACACGACGGTGCCGAGCGCCAGGGTGGGCAGCTGGACGGACTCGGAGCCCGCCGAGCTGGGGTTGAACGCCGGCGTCGACGACAGCAGCGTCGACAGACCGACCTGCAGCGGATAGCTGTCGCTCGAGGGCAGCATCACGAACGGCAGGAAGTAGTTGTTCCAGTTCTGCGTGAACGAGAAGAACCCGACGAGTGCGACGACCGGCGCGGCGAGCGGCAGGGCGACGCGGAAGAAGACCTGCAGCTCGTTCGCCCCGTCGAGCCGTGCCGCCGCCAGGAGCGAGTCGGGGATCGACGTCGAGAAGTAGATGAAGGCCAGGTACACGCCGAACGGGTAGAACGAGAACGGCAGGATGACGCTGAGCGCGGTGCCGACGAGGCCCAGCGCGTTCATCTCGAGGAACACGGGCAGCACGAGCGCCGTGCTCGGCATGAGCATGACGACGAGCGTCAGCACGAGCAGGACCCGCCGCCCCCGGAACTCGGTGAGGGCGAGCGCGTAGCCCGCGGGGATCGAGATCACGAGCGTGAGCACGAGCGCCCCGACCGCGTAGAGGACGGAGTTGCCGAACCACGTGTAGACGGCGCCGCCCTGGAACGAGAACAGCTGGTTCCAGTTCGCGGCGAACGACGAGAACGAGCCGACGGCGAACGGGCCGAGCCGGTTCAGCTCCCCGCCGCTCTTCGTGACGGCGAACAGCACCCACACGAGCGGGGTGATGAAGAACAGCGCGAAGACCACGAGGACGACGCCGGCGATGCCGCGGCCGCTCCAGCCGGCGATGCCGAGCCCGGCCGAGCGGCGCCGGGTCCCGGCTGTGGTCGAAGCCGTGGTCGTCATGCGTCCTCCGTCGAGAAGAGCCCACCGCGCCACACGAACAGGGCGGACAGCGCGATCGAGACGATCAGCAGCAGCACCGCGATCGCGGAGGCCCCGTTGAAGTCGTTCTGCGCGAAGGCGTACTGGTAGGCGAGCTGATTGAGCGAGTAGTCGTTCGGGACGACGGCGTTGCTCGCCTGCGAGAGCAGCGTCGGCTCGACGAAGAGCTGGGTGCCCGCCGCGAGTGAGAGCACCGACATGTAGGCGATCCACTTCCGCATCAGCGGCAGCTGGATGCGGGTGGCGATCTGCACGGCGTTCGCGCCGTCGAGCCGTGCGGCCTCCATGACGTCGATCGAGATGTTGTTCAGGGCGCCGAACAGGACCACGATCCAGCCGCCCGCACCGGTCCAGAACGCGATGATCGCGAAGATCGCCGGCAGGTTCGCCGGGGCGATCGACTGGTTGAAGCTCTGGAACCCGAGGGCCTGGAGCAGCGGCGCGACGGGGCTCGCCGAGGGGTCGAGGACGAACAGCCAGAGCAGCACGCTCGATGCGCCGGCCAGCGCTCCGGGGATGTAGTACAGCAGCCGGAAGACGGCGCTGACCCGGCGCGAGCGGATCCCGTGCACGAGCAGCGCCAGCAGCACGACGAGCACGAGCAGGCTGACGAGCCAGATCACGAGGTAGAGGGCGACGTGGCCCACGTCCGCGAAGAAGCGGTAGTCGCCGATCACCTTCGCGAAGTTCGCGAACCCGGCGAACGCGCCGTTCCCATCGGTGAACGCCAGCACGAGGGCGTAGATCGCGGGCGCCAGCCCGAAGGCGACGGTGAAGAGGACGTACGGCGCGATGAACACGGGCCCGATGGAGCGGGCGCGGGTCCGCCGGCCGGCTCGCCGCCGGCCCGAGAGGGCCGGGCCGGCGGCGAGCGGTGCAGCTGCGGGGGTCGTCACTTGACGGTGTACCCGTTCACCTGCGCCTGGTTCTTGATCTCCGTGCCCCAGGCGGCGAGGTTCGACGTGGTCGACTTGCCGCTCGTGATGAGCGGGGACATCACCTTGGCCCAGATGGCCTCCTGCGAGAACGCGGGGGAGCCCCAGCCGGACCACACCTCACCGGCGGCCGTGGTGACGGCCGACAGGTCGGTCGCGTAGTAGCCGCTCGAGGACTGCTTCGCGAGCCACTTCGTGGCGGCCGGAGCGTACGCCGGGTAGCCCGGCGCCTGGTCGACCTGGTAGGCGTCGGCGGTCGTGACGTACTGCGCGAACTTCGTCGCCGCGGCGAGGTTCTTCGAGTGGCTCGAGATGAACCAGGTGCCGCCGCCGACGTTGCCGGTCACGGCCTGGTCGCTGCCCCACGGCAGCGGGTTCGCGACGCCGAGCTGGCCCTTGGGGACGTTCAGCGACTGCGCGTTGTTGAAGATCGCGCCGGAGAACCACACCGGGCCGGGCATCATGAGCACCTTGCCGGAGTACTTCTTCACGAAGTCCGGGCTGAAGACGCTGAGCGTCGACAGGGACTTGTTCGCGACGCCGGCGTCGATCAGGTCGGTCGCGCGCTTGCACTCGGTCGACTCGGTGTCGACGCTCATGGTGCGGGCGCCGGTGACCTCGTTCGCGCCGCACTTGCTGCCGGCCATGTAGATCTCGGGCCACGGGTCGCCCACCGAGCCGATGATGTAGCCGGGGTGGTCCTTCGCGACCTTCGCGCCGAGCTGCTGGTACTCCTCCCACGTCGTGGGGAGCGAGTAGCCGAACTTCGTCAGCAGCGTCTTGTTGTACCAGAGCACGTTCTGCGCGAGGTCGTTCCGCAGGCAGTACACCTTGCCGTCGACCGTGCAGACGTCGAGCGAGCCCTTGGTGAAGTTCGACAGCGTCGACTGCGGCACGAGGCCCTTGTCGAGCACGGCGGCGAACGGCTGCTTGCCGGCCGTCTTCTGGCTCGCCCACGAGGCGTCGTTGTTCTGCGAGGAGAACACGACGTCGGGCCAGCCGCTGCCCGAGCGGTCGAACAGGCCCATCTTCGTCTTGAACGAGTTCGAGCCGTTGGACGAGCCGTCGTAGGTGACGGTCTTGACCTTGATCGACGGGTTCGCCTGCTCGAACGCCTTGACCGCAGGAGCGCGGGTGGCGTCCACCCAGACCGTGATGGTGCTGCCCTTGGACTGGGCCGCCTCATCGAATCCGTACTGGCCGTTCGATCCGCTCTGCGCCTTCGTGGAGCACCCGGTGAGGGTGGCCACGACGGCCGCGGCGGCGATGCCGACCATGCCGATGCGCCGCCCGATGCGGCGCGCGGAGGAGGGGTTCATCTGTTCCTTCATCTGTCGACGTCATTGACGACTGCGCGTCTGCGCGGTGGACGTAGCAGATCATACATATGACCTTTACGCCACTCAGCAGGCGGGGTGTTACCGAAGTGAGATCCGGGAGGCCGCCGGATCAGCCCGCGGTGCCGCTCCGACGGCGCCAGGCGTCGACGATGTGCTCGTTCATGGCCGCCCGTGCGGCCTCCTCGTCGCCGGCGGCGACGGCCTCGTACACGGCGCGGTGCTGAGCCAGCGTGCGCTGCGACGCGTCGGCGGGCGGGTGCCCCTCGAACCGGGAGAACTCCCGGGCCCGGCTGTAGAGCGTGTCCGCGATGTTGCCGGCGAGGAAGTTGCCGGAGAGCCGCATGACGATGCGGTGGAAGTCGGCGTCGGCGTCGCGGAAGCGGGTGTAGTCGCCCTCCGCCTCGCGCATCTCCTCGAGCGCGGCGCGCAGCTCCTCCCGCTCGGCGGCCGAGGCGCGCCGTGCCGCCTGGCCCGCCATCACGCTCTCGAGGGCCCCGCGGACGAGCGTGAGCTCGTCGAGCGTGTGCAGCTGCTCGTCGTGCGCGATCACCGCGGACAGCACGAGGGGGTCGAGCACGTTCCACCGGGCGTGCGGCTGCACGAGGGTGCCCCGACCCTGCTGGATCGCGACCAGGCCCTTCTCCTCGAGCCGCTTCATCGACTCGCGGATGATCGTGCGGCTGACCCGGAAGTACCCGCCGAGCACCGCCTCGGGCGGCAGCACCTCCCCTTCGGCGTACCGGCCGGAGATGATCGAGTCCGCGATCTCGCGCATGAACGTGTCCGCCGGACGCTGCTGGCTCTCCGGGGCGACGAGCCCGCGCAGCTCGAGCGATGCACTCATGGATGGAACTCCATTCCCCGCATCGACGATGCGACTCGTGCTGCGGAGGCCGCGGCCCGGACCGGTTCGACCTCCACTATCGCGCCTGCGGCCGCGGAGGACGAGCCGCCACGGCTCTCTCCTGCGACGTCTGCCGTCAGTCATCCGACCTCTTCGGGCAGAATCCTGCCCGGACGGCTGCGACGAGGCGGCCCGGGAGGGGACGCATGGAGCACACCGGTCGATTCATCGACGCGCACATCCACTTCTGGGATCGGGCGACGTTCCGGTACCCGTGGCTCGAGGAAGCGGACGGGCTGCCGTTCCGCTTCACCCCGGAGGACCTCCGCCGCCGTTCGGACTCGGCGGCCGCACTGGTGTTCGTGCAGGCGGACTGCGTCGCCGACCAGGGGGTGGCGGAAGCGACCTGGGCGGCCGAGCACGTCCGCTCGTGGGGACCGGGCGGCGCCGTCGTGGCCTTCGCACCGGTGGACGACGTCGACCGGCTGCCGAGCGTGCTCGAGCAGCTCGGAACCGTGCCGGAGGTCACAGGGATCCGACGACTCCTGCAGGACGAGCCCGACGACCTGCTGCGATCGACCGCGCTCGCGGCGGGACTGCGCCGGGTCGCCGAGGCCGGGCTGACGTTCGACGCCTGCGTCCGGCACGGCCAGCTGCCGGCGCTGATCGCCCTGCGTCGCGCGGCGCCGGATGGCGAGCTCGTGCTCGACCACCTCGGCAAGCCGCCGGTCGCGGCGGGCTGGGGCACGCCCGTCGCCGAGGCCTGGCACGGCGCGATCCGGGAGCTCGCGGCGCTGCCCCGGACGTCCGTCAAGCTGTCCGGGCTCGCGCTGGAGGCCGCGCCGGGCCCGCTGCTCGAGCAGGCGCGGCCCTTCGTGACCGCGGCGCTCGAGGCGTTCGGGCCGGACCGGTCCATGGCCGGCAGCGACTTCCCGGTGTCGGCCGCGACGCCCGACGCCGTCCCGTACGACGACTGGTTCGCCTTCGTCGGGGAGCTGGCCGGATCGCCCGCGGATCGGGACGCGGTCCTCCGGGGGACCGCACTCCGCGTCTACGGTCGGCGGGCGTAGCGCGAGCCGCTCCCCTGCGCACCGCACGGGGAGCGACCCGCTGCACCGCGCACCGCTCAGGCGCTCGGCGCGAGGACGACGACCTTGCCCGAGACGCCGCCGGCGGCCGCCCGCTCGTGCACGCTCCGCAGGTCGGCGAGCGGCACCCGCTCGGCCACGTCGACGCGCAGCTCCCCGGCGTCCACGAGCGCGACGAGCTCCGCGAGCTGCACCGCGTCGCTCCGGACGAACAGGTCGACGCCCCGGACGCCGCGCGCCTTGTCGGACGGCGCCGGCATCCACACGGTCGTGCTCACGATGACGCCGCCGTCGGCGACGAGCGGCACGAGGGCCGCGAACGCCTCCGGGTCGATCGGCGCGAGCTGCACGACGACGTCGACCGGCTCCGTCACCGCGTCCGCGAGCGCGTCCGTCGTGTGGTCGACGACCTCGTCCGCGCCCGACGCGAGGACGCGGTCGCGGCTGCGCGCGCTCGCCGTCGCGATCACCCGGGCCCCGGCGCGCTTCGCGAGCTGCACGGCGTAGGCGCCGACCGCGCCGCCCGCGCCGTTCACGAGCACGCGCTGACCCGCCCGCAGCCCGGCGTGGTCGAACAGCGCCTGCCACGCGGTGAGGCCCACGGCGGGGAGCGCGGCGGCGTCCGCGAGCGGGATCCGCTCCGGCGCTGCGGTGAGCACCGCCGTTGGCGCGACGGCGAACTCCGCGGCGGCGCCGTCCGCGACCATCGGCAGGAAGCCGACGACCCGCTGCCCGACCTCGAAGCCGGTGACGCCGTCGCCGAGGGCCTCCACGGTGCCGGCGACGTCGATGCCGGGGATGTGGGGCAGCGCGACGGGGAACGGGCCCTGCATCCCGCCGCCGCGGATCCCGGCGTCGATCCCGTTGAACGAGGTCGCGGCGACTCGGACGAGCACCTCGCCCTCCCTCGGCGTCGGCTTCGCGACGTCCTCGAGCTGCAGCACGGACGGGTCGCCGTACGCGTGGAACCTGATGGCCTGCATGGGGTCCTCCTGGACTCGGTCTCATTGTGCTTCGAATTCGAAGCAGTGAGCCGACCGTAGCACTGCTGCGAATTCGAAGCAACTAGACTGACTCCATGAGCGACGACCGCCCTCTCGACCCCGTGCAGCTCGACGCCTACTTCGCGCTGATCGAGGTGAGCAGCCTCCTCAGGCACACGGTCGAGCAGCAGCTGAAGGAGTCCGGCGGCCTCAGCTACGTGCAGTTCCAGCTGCTCGCGACGCTCGGCGACGCCCCGTCGGGCCGGCGGCGCATGACCGACCTCGCCGACGGCGTCGTCTACAGCCGGAGCGGACTCACCTACCAGGTCGGGCTGCTGGAGCAGGCCGGCCTCGTCACCCGCGCCCCGTCGCAGGAGGACGAGCGCAGCGTCGTCGTCACCATCACGGACGCGGGCCGCGCGGTGCTCGCGACGGTCTTCCCGGGGCACATCGCCGTGCTCCGCGAGCTGCTCCTCGACCCGCTGTCGGACGACGACGTCGAGGCGCTGGCGTCCGTCCTCGACCGCGTGCGCGCGCACATGCGATCGATCCCGCCGCGGTCGGCCGCGCCGCGACGGCGCGCACCGACCCGCTGAGCAGGATCGCCTCCGGCGCCCTCTTGACGCCGCACTTGTCTTTTGCAAGTGTGAACGGCGTCCACATCCCAGAAGGAGGCCGCCATGGCCATCGTGTTCGTCAACCTGCCGGTGACCGACCTGGAGCGCTCGAAGGCGTTCTACGAGGCGCTCGGTTTCCGGATCAACCCGCTCTTCACCGACCACAACGCGGCCTGCGTCGTGATCGAGGAGGACCACAGCTACCTCATGATCGAGACCCGCGAGTTCATGCAGACCATGACCGCCCTTCCGCTCGGCGACCCCGCGGTCAGTCCGACGGCGGCGACGGCCTTCTTCGTGGGCAGCCGCGAGGAGGTCGACGCCGCGGTGGCGGCCGGCGTCGCCGCGGGCGGCCGGGAGGTCGGCGAGCCCCAGGACTTCGGCTTCATGTACCAGCGCGGCCTCGCGGACCCGGACGGGAACCCGGTCGACTTCGGCTGGATGGACCCGAAGGCCGCGGCGGAGGGCCCCGCGGCCTTCGAGAGCCGGCAGGGCTAGCGCGGGTGGCGGCCCGCGACTACGGGCAGTACTCGGGCCTCGCGCGGGCGGTCGAGCTCGTCGGCGAGCGCTGGGCGCTGCTCATCGTCCGCGACCTGCTCACCGGTCCGCGACGCTACGGCGAGCTGGCGGCGGGGCTGCCCCGCATCCCGACCAACATCCTCGCGGCACGGCTGAAGGAGCTGCAGGCCGCCGGCATCCTGCGTCGCGCGCCGCGGTCGCGGGTGATCGTGTACGAGCTCACGCCGTTCGGCCGCGGGCTCGAGCCGGTCGTCCTCGCGCTCGGCGCGTGGGGGCTGCAGGCGATGGGCGATCCACGGGACGAGCAGATCGTGACCCCCGCCTCCATGGCGATCGATCTGCGCACGGCGTTCCGGGAGGACGTCGCGGCGGGCCTGCCGGCGACCTCCTACTCGGCGCGGATCGACTCGGCCGACCTGTTCATCCGGGTCGACGGCCGCCTGCTCGACGTCGGCGGCGGCACCGGCCGGGCCGACCTCGCGTTCGCCGCCGGGCCGGCGCTGCTCCGGATCGTCTCCGGCGACCTCGCGCCGCGGACCGCGATCGAGACGGGCGCCGTGGCGCTGCTGCACGGCGACGCCGCCCTGCTCGACCGATTCGCGACCACGTTCCGGCTCGCGGCCTGAGCGATCCCGGTCAGTAGGAGCCGACGGCGTTCGAGTGCGCGAGGGCGCCGCACGGGCTGCCGTAGCGAGCCGCGATGTACCCGATGCCCCAGCGTACCTGCACCTTGTAGTCGGTCTGCCAGCCGGGCCCCATCTTGCTGCCCGGGAGCGCCTGCGGGATGCCGTAGGCGCCACTCGGGTTCGCCGCGCGGGAGTTCCAGCCCGACTCGCGGTTCCACAGCCCGACGAGGCAGCCGAACTCGCCGGCGGCCCAGCCGCGGCCGGCGACGAGACCCGCCGCGTAGGCCTGCGAGACGGACGCGGGCGCGACGGGCCCGCTCGGCACGGCGACCCCGCTCGTGCCGACGACCTCCGCCGTGTAGTGGTCGCGCCGCATCGTGACGAGCACCCAGCCGCCCTGGATCCGGAACCGCTGCACCGCCTCGTGCTTCGCGAGCACCGGCTGCCGGTAGAAGGTCGCGGCGGTCGCGCCGGCGTACGGATCCGTGACGCTGACGAGCGCGATCCCGGCGCAGACCAGGACGGCGAGCACGCTGAGCACCCGGCGCCGGGTGCGCATCGGCGCGCGAGCCGCACGCCGGCGGCCGCTCGGCGTCGTGACCGCTGCTCGCATGCGCACCTCCCCCTCGGGCACCGCGCGGGCCGGGACCCGCGGAAGCGAGCCGACGGTACCGCCGCGGCGTGCTCGGGGCCCGGCGACATGCCACGGCGGCCCCGGAGCCGCCCGCGGCGAGCGCCGCGTACGGTGGCTGCATGATCGAGGTCACGACCGCCGCGGCCGCCGATGAGCGCGTGCTGATCGCGGTCGAGCGGCTGCTCGGGCAGCTGTCCGCCTCCGCCGTCTTCGACCCGGCGCTGGTCGAGCGGGTGGTGCGCGAGGAGTCCTGCACGCTGCTGCTCGCCGAGGAGGAGGGGGAGGTCCTCGGGATGGCGACGCTCGTCGTCGCGCCGTCGCCGAGCGGGCTCCGCGGCCACGTGGAGGACGTCGTCGTGGACGAGGCCGCCCGGGGACGCGGCGCGGGGCGCGCGCTCGTGGCACGACTCGTCGAGCTGGCCAGGGAGGCGCGGCTGCGGTCGCTGGAGCTGACCAGTCGCCCCTCCCGCGTCGCCGCCATCGCGCTCTACGAGTCGGCCGGGTTCCGGCGCCGGGAGACGAACGTCCTCCGCATCGACCTCGTCTGAGTCCCCCTCCCCGGCCCCAGAGCGGGGGCATCGACCTCGACCGGCGCACGGCGGCACGACGATGCGTGCACGGGCGCTTCCCCCGTCGACGATCCGTCGGGATCCTCCTGCTGCGGACGGCTTCGGGGGGAGTCGTCGCACCTGGGGGATGCCATGACCGCACAGCCGGACACCGCGCGGCGGGGCGCCGCGCGCGCCGCCACGGCCGCCGTGTGCGCGCTGCTCGTCGCCGCGGGCGGCGTCCTCGTCGCCGCCCCGGCGCATGCCGCCGAGCCGGCCGACGCCTGCAGCACGACGACGGGCGACCTGCCGGGCGGCGTCGTCCTCTCCGGCAGCCGGCTCACGATCGGGCTGCTCGGCTGCGCGACGACCGGGCAGACCGGCGGCGCCGCCACCGCCGCGCCCGTCGACACGACCCGCCCGGTGCCGACCTCGGCGCCCTCGGCGCCCGTCGATGTCGTGCCGGCCGGCTCCGCGCCGACCGATCCGACCGACGGTCGGGCCGTCTCGACCTCGTCGACCGGGTCGGCGCCGACTCCGGCGTCGACGCGCGTCGCCATCCGCCGCAGCAGCGCGATGGTCTACCCGGTGAAGGACGGGTACCTCGACGTCGTCCGGTTCTCCGTGTGGGGGGCGGGCGAGGCCGGCGGCTGCATCCCGCTCGACGGCCGGGCGGTGCTCACGCACGCCGGCCGCACCGTGAAGACCTGGGCCCTGCACGGGACGGGCTCCGTCCTCAGCTGGAACGGTCGCGTGAAGTCGGCGGTCCGGCCCGGGCTGTACACGCTGCACGTGGCCGCGACGGCGCCCGACGGCACGGACCGGAGCGGGACGACGACGGTCCGCGTCATGCCCGAGCGCCTGGCGCGACGGACCCTCATGATCCGCACCGACGTGGGAGCGGAGGCGACCTCCGCCGAGCTGCCGAAGCGGCTCATCGGTGCGTACCGCCTCGGCCGCGTGACCATCGCGACCCGGACCGTGGCGGTCGTCCGGGGGACGGCGAAGCTCGTGTTCAGCAACGACGGACACCGGAAGGTCCTCCGGCTCCGCGACGGGGTGCACACCACGAACCCCACCGTCCTGCCGCGAAGCTTCGAGCGGGTCACGATCCGGCACGCCTGGAAGCGGGGCGCGGCGCGGCTGCAGTCGCTGCAGGCGATCTGGACCTACTCCGTCCTCGAGTGAGCCGAGGGCGGAGCGGAGGTCCCTCCACCGCCGTCGGCCCGCTCCCCGACCGACCTGCTTGGATCCTCGGGGCCGGTCGGCCGGGCGAGGGGGACGGATGCGGTTCGAGCACGTGATCCTGTGGCACGTGTACCCGCTCGGGTTCACGGGCGCGGAGCGCGACAACCCGCCGGGCGGTCCCGTCCGGCATCGGCTGCCCCAGCTGCTCGCGTGGCTGGACCACCTCGTCGCGCTCGGCGCGAACGGCCTGCAGCTCGGGCCCGTCTTCGACTCGGAGACGCACGGCTACGACACCCGCGACCACTTCCGGATCGATCCGCGGCTCGGGGACGACGGCGACCTCGACGCGCTCGTCGCGGCGGCGCACGCGCGCGGCGTGCGCGTGGTGCTCGACGGCGTCTTCAACCACGTCGGGCGCTCCTTCCCCCGCTTCGCCGCCGCCGAGGCCGGCGACGCGGAGTCGGCGCGGTGGTTCCGGCGTGACGGCGAGGGCTGGGCCGACTTCGAGGGGCACGGGGCGCTCGTGGCGCTGAACCACGAGGAGCCGGCCGTGCTCGACCACGTGGTCGCCGTGATGCGCCACTGGCTCGACCGCGGGATCGACGGATGGCGGCTCGACGCCGCGTACGCCGTCCCGACCGCGTTCTGGCGCCGGGTCGCAGACCAGGTGCGCGCCTCCCACCCGGACGCCTGGCTCCTCGGCGAGGTGATCCACGGCGACTACGCCGCGTTCGTCGCGGAGTCGGGCCTCGACTCGGTGACCCAGTACGAGCTCTGGAAGGCGATCTGGAGCTCGCTCAACGAGCGCAACCTGTGGGAGCTCGCGTGGTCCCTCGGACGCCACCGCGACATGGTCGCCGCGTTCCTGCCTGCGACGTTCGTCGGCAACCACGACACGACGCGGATCGCGAGCCGGCTCGACGACGAGCGTCATCTCGCGCACGCGCTGACGGTGCTCTTCACCGTCGGCGGGATCCCGGTCGTGTACGCCGGCGACGAGGAGGGCTTCCGCGGGGTGAAGGAGGATCGCGAGGGCGGCGACGACGCCGTGCGCCCGCGCTTCCCGGACTCCCCCGACGAGCTGTCCCCGGTCGGCGAGCCGATCCTGCGCCTCCATCAGCGCCTCATCGCGCTGCGCCGCCGGAAGCCGTGGCTCGCGCAGGGGCGGTACGAGCAGGTCCGGGTCGAGAACGACGTGCTCGTCTACCGGATGAGCGCGCCCGACGGCGGCGACGCCGTCACCGTGGCGCTCAACGTCGGCGACGCGGCCGTCGACCTCGCGCCGGGCCCGGGCGAGCGCGTCCTCGAGGGCGGTCTCGGTCCGCACGAGGCCGCGGTGATCGGTCGGGACTGAGTCAGCCGACCGCGCGGCGCACGAGCTCCGCGATCCGCGTCTCGACCTCGGGCGTGAGCGCGGCGATCGCGTAGGCGGTCGACCAGGCGTCGCCGTCGTCGAGCCGCGCGACGTCGTTGAAGCCCAGCGTCGCGTAGCGGGTCCTGAACTTCGTCGCGCTCTGGAAGAACACGAGGTTCTTGCCGCCCTTCGCCCAGCCGGGCATCCCGTACCAGAGCTTCGGCGCCAGCTGCGGGGCGGCCGCCGTCACGATCGCGTGGATCCGCAGCGCGGTGGTCCGCTCCGGCTCAGGCAGCTCGTCGATCTTCGCCAGGAGGTCGCGCAGGTCGTCCTCCGGCGAGGCCTTCCCGCGGCGCGCCCGCCGCACCTCCTGCGCGCGGTCCTTCATCGCCGCGCGCTCCTCGGCCGTGAAGGCCTGCTCCGTGTCGCTCATGCGCCCTCCTCGTGCGCTCCGACGGTACGACGATGCGGCGCCGCCCGCTGCTCCGGTCCTGCTCCGACCGCGGCGAGGGCGAGTGCACGAACGGCGGACGAGTGCATGCGCCGCCGCGCATGCACTCGTCCGCGAGGCGTGCGCTCGCGGTCAGGCGCCGGTCGGGGCCGCAGCGTGGTGCCGGCCGATCGGCAGGACCAGGGGCGCGCCCGACACCGGGTCCGGCACGACCCGGCAGTCCAGCCCGAAGACCTCCCGGACCGCGTCGGCGGTGAGCACCGTCGAGGGCTCCCCCGCGCCGTGCACCCGCCCGGCGCTGACCGCGACGAGGTGGTCGGCGTACCGCGCGGCGAGGTTCAGGTCGTGCAGCACCATCACGACCGTCGTGCCGCGGGCGCGGTTGAGATCGGTGAGCAGGTCGAGCACCTCCACCTGGTGCGCGATGTCGAGGAAGGTCGTCGGCTCGTCGAGCAGCAGCACGTCGGTCTGCTGCGCGAGCGCCATCGCGATCCAGACGCGCTGGCGCTGACCGCCGGACAGCTCGTCCACGGCTCGGTCCGCGAGCGCCGCGGTGTCCGTCAGCCGCAGCGCCTCGGCGACCGCGACCTCGTCCTCGCCGGTCCAGCGGCCGAGGAAGCCCTGGTGCGGATGCCGCCCGCGCGCGACGAGGTCGGCGACGACGATGCCCTCCGGTGCGGTCGGCGACTGCGGCAGCAGCCCGAGCGTGCGCGCGACCTGCTTCGTCGGCAATCGGTGGAGGTCCTTCCCGTCCAGCACCACGCGCCCCGACCGCGGCTGGAGCAGCCGCGCCATGGCGCGCAGCAGCGTCGACTTCCCGCACGCGTTCGCGCCGACCACCGCGGTGATGCGCCCGGGCGGGACGACGAGGTCGACGGACTCGGCGACGACGCGGTCGCCGTACGCGAGGGTCACGCCCTCGACGGCCAGGGTGTGCGACGCGGTCACAAGGAGCCTCCTGCGCGGTTCGTGCGGACGAGGAGCAGGACGAGGTACGGCGCACCGAGCACGCCCGTGATCACGCCCACCGGATAGCGGTTGCCGAAGCCGAACTGGCCGATCAGGTCGGCGGCGAGCACGAGCGCCGCGCCGACCAGCGCCGCGGGCAGCAGCAGGGAGCCGCCGCCGCGGACGAGCCGCGAGGCGATCGGCCCCGCGAGGAATGCGACGAACGCGATCGGACCGGCGGCCGCGGTGGCGAACGCGATGAGCAGCACTGCGGCGAGGATCACGACGACCCGCGTGCGCCCCACGCGCACCCCGAGCCCGGCCGCCGCCTCGTCGCCCAGCTGCAGGAGGCGGAGCGGCCGCTCCTGCGACGCGAGCGCGGGCGCCGCGACGAGCAGCGCGAGGGCCAGCGGCGCCGTCTGCTCCCAGGTCGCGCCGTTCAGGCTGCCGGTCAGCCAGCGCATCGCGGTCTGCACGTCCCAGGACGCGGCGTGCAGGAGGACGTAGGACACGACGCTGTCGAGCATCGCGGCGACGCCGATGCCGATCAGGACGAGTCGTGTGCCGACGACGCCGTCGCGGTACGCGAGCAGCGTGATGACGCCCGCGGTGAGCAGCGCCCCGGCGATCGCGACGACGGACGTCGCGGCCTGGTCGAGGCCGAGCAGGACGATGCCGATCACGGCCGCTGCGCTCGCGCCGGAGCTGATGCCGATGACGTCGGGTGCCGCGAGCGGATTGCGGAGCATGGTCTGGAAGGTGACGCCGGCCAGGCCGAACGCCGCGCCCGCGAGCACGCCCGCGCTCGCGCGCGGCAGCCGCAGCTCGCCGACCGTGAAGGAGGCGCCCGGCACGGTCTGACCGAGCACCGTCCGGATCACCTCCGACGGCGTGTAGAAGGTGTCGCCGACCATGAGCGCGACCGCGAACAGCACGAGGACCACCGCGGCGAGCGCGGCGAGCGCCCCTCGGCGCTGCAGCGTCCGGCGGCGGCGCCCGCGGGCGAGCGCGGCGTGCTCGGGGCCGAGCACGGCGGTCACAGGGCCCGCACCTTCTGCCGCCGCACGATCCAGATGAAGATCGGGGCGCCGACGATCGCGGTGATGATGCCCACGTCGACCTCCGCGGGTCGGGCGACCAGCCGCCCGATCACATCGGCACCGGTGAGCAGTGCCGCGCCCGCGACGGCGGAGGCGGGGAGCAGCCAGCGATGGTCGAGGCCGACGAGGAGGCGACAGAGGTGCGGGACCGCGAGCCCGACGAAGCCGATCGGCCCCGCGACGGCGGTGGCCGCGCCGCAGAGGAGGATCGCGCCGGCTGCTGCGACGAGCCGGGTGCGCCCGACGTGCGCGCCGAGGCCCGCGGCGACGTCGTCACCGAGCGCCAGCGAGTTCATCCCGCGGGCGGAGAGGACGCAGACGACCGCACCGACGAGGAGGAACGGCAGCACCTGCAGGATGCGCCCGGGCTCCGCGCCGCCGACCCCGCCGACCTGCCAGAAGCGGAACTGGGTCAGCGCGTCGATGCGCGGCAGCAGCACGGCGCTGATCAGCGAGGAGAACGCGGCGGAGGAGGCCGCTCCCGCGAGCGCGAGCTTCAGCGGCGTCGCCCCGCCGCGACCGAGCGAACCGACCGTGTAGACCAGCACCGCGGCGGCCGCCGCGCCCCCGATCGCGACCCACGTCACGGTCGTCGGGGCGGAGAGACCGAAGAACGCGATGCCGGTCACGACCGCGAGGGAGGCGCCGGTCGTGACGCCGAGGATGCCCGGGTCGGCCAGCGGGTTGCGGGTCACCCCCTGCATCACGGCGCCGGCGAGCCCGAGTGCGGCGCCGACGAGCATCGCGAGGATCGTGCGCGGCACCCGCTTCAGCACCGCCGCCTCGGCGATCGTGTCCGAGGCGCCGGAGAGGCCGCCGACGACGTCCGGCCAGGTCACCGCGCGGACGCCGAAGACGATGGACGCGGCGCCGAAGAGGCCGAGGCCGAGCAGAGCCACGAGCAGCCACGTGACGCGGACGGGCAGCGGACGCCGGGCGGGGGCGTCCGCTGCCGCTCGGCGCTGCGCGGCGGCCGTCACCCGACCCGGTCCGCGGCGGCCGCGAGCGCGTCGAGGTAGTCGTCGGAGGCCGCCCCGACCGAGAGCGGCGACGGGTTGGCAGACGCCGCGAGCGGCGTGCTGTCGGTGAGCAGCACGACCGAGCCGCGCGCGATCGCCGGGATCTTGCCGAGCAGCGGGTCGGCCTGCAGCTTCTTCAGCAGCGCCGCGTCGCCGTAGGTGACGATCACGTCGACGTCGTCGAGCGACGCCGCGTCCTCCGCGCTGACGGTGAGGTAGAACTCCTTCGAGGCCCCGGAGGCCTGCTCCACGGCCTGCGGCGTCGTCATGCCGAGGTCCTCGAAGAGCCGGGCGCGCGGGTCGAGCGTGGTGTAGAAACCGACCTTGCTGAGGTCGGCGGGGTCGATGTACGCGAACATCGCGCTCTTCCCCTCCAGCTGTGGGCGCTTCGTCGCGGCCTGCTCGACCTGCGCGTCGACGCGCTCCTCGAGCTGCTCGCCCTCCTCGCCGAGCCCGATGGCCTCGCTGTCCATCTCGATCATCTCGTCGAGCGTCGTGCCCCACGCGGTCTTCGGGTACGCGATCGTCGGTGCGATCTTCGAGAGGGTCTCGTAGTCGCTCTTCGACAGCCCGGAGTACGCGGCGAGGATGACGTCGGGTCGGGTGTCGGCGACGGCCTCGAAGTCGATGCCGTCCGTCTCGTCGAACAGGACGGGCGTCTTCGCGCCGAGCTCCGTCAGCCGGTCCTCGACCCACGGCAGCACGCCGTCGCCGTCGTCGTCGCCCCAGGTGGCCCTGCTCATGCCGACCGGCACCACGCCGAGGGCGAGCGGCACCTCGTGGTTCGCCCAGGCGACCGTCGCGACGCGCGTCGGCTTCCTCTCGATCGTCGTCTCGCCGAACGCATGCTGGACCGTCACCGGAAAGGCGTCGGTCGCGCCTGCGGGGGCCGCGGACCCGTTCCCGGGGGCGTCGGACGACTGCGCGCAGCCGGCCATGGCGACGAGCAGGGCCGCTGAGGCGGCGATGGACATCAGGCGCGAGGCTCGCACTGCGGGTCTCCTGTCATTGAAGGTTAGGCGAGCCTAACCTTCATTCAGGTCCACTGCACGCACAGAACCCGAACCGGACGACGCCTCCCGCTCCGTTCCGGGAGGCGTCGTCCTGCGGCGCGATGCGCCGGCACGGATCAGCGGAAGACGTCCTTGACGTCCTCGCCGACCTGCTTGGCCTGGGCCTTGGTCTGGTCGCCCTGCCCCTCCGCCTCGAGCCGCTCGTCGCCCTTCGCCTTGCCGGCGGCCTCCTTGGCCTTGCCCGCGAGGTCCTCCGCCGCGTTCGAGATCTTGTCGCCGAGTGCCATGACGGTCTCCTTCCGTTCGGTCCCACGACCGTGACAGCCCGACCTCCGAACCGGCCGCGAGTTCCGCAAGGACCCGTCGCCGCCGTCGGGAACACCCGCTTGCGATCCACTGTTCACCGATATATCGTGATGCTTCACGACAACGACATCTTGAAGGAGACCACCATGGAGCACATCCACGACCACCACCCCCACCAGCACGGCGGCATGCGCGGCCGCTTCGACGGCCCGTTCGGCCACCGCGGTCCGCGCGGCGGCTTCGGCGGCCCCTGGGACGGCCCCGCGGAGGCGCTGCGCGCCTTCAAGGGATTCGGACCCGGCCCGGGCTTCGGCCCGCACGGTCCCCGCGCCCGCCGCGGCGACGTCCGCAGCGCCATCCTCGGCCTGCTGTCCGACGGTCCGTCGAACGGCTACGGCCTGATCAAGGCCATCGGCGAGAAGACGGAGGGCGCCTGGACGCCGAGCCCCGGCTCGGTCTACCCCACGCTCGCCCAGCTCGTCGACGAGGGGCTCATCAGCCAGGAGGGCGGCCCCCGCGGCGCCTACGAGCTGACCGACGCCGGCCGCACCTACGTGACCGCGCACCAGGAGGAGATCGACGCCGCCTTCCGCAGCGCCGGCGACCGCTTCCAGGGCGGCGACGCCCTCATGACCGCGTTCGGCAAGCTCGCCGGCGCCGCCATGCAGTTCCGCGGCGGGGTCACGCCCGAGCAGCGCGCCCGCGCGACCGAGAAGGTCGACGAGCTGCGCCGCGAGCTGTACCGCATCCTCGGCGAGTGACCCCGCACCCTTCGTTTCGTAGGACTCGGAGTCCTACGAAACGAAGAGTGCGAGCGCGGGAAGGGCCCGGACCGGGAACGGTTCGAGCCCTTCCCGTTCCATCGCGTTGAATGGCGCCTGTGGACGGCACCTCGCACATCGACGACCTCGCGGACTTCGTCACCGCCTCCCCCAGCTCGTACCACGCGGCGGAGGAGGTCGCGCGGCGCCTCGTCGCCGCCGGGTACACGCCCCTCGACGAGACCGCCGACTGGACGGCCGCCGTCGTGCCCGGCGCTCGGGTGCTGCTCGTCCGCGAGGGCGCGGTCGTCGCCGTCGCGATCCCGCGCGGCGCCCACGCGACCACGCCGTACCGGATCGTCGGCGCGCACACCGACTCCCCCGGCCTCAAGCTGAAGCCGAAGCCGACCATCGGGTCCGGCGGGTTCCTGCAGGCGGGCGTCGAGGTCTACGGCGGGCCCATCCTCGCGTCGTGGTTCGACCGCGAGCTCGAGCTGGCGGGCCGCGTCGTCGACGCCTCGGGCGCGGAGCACCTGGTGCGCACCGGGCCGTGGGCCCGCGTCCCGCACCTCGCGATCCACCTGGACCGCGACCTGAACTCGGGGTTCTCGCCCGATCGACAGCGCGACCTCCAGCCGGTCCTCGGGGTCGCCGGAGACGGCGACGTGGTCGGCGCGCTGGCGGACCTCGTCGGGATCGCCCCGGACGAGGTCGCCGGGTACGACCTGATCACCGTCGACACGCAGCCGCCCCGCCGCTTCGGCATCGCGGAGGACCTCTTCGCCTCGCCGCGGCTCGACAACCTCAGCTCGGTGCACGCCGGGCTGCGCGCGATGGAGGCCGTCGAGCCGAGCAGCGCGATCGCGGTGCTCACCGCGTTCGATCACGAGGAGGTCGGGTCCGAGAGCCGGTCCGGCGCGGCCGGACCCCTGCTCGTCGACGTGCTCGAGCGGATCACCGCGGCGCTCGGCGGCGGGCGGGCGGAGCTGGCCCGCTCGATCGCGGGCTCCTGGTGCATGTCCGCGGACGCGGGGCACGCGGTGCACCCGAACCGGCCGGAGAAGCACGACCCGGCGAACCGGCCGGTCGCGGGCGGCGGCCCCCTGCTGAAGATCAACGCGGTGCAGCGCTACACGACCGACGCGGTCGGGGCGGCGCTGTGGGGCCGCGTCTGCCGCACCGCCGGCGTCCCGTGGCAGGAGTTCGTCTCGAACAACGACGTGCCGTGCGGCTCCACGATCGGGCCGATCACCGCGACCCGCCTCGGCATCCGCACCTTCGACGTCGGCACCCCGCTGCTGTCGATGCACTCGGCGCGCGAGCTCGCGCACGTCGACGACCCGGGGCGCCTCGCCGATGCGGCCGGCGTCTTCCTCGCCGCCGCGGAGTGACCGCGCACAGGCGATCCCCGACCCCCGCTCGCTAGCCTCCCGGCGGGCTCAAGCGCTCATCGAGGAGGAGACCCATGTCCGTGCTGACCGACACGTTCACCATCGCCGGCGACGTCCAGATCCCGAAGGTCGCCTTCGGGACGTGGCAGATCCCGGACGGCTCGGAGGCGTACGACTCCGTGCGCACCG
This sequence comes from Amnibacterium kyonggiense, assembly GCF_004364555.1. Taxonomy (GTDB): domain Bacteria; phylum Actinomycetota; class Actinomycetes; order Actinomycetales; family Microbacteriaceae; genus Amnibacterium; species Amnibacterium kyonggiense. Next base: position 484,493 of record NZ_SOAM01000001.1, on the reverse strand, counting down.
CGCTCGACACCGGCTATCGCCACATCGACACCGCGCTCGCCTACGGCAACGAGGAGAGCGTCGGGCGCGCGGTCCGCGACAGCGGCGTCGACCGCGACACGATCTTCATCACGACGAAGCTGCCCGCCGAGATCAAGACCGCCGACGGCGCACGGCAGGCGTTCGAGAAGTCGCAGTCGGGTCTCGACCTCGGTGTCGTCGACCTGTACCTGATCCACGCGCCGTGGCCGTGGAACGCGATCGGCTCCGACCACCGCGACGGCAACATCGAGGTCTGGAAGGTCTTCGAGGAGCTCTACTCGTCCGGTCGCGCCCGCAGCATCGGCGTCTCGAACTTCGACGTCGACGACCTCGAGTCGCTGACCGCGGCGACCGACGTCGTGCCGCACGCGAACCAGATCCGCTGGTTCGTCGGCAACACCCAGGACGAGACCACGGCGTGGTGCCAGCAGCGCGGCGTGCTCGTCGAGGGCTACTCGCCGCTCGCCACGGGCGAGCTGCTCGAGGGCGGGAAGCTCGACGCGATCGCGAAGCGCGTCGGCCGCACGCCCGCGCAGGTCGCCCTCCGCTACCTGCTCGAGAAGGACGTCCTCCCGCTGCCGAAGTCGGTGACGCCGGAGCGCATCCGCGAGAACGCGGACCTCGACTTCACCCTCGACGCCGACGCGATCGTGGAGCTGGACGCCATCCGCGACTGACGGCCGCGCTCGACGACGGGTCGGACTGGTTCCGACGCGGGCGCGGAGCGCCCGGCTCAACCAGCGGAGGGGCGGCGCAGGCGGTAGAGGACGTGGCGGCGGAGCGGGCTGCCGTCGGCGATGGTCGGGTGGTCGAAGTCCTCCGCGGGATCGGTGGTCATGCCGATCCGCCGCATCACCGCCTGCGACCGCGTATTCGTGGTCGCCGTGAACGAGACGACCTCGTCGAGCCTCAGGTCCTCGAAGGCGAACACCAGCGCCGCCCGTCCCGCCTCGCTCGCGTAGCCCTGGCCCCACGCGTCCCGGCGGAGCCGCCACCCCACCTCCGTCGCCGGCGTGAAGTGCGCCGCGAAGCCCGGCTCGTTCAGCCCGGTGAAGCCGATGAACCGGCCGGAGCGCAGCTCCTCCACGGCCCAGAGCCCCCACCCCCGCCGCTCGAGCAGCCCGCCGAGGCCGTCGACGAACGCGTCGGACTCCGCGCGGGACAGTCGCGCGGGGAAGTGCTCCATGACCTCGGGGTCTGCGCCCATCTCGGCGAAGGGCTCCCGGTCCTCCTCCCGCCAGTGCCGGAGCAGCAGACGGGGCGTGCAGAACTCGCTCACCTCGCCAGTATGGCCAGCACGTCCTCGCCGTAGCGCTCGAGCTTCGCGGCGCCGATGCCGCTGATGCCGGCCAGGGCGGTCTCGGTCTGCGGCCGCTCCGACGCCAGGGCCCGCAGCGTCGCGTCGCCGAACACGACGTAGGCGGGCACGCCCTGCTCCTTGGCCTGGTCCGCGCGCCAGGCGCGCAGCTCCTCGAAGAGCTCCTTCGCCCCGTCGTCCAGGTCGACCGCGGCCTGCTTCGCCCGGGAGGCGCGCGATCCCCCACCGGTCGACGCGCGCTCGAGGTCGTGGCGCAGACGGACGGGGTGCTCGCCCTTCAGGACGGCCGCACCGAGGGCGCCGAGTCCGAGCGTGCCGTACTCGTCCGCGACCTGGACGACGCCCTGGGCGATCAGCTGGCGCAGGACGCTGCGCCAGCCGCGCTCGGAGATGTCGGCCCCGACGCCGAACACGCTGAGCTCGTCGTGCCGGTGCTGCTCGACGCGCGGGGTGCGCTTGCCCCGCAGGATGTCGACGATCTGGCCGGCGCCGAACCGCTGCCCCCGCTCCCGCTGCAGCCGGACGATGGTCGAGAGGAGCTTCTGCGCGGCGACGGACCCGTCCCAGGTGTCGACCGGGTTCAGGCACGTGTCGCAGTTGCCGCAGTCCTCGTCCGTCGGCTGGCCGAAGTAGGCGAGCAGCTGCCGTCGCCGGCAGCCGACCGTCTCGCAGAGCGCGAGCATCGCCTCGAGGTTCGCCGTCTGCTTCCGCTTGTGCGCCGCGTCACCGACGCTCTGGTCGATGAAGCGCCGCTGCTGCACGACGTCCTGCAGCCCGTAGGCGAGCCAGGCGGTCGACGGCAGCCCGTCCCGGCCGGCGCGGCCGGTCTCCTGGTAGTACCCCTCGACCGACTTCGGCACGTCGATGTGCGCGACGAAGCGGACGTCCGGCTTGTCGATGCCCATGCCGAACGCGATCGTCGCGACGACGACAACGCCGTCCTCGCGGAGGAACCGGGACTGGTTGGCGGCGCGGATCCGCGGGTCGAGGCCCGCGTGGTACGGGATCGCGTCGACGCCGTGCTCGGCGAGCCAGGTCGCGGTCTGCTCGACCGAGTTCCGCGACAGCGCGTACACGATGCCGGCGTCACCCCGGTGCTCGTCGCGGATGAGCTTGAGCAGCTGCTGCTTCGGGTCGTCCTTCGGCACGATCCGGTACTGGATGTTCGGGCGGTCGAAGCTCGCGACGACGTGCGTCGCGCCCTCGAGGTGCAGCCGCGCGGTCAGCTCGCGGTGGGTGGCCTCCGTCGCCGTGGCGGTGAGGGCCATCGTCGGGACGCCCGGCCAGCGGCCGACGAGGTCGGCGAGCGCGAGGTAGTCGGGCCGGAAGTCGTGCCCCCACTGCGACACGCAGTGGGCCTCGTCGATCGCGAACACGGAGATGCCGGGGCCGGCGGCGACGCGGTCGAGCAGCGCGCGCACGGAGCCGCCGGAGAGGCGCTCCGGCGCGATGTAGACGAGGTCGACGTCGCCCGCGAGCAGGTCGCGCTCGACCGCCGCGCGCTCGTCCGGGCTCTGCGTGGAGTTCAGGAACTCGGCGCGGACGCCGACGGCGCGGAGCGCGTCCACCTGGTCGTGCATGAGCGCGATCAGCGGGGAGACGACGAGGCCGACGCCGCGCCGCACGAGGGCCGGCACCTGGTAGCAGAGCGACTTGCCAGCGCCCGTCGGCATGAGCACGACGGCGTCGCCGCCTGCGACGACGGCGTCGACGACCTCCGCCTGCCGACCGCGGAAGGTCTCGTACCCGAAGACGCGGTGCAGCACCTCGCGCGCGTCGCCCGACACGGGCGGGGCGGGCAGCACGTCGGTCACGCCGGGGAGGGTATCCCGCGCGTCGGACATCGCCGCTCCGCTCTCCACACCCGGTTCCGCTTCGCAGGAGTTCTCACGCTGCTGCGCCGGAACTCCTGCAGATCGGAATCAGTAGTCGGTGTTGAAGACGCGCTCGCCGACGGGGACCTCGACGCGCAGCGTGTTCCCCGGAGGCGCGAGCGGGCAGGCCCACTCGGGGTCGTAGGCGCACGACGGGTTGTAGGCGAAGTTGAGGTCGATCACGACGTCGCGGCCCCGCAGCCCGAGGTCCGCGCCCTTCCCGGTGTCGATCAGGTAGCGCCCGCCGCCGTAGGTGCCGCCCGGTCGTCCGGCGCTCGCGTCCTTGACCGGGATGAAGAGGCCGTTGCCGTAGGAGGAGAGCCACCAGACGTCGAGCGTGCCGAGGTCGCCGAGTCGCACGACGCCGACGCGGTCGAACGGCACGACGCCGTCCGTGCCGGTCGGCACGTCGAGGTGGGCGGGCTCGGCCTCCTCGACGAGGGTCTCGAAGCGCCATGCGGGGTCGTAGTCGGGGAACACGAGCCCGGCGAAGCCGTCGCGGTCCTCGGCCTGCAGCGGCGACGCCGGATGGTCACGGAACATCGCGTCGCGACCGGCCCGCCACTCCTTCCATGCCCCTTCGGGCATGCGGCTCTCGCGCACCGCCTCGTAGAGGGCGTGGGTGCGCCGGCGCCAGTCGGCGACGTCGAGGGCGGTCACGAGGTCCATGACCCGATCATCCCCTCCTGGTACCGGAGAGCGCGGCGACCGGGTCCTCGCCGGCGCGCAGCACGACGAACTCGGCGTCGACGCCGGCCCGCTCGAGCAGCTCCGTGAAGCGCCGACGGCGCCGCGCCGTGATCAGGGTGACCACGGAGCCGGACGCCCCGGCCCGGCCGGTTCGACCCGAGCGGTGCAGGTAGGTCTTGTAGTCCTCGGCGGAGTCCGCGTGCACGACGAGCTCGATGTCGTCGACGTGGATGCCGCGCGCCGCGACGTCGGTGGCGACGAGCGCCTGCACCTTGCCCTCCGTGAAGCGCGCGAGGTTGCGGGTGCGGCGCGCCTGGTTCAGGTCGCCGTGGAGGCTCTCCGTCCGCACGCCCTCCGCGTCCAGGTCGTCGGCGAGCTGCTCGGCGAACGCGCGGGTGCGCGCGAACACCAGCGAGCGATCGACCGAGGCGGCGAGCGCCGCGAGCACGCGGATCTTCTCGCCCTGCTCGATGACGAGCACGCGGTGGTCCGCCGTCGTGGACCCCTCGGCGTCGGCGACCTCGTGCACGTCGGGATCCGGGAGGAACTCCTCCACGAGCTGCGCCACGGCCGCGTCGAGCGTCGCCGAGAAGAGCAGCCGCTGTCCCGCCGCCGGCACCTGGCGCAGGAGGCGCTGGATCGGCTCGAGGAACCCGAGGTCCGCCATGTGATCGGCCTCGTCGAGCACGGCGATCTCGACCGCGCCGAGATCGAGGCGGCCCTGCTCGAGCAGGTCCTCGATCCGGCCGGGCGTGCCGATGACGATGTCGACGCCCTTCGCGAGCGCACCGACCTGCCGGCCCTGCGGCACGCCGCCGACGATCTGCGTCGTGTAGAGGCCGACGGCGCGGGCGATCGGCTGCACCGTGCGGTCGATCTGCAGCGCGAGCTCCCGGGTCGGCGCGAGGATCAGCGCGCGCGGCGGCCGCCCCATCCGCCGGCCGGAGCCGGTGCGGCCGGACTCGGCCCAGTTGCGGAGGAGGCGCTCGACGAGCGCGGCGCCGAACGCGATGGTCTTGCCCGACCCGGTGCGTCCGCGGCCGAGCACGTTGCGTCCGGCGAGTGCCGCGGGGATCGTCGCGGCCTGGATCGGGAACGGCTCGGTCGCGCCGAGCTCCGCGAGCGCCTTCGTGATCTGCTCGCCGAGGCCGAGGTCGGCGAAGCTGCGCCCGGCGACGTCGGCCGCCGTGACGACCTCGCCCTCGAGGCGCTCGAGCACGACGTCCTCCGGCGCCTCGAAGCGGGCCGGCTTCTGCTGGTCGCCGAAGAACCGCGACTCGGCGCGCTCTGGACGACGGTCGCGGTCCTGCCGCGGCCGGTCGGTGCGCGGCCGGTCGGCGCGCTGCGGACGCGCATCCCGCTCGAACCGCTGTGGACGCTCGGCGCGCTCCGGACGCTCCGTCCGGTCGGCGCGCTCGAACCGCTGCGGACGCTCGCTCCGGTCGGCGCGCTGCGGACGCGCATCCCGGTCGAACCGCTGCGGACGCTCCGTCCGGTCGCCGCGCGGCGGGCGCGCACGGCGGTCGAAGCGCTCCTCGCGCGGCCGCTGCCGCTCCGAGCGGTCGACGCGGCTCGTGGCGCCGGCGTCGCGCCCCGCGCGGGCGTCCCGGTCGCCGCGGGCGGGCCGCTCCTGCCGGTCGCCGCGCTGGCCGCCGAAGCGCCCGTCGCCGGCGCGGCGGTCGGTCCGGTCCGCGTTCCGCGGGCCGGGGTACCAGTCGACGCCGCGGCTCTGCCGCTTCGCGCCGCCCTCCTCCTGCGCGGGCCTCGCCGTGCCGAAGCGTTCCTCGCGCTTCGCCGCGCGGGGACCGCCGCCGCGGTGGGTGCGCTCGGAGGCGGCGCCGCGGGCGGCGCGCTCCTCCGGCGTCCAGCGGCGCTTCGCGCCGTCCGGGGTCCTGTTGCTACGGGCACGTGCGGGCATGCGGATGATCCGTCCGATCAGGGCGCTGCACGCGTCGCGCGTCGGCAGCGGGCCGTGGGAGCGCGTCGGATGCGACGCGCCGACGGCCTTCGGACTCCACTGAACGGTCCCGGCCGACCCTGCAGTGTACCGCCGACCCGCACGAGCACGTCAGCAGGAATCCTCCGAGCGGCGGCGCGCCGACTCGAAGCGGGGTCAGGCGCGGGAGGCCGCCGCCCGGTCGAGGGGAGGGCCCTGCTTCGCGGCCTTCCGGGCGCGGCGCTCGTCCCGGCGCTCCCGGCGCCCCTCCACGAGGAAGTACAGCGTCGGCAGCACGATCAGGGTCAGCACCGTGGAGGAGACGAGGCCGCCGATCACCACGATCGCGAGCGGCTGCGAGATGAACCCGCCGTGCCCGGTCAGCCCGGACGCGAGCGGCACGAGCGCGAAGATCGTCGCCAGCGCGGTCATCAGGATCGGCCGGAGGCGCCGCGAGGCGCCGTCGAGCACCGCGTTCCGCACCGTCTCGCCCTTCTCCCGGTACTGCCGCACGAGGTCGATGAGGACGATCGCGTTCGTCACCACGATGCCGACGAGCATGATCAGGCCGATCACGGAGGCGACCCCGAGCGGGATGCCGGAGACGAGTTGGAGCAGGATCGCGCCCGTCGCCGCGAACGGCACCGAGATCAGGAGCAGCAGCGGCTGCCGCAGGCTGCGGAAGGTCGCGACCATGATCGTGTAGACGATCAGGATCGCGGCGAGCAGCGCGAGGAACAGCTGCTGGAACGCGCTCGTCTGATCGGAGGCGAGCCCGCCGAGGGTCGCGGAGGCGCCGCCCGGCAGCTTGAGGCCGTCGACCGCCTTCTGCACGTCCGCGATCGCGGCGCCCGTGTTCGTGCCCTTCGGGGTCGCGGTGACGGTCGCGCTGCGCGCGCCGTCGGTGCTCGTCACGGTCGCCGGCTCGGTGTCGAGCGCGACGGTCGCGAGGGAGGAGAGCTGCTTCGTCCCCGTGGCCGTCGGGACGTCCAGCGACTTCAGCGCGTCGAGCGTCTTCGGCGGGTCCTGTGCCTGCAGGTACACGGTGATGCTGTCGTTCCCGACCGTGATCGAGCCGATGTCCGTCGGCTGGGTCTGTGCCGCGACGTACTGGGCGAGCGACGCCTCCGTGAACCCCGCCTTCGCGGCCGCGTCCGCGTTCACCCGCACCGCGAGGTACTGCTGCGTCGCGGACAGGTTGCTGCTCGCCTCCGCGATGGAGGGCAGCGAGCGCACCTTCTCGAGGATCCGGGAGGCCGACGCGTCGAGCGCGTCGACGCTGCCGGCGGCGATGTCGACCTCGATGTCGCTCGAGGTGCCGAAGCCCTGCCCGGTCGAGACCTCGAACTCCCCGCGCGAGCCGCCGAGTCGCTCCCGGATCCGCTGCTGCAGCGCGTCCTGGTCGAGGTCCTCCGCGGTCGTGACGTTGTAGGTGATCTGCGAACCCGCACCGCCGACGAACGCGTCACGAGCGGCGTTGCCGCTCGTGCCGATCGAGGCGGCGACGATGCGCACCCCGTCGATCGACCGGAGCTTCCGGTCCACGGTCCGCGCGTCCGCGGTCTGGTCGTCGAGGCTCGTGCCGTCCGCCACCGTCTGCGTCACGGTCAGCGTGTTCTGGCCCGTCGAGCCGAGGTAGTTCGTCTGCAGGCGCGGCACGAGGAATCCGGTCAGCACGAGCACGACGAGCGCCGCGAGCACGGTGAGCCAGGGGTGCCGCAGGGTGCCGGAGAGGATCGGCCGGTACGCGCGCTGCAGCGGGGGCAGGCGCTTCGCGGACTCCCGCCTGCTGCGGCCCGGCCGCAGGAACCAGTAGGAGAGGACCGGCACGATCGTCAGCGCGACGAGCAGCGACGACGCGAGCGCCATCGTGACGGTGAGCGCGAACGGCCGGAACAGCTCGCCCGCCGTGCTCCCGACGAAGGCGATCGGGAGGAACACGGCCACGGTCGTCGCCGTGGAGGCCGTGACGGCGCCCGCGACCTCCCGGACCGCGTCGAGCACGACCTTGCGCCGCGCCTCCGGCGTCACGCGCTTCCGGTCCTCGCGACTGTTCGCGAACCCGGGCAGGTCCTCCCGGAAGTGCCGCGCGATGTTCTCGGTGACCACGATCGAGTCGTCGACGACGCGGCCGACGGCGATCGTGATCGCGCCGAGCGTGAGGATGTTCAGCGAGTACTGGGCCGCCTGCATCCCGATCAGCGTGATGAGGACGGAGGTCGGGATGCTGATGGCGGAGACGAGCGTCGCCCGGATGCTGAGCAGGAACAGCAGGATCACGACGACCGCGAAGATCAGCCCGAGGCCGCCCTCCTGCAGCAGCGAGTCGATCGACTGCGTGATGAACGGCGCCTGGTCGAACACCGGGGTGAACGCCCCGCCCGGCCCCAGCGCGCCACGCAGGTCCGGCAGCGCGTCCGCGACCTCGCGGGAGACCTGGACGGTGTTCGCGTCCGGCAGCTTCGTGACCGAGACGGTGAGCGCCGGCTTGCCGTTCACGAGTGCGACCGTGGTGACCGGGTCCTGCTCCTGCCGCACGGTGGCGACGTCGCCGATCCGCGGCGGCCGGTTCAGCGTACTCCCGGAGGCCGCCGACGCGCCGCGGAGGTTCCACTGCTGCTGCGTCACGCCGGACAGCGGCAGCGCCGCGATGTCGCTCGGGCCGCCGAGCTCGGTGCCGATCTCGATGGCGCGGGTGCGGCCGTTCTCCGTGACCGTCCCGCCGGGCACGAGGGCGCCGGAGGCCTGCAGCGTCTGCGAGATGACGGAGGTCTGCAGCCCGTGGTCCGCGAGCGCGTCCTTCGGCACGATCGTGATGCGGGTGCCGGGAGCGCCGGCGAGGCTCGCGGCCCGCACCCCGTCGAGCTTCTCGAGCTTCGGGAGGACGGAGTCGTTCACCGCGGTCGCGAGCTCGGTCGTCGAGGCGTCGCCCGTGACCGAGACGGCGACGATCGGGAAGTCGTCGAGGCTGCCCGCGACGACCTGCGGCTGCACGCCGTCCGGCAGCGTCGACTGCAGCCCGTTGATCGCGGCGCTGACCTTCTGCTCGGCGTTGTCGAGGTCCGTCCCGAAGGCGAAGCTGATGCTGACCGTCGAGCTGCCCGTCGCGGAGGTCGACGAGGTCGTGTCGACGCCGCGGATGCCGCGCACCGCCTGCTCGATCGGCTTGCTGACGCGTTCGCTGACGATCTCGGGCGACGCCCCGCGGTAGGTCGAGACGACCGCGAGCTGCGGGAACTGGATCGACGGGATCAGCTCCTGCCGCAGTCCCGTCGTCGCGAGCACGCCGAAGAACGCGGCGACGACGGTGACGAGCGCGATCAGCGCGCGGTTGCGGAGGCTGAACGCGGCGAGGATCTGCACCCGCCGATTATCGCTGACCGATCGGACAGCGGCGGCCTCCGGCCCTCCGATCCCGCCGTGCATCCACAGGACGAACGGGGTTGTTGACAGGTACTGCCCCGGGAGTACTCTCGGCGCTCGTGAATTCGGCGCCCGACGACGAGAGCCGACGCGTCAAACGCCTGATCCTGGGCGAAAAGCTGCCCTCCCACAAGCTCGAGGACCAGCTGCTGCCGAAGCACCTGGCGCTGCCGATCTTCGCCTCGGACCCCCTGTCGTCGGTCGCCTACGCGCCGCAGGAGCTGCTGCTGATCCTGCTGCTCGGCGGCACCGCGTTCCTCGCCTTCGCCCCCTGGGTCGCCGCGGTCGTCGTCCTGCTGCTCGCGGTCGTCGTCCTGTCCTACCGGCAGCTGATCAAGGCGTACCCGTCGGGCGGCGGCGACTACGAGGTCGCGCAGAAGAACCTGGGCGAGCGCCCCGCGCTGGTCGTCGCGTCCGCGCTGCTCGTCGACTACATCCTCACCGTGTCGGTCTCCGTCGCCTCCGGCGTGGACAACATCATCTCCGCGGTGCCGCAGCTCGCGGGCGTGCGGGTCGAGATGGCCCTCGTGATCGTGGTCGTGCTCGCGGGCGTGAACCTCCGGGGCGTGCGCGAGTCGAGCAAGGCGTTCGCCCTCCCGACCTACGTGTTCATCGGCAGCGTGGCGCTGATGGTTGTCGTCGCCGTGATCCGGACGCTGCTCGGGCAGCCGCCCGTCGCCGAGAGCGCGCGGTACACGGTGCACGCGGACCAGGTGACGCAGGTCGGCATGGTGCTGCTCGTCCTCCGCGCGTTCGCGAGCGGCTGCTCGGCACTCACGGGCGTGGAGGCGATCGCGAACGGCGTGCCGGCCTTCCGGCGGCCGAAGGTGCGGAACGCGCAGCGGACGCTGACGGCGATGGGCCTCATCGCGATCTGCCTGTTCGTGGGCCTGCTCGCGACGGCGCTCGTGGCCGGGGTGCACTACGCGGAGACGCCGTGCGACCTCGTCGGCTGGACGGCCTGCGCGACCGCGCCGCAGCCGAGCCTCATGGCGCAGGTCGCCGCCGCGACGTTCGGGGCCGCGTCGCCGCTGTTCTACCTGGTGCAGGCGGCGACGGCGCTCGTCCTCCTGCTCGCCGCGAACACCGCGTTCAACGGCTTCCCGCTGCTCGGCAGCGTGCTCGCGCGGGACGGCTACGCGCCGAAGGCGCTCTCCACGCGCGGCGACCGGCTCATCTTCAGCAACGGCGTCATCGTGCTGTCGGCCGTCGCGGCGCTGCTGCTGCTCGTGTACCAGGCGAGCGTCTCGAACCTGATCCAGCTGTACATCATCGGCGTCTTCGTCTCGTTCACCCTCGGGCAGACGGGCATGGTGCGGCACTGGATCCGGCTGCTGCGCCGGCGCGCTCCGGGCCGGAGCGCGACGATCCGCAGCCTCGTCATCAACCTCGTCGGCGCGAGCATGACGGCGACCGTCCTCGTGATCGTCACCATCACGAAGTTCACCCACGGGGCGTGGCTCGTCTTCGTGATCATGCCGATCCTGTGGTTCCTCATGCTCGGCGTGAACCGGTACTACCGGGACGTCGAGAAGGAGATCGAGGTCGACCCGCACACGACGTTCGGCGCGAAGGGCGACCACGCGATCGTGCTCGTCGGCCGGATGCAGAAGCCGGTGCTGAAGGCGCTCGACTACGCGATCGCCGCGAAGCACGACTCCCTCGAGGCCGTCCACGTGTCCATCGATGACGCCGCGACGAAGCGGCTCGAGGACGAGTGGGCGCTCATGAACATCGCGGTGCCGCTGACGGTCGTCCCCTCGCCGTACCGCGACATCAGCGTGCCGCTGATCAAGTACGTGAAGGCGCATCGCGCGACCCACGGCGCGGAGGTCGTCACGGTCTACACGCCGGTGTACGTGGTCGGGCACTGGTGGGAGCAGCTGCTCCACAACCACAAGGCGCGGCGGATCCGGCAGAAGCTGATGCTCGTGCACGGCGTGACGCTCGCGCTCGTGCCCTGGCTGCTCGACTCCTCGCAGCTCATCTACGGACGCCGCTCCCGCCCGATCCCCGGCCAGGACCGCCGCGGCGAGCCGGTGCGCCCGAGGATGCCCGCGCGGCGGCACGTGCACGCCGGCCGCCCGGTGCCCCCGGAGCCGTCCGCCCCCGCCTCCCCCGAGCCGGAGAAGGACCTCACCCGCAGCTGAGCCGCGCGGATCCGCATTCCGTCCGCGGATCCGGAGATCGTCGACGACGCGCCGCGAGTCATGCCTGTCCTGCGGAGTGTCGCGGAGGATCTCCGGATCCGCGAAGGGGTGCGCCCCGTCTTCCACTCCTCCACAGTCCAGAACGCTGCGAGCAGGACGGGCGTCCGCCGCAGTCCCGGCCATGGCCACGGATCGCGCCGTCATCATCGCCCTCGCACAGGAGGTGCTTCGAAGAAACCACGGGCTGGCGCCGCTCCGCCGATTCGTCGAAGCAGGACTCTCCGGCACGGACATGGGGCGCCTCCGACACCTCGGCGTCGTCCGCCGACCCCGGATCGGCTGGTACCTCGACCCCTCCGCGCCGTCCGGAGCGGAGCGCGCGGTACGCACTGGGGGACTGCTCGGCTGCTTCGCCGCCGCGGAGTCCTACGGCCTCTTCATCCCCGAGGGGCTGGACGGGCGCCTCCACGTCAGTGTCCTGCCGGACGTCACGCGACTGCGACGATCGGACGACGCGACCCGGCATGTGCATGCCGGGGAGGACCGTGCGGTGCGTCTCCACTGGGAGCGACGACTCCAGCCCGCTCGCGGATGGCGGGTCTCCCCCGTCGATGCGCTGCTGCAGATGGCGCACTGCACCACGACCCGATGGCTCACGGCGGCGATCGACTCCGCTCGCAACCAGGCCGCAGGGCCGCCCGTCCTCCCGTCGGAGGGGACGGTGCTGCTCCGATCTGCCCTGCCCGCGAACCGGACGGCGGCAGTCGACCGGAGCGATCCGCTCGCCGAGGCGGTCGGGGAGACGTTCCTCCGGCTCGAGACGCAGGATCGCCGCCTTCCGTGGCGCAGCCAGGCATGGCTCACCCAGCTGTACCGGACGGACGGCCTCGTCGACGAGTGGTTGCCCGTCGAATCCGACGGCATCAAGCACCACTCCGGACGAGCGGTGATCAAGGACCGTGAGCGCGACGCGGTGATCGCCTACTTCGGCACCCCGCCGCTCCGCTTCACCCACCACGCCGCCGTGCATGACACCGCGTACGTCGGCGACGTGATCGAGCAGGTATGGCGACGAGGTCGATGACTCGCGGATCCGGAGATCCGACGCGGCACACCGTCGAGCGCGGGCTGCACCCGGCGTGTCGCGCAGGATCTCCGGATCCGCGGAGGTCAGGCGTCGGTGAAGAAGCGCGCCATCAGCTGGGCGACGTGGTCCTGCGGGTCCGGCTCCTTGGGCACCTGGAGGACGGCCGTGATCGTGTCGGGCGTCGCCTCGACCGGCGCCGTCGTCTCCCCGAGCGCCGCGAACACCTGCCGCGCGAGCGTCCGGCCGGCGCGATTCGCGCCGATGGTGCTCGCCGTCGGGCCGTAGCCCGCGAAGAAGATGCGCGGGTCGCGCTCCGCGGCGCCGCTCGTCACCTGCACGCCGCCGGCCTTCTCGTGGAGGCGCAGCGGGCTCAGGTGCCGGATGTCGGGCCGGAACCCGGTCGCCCACACGATCGCGTCGATGCGCTCCCGCGAGCCGTCCGGCCAGACGACCGCCTCGCGCTCGAGGTGGTCGAACATCGGCCGCGGCGCGAGCACGCCGCGCTCGATCGCCGCCGCGATCCGCCGCGTCTTCGGCACGCCGGTGCCCGAGACGATCGAGGGGAGCGCTCGTCCCGAGCGCGCCGCCGCGTCCTGCTGGTCGACCGCGGCGACGGCGGCCTCCAGGTCGAGCGTGCCCTGGTCCAGGTACTCGACCGGGCGGCGGGTGGCCCAGAACGTCTTCGCGGCGACGCCCTCGAGCTCGAGCAGGAAGCCGATGGCGGAGGTGCCGCCGCCGACCACCAGCACGCGCAGCCCGGCGAAGTCCGCCGCGTCGCGGTAGGTGGAGGTGTGCACCTGGCGACCCGCGAAGTCGCGGACCCCCGGGTAGTAGGGCACGAAGGGGGCGCCCCAGGTGCCGGTCGCGTTCACGACGACGCGGGTGGTGATCTCGCCGGCGGTCGTGCGGACGACGAGGTCCGCCCCCCGGTCGTAGACGGCCGCGACGGTGACCGGTCGGCGGACGTCGAGGCCGAAGAAGCGCTCGTAGTGGCCGTAGTACTCGCCCACGACGTCGCGCGCGGGGCGGCTGCGGTCGGCCGTCTCGAACGTGATGCCGGCCCGGCGCATGCCCGGCAGGTCGTGGACGCGGTGCGCGGATCCGAGGCGGAGCGCCTCCCACCGGTGCTGCCACGCGCCGCCCGCTCCGGGCCCGCGGTCGAGGATCACCTGATCGACGCCGCTGCGGACGCCGAGGCGCTGGAGGTAGTACGCGACCGACAGGCCGGCCTGCCCCGCCCCGATCACCACCACGTCGACGTGCGCGGGAACTGCGACCACGGCCGACCCCCTCCCCCGGCGCGAGCGCCGACCACCATCCTGCCGCAACCGTGCGTGTTACGATGATCGCCAGTTTTCGCATTTCCGCCGCCTCTTCACCCACGCGGCGAGGACGACATGAGGGGGTCACGCATGGGGCGAGGCCGTCAGAAGGCGAAGCACACGAAGATCGCTCGCGATCTCAAGTACTTCAGCCCGGAAACGAACTACAACGCCCTCGAGGCGGAGATCGGGTCCCACTCGACCGAGGCGCACGCCGGCTGGTCGGAGGAGGACTTCGCGGAGAAGGACTCGCACCGCTGATCGCGGCGCACTGCTCGCCGTCGAGGACTCCGGCGAGCGCTTTCCTGCTCGGTCACGCCGTGGGCTTCTCGGCAGGCTGAGCATCTGAGCAGGCCGTGCTCACTTCGGCAGGCTCCTGGGCGTCTCCGCAGCCTGCGCGAGTGCGCGCAGCCTGCTGAAGCGCTCGAGTCGACGCGGCTGACTCAGCCGGCGTAGGCGCCGACCAGGCGCACGGCGCCGCCCTCGACGCCCTTCGCGCCCTGCACGTACGAGTCGTCCGCGAGCCCGCGCTCGACGACGCCGACCTGCCACGTCCGGATCCCGGCCGCGTCGAGCGACCCCGCGATCCGCCCCGCCGCGGACGCGTCGACGACCGCGAACATGCCGATCCCGAGGTTCCATGCGCCCTCGACGTCCGCGAGCGGGAATCCCCCGAGGTCCGCGAGGACCGTGAAGACCGGCGTCGGCGTCCACGTCGACCGGTCGAGGTCGACGCGGGCGCCGGGCGGCAGCACCCGGGCCAGATTCGCGGCGAGGCCGCCGCCGGTCACGTGCCCGAGCGCGTGGACGGCGCCGCCGTCGGGCCCGTCGAGCACGTCCAGCAGGTCCGCGGTGTAGAGCCGGGTGGGCTCGAGCAGCGCCTCCCCGAGCGACGTGCCGTAGTCCGCGACGCGGGTGTCGTAGCGCAGGCCCGCGTCCCGGATGATGCGGCGGACGAGCGAGTAGCCGTTGCTGTGCAGCCCGGAGGAGGCGAGCGCGAGCACGACGTCGCCCTCGCGGACGCGGTCGGCGCCGAGCAGCCGGTCCGCCTCCACGACGCCGACCGCGGCACCCGCGACGTCGTAGTCGTCGGGCGCGATGAGATCCGGGTGCTCGGCGGTCTCGCCGCCGACGAGCGCGGTGCGGGCGCCGGCGCAGGCGCGCGCGATGCCGTCCACGATCGCGGCGATGCGCTCCGGGACCACCCGGCCGCACGCGATGTAGTCCGTCATGAACAGCGGCGCGGCGCCGACCACGACGATGTCGTCGACGACCATCCCGACGAGGTCCTGCCCGATCGTGTCGTGCTTGTCGAGCGCCTGCGCGATCGCGATCTTCGTGCCGACGCCGTCGGTGGACGTGGCGAGGATCGGCCGCGTGTAGCGGGTGAGCGCGGACGCGTCCCAGAGCCCGGCGAACCCGCCGACGCCGCCCAGGACCTGGGGTCCGTGCGTCGCGGCGACCGAGCGCTTCATCAGCTCGACGGCCGTGTCGCCCGCGTGCGTGTCGACCCCTGCGGCGGCGTAGCGATCGACCGGGGCGCCCTGGGCACGGGTCGGGACCGCCGGATGGGAGGATGGTCCCTGCACCACTCGAGCCTAAAGCCAAGGGGATCCCTACCCGAATGTGCGGCATCGTCGGCGTCTCCGCCGCCCAGCCGGTCAACCAGCTCATCTACGACGCGCTGCTGCTGCTGCAGCACCGCGGTCAGGACTCGACTGGGATCGCGACCGATGAGAACGGCTCCTTCCACATGGTGAAGGTCAAGGGCCAGGTCCGGGAGGCGTACCGCACCCGCGACATGCGCACGCTGCTCGGCAGCACCGGCCTCGGCCACGTGCGCTACGCGACCCGCGGCTCCGCGGCGAGCGAGCAGGAGGCGCAGCCCTTCTACGTCAACGCCCCGTACGGGATCCTGCTCGTGCACAACGGCAACCTCACGAACGTGCGGGAGCTGCAGCAGGACCTCTTCCACGTCGACCGCCGGCACCTGAACAGCGACTCGGACACCGAGCTGCTCGTGAACGTGCTCGCGAACGAGCTGCAGTCGCAGCTGTCGGGCCTCGAGCTCGACCCGGCGCAGGTCTTCACCGCGGTCAGTCGCGTGCACGAGCGGGTGGAGGGCTCCTACGCCGCCATCGCGCTCATCGCCGGCCGCGGGCTGCTCGCGTTCCGCGACCCGTTCGGCATCCGGCCGCTGACCCTCGGCCGGCGCAGCGCCGACCACCTGCCCGGCGTCCAGCGCGACGAGTGGATGGTCTCCTCCGAGTCGCTCGTGCTCGAGAGCAACGGGTACGAGGTCGTGCGCGACGTCCTCCCCGGCGAGGCCGTCTTCATCACCCCGGACGGCGAGCTGCACCTGCAGCAGTGCGCGAAGAACCCGCGCCTGGTGCCGTGCTCGTTCGAGTACGTCTACCTCGCCCGGCCGGACTCGACCATGTCGGGCATCTCCGTGTACGACGCGCGGCTCCGCCTCGGTGACCGCCTCGCGGACACCGTCGCCACCCACACGCCGATGGGCGACATCGACGTCGTGATGCCGATCCCGGACTCCGCGCGGCCCTCCGCGATGCAGCTGGCGCAGCGCCTCGGCGTGAACTACCGCGAGGGGTTCTACAAGAACCGATACGTCGGGCGGACGTTCATCATGCCCGGGCAGGCGGTGCGCAAGAAGAGCGTGCGGCAGAAGCTGAACGCGCTCGGCACCGAGTTCAAGGGCAAGAACATCCTCATCGTCGACGACTCGATCGTGCGCGGCACGACGAGTCGCGAGATCGTCGACATGGCGCGCGCCGCCGGGGCCAACAAGGTCACGTTCGCGTCCGCGGCGCCGCCCGTCCGCTACCCGCACGTCTACGGCATCAACATGCCGTCGCGCCGCGAGCTGATCGCGGCCGGCCGGAAGATCCCGGAGATCGCCCGCGAGCTCGGCGCCGACCACCTGATCTATCAGGAGGTCGACGACATGCGGGACGCGATCCTCGAGGGGTCCGACCTCACCGAGCTCGAGATGAGCTGCTTCACCGGCGAGTACGTGACGGGCACCGTCAGCGACGAGTACCTGCAGTGGGTCGAGGCCAACCAGCTCTCCTGACGGGCGACCCCCCGCCTCCCCCGGACTGGGGGCGGGAAACATGGGGACAGACAGGTCGTTCTGTCCTCATCGGGTGCTACATTCGTGTCGGCGGCACCCACCGCCGTACTACCCGATACGACCGCTCAGGTCCGCCGCACCACCCCCGAGGTGCATGGACCGGCAGCACTGGACTTCCCCCGCGACGTGCTGCTGCGGTCTCCCGGATGATGACGCCGGGCAGCGACTCCCCCGCACAGCTGCCCGGCGTCTTTCCGTACGGCGCCCAGTGCCGCGCCGCCGCCGCTGCGGCGCTGCTGCGTCGCTTCGCGGGGCGTGGACCGCCCCGCGGCACGGACCACCGGGTCGAGGGGTTCACCGATACGGGGATCCGGTCGACGCGTCCGCCCGGGTCGTCGCATCCGAGAACACCGCCCTGCGCCCCCGGTGCTTCACACTTGGGGGCATGCACGACCACGACCACGGGCACGGCGGGACGCCGACCCGCGCGCTCGCCGTCGTGCTCGCGATCACCGCGTCCGTGCTCGTCGCGGAGGTCGTCGGCGCGCTGCTGACCGGCAGCCTCGCGCTCCTCGTCGACGCCGCGCACGTCCTCACCGACGTCCTCGGTCTGGGGCTCGCCCTCGCGGCCGCCCGGCTCGCCGCGCGCTCGGCGACCGCGCGCCGCACCTACGGCTGGGCGCGGGCGGAGGTCCTCGGCGCGGCCGCGCAGGCGGCCGTGCTGCTCGGCGTCGGCGTGTTCGTGGTCGTCGAGGCGATCCGCCGGTTCACCGAGCCCGCCGACGTCCCGGGTCCCGCGCTGCTCGTCTTCGGCGCGATCGGTCTCCTCGGCAACCTCGTCGCCGTCGTCGTGCTGCGGCGGTCGGGCGGCGCGGACCTCAACACCCGGGCCGCCCGGCTCGAGGTGCTGAACGACGCGCTCGGCTCCGTCGGCGTCCTGATCGCGGGCCTCGTGATCGCCCTCACCGGCTGGACGCGGGCGGACGGCGTCGCCGCGCTGCTCGTCGGCGCCCTCATCGTGCCCCGCACCCTCCTGCTCCTCCGCGATGCCCTCGACGTGCTGCTCGAGGCCGTGCCGCGCGGCCTCGACCTCGAGGAGGTGCGCGGGCACCTGCTCGAGCAGGAGCACGTGCTCGCCGTGCACGACCTCCACGCGACCCGGGTCTCGTCGTCGCTG
Organism: Amnibacterium kyonggiense; assembly: GCF_004364555.1. Lineage (GTDB taxonomy): Bacteria > Actinomycetota > Actinomycetes > Actinomycetales > Microbacteriaceae > Amnibacterium > Amnibacterium kyonggiense. The sequence continues at coordinate 466,401 of NZ_SOAM01000001.1, read as the reverse complement.
CCCGTGCTGTCCGCGCACGTCGTGATCGAGCCGGTCTGCTTCCGGAACGGCACGGCGCCCGCGGTGCTCGACGCCCTGCAGCACTGCGTCGCGGCGCACTTCCCCGTCTCCCTCACCCACTCGACGTTCCAGCTCGAGCCGCCGGCCCACACCGCGCACGAGGCCGGCACCCACGCCTGACGCGCCGCTGATGCGGCAGGATCGGCGGCCGTGAGCCTGCTGCCGCCGCCCGCCGAGCCGAAGCGCGTGATGGCGCCGGACGGCGTGCCCATCGCGACCTACGACCTCGGCGACCCGGACGGACCGGTCGTGCTCGCCGTCCACGGGTTCGCTTCGTCGGCGTACGCGAACTGGATCGCGACGGGCTGGGTCCGGGAGCTCGACCGCGCCGGGTACCGCGTGATCGCGATCGACCAGCGCGGCCACGGGAGCAGCGGGAAGCCGCACGACCCGGCCGCGTACTCGATGGCGCTGCTCGTGGACGACGTGCGGACGGTTCTCGACACCTACCTCGTCGACGAGGCGGTCTACGTCGGGTACTCGCTCGGCGCCCGCGTCGGCTGGCACGCGGCGCTCGGCAGCACGCACGCGATCACCCGCGCCGTGCTCGGCGGGATCCCGGACGGCGACCCGCTCACGCGCTTCCGCGTCGACGAGGCGAAGCGCGCGATCGAGCACGGCGAGCCGGTGACGGACCGGCTCACGCAGGCGTACCTGACGATGGCGTCCGGCATCCCCGGCAACGACCTCACCGCGCTCGTCGCGCTGGTCGAGGGGATGCGCGGCGGCGAGCAGCCCGATCCGGCGAACCCGCCGCAGCAGCCGGTGCTCTTCGCGGCCGGCAGCGAGGACCCGATCGTCGACGCCTCCCGACGGCTGGCCGAGGCGTCCTCGATCGGCGAGTTCTTCCTCATCCCGGGGCGCAACCACTTCAACGCGCCCACCGCGGGCACGTTCCGCACCCGGGCGCTCGAGTTCCTCGCCCGCCCGGCCGACTAGCCTCCGATCGGATCGGAGGAGGCCGCATGTCGTTCCGCGTCCGCGAGGCCCTCGGCCGCGGCGTCCTCGGGATCCTCATCGGGTCGATGTCGGTCCTCCTGTTCGCCGACCGCCGGACGCCCGTCCCTCCCCCGCAGCCGATCGCGCTCATCGCCCTCGGTGTCGGCGCGCTGATCGGCGTCCTGTTCGCCGGGACGACGCTGCTCGTCCGGCAGCGGCAGGGGAGCGGGCGGGAGGTCGTGCACCGGGCGGTGCGGACCGGGCGTCTCCCGGAGGACGTCGACGACGCGACGCTCGGGCGCCTGCTCCGGCAGCGCCGGGAGCGGCTCCTCGGCTACCGATGGACCTGGCCCGCGCTGGCCGCGCTGCAGACCGCGGTCGGCGTGCTGCAGCTGCTCGGCCCCCGCACGACCCCGTACGGGCGGATCGGGTGGACGGTCGACGTCGCCGTGTGGATCGGGGCCGCGATCGCCTTCGGCGTGCTCTCCCGGCGCGACCTGCCGGTCACGGCCCGGCTGCTCGCGGAGCTGGAGGACCGCGCCGTCCCGAGCGGACCTCAGGACCGGTCGACGTCCTCCTGATCGACGGGACGCTCCGCGACGGGCTCCTCCGGGCGCTCGACGGGTGCGGGCGCGGTCCGCTCCGCCTCGACGATGCGGGCCCCGCGCTCGCTCACGCGGTCGACGACGAGCGCGACGACCGCGCCGAGGGCCGCGCCGAGCGGCGCGAGCAGGAGGGCAAGGAATCCGACGGCCTGCGGCGTCGAGATGGTGGCGTCCGCCGGCGTGACGTTCACCGCGACGACCGCGACGAGCACGCCGAGGACGGCGCCGATCAGCAGGAACGTCCCGATCTTCGGGCTGCGCCGCACCCGGACGGATCGACGCTGCGGCTCGCTCATCCGCCGACCCTCGGCCGCCAGAGCGGCAGCCGGCCGGTCAGGTCGGCCCGCGAGCCGGAGGCCTGCACGGCGCCGGCTTCGACCGCGTCGGACCAGCCGCGGCTCCCGGTCGCGAGGTGCAGCCAGACCTGCGGCGTCATCTCCACCACGTTCGGCGGGGTGCCCCGCGTGTGCTTGAGGCCCTCGATGCACTGCACGGCGCCGTAGGGAGGCACGCGCACCTCCACCGCTCCGCCGGGATAGCGCTCGGCGAGCAGCTGCAGGAGGTAGCGCACCGCGGTCGCGGTCACCGCGCGGTCCGCGTCCCCGGCGACGGACGCGGCGACCGCCTGGTCGCCCTCGCCGTCCGGGATCCGTGCTCTCGCCACAGAGGAGAACGGTACGCGGCCGCGGGGACGGGGCTGCGCGGATAGGTTGGGCCGGTGCGGATCCTGATCGTCGGCTCCGGTGCGAGGGAACACGCGATCGCGCGGGCCCTCGCGGCCGAGGACGCCGGCCACGACCTCGTCGTCGCCCCCGGGAACGCGGGCATCGCCGCGACCGCCCGGATCGAGCCGGTGGTCGCCACCGACCCGACCGCGGTCGTCGAGCTCGCCGGCCGCCTCGGCAGCGAGCTCGTCGTCATCGGGCCGGAGGCCCCGCTCGTCGCGGGCGTCGCGGACGCGCTGCGCGAGCGCGGCATCCCGGTGTTCGGCCCGGACCGCGACGCCGCTGCCCTCGAGGGCAGCAAGGCGTTCGCGAAGCGCATCATGGCCGCGGCGGGCGTGCCGACCGGCCGCGCCGTCGACGTCCTCACCGCGGCGGGCATCGACGCGGCGCTCGACGCGACCGGCTCGCCCTACGTGGTGAAGGCGGACGGGCTCGCGGCCGGCAAGGGCGTGCTCGTCACGGAGGACCGCGAGGCGGCGCGCCTGCACGCCCTCCACTGGCTCGAGAGCGGCCCGGTGCTGCTCGAGGAGTTCCTGAGCGGCCGCGAGGTCTCCCTCTTCTTCGTGAGCGACGGGACGGTGGCGCTGCCGCTCAGCCCCGCGCAGGACTTCAAGCGCCTGGAGGACGGCGACGTCGGCCCGAACACGGGCGGTATGGGCGCCTACTCGCCGCTCCCCTGGCTCGCGGAGGCGTTCGGCGGCGAGGAGGCGTTCGTCGCCCAGGTCCGCGCGACGATCGCGGAGCCGGTCATCGCGCAGCTCGCCGCCGAGGGGACGCCCTTCCAGGGCCTGCTCTACTGCGGGCTCGTGGTCGACGGCACCGCCGTCCGGGTCATCGAGTTCAACGCGCGCTTCGGCGACCCGGAGACGCAGGTCGTGCTGCCGCGCCTCGCGTCCCCGCTGTCGGTGCTGCTCCACGGCGCGGCGATCGGCTCCCTCGCCGACGTGGCCGAGCCCGCGTTCCGGGCGGAGGCGGCGGTCGGCGTGGTGCTCGCGAGCGAGGGCTATCCCGCGGAGCCCGTGCTCGGCGGCGTCGTCACCGGCCTCGAGGACGCGGACGCGCTGCCGGCCGTCCACGTCGACCACGCCGCCACCGCCGCGGACGGCGACCGCCTCGTCGCCGCGGGCGGCCGGGTGCTCACGGTGGTCGGCCTCGGCGACGGCATCGCCGCGGCCCGAGCCGCCGCGTACGACGGGGTCGAGCGCATCGACCTGCCCGGCGGCCGGCACCGGACCGACATCGCCGAGGGGATCGCATGAGCACGACGCTGCCGGGATTCGAGTTCGTCACGGCGGGGAAGGTGCGGGACCTCTACGCGCCGACCGGGCGGGACGACCTGCTCCTGCTCGTCGCGAACGATCGCGTCAGCGCGTTCGACCAGGTGCTGTCGCGCCCGATCCCGGGCCGAGCCGCCCTCCTCACCGCGCTCACGCGCTGGTGGTTCGGCCACCTCCCGGACGTCCCGAACCACCTCGCCGACGACGCCGTGCCCGTGCCGCCCGAGGTCGCCGACCGGGCCATGCTCGTCCGCCGGCTGTCCATGCACCCCGTGGAATGCGTCGTCCGCCAGGTCGTGACCGGCAGCGGGTACCAGGAGTACCGCCGCGTCGGGTCGATCTCCGGCGTCCCGCTGCCCGAGGGCCTGCAGGACGGCGACCGGCTGCCGGAGCCGATCTTCACGCCGGCCTACAAGGCGGAGCTCGGCGCCCACGACGAGAACATCCCGTTCGAGCAGGTCGTCGACCTCGTGGGCGCCCGCACGGCCGAGGCGCTGCGCGACACGTCCCTCGCGATCTTCCGCACCGCGGCCGCCGTCGCGAACGCGAAGGGCGTGCTCCTCGCGGACACGAAGTTCGAGTTCGGCGACGACGAGCACGGCGTGCTCACCCTCGGCGACGAGGTGCTGACGCCGGACTCGAGCCGGTACTGGGACGCGGCCGCCTACGCGGAGGGCCGCCGCGGCGTCAGCTTCGACAAGCAGATCATCCGCGACTGGCTCTCGGCGCACTGGGACGGGCACGGCACGGCGCCGGACCTGCCGGACGAGGTCGTGGAGCGCACCGCGAACCGCTACCGGGAGCTCGTGGATCGCATCACGGGCTGACCGGCCCGGTCGACCGCAGGCCGACGGGCCGTGCGGACCGGTGGTTGACGTGTCATGCTTCTTGCATGACCGATGCGCTCGCCCCCGCGACCGCCATGGGCGCCGTGACGCTCGACGTCGCGGACCTCGACGGCACGACCCGCTACTACACGGAGGGCGTCGGCCTCGACGTGCTCGCCACGGCGCCCGGGCAGGTGACCGTCGGCCGCGCCGCCGTCCCGTCCCTCGTGCTGCGGCACTCGGCCGGGCTCCGGCACGCCTCCCGCTCGGCGGCCGGGCTGTACCACACGGCCGTGCTGTTCGACTCGCGGGCAGCCCTCGCGGCGGCCGTGTACTCGGTGGCGACGCGGTACCCGCGGTCGTTCACGGGCTCGAGCGACCACCTCGTCTCGCAGGCGTTCTACTTCGACGACCCCGAGGGCAACGGGGTCGAGCTGTACTGGGACCGCCCGCGCGCCGAGTGGGCGTGGGACGGCACGACCGTGCGGATGGCCACGCTCGCCCTCGACCCGAACGCGTTCCTCCGGGAGCACTTGCAGGACGACGCCCGCCCGCTCGGCCTCGCGGAGGTCGGCCACGTCCACCTCAAGGTCGGCGACATCGCCACCGCGCACGGCTTCTACGTCGACGTCCTCGGGTTCGACGTCACCGCCCGGTTCGGCGACCAGGCCCTGTTCGTGTCCGCCGGCGGCTACCACCACCACGTCGGGATGAACACGTGGGAGAGCCGCGGCGCGGGGCCTCGGACGCCGGCGCTCGGACTCGGTCAGGTCGTCCTCCGCGTCCCCGATCCGGAGGCGCTGGGCGCGCTCGGGGACCGGCTTCGCACGGCCGGCGTCGCCGTTCGCGACGACGGCCGGGAGCTCGCGTTCGAGGATCCGTGGCGGAACGCGGTGCGCGCCGCCGTGGCGGACGCGTCGCCGACCGCTCGCTAGGCTCGGGGCGTGCCGGTGATCGTCGTCGAGGTCATGCCCAAGGCCGAGCTGCTGGACCCGCAGGGCAAGGCCGTCGCGGGGGCGCTGCAGCGCCTCGGCCGGTCCGCCTTCAGCGGCGTCCGCGTCGGCAAGCGCTTCGAGCTGCACGTGGACGGCCCGGTGACGGACGCCCTGCTCGCGGACGCGCGGGAGGTCGCCGAGACCCTGCTCGCGAACCTCGTCATCGAGGACGTCGTGAGCGTCCGCGAGCTCGAGGACGTCGAGGCGTGACCCGCGTCGGCGTCGTCACCTTCCCGGGGTCCCTCGACGACGGGGACGCGCGCCGGGCGGTCCGCCTCGCCGGCGCCGAGCCGGTGCGCCTCTGGCACGGGGACCACGACCTGCAGGGCGTCGACGCCGTCGTGCTGCCGGGCGGCTTCAGCTACGGGGACTACCTCCGGTGCGGTGCGATCGCAGCGCGGTCCCCGATCATGACCGAGATCGTCGCGGCCGCCGACGCGGGCCTCCCGGTGCTCGGCATCTGCAACGGCTTCCAGATGCTCACGGAGGCGCACCTGCTCCCCGGCGGCCTGGTCCGCAACGACCACGGGGCGTTCGTGTGCCGCGACCAGCGGCTCCGCGTCGAGCAGACCTCGACGGCCTGGACGAACGCGTTCTCGGCGGGCGAGGAGATCGTCGTGCCGCTGAAGAACGGCGAGGGCGGCTACGTCGCCGACGCGGACACGGTCGCGCGGCTCGAGGGCGAGGGCCGGGTCGTGTTCCGCTACCTCGACGTCGACCCGAACGGGTCGGTGAACCGCATCGCCGGGATCGCGAACGAGCGCGGGAACGTCGTCGGTCTCATGCCGCATCCCGAGCACGCCGTCGAGCCGGGGTTCGGGCCGGACACGCGGCTCGCGATGCGCTCCGGCGTCGACGGGCTGCGCATCTTCCGCTCCGCGCTCGAGGCCGTGCTCGCGGCCTGACCCGCCGCCCCCCGTGCCGTCCGGTCAGCCCGGCCGGCCGGGCAGCGCCGTGAACGGCACCGGCTGCCTGCCGGCCGCGTGCACCAGCACCACGAGCCGGTCGCGGAGCAGGAGCACGTGCTCCGGCCGCGAGCGCGGCGAGACGTGCATCGCCTCGCGGAACTCGTGCTCGTCGAGGTCGGTGTCCCGCCGGAGGTGCGCCTCGGTGACCCCGGCGAGCAGCAGGTTCGCGTGGAGCTCCGCCGCGGCGCGATGCCGCTGCTCCGTGGTCAAGGCCATCGTCGCGCCTCCCTCACGCGGTAGTAGACACCCTCGCGCGGTGGGTCGACCCACCGCGGGCGGGTCGGAGCACCGCGCATCGGGGTGCCGGCGGCGCGGGAAGCGGGCGCGCGCGGCCGTAGGCTCGGTGAACGTGACGAGCGAGGCGCCCGTGGTCCACGTCGATTCCGTCGAGCGGGCCGCGGCCACACCCGACCGGGAGCAGCCGTACGCGGCGCTCGGGCTGACGGACGACGAGTACGCGAAGGTGCGCGAGCTGCTCGGGCGGCGCCCCACCTCCGGCGAGCTGGCGATGTACTCCGTCATGTGGAGCGAGCACTGCTCCTACAAGTCGAGCAAGAAGTACCTCCGCCGGTTCGGCGACAAGGTCACGCCGAAGATGCGCGAGCACCTGATGGTCGGAATGGGCCAGAACGCCGGCGTCGTCGACATCGGCCGCGGCTGGGCCGTCACGTTCAAGGTCGAGAGCCACAACCACCCGAGCTACATCGAGCCGTTCCAGGGCGCCGCGACCGGCGTCGGCGGGATCGTGCGCGACATCATCGCGATGGGCGCGCGCCCGGTCGCGGTCATGGACCAGCTGCGCTTCGGGGACATCCGGGAGGCGGACACGCTCCGCGTCGTGCACGGCGTCGTGGCCGGCATCGCGCACTACGGCAACTGCCTCGGCCTGCCGAACATCGGCGGGGAGACGGTGTTCGACGCGGTCTACCAGGGCAACCCGCTCGTGAACGCGCTCGCGGTCGGCGTCCTCCGGCACGAGGACCTGCGGCTCGCGAACGCGACCGGCGCCGGCAACAAGGTCGTCCTGTTCGGCGCCCGCACCGGCGGCGACGGGATCGGCGGCGCGTCGATCCTCGCCTCGGACACGTTCTCCGCGGGCGGTCCGACGAAGCGGCCGGCCGTCCAGGTGGGCGACCCGTTCGCGGAGAAGGTGCTCATCGAGTGCTGCCTCGAGCTGTTCCACGGCGGGTACGTGGAGGCGATCCAGGACCTGGGCGCCGCGGGGATCAGCTGCGCGACGAGCGAGCTCGCCGCGAACGGCGACGGCGGCATGAAGGTCGACCTCGACGCGGTGCTGCTCCGCGACCCCACGCTCACGGCGGAGGAGATCCTCATGTCCGAGAGCCAGGAGCGGATGATGGCGATCGTCACGCCCGAGCAGCTGGAGGGGTTCCTCGCGGTCACGTCGCGCTGGGACGTCGAGACGAGCGTGCTCGGCGAGGTGACCGACACCGGTCGGCTCGAGATCACCTGGCGCGGCGAGACGATCGTCGACGTGGACCCGTCCACCGTCGCGGTCGACGGCCCGGTCTACGACCGCCCCGCCGAGCGGCCCGCCTGGCTCGACGCGCTGCAGGCGGACTCCGCCGCCGCGCTGCCGCGGCCGGCGGACGGTCCGGAGCTGCGCGAGCAGCTCCTCGCCGTGCTGGCCTCCCCGTCGCTCGCCTCCCCCGGCTGGATCACCGACCAGTACGACCGCTACGTGCTCGGCAACACCGCCCTGTCGTTCCCGGACGACGGCGGCATGATCCGCGTCGACGAGGAGTCCGGCCTCGGCGTCGCGATCGCGACGGACGCGAACGGGCGGTACAGCCTGCTGGACCCCCGCGCGGGCGCGCAGCTCGCGCTGTCGGAGGCGTACCGGAACGTCGCGGTCACGGGAGCCTCCCCGCTCGCGGTCACCGACTGCCTCAACTTCGGCGCGCCGACGAACCCCGAGGTGATGTGGCAGTTCGCCGAGGCCGTCGACGGCCTCGCGGACGCCTGCCTCGCCCTCGAGGTGCCGGTGACCGGCGGCAACGTGTCGCTGTACAACCAGACGGGGACGACGGCGATCCACCCGACCCCGGTCGTGGGCGTGCTCGGCACCATCGACGACGTCGCGGGCCGCATCCCCTCCGGATGGCAGGACGACGGCCTCAACCTCTACCTGCTCGGCACGACCGCGCTGGAGCTCGACGGGTCCGCGTGGGCCGGCGTCGTGCACGACCACCTCGGCGGCCGCCCGCCCGCCGTGCGGCTCGAGGCCGAGCGGAAGCTGGCCGGCCTCCTCGCCGCGGGCGGCGAGGAAGGGCTGATCGCCGCCGCGCACGACCTGGGCGAGGGCGGTCTGGCGCAGACCCTCGCGGAGGGCGTGCTGCGATTCGGCGTCGGCGCGCGCGTCTGGCTGGGCGACGTGGAGGAGCGCGACGGCGTCGACGTGGCGACCGCGCTGTTCAGCGAGTCGACCGCGCGCGTGCTCGTCGCCGTGCCGCGGGAGGAGGACGTGAAGTTCGTCGGCCTCTGCGCGGGGCGCCGGGTGCCGGCCCTCCGCATCGGCGTCACGGATGCCGAGAGCGGTCTGCTCGAGGTGCAGGACCGGTTCGAGATCCCGATCGAGGAGCTCCGCGCCGCGCACGAGGGCACGCTGCCCGCGCACCTGGGGCCGCGCGTCGGCGGCTGACCCCTCCCCGCCCCTTCGCGTCGCGATTCGAGCCGCATCGGCGCCGCTGACGCGGCTCGAATCGCGACGCGGACGGGTGGGGTCAGTCGCAGGGACGGAGGGCGTCCAGGAGCAGGTCGAGCAGCCGCGAGGTCTGCGGCTGCTGCTCCGGGTCCGGGGTGGCAAGGAACGCGCCGAGGACGGCCGCGACGACGTCGTCGGCGGGAACGTCGCCGCGCAGGACGCCCTCGCGCGCGCCGGCCTCGAGCAGGCCGGCGACCGCCGCGGTGATGCGCGGCCGCGTCCCGCTCCCGGCGCCCGCCGCGAGGATCGCCCGGAACGCGTCCGCCATGCCGCGCTTCGTCCGGACGAACTCCCCGTACCGGTCCATCCACCGCCGGAGCGCGACGTCCGGCGGCATCTCGGTGAGGAGGCGCTCGGCGGAGGCGCTGACGGCCTCCAGCTCGCTCCGGTAGACCGCCTCGACGAGCGCCTCGCGCGTCGGGAAGTGGCGGTAGAGCGTGCCGATGCCGACCCCCGCCTCGCGGGCGATCGCCTCCAGGGTCGGCGCCTCGCCCGCGACGAAGGCCGCGCGAGCGACGTCGACGAGGCGGTCCCGGTTGCGCTGCGCGTCGGCACGGAGGCGCGGTTCGATCGGAATGGACAAGCGGAGGCTCCTCCGGTAAGACTGGGGAGGAATCGGAGGTCCCTCCGCTTCCAGTCTCCCACAGGAGGAACGACATGACCACGAGGGTGCGGCTCGACGGGCGCGATGTCCCGAGGATCGGTTTCGGCGCCATGCAGCTGCGCGACGTCCCGGAGGAGACCGCGATCGCCGTGCTGCGCCGCGCGGTGGAGCTCGGGGTGCGCCTCGTCGACACCGCGGCGTTCTACGGCGCTGGCGTGGTGAACGAGCGCATCCGCGCCGCGATCGCCCCGTTCGCCGACGACCTCGTGATCGCGACGAAGGTCGGCGCGACGTCGGCGCCCGCGCCGCAGGAGCTCGTGCTCGCGCAGCGACCGGCCGAGCTGCGCGCGGAGGTCGAGCGGAACCTCCGCACCCTCGGGGTCGACCGGCTCGACCTCGTGCACCTGCGACGCGCGGACCTCCCCCCGGGGCTGATCGCCGAGGGCGATCAGCTCGTCCCGGTGGAGGACCAGCTCGCCGAGCTCGTCGCCCTGCGCGACGCGGGGACGATCGGGGCGATCGGTCTCAGCTCCGCCTCGACCTCGGTGCTGCGCGCCGCTCTCCCGGCCGGGCTCGCGAGCGTGCAGAACGCGTACAACGTGCTGCTCCGCGACACCGAGGACCAGCTCGTCCTGTGCCGCGAGCACGGCGTGGTCTGGATGCCGTACTTCCCGCTCGGATCCGCGTTCGACGGCATGCCCTCGGTCGTCCGCGCGCCGGCCGTGGTCGCGGCGGCAGCCGAGGTCGGGGCGACGCCGGGCCAGGTCGCGCTCGCCTGGCTGCTGGAGCAGAGCCCCGAGGCGGCGCCCGTCCCCGGCACGCGCTCCGTCGCACACCTCGAGGAGAACGTCGCGGCCGCGGCCGTGCGACTCACACCGGAGCAGCTCGCGGCGCTCGACGCGGCGGCGCCCGCCCTCTGAACCCGTTGCGGACCGCGGGTCAGTCGCGGGCGGCGTCCTCCGCGATCCGCTCGTGGTGGTGGATGACCTCAGCGACGATGAACGCGAGGAAGGCCTCCGCGAAGGCGGGGTCGAGGTGCGACTCCTCCGCCAGCGCGCGGAGCCGCGCGATCTGCTCGCGCTCCCGCGCCGGGTCGGCCGGGGGCATGCCCGCGCTCGCCTTCAGGTGGCCGACCCGCTGGGTGCACTTGAAGCGCTCGGCGAGCAGGTGCACGAGCGCCGCGTCGATGTTGTCGATGCTCGAGCGCAGCGACTGCAGCTCGGCGGCCTCGTCCTCGGTCATGCTCCGACCCTAGGGCTCCCCGCGCTTGCCGGACTCTGCTCACGCTCCGTGCCGCCGCCGCGGTCGTGCGGCCGCACGAAGCGTGAGCACGACGCGGTTCAGGCGAAGTAGGCGTCCGTGGCGAGGTCCTCGAGCAGGGTCGGGCCGGTCGGGGACCAGTCCAGGGCGCGACGGGTCGCCGCGCTCGACGCGCGGAGGTCCATGCCGAGCACGTGCCCGATGAAGCCGAGCCGCTCCGCCGCCTCCTCGGGCGTCACCGACCGGGTCGGCAGCCCGAGCCCCCGACCGATCGCCTCCGCGATCTCGCGCGTCGGGATGCCCTCCTCGGCCACGACGTGCGCCGCCGTCCCGCCCTCCGCGCGCTCGACCGCCCGCGCGACGGCGTCCCCGGCGTCGAAGACGTGCACGGCCGACCAGGTGTTCGCGCCGTCGCCGACGTAGAGGGCCGCTCCCGCCCGCCGGGCCGCCTGCACGAGGAAGGCGACGAACCCGTGGTCGCCCGCGCCGTGCACGGTCGGGGCGAAGCGGAGACTGACGGCGTGGAGCCCGGTCTCGGTCGCGGCATCGAGCGCGAGGTTCTCGGTGCCGCCGCGCATCGCCTCCGGTCCCCGCTCGTCGATGCGATCCGTCTCCTCGACCGGGCGGCCCAGCCGGTAGCCGGCGAGGCCGGAGGCGAGCAGGAACGGCTTGCCCGTCCCGGCGAGGGCGTCGACGAAGGTCTGGACGGCCGCGCGCTCGGCGCGGTTCGTCCCCGCCGCGTCGGCGAAGTCGTGCTTGTTGGCGAGGTGGACGACGGCGTCGGCCTCGAGCGCACCGGCGCGCAGCCCGTCGAGGTCGTCGAGGTCGGCGCGTCGCACCTGGGCGCCGAGGCCCTCGAGCTTCGCCGCGGACCCGTCGGAGCGCGCCGTGCCGACGACCTGGTGGCCGCGCGCGAGCAGGGCGGTCGTCGCCGCCGAACCGATCCAGCCGGACGCTCCGGTGATGAACACGCGCATGGTCTTCTCCTTCGATCGAGGTCAGGAACTGACATCACGATACACCCGCGATGACAGCAACTGTCATGAGTAGGCTGAGCGCATGGTCCGCTGGGAGCCGGGAGCGCGCGATCGCCTGCAGGCCGCCGCGATCGCGCTGTTCCTCGAGCGGGGCTACGAGGAGACGACGGTGCAGGACATCGCCGCAGCGGCGGGCCTGACGGAGCGCACGTTCTTCCGGCACTACGCGGACAAGCGCGAGGTCCTGTTCGGAGGCGGCGAGGCCTACCGCACCGGCTTCATCGAGGGCATCGACCAGGCGCCGACGGGGTCCAGCGCGCTCGACCTCGTCAGCGCCGGGCTCGTCGCCGGCTCCGCCTTCTTCACGGCCGAGCGACGCCCCTGGTCGCGAAACCGTCAGCGGGTGATCGACGCGAATCCCGCCCTGCAGGAGCGGGAGGCGCGGAAGCGCGCCGTCCTCGCCGACGCGATGGACGCCGCGCTGCGGGAGCGCGGTGTCGACGAGGTCGAGGCGCGCCTGGTCGCGGAGATCGGCTCCGCCGTCTTCAGCACCGCGTTCCGGCGGTGGCTGAGCGCGGACGAGGAGCGCCCGCTCGCCGACATCGAGCTCGAGCTGCTGGACCGCCTCCGCGCACTCATGCCCGCCGGCGCCCCGACCTGATGTCCATGCCCCTCCCGGTATCCTTCGCCGGGATGGAACACGCCGCGGAGATCGACTTCGGGGTCATCGAGGTCGTCGGCGTCATCGGCATCGCCGTGATCGTGCTCGTCGCCGCGTTCTCGCGTCGACTCGGCATCGCGGCGCCGATCCTGCTCGTCGTCATCGGCGTCGGCCTCTCCTACGCCCCCGGCGTTCCCGAGCTCGAGGTCCCCCCGGAGTTCGTGCTCGACGTGCTCCTGCCGCCCATCCTCTACGCGGCGGCGATCCGGCTGTCCTTCGTCGACTTCCGGCGGAACCTCGGGACCATTGTGAGCCTGTCCGTCGTCCTCGTCGCGGTCACGGCGTTCGGCACCGGCTTCGTGCTGTTCGACCAGCTCGACCGCCTCGACCTGGCTGCGGGCATCGCCCTCGGCGCGGTGCTCAGCCCGCCCGACGCGGTCGCGGCCACCGCCGTCGGCCGCCGGCTGGGCCTGCCGCCGCGCCTCCTCGTCGTGCTCGAGGGCGAGGGGCTCGTCAACGACGCGACGGCGCTCGTCCTCTTCGGGTCGGCCATCGCGCTGGTCGGCGCGAAGACCGACGTGAACGTGCTGCTCACCGCCGAGCAGTTCGGCTTCGCGGTGGTCGTGGCCGTCGCGATCGGCCTGCTCGTCGGCGTCGTCAGGGTCGCGGTCCGCTCCCGGCTCGACGACTCCGTGCTCGCCACCGCCATCTCGATCACGGTGCCGTTCCTCGCCTTCGCACCGACGAACGCCCTCGGCGCCTCCGGTGTGCTCGCCGTCGTCGTCGCCGGGCTGTACACGGGCTACGCGAACCCGGGCTCCGTCTCGGTGCTGACCCGGACGAGTGACCGCATCAACTGGAGCACCATCCAGTTCCTGCTCGAGAACGCCGTCTTCCTGCTCATCGGGCTGCAGATCCGCGGGCTGATCGAGGACGTCGACAAGGACTCGAGCCAGCTCTCCCTGGAGGCGACGATCGCGCTCGGCCTCCTCGCCACCGTCATCCTGATCGCGCTCCGCTTCCTCTGGGTCGGCCCGCTGGTCCTGCTCCTCAAGCTGCGGGAGCAGCACGCGGAGGTGCGGACGCTCCGCGCCCTCCAGTACCTCGAAGCCCGCCTCCGGGAGCCGACGACCGGCCTGCGACGCAAGCGCATCACCGCGCTGCGGCGCCGGTACGCGCGACAGCGGGCCGACCTCGAGCAGCTGCGCAGCCAGACCATCGACTGGCGCGGCGGCGTCGTCCTGGGCTGGAGCGGCATGCGCGGCGTGGTGACGCTCGCCGCGGCGCAGTCGCTGCCGCAGGACCTGCCCTACCGCTCGCAGCTCGTGCTCATCGCCTTCATCGTCGCCGTCGTGACGCTGCTGCTGCAGGGCGGCACCCTGCCCGCCCTCATCCGGGCGCTGCGCATCAGCGGGATCGACGAGGAGGAGGACCAGCGGCAGCTCGCGGCGCTGCTCGACGAGCTGAGCTTCACGGGACTCGCGGTGCTCGACGACCCGGAGGGCGTCGTGGACAGCACGACCGACGTCGATCCCGAGGTGATCGAGCGGGTCCGGCAGGCCTCCTACCTCCGCGCCGAGGCGGCGTGGGAGCGGAGCCACAGCGGCGACCTGCCCCTCGAGGCGACGCCGCACCGGCTGTTCCGCCGGCTGCGGCTCGCGGTCGTGGAGGCCGAGCGCGAGCACCTGCTCGAGCTGCGGCGGCAGGGCGTGTACCCGGCGCGCATCGAGGACCGGGCACAGGCGCTGCTCGACCTCGAGGAGGCGCGCCTCCGCCCCGCCCGAACCGACCACTGAGGTCTGGTTCACGGATACGGAGATCCGGCAGGCCGGATCTCCGTATCCGTGAACTCCGCGAGCGGGGCTAGCCGAGGAGGTCGCGGCGGACGACGACGCCGTCGCGGGAGGGGCCGACGCCGATCACCGAGATCGGGGCGCGGCTCATCTCCTCGAGCGCGAGGACGTACTCCTGCGCGGTGCGCGGCAGGTCCTCGAAGGAGCGGGCGCCGGTGATGTCCTCGTCCCAGCCCGGGAACTCCTCGTAGATCGGGACGGCGTGGTGGAAGTCGGTCTGGCTGACCGGCACCTCCTCGACGCGGCGGCCCTCGACGTCGTACGCGACGCAGACGGGGATGCGCTCGAGCCCGGTCAGCACGTCGAGCTTCGTGAGCACGAAGTCCGTCACCCCGTTGATCCGCTGCGCGTAGCGGGCGATCGGCGCGTCGAACCAGCCGGTGCGTCGCGGCCGGCCGGTGGTCGTGCCGAACTCGAAGCCGCGGGAGCGCAGCCACTCCCCCGACGCGTCGTGGAGCTCGGTGGGGAACGGCCCGGCGCCCACGCGGGTCGCGTAGGCCTTCGCCACCGCGATGACGCGGTCGATCCGGTTCGGCGCGACGCCGGAGCCGGTCGCCGCCCCGCCGCTCGTCGCGTTCGAGGACGTGACGAAGGGGTAGGTGCCGTGGTCGACGTCGAGCATCGTCGCCTGGCCGCCTTCGAACAGGACGGTCTTCCCCTCGTCGAGGGCCGTGTTCAGCTCGAGCGCCGTGTCGGCGACCATCGGGCGGAGCCGCTCGACGTACTGCAGCAGGTCGGCGACGACCTCGTCGACGGAGATCGCGCGCCGGTTGTACACCTTGAGCAGGAGGTGGTTCTTCTGCTCGAGGGCGCCCTCGACCTTCTGCCGCAGGATGCCCTCGTCGAACAGGTCCTGGATGCGGATGCCGACGCGGTTGATCTTGTCGGCGTAGGTCGGCCCGATGCCGCGACCGGTGGTCCCGATCTGCCGCTTGCCGAGGAAGCGCTCCGTGACCTTGTCGACGGTTCGGTGGTACTGGGTGATGACGTGGGCGTTCGCGGAGACGCGCAGCCGCGAGACGTCGACGCCGCGCGCGGTCAGCGCCTCCAGCTCGGAGAAGAGCACCTCGAGGTCGACGACGGTCCCGTTCGCGATGACGGGAACGACGCCGGGGCTGAGGATGCCGGAGGGCAGCAGGTGCAGGGCGAACTTCTTGTCGCCGATGACGACCGTGTGACCCGCGTTGTTGCCGCCGTTGAACTTGACGACGTGGTCGACACGTCCGGCGAGCAGGTCGGTCGCCTTGCCCTTGCCCTCATCGCCCCACTGGGCGCCGATCAGCACGATGGCAGGCATGGAGGATCCCTTTCCTCTTGGGATCCAAACCTATCCGAGGTCGCCGTCCCCCGCTTAGGTTGCACACACCTGTGCAAGATCAGGCGTAGAGTGCAGCTGTGCCCGAAGGAATCCGCGTCCGCGCCCCGCGCAGCGACGCCGCCAAGAACCGGGCAGCGCTGCTCGACGCGGCCCGCGCGGAGCTGAACCGCGACCCCGACGCGTCCCTGGACGTCATCGCCGCCGCCGCCGGTCTCACGCGGCGCGCGGTGTACGGCCACTTCCCCTCGCGCGAGGCGCTGATCGCCGAGCTGGCGGAGGTGGGGGCCGCCCGGGTCGCCGCCGCGGTCGACGCCATGCACGACCCCGACCCGGTGCTCGACCTGGCCCTGGTCGGCCGCCTCGTCTGGGACGACGTCGAGCACGTCCGCGCCATGACCCGCACGGTCGTCCGCGGGCCGCTCCGCGACCAGGTGCTCGGCGGCGCGCTCGGCCCGCTGCACGCCCGCATCGTCGCCGACGTCCGCCTCGCCGCCGAGACCGGTGCCGGTCGGACGGACCTCGACCCGGAGGTCGTCGCCCGGCTCGTCGAGGGCGCCGCGTTCTCGGTGCTCGACGAGAGCGTGCGCACGCCCGTCGGCCGTGCGGAGGGCCGCCGGCTCGTGATCCTCGCGGGGCTCGGCGCGCTCGGCCTGTCCTGGCGCGAGGCGAACGACGTGCTCGGTGCCCACGCGGCCCGACTGACGGAGGAGGCGGAGGCGTGACCCTGCTCGAGATCATCGGCGCCGGCGTGGGCGAGGAGCGGATCCCGGCGCTGCCGGCGTTCAGCGCCCGCCTGGACGCCGAGCACCCGGGCGTCGCGGTCGCGGAGGGCGACCGCGGCCCCATGCTCGCGTCCCTCATCGCGGGCGGGCGGCTCGTGCCGGACCGCGGCGAGGTGCTCCTCGACGGGTCCGGCGATCCCGCGGCCCTCCGCCGCGCGGTCGCGCTCGTGGACACCCCCGTCGTCGCCGAGCCCGCCCCCTCCCTCCCGGTCCGCAGCGTGGTGCGGGAGGAGCTCCGCTTCGCCGGCCGTCCGTCTCGCAGCCGGGACGCCGACGCCGTGCTCCGCGCCCTCGACCTGGACCGCTGGAGCCGTGCACCCTTCCTCGACCTGCCGCCGACCGATCGGGTCCGGCTGCTGCTCGAGCTCGCAGCCCTCCGGGACGGCGTCCGCGCCCTCGTGCTCACCTCCCCCGAGCGCCACGGCGGCCACGCCGCCGGCTGGCGCCGCGTCGCGGAGGACCTCACCGCCCGCGGGCTGCCCGTGCTCGTGATCGGCGGCGCGGCCGTCCGCGAGTCCCTCCCCGCCTCCGTCACCCCTGGAGCGATCGACCGATGACGATCCTGACCCTGCTGCGCACCGAGCTGCGCCGCCTCACCTCCACGAAGCTCGGCGTGCTCGCGTTCGTCGCGCTGATGACCGTGCCCCTGCTCTACGGCGGCATGTACCTGTGGGGCAACCTCGACCCGTACGGGAAGTTCGCGAACGTGCCGGCCGGCATCGTCGTCGCGGACGACGGCAGCACGAGCGGCGGCACGACGGTGAACCGCGGTCGGCAGGCCGCCGACGACCTCGTTGAGGACGGCTCCTTCGACTGGCACGTGCTGAGCGCCGACGAGGCGCGGCGCGAGCTCGCGAACGGCGGCGTCGACTTCGTCGTCACCTTCCCCCGCGACTTCTCGCGCGACATCGCCTCGGCCGGGACGACGGACCCGACGAAGGCGCAGCTGCGGCTGACGACGAACGACGCGAACAGCTACCTCTCGTCGACCATCGCGAAGCAGGTGACGACGGAGGTGCGCGACCGCATCGCCTCGCAGGTCGGAACGACCGCGGCGAAGCGGTTCCTCGGCTCCCTCTCCACGGTCCGGGGCAAGCTCACCGACGCCGCCGACGGGGCCTCCGACCTCGCCTCCGGTGCGGGCACCGCGCAGTCGGGCGCGCAGCGGCTCGCCGACGGCACCGCGACGCTCGCGTCGGGCGCCCGGTCCGCGGCGTCCGGCGCGGCGAGCGCCGCCTCCGGCGCCGACCGCCTCGCGAGCGGCGCCTCCTCCGCCGCATCCGGGGCGGCCGACCTCGCGTCCGGGGCGAAGCGCACCGCGAGCGGCGCGTCCTCCCTCGCCTCCGGTCTGGACCGGCTCTCCTCCGGCGCCTCGGCGCTGCCGTCCGGCGCGAGGTCCCTCGCGAGCGGCGCGTCCCAGGTCGCCTCGGGGAACGCGGCCCTCGCGTCCGCGCTGCGGCAGGCCGCCGGGTCGACCGCGACCGGGGAGGCGCTCGCGCGGCAGCTCGCCGCGGACGGCCTCACGCCGGCGCAGATCCAGCAGGCCCTGGCCGTGCTGCAGCCGGGGCAGCAGGCGCTGACCCGGGCGGCGTCCTCGGCGGACTCGCTCGCGCAGGGCGCGTCGTCCCTCTCCTCGGGCGCGACCCGCCTCAGCAGCGGAGCGTCGCAGGTCGCCTCCGCCGCCGCGCAGGCGGCGTCGGGCGCGGGGCGCGTCGCGTCCGGCAGCCGTGCGGTCGCCTCGGGCGCCGCCTCCCTCGCATCCGGCACGCGGAGCGTCGCCTCGGGGGCGTCCTCCCTCGCCTCGGGCACCGATTCGCTCGCGTCCGGGACGCAGCAGCTCGCCTCCGGAGCGGCGTCCGCGGCCAGCGGCAGCAGCGCCCTCGCGAACGGGACGGCGAGGCTCTCCTCCGGTGCCGCCTCGCTGCGCGACGGCCTCGCGAAGGGCGCGGACGCGATCCCCGCGACGACCGCGCAGCAGCGCACGGCGCAGGCCGCGGCGCTCGGCGACCCGGTCGGCGTGCGCACGAAGGACACCGCGAGCGCGGGCACCTACGGCGCCGGCCTCGCCCCGCTGTTCCTCAGCCTGTCCGCGTGGATCGGCGCCTACGCGCTGTTCCTCATCCTCCGGCCGCTGTCGCGCCGCGCGCTCACGGCCGTCGAGCAGCCGATCCGCGTCGCCCTCGCCGGATGGCTGACCCCGGCGCTGCTCGGCGCGGCGCAGATGGTGGCGCTGTTCCTCATCGCGACCGGGCCGCTCGGCATCCACGTCGTCCACCCGGCCGCCACGATCGGCGTGCTGCTGCTCACCGCGGCGACGTTCGCGGCGATCCTCCTGCTGCTGAACGCGGCGCTCGGCAGCGTCGGCCAGTTCCTCGGGCTGATCCTGATGCTCGTGCAGCTCGTGACCGCGGGCGGGACGTTCCCGTGGCAGACGCTGCCCGGACCGCTCGCCGCGATCCACCACGCGCTGCCGATGGCCTACGCCGTCGACGCGCTGCGGCAGGTGATGTACGGCGGCGATCTGTCGCTGGCCTGGGGCGACGCCGGCGTGCTCGCGATCTGGCTCGTCGCCGCGATGGCGCTCACCTCGGCGGTCGCGGCCCGGATGACGCGGCACCGCACGCTCCGCGACCTCCAGCCGAGCCTCATCGGCGGCTGACGGCCTTCGCGGATCCGGAGATCTGCGACGACACCCCGAGCGGAGCACGCTCCGCTCGGGGTGTCGCGGAGGATCTCCGGATCCGCGGCAGGAGTCCGGATCCGCGAAGGTCAGGCGGCGTCGAGGACCTCGACCAGGCTGCCCTGCAACCAGGTGAGCCAGGCGTACATCAGGCCCTGGGGCGAGGTCGCCTTCTGCACGTTGTCGATCCCGACCCGCGCGGCGAGCGCGATGCGGAGGTCGCCGAGCGCCTTCGCCCAGACGACGGCCTGCTCGTCGTCGAGGCGGACGACGCCGCCGGGCGCGGCCTCGAGGTCGGCGACGACGCGCTGCGCGCCCGCCGCCTTCGCCTCGGCGAGGCGCTCGCGGGTCGCCGCGCGGAACTCGGCGGACGCCTCCTCGTCGCCGGGGACCGCGTCCGGCAGCAGCCGCTGCACCACGGGGTCGTCGAAGCCGTCCGGGTCGTCGGCGGTCGCCATCACGTCCGCGAGGCCGGTCGCCAGGTTGCGGATCATCTTCCGCTCGGCGCCGGTGAAGCGGCGCTCGATGGCGCCGTCCGTGCGCTGGAACTCCCCGAGGATCCTCATGCGTCCACCCGCTCCATCGTCGCCTGCAGCCCGTAGCCGTGCATGGCCTCCACGTGCCGCTCGATCTCCTCGCGCGTGCCCGTCTTCACCGCCGCCCTGCCCTCGGTGTGCACCTGCATCATCAGCCGCTCCGCCTTCGGCTTCGGGAAGCCGAAGTAGCTCGTGAACACCCACGTGACGTAGTTCATGAGGTTGACCGGGTCGTCCCAGACGATCAGCGTCCACGGCTTGCCGAGCACCAGCTGCTCGTCGAGGCGGAGGTCCTCGAGCACGTCCGTCACCCGTCAAGCGTGCCACCGTCGGAGGCCGTCGCGTCGCGCGGGGAGCACGTCGGCCTCCTCCCTGGGGAGTACACCGGGCGGCACGCCGCTGGCTACGGTCGGACGGTGACGCGACCGGTGGCTGCAGGAGCGCGCGGTCCGCACCGCGTCCTCGGGTCGCTCGTCCTGTCCGCGGCGCTCATCGCGCTCGTCGCCGTCACCGTCGTGCGCAACGACCTGGGCTCGTCCGATGCCGCGACGCCCTGGCGCGGGATCGCCTACGGCCTGCTCGGAATCGGTGCAGTCCTCGTGGTGGCGCTCCTCCGGCGTCGGGGTCCCGGCCCGACGGTCGCGATCGCGGGCGCGCTCTCCCTCGCCGCCTGGTTCCTGAACCCGCTCCCGCCGTTCGCCCTGCTCCCGTTCGCGATCGCCGTCGTCCTCGCGCTGGTCGCGGACGCCGCCGTGTGGGCGGTGGCCTCGGTCGCGCTCGCCTGGACCGTCGCGCTCACGGTCGTGTTCCTGAACGCCGAGTCGGTGGACGCGGCCCGCGGCTTCGGCACGATGTTCCTGCTCGTGCTGGCGCTCGGCGCAGGCGGGTTCCTCCGATCCCGACGCGTGCGGCGCGCCGAGGAGGAGCGGCAGCAGGCCGAGCGGGCGCGCGCGGCCATCGAGGAGGAGCGCCTCCGCATCGCCCGCGAGCTGCACGACGTGCTCGCCCACTCGCTCTCCTCGATCACCGTGCAGGCGGGCGTCGGGCTGCACCTCGCGGCCGATCGACCGGAGGCGGCGACGGAGGCGCTCGAGACGATCCGCACCGCCAGCCGGGAGGCGCTCGACGAGGTGCGCGGGGTGCTCGGCGTGCTCCGCGGGGAGGACGCGGCCCCGCTCGCGCCCGGCCCGGACCTCGACGCGCTCGGGCCGCTGGTCGAGGAGGTCCGCCGGTCGGGCGCCCGGGTGTCGCTCGACGACCGGCTCCGCCCGCGGCCCGCGGTCCCGGTGCAGCTCGCGGTCTACCGCGTCGTCCAGGAGGCGCTCACGAACGCGCGGCGGCACGCGCCCGGCGCGGCCGTCGACATCGTGCTCGACCGGGAGCCCGGCGCCGTCACCGCCGTCGTCCGCGACCGGCTCCCCGGCGCCGCGCCGGAGGCGCCCGTCCCGGGCAACGGCCTCACGGGGATGCGCGAGCGCGCGACGTCCCTCGGCGGCTCCCTCGACCTCCGCGTCCACGACGACGGCCTCGAGGTCGCCCTCCGCGTCCCCGTCCGGGAGGACCCCGCATGATCCGCGTGCTGCTCGCCGACGACCAGGCCCTCATCCGGGCGGGGTTCGCCGCCCTCGTCGCGGCGGAGGCCGACATGACCGTGGTCGGGGAGGCCGCGACGGGGAAGGACGCCGTCGAGCTCGCCGTCCGCACGCGGCCCGACGTCGTGCTGATGGACGTCCGGATGCCGGACGGCGACGGGCTCTGGGCGACGCGGCGCATCGTGGGCACGGCCGGCCTCGAGCACTGCCACGTCGTCGTCGTGACGACCTTCGAGCTCGACGAGTACGTCGCCGAGGCGGTGCGCGCCGGGGCGAGCGGCTTCCTCGTCAAGGACACGGAACCGACCGAGCTGCTCCGGGCGATCCGCGTCGCCGCTGCCGGCGACGCCCTCCTGAGCCCCGGCCCGACCCGGCGCCTGCTCGAGCGGGTGGCGGGCGGACTGCGCCGGTCGGAGGCGCCCGAGCGACTCGCCGTGCTCACCGACCGGGAGCGGGAGGTGCTCACCCTCGTCGCCGGCGGCCTCACGAACGAGGAGATCGGAGAGCGGCTGTTCCTCAGCCCGCTCACCGCGAAGACGCACGTCTCCCGCGTCATGGGCAAGCTCGGCGCGCGCGACCGGGTGCAGCTCGTCGTCCTGGCGTACGAGACGGGGCTCGTCGCGCCCGGCTGGCAGCCCTGAGCTGCTCCACGGGGAGCACGGGAGGTGTCATCCGCCGGCCGACGCGCCGACGGCCCGAGCCGCGGAGAGTGGGATCACGGTCCGATCGGACCCGTCCATCCCCTCTCGGAGGTCCTCGTGCTCACCGCACTCACCACCGCTTCCTGGGTCGGCCCGCACGTCGGCCCCGGGTTCGGCTTCCCGTTCTTCCTCATCGGCCCGGTGCTCTGGCTCATCGTCATCGTCGTCCTCGCGCTCCTGTTCCGCCGAGCGGCGCAGCGGCGCTGGGAGGCGTACGGCGGCCCGGCGTCCGGACCGAACCGCTCCCCCGAGGCGACGCTCTCCGAGCGCTTCGCGAACGGCGAGATCGACGAGGTCGAGTACCGCGCCCGCCTCGAGGTGCTGCGCGCGAACCGCCCGCCGCGCCGCTGACCCGTCCCCCGCAGTCTTCGTTCCGGAGGACGCCGCGTCCTGCACGACGAACGATGTGGGAGTCAGCGCGCCCAGCGGCGCACCCATTCGTGCATCACGATCGCGGCGGCGGCCGAGGCGTTGATCGACCGGGTCGAGCCGAACTGGCGGATCTCGACCACCGCGTCCGCCGCGGCGAGCGCCTCCGCGCTCAGCCCGGGCCCCTCCTGTCCGAACAGCAGGACGCACCGCTCGGGGAGGTCGAACGACTCGACCGGCACCGACCCCGGCAGGTTGTCGACCGCGATCACGGGCAGCGCCCGCTGCCCGGCCCACGCGAGCAGGCCCGCGACGTCGTCGTGGTGCACCACGTGCTGGTAGCGGTCGGTCACCATCGCGCCGCGCTTGTTCCAGCGGCGCCGCCCGACGATGTGCACGGTCTCCGCGGCGAACGCGTTCGCCGTCCGCACGATCGACCCGATGTTGAGGTCGTGCTGCCAGTTCTCGATCGCGACCGAGAACGGGTGCCGGCGCAGGTCGAGGTCGGCGACGATCGCCTCCATCCGCCAGTACCGGTAGCGGTCGACGACGTTCCGGGTGTCGCCGGCGGCGAGCAGCTCCGGATCCCAGCGGTCACCCTCCGGCCACGGGCCCTCCCACGGCCCGACGCCGACCGCGCTGCGCTCCACGACGTCGACGGAGCGGCCCGGCCGCGGCGTCGGCTCGTGCTCGGGAGGCGGCGGCGCGACGATGTAGCCGCCCTCGAGGTCGCCGTAGACCTGGAGGCTTGCGGGTCGCGCCGCCCACCGCCATGCGAGGTGGGCGCAGAACACCGCGTCGATCTCGTCCTCGAGCACGGCGAGGTCGACCAGCCGCGTCGCGGCGGCGAACCGGGCGCGGATCGCGGCCCACGGCGCCGCCGCGGCGAGTCGGAGCTCGGGGATCGACTCGAGGGAGGCGAGCAGTGTCTCGAACCCGGCGCGGCGGTCGGCGAACGAGCCCTTCTTGTACGGGATCACCCGGCCGAGCCCGAGCAGGCCGACCATGCCCGGGTGGGGGTACACCTCGAGGCACAGGGGCGCGGCGGCCGTGGGAGCGTGCGCGGGGTCGACGGACCAGCCGTGCCGCTCGGCGAGCCGGAGGCCCCGCGGCGGGTCCATCCAGGGGCGCGACCGGTTCGTCGGGTGCGCGCCCGCGTCGAACCGCGCGTACGCCTGGCCGAGCAGCCGCTCCGCGTCCCGCCGTCCGGTGGCGTTCGGCACGATGAGCGGCGCGTCCACGCCGACGACCACGGCGGGCCCGTGCCCGGCCAGCCACGCGTCGATCTCGTCGTCCGTCCGCACGCTCGCCGACGCGACGAGGGCGCCGGCGTCGTCGACGGCCGCGAGCCCCGTCCTCCCGTTCGCGCCCCACGCGAGGTCGACGCCGATGTGCACCCGGTCACGCTACGGTCCCCGCGGGGCACACTGATCGCGTGGCGGAGACGATGCGCGCGATCCAGGTGACCGGGACCGGCGGCCCGGAGGTCCTCCGCGTCGCCGAGCTGCCGGTCCTGGAGCCGGGCGAGGGCGAGCTGCTGCTGCGCCTGGCCGCGGTCGGCGTCAACTTCATCGACGTCTACCGCCGCACGGGGCTGTACCCCGTCGACCTCCCGCACGTGCCGGGCACGGAAGGCGCCGGCACGGTCGCGGCGGTCGGGAGCGGCGTGACGGACTGGGCCGTCGGCGACCGCGCCACGACGGCCGAGGCGACGAGGACCTACGCCGAGTACGCGCTCGTGCGGGCCGACCGCGCCGCCCGGGTGCCGGAGGGCGTCGACCTCCGGACCGCCGCCGCGGTGCCGCTGCAGGGCATCACCGCGCAGTACCTCGTCACGTCCGTGCACGCGGTCGACGCGGACACGACGCTCCTCGTGCACGCCGGTGCGGGCGGCGTCGGGCTGCTGCTGATCCAGCTGGCGAAGGCACGGGGCGCGAGGGTGCTGACGACCGTCGGCGATGAGGCGAAGGGCGCCCTGGCGACGGCCGCCGGCGCCGACCACGTGCTGCCCTACGACGGGTTCGCCGACCGGGTCCGCGAACTGACCGGCGGCGAGGGCGTGGACGTCGTCTACGACGGCGTCGGCGCCGCGACCGCGGACGACTCGCTCGCCTCGCTCCGACCGCGCGGCACCCTCGCCCTGTTCGGCAACGCCTCCGGCGCGGTGCCCCCGATCGACCCGCTGCGGCTGATGCGCCAGGGGTCGGTCGTCCTCACCCGGCCGACGATGGGCGACTTCCTGCGGACCCGGATCGAGCGCGCCTGGCGCTACGCCGAGGTGCTCGACGCGGTGGAGCGGGGCGGGCTCGACGTGCGCATCGGCCTCGAGGTCCCGCTCGCCGACGCACCGGATG
The DNA here is from genome assembly GCF_004364555.1 of Amnibacterium kyonggiense. GTDB lineage: Bacteria > Actinomycetota > Actinomycetes > Actinomycetales > Microbacteriaceae > Amnibacterium > Amnibacterium kyonggiense. The sequence continues at coordinate 441,593 of NZ_SOAM01000001.1, read as the reverse complement.
CGCACCGGGCGCTGGAGGGCCGCCGCACGACCGGCAAGGTCCTGCTGATCCCCTGACGGCCTACTGCACCGCGGAGGTGAGCCGGGCGATCCCGTCGACGAACGCGTGGAAGCGGCTGCGCCCCTGCCACGCCTCGAGCGTCAGCTCCTTGGACTTCGACCGGTACTCGTCCTCCACCGCCCGCAGCTCGTCGGTGAACGAGCGGCCCGACACGAGCATCATCAGCTCGAGGTCGAGCTGGAACGAACGGATGTCCATGTTCGAGGAGCCGACCACCGACACGAGGTCGTCGACCGTCATGTGCTTCGCGTGCAGGATCGTCGGCGCCGCGTACTCGTAGATGCGGACCCCCGCGAGCAGCAGCTCCGTGTAGTACGAGTGCTGCGCGTGGAAGACGAAGAACTGGTCGCCGATCTCGCCGACGAACAGCTCGACCGCCACCCCGCGCCGCGCAGCCGTCTCGATGGCGGCGAGGAGTGACTCGTCGGGCACGAAGTAGGGGCTCGTGATCGACACCCGGTGCTGCGCGGCGTAGAGGAGCGAGTTGAACAGCGCGAGGTTGTTCTCCGACTCGAACGCGGGGCCGGAGGGCGCGATCTGCGCGAGCAGGGTCGTCGGGTCGTCGTCGTCCGCGACCGCGTCCATCGCAGTGCTGCCGGGGATGCGGTCGGTCTCGCTGAACCAGTCGGTCGCGAACAGCGCCTCGATCTCCTGCACGATCGGGCCGTGCACCCGGGCGAGGATGTCGCGCCACTGCAGACCGCGCCGACGGTTGCCCCACTTCTCGTAGCTCGGATCGATGATGTTCAGCGAGCCGACGAACGCGACGCGCCCGTCGACGATCATGAGCTTGCGGTGGTTGCGGAGGTCCGGCCGCTGCCAGCGGCCCCGCAGCGGCTGCACCGGGAGCATGAGGTGCCACTCCGCGCCGATCCGGGTCAGCTCCCGCTTCGCCCGCCGGAAGCCGGGGTACTGGAACGACCCGAGGTGGTCGACGAGGACCCGCACCTCCACGTCGCGGCCGACCGCGCGCTCCAGCGCCGCGAAGAAGGGCCGCGTGGTGTCGTCGAGGGCGAGGACGTAGAACTCGACGTGGAGGAACCGCTCGGCCGAGTCGATCGCCTCCACCAGGGCGGCGAGCTGCTCGTCGAAGTGCGGCAGCAGCTCCGCGGTGTTGCCGTCGATGAGCGGCATGGCGCCCATCTCCCGGTTGAGCCTGGCGATGGGCGCGAGCCACGAGGGCGCCCCGTGGCTGTCGGTCACGTGCTCGACGGTCCGGGCCCGGGCCTCGATCCGCTCGTTCATCGTCCGCTGCTTGTCGCGACGGGCCCGCGGCAGCTTCGACGAACCGATCAGCGCGAACAGCAGCAGGCCGACCAGCGGCAGCACGACGATGAGGATGATCCAGGCGAGCGCCGACGACGGACGCCGGTTGATCGGCGCGACGGCGACCGCCACCACGAGCAGCACGACCTCGATCACGATGAGCACTGCGGTGGGGATCGCTCCGGAGATCCAATCCAGCACACTGCATTCTCCCGGCTGCGACCGCCCGGCGGCGACCGCCCGCCCCCTAGCCTCGACCGATGGGCGTGCGGTTCGCGGGGGTCGACGCCGCGCGGGGCCTCGCGATCCTCGGGATGCTCTGGGCGCACACGGCCGCCGACGGCACCCGGCAGTCCCTCGCGGACGGTCGCTCCGCCGTGCTGTTCGCGACCCTCGCGGGGGTCTCGATCGGGCTGATCACCGGCGGCGACCGGCCCCGGGAGGGTCGCGACCGGGTCGCCGCACTCCTCTCCGTCGCCCTGCGCGGTGTCGTGCTCGTCGCCCTCGGCCTGCTGCTCTGGACGCTCGGCACGCCGATCGCCGTCGTGCTCGACACCTACGGCGTGCTCTTCCTGCTGCTCCTCCCGCTCGTGTTCGCCCCCCTGCCGGTGGTGGCGGGCATCGGCGCGGTCGCGGCCCTCGGCGGCCCGCTCCTCGTCGCCGCCGTCGGACCCGACCTCGACACCCCCTTCACCCCGCAGCGCCTCGCGCACCTCCCCGCGGAGTGGACCGTGACCGGGTACTACCCGGCCGTCGTCTACGCCGCCTACTGCTGCGCCGGTCTGGTCGCGGCGCGGGCCGGGCTCGGCCGCCGCCGCGTCCTCGTCTCGATGATCTGCGCAGGCGCGGCGACGAGCCTGCTCGGCTACGGCGGGGCGGCCCTGACGGGGCTCGACGCGTCCGCCCACTCGGACACCACGGCGGAGGTGCTCGGCGCGGGCGGCCTCGCCGTCGCGGTCGTCGGAACGCTGGAGCTGCTCTGCTCCGCCGCGGCGACCGGTCGGATCGCGCGGATCGTGCTCGCACCCCTGAGCGCCGCCGGGCGGATGCCGCTGACGATCTACACGGGTCAGCTGCTCGTGCTCGCGGTCTGGCTGACGACGCCGGCGGCGGGCGACCCGCCCTGGATCGAGTCGTGGACGCTGCTGGCCGGGCTCATCGCCGGCTCGCTGCTCTTCGCGGTCGTCTGGCAACGCTTCGTGGGGCGGGGCCCGATGGAGGGCGTCCTCGCCCGGGTCTCCGCGGTGCGCCTCGCGCGCGGCTGACCTCCGTCCGGGGCGTCGCACGCGGAAGCCCCGCTCCCTACGCTTGGCCCCATGGCAGGAACCCGCGCGGACGTCGACTGCTGGCTGACCGACATGGACGGGGTGCTCGTCCACGAGAACCAGGCGATCCGCGGCGCGGCCGAGCTGATCCAGCAGTGGACCGACCAGGGCAAGCCGTTCCTCGTGCTGACGAACAACTCGATCTTCACGCCGCGCGACCTCGCCGCGCGGCTCCGCGCGTCGGGCCTGTCCGTGCCGGAGGAGTCGATCTGGACGTCGGCGCTCGCGACCGCGGACTTCCTCGCCTCCCAGATCCCGGGCGGCAGCGCCTTCGTCATCGGCGAGGCCGGGCTCACGACCGCGCTGCACGAGGCGGGCTACATCCTCACCGACACCGCGCCCGACTACGTCGTCGTCGGGGAGACGCGGAACTACTCGTTCGAGGCGATCACGAAGGCGATCCGCCTGATCGGCGCCGGCGCGCGCTTCATCGTCACGAACCCCGACGCGACCGGCCCGTCGAACGAGGGGCCGCTGCCCGCGACCGGCGCGGTCGCCGCGCTGATCGAGCGCGCGACCGGCAAGACGCCCTACGTCGTCGGCAAGCCGAACCCGATGATGTTCCGGTCCGCGATGAACCGCATCGGCGCGCACAGCGAGAACACCGCGATGATCGGCGACCGCATGGACACGGACGTGGTCGCGGGCATCGAGGCGGGCCTGCACACGATCCTCGTGATGACCGGCATCAGCGACCGGGCCGAGATCGACCGGTACCCGTTCCGGCCGGACGAGGTGCTCGCCTCCGTCGCGGACCTCCTCGACCCGGAGCCGGTCCCGACCGTCGGCCCCGAGGACTAGGGCCCGCTCAGACCAGGACGCGGAGGCGGCCGACCTCGGCGCCGCCGCCGAGCACCGCCAGCGAGCGGTCCGCGAGGAACGCGTCGGCGGCCTCCCCGTCGATCGCACCGGCCGCCGCGAGGAGGGCGACGCCGACCGCGGCGGTCGCGCGCTCCGCGCCGTCGAGGGCCTTCACCGCGACCGCGGTGCCGTCCGGCGCGACCGCGCACCAGACGCCCTCGGCGCCGATCTTCGCGACGACGTCGAGCGTCCCGATCGCCCTCGTGGTCGGCGTGCCCGTGCCGTCGATCAGCACCGGGTCGGCACGGATGGCGGCGGCGAGCGCCGGGTGCGCGGAGAACAGCGCCGCGTACCCGCGAGCCAGCGCCACGAGCGGCACCGCCCACACCGGTCCCCCGCACCCGTCCGTGCCGGGGTGCTGCGGTCGGGCGCCCGTGTACTCGTGGACGACCTCCGCGGCGAGGGCGTGGACGCGGTTCGTCGGGTCGAGGTAGGACTCGACGGGGACGCCGAGCGCCAGCGCGGCGCCGATCATCCCGGCGTGGTTGCCGGAGCAGTTCATCGCGATCCGCGTCGGACCGAGGCCGGCGCGGACGAGGTCGGCGGCGGCCGACCGGGAGGACGGCCACGCGGACGGGGTGCGCAGGTCCTCCTCACCGGCGCCGACCCGCTCGAGCACCGCTCGCACGGCGGCGATGTGCCGGGGCTCGCCGTGGTGGCTGGCGGTGACGATCACGAGGCCGGGCGCGTCCAGCTCGACCCCGGCGCGCAGGGCGGCGACCGTCTGGAACGGCTTCAGCGCGCTCCGCGGGTAGACGAGCGCGTCCCGGTCGCCGTGCGCGGCGAGGACGGACCCGTCGGGCGCGACGACGACCGCGGCGCCGATGTGCTGCGACTCGGGGAAGCCGCTCCGCTCGACGACCGCGAGCGGGACGGATCGTGCCGCGTCCAGCGCGGAACCGCTCGGCGGGCTCATGCCGACAGCGGCATGCTCAGGCGAGCCCGAGGTCGGCGAGGTCGAGCGCCGCGAGGTAGCGGTACCCGGCCTGCTCGATGACCTCCCGCGCACCCGTGCTGCGGTCGACGACCACGGCGACTGCGGCGATCTCCGCGCCCGCCTTCTCCAGCGCCTCGATGGCCTTGAGCGGCGAGCCGCCGGTGGTCGAGGTGTCCTCGACCACGATCACGCGCTTGCCGGAGACCTCCGGTCCCTCGACCTGGCGGCCGCGGCCGTGGTCCTTCGGCTCCTTGCGGACGACGAACGCGTCGATCGCGAGGCCGCGGGCGGCGCCCTGGTGGAGGATCGACGTCGCGATCGGGTCCGCGCCCATGGTCAGGCCGCCGACGGCCGCCACGTCGGGCACGTCGGCGATCAGATCGAGCATCACCTGACCGATCAGCGGGGCGACCCGGTGGTCGAGGCTCACCTTGCGGAGGTCGACGTAGAACGCCGCCTTCTGACCGGAGGTGAGGGTGAAGTCGCCGTGGAAGACGGCGTCCGAGCTGATGTGCTCGATGAGCTGATCGCGGGCGCTGGGCACGGTCCCCCATCGTAGGCAGCGCGGGCCGGGCTCGCGGATCCGCAGTTCCAGGGCGACACGCCGCCCGCAGCGGGAGGCGCGCGGCGTGTCGTCCGAGATCTGCGGATCGGCGGAAGAACTCCGGATCAGCGGAGGGCGTCGACGAAGGCGCGGAGCGCGGGCCGCGCCTCCGGGATCGGCAGCAGCGGCCAGTTGTGCAGCAGGCCGCTGCCGACGAGCACCCGGACGGGCGAGGGGCAGCGCTCCTCAAGGCGCAGGGCGTCGCGGTGCAGCACGTCGCGGGTGCCCGAGGCGACGACGATCGGCCCGAGCCCGTGCAGGTCGCCGAGCAGCGGGCTGACGAACGGGTGCTCGACCGGGAGGTCGCCGCGGTAGAGGTCGGCCGCGTGCCGAAGCCCCGGCGCGGCGAGCCACGGGTCGCGGGGCGTCCTCCAGGGCGCGGGCACGGCGCCGTCGAGCCACGGCGCGCTGAGCAGGAGCGGCGGGCGCAGCCCGTCGGCCGCGAGGAGCTGCGCGGCGGCGAGCGCCATCCCGCCGCCCGCGGAGTCGCCGACGAGCGCGACGGGCCCTGCGCCCGCCAGTTCCCGGACGATCCGCGCGACGTGCGGCACGGTCTCGGCCGCCGTGCCCTCGGGCGCGAGGCGGTAGAGCGGCGCGACGACCTCCCGGCCGCTGGCCACCGCGAGCGCCCGCCAGAACGTCCAGTGCTGCGGCTCCGGCCCGAACACGTACCCGCCGCCGTGCAGGGTGACGATCGCGCCCTCGGCCCGCGGCGGCACGAGGCGCACGAGCGGCCAGCCGTCGTCCTCCGCGACCGCGACGGCCACGCCGCGCGTCGGGGCGGGAGGGCGTGCGGGCCAGGGGTCGCGCCGCGCGATCGCCGCGTCCACGGCCTCCGCCGACCGCCAGGTCCGCCCGCGCCCGGTGGCCGCGATGAACGCGCGCACCGCCCCGTGCCGCACGCTCATCCGTCCGCCCCTCCGTCGCGGCAGCTCTCCGCGTTCGATGGGTAGCGTTGCATCCCGTGCGGATCGCCACCTGGAACGTCAACTCGATCCGGGCCAGGGTCGGCCGGGTCACGGACTGGCTGCAGCGCGCGGACGTCGACGTCCTCGGCATGCAGGAGATCAAGTGCCGGGACGACCAGTTCCCCCACGAGGCCTTCGAGGCGGCGGGCTACGAGGTCGTGACCCACGGCCTGTCCCAGTGGAACGGGGTCGCGTTCGCGAGCCGGATCGGCCTCGACGACGTGCAGCTCGACTTCCCCGGCATGCCCGGGTTCGGCAAGACGCTCGCGGACGGGTCGCTGCCGCTCGAGGCGCGCGCCATGGCCGTCACGGTCGGGGACGGGGTCCGGCTCTGGAGCCTCTACGTCCCGAACGGCCGCGAGCTCGACAACCCGCACTACCCGTACAAGCTCGCGTGGCTCGGCACGCTCGCGGACGTGGCGGCCGGCTGGCTGGAGGAGCACGAGGGCGAGCCGATGGCGCTCATGGGCGACTGGAACATCGCCCCGCTCGACGCGGACGTGTGGGACCGGTCCGTGTTCGAGGGCGCGACGCACGTCTCGCCCCCGGAGCGCGCCGCCTTCCAGCGGTTCGAGGGGCTCGGGTTCGCCGACGTCGTCCGCCCGCTCGTCCCGACCGGGTACACGTACTGGGACTACAAGCAGCTGCGGTTCCCGCGCAACGAGGGGATGCGGATCGACTTCGTGCTCGGCTCCCCCGCCTTCCAGGAGCTCGTGACGGGCGCCTCGATCGAGCGGAACGAGCGCAAGGGCGACGCACCGAGCGACCACGTGCCCGTCGTCGTCGACCTCGACGCCGACTCCCCGCTCGACGACGACCGGCCGATGATCTTCTGATGCCTGCGCCGTTCCGGATCATGACCGTCTGCACCGGCAACATCTGCCGGTCGCCCATGGCGGAGGCCGTCCTGCGCGCGCGCTTCGACGCGGCCGGCCTCGGCGACCGCGTCGTCGTCGACTCCGGCGGCACCTCGTCGGAGGAGCTCGGCAACCCCGTCGACCCGCGCGCGGCCCGGGTGCTGCAGGACGCGGGCTACGCGGTGCCGGACGGCACGGCGCACCAGGTGACGCCGCAGGACATCGGGGAGCACGACCTCCTGCTGCCGATGACGGTCCGGCATGCGAACCACCTGCGCCGCCAGGCGCGGACGGCCGACGATGCCGCGAAGGTCCGCATGTACCGCTCGTTCGACCCGGAGTCCTGCGTTGCGCCCGAGCGCGACCTCGACATCGACGACCCCTGGTACGGCGACGACGCCGGCTTCGTGGCGACGCTGCGGCAGATCGAGGCGGCGGCGGACGCGATCGTCGAGCACGTCCGGGGCCGGCTCCCCCGCTGAGCCGTCCGGCGGCGCTGCGGGCGCGGCGGTCAGCGCGGCGCGGCGGTCAGCGCGCGGCGCGGGCCAGGTCGCTGAGGCGGTCGAAGTCCGGCCCGGAGGTCGGCACGTCGACCCCGAAGACCTCCTTCACGGCCTGCAGCCAGCCGTGCACGAAGTACGTCCAGCCGTCCTCGGCGCGGACGCCGCGGTCCTCGGTCTGCCGGATGGCGGTCTCGAGGAAGCGGAGGTCCCCCCGGTAGTTGAGGTCCCAGGCGATCGCGTCGCGCGGCAGGAGGGCGTCCTGCCCGATCGGCGAGCCGGGCAGGTCCTTGCCGAGGCCCGTCGCGTTCACGACGAGCGAGCCGGCCGGCTGCGCCGCGAGCACGGCATCGGTCTGGTCGGTCGAGCGCACCCGCACGAGCTCGAGCGGGACGTCGGGCCCGACGGTGCGGGCGATCTCGGCGAGGTGCTCGAGCCGGTCGCCGTCCGTGTCGGTGACGACGAGCGCCGACGGGCGCTCCTGCCCGCGCTCCTCCCGGACGAGGCACCAGGCGAGGGCCGTGCCGGCACCGCCGGCACCGAGCACGACTGCGGGCGCTCCGGTGGTGCTCCAGTGGTCTGCCGGCACGATCGCGTCGAGCGCCAGCGCGCCCGCGACCGGGTCCTTCGCGAAGCCGTGCAGTCCGTCGTCCTGCTTGGTGACGCAGCTCACCTCGCCCATCAGCGTCGCGAGCGGGCGCAGCTCGGTGAAGAGGTCGCGCGCAGCCGTCCCGACGGCGATCTTGTGGCTCGTGATCTGCATGCCGAGCCCGAGGTCGTCGCCCCCGAGGAACTCCACGATGCGCCGCGTGTCCGCCGACGGCGCGCCGACCGGCAGGTCGATGCCGCGCAGCACCGCGCCGTCGAGGCCGAGCTCGGCGGCCCAGGCGGGGAAGACCCGCTGGATCGACGACGAGCCGGTCGAGACGCCGAGGAAGTACAGCGTCGGGCGCTCGGCCGGGACGAGCGTGTCCGCCGTCAGCACCTGGAGCGGGCCGACGGCAGAGGTGTCGAGAGCGGTCATGGTTCCTCCGTACGACCGCCAACCGGTCGGTCCGTCAGGGTATGCCGCCGACGAGTGCAGTCAGTGAACTCACATGTCAAGGGGGTTGCGCGACGACTCAGAGCCCCAGCAGCCGCAGATCGGCCGGCTGCGGCTCGCGCGTCGCCACCGCGAGCACGCGGAACGCACGGCCGAGGTCGGCCCGATCCGCCTCCGGGACGCGCTCCAGGACCTCCGCGAGGAGCGCGCGACGCCGCGCCGCGACCCCGGCGACGAGCTCGCGCGCCTCGTCGGACGCGGTGAGCCGGACCGCGCGGCGATCGCCGGCGTCTCGATCGCGCCGCACCCATCCGGCGGACACGAGGCGATCGACCGCTCGGGACACCGTGGACGACGCGACGCCGAGGTCCTGCGCCAGATCGCGGCCGGACCGCCCGTCGGCCGTCGTGAGGATCGTCAGGATCCGGAACTGCTGCAGCGTGACCCGGTCGAGCGCGTCGCCCATCGACTGCGCGACGAGCCCGAGGAGGGCTCGCGAACCGGTCAGGAGCGCGTCGAGGACCTCTGCGTCCGACTTCGACGATGCGTCCCCGATCGATGCATGCATACACTGATTGTACTCATGCACACACCATTGGCCTCCGCAGCCCCTTCCCGGACCACCCGCCGCACGGTCGGCTCCCCGGGCGCGCACCGGCGGTTCGTCGGCGCTCTCCGCTCGACGCGCTTCGGGCTGCTCGCGCTCGCCGTCGTGATCGGCGCGGGCGCGGGGCTCGGCGCCGTCGTCTTCCGCCTCCTCGTCGAGGGCATCACCTGGGCGTTCACGGGCAGCACCGCGTTCGGCCAGCAGGGCCGGGTCGGCAGCGCGCACCTCCCCTGGCTGGGCCTCGCCTTCCTCGTCCTCGCGCCCGTCGTCGGCGGTCTCCTGTACGGCCCGCTCGTGCACCGCTTCGCCCCCGAGGCGCGCGGGCACGGCGTGCCCGAGGTGATGGTGGCGGTCGCCGAGCGCGGGGGCAGGATCCGGCCGCAGGTCGCCCTGGTGAAGGCGCTCGCCTCCGCGATCACGATCGGATCCGGCGGCTCCGTCGGTCGCGAGGGCCCGATCGTCCAGATCGGCTCCGCGCTCGCCTCCGGCTTCGGGCAGTGGATCCGCATGCCCGAGCACCGGCTGCGCGTGCTCGTCGCGTGCGGCGCGGGCGGCGGCATCGCCGCGACCTTCAACGCGCCGATCACGGGCGTGTTCTTCGGGGCCGAGATCATCCTCCGCGAGCTCTCCGCCGAGTCGCTCTTCGCACTCATGGTGTCCGCGATGGTCGCGGACGCCGTGGCCATCCCGTTCCTCGGCGACCGGCCGTTCCTCGAGGACTTCCCGGTGCACGCCGCGATCACGGCGCCGCAGGACTACCTCCTCGTCGCCCTGCTCGCGGTCGTCGCGGCGTTCCTCGGCCAGGGCTTCTCGAAGCTGCTCTACCTGATCGAGGACGTCTGCGACCGGCTGTGGCGAGGGCGTCCCGAGTGGGCCCGGCCCGCGGTCGGCGGTGTGCTCGTCGGCCTCCTCCTCCTCGCGCTGCCGCAGCTGTACGGCGTCGGCTACCCGGTCATGTTCGCGGCGCTCGACGGTCGCTACGCCCTCGGCTTCCTCCTCCTGCTGCTCGTGGGCAAGATGCTCGCCACGAGCCTCACGCTCGGGGTCGGCGGCTCCGGCGGCGTCTTCGCGCCCTCCCTCTTCGTGGGGCTGATGGCGGGGACGGCGTTCGGCATGGTCGTCACCCACGTCCTCGGTCCCGTGGCCGGGTCTCCCGTGCTCTACGCCGCGATGGGCATGGCCGGGGTGTTCAGCTCGTCGACCCGGGCACCGCTGACCGCGCTGGCGAGCATCGTCGAGATGACCGGGGCCTTCGGGCTGGCCCTGCCCGTCATGCTCACGGTCGGGATCGCCACCGCCGTCTCCCGGGAGCTCGGCTACGGCACGATCTACACGACGAAGCTCCTCCGTCGCGGGCAGGACCTCGAGCGGACGGCGCCCTGGGCCGCCTTCCTGCGGCTCACGGCGGGCACCACGATGCACCCCTTCGGACGGGCGCTCCCGGCTGCGCCCGCCGGATCGGAGCCGGACCTGTCGGCGCTCGGCGCCGTCGTGAGCCGTGCTCGGCCGCAGGCCGTGTTCGAGGACGAGCCGATCGCGGAGGCCCTCCGGAACCTGGACGGCTCCGGTCGTGACGGGCTGCCGGTCGTCGCGACCGACGGCGGCGCCGTGACGGGCTGGTTGACCACGGGGAGCGTGCTCGGCGCGGTGCGCCGCTCCCTCGCCGCCGAGCGGGATCAGGCGGAGGCCGCGTCCGACGTCCCCGACCCCCTGCCCGACTTCGACGTCGTCGAGCTGCGCGTGGCGCCGGGCTCCGCGGCGGACGGCCGCGTCGCGGTCGACGTCGCCTGGCCGGACGGAGCGGTGCCGGTCGCCGTCGAGCGCGCCGGCACGGATCGCGCGCTCGACCCCCGGTCGCGGGTCGGGGCCGGCGACGTCGTGCAGCTCCTCGTCCGCCGGGCAGCGCCCGCGCCGGTCGCGGAGCCGTCCGCCGAGGACGCGGTCACGGCGTGAGCAGGAGGGAGACGACGAGCAGCACCGGCACGGCCGCGACCGTGGTGATGAGTCCCGCGTCTCTGGCAATCGGCACGCCCGTCCCGTAGCGGCTCGCGAAGTTGAGGACGTTCTGCGCGGTCGGCAGCCCCGCGAGCACGACCGACGCGTGCAGCTGCTCGGGGGGCATCCGCAGCACCAGGCCGCCGACGACGAAGGCGAGCGCCGGCATGCCGACCGACTTCAGCGCCGCGGCCAGCAGCACGTCGGCCCGCCCCTCCCCCGCGACGAGCGGGCGCGCGCCGAAGAGCGACAGCCCGAACGCGGTGAGCATGAGCGGCACGGACGCGCCCCCGAGGAGCTTGAGCGGCTCGAGGACCGGCGCGGGCAGCCGGACGCCGGTCACGGCGACGACGGTGCCGAGCAGCGAGGCGATGATGAGCGGGTTCCGGAGCGACGTCAGCACGGTGCCGGCGACGCTGCGGCGCCCCTCGTGCGTCGCCGCGTCGAGCAGGAGGAGCCCGGTCGGGGCGAAGACCATGAGCTGCAGCAGGATGATCGGCGCCGTGTAGGCGGCGTTCCCGAGCAGGTAGACGGCGACGGGCAGGCCGATGTTGTTGCCGTTGACGTACCCGGAGCTCATCGCGCCGACGACGAGCGGTCCGAGGCTGCGCCTCCACAGGAGGCGGGCGACGAGGACGTAGATCGCGGCGACGCCGATCGCGGACACCGCGGCGACGAGCAGGATCGGCGAGAACAGGACCGCCGTGTCGGCGGTCGCGATCACGGTGAACAGCAGGCAGGGCGCCGCGACGAAGAAGACGTACCGGTTGAGCACGGCCTGGGCACCCGGCCCGAGCACGTCGAAGCGGCCGAGGACGTAGCCGACGAGCACGATCGCGCCGATGACGGCGAACCCCTCCAGCACGCCGACCACGGGCCCATTCTCCCGGGCGCGCGCAGGTGTTCCCGGATCCGGTGGGTCAGCGGATCCGGGAACGCCCTCGGCGGGTCAGCGGACGACCGCGAAGCCGCCCTTCGGGAGCGCGACCCGGCCGCTGCGCGCGGTCACGACGCCGGCGGGGGTCCCGTCGCCGCGGTACCGCTCGACGCGGGCGCCCCGGTCGACCGCGGCGGTGCCGCCGCGGCCCGAGTCGACGAGGAGGAGAGGTCCACCGTCGAAGGCCACCCGCTGCACCTCGGGCCGGACGAGCAGCGCGTCGATCCGCACCGCGCCGGCGATCGCCCGGACGGTGAGCGCGTCGCCGTGCACGGTGCCGATCGTCTGCGCCGCGAGGGCGCCGGAGGTCGGCGAGATCCCCTGCGCGTCCACGGTCGAGGTGAGGCTCCGCCGGACGCCGCCCCCGGTCCAGCGCGAGACCGGCGCCGTCGCGGTGCCGCGCTCGACCTGCTGCACGACGGCCTCGACCTCGTGCGCGCCCGTGCCGAGGTGGAACGTCGCCGTCCGCCCCTTCCGGAGCAGCAGGCCCTTCCCGCTCCAGGCGGACTCCGCCGTGGAGGCCGGATCCGGGGTGAACACGGTTCCGGTCGTCGCGGCGTCCTCCGCCTCGACGACGCGGAGCCCGTCCCGGGCGCCGAGCCCGTGGATCGCGGTCGCCGCCCGGGCGACCGACGGGTGCGCGTCGAGCGCGAGCATGGTGAGCAGGCCGTGGATCGTGCTCTCGGCGCCGCTGTTGCGGTTGACGGTCCCGTCCGCCTGCACGCCGTCGAAGGTGACGCCGGTGGCCGGGTCGTAGACCGGGGAGCCGCTCGCGTTCGCGCCGAAGAACCAGGCGGCCTGCAGCGCGGCGAGCGCCCGGACGCCGCGGGAGCCGGTGCGGTCCGACACGGCGAGGAGGCCCTGGACGCGCGAGTCGACGCCGTACGCGATCTGGGTCCGGTCGCTCGGCGTCGGCCCGAGCAGGTTGTCGGCGCCGCCCGCGGCGAGCAGGTCGGGCTCGAACCCGGCCGTGTCGCGGACCGCGGAGCGCAGCAGTGCCGGGCGGTGCAGCGCGGAGCAGGCCGCGGCGAGCGCCGCGCTCATCTGCGAGGCCCAGGCGTGCCAACTCGTCCGCGATGCGGCGGACGGCAGGATCGCACCGTACGGCCAGGACGCGGTCTGCGGCGTGGTCGCCGCGAGCCGGTCGATCTGCCCTGCGAGCGACGCGAGCGCGCGCCGCGGAGCGACGTCCTTCGGCGCGGCCTTCGCGTACGCGGCGAGGCCCAGCACGGCCTCGGCGCTCGCGCCCGCGTCGTCGACGATCAGCCGCCCGGGGACGCGGACGCCGTCCGCGACCGCCGTCGCGGCGCCGGTGCGCAGCGTCTCGCGATCGAGGGCGCGGACCGCGAGGCGGAGGCGCTGCTGCAGGAACCGGGCGAAGCCGGGGTCGCTGTGCCGGAACGCGGCGTAGCCCTCCCCGTACGCCCAGATCGTGCGGGCGAGCCAGTAGCTCGGCCCGGAGTCGCTCGGGTCGGGCAGCTCGACCGGGTCGGCGCTCGGGTTCAGCGCGCCGTCGGGCTGCATCCACAGCACCGGGTTCCCGGCGTGCGGGCCGGTGGTGGTCTGGAAGAACGCCAGCCCGCGCAGGACGGCCTCCGCGTGCTCCCGGCTCGCCGCGGAGCCGGTCTGCCGCCAGTCGCGCACGTACACGACGGCGGTGCGGGCGACGTCGTCGGTGTTGAAGGCGCCCTGCCCGTACGTGTCGGTCGCGGCGTCGTAGGTGCCGCCGCCGACCCGCGTGTAGGAGCCGTCGTCGTTCCGGTCCGCGTACGTCCACGGCAGCTCGACGGGGGCGGATCCGTAGGTCGAGTGCCCCGCGGTCGCGGGCGGCCGGACCTCCTGCAGGAGGAAGTCGAGGTGGGCGGTGTTCGTCAGCCGGGCCGCCGCCGGAGCGGTGACGGGCGCCGCCTCGGCGGGCGCGGCGACGAGCGCCGTGGCGAGCAGGGCGCCGGCCGCGACGTACGCGGACAGATGCTTCAACACGCATGAACTCCTTCGTTCGGTGCAGACCTGTTCACGGATACGGAGATCCGGCTGACCGGATCTCCGTATCCGTGAACAGACGGGGGCGGGTCAGGCCTTGACGAGGCGGGCGGCGCCGATCTTCGTGTCGGCCATGCCGTAGAAGACGAACGGCTGCCCGTCGATCTCCTCGATCGCCGTCGGGAACACGACGTTCGGCACGATGCCGGTCTTCTCCCACTCCGTCTCCGCCGTGAGCACGGGGACCGGGGTGCGGGCGAGGACGCGGGAGGGGTCGTCGCCGTCGAGCAGCATCATCCCGGCCGCGTAGTTCACGTGCTTCTGCTGCGCGAACGCGTTGTCGATCCGCCCGGTCACGCCGTGGTGCAGCAGCAGCCATCCCTCCGGCACCCGGTACGGCGCGGGTCCGCCGCCGATCTTCAGCTCCTCGAACGGGAACTCGGGGCCGGCGAGGAAGCGGTTGCGCGTCCAGCGCGTCAGCAGCGAGAGGTCGCGGGCGACGTCCTCCACCGGCACGTAGCCGATCCAGATGCTCTCGCGGGCGTCGGGCAGCCCGGCCGGCACCTGCGGCGCCTCCCCCGGCACCGTCTCCCCCACGTTCCACATCGGCCGGTGCAGCACCGCGAAGCAGCGCACGCCGTCCGGCGAGGTGACGGCCTCCGGGAAGAAGACGGTGTCCTTGTTGAAGACGAGGCCGAGATCGGCGTCCTGCTCGTCGTCGTAGGCGAACGTGACCGGGCCGAGGCGGCGCCACGACCGGAGGTCCTCCGACACCGCGATCGCGGTGCGCGGCCCGAGCGGGCCGTAGGCGACGTAGGTCATGACGTGCAGCCCGAGCTCGTCGATCCGGGTGATCCGCGGGTCCTCGACGCCGGCGTGCGTGGCGCCGCGCTCCCACTGCCGGTCCGGCTCGAGCACGATCCCCTGCCGCTCGACGCCGACGGGCACCCCGTCCTCGACGAGCACGCGGGCGAGCCCGACGCGGGAGACGTTGCCCGCCGCGACGACGCGCGGCAGCAGGTACAGCTCGCCGTCGGGCCCCCGCCCCGAGCCGGGGTTGAGCACCCCCTCGAACTCGAGGTCGTTGCCGGGCTCCGGCTCCATCACGAGGCCGACGCGCTCGAGGCGGTAGCCGACGTCGGTGCGGGTGGAGGAGGTGGTCATGGAGGTCATCCCTTCACGCCCGAGCCGAGGTCGCTCGAGACGAAGTAGCGCTGGAACACGATGAACAGGACGACGACGGGCACGGCGAGCACGAGCGCGCCGGCGGTGACCGCGCCGAACGGGTTGGCGGTCGACGAGGCGACCGAGGTGATGTAGTTCGCGAGGGAGACGGCCAGCGGCTGCCGGTCGGCCTGCTTCGTGATGAGGAACGGCCAGAGGAACTCGTTCCACGGACCGATGAAGGTGAGCAGCACGCCCGTCACGAGCGCCGGCCGCACCAGCGGGATGGCGACGCTCCAGAGCAGCCGCAGCTCCCGCGCCCCGTCGATCCGCGCCGCCTCGAACAGCTCGCGCGGCACCTGCAGGAAGTACTGCCGGAACAGGATGACGGCGGTCGAGTTGATCGCGAACGGCAGGATCATGCCGAGCACGTTGTCCGCGAGGCCGTAGTTCCGCGCGACGAGCACGTACAGCGGGATCTGCAGCAGCTGGAACGGGATCACCTGCACCAGCAGCACGATCGCGAACGTCGCGCCCCTCCCTCGCCACTCGAGCACCGCGAGCGCGTACCCGACCAGCACGCCGAACACGAGTGTGCAGAGCAGCACCCCGCCGGTGAAGAGCCCGGAGTTGAGCAGGCCGGACAGCAGGCTGATCCGGCTGTTCACCGCGGCGAAGTTGTCGAGCGTCAGGTTCGTCGGGTCGGGGATCAGCCCGGCCAGGGTCTGGTCCGGCTTCTTCTGGAGCGAGCCGATGACCATGTAGTAGAAGGGGAACAGGAAGGCCACGGCGCCGATGCCGAGGACCACCCCGCGGAGCACGGACTGCGTCCGTGTCCACCCCTTCGAGCGCCGCCCGGCCGGGCGGTTCGTCGTGCGCGCGCCGTCGGCGGGCGCGGCCTCCTGGGCCTGCTGGATCGTCATCAGTCCCTCCCTCCGGCGAACCGGTTCTGCAGCCACGCGATGATCAGGACGCCGATGACGAGCACGATGCCGATCGCGCTCGCGACGTCCGGGAGCCCCTGCTCCACGCCGAGCTGGTACATCAGGTAGACGGGCGTGTTCGACGCCCCGTTCGGGCCGCCGCCGGTCAGCAGGTACGGCTCGGTGAAGAGGTTCGCGCCCGTCACGGTCGACACGAGCAGCACGAGGAGCGTCGCCGGCCGGACGCCCGGCACGGTGACGGACCAGAACTGGCGAAGCGCGCCGGCGCCGTCGGTGGAGGCCTGCTCGTAGAGCTCCTTCGGCACGTTCTGCAGCGCCGCGAGGTACAGCAGGATGTAGAACCCGAGCTGCTTCCACGTCACGTAGATCGCGATGACGGGCATCGCGAGCGACTGGTTCACCAGCCACGACGGGTTCGGCGCGAGCGGCCCCAGGGTGCTGTTGACCAGCCCGTCGCCGCCGAAGAGGAACAGCCAGACGCCCACGAGCGCCACCGATGCCGTGATGTACGGCACGTAGAAGCTGATCCGCAGGAAGACCCGCAGGTGGATCACCCGGTTCAGGGCCGCCGCGAGCAGCAGCGACAGCACCACGGTGAGCGGCACGTTGATCAGCAGGAAGATCCCGACGTTGCCGAACGACTGGATCACCTGCGCGTTCGTGAACGCGTAGACGAAGTTCGCGAACCCGACGAACGGGTACGACGTCGTCGCGCCGGGAGCGGCGAAGTAGAAGTCGTGGAACGCGATCCAGACCGCGTAGACGATCGGGGAGGCGAAGACCGCCAGGACGAACACGAGGTACGGGGTGCTGAACAGGAGCCCGAGCGGGTTCCGGCCGAGGATCCGGTGCCGGAGGCGGTCGTTCGGGTTCTGCCGGTCGATCCTCTCGACCGGCGTGGGCGCGGCGGGTGACGCCACCGCCGTCGCGGGAGCCTGTCGAAGGGTCACGGCTGCGCCTCCAGGGTGTCGATGGTCGCCGCGGCGTCGTCGAGCGCCTGGGCCGGGTTCTTGCCGCCGAAGATGACGGACGACGTCCACTCGTTGCGGAAGGTCTGCATCTCCTGCACGGTGTTCGGGCCGGCGGGCACCTCCACGGTCCGGGTCGCCAGCGACCCGAACAGCGCGTATTGCGGGTGCTTCGCGAAGTAGTCCGCGTAGGTGCTCGCGAGGTCGGGCCGGATGGGCATCTGCCCCGTGAGATCCAGGAACTTCGCGTCCTGCTCGCTGCTCGTCGCGTACTTCAGCAGCTCCCACGCCGTGCCCTTGTGCGGGCAGGCGGTGTACATGCCGATGTTCTTCGCGTCGCTGAACGTGTGGATCTCGTCGGTGGGCGTCCCGTTCGGCGTCGGCACCGGGACGGCGCCCCAGTCGACGTCCTTGTAGTAGCTGACCGCCCACGGGCCGACGATCGCCATCGCCGCGTACCCGTCGGCGAAGGCGTCGCCCTGGTACTGCTCGGGGCTCGACAGCCCCTCCTTGTAGAGGGTCCGCCAGAAGTTCGCGACCTCGTCGCCGGTCTTGTCGTTGAAGGTGGCCTTGCCGTCCCGGATCAGCGGCGTCCCGCCGCTCGCAGCGACGTACAGCGGGTAGAAGTCCGTGTCCATCTGGAAGAACTCGCTCGTCGGCGCGGGCTGGATGGCGACCTTCGACGCCCCGGACTTCACGACCTTCCGCGCCGCGGCGAGGAAACCGGCGTAGGTGCCGAGGCCCGGGTCCTTCGTGTCGATCCCGGCCTTCGCGAAGAGCTTCTTGTTGTAGAAGATCACGACCGGGTTCGACTTCCAGGGCAGCTGGTAGTAGTCCCCGTCGACGCTCGAGCGGTACTGCTTCGCCAGGTCACCGCTGCGGCCCTCGATGTAGGAGTTCCCGTCGGGGAACTTCGAGAGGTCGACGAGGCCGCCCTGCTTCTCGAACTGCCCGGCCGCGAACGGCGCCGTGTTGAGCACGAGGCAGGGGGCGTTGCCGGCGGTGATCGAGGCGCTGATGACGGACTCGCTCGTCCGGCCGGCGGGGATCTCCTGCGCGGTGACCTTCTGGTCCGGGTGGTCCCGGTTCCAGGAGGCGACCATCTGCTTGCCCCAGGCCACCTCCTGCTCGTTGTTCGAGTACCAGATCGTGATCGGCCCCTTCGAGGTGAGGCTCGGATTCGCGACGTTCCCCTGCCCGCAGGCCGTGAGGCCGACGGCGAGGGCGGTCGCGACGGCGGCAGCGGCGATGCTGCGCACCCGTCGAGAGCGGTGCATCAGGTGGTCCTTTCCTGGTCCTGGTCCTGCGCGCGGGTGGTGCGCGGGACGACGCCGGTGGAGTCGCGGACGACGAGCCGCGCGGGCTCGAGGTCGCGGTCCTCGACCCGTTCACCGGCGAGCAGGTCGAGGAGGGCTTCGGCGGCCGCCGCACCCCAGCGGGCGGGGCCGGTGCTCACGGTGGTGAGCGAGGGGACGGTCCACTGCGCGATCTCGGCGTCGTCGAACCCGCACACGGCGATGTCCTCGGGTACGCCGAGCCCGTGGCCGCGGATCACGCTGATCCCGGCGGCGGCCGCGACGTCGTTGCCGTAGACGACGGCCGTCGGGCGCTCCCCCGCGGCGAGCAGGTCCGACGTCGCGCGCGCGGCCGCGAGGGGCGTGAAGTCGGTCTCGACGACCGCGACGGGCTCGAGCCCCGCGGCCGCGAGCGCCGCGCGGAACGCGTCCGCGCGCCGGGCCCCGTGCACGAGGTCGCGCGGGCCGGCGACCATCGCGATCCGCCGGTGCCCCAGGGTCAGGAGGTGCCGGGCCGTCTCGGCGACGCCCTTGGCGTCGTCGACGCTCACCGCGGGGAAGCGCGGGTCGCCGGTGCGGCCGAGCGTGACCGCCGGCAGGCCGAGCTCGGCGAGCAGGGGCAGGCGCGGGTCGGCCGGCCGGAGGTCGCCGACGATGACGCCGTCCACGCGGCGGTCGGCGACGAGGGCCCGGTAGTGCGCCTCCTCGTCCCGGTCCCGGTCGAGCACGCTCAGCGTCAGGGTGCGGCCCGCGGCGACGAGGACGCGCTCGGCGCCCGCGAGGAACGGCGGGTAGAAGGGGTCGGCGGCGACCAGGTCGGCGTCGCGCGCCAGGACGAGGCCCACGGAGTAGGCGAGCCGCGTCGACAGCGACCGGCCCTGCACGCTGGGCCGGAACCCGAGTTCGTCCGCCGCGGCGAGGATGCGGCGCTTCGTCGCGGGGGCGACGCCCGGCCGGTCGTTCAGCGCGAACGACACCAGGCCCTTGCTCACGCCCGCGGCGCGGGCGACGTCGGCGATCGTCGGCTTCCCGCCCATCATCGCCTCCCGTCGTCGCTGAACCGGTTTAGGTCCACCCTGGCACACAGCTGCCCCGAGGTCGCGCGGTCCAGAGCTGATTCCCAGGTGCGACCGTGCAGGCCGTACCGTTGCGGGATGACGACCGCGTCTGGCGCACCGCCCGTGCGGCGGACGTGGGACGTGGTCCTCTCGATCGCACTCCTGGTCGTCCTCGTCGCGCTCGCCGCCGTCCTCGGGTTCGCGGGCGCGTTCCTCGTGATGGCGAGCGACTCCTGCGGCGCCTCGGGCACCTGTCGCACGGAGGTCCTCAGCGCGGGCGTCTTCATCGCGATGCTCGGCCCGGCGGCGGTGGCCGTCGTCGCGATCGCCTCGGTCGTCGAGCGGCTGATTCGCGCGCGGCTCGCCTTCTGGCCTCCGCTCGTCGGGATCGGCACCGCGGTCCTCGTGTGGATCGGCGGCGCCGCGCTGACGTTCTCCGCCGTCACGCCCGCCTGATCGGCCGCGCGCGCAACGAAGCTGCGTGAACGGCACGTTCTTGCACGTCCCGCGCATCGAACGGTCGCCCCACGCGTCGTACCGTCGACGGGGAACGAAGGAGGCGCATGATGTCGCTGCTCGAGTCGACCCGTCCGGCGGTCACCGCCGAGACCCCGTCGTGGCTGCGCCTGAAGGCCGCGGTCACCGGCTTCCGCGAGCTGCAGCGGAAGGACGGCGCCCTCGCGGAGGGCGCGGACACCGCGCTGGCCGCGCGGCTGATGACGGAGATCCGGGAGCACGTCCGCGCACTCGCGCCGACCTTCCCGCACGACACCGCCTATTTCACCGCGCTCGATGCCGACCTCGGGGCGTGGGCCGCCGGCGGCTTCGACGTGCCCGACTTCCGCACCTCGCTCGCCGCGTTCAACCCGCAGCGCGATCGGGTCGACGGCCTCCGCCACCTCGTGCTGTTCCCGATGACGACGCAGAACGGCTCGCCGGACCGGCTGCTCGAGGCGCTGCTCGTCGACGTCATCTGGCCGGACTTCATCGACGCGCTCGAGCGGGAGTCCTACCCGAACGCGCTCTTCGTCTCCCTGCGGTTCGTCGACTTCACCGCCGGCTACGACACCGACTCCGCGGTCCTGTTCCCCGAGACCGTCGCCATGAAGGAGCTCATCCCCTTCACGTGGGGCGCGATCTTCCAGGACCGGGAGGCGGCGCGGTTCCGCCGCGTGGTCGCCGCTGCGGCCGAGATCACGAAGCTCGAGCTGCCGGAGGGCGCGCAGCGCCTGCTCGACGACCAGGAGCTCACCGAGCGCGCGTTCGTGCTGTGGGACCTGATCCACGACCGGACGCACATGCGCGGCGACCTGCCGTTCGACCCGTTCATGATCAAGCAGCGCATGCCGTTCTTCCTCTACTCGCTGGAGGAGCTGCGCTGCGACCTGACCGCCTTCCGCGAGGCGGTCCGGCTCGTCCGGGCCGCGGAGACCGACGCCGTCACACGGGATCATGCGCAGCTGGCGCAGTACACGATCCTGTTCGACCGGATCTTCCGCTTCCCGCTCACCGGTTCGCGGGTGCGCAACTACGACGGCCTCGGTGGCCAGCTGCTGTTCGCCTGGCTGCACCAGCACCACGTGCTGCACTGGACGGACACCAGTCTCGCCATCGACTGGGAGCAGCTGCCCGACACGGTCGTCGCACTGTCCGACGCGATCAACGAGCTGTACTGGCGCTCGATCGACCGCCCGAAGACCGCGCACTGGCTGGCGGCGTACGAGCTCGTGCGGGCGACCGTCGAGCCGAACCCGGCGTCGCGCTGGGCGCGCGGCCTCCCGGACGAGGTCCTCGCCGGGGCGCCGAAGGGCTACACGGACGCCGTGCTCGACGACGAGTTCCCGCTGTCGATGTTCTACGAGGCGCTCGGCAAGAAGCTCCGCCCGACGATCGAGTCGACCGCGGGCATCACCGCCGCGACCGCCTGACCCCTCCGCGGTTTCCGCTCGGTGGTCGAGCCGGGCGCTCCGCGCCCGCGTCGAAACCACGCCGAGTGCGGAACGGCTCGAGACGACCCCGGAGTCCCTCGCGCCCGGGAACTCCGGGGTCGCCCCTGGTGCGGCACCGGCGATCGTCGCCATGCTGCAGTCGTGACGACTGCGACCGATGCGCCGCCGCGCGAGACGACGCCGGTCTGGGACGCGCTCATCGGCGTGGTCTTCCCCGGCCTCCTCCTCTCCCTGGTCTACGACCTCGCCGGGACCTGGTCGATGAGCCAGACGTTCGGCGGCGAGGGGGACAGCGGCTGGGTCGACTTCGACGGCCACCCGATCGACCACCCGCCGATTCTCGGGAATGCGACCCTGACCGTGGCCCCGGAGGTCGAAGCGGGCTGACGGCCCGCGCGGGCGCGCGAGGATGGAGGACGTGCCACTCCACGACCCCACCCGCCGCACGTTCGCCTCCGACAACTACGCGGGGGTGCTGCCCGAGGTCCTCGCGGCCATCGCCGACGCCAACGGCGGCCACCAGATCGCGTACGGCGAGGACGTCTACACGGCGCGGCTCGGCGAGGTCGTCCGCCACGAGTTCGGCGATCGCGCGGAGGTCTTCCCGGTCTTCAACGGCACCGGCGCGAACGTGACGGCGCTCACGGCGCTCGTCCCCCGCTGGGGCGCGATCGTCGCGACCGGCTCCGCCCACATCCACACCGACGAGGCGGGCGCCCCCGAGCGGGTGAGTGGGCTGAAGCTGCTCGTCGTCCCCGAGGAGGAGGGCAAGCTCACGCCCGCCGCGGCCGAGACCGAGGCGTGGGGCTGGGGCGACGAGCACCGCCCGCAGCCGCTGGCCGTCTCGATCACGCAGTCGACCGAGCTCGGCACCGTCTACACGCCGGACGAGGTGCGGGCGATCGCCGACTTCGCGCACGAGCGCGGGATGGCGGTGCACATGGACGGCGCGCGCATCTGGAACGCCGCCGCCGCACTCGATCTCCCCTTCGCCGCGTTCACGCGCGACGCCGGTGTCGACGTCCTGTCGCTCGGCGGCACGAAGAACGGCCTGCTGGGCGCCGAAGCGATCGTGGTGCTCGACCCCGACCGTGTCGACGGCCTCGTGTTCCTCCGGAAGATGAACATGCAGCTCGCGAGCAAGATGCGGTTCGCGAGCGCGCAGCTGCTCGCACTCTTCGAGGACGGGCTCGGCGTCCGGACCGCGCAGCACTCGAACGCGATGGCCGCCCGCCTCCGGGCCGGCCTCGAGGGCATCGAGGGCGTCGGGTTCAGCCACCCGACCCAGGCGAACGCGGTGTTCGCGGAGCTCGACCTCGACGCCGCGGACCGCGTGCGCGAGCGGTACCGGTTCTACGACTGGGACCGGGCCAAGCGTCAGGTGCGCTGGATGTGCGCGTTCGACACGACCGAGGCGGACGTCGACGACTTCGTCGCGACGGTGCGGGGCGCGCTGGCGCAGTAGACCCGTTCACGGATGCGGAGATCCGGTCAGGCGACGCCTCCCGACCTCCGCATCCTGGACCAGACCCGCGCGGCACCCGGCCGCGGAGCACCGGTGGATGCACGATGGCGCGCGTGATGGGCGTCAACCACGCGACCAGCGGCGCGGCCGTGTGGTTCGCGGCGACGGCGGCCCTGCCGTCGTTCGGCACCGACGTCTACCCGCTCTCCCCCGCCGGCGTCCTCTCCGGGGCGGTCGTGTGCGCGGGAGCGGCGCTCCTGCCCGACGCGGACCACCACAGCGGCACGATCGCGCACTCCGTCCCGATCGTCGGGAAGGTGGTCGCGCGCAGCATCGAGGATGCGAGCGGCGGTCACCGGCACGGGTTCCACACGATCCTGGCCGGGGCGATCGTGACCCTCCTCGCCGTGCTCGTCGGCCGGTTCACCGTCCCGATCCCCGAGCTCGGCCTCGTGCCGATCGGACCGGCGATCGCGACGATCGGCCTCATCTGCTTCGCCGTGAAGGCGCGCGAGCTCGTGCGCTCGTGGGCGGGTGCGTGGGCGATCGGCGTCCTCGCCGCCGTCGCTGTCGTCGTGTTCGCGCCGGACAACCCGACCTGGTTCCCGATCGCGGTCGGCCTCGGCTTCCTGACGCACATCGCCGGCGACCTCCTCACCGTGGAGGGCGTCCCCTCACCCACCTGGCCCGTGCAGATCACCCCGCCGAAGCTGTGGGCGCGAACGCCGGTGCTGCGATCGGTGTGGAAGCGGAACGGCTACATCGCCGTCCCCGTGCTCGGCCACGCCGGCAGCTGGCGCGAGACGCTGTTCGGCGCCTTCCTCGGCCTCTACTGCGTGTACGCGGTCGTGATCGTGGTCGCCCGCGCGGCGCACGTGTCGCTCGTCGCGCTCGGCTGAGCCTTCGGATCCAGTCGTCACCTCCCGGTCTGGGGTGCGGGATCGGCGCCGCTCGGGCCGATTCGCAGGCGATCCGGGCATCGCCGCCCCGATGGGCTCCATATGCTGGCCGGATGGATCGGATCGAGCGGGACGTGGTCGTCATCGGCGCCGGCGCGTGCGGCCTCACCGCGGCGACGCAGCTGCGGAGGTCGGGCGCCTCGGTGATCGTGCTGGAGGCGCGGGACCGGGTCGGCGGACGCCTCCGGAACGACGACTCCTCCGGCGCCCTGCTGGAGCTCGGGGGCCAGTGGGTCTCCCCGGACCAGACGGCGCTCAAGGGCGCGATCGAGGAGCTCGGGCTCGAGACCTTCTCGCGCTACCGCGACGGCGACAGCGTCTACATCGGCCCGGACGGCGTCTCCCACCGGTTCACCGGCGACATCTTCCCGGCGTCGCCGGAGACGCAGGCCGAGATCGAGCGGATGATCGCCGTGCTCGACGGCCTCACGGCCGAGATCGATCCGGACCGCCCGTGGGCGCACCCGCGCGCCCGGGAGCTCGACGGCATCACCTGGCGGGCGTTCCTCGAGCAGCTCTCCGACGACGCCGAGGCGCGGTCGAACGTCGCCATGTTCACCGCCGAGGCCATGCTCACGAAGCCGGCGCACGCATTCTCCGCGCTGCAGTCCCTGCTCATGGCCGCGTCGGCCGGCAGCTTCTCGCACCTCGTCGACGCCGACTTCATCCTCGACAAGCGGGTCGTCGGCGGCCTGCAGCAGGTGCCGCTGCGGCTCGCCGCGGCACTCGGGGACGACGTGCTGCTCTCCCGCCCGGTGCGGCGCATCACGTGGTCGGCGGACGGCGCGGTCGTCGAGGCGGACGGGGACCTCGTGGTCGAAGCGCGGCAGGTCGTCCTCGCGGTCCCGCCGAACCTCTACGACCGCATCGACTACGTGCCGACCCTGCCGCTCCGACGGCACGTGCTGCACCAGCACCTCTCGCTCGGGCTCGTCATCAAGATCCACGCCGTCTACGAGGAGCCGTTCTGGCGGGAGGACGGGCTGTCGGGCACCGCGTTCAGCCCCTACCTCTCCGTCCACGAGGCGTACGACAACTCGAATCACGGCGACCCGCGCGGGATCCTCGTCGGGTTCGCGTCCGACGCCCGCGCCGATCGCCTGCTCGCGCTCGAGCCCGACGAGCGGCGCGAGGCGATCCTCGACGACCTCGCGCGGTACTACGGCGAGCGCGCGAAGCACCCCACGATCTACGTCGAGAGCGACTGGGGCAGCGAGGAGTGGACGCGCGGCGCCTACGCCGCGAGCTTCGACATGGGCGGCCTCGAGCGGTTCGGCGCGGACGTCCGCACGCCGGTCGGCCCGATCCACTGGGCGTCGAGCGACATCGCCGGCGCCGGGTACCAGCACGTCGACGGCGCCATCCGGATGGGCCACTGGGTCGCCGACCAGGTGCTCGCGGCCCTCGCCCCGACCCCGGCCTGATCGCTTTGCTCACGCTTCTTGCCGCCCGACCACCGGCCGGGCGGCAAGAAGCGTGAGCAAGGTTCAGAGGGGGCGGTGCATCACGTGGAGGCCGACGAGGCCGTGCGACCGGCTGTCGAACGCCTCCGGGACCGTGCCGACGATGCGGAAGCCGAGCGACTGCCAGAGGTGCACCGCGGTGGTGTTCGTCTCGACGACGGCGTTGAACTGGACCGCGCGGAAGCCGGCCGCCTTCGACCAGGCCAGCATGTGCTCGCCGAGCGCCCTGCCCACCCCGCGACCGCGCGCGGCCTCGGCCACCATGAAGCTCGCGGTGCCGACGTGGGAGCCGCGGCCCGGCCGGTTCGGGCCCATCGTCGCCGAGCCGAGGACGACGCCGTCCTCCTCCGCCACGACGACGCGGTGCTGGCCGAGCCAGAGCGCCTCGGCCTCCGCGGAGGACAGACCGGGCGGGTAGGCGTAGGTCTCCCCCGCCTCGACGACCGCGGCGAAGAACGGGAAGATGGCCGGCCAGTCGGCGGCCGTCGCCTCGCGGATGAGCACGCCCCACGGTACCGAGCCGCCGCTAGCCTGATCGGGCCCATGCCGCAGCCCTTCGTCCCGCCGGTCGTGTTCGGCGTCCTCAACGTGACGCCGGACTCGTTCAGCGACGGCGGCCGCTTCCTCGACCCGGCCGCTGCCATCGGGCACGGCCAGGCGCTCGTCGAGGCCGGCGCCGACGTGGTGGACGTCGGCGGCGAGTCCACCCGGCCCGGCGCCGCGCCCGTGGACCCGGGCGAGGAGCTCCGACGCGTCCTCCCGGTCGTCGAGGGCCTCGTCGCGGGCGGGATCCGCGTCAGCATCGACACCCGCCGCGCATCGGTCGCCGCCGCCGCCGTCCGGGCGGGGGCGACGATCGTCAACGACGTGGACGGCGGCCGTGACCCCGGGCTGCTGCGCGTCGCCGCCGATTCCGGCGCCGACCTCGTGCTCATGCATTCGCGGGGACCGGCCGGTCGCGGCGGCGACTACGGCGATGTGGTCCGGGACGTCGCCACCGACCTCCGGGACCGCGTGGACGCCGCGACGACCGCTGGCGTCCCCCGCCAGCGGCTCGTCGTCGATCCGGGCGTCGGGTTCAGCAAGACGGCGGCCGAGAACTGGCACCTGCTCGCGCACCTCGACGCGCTGGGGGTCGACGGCCTCCGCCTCCTCGTCGGGGTCTCGCGGAAGCGGTTCCTCGGCGAGCTCGTCGACGGACCGGCGGAGGACCGCGACGGCGTCACCGCCGTGCTCACCGCGCTGCTCGCCGAGCGGGGGGTCTGGGGCGTCCGCGTCCATGCGCCCGCCGTCAGCCGGGCCGCGATCGACGTCGTCCGACGCATGCGGGAAGCGGCATGAGCGCCGCGGACCGGATCCTGCTCACCGGCGTTCGGGCGTTCGGCCGGCATGGTGTGCTGCCCGAGGAGCGCGCCGCCGGGCAGGAGTTCGTGGTCGACCTGGAGCTGACGCTCGACCTCGCCGTCGCGGCGGCGACGGACCGGGTGCTCGCGACGGTGCACTACGGCGAGCTGGCGGAGGCCGTCGTCGCCGCGGTCGAGCGCGATCCGGTCGACCTCATCGAGACGCTCGCGCAGCGGATCGCGGACGTCGCACTCGAGGCCGAGCTCGTCGACGCGGTCGTCGTGACCGTGCACAAGCCCTCGGCGCCGATCCCCGTGCCGTTCGCGGACGTCGCCGTCCGGGTCGAACGCCGGCGCACCGGGACCGTCGAGCCGGTCGTCATCGCGATCGGCACGAACCTCGGCGACCGGGCCGAGACGTTCGCAGAGGCGGTCGCTGCGCTCCAGCGCCTACCGGGCCTCACCGTCGACGTGGTGTCCTCGCTGCACGAGACCGTCGCCGTGACGCGCTCCGGCCCGGACCCGGACCGTCCGCGGTACGGGAACGGCGTCGTCGTCGGCCGCACCTCGCTGGCGCCGGAGGCCCTCCTGCACCGGCTGCTGCTGATCGAGCGGACCTTCGGGCGCGTGCGGGCCGAGCGGTGGGGCGACCGCACCCTCGACCTCGACCTGATCGTCCAGGGCGACCGGCGGATCGACGAACCGGGACTCGTCCTCCCCCACCCTCGCGCCCACGAGCGCGCGTTCGTGCTGTCGCCCTGGCTCGAGGCGGACCCGGACGCCGTGCTGCCCGGCCGCGGCCGCGTGCGCCACCTGCTCGCGGCACTGGAGGCGGGATGACGCCCGATCTGGAGCGTGCGCAGCGCGCCGTGGAGGAGTACCTCCGCGCCCTCGGCCTCGACCCCGCGGACCCGTCGCTCGACCGCACGCCCGAGCGGGTGGCCCGTCTCGGCGCCGAGCTGTTCGCGGGCGTCGGCGTGGACCCGGTGCCCGACCTCGCTGCCTCCGCCGTCGCGGACACCGACGCGCGCGGACCGGTGGCCTTCCTCGACATCCCGTTCCGGTCGACGTGCGAGCACCACCTGCTGAAGTTCGCGGGGGCGGTCTCGCTCGTCTACCGGCCGGGCGCGGTCGCGGGCCTCGGCGCGATCGTCCGGGTGATCGAGACCATCGCCGCCCGGCCGCAGGTGCAGGAGCGGCTCACCGACGAGATCGCCTTCGCGCTCGAGCACGGGCTCGGCGCGACGGGCGTGCTCGTCACCGCCGTCGCGGAGCACGACTGCGTGGCGATCCGCGGCCCGCGCATCCGCGGCGCGACGGTCCGGACGCTCGCGGCCCGCGGCGCGTACGCCGTCGAGCCGACGGCGGCGGAGGCCAGATCGCTGGTCGGCCTGGCCTGAGTCCCGGCCCGGCGCGCTCAGGCCCGATGCAGGCGCCCGGAGCGGATCGACTCCGCCTCCAGCTCGCGCACGATCGGCAGCACATCCCTCCCGAACGCCTCGATCTCCTCGATGAAGTGCAGGAAGCCGAGCAGGAACAGGTCGACGCCGCGCTCCTTGTAGGCGACGATGCGACGCGCGATCTGTTCCGGCGTGCCGATCAGTCCCGTGCGGAACCCGTCGTTGTACTGGACCAGGTCGCGGAACGTGGAGTCGGCCCACATGCCCTTGCCGTCCCCGGTCGACCGCCCGGCCTGCCGCACGGCCTCGCGGAACCCCTCGACCGCCTCCGGGTTCGCCTTCGCGATGATCTCCTCGAGGGTGTCCTGGGCCTCCTTCTCGGTGTCGCGCGCGACGACGAAGCCGTTCAGACCGAAGCGGACCCGGTCCGTGCGGCCGGCGAGCGCCGCCTCCGCGGTCACCTCGCGGTACTGCTCCTCGAACCCGGCGAAGTCCTTGCCGTTGCTGAAGTACCAGTCGGCGACGCGGCCGCCCATGCCGCGGGCGTCGGTGGAGTTGCCTCCCATGAAGATCTCGGGGTGCGGCCGCCCCTCCACGGGCCACGGCGTCGGCTGCATGGTGAAGTCGTGCACGCGGTAGAAGTCGCCCGAGAAGTCGACGTGCTGCTCGGTCCAGAGCGCGCAGACGACGCGGATGAACTCCTCGCTGCGTCGGTACCGCTCGCCGTGCTCGAGCCACGGCTCGCCGAGCCCGGTGAACTCGCCCTTGAACCAACCGGAGACGACGTTGATCGCCGCTCGGCCGTGCGAGAGGTGGTCGGCGGTCGTGATCCACTTCGCAAGCACCGCCGGGTGCCAGAGGCCGGGGTGGATCGCGGCGATCACCTTCAGACGCTCCGTGTTGAGCAGCAGGCCGAGGGAGAAGGAGGTGGACTCGTGCTGCTGGTCCGCACCGTAGGACGCGGTGTACCGGACCTGCGAGAGGGCGTAGTCGAATCCGTTCCGCTCGGCGGTCTGCGCGAGGCGGACGTTGTAGTCGAAGCCCCAGTCGGTGCGCTGCTCGATGTCGGAGGTCACCAGGCCGCCGGACACGTTCGGGACCCAGTAGGCGAATCGGAGCTGGTCGTCGGACGTCGCGTGCAGCGGTGCATCGGTCACCCGTGCACGGTAGGCGGAGGTCGTCGAGCCGCGCTCGACTGTTGCGCCGGGTGACGCCGCCGCAGCCCGCCGCCGGGAATAGTCCTCGTGGGGCATGCGCTGCACACCTCGGCCCGAAGGTGTGCTGCACCCCGTCCCTTCCGCTCCCGGAGGCAGCATGTCCACCGTCATCCCCGACCGCCAGGCCGTCACCGACGCCCCCATCGAGGAGATCCTGGCGATGCGCTGGTCACCGCGCTCGTTCGATGCGAACGCGGTGGTGACCGACGAGCAGGTGACGTCGCTGCTCGAGGCGGCGCGCTGGGCGGCCTCCGCCTCGAACGCGCAGGCGCGGCGCTTCATCGTCGGCAAGCGCGGCACGGAGACCTTCGACCGCATCGAGCGGCACCTCATGGGCTTCAACCGCACCTGGGCGCCCAACGCGTCGCTGCTCGTGCTGGCCATCGCCGTCGTGGCCCCCGACGGCGAGCAGCCGCTCGGCGCGCACCGCTGGGCCGAGTACGACCTGGGCCAGTCGATGGCGAACCTCGCGAGCCAGGCGCACGCGCTCGGGCTGCACGCGCACCCGATGGGCGGCATCGACGTCGCCGGACTGCAGGCCGAGTTCGACCTGCCGGAGCGCTTCCTCCCCGTCACGGTCACCGCGGTCGGCACGGTCGCCTCCCCCGACCTGCTGCCGGAGAAGTACCGCGAGCGCGAGACCGCCGTGCGCACGCGGCTGCCGCTCGACGAGCTGGTCCTCGTCCGCGACTGATGGTCAGGCGAGCGCGGCCAGCAGCCGCGGCGTGAGCTCCGCCGGTTCGATCGACGCGGGCCACGCGTCGAGGCCGGCGTTCCACGCGGCACGGACGACGAAGGACGCCACCACCTCGGGCTCCCCGCCGCCGTGGCCGCCGACGTCCACGTGCCCGTGGTCCGTCGTGGCGGCGACGAGCCACCGCTCCCCCGCTGCGGCGCGGTGCTCCACGACCTCCAGCAGCCGGCCGAGGTAGGCGTCCGTCCGCGTGATCGCCGCCGCGTACTCGTCGCTCCGGGCGCCGTGGACGTGGCCCGCCTCGTCGACGCCGGACCAGTACACGAAGGAGACGTCCGGCCCCGCGGCGAACAGCCCGGCGACGGCGAAGTCGGCGATCTCGGCGTCCGTCGTGCGGTAGCCGTAGGTCTCGCCGTCCCGCACGATCACCCGGTGCCGCTCCGCGCGGCGCTGCTCGTCACGCGTGTGGATCACCGGCCCGACCCCGACGGGGTCCACGAGGGGCGGCCAGGCGGCGGCGGCGAACGTCGTCCGGCTCGGGTCGGCGAAGAACGCGCGGCTCAGCAGGTCGGGGATGCCCGCCAGGCGGCTGCCGACGAAGGTGTTGTCGACGACGCCGTGCTCCGCGTGCGACGCCCCCGTGAGCAGCGTCGCCCAGCCGGGCCCCGAGATGGTCGGGACCGGCATCGTCATGCTCGTCGAAGCGCCCCGGGCGATCAGACCGCGGAGGTGCGGCGCGCGCTCCTCCGTCGCGAGGTCGAGCCGGAGGCCGTCGATGCCGACGAGCAGGAGGTGCAGGGCGCTCACGCCCCACGTCTACCGCCCGAAGATGAACGGCCTTCTCCCACCGGCGGATGGCGTGTGGCGTCGCTACGCGACGGGGACCTGGAAGCGGCCGACCGAGAGCCCGTCGACGTCGGGGTCGACGTCCACGCGGACCGTGTCGCCGTCCCGCACGTCGCCCGCGAGCAGCGCCCGGGCCAGCCGGTCGTCGATCTCGCGCTGCATCAGGCGGCGGAGCGGCCGCGCGCCGTAGAGCGGGTCGTACCCGCGCTCGGCGAGCCAGGTGCGCGCCTCGGGCGTCACCGCGAGCTGCAGCCGCCGGTCGGCCAGACGACGGCCGAGCCGGTCGATGTAGAGCTCGACGATCTGGCCGAGGTCCTCCTCCGTCAGCGACTGGAACACGACGATGTCGTCGAGCCGGTTCACGAACTCGGGCTTGAAGGCCTGCCGGACGAGCGCCTGGACGGCCTCCTCCTTCTGCTCGGTCGTGGTCGACGGGTCGATCAGGTACTGCGAGCCGAGGTTCGACGTGAGGATGAGGATCGTGTTGCGGAAGTCGACCGTGCGGCCCTGACCGTCGGTGAGGCGACCGTCGTCGAGCACCTGCAGCAGGATGTCGAAGACCTCCGGGTGCGCCTTCTCGACCTCGTCGAGCAGGATCACCGAGTACGGGCGGCGGCGGACGGCCTCCGTGAGCTGCCCGCCCTGCTCGTACCCGACGTACCCGGGAGGGGCGCCGACCAGGCGGGACACGGCGAACTTCTCCCCGTACTCGCTCATGTCGATGCGCACCATCGCGTGCTCGTCGTCGAACAGGAACTCGGCGAGCGCCCGCGCGAGCTCGGTCTTGCCGACGCCGGTCGGGCCGAGGAAGAGGAACGATCCGGTCGGGCGGCTGCCGTCCGCGATGCCGGCGCGGGTGCGCCGCACGGCGTCGGCCACGGCGCGCACCGCGGCCTTCTGTCCGATGAGCCGACGGCCGAGCTCGTTCTCGAGGTGCAGCAGCTTCTGCGTCTCGCCCTGCAGCAGGCGACCCATCGGGATGCCCGTCCATTGCGCCACGACGGCCGCGATGTCCTCGTCGGTCACCTGGTCGTTCACCATGCGCGGCTCGTCCGGGTGCTCCTCCGCCTGCTCGGCGGCGGCGAGCTCCCGCTCGATGACCGGGATCTCGCCGTAGAGCAGGCGGGAGGCCTCCTCGAGGTTGCCCTCGCGCTGCGCGCGCTCGGCGCGCATCCGCAGGGCGTCGACCTTCTCCTTGAGGTTGCCGACCCGGTTGAGGTCGGCGCGCTCGCGCTCCCACCGCGCCTGCAGCTCGCGCAGGTGCTCCTCGCGGCGCGCGAGGTCGGCGCGCAGCTTCTCGAGCCGGTCCCGGGACGCGTCGTCCTTCTCGCGCTTCAGCGCGAGCTCCTCGAGCTTCAGCCGGTCGACCGAGCGGCGCAGCTCGTCGATCTCGACCGGCGCCGAGTCGATCTCCATGCGGAGCCGGCTCGCGGCCTCGTCGATGAGGTCGATCGCCTTGTCCGGCAGCTGACGGGCGGAGATGTACCGGTTCGACAGCGCGGCGGCGGCGACGAGCGCCGAGTCGGCGATCGCGACCTTGTGGTGCGCCTCGTAGCGCTCCTTGAGGCCGCGGAGGATGGCGATGGAGTCGTCGACCGACGGCTCGCCCACGAACACCTGCTGGAACCGGCGCTCGAGCGCCGCGTCCTTCTCGATGTACTCGCGGTACTCGTTCAGCGTCGTCGCGCCGATCATCCGCAGCTCGCCGCGGGCGAGCATCGGCTTCAGCATGTTCGCCGCCGCGACGCTGCCCTCCCCGCCGCCCGCGCCCATCAGGGTGTGGAGCTCGTCGATGAAGGTGATGATCCGACCGTCGGAGTCGTTGATCTCCTTCAGCACGGCCTTCAACCGCTCCTCGAACTCGCCCCGGTACTTCGCGCCCGCGACGAGCGCCGCGAGGTCGAGGGAGACGAGCTGCTTGTTCTTCAGGGAGTCGGCGACGTCGCCCGCGACGATGCGCTGCGCGAGCCCTTCGACGACGGCGGTCTTGCCGACGCCCGGCTCGCCGATGAGCACGGGGTTGTTCTTCGTGCGCCGGGTCAGCACCTGGCTGACGCGGCGGATCTCCGAGTCCCGTCCGATGACGGGGTCGAGCTTGCCCGCGCGGGCGATCTCGGTGAGGTTGATGCCGTACTGCTCGAGCGCGCTCTTCGCGTTCTCCTGCGGAGCAGCCGCACCACGCATGTTGGCCATGGGTCCTGCTTTCTGCGGAAGTCGGTGGACGGGACGTCCATCGAGTTGAGCGCGGTGCGCTCAGGATTCATTCCACCTCGGCGTCCTCGATCTCGTCCGGATCGACCGGACGGGAACGCGGACGCCACACCATCAGCTCGGTGCGTCGGGCGGCACGGGTGCCGTGGCGCAAGGGCACCACGTCGCCCTGGGCGGAGGACGCGAAGACGCGGGCGCCCGGACGCGACAGCATCTCGTTCGCGAGCGCCGTCTCGAGCTGCCGCACGCGGTCCCGGAGGGCGACGACCTCGTTCTCGAGCTCCAGCACACGCCGGATGCCCTCGAGCGAGACGCCCTCGCCCGAGAGGCGCTGCACCTCCCGCAGCTGCGCGACCTCGCGCAGCGAGTAGCGGCGGGACTTGCCGGCGGTGCGGCGCGGGACCACGAGCCCGAGCCGGTCGTACTGACGCAGCGTCTGCGGGTGCATGCCCGCGAGCTCGGCGGCTGCGGCGATGGGGAAGATCGGGTCGTCGGCGTCCATCAGCGGATCTCCGTGCAACCGGGTTCACCGATACGGAGATCCGGCTGCGCGGGATCTCCGTATCCGTGAACCCGGCTCCTGGTCACACGCGGGCCTTCGCCAGGAGGTCGTCGCGCGGGTTCTCCTCG
This sequence comes from Amnibacterium kyonggiense, assembly GCF_004364555.1. GTDB lineage: Bacteria > Actinomycetota > Actinomycetes > Actinomycetales > Microbacteriaceae > Amnibacterium > Amnibacterium kyonggiense. The sequence goes on along the minus strand of NZ_SOAM01000001.1, from coordinate 408,045 downwards.
CCGGAGGCCGCCACGAGGGCCTCGAGGGCCTCCCGCTGCGCCGCCGACAGGTGGTTCGGGACCGCGACCTCGACTCGGGCGAGCAGGTCGCCCTTGCCCGTCTTCGTCTCGACACCCCGGCCCTTGATGCGGAGCACCCGGCCGCTCGAGGTGCCGGCCGGCACCTTCATGCGGACGGTGTCGCCGCCGAGCGTCGGCACCTCGATCGTCGCGCCCAGCGCCGCCTCGGCGAACGTCACGGGGACGTTCACGCGGAGGTTGAGACCGTCGCGCTCGAACACGGGGTGCTTGTCGACGTGGACGGTGAGGACCAGGTCGCCCGCCTCGCCGCCGTCCGGGCTCGGCTCGCCCTTCCCGCGCAGTTTCAGCTTCTGACCGTCGGTCACGCCGGCCGGGATGCGGACGGTGATCGGCTTGCCGTTGCCGCCGGACAGGGTGACGGTGTCGCCCTTGGTGGCGGTGACGAAGTCGATGCTCGTCGTCGCGGTGACGTCGCGTCCGGGCGTCGGGCCGCCGAAGCCCCGGAAGCCGCCGGAGGTCTGGCCGAAGCCACCGCCCCCGCCGAACATGCCGCCGAGGATGTCCTCGAAGCCGCCGCTGCCGCCGCGGGTCCCCGTCCGCGTCCGTGCGCCCTGGTTGAACAGGCCGCCGAACACGTCCTCGAAGCCGCCGCCCTGCGGCCCGGCGCCGCCCGCGGTGAAGCGGGCGCCCGAGCCCATGGCGCGGATCTGGTCGTACTCGCGCCGCTGCTCCTCGTCGGAGAGCACGCTGTACGCCTCGGAGATCTCCTTGAACCGCGACTCCGCTGCCGTGTCACCCGGGTTGGAGTCCGGGTGGAACTGCCGTGCGAGCTTCCGGTAGGCCTTCTTCAGGTCGGCCTGCGAGACGGACTTGTCCACGCCGAGGACCCGGTAGAAGTCCTTCTCGAACCAGTCCTGACTCGCCATGCCTCAGCTCCCCGACGGGGTGTCGACGACGACCTTCGCGACGCGGAGGGTGGTGTCGCCGATGCGATACCCGCGCTCGACGACGTCGGACACGGTCGGCTGCTGCACGTCCGGGCTCTCCCGCTGGAAGATCGCGTCGTGCTGGTGCGGGTCGAAGGGCTCGCCCTTCTCGCCGTAGGGCGTGATGCCGAGCTTCGCCACCGCCCCGCGCAGCTTCTGCGCGATCGCGGTGAGCGGGCCGCCCTCAGCGAGGTCGCCGTGCGCCTCCGCGCGGTCGAGGTCGTCGAGCACGGGCAGGATCGCCCGCGCCGCGTCACCGGTCGCGCGGTCCTTGATGGCGTCGCGCTCCCGCTCCGTGCGCCGGCGGTAGTTCGCGTACTCCGCGGTCACCCGCTTGAGGTCGGCGAGGTGCTCGTCACCGGGCTTCGGGGCGCCGTCCCGAGCCTGTCGAGGGGTCCCGTCCGGGAGGTCGCCCTCGCCGTTGAGGAACGCCTGGTCGGCGTCCGTGAGCGAGGTCTCCACGTCCGGTCCCTCGGCGGCGATGAACTCCTCGTCGCCCTGCGGGGCGCCCTCCTCGGGCGCCCCCTCCGGCTGCTGCTTGTCGTCCGTCATCGCTTGGGCTCGTCCTCGTCCACGACCTCGGCGTCCACCACGTCCTCGTCGGAGGACGACGAGGACGTGGCCTCGTCGGCGGCCGGCGCGGACTGCTCCGCCTGCGAGCTGGCGTAGATGGCCTGGCCGAGCTTGGTCTGGCTCTCGTTCAGCTTGTCGAACGCCGTCTTCACCGCGTCGTCGTCGTCACCGGCGAGCGCGCTCTTCAGCGCGTCGACGTCGCTCTGCACCTCGTCCTTGACGTCCGCGGGCAGCTTGTCGTCGTTCTCCTTGATGAGCTTCTCGATCGAGTAGACGAGCTGCTCGCCGGAGTTGCGGACCTCGGCGGCCTCGCGGCGCCGCTTGTCCTCGGCGGCGTGCTCCTCGGCCTCGCGGACCATGCGCTCGATGTCGTCCTTCGGGAGGCTCGAGCCGCCCGTGATCGTCATCGACTGCTCCTTGCCGGTGCCCTTGTCCTTCGCGGAGACGTGGACGATGCCGTTCGCGTCGATGTCGAAGGTGACCTCGACCTGCGGCATGCCGCGCGGCGCCGGCGCGATGCCGGTCAGCTCGAACGTGCCGAGGTTCTTGTTGTCGCGGGTGAACTCGCGCTCGCCCTGGAACACCTGGATCGCGACGGAGGGCTGGTTGTCGTCCGCCGTCGTGAAGGTCTCGCTGCGCTTCGTCGGGATGGCCGTGTTGCGCTCGATGAGCTTGGTCATGATCCCGCCCTTGGTCTCGATGCCGAGGGACAGCGGGGTGACGTCGATGAGGAGGACGTCCTTGCGCTCGCCCTTCAGCACGCCGGCCTGGAGGGCGGCGCCGACGGCGACCACCTCGTCCGGGTTGACGCCCTTGTTGGGCTCCTTGCCGCCGGTGAGCTTCTTCACGAGCTCGGAGACGGCGGGCATGCGGGTCGAGCCGCCGACGAGCACCACGTGGGCGATGTCGCCGACCTTGACGCCCGCCTCCTTGATGACGTCCTCGAACGGCTTCCTCGTGCGGTCGAGCAGGTCGCTCGTCATGTTCTCGAACTGGGCGCGGGTCAGCGTCTCGTCGAGGTTCGCCGGGCCGTTCTCGGTGAGCGAGAGGTACGGGAGGGTGATCGAGGCGGAGGTGGAGCCGGAGAGCTCCTTCTTCGCCTGCTCCGCGGCCTCCTTGAGGCGCTGGAGCGCGATCTTGTCCTTCGAGACGTCGACGCCCGTCGACTCCTTGAAGCGCTTGATGAGGTGCTCGACGACCCGCTGGTCCCAGTCGTCGCCGCCGAGGCGGTTATCGCCCGCGGTGGAGCGGACCTGGATGGTCGAGAAGCCCTCGTCCTTGCCCACCTCGAGGAGGGACACGTCGAAGGTGCCACCGCCGAGGTCGAAGACGAGGATGAGCTCATCCTCCTTGCCCTTGTCGAGGCCGTACGCGAGCGCGGCCGCGGTCGGCTCGTTGATGATGCGGAGGACGTTGAGGCCGGCGATCTCACCGGCGTCCTTCGTCGCCTGGCGCTCGGCGTCGTTGAAGTACGCCGGGACGGTGATGACCGCGTCGGTGACGGTGTCGCCGAGGTACTGCTCCGCGTCGCGCTTCAGCTTCCCGAGGATGCGGGCCGAGATCTCCTGCGGCGTGTACTTCTTGCCGTCGATCTCGGTCGTCCACGAGGTGCCCATGTGGCGCTTGACGGACGAGATGGTGCGGTCGACGTTCGTGACGGCCTGGCGCTTCGCGGTCTCGCCGACGAGCACGTCACCGTCCTTCGCGAACGCGACGACCGAGGGGGTGGTGCGGAAGCCTTCCGCATTGGCGATGACGGTGGGGTCGCCACCCTCGAGCACGGCGACCACGCTGTTCGTGGTCCCGAGGTCGATACCGACGGCACGAGCCATGGGGTTACTCCTTGCATTGAGGTCTGTGGTCGGGATTTGCGTCCCGACGACTCAACTCTAGGAAGCCCGGCGGGCGGTGTCCAATCCTGCGGGCCGAAGTTGAGTCACTGATGCTCAACTCTCAGCAAGCCGGATCATTCCCGGTCGCCCGGGTGCGCCCGCCTCAGAGGACGGGGAGGCCGCCGCGCAGCACCGCGAGCACGACGAGCAGCGCGCAGACCCCGGCGATGATCAGCACGGGCGTCCGCGGCTTCCAGCCGCGCGACGGCCCGGACTGCAGCAGGTACACGGTGCCGGCGCCGCCGATTATGCCGCCGACGAGCGCGGGGAGACCGCCGCCGGTCAGCGCGAACAGCAGGTTGATCGCGGTGATGACGAGGATCTGGGTGCGGGCCCTCGGGTCGCCCCAGACCTCGACGAGGAGGGCGGCGAACAGGCCGAACAGGGGCGCGGTGAGACCGAAGGCCGCGCCGCCCGACAGGAGCATGCCGGCGGTGCCGATGATCGACGCCACCGCGACGACGCCCAGGAAGCGCCGCATGCCGAGCATCCGCTCGAGCTGCGGTGCGGTGAGCCACCAGAAGACCCCGGAGAGCGCCGCGAACAGGATCGAGATGTCGAGACCGGCGGGGTACGTGAGCGGGGCGGTGACGAAGCGCCAGAGCTGCCAGGCGGTGCCCGGGAGGCCGCCGAGCCACTGGGCCGGCAGGTTGTTCGTCACGAGGCCCACCAGGAACAGGGCCGCGTAGGCGACGAGGATCGTCTGCGAGGCGACGGCCGTCCCGGAGCTCGACGCCCCGGCGAGCATCGACCGGACACGACCCGGCTGCCGGCGCCGCTTCGGCTTCGCGAGCGGGGTGACGTCGTGCGCGGGCCGCCAGGCCACGCCGCCGGAGGTCTCCGCGACGCACTCCGGGCAGTGCACGCCGACGGGCGCCTGGATCTGGCACTCCGGGCACACCGTGCGGCCGCACCGCTGGCACAGGACCCAGCTCTGCCGGCCGGGGTGGCGGTAGCAGACGGAGGGGTCGGTCTCGAGGGCACGCGTTCCGTCGCTCACAGCGGACGATTCTCCCTGATCCGGCGCCGGTCGACGCGTGCGCCGCCGCCCCCGTTCGCGCGCGCCCGCCCTCCGCAGCGCAGGGGGCCCGGCTGCGCGAACTGGGGTGCGAGCCGGACACCGGGGAGTCCTACGCTGCGCCCATGACCACGGCACCGGCGCCCGCCGTCCGACTGCTCGACCGCCGCGTCTTCGCCTGGGCGGCGTGGGACTGGGGCAGCGCCTCCTTCAACGCGGTCATCACCACCTTCGTCTTCACCGTCTACCTCACGAGCGACGCGTTCACGGGCCTCGACCCGGACGCGCCCGGCTTCAAGGCCGCCAAGGCGGCGCTCTCGAGCGGGCTCGGTCTCGGGCTCGCCATCGCCGGCGTCGCGGTGGCGCTGATCGCCCCGGTCGTCGGCAGGCGCTCCGACGCGGTCGGCCGGCGGCGCCGACCGCTGGCCGTCGCGAGCGCGGTCGTCGCCGCCTCCATGATCGGGATGACCTTCGTCCAGCCGGCCCCGTCGTTCTTCTGGTTCGGCGTCGCCCTCGTCGCGATCGGGACCGTCGCGTACGAGGCGGGCGCGGTCAACTACAACGCGATGCTGCTGCCCATCTCCACGCCCAAGTCGATCGGCCGCATCAGCGCGTTCGGCTGGGCGTCCGGCTACGTCGGCGGCATCGTCCTCCTGGTCCTGCTCGTCACGACCCTGATCCCGCTCGGGTCGTCCGGGGTGCAGCTGAGCGCGCTCGTGTGCGCGATCTGGTTCACCGTGTTCGCGATCCCCGTGCTCTTCGCGGTGCCCGACGACCGCCGCATCGCGACCGGTGAGCAGCTCGGCGTCCTCGCCACGTACCGGCGGCTGATCGCGGACCTCGTCGCCCTCTGGCGGAACGACCGCAACCTGTTGATGTTCCTCGTCGCGAGCGCCGTGTTCCGGGACGGCCTCACCGGCGTCTTCACGTTCGGCGCCGTCATCGCCGCCGCCGTGTTCGGGTTCACGTTCTCGGACGTGCTCGTGTTCGGCGTCGCGGCGAACCTCGTCGCGGGCGTGAGCACGCTGATCTCCGGCCGGTTCGACGACCGGTACGGCCCGAAGCCGGTGATCATGACCTCGCTCGTCGGCCTGGTGATCTGCGGCACGATCGCGTTCGCGCTGCAGCACGAGGGCCGCTGGGTGTTCTGGGTCTTCGGCCTGGCGCTGTGCCTGTTCGTCGGCCCCGCGCAGACCTCCAGCCGTGCGCTCCTCGGCCGGCTCGTGCCCGCGGAGCGGGCGGGCGAGCTGTTCGGCCTCTACGCGACGACCGGTCGCGCGGCCAGCTTCATCGCCCCCGCGGCCTTCGCGGCGTTCACCGCCATCGCGCAGGACCAGGGGTTCGGCATCCTCGGGATCGTCCTCGTGCTCGCCCTCGGCCTGGTCCTCATGCTCCCCGTGAAGGGCTCGTTCTCACCAGCCGAGGGTGCCGGGCGCGCCCTTGAAGGGGCCGACCACCCGTGAGGTGATCCACCCGCCGTAGAAGTCGCCCTCCTGCGCCGTGACGGTCTCGTCGTCGACCAGGCAGCGGTCCATCCGCGACGGGTAGACCGCGATCCGGCCGGCGAGCGCCTCGTACCCCGGCCACGGCTCGGGGTAGGTCCACGCGGACCGCACCGCGATCCGGTCCCCGGCCGCGATCGTGAGGTAGTGCGCCATGCCCTTGAACTCGCACATGCTGAGGCCGCCGGCCTCGTGGACCGGGACGAGGAAGGCCTCCGGCGCCAGGTAGTACACGGGCGGGTGGCTCGTCTCGAGCACGCGCAGCGCGTCGGTCGTGTCGGCCACGAGCGCGCCGCCGAGCTCGATGCGGATCCGCTCGCTCGACGGCTCGACCGCGGGCGGCCGCGGGTAGTCCCAGACCGACTCCTGACCGGGGCCCGGGATCGCCCGGTGCACCTTCCTCACCCGCACGGCAGCAGTCTGCACGCTCCGGTTCGGAGGAGGCAGGGTCTTCCGGACCGCTGCGGATCAGGAGGCGGCGACGGCGGACGCGACGATCGCGAGCACCGTCACCCCGAACCCGGCGCCGTAGTTGATCGCGAGGAAGCGCCGCCAGCCCCGGTTCGCCTGCTCGGCGGTCGCGTCCGTGATGCCGACGAACGGCAGCACCATCACGAGGTAGGGGATCGCGAGCAGCCCCGCGAGCGCGACGGGCCAGCCCGAGAGCCCGGCGAGGACGCCGGCGGCGAGGTAGAGCACCGCCGAGCCGACGACCGTCGCCCGTGCGCCGAGCACGGTCGCGACCGAGCCGATGCCCGCCTCGCGGTCCGCCGGGATGTCCTGCACCGCGCCGAAGGCGTGGCTCGCCATGCCCCAGCAGAAGAAGGCGACGAGCACGAGCACGGTGGACGCCCGCGGGGCCGCGCCCGCGAGCGCGAGCCCGTAGACGGCCGGGCTCACGAAGTGCGTCGCGGAGGTGATCGAGTCGAGGACCGGCCGCTCCTTGAAGCGGAGCACGGGCGCGCTGTAGGCGATCACCGCGAAGACGCTGATCGCCAGGACGATCCACGACGCCCAGCCGCCGAGGAGCACGAGCACGACGAGGAACGGGACGTTCGTCACAGCGGCGGCGACGAGCGTCGGGCGGTGGAGGGCCGGCGCGAGCACGGCGCCCTCCACCCCGCCCTTGCGCGGGTTCCGGAGGTCCGACTCGTAGTCGAACACGTCGTTGATCCCGTACATCGCGAGGTTGTACGGGACGAGGAAGTAGAGCGTGCCGACGACGAGCACGAGCGGGTCCACCGGCCGCGCCAGCAGCAGGTAGGCGAGCGCGAACGGGTAGGCGGTGTTGATCCACGACAGCGGCCGGGACGAGACCACGAGGTGCCGGATCATCGCTCGGGCCTCCGTCGGCCGAGCAGCACCCAGAGCGCCGGCAGCGCCAGCGCCGCGACGACGCAGTACGAGAAGTCCTCGATCGGCGCGACGCCCACGCGGACGCCGAGGATCCGGGCCGGGTCGTACGCGACGATGCCGCTGCCGACGATGACGTTGTCGAACACCGCGGTGAGGGCGACGAGGACCGCCAGCGCGACGAGCGCGGCGCCGAGCACCCGGCGTCCCGCGCGGGCCAGCACGATCAGCGCGGCGACCGAGACCGGGACGGCGACGCCCGCAGCGAGCAGGAGGTAGCTCGTCATCGCTCGGCCCGCGCGCCGATCGCGTCGCGGCGCGCGAGCAGCCGTTCGGCGAGCGTGAAGGCCTCCATCGCGCTCAGGCACAGCAGCACGAGGAAGAAGACCTCCTCGATCGGGATCTCCGGCGCGAGGTCGAGGCCGATCAGCAGCCGCTGTCGCCCCTCGAAGAAGATCCGCAAGCCGACGCCCGCGGCGTCCCAGACGAGGAAGCCGACGACGCCCACCACGAGCACGAGCGCGGCGCGGGCGGGAGCGGCGCAGAGGAAGAGCCTCCACCGCAGGTCGAGGACGACCAGGCCGGCGATGGCGACGAGTAGGCCGGCGAGGTAGAGGCCGGTCACGGCCGCACCAGCGGCTCGGGCAGCGGCCCGGCCGAGGTGTCCCCGTGCAGGCGCTTGACGACGAGCTCCGCACTGATGAGGCACATGGGCAGGCCGATGCCGGGGATCGTCGAGCCGCCCGCGAACAGCAGGCCGTCGACCTCCGTGCTCGTGTTGCCCGCGCGGAACAGCGCCGACTGCGCGAGCGTGTGCGCGGGGCCGAGGGCCGTGCCCTGCCAGGCGGCGAGGTCGTCGCGGAAGTCGGCCGGCCCGATGGTGCGCCGCACCGCGATGCGGTCGCGGAGGTCCGGCACGTCGAGCCAGCGCGCGATCTGGTCCACGGCGCGGTCGGCGATCGCCTCGACCTCCGGCGCTCCCCCGCCGTTCACGCCGCCGTGCCCGATGGACGGGTCGGCGGTGACCGGGACGAGGACGAAGAGGTTCTCGTGGCCCTCCGGAGCGACGTCGTCGGAGGCGCTCGGCCGGCAGACGTACAGCGACAGCTCGTCCGGCAGCGGCGGGCCGGGGCGGTGCTTCGGCATGACGGCGTCGAAGTTGCGGTGCCAGTCGGCGGTGAAGAGGAGCGTGTGGTGCAGCAGCTCCGGCAGCTCGCCGCGGACGCCGAGCAGCACGAGGACCGCGGACGGGCCCGGCGTGCGCTTCGCCCACCAGTCGGCGTCGTGGGTGCGGAGCGCGGGCGGCAGGAGCGTGCGCTCGGCGGCCTCGAGGTCCATCGTGCTCACGACGAGGTCGGCGGGGATCGTCTCCCCGGAGGCGGTGCGGACGCCCGTGACCGTCGGCTTCCCGCCCGCGGTCCCGGCGGTGACGATGCGCGCCGCCGCGGTCCCGGTGCGGATCTCGACGCCGCGCTGCTCGGCCTGCCGGCGGATCGCCTCGACCACCGCGCTGATGCCGCCGCGGGGGTAGAGCACGCCGCCCTCGAGGTCGAGCGTGCTCATCAGGTGGTACATCCCCGGGGTGTCGTACGGGGAACTGCCGAGGAACACCGCGGGGTACTGCAGGATCTGCGCCAGCCGGCGGTCGCGGAACCGCTTCGTGACGTACCGGTGCAGGGACTGCGTGAGCATGGGCACGAGGCGCGGCAGCCCGCGGACGACGTCGCGGACGAGCAGCGGCCGCAGGTCCTGGAACGTCGTGTAGAGGAAGTACCGCTTCGCGGTCTCGTAGACCCAGCGCGCGGAGTCGAGGTACCCCACGAGCACCGGTCCCGAGCCGGGCTCGAGCCGCTCGGCGAGCGCGACGTTCTCGGCGCGGCTCGCGGCGACGTCGACGACCTCGGCGGGTGCGCCGTCCCGCGGCTCGAAGACGACCCGGTACCCCGGGTCGAGCCGCTGCAGGTCGAGCTCCGCCGCCGCGGTGGTCCCGAGCAGTCGGAAGAAGTGGTCGAAGACCTCGGGCATGAGGTACCAGGAGGGCCCGGTCTCGAACCGGTAGCCCCCGGTCCGCCACTCCCCCGCGCGGCCGCCGACGTCCTCCCGCGCCTCGAGGAGGACGACCTCCCAGCCCTCCTCCGCGAGCAGCGCCGCGGACGCGAGGCCGGAGATCCCGCCCCCGATGACGACCGCGCGGCGCCCCGCGCCCGGGCCGCTCATCGGTCCCTCGGCAGCCGGCCCGCGACCGCGAGGACGGCGAGCCGCGCCTTCACGGGGTCGGGGACGCGGATGCGGGTCGTGCGGAGCGTCGCCGCCGGGGTGGCGCGGATGCGGTCGTTCAGCGCCGCGAACAGGCCGTGCGCCAGTGCGACCGCGCGGCGGGGGCCCGGCTCGAGCAGTGGCAGGGCCGCCGCCGCCGCCTCGAGATCGGCGTCGACGTCCGCGACGAGCCGGCGCTTCGTCGACTCGTCGAGGCGGGCGACGTCCACGCCCGGGAAGTACGAGCGGCCGAGACCGTCCGCGTCCGCGGCGAGGTCGCGGAGGAAGTTCACCTTCTGGAACGCGGCGCCGAGTCGGCGTGCACCGGTCTCGAGCACCGCGAGCTGCTCCGCCGTGCGCGGCCGACCCGCGGCCGTGAAGGCCCGGAGGCACATGAGGCCGACCACCTCCGCGGACCCGTCGACGTAGGTCGCGAACGTGTCGTCCGTGTGGGTGGTGCGCTCGAGGTCCATCCGCATCGACGTGAAGAACGGGGTGACGATCTCCTGCTCGATGCCGACCGTGCGGGCGGTGACCGCGAACGCGTGGACGACGAGGTTCGTCGACCAGCCGGTCGCCATCGCCGCCGCGGTGTCCCGCTCGAGGTCGTCGAGGGCGGCGGCGATGCGCTTCACGGGGACGCCCGCCGCGGCCGCGACGCCGTCGACGATCTCGTCGGCGAGGCGCACGAGGGCGTACACGTTGCGGATGTGCTGCCGCGTCGCCCGGGGCAGCAGGCGGACGGCGAGGCCGAACGACGTGGAGTACTCGCCGATGACGACGGCCGACGACCGCGTCGCGGCGCGGTCGTAGCGCTCAAGTGGGGAGGGGGTCATCGCCGTCCTCCGGTGCACGCCCTGCGCGGCGGGATGCACGTCGCGGTTCGGCGGCCCTCTAGGCTCGGGGCCCGACGACGCCCCCGAACGGGGGCGTTCCGACTCGGCACGACGGCAAGGGTACAGCGCAGCGGATGACGGAGAAGCGCGAGCAGGTGGTGCTCCTCGACGAGGACGGGACGCCGATCGGCACGGCCGACAAGGCGACCGTGCACGGGCCGGACACGCCCCTCCACCTCGCCTTCAGCTGCCATGTCCGGGACGCCGCCGGGCGGCTCCTCGTGACGCGCCGCGCGCTCGCGAAGCGCACCTGGCCGGGCGTCTGGACGAACTCCTTCTGCGGGCATCCCGCACCGGGCGAGGACCTCGCCGAGGCCGTCGCGCGTCGCGCGTCCGACGAGCTCGGGATCACCGTCTCCGACCTCCGGCTCGCGCTGCCCGACTTCCGGTACCGCGCCGTCGACGCCGCGGGCGTCGTGGAGAACGAGATCTGCCCGGTCTACACCGCGGTCACGCTCGACGAGGTCCAGGTGGACCCCGACGAGGTCGCGGAGCACCGGTGGATCGACGCCGACGACCTCGAGGTCGCGGTGAGCCGGGCACCGTGGGCGTTCAGCCCGTGGCTCGGCCTGCAGCTCGTCGAGCTCGCCGCCGTCCGCGGCTGACCCTCCGACGGGGGTCAGGCGCCGCCGCCGACGTCCGTCCTGGTGAAGTTCAGGTAGGAGCGGGAGGCCGTCGGGCCGCGCTGCCCCTGGTAGCGCGATGCGTACTCCCCCGAGCCGTAGGGCTTCTCCGCCGGCGAGCTGAGGCGGAAGAAGCAGAGCTGGCCGATCTTCATGCCCGGCCAGAGCTTGATCGGCAGCGTGGCGACGTTGCTCAGCTCGAGGGTGATGTGGCCCGTGAAGCCGGGGTCGACGAAGCCCGCCGTCGAGTGCGTGAGGAGCCCGAGGCGGCCCAGCGAGCTCTTGCCCTCGAGCCGCGCCGCGATGTCGTCGGGCAGGGTGACGGCCTCGTACGTCGCGCCGAGCACGAACTCCCCCGGATGGAGGATGAACGGCTGATCCGGCTTCGTCTCCACGAGGCGCGTCAGCTCCGGCTGGTGCTCGGCCGGATCGATGAACGGGTACTTGTGGTTGTCGAACAGCCGGAACGAGCGGTCGAGCCGGACGTCGAAGCTCGAGGGCTGGAGCAGTCCCGGGTCGTACGGGTCGAGCACCACGCGCCCCGACTCGAGCTCGGCGGAGATGTCCCGGTCCGACAGCAGCACGGCATCCGACCCTAGCGGCGGCGGCTCCCCGGTCCGCACCGTTGCTACACTCACCGGGCGCGAGTGATCGCGCGTCGCGGGCGTAGTTCAATGGCAGAACTCCAGCTTCCCAAGCTGGTAGCGCGGGTTCGATTCCCGTCGCCCGCTCCACTCCCCCCTCGTGCCGCACCCACGGCCTCATCTCCGGCCGTGATCCCGGTCGGTCCCTCGCACGTGGAACTCTCAACTCCGTGTTGAAGGTTCCACGGGAGCGCCGCGAGGCGCGGGGACGACGAAGGGCCGCCTCCGCGGACGGAGACGGCCCGGTGTCGAGCCGGACCGCTCAGGCGGCGCCGACGCGGTAGGTGAAGCCGCCGGCCGTGTCCGTGAAGGTCACGTCGACGCGCAGTGCGGTGCCGCTCGCGCCGGTCGCGGTGCAGACGGTCGTCGCACCGGCGCGGACGACGCCGGGCGCCGGGCAGTCGACGCCGGTCACGGCCGTGCCCTGCTGCGCGAGCCCGTTCGTGATGGAGGCCTCCATGCTGCGGACGACGGCGGCCTGCTGGACGCCGATGAGGACGGGGATCGCGATCGCGGCCTGGACGCCGAGGGCGACGACGCCGAGCGCTCCGAGCACGATGCCGACGATGGAGCGGGTCCGGCCGGCGGTGCCCTTGGCGAGCGCGACGGCGCCGAAGACCACCGCGAGGACCGTCGGGATCAGGAGGACGTTGAGGACCAGGGCCACGATGCCGAGCACCAGCGACGCGGTCGCCATGCCGGTCGGGCCCATCGCGGCCGGCCGGTCCGGCGTCCAGCCCGGAGGCGGGGGAGCGATGAGCAGCGGCGGGATCGGTTCGGGCACGGGCTTCCTGACCTGGATCGGGCGAGCGGGCAGCGCCGCGGACGGCGTCGGGACCACTCTGGCGATCCTCATAGGGCGCTCCCAGCCCCAGATCGGGTTCTCGTCAGACGGACGGCATCCAGGCGTCCGGCGGCTCGGACCGGCCGGTCTCCTCCAGCCACTGGTCGGCCTGCTGCTGCAAGGCGGCGATGATCTGGAACACCTGCTCCGCGGGGATGCGCACGCGCGCCGCGACCTTGGCCGGCATCGCGCCGATGACCTCCCCGTCGCCCGCGACCTGCTGCTGCGGAGCGGGAGAGGTGAGGGAGAGGAAGTCGAGCACGAACGTGTTGGGCGTGTGCCAGATCCCGGCGAAGTCGGCGAAGACGCCGACCTCCTGCTCGCTCGGGACGCTCACGGCGATGGCGGGGGAGCCGGCCTCATCGGTCATGCCTCCACGCTAGGCGCCCGCCCCGACCGCGGCCCCCTGACCGGGTGCAGGCCCGAGTGGCAGTTCCCATCGGGGCCTGCCATCGTTGAGTGGCCCCGCGTCGGGGACGTTCACCAGGAGGCGCAGCAGCATGCCCATCAACCAGATCAACCCCGGCACCGCGTTCCACCGGTCCCCGAACCGGATCATCGCGTTCCTGTTCGGCGGCGTCTACGTGCTCGTCGGGCTGCTCGGGTTCTTCTGGGTCAACGGCGTCCCGTTCGCCGGGCCCGGTGACGGCAGCAACGCGATCTTCGGCCTGTTCGAGGTGAACCCGCTGCACAACATCGCCCACCTGCTGATCGGAGCCGCGCTCCTCATCGCGGGGGCCGGCACCGCGGCGTCCGCCAGGGCCGCGAACGGCACGGTCGGCGCCCTCTACCTGCTGCTCGGCGTGGTCGGGTTCTTCCTCACCGCTCCCGACGGCGGGCGCTCGCCGATCAACTTCCTCTCGCTGAACGTGCCGGACCACATCCTGCACCTCGCCTCGGCGCTGCTGCTCCTCGCGACCGCGCTCGGCGCCGACCGCGGTGCGACGCGGGCCACCGAGCAGCCGGAGCCGCAGAGCACGCTGCACGCCTGACCCGGCGCGCATGCGAACCTGGCCCGGCCTCGCCGCGATCGGGGCCGGGCTGATCCATCTCGGCAGCGCGGCCGGGACGTCGCCCGCGGTCCTCGTCCCCCTCGCGCTGCTCGGCGCGCTCGAGCTGCTCTGGGGCGTCGCCGCGCTCGCGCGCACCCCGGTCCCGGCTCCGGTCCCCGCGGCGGTCGGCATCGGGCTCGCCCTGGTCGTCGGCGTCGTCGCCCTCCTGCTGCCGCCCTCCGCCGCGCGCCACGGCTCGATGGTCGACCTCGGTGTCCCGCCGTCGGCGTTCCTCGGTGCCGGCCTCCTCGACCTCGCGACCGGGATGCTCGTCGCCCTGCAGCTCCTCCGAGCCGGCCGGACGCCGGGGGAGTCCCGTCCGGTCCGGTTCCTGCTCGGGGCCGCGGCGGCTGCCGCCGTCGTCGCGGTCGTGACGACGCAGAGCCTCGCCGCGACCTCGGTCGGCGGCACCATGCAGATGCACTGATCGGATCCTGTCGCTCCTCGGCGGAGCGGCTCAATCGGCTGCGGCGGCCCGCCTGCGGTCCTCGACCCAGCGTCGGACGTCCGGGTCGACGATGACGTCGCCGGGGATCAGCGGCCGGGTCAGGTACAGCCCGGCAAGCGTCGTCAGCCGGCTCAGGGCGACGTAGGTCTGGCCGGGGGAGAAGGCCTTCCGTCCGAGGTCGATGCGCGCGGCCTCGAGCGTCGCGCCCTGCGCCTTGTGGATCGTGACCGCCCAGCCGAGCCGCACGGGCAGCTGCCGGAACTGCGCGACGACCTCCCGCTGCAGCTCCTTCGAGTCCGCGGACACGGTGTACCGGTGCCGCTCCCACACCACCGGCTCGACCTCGTGCCGCACGCCGTCGATCTCCACGGTCAGCACGCCGCGGTGCAGCTTCGCGACGGTGCCCATCGACCCGTTGACCCAGCGGCCCTCCGAGTCGTTCCGCAGCATCATCACGTGCGCGCCGACCTTGAGCCGGAGCTCCTCGTCGGCCGGGAACGTGCGGCCTCCGAAGTCGCCGTCGACCTCCGCGAGCGCCGTCGCCTCCTGACCCGGCAGGTCGGCGAGCGCGCGCCGGTTGAGGGTCGCGACGGCGGCGTTCGTGCTCGCCAGCGTGAGCGGGGGATCGGCGGGCAGCGGCCTGGCACCCACCTCGTTCAAGCGCTGCGCCATCTCGCGGGTCACGGCGCCGTGCCGCACGGCGGTGAGCAGGCGCCGGAACTCCTCGTCCTGCTGCCGGTGGATGAGGTCGAGGTGGAGGGTCCGGAGGCCGATGCGGTCCCAGACATGGGCGTCGAAGAACCACAGCGACCGGTACATCTCGGTGTACCAGGCACGCTCCTCCGCACCGCCCGGCACGGGCGAGAGCTGGAACGGGTCGCCGAACAGCACGAGCCGCACGCCGCCGAAGGGGTCCGGCCGGCCGCGCGCCTCGCGCAGCGCCCGGTCGATCCCGTCCATCAGGTCGGCGCTCACCATGGAGATCTCGTCGACGATCAGCACGTCGAGCGCCATCAGCAGCTTCCGCAGCTCGCGGTCCTGGTACAGGCGGGAGTTGCCGATCAGGCCGACCGGCAGCCGGAGGAACGAGTGGATCGTCTGGCCGCCGACGTTCAGCGCGGCGACCCCGGTCGGTGCGACGACGGCGACCTTGCGCTGCTCGACCGCGACGATGCGGTGCAGCACGGTGGACTTGCCCGTGCCCGCGCGCCCCGTGACGAGGAGCGGCGTGACGTCGTCACCGCCGACCGCGTCGAGCACCGCCTGCTGAGCGGGGGTGAGGGCGACCTCGAGCGCGGCGCTCATGCGGTCACCGCCTCGGCCGTCGCCGGCGCCGGGCCGACCGCAGGGGCGCGCAGCGCGCGCACGAGCAGGATGCCCGTCGGCACGAGCGCGACCGGCAGCGCCGCGAGCACGGAGGCCCGCTGCGCCGCCGCCGCGTCGACGCCCCAGCCCAGGGCGCCGTACCAGTCCGCGAGCACGAGGGAGGACCCGGTGCCGAGGAGCACCGCTCCGATCACCTCCGACACGAGGAGCGCGACCGCGGCGGCGACGGCCCGCGCACGACCGCCTGTCGAGATCGACCACACCAGCCAGGTCCCGGCGAGCAGCGCGGCCACGAGGGCCGACTCCGTGCCGACGGGATCGGTCAGCGACCACTGCAGCACCGGACCGGAGAGGAGGAAGAGCACGAGCGCGACGACGAGCGCCGCGGCGACCAGGGGTCGCCCGGTCGGGAGACGGCGGTGCGGAGCGAGGACGGTGAGCAGCCGCAGGGGAGCGCCGCCGGCGAGGAGCACTGGCACGACGAGCAGCACCGCGAGGAGCCGCGCGAGATGGACGCCGAACAGCACCTCCTCGTACACCGCCGGTCCCCCGCTGGTGAGCCACGCCAGCACCAGCACGCCGGCCGTCCACGACGCCGCCCGCCACCGCGACCAGGGACCGGCGGCGCGGTGGACCGCGACGGCGTACGCCGCGAGCAGGCCGACGCACACCACGAGCCACAGGGCGTCCGGCTGCCAGGCGGCGAGCAGCGCGGCGGGTGTCGCCGGCTGGGGCAGGGGAGCGCCGGTGAGGATCTCCGCGGGTGTCCTGCGCGTCGCGACCTCCGGCAGCGCGCGGGTCACGGCGGCGGTCGCCCCGAGGCCGACTGCCAGGGCGAGGAGGCCGAGCTGCACCGTCGGGAGGCCGCGGAGGGCCACGGCCCCCGCCACGAGCACGACGAGGAGCGCCGCCACCCCGACGGGCACGGCGACCCCGGTCGAGCGCAGGGCGGACCAGCCCGCCGCCGCGGCGACGCTCGCTGCGATGGCCGACGCGATCGCGATCCCGCGCGCCGGTGCGGCGACGCGCAGCGTGCGGAGCGCCGCCGTCCCGGCCCAGGTCGAGACGGCGAGGAGCAGCACGAGGAGCGCGGCCGCGGCCGACCGCGTCACCCCGATCGGGCCGCCGCCGATCGAGCCCTGCACGGCGACGGGGACGAGCGCGAGCGCGGAGGCGGGCCACAGCACCGCGACGCCGAGCCGCGAGCGCACCCCGACGAGCAGCGCCGTCAGCAGCGCCGCGAGACCGGCGGCGATCGCCCACGTGCGACCGATCGGGACGTCCTCGACGAACGCGACCAGACCGGGTCCGAAGGCGGGGTCGCCCGGTGCTGGCGACGTCCCGAGGTAGAGCAGGAACGCGGTCGTCGCCGCCAGGACGGTCTGCGCCGCCGCAGCGACCGCGGCCGCGTCGAGCAGCCGACCGCGCATCGGCTGGGCGAGGGGCAGGCGCGCGGCGGCGAGGACGGTGCCGAGCACCGCGGACGCGGCGGTCGTGAGGAGCGCGAGGACGACGGCTCGGAGGACGGGCAGCACACCACCGGTCAGCGCAGCGGTCGTGGCCGCCGCGACCACGATCGCCAGCAGGGCCGCCCCGACGACGACGGCCGGGGCCAGCATCGGCCGCGCGATCGCTGCGGCCGGCGCAGCGGTGGGGCCGGCGGAGGTCATCCCGTCCAGGGTAGGCGCGCGGACGGCGCGATCCGGACGGGAACGGGAACGGCGCCCGCCCTCCGTGATGGAGGAGCGGGCGCCGTTCCCGTGCTGGTCGTCGACTACTTGACGGCGGCCTTGAGCTTGCTGCCGGCGCTGATCTTCACCGACTTGCTCGCCGCGATCTCGATCGGCTCACCCGTCTGCGGGTTGCGGCCGGTGCGGGCGGCGCGAGAGGTCTGCTCGACGGCGAGCCAGCCCGGGATCGTCACCTTCGTGCCGTCGGCGACCGACTTCGCCAGCTGCGAGAACACCGCGTCCAGCACGCTGTTCACGGTCGCCTGCGACTGGTTCGTGTCGGCTGCAACTGCCTGCACGAGCTCGGTGCGGTTCAGGGTGTCTGCCATATCGGTCGTCCTCCTCGAGTCGGACGGTCATGCCGCGCTTCGGCGGCGGGTCGGCGGGGTCGGTTCGAGTCGAATCACGACCCGTGTCGCTCCGGCGTGTCGGCCGGAACCACGCGGAAACCTACCAGCTTGACTTCGTGATGCCCGGAAGTTCGCCCCGATGCGCCATCTCGCGGAAGCGGACGCGGGAGATGCCGAACTTCGAGAGGTTGCCGCGGGGGCGACCGTCGACGGCGTCGCGGTTGCGCAGCCGGACCGGCGACGCGTCGCGCGGCAGCTTCTGCAGGGCCTGGCGGGCCTCCTCGCGGGACTCGTCGGTCCCGTTCAGGTCCACGAGCTGCTTCTTCAGCTCGAGCCGCTTGGTGCGGTAGCGCTCGACGACGATCGCGCGCTGATCGTTCTTCGCGATCTTGCTCTTCTTGGCCATGGATTAACGCTCCTCGCGGAAGTCGACGTGCTTGCGGACCACCGGGTCGTACTTCTTCAGCACGATGCGGTCGGGGTTGTTGCGGCGGTTCTTGCGGGTCACGTAGGTGTACCCGGTGCCGGCGGTCGACTTGAGCTTGATGATCGGCCGGACGTCCTGCTGGCGGGCCATCAGATCTTCTCCCCGCGGGCCAGGATGCCCGCAACGACGCTCTCGATGCCGCGGACGTCGATGACCTTCATGCCCTTGGCCGAGACCGTGAGCGTGACGGTGCGCTTGAGCGACGGCACGTAGTACTTCTTCTTCTGGACGTTCACGTCGAACCGGCGACGGTTGCGCCGGTGCGAGTGCGAGATGGTGTTGCCGAAGCCGGGGCCGGCTCCGGTCACCTGGCACACTGCTGCCACGATTTCCTCCTGCTTACCGTGCACGCGCAGCAAGCGCGAGCACCCAAGATCACTTGTCTGCGAGCACCCCGGGTGCGGGGCGCCCACTGCCGCGACGCGGCCGGTCGGAGAGCCTAGCAGAGGCCCGGCGCGGAGCCGTTCGGAGCCGCTTCCCGCCCACGTGCAACGGACCCGGCCGTGAAACGCCGAGGTTCGAACACGTGATTGCGTTTCAGGGGATCCGGGCGTCCTGCCGAGCCGCGCAGGCGGCGCAAGTTCCGAACACATCGACGACGTGCTGCGGGTCGCGGAAGCCGTGCGCCGCGGCGGTCGATGCCGCCCAGGCCTCGATGTCGTCGGCCTCGATCTCGACCGTCCGACCGCACGAGCGGCAGATCAGGTGGTGGTGGTGGCCGGGGGAGGCGCACGCGCGGTAGAGGCTCTCCCCTTCCGCCTGCAACGAGTCGGCCTCGCCCTCCTCGGCGAGGTCCGCAAGCGCGCGGTAGACGGTCGCCAGGCCGATCGACGATCCGTCCGCCCGGAGCTGCGAATGCAGCGCCTGCGCGCTGACGAAGTCGTCCCGTCCGGTCAGGGCGTCCTGCACGGCGGCGCGCTGCCACGTCCGGCGCTTCATGCGGCCGAGCGTACGCGCGCGGACCGCCGCCCTCCGACGATCCGGCAGACGAGGTAGATGAGGAACGAGATCGTGGTGACGTACGGGCTGATCGGGATCGCCGCGCCGAGGGCGAGGAGGATCCCGCCCACCACGGACACGGTCGCGAACGCCATGCTGAGCAGCGCGACCGCGAGCGGTCCGGACGCCACCCGCAACGCGGCGGCCGCGGGCGTCACGAGGAGCGCGAGCACGAGGAGCGCGCCCACCGTCTGCACGGCGACCGACACCGTCAGCGCCAGCAGGACCATGAAGAGCATCGACAGCGCGCGCGTCGGCACGCCGCGGGCGATCGCCACGTCCTCGTCGACGCTCGCGAACAGCAGCGGCCGCCAGACGAGCAGCAGCGTGACGAGCACGACGAGCGAGACCCCGATCAGCACGAGCACCTGCGGCCCGTCGACGGACACCACCTGCCCGGTGAGCAGGCCGAACCGGTTCGCGGAGCGGCCCGGATAGATGGCGAGGAAGAGGATGCCCAGCCCCAGCCCGAACGGCATCAGCACGCCGATCACCGAGTTCCGCTCCCGGGCGCGCACGCCGAGCAGGCCGATGAGCAGCGCCGCGACGATCGAGCCGACCACGGAGCCGACGACCACGTCGGCGCCGACGAGCAGGGCGCCCGCCGCACCCGCGAAGGAGAGCTCGCTGATCCCGTGCACGGCGAAGGGGAGGTCCCGCGCCATGACGAAGAAGCCGATCAGACCGCCGACGATTCCGAGCAGTGCCCCGGCGATGAGCGAGTTCGTGACGAGGCCGAGCAGGGCGCCGTAGTCGCTGAAGTCGAAGAGGGTCACGACGCGTCCTCCGCGTGCTCGTGCGGGTCGTGGCCGGCTCCGACGACGACGACGCGATCGTGGACGCGGACCACGTCGACATGGGTGCGGTAGAGCTCGCTCAGCACCGGCGACGTGAGCACCTCGTCGGGCGGACCGATCCGCACCCGCCCGTCGACGAGGTAGACGACCCGGTCGACGTACTCGAGGACGGGGTTCACGTCGTGCGTCACGAACAGCACGGCGGCCCCGTGCTCGCGGCGCTGCCGGTCGATCAACCCGCTCACCGCCGCCTGGTTCGCGAGGTCGAGGGAGATCAACGGCTCGTCGCAGAGCAGCAGCGCGGGGTCGTCGGCGATCGCCTGCCCGACGCGGAGGCGCTGCTGCTCGCCGCCGGAGAGCCGCCACGCGGCCCGGTCGGCGAACGCGTCCGCCCCGACGTCGTGGATCAGGCGCGCCACCCGCTCGCGGTCGGCCCGGCGACGGACGGGGAGGCCGAAGCGAGCGCCGTCGACGCCGAAGCCGAGGAGGTCGGCACCGCGCACCGGGGTCGACGCGTCGAGCAGCCGCTGCTGCGGGATGTATCCGATCCGGCGGTCGCCGCGGGCGGGCGGTCTCCCGAGCACGCGGAGCGTGCCGCCCGACAGGGGCTGCGTGCCGAGCACGGCCTTCAGCAACGTCGTCTTGCCGGAACCGTTGGGGCCGAGGACGGCGACGAACTCGCCGGCCGCGACGGCGAGGTCCAGGTCGCGCCACAGCGTGCGGTCGCCGAAGGCGAGCCGCGCGCCGGAGAGCTCGATCGCGGGCGTCACCGTTCGAGCGCCGTTCGCAGCGCCGCGAGGTCGTGCTGCATCCACTGGAGGTAATCCTGCCCGTCGGGCAGCGTCTCCCGCACGCCGACGACCGGGACGTCCGCCTCCTTCGCCGCGGCGAGGACCTGCTGCGTCGTCGCGCCGGTCGTCTGCTCGTTGTACGCGAGGACCTGCACGCGGTGCTCGCGGAGGAGCGCGAGCTGCTCCCGGAGGACGGCGGGCGCGACGTCGTCGCCCTCCTCGATCGCCTCGCTGAACGCGGGCGGCGTGCGGTTCACGAGTCCGAGCGCCGCGGTCATGTACAGCGGGACCGGTTCGGTGATGGCGACGCCCTCGCCGGCGGCCGTGGTCCGGATCGACGCCTCGGTCGCCTCCAGTGCCGCGAGCGAGTCGCGGAACGTCCGCAGGCGTGCGGCGAAGTCCGCCTTCTTCGACGGGTCCACCTTCGTCAGCTCGTCGGCGATCACGCCCGCGACCCTGCTGACGACGGGGAGGTCGTACCAGAGGTGCTCGTTGAACTGCCCCGTCGACGGCTTCAGGTCGAGCCCGGACGACTCCGCGGCGTTCACCGTCTCCGTGGACGCCGGCGCGTTCTTCAGCAGCTGCTCGAGGAAGTCGTCGTAGCCGCCGCCGTTCACGACGACGAGCTTCGCCCGCGACACCGCGAGCTGGTCGCGCGGGTCGGCCTGGTACTCGTGCGGGTCGCGGTCCGGGTCGCTGATGATCGAGTCCACCTGCACCGCCGAGCCGCCGACCTGCTCCACGACGTCGCCCCACACGTCGGTCGAGGCGACGACGCGGATCCGACCGTCCGCCGTGGATCCCCCGCCGGCCGCCGAGCATCCCGCGAGCGCCAGCACCGGGACGAGGACGAGGGGGAGCAGCCGCTTCATGTCACGGACGCTACTCGCTAGTGGGAATCATTCTCAACTCGGAGGAGTGGTGGAGCGCGCCTCCGCCTCCGGTGGGGCGCCGAGGTCACCCCTCAGTCCAGCAACAGGGCCGGCTCCTCGAGGATCGCCGCGACATCGGCCGTGAAGCGGCTCGCGACGTCGCCGTCGACGACGCGGTGGTCGAAGCTCGCGCCGATCGTCGTGACGTAGCGGGGCACGACCTCGCCGTCGACGACCCACGGCTTCTGCTTGATGGTGCCGAGGGCGACGATCGCCACCTCCCCCGGGTTGAGGATCGGCGTCCCGGTGTCCATCCCGAAGCTGCCGAGGTTCGTGATCGTGATGGTCCCCTGCGCCATCTCCGCGGGCTGCGTCTTGCCGTCGCGGGCGGTGATGACGAGCTGCTCGAGGGACGACGCGAGGTTCCGCATCGACAGCGACTGCGCGTCCTTGACGTTCGGGACGATGAGCCCGCGCGGCGTCGCGGCCGCGATGCCGAGGTTCACGTAGTGGTGGACCACGATCTCGCTGTCGGTCCAGCTCGAGTTCACGGTCGGGTTGCGGCGCACCGCCCAGATGACCGCGCGAGCCATGACGAGCAGCGGCGAGATGCGCACGTTCGCGAAGTCCGGGGAGGCCTTCAGCCGCTTGATGTACTCCATCGTGCGGGTGGCGTCCACGTCGACGAAGACGCTCACGTGCGGCGCGGTGAAAGCACTGGAGACCATCGCGTTCGCGATCGCCTTGCGCATGCCCTTGACGGGGACGCGCTCCTCGCGGCTGTCGGGCCACGCCGGCGTCTCGACGTTGCGGAAGACGCTCTCCTGCTGCTTCGCGCGCAGCACGTCGTCCCGCGTCACCTCGCCCGACGTCCCGCTCGGGGCGACCCGGCCGAGGTCGACGCCGAGGTCCTTCGCGAGCTTCCGGATCGGCGGCTTCACGGGAGCGGCGACCGGCGTGCGGACCGGCACCGGACTCGCGACGGGGCCGCGGCGCTGCCCGCGACGGCTCTTGGCGTGCGTGTCGGTGCCGTACCCGACGAGCACCGAGCCCGAGCCCTCGTCGACCTGCTCCGCGGGCTCCCGGACCTGCACCTCGACCGGCGAGGCGGCCTGCGCGGGCGTGCGCAGCGGCGCGGCCAGCTGCTCGGCCGTGCCGGACGCGACCGCGACGATCGGCGTGCCGACCGCGACGGTGTCCCCCTCCGCGACGAGGAGCTCGGCCACCGTGCCGGCGTACGGCGAGGGCAGCTCGACGAGCGACTTCGCCGTCTCGATCTCGACGATCACCTGGTTCACGGTGACCTCGTCGCCGGGCGCCACCTTCCAGGAGACGATCTCGGCCTCCGTGAGCCCCTCGCCGACGTCGGGCAGGGCGAAGTGGGACGTGGTCACATCTCTCCTAGTACGCGGCTCGGCTAGTACGAGAACGTGCGGTCGACGGCTTCGAGCACGCGGTCCGCGTCGGGCAGGTGGAGCTTCTCGAGTCTCGCAGGCGGGAACGGGATGTCGAAGCCCGTCACCCGCAGCACCGGCGCCTCCAGGGAGTAGAACGCGCGCTCGGTGACCTGCGCCGCGATCTCGGACCCGAGGCCGAGGAACCCGGACGCCTCGTGCGCCACGACCGCGCGCCCCGTCTTCTCGACCGACGCGACGATCGGCTCCCAGTCGACGGGGGAGAGGGAGCGCACGTCCACGACCTCGAGGCTGCGCCCCTCCTCGGCCGCGATCTCCGCGGCGGTGAGCAGCACGCTCACCATCGGGCCGTAGCCGATCAGCGTCGCGTCGGTGCCCGTGCGCACGACGCGGGAGGCGTGCAGGTCGACGGCGGGACGGTCGAGGTCGACCTCCCCCTTCGGCCAGTAGCGCCCCTTCGGCTCGAAGAACATGACGGGATCGTTCGAGGCGATCGCCTGCTGGATCATCCAGTACGCGTCGTTCGGCGTCGACGGGCTCACGACGCGGAGGCCGGCGGTGTGCGCGAACAGCGCCTCGGGGCTCTCCTGGTGGTGCTCGACCGCGCCGATGTGGCCGCCGTACGGCACCCGGATCACGACCGGCAGCTGCAGCGCGCCCCCGTAGCGGTTCGTGAGCTTCGCGAGCTGCGAGGTGATCTGGTCGAAGCCGGGGTAGATGAAGCCGTCGAACTGGATCTCGCACACGGGCCGGTAGCCGCGCATCGCGAGTCCGATCGCAGTCCCGACGATGCCCGACTCGGCGAGCGGGGTGTCGAACACCCGCTTCTCGCCGAACTCGGCCTGCAGCCCCTCGGTGACCCGGAAGACGCCGCCGAGCGTGCCGATGTCCTCCCCCATGAGGAGGACCTTGTCGTCGTCGGCGAGCGCCTTGCGCAACCCGGCGTTCAGCGCCTTCACCATCGGCATCGCGGTCACGAGGCGCCTCCGAACGACGCCTCGTACTGGGCGAGCCACTCCTGCTGCGAGGTCGTGAGCGGGTGCGGCTCGCTGTAGACGTGCTCGAACATGAGGGAGGCCGGCGGCTCCTCGAGTTCGACCGTCCGCTGTCGCACGTCCGCCGCGAGCTCGGCGGCCTCCGCGTCGATCCCCTCGAAGACGTCGGCGCCCACGCCCTCGGACTCGAGGTGGCGGCGGAGCCGGAGGATCGGGTCGCGCTCGGTCCACCGCGCGAGCTCGTCCTCCGAGCGGTACTTCGTCGGGTCGTCGGACGACGTGTGTGCGCCGATCCGGTAGGTGAGCGCCTCGATGAGCGCGGGGCCCTCGCCGGCGCGCGCCGCGTCGAGGTGACGGCGCGTCACGGCGTAGGAGGCGAGGACGTCGTTGCCGTCGACGCGGACGCCGGGCAGGCCGAAGCCGGCGGCGCGCTGCGCGAGGGGGACCTTCGACTGCCGCTCGACGGGCACGGAGATCGCCCAGTGGTTGTTCTGGATGAAGAAGACCTGCGGCGTGTCGTAGCTCGCCGCGAAGACGAGCGCCTCGTTCGTGTCGCCCTGCGCGGTCGCGCCGTCGCCGAAGTAGACGACGACGGCCTCGTCCCGCTCAGGGTCCCCCGTACCGGAGGCGCCGTCGAGCCGGATCCCCATCGCGTACCCGGTCGCGTGCAGCGTCTGCGAGCCGATCACGAGCGTGTAGAGCCGGAAGCCGCCGTTCTCCGCCGGGTCCCATCCGCCGTGGGTCATGCCCCGGTAGAAGCGGATGATCGCCATCGGGTCGAGCCCGCGGATCATCGCGACGGCGTGCTCGCGGTAGGCGGGGAAGATCGCGTCCTGCGTGCGCGCAGCCCGGGCGGACCCGACCTGCGCGGCCTCCTGGCCGTAGCTCGGCACCCAGAGCGCGAGATGCCCCTGCCGCTGCAGGTTCGCCGCCGCGACGTCGAAGGCCCGCGTCCGCACCATGTCGCGGAGGAACGCGACCCGGTCCTCGAGCGGGACGGCGAGCGCCAGGTCCGCGTACGGCTCCGCCGCCGCGGTCGGTCGGATCGAGCCGTGCTCGTCGAGCACGCTCACGGTCTCCGAGCCTGAGGCCACCGGCGCTCCTCACGTCGTCGGCGCGGGTCCCCCCGGGAGCCCGCGCACCGGGCCCTGCGGCCCGGCGATCACTGTATCCGTGGACAGTATCGAGCGGACGCGGACCCACGGGTGGAGCACATCCACAAAGCCGAGGCCGAATCCGTGCACGACGGCCACAGTGACCGCTCGGAGCCTCGGTCGAGCCTCCCGGCGCGCACGGGGGCCGTCCTGCCATAGTGGTCGGATGCGCAGGTTCGTCGTGCGGGCGGTCGTCAACGCGATCGCGCTCTGGCTCGCGACACTGCTGTTCGCGGCCCTCGGGCAGGGCGGCGTCCGGGTGATCCCGTACCGCGCCGACGACCCCGTGGCCGCCGTGCTCACCTACCTGCTGCTCGGGCTCATCTTCGGCGTCGTCAACGGCGTGCTCGGCACCGCGATCCGCATCGTCGCGTTCCCCCTCTACCTCCTGACGCTCGGGCTCATCTCCCTCGTGGTCAACGGCCTCCTGTTCCTGCTCGTCGGCTGGATCAGCAGCGTGATCGGGTTCGGGCTCACCGTCGACGGCTTCTGGTGGGGTGTGCTCGGCGCGCTCGTGACCGGTGTCATCGGGTGGATCGTGGCGCTGCTCCTGCGTCCCCTGGCCGGGCGGGACCCGAGCTGACCCGTCGCGCGCGCCACCGCGTCGCGGTGCCCTGCTCGCCGTCGAGGAACGCGCCGATGCGCTCGGAGAAGGCGGCGACCCGCGCGTCCCCGGACGCCTCCGCGCCCGCGAGCGTCCGCCGGTAGGCGCCGAGGTCGTGCGCGGGGAAGGCGGCCGTCGCGGCCGACGTCCTGACCCCGAACCCGCCGTCCGGCAGCGACCGCTGGACGACGAGGCGGCGCAGCCCCGCCGATCCGGTCGCCGCCGTGCCGCCGAGGACGGGCACGAGGTCCTCGTCGTGCTCGACAGCCAGCACCGGCACGGCCTCGGGGAGGACGATCTGTCCGGTCGGACCCCCGACCTGCACGACGCCGCCGACCGCGTACCCGCCGTCCTCCGCGACGCGGACGGCGTCGAGCGCGCCCTGCGAGTGCCCGACGAGGAGCACCGGCTCGTCCCGCCCGACGCCCGCCTCCTGCATCGCGGTCAGGACCGCCCGCTCCGAGTCGCTCGGCCGGTGCGCGACGCCGAGCACGTCGGACGCGAGGTCGAACGGCTCGTCGCCGCTGTCCCGGGCGAAGGTGACCGTGCCGGCGATGTAGACGATCCAGCGCGCGTCCGACCCGGACCCGTAGCGCTCGATCCGGATCTGGCCGCCCGGGTCGTGCCCGTCCGGGAGCCGGTCGAGCAGGTCGACGAGACGACGCGGCGTGCGCGTGCTCCGCTCCTCCGTCCTCGTCACGGTCAGCGGGGCGCCCGCCGGGTGGAGGAGGAGGGCGGCGAGGAGGGCGGCCGTGTCCTCCCGCCCGAAGCGGCCGGCCGGGTCGTCGCGGACGAGATCGGTGGGGGTCTCGGCGAGGAGCGCGCCGCGGACGCCGTCGTCGAGCGAGGAGAGCACGAGCGCCAGACCGCGCAGCAGCACCGGGTCGGCCTGCGGCGCGATCCGCCCGGTCTCCATCCAGCGCTGCGCGGTGCGGAGCAGCACGAGCGCGCCGGCGACCTCGACGACGCCACCGGCCACGAGCAGCGCCCCGAGCGGACCGAACACCACCGAGAGCGCCCGCATCGACCCGCCCGTCCCGGCGGCGAGCCCCGCCGCGAGCCCCTGCTGCAGGTCCAGCACGGCGTGCTCCACGGCGCCGTAGCGCCTCGTGGCGATCACGAGCGCGCTCGCGACCCCCACAGCGCGCTCACGGGCGCGGAGGAGCAGGGTCAGCGCCTCCTCGGCGCGCATCCGCCGCGTCGCGCCTGTGAGCATCGGGACGCACGCACCCGTCCGCGCGGCGAGCTCGCCGAGGCGCTGCTCGGTCCAGGACAGAGCCTGCGCTGCCTCGACCATCGCCGCGGTCTCGACGGCGATCGTCCCGCCGCCCCGGACCGACGACCCGCCCGATCCGTCCCCGCTCATCCGGCGGACCTGGCCGCGGCGAGCGCCGTCGCCACGGTCCCGAGCAGGGCGGTCAGCTCGCGGACCGCCGCGGCGTACTCGCCCGCGGTGAGCGACTGCCAGCCCGGCAGGTCCGGGGAGGGAAGCGGCACCTCCCGGACGAGCTGCTCGAGGCGGGCGAGCTCGAGGGCCTGGTCGTCGCCGGGGACCGCTTCGGAGGGGAGCACACCGGGATCCTGCTGCGGGAGGACGGTCCTCCCGCAGCCCGGCGGCGGGCGAGCGGGCCGGATCGACCTGGGGAGGGACCGTCGCTGGACCGTGGTCCGGGGACCGGGAGCCCCCGGGGACAATGGAGGCATCGAAGGAGGCCCGATGACCGACCTGGCCGACCAGCCGCTCTCCCCGCTCGACGGGCGCTACCGCGCCGCGACCGCGCCGCTCGCCGCCCACCTCTCCGAGGCGGGCCTGAACCGCGCGCGGGTGCACGTCGAGGTCGAGTGGCTGATCGCGCTGACCGACGCGGGCGTCGCCGGCACGGCCCCGCTCCCGACGGCGCAGCGGACGGCCCTGCGGACGATCGTGACCGGCTTCGGCGCCGACGACGTCGCGGAGCTGGCCGCGCACGAGGCGGTCACGCGCCACGACGTCAAGGCCGTCGAGTACTTCCTCCGGGACCGGCTGGAGGCCCTCGGGCTGAGCGACCTCGCCGAGCTCGTGCACTTCGCCTGCACCAGTGAGGACATCAACAACCTCGCGGTCGCCCTCACCGTGCAGGCCGCGGTCCGGGACGTGTGGGTGCCGGCGCTGGACGCCGTGATCGACCGTCTCCGCGACCTCGCCGTGCGGTGGGCGGACGCGCCGATGCTCGCCCGCACCCACGGGCAGCCCGCGACCCCGACGACGATGGGCAAGGAGCTGGCGGTGTTCGTGCACCGGCTCGTGCGGCTGCGCGACCGCGTCCTCGCCGTCGAGATCACCGGCAAGGCGAACGGCGCGAGCGGCGACTTCGCCGCTCACGTCGTGGCCGCCCCCGAGGTCGACTGGCAGGCGCTCACGCGCGGGTTCGTCGAGGGCCTCGGGCTCGTCTGGAACCCGCTGACCACGCAGATCGAGTCGCACGACTGGCAGGTCGAGCTCTACGGCCGCGTCGAGCACGCGGGCGGCGTCCTCCACAACCTCTGCACCGACGTCTGGATGTACATCGCGGAGGGCTACCTGATCCAGGTGCCGCAGGCGGGCGCGACCGGCAGCTCCACGATGCCGCACAAGGTGAACCCGATCCGCTTCGAGAACGCGGAGGCGAACCTCGAGCTCGCGGAGGGCGTGCTCGGCACGCTCCGCCGGACCCTCGTCACCTCCCGGTGGCAGCGCGACCTGACCGACTCCACGACGCAGCGCAACATCGGCGTGGGGCTCGGGCACGGGCTCGTCGCGCTCGACAACCTCCGCCGCGGGCTCGGTGAGATCGACCTCGACCGCGAGCGCCTGCTCGCGGACCTCGACGCCAACCAGGAGGTGCTCGGCGAGGCGATCCAGACGGTGGTCCGCGCGGAGATCGTCGCCGGCCGGAGCGCGGCGGCGAACCCCTACGAGCTCGTGAAGGCGCTGACGCGCGGACGGCGGGTCACCGCGGACGGGATGCGCGAGTTCGTCGCCGGGCTCGGCCTCGCGGAGGACGCCGCGGCACGGCTCGGCGCCCTGACGCCGGCCGGCTACACCGGGCTCGCGGAGGCGCTCGTCGACCACGTGCGCTGACCCGGAGCGCGGCCGGCCCGCGCACCGATGCACGCATCGTCGACGTCTACCTGCATTCCTCGTCCCCCGACATGTGGGGGACGCGTGTTCGGATCGGTTCAGTCACACTTCTCGACGTGATCGATCAGCGCGGGCCGAGAGCCCTCATCCGCCGCCCGGCGGAGCTGCTGTACGCGGCCATGCACAACCGGCGCCGGACCCTCGCGCGCCCCGTCGACCTGCCCTGGGTGCGCACCGGCAACGGCGACGCGCTCCGCTTCCTCTTCATCGGGAGCGGGCTGGCGCACGGGTGGGGCGTCTCGAGCCACCGCTCCGCCCCGACGGGCGAGCTCGCTCGGGCGATCCGGGCCATCAGCGGGACCGCGTGCGAGGTGGAGCTCGTCGGCGACGAGGCCATGAGCGCCGCGACGGCCCTCGACTGGCTCGCCGGCCGCGCGGACACCACGTTCCACGGCGCGGTCGTCTCCATCGGCGCGAACGACGCCATGCGGCTCACACCCGTCGCCGACTGGGGCGCACGGCTCGTCAACCTGCTGAACGCGGTCCAGACCGGGCTGCCGAAGGGCGCACCCGTCATCCTCGTCGGCATCCCCGACGTGCACGTCCCGAACCGGGTCCGGTCCATGAACCCGCTCGCGCTGCGGCACGCCCGCCGGCTGGACAAGGTCGCGCACCGCCTCGCCTCCGTCCGCGCCGACGTCACCTTCCTGCCGGCCCCGCGCCTCGGCCGGTACGCGGGCCTCCGCCCGAACAGCGACCTGTACGCGGCGTTCACCCTGCCGATCGCCGCCGCCGTCGCGTCCGCGATCCGGGAGAGCCGCATCGCGCCGAGCCCGTTCGTCCGCGCCGAGCGCTTCGACCGGCCCGAGGTGCGGGCGATCGTCGAGTCGCCGCGCGCCGAGGACGTCGGCGAGCTGCACGACCTCGTGGTCCGTGCCGCAGCGGAGTTCCACGTCTCAGAGGCCATGGTGTCCCTGCTGGACGGCGACCGCGCCTGGCACGTCGCGACCACGGGCGCCGCGCCGGTCGCCATGCCGCGGGCGCTCAGCTACTGCGAGACGGTCGTCGCCACCGGCGAGGAGCTGGTGGTGGAGGACGCGAAGCGCGACGCGCGGTTCGCGGAGAACGCCTTCCTCGACCTCGTGCACGCCCCGTTCTACGCGGGGGTGCCGATCCACGCCGAGGACGGCACCGTGATCGGCTCGATGTGCCTGAACAACGGCTTCCCCCGCGCGGCGGAGTCGGTCGACCTCGAGCGCCTCCGCGAGTACGCGGTGCGAGCGGAGGCCGTCATCCGGCGCGCGACGTCCGCCGCCGGCTGGCTGGACGCCGCCCTCGTCGGCTGAGCCTGTCGGCTCAGTCGCCCGAGCCGACGTCCTTCCCGGGCCGCCTGGACCGCTTCGGGGGCCTCTCACGGTCCAGCACCGGCACGTCCGGGTCCTGCTCCGGCTGATCCCCGGCCGCCAGCGCGAGCATGGCGAGGACGAGCAGCGCCACGATGAAGGCGATCCCGGCGAGGATCAGCGCACCGTCGATCGACCGGCTGCCGACCAGGGTGACGACGCCCGCGAAGACGCCGAGCACCGCGGCGAAGCCGACGAGCTCGAGGGGCTTGAGCCGCTGCCGCAGCGGCGGGCAGCTCACGCCCGACCCTTCCGGCGGCGGAGGTTCGCGGCGGAGATGCCGAGGTACACGGCGACGATCGCTCCCCACGCGCCGAGGACGCCGGTCGCGAGCAGCGCGTCCTCGTTCAGCACGATGAGTAGTACGCCGACGAGCGCCTGCAGGCCGCCGACGACGACCGCGTCGCCGCTCAGTTCCGCGCGCTCGGAGCGGCGGAGGCCGCCGACGATCTCGAGCACGCCGACCGCGAGGAAGACGAGGGCCTCGAGCGGGCGGAGCAGGCCGATCCCGGAGCCGAGACCGGCGAGCGCGATCACGCCGCCGACGAGCGACACCGCGGCCCGGACGAGCACCAGGATCCGGCCGGCACGCGTCCATGCGAGGCCGGTCGTGCAGACGGCCAGCACCACCGCCTGCAGCAGCAGGTAGCCGCCCAGGGCGGCGAGGCCGAACCCGGCGGGGTCGCCGTGGTCCAGGGCGAAGGTCACCACCAGGGCGAGCACGGCGGCTGCGGCGGCGCGCGCGGCCACCGCGACCGGCGTCGCGACGGCGGGGCGGCCCGGTCTGGTCGTGGTCACGTGGTTCCTCCCGGCCCGCGAGCAGCGCAGCCGAGGATCAAGGGTACGGCCCGCGGCCGGGGTGCTCTACCGGTTGTAGAACGCGGGCTGTCGTGCTCGCGGTCCTGTCTCCCTTCCCCGGCCCGGTGGTCGAGGTACGAGCGAAGCGAGCCTCGAGACGCCCGGTCCCCGCCACGTCCCGTCCCGCTGGCGCTCCTTCCCCCGTTGGTCGAGGTTCGAGCGAAGCGAGCCTCGAGACCACGCCCAAAAGACGTCATGCCGCGACCGGCGGTATCCGTCCGCCGGGCCGTCTGCGCCCGGTCGGGTCAATCCACGGCGGTGGTGTCCACCACCACCTGCCGTCGTCGTCCCGGTCGATCTGCCACCCCTGTTCGTCGTGCAGGAGATGGCACCGCCAACAGAGCAGGACCCCGTTGTCGATGCTCGTGGGGCCGCGACCGGCGGGTCGGATGTGCGCCCCGTCGCACCAGGACGGTGGTGCGTCGCAGCCCGGACCCGCGCACCCGCCGTCGCGGACGGCCATGGCCCGTCGTTGGGCTTCGGTGAAGAACCTGCGCCCGGTGCCGAGGTCCAGCGGCTGGGACTTCCCGCCGAGCACGACCGGGATGATCTCGGCATCCGCGGCGAGCATCCGGGCGACGGAGGCGCTGATCTGGGTGCCGCAGTCCGGCAGCTCGGCGGTGCCGAGCCCGGTGCGGAGGGCTTCTTCGGTCATGGTGACGAGGAGGGTGACGGCGGTGCCGGCGATCTGGCCGTCGTCGACCTGGATCGCTTTCTTCGCGATCAGGCGGATGCCGTCGACCCACTGCTGCTCTACCGGCCGCCGGTCGGTTGTGGCCAGATCGGCCCCGTCCTGGTCCGGGGTGACGAGGATCGGGCGCCGGGTGGGGCTGTTGGCCTCGACCGCGGTCTTGAGGAACCCGTCGGTGAGGGTGTCGAGGTCGAGCGTCCACCGGACCAGCCCGTTGCGGAGGTGCCGCCGCTTGACCGTCGGGATCGGGGTCGGTTCGCCCCGGTCGGGGCGTCCGCCGTCGGGGTTGGCGTGCTCCGGGACGCGCTTGAGCCAGCGGAGCAGGTCGTTCGGTGCCCAGCCTTCGGCTGCGGTGTCGAGGAGGCTCCGCTCGAGGTCGTCGAGCTCCCACGGCGCCAGCCCGGGCGCGCAGTCGGCCAGGGTGCGCCGCATCGCCGCCGCGATCTCCGGGTCCAGCAGCCCCGCCGCGAACGCTTCGGCGATCTGCGGACAGGTCGCCGGGAGTACCTCGCCGCTCATCGCTTCCCGCGGCCGAAGCGCTTCCCCGGAGGCGACCACACACGCGGCGGTCGACCGCGGCATCCCCGTGACCTGCGAGACCAAGTTCGCCGCGTTCGAGGCACCCTGCTTGCGGGCGAGGGAATCGTCACGATTCTCGGACCGGCGGGCGACCTCCCCGGCCACGGCCGTCTCCTCTGCTTGCGCGAGGCGACGCAGTCTCGCGACCGCGGACAGCCGCTCCAGCAGCGCCTGATCTGAGACGAACCGGAGGGCATCATCGGCGAGACGGACGTAGGCGTCCGCCTGCTCGAGGAGCGCCTCCGCCGTCCGGGTCATAACCGTATTCGAGCACGGGGCACCGACATTCGAACCCGATCTGGGTCAGGTGTTTTCCGTCCTCCGGAAGGCGCGGCGGGCCAGGTCGGTACCGCGGGTCCGGGGTGGTTTCGAGGCTCGCTTCGCTCGCACCTCAACCACCAGGAGAAGGGGCGAGCGCGGAGGCCTCGGTGGTTGAGCCGGGCGCTCCGCGCCCGTGTCGAAACCACTGCGCGCGGGGTCTCGGGGTGGGACGCCGCTCAGACGGCTGCGATGTCCGCGAATCGGGAGTAGCGGCCGTGGAACGCCACCGTGATCGTGTCCGTGGGGCCGGCGCGGTGCTTGGCGACGATCAGGTCGGCGTCCGGGTTCGGCTGGTCGCGGTCGTACGCGCTCTCGCGGTGCAGCAGGATCACGATGTCCGCGTCCTGCTCGATCGAGCCGGACTCGCGGAGGTCGGAGATGGCCGGGCGCTTGTCCGCACGCTGCTCCGAACCGCGGTTCAACTGCGAGAGCGCGATGACCGGGACACCGAGCTCCTTCGCGAGCAGCTTCAGCGCGCGGGAGAACTCGCTGATCTCCTGCTGGCGGCTCTCCACGCGCTTGCCGCTCGACATCAGCTGCAGGTAGTCGATGACGATGAGCTTCAGGCCCACCTTCTGCTTCAGCCGGCGGCACTTCGCCCGGATCTCGACGAGCGTCATGTTCGGGCTGTCGTCGATGTACAGGGGCGCGTCGTTGATCCGCCCGCGGGTCGCGGCGATCTTCGTCCAGTCGTCGGAGCTGAGCCGGCCCTTGCGCATGTCCTGCATCGAGATCGTGGCCTCGGCGGCCATGAGGCGCATCGCGATCTCGCTGCGCCCCATCTCCAGGGAGAAGAAGATCGTGGGCATGTTCGCCTTCACGCTCGCGTGCCGGGCGAAGTCGAGCGCGAGCGTCGACTTCCCCATCGCGGGCCGCGCGCCGATGATGATCATCTGGCCCGGGTGCAGGCCGTTCGTCAGCTCGTCGAGGCCGCGGAACCCGGTCGGGACTCCGGTGAGCTCGCCGTCGCGGCCGCTGGCGGCCTCCATCTCGTCGATGGCGATCGTCACGGCCTCGGACAGGGGCGCGTAGTCCTCCGTCGCCGACTCGCGGGCGATCGCGAAGACCTCCGCCTGCGCCTGGTTCAGCAGGTCCATCGCGTCGCCCTCGGCCTGGTAGCCGAGCTGCGCGATGTGCGTGCCGGCCTCCGTCAGCCGGCGCAGGACCGCCTGCTCCGCGACGATCTGGGCGTAGTAGCCCGCGTTCGCCGCGGTCGGGACGATGTTCGTCAGCGTGTGGAGGTAGGCCTCGCCGCCGGCCCGCTGCACGTCGCCCGTGCGCCCCAGCTCGTCACCGACGGTGATCGCGTCGGTGGGCTCGCCGCGGGAGTAGAGGCTCAGGATCGCCTGGAAGATGACCTCGTGCTTCGGCACGTAGAAGTCGGCCCCCACGACGACCTCGAGCACGTCGGCGACCGCGTCGGTGGAGAGCAGCATGCCGCCGATGGCGCTCTGCTCCGCCAGGAGGTTGTGCGGAGGCGTCCGCTCCTTCCTCCTGCCGTCCTGGTCGTCCCACGGCCCGCTCTCGGGCGCAGCGGTGTCCCACTCCGTCATCGACATGCCGGTCCGTCTCCCCCTTCACTCCGGTCGCCGCGTCGGCCGCTCCGCCGCCCGCCCGCCTCCGTGGTCTAGCACCGGGCCCGGACATCCCGAGAGCGGCGTGCCGGATCCGGGAGAAGGTACGCGAGGCCCTGTGCACGGCCTTGTGGACGACGCGCGCGGGAACCGGTTGTACCCATGTGGAAGCCCTGTGGAGAAGTCGGGCTGAAGAACCCTGGAAGCCAGCCTGAAACCGCCCCTGATCAGGGACGGAGAACTGCACAGGAAGTCCTGGGGATAACTCGTGCGGAGTTTTCCGCACACAACGCGGACGGCGTGTCGGGGTCCGGTGCCGAGCGCACGGATGAACGCGTGTCGACGAATCGGGAACGGCTCGCGCGGCCGTGGAGGCCCCGGGAGACGACGAACGGCGCCGCCCCTGACCGGGTCGGCGCCGTTCGTGCGGAGAGCGGGTCAGCGCTTGCCGACGACCTCCAGCGTGAGGGACGCGGTGACGTCCTCACGGAGGCGGACGGTGGCCTCGTGCGTGCCCGTGGAGCGCACCGGTGCGGCGAACTCGACCGTGCGGCGGTCGATGCTGCCGAGGCCCGCGGCCGACACCGCGTCGGCGACGTCGGCCGTGGAGACCGAGCCGAAGAGCCGGCCGGCCTGGCCCGTGCGGACCTGGATGCGGACGGGCTGCGCCTCGAGGCGAGCCTTCGTGGCCTGCGCCTCCTCGAGCGACGCCGCGGCGCGCGCCTTGCGGGCCTTGGCGATCTGGTCGACCTGCTTCTGGCCGCCGCGGGTCCACGGGGTCGCGAAGCCCTGCGGGACGAGGTAGTTGCGGGCGTAGCCGCCCTTCACCTCGACGACGTCGCCGGCGCTGCCGAGGCCGGAGACCTCGTGCGTCAGGATCAGCTTGGTGGTTGCCATGAGATCAGCCCCCGATCAGCGGCCGGAGCCGGAGTAGGGGAGCAGCGCCATCTCGCGCGCGTTCTTGACCGCGCGGGCGATGAGCCGCTGCTCCTGCACCGAGACGCCGGTGATGCGGCGGGCGCGGATCTTGCCGCGCTCCGAGATGAACTTGCGCAGGGTGGCGACGTCCTTGTAGTCGATCACCCCGACCTTGATGCGCTTCGCCGGAGCGACGGGCTTGCCGCCCTTGGTCCGGGGCTTGCGGCTGTCGCCGCGCGACTTGCCAGCCATGTTCGTTTCCTTACGTCAGAAGAAGTTGTTGAGAGGGGACGGGACTCAGAAGGGGGTCTCGTCGTCGTAGGCGCCGGGGGTGCTCCACCCGTCGTTGCCGCCACCGGTGTTGCCACCGCCGCTGGTGCCGCCGCCCGAAGGAGCGCCCCACGGGTCGTCCTGCGGCGCCGACTGCGGACGACCGCCGCCGCCACCACCGCCGCCGACCTGGCCGCGGCCTCCGCCGCCACCACCGCTGGCGCGCGTGACCTGCGCGGTCGCGTACCGGAGCGACGGGCCGATCTCGTCGACCTCCAGCTCGATCGAGGTCCGGTTCTGGCCCTCGCGGTCCTGGTAGCTGCGCTGCTTGAGGCGCCCGGTCGCGATGACGCGGGAGCCCTTCGTCAGCGAGCCGGCGACGTGCTCGGCGAAGTCGCGCCACACGCTCGCGCGGAGGAACAGCGCTTCGCCGTCCTTCCACTCGTTGCTCGCGCGGTCGAAGCTGCGCGGCGTCGAGGCGATCGTGAAGTTCGCGACCGCGAGCCCGTTCTGCGTGTAGCGCAGCTCCGGATCGGCGGTCAGGTTGCCGACGACCGTGATGATGGTCTCGCCCGCCACGACCGACTACCTCGCGGTCGCGGGGCGGGGCGCGCGGGGACCGCGGGAGCCGCGGTCGCCCCGGTCCGGACGCTCGCTGCGCTCGGGGCGCGGCTCGCCGGCGTTGTCGTTCGGCTTGCCGATCGACGCGACCGCCTCGTCCGCGCGGAGCACCTTCGTGCGGAGCACGGCCTCGGAGAGGCCCAGCTGCCGGTTGAGCTCCTGCGTGGTCTCGCTGGTCGCGGTCAGCTGCACGACGGCGTAGATGCCCTCGGTGTGCTTCGCGATCTCGTACGCCAGCCGGCGTCGGCCCCAGATGTCGACGTTGTCGACCGTGCCACCGTCATTGCGGATGACACCCAGGAACCGGTCCAAGCTGGGCGCGACGGTCCGCTCATCGATGCTCGGGTCCAGGATGACCATGAGCTCGTACTTCTGCGTCACTACCCCACCTCCTCTGGTCTGAACGGCCACGGACGATCCGTGGCAGGAGGGTGTGAAACCGTGTCCGGGCATGCTGACGCCGCCCGGGCAACCGCAACAGCGTAGCCCATGCGGGGGCGTGCTCCGTCTCGGAGGTGCGGTGCGGGCCCGGTCAGCCCGAGCGCTCCGCCCGCCACGCGCGGAGGCGGCGCTCCGCCTCCTCCTCGCCGAGCGGCCCCTCCTCGAGGCGGAGGTCGAGGAGGAAGCGGTAGGCAGCACCCACCTCGGGTCCGGGGCGCACGCCGAGGATCCGCATGATCGCCTCGCCGTCGAGGTCGGGTCGGATCGCGTCGAGCTCCTCCTGCTCCTGCAGGCGCTCGATGCGCTCCTCGAGGTCCTGGTACGCGGCGGCGAGGCGCCGGGCCTTGCGCTCGTTGCGCGTCGTCACGTCGGCGCGCGTGAGGATGTGCAGCTGCGGCAGGAGATCGCCGGCGTCGCGCACGTAGCGGCGCACCGCGGAGTCCGTCCACGCGCCCTCGCCGTAGCCGAAGAAGCGCTGGTGCAGCTCGATGAGCTTCGCGATCCGGTCGATGTCGGCGTTGGGGAAGCGCAGCGCCTTCAGCCGCTTCCGCGCCAGCTTCGCCCCGACCACGTCGTGGTGGTGGAACGTGACGACGCCGCCCGCCTCGAACCGCCGAGTCGCCGGCTTCCCGATGTCGTGCAGCAGCGCCGCGATCCGCAGCACGACGTCGGGCGCGGCGCCCGGGAAGCGCTCGTGCTCGAGGTCGATCGCCTGCTGCAGCACCTGGAGGCTGTGCTGGTAGACGTCCTTGTGCCGGTGCTCGCCGTCCTTCGTCAGGCGGAGCGCGGGCAGCTCCGGCAGCACCAGGTCCGCGAGCCCGGTGTCGACGAGCAGCTCGAGGCCCTCCCCGGGGCGGTCGGTGGAGACGAGCTTCACCAGCTCCTCGCGGACGCGCTCCGCCGACACGACCTCGATGCGCGGCGCCAGCGCCGTCATCGCCCGGCGCCCCTCGTCGTCGAGCGTGAACCCGAGCTGCGCGGTGAAGCGGGCCGCGCGGAGCATGCGGAGCGGGTCCTCGTCGAACGACTCCACGGCGGGCGAGGGCGTCGTGAGCCGGCGGTCCATCAGGGCGGCGATGCCGTCGGTCGGGTCGACGATGGCGAGCGACGGCAGACGGACCGCGATGGCGTTGACGGTGAAGTCGCGGCGCCGCAGGTCGCCGTCGAGCGTGTCGCCGAACACGACCTCCGGCTTCCGGGAGGACGGCACATAGGCGTCCTGGCGGTAGGTCGTCACCTCGACCGAGTCGCCCGCGACGCGCACGGCGACCGTGCCGAACGCCCGGCCGACGTCCCACATCGCCGAGGCGACGGGGCGGAGCACGGCCGCCGAGTCGTCGGGCCGCGCGGAGGTCGTGAGGTCGATGTCGGTCACCGGGCGGTCGAGCAGCGCGTCCCGGACCGGACCGCCGACGAGCGCGATCTCCTGGCCCGCGGCGGTGAACGCCTCGACGACCCGACGCACCGACTCGCGCTCGGCGAGCGCCGTCAGCCGCGGCGCGGCGGCGGCCACGGGGTGCATGGGACCAGCCTATGGAGGTGGGCGCGGCATCCCCCGGCCGGGGGACGCCTTCCGTACACTCGCCCGCATGTCGGAGCCCAGCGAGCGCGCGCCCGGCATCGGTCGGTGACCGCGAGCCGCGTGCTCGCGGCCCTGCTCGCCTCGGTCGTCGCCACCGTCGGCCTGGCCGCGGCCCCGGTCGCCGCGCCGTCGGCGCGCGCCGCGACCGAGCCCGCCTCGGTCGTCGTCGCCCCGGACGGCGGCGGCGTGGTCCGGAGCGGCAAGGACCTGGGCGTGACGGTCGTCGTCACGAACACCGGCACCGCGGCGCTGCCGTCCGGGCTGGTGAGCCTGGCGGTCGATGCGGCGCCTGCGGCCAGCACCGCGTCCCTCCTGACGTCGATCGCTCCGGCCGTTCCGCTCGAGGCGCTCCAGGGGAAGCTCCTCCGCGCGCACGCGTCGGTGAAGGCGCTGGGTGCCGGGGACTCCACCACCGTCCGCCTCA
Source organism: Amnibacterium kyonggiense (assembly GCF_004364555.1). Lineage (GTDB taxonomy): Bacteria > Actinomycetota > Actinomycetes > Actinomycetales > Microbacteriaceae > Amnibacterium > Amnibacterium kyonggiense. The sequence continues at coordinate 369,635 of NZ_SOAM01000001.1, read as the reverse complement.
CCGAGAAGTACGACGACCTCTCCGGCATCCTCACCGCGCCGAGCGGGGCTCGCACGCTGTACGTGCAGTACGCGGCGGGCCCGTCGGGCAGGGCCGCCAAGGTCTTCGCCCAGTCCGCGATCGTCAACATGCAGGGGTCGAAGGCCTCGGTCGGGCTGGCCGCGGTGATCCCGCTCGGCGCTCCCCCGAACGGCACCGGCGTGGTCGACGCGGCGAAGCAGGAGGAGCTGGTCTCCCCGGACGGCGCGTGGGGCATCGCGCTGCGCGCCGCGCAGGCGGACCCGCAGGCGGCGGTCGCGCTGGACCCGGAGGTGCTCGCGTCCATCCGGCTCGCGGGCGACGCCGCCCCGCCGGACGTCGCCGGCTTCCTGTCGACCCTCCGCGGCCTGCCGAACGAGTTCCTGCGCCTGCCGTACGCGGACACGGACCTGACGCTCGCCCGGGCCGCCGGCGCGCCCTCCTCGCTCGAGCCGACGAGCTTCGCCGGCGTGGGGCTCGCGAGCACCGCGACCGACGGCCCCACGCCGGCACCGACCGCGACGCCGGCCGCGACGCCGAGCACCGCCGCCGACCTCACCGAGTGGAACTGGTCCGACCGGGAGGTCGCATGGCCCGTCCCCGGCACGACGAGCGGGGCCGACCTCACGGCCCTCGGATCGTCGTCGGTGCTGCTGTCGTCGAACGACCTGAGCGACACCGCCACCCGCCGCGCCTCCGGCCCCCTCGCCCGGATCGGCTCGACGGACGTGCTCGTCGCCGACCCGACCGTCTCGTCCCTGCTCGCCACCGCGGGCGGCACGGGCGTCGCGGCGGACGCGGCGCTCGCGGAGCTCAGCGGCCTGCTCGCCACGTCCGCCGTGAACGGGGAGACCTCCGCGCTGCTCGCGGCGGTCGCGCGCGGGACGACCGCTCCGCACCTCGACGACGTGCTCCGGCGGCTCGGCGACGAACCCTGGGTGCGCCCGACGACGCTCGCGGGGCTCGGCTCGGCCTCGGACGCCGTGACCGTGCAGCTGAAGGCGGGGACGGTCCAGCGGTCGCAGGTCGCGACGGCGAAGGCCCTCGTCGCCGGCGAGCGCGGCGTCCAGGAGCTCGGGAAGGCGGTCGTCGCCGGCGCGGCGACCGTGACGGCCCCGAACCGGCTCGCCCTCCTCGCGACCCTGTCCACGGCGTGGCGTCAGGACGACGCCGGCTGGCGGACCGCCGCGACCGCCGCGACCACGGCGTTCGACGGCCTGCTGGACGAGGTGGCGCTCGCGAACGGCTCCGACTTCAACTTCATCGGCAACGACGGGAACCTCAAGATCTTCGTCACGAACGCGCTGTCCGTGCCGGTGCGGGTGGTGGTCCACGGCAGCGTCAGCAACGGCGCGGTGCAGTTCACGGACCGGACGGTGCAGGTGACGGTGCCGGCGAAGGGCCGCGCGCCGGGCATCCTCCCGTTCAAGTCGATCCGGAACGGCCGCACCGACCTGACCCTCAGCCTCACCACGCCGGACGGCACGGCGATCGGCACCACGTTGAACCGCGGCGCCACGGTGCGCGCCGGCTTCGACACGATCGTCGCGATCGGCCTGCTCGGCGCGCTGGCCGTGCTGCTGGCGATCGGGGTGTACCGCAACGTGAAGCGGCGCCGGCAGCCCCGGGCGGCCGCCGCGTGAGCTCCGGCCTCGGGAGGGCGAGCGCGCTGCTCGCCTCCGGCACGATCGTGTCGCGCGTGCTCGGGTTCGTCCGGAGCTTCGTGCTCACGGTCGTGTTCATCGGGCAGGCGAACATCGTCGGGAACGCCCTGACCGTCGCGAACCAGATGCCCACCAGCCTGTACGCGCTGATCGGCGGCGGCCTGGTGAGTGCGGTGCTCGTGCCCCAGACGATCCGCGCCAGCCGAGGCGCGGACGGCGGCGCCGCCTACGTCAACAAGCTCGTGACCATCGCGATCGTGATGCTCGGCGTCCTGACGGCGGCGCTCACGATCGCCGCCCCGCTCGTGATGCGCCTGTCCGTCCCGCTCGGAGCGACCTACGACGCCGCGGTGCCGTTCGCGTACTGGTCGATGCCGCAGATCTTCTTCCTCGGGATGTACGCCGTGCTCGGAGAGGTGCTGAACGCCCGGAAGCGGTTCGGCGCCTACACGTGGGCGCCGGTCGCGAACAACGTCGTCTCGATCGCGGTGCTCGGCCTCTTCCTCGCCGTGTTCGGCACGGTCGATCCCGGCCGGGGCACTGCGCTGCCGCCGGAGCAGACGGCGCTGCTCGCCGGCGGGACCACGCTCGGCCTCGTCGTGCAGGCGGCGGTGCTCGCGCTGGTGTGGCGCCGTACGGGCCTGGACTACCGGCCCGACTTCCGGTGGCGCGGCGTCGGCCTGCGCGCGACCGGGCAGGCCGCGGGGTGGACGTTCGCGATGCTCGTCCTCACCCAGGCCGCCGGATTCCTCCAGAGCCAGGTGGCGACGACCGCGAGCAGCCCGCTCCACCCGTCGTCGACCGCGCTGCTGAACGCGTGGCTGCTCTTCATGCTCCCGCACTCGATCATCACGGTGTCGCTCGCGACCGCCTTCTACCCGCGGATGAGCGAGCACGCCGCGGACGGCCGGCTCGACGCCGTGCGCGACGACCTCAGCGCCGTGCTCCGCGTCACCCTGATCGCGATGGGCGTCGCCACGGTCGCGCTGCTCGCGGTCGCCCTGCCGATCACGGCCTTCTTCAGCGAGACCAACAGGTACCTGACGACCGCGCAGCAGGCGCACGTGGTGGCGCCCGTCCTCGTCGCCTACGTCCTCGGCCTGCTGCCGTTCACCGTGCTCTACGTCGTCCAGCGCTGCTTCTACGCCCTGTCGGACACCCGGACGCCGTTCCGCTTCACGATCGTCCAGCTCGTGGTCGTGGTGCCCGGCCTGCTGCTCTGCTTCCTGCTGCCGCCGGCGTGGACCGCGGCAGGCATCGCCGCGGTGATCTCGGTGGGCGGGACGGTGCAGCTCGTCGTCGCCGTCGTGCTGCTGCGTCGGCGCCTCGGGCCCCTGCTCGATCCGCACCTGGTCGGCACGCTCCGCCGGCTGGTCGTCGCGGGTCTCCCGGCACTCGGCGCGGGGCTGCTCCTCCTCTGGGCGCTCGGGGGCTTCGCGGACGGCTGGCCCGTCGCGTCCCGCATCGGCGGCCTCGTGGGCGCGGTCGTCGTGGCGCTCACCTGCCTCGTCGTCTACGGGATCGTCCTGGCGCTGATGCGGGCGCCGGAGATCCGGCTCGCGACCGGATTCGTCCGCGCCCGGCTGCGTCGCTGACCCGGAATAGGCCCACGGCGATTACCGTTTGACCCCCCGTGGACGTCAAGGAGCGAGACATGCGTCAGGTGATCATCATCGGTTCAGGCCCTGCGGGGTACACGGCCGCGATCTACGCCGCGCGCGCCCAGCTCGAGCCCCTGCTGATCGCCTCCTCGGTGGAGGCCGGCGGCGAGCTCGTCAACACGACCGAGGTCGAGAACTTCCCGGGCTTCCCGGAGGGCATCATGGGCCCCGACCTCATGGAGAACATGCGGCTCCAGGCCGAGAAGTTCGGCACCGAGATCGTGCTCGAGGACGCCACCGCGGTCGAGCTCGACGGCGAGGTCAAGCGCGTGCACGTCGGCGAGGGCAGGTCGCACAAGGTCTACGAGGCGCTGACGGTCATCGTCGCGAGCGGCTCCGCGTACCGGAGGCTCGGCGTCGAGGGCGAGGACCGGCTGTCCGGCCACGGCGTCTCGTGGTGCGCCACCTGCGACGGGTTCTTCTTCCGCGGGAAGGAGATCGCGGTCGTCGGCGGCGGCGACTCCGCGATGGAGGAGGCGACGTTCCTCACGAAGTTCGCCTCGAAGGTCCACCTGATCCACCGCGGCGACTCGCTCCGCGCCTCGAAGATCATGCAGGAGCGCGCGTTCGACGACCCGAAGATCGAGTTCCAGTGGAACGCGAGGATCGAGGAGATCCAGGGCGGCTCGCTGGTCGACGGCGTGAAGCTCACATCCACGAACGGCGGCGAGGACACGCACCTCCCGGTCGACGGCGTGTTCATCGCGATCGGCAACGACCCGCGCACCGACCTCGTGAAGGACGTGCTCGAGCTCACGCCCGAGGGCACGATCAAGGTCGACGGCCGGTCCTCCCGGACCTCCCTCCCCGGCGTCTTCGCCGCGGGCGACGTCATCGACCCGACCTACCGCCAGGCCGTCACCGCGGCCGCCTCCGGCACGGTCGCCGCGCTCGACGCCGAGCACTACCTGGCCGCCCTGCCCGCCGAGCTGCTCGGCCGGGCGCGAGGCGACAACGCCCCGGGCGAGTCCCCCGCGGCCGGCGCGACCTTCACGCCGGACGGCGAACTGGTCGGCCGGGCGTAGAGTTCCCCTCCGTTCCTCATCCATCCATACGCCTAGGAGTGATCGACGCCATGCGCGAAGTGACCGATGCGACTTTCGAGCAGGAAGTCCTCAAGTCGGACAAGCCTGTGCTGGTGGACTTCTGGGCGGCCTGGTGCGGCCCGTGTCGCCGGGTCGGGCCCGTGCTCATGGAGATCGCCGAGGAGCACGCGGACAAGATCTCGATCGTCAAGCTGAACGTCGACGAGAACCCCGAGACCGCGATGAAGTACCAGATCACGTCGATCCCGGCGATGAAGCTCTACTCGAACGGTGAGGTCGTGAAGACGGTCATCGGCGCCAAGCCGAAGCCCGCCATCGAGGCCGACCTCGCTGCCGTCCTGGCCTGACAGCCCCCGATCCGATCGGCCCTCCCGTCGCAGCGCGACAGGAGGGATCCACGGGCGGGGGCCAGCACCCCGGCAGGACGAATCGACTCCAGCAGGACGAGACCAGTCTTGGATCCCTCCTGCCTCCGGTGCATTCGTCCTGCTGGGGCCTCGTGCGCGCACCGCGCGCGAGGGAGCACTGAGAAGGCACTGACGTGAGCGACCTCCGCCCGACCGGAACCGGCACCGACCTCGACCCGTGGCTCGCCACGTACGCCGAGCGAGCTTCCGGCCTGGCCGCCAGCGAGGTCAGGGCGCTCTTCGCCGTGGCCTCGCGCCCCGAGGTCGTCTCCCTCGCCGGCGGCATGCCGTACGTGCGTGCCATCCCGCGCGAGCTCGTCGCCGGTGCGATCGACCGCATGCTGCTCACGGACGCGCCCGCGGCCCTGCAGTACGGCTCCGGTCAGGGGCTGCCGCGGCTCCGCGAGCACATCGTCGAGGTGATGGCGGAGGAGGGCATCGCCGCCTCCCCGGACGACGTGGTCACGACGACCGGGTCGCAGCAGGCGATCGACCTCGTCACGAAGCTGTTCATCGACCCGGGCGACGTGATCCTCGCCGAGGGGCCCAGCTACGTCGGCGCGCTCGGCGTCTTCAAGTCGTACCAGGCGCGGGTCGTGCACCTGCCGATGGACGCGGACGGCCTGGTGCCGGAGGTCCTCGAAGCCGCGATCCTCGAGCAGCGGTCGCTCGGTCGCACCGTGAAGTTCCTCTACACGATCCCGACCTTCCACAACCCGGCCGGCACCACGCTGTCCGCGGAGCGCCGCCCGCGGATCGTGGAGACCTGCCGGCGGCTCGGCGTGCTGATCGTGGAGGACAACCCCTACGGGCTCCTCTGGTTCGACGAGGCGCCGCCGAAGCCGCTGCAGACGCTGAACCCCGAGGGCGTCGTCTACCTCGGCTCCTTCTCGAAGACGTTCGCCCCCGGCTTCCGCGTCGGCTGGGCGGTCGCCCCGCACGCCATCCGCGAGAAGCTGGTGCTCGCCACCGAGTCCGCGATCCTCTCGCCGTCGAGCTTCAACCACCACCTCATCTCCGAGTACCTGGAGACCGTGGACTGGCGCGCGCAGATCAGCCGGTTCCGCGACGTCTACCGGGAGCGGCGCGACGCCATGCTCGCCGCGCTCGGCCGGTACCTGCCGAACCTCACCTGGAACGAGCCGAACGGCGGGTTCTACGTGTGGGTCGGGCTGCCGGAGGAGCTGCACTCGAAGCAGATGCTGCCCCGCGCCGTCCGCGAGCTGGTCGCCTACACGCCCGGCACCGGGTTCTACGCGGACGGCTCCGGCGGGAGGGAGATGCGGCTCTCGTTCTGCTACCCGACGCCCGCGGACATCGAGGTCGGCATCCAGCGGCTCGCGACGGTGGTGAACGGCGAGCTCGAGCTGGTCCGCGCGTTCGCCGGCACCGTGTCGCTCGCACCCCGCCGCGACGACCGCGCCGTCGGCGCTCCGCCGCCGGACCTCCGCTGACCGACCCGCACCGACCGACCCGCCACCGAAGCGACGAGGAGACCTCATGGCCGGAACGACCCCTTCCGTGGTGGTGCTGTCGGGCGGCATCTCGCACGAGCGCGACGTCTCCCTCCGGTCGGGCCGGCGCGTGGTCGACGCGCTCGCCCGGCTCGGCTGGGCGGTGACCACGGCCGAACCCGACGCGCGCCTGCTGACCGCCCTGCTCGAGCAGCGACCCGACGTCGTATGGCCGGCGCTGCACGGCGCGAGCGGTGAGGACGGTTCGCTGCGGGCGCTCCTCGACGTGTCCGGGCTCACGTACATCGGCAGCCGCGGCCCGGCCGCCCGACTGGCGTGGGACAAGCCCACAGCGAAGCGGATCGTGTCCGACGCCGGGGGCACGACGCCCGCCTCCGTGACGCTGACGCGGGAGGTCTTCCGCGAGATCGGTGCGCGCAGCGCGATCGACACGATCCTCGGATCGATGTCGGAGCAGCTCGTCGTGAAGCCGGCCCGGGGCGGCTCCGCGCAGGGCGTGACGGTGGTCGACGAGGCGCAGCAGCTGCCCCGAGCCCTCATGGACGCCTTCACGTACGCGGACGAGGCGCTCATCGAGCAACGGATCACGGGCACGGAGGTCGCCGTCGGCGTCCTCGACGGTGACGAGGGCGCGGAGGCTCTGCCCGCCGTCGAGATCGTCCCGCGGAGCGGCTTCTACGGCTTCGAGGAGCGCTACACGGCCGGGGCGACGCGGTTCTACACGCCCGCCCGCGTGCCCGCGGAGGTCGCCGAGGCCGCAGGCGACCTCGCCGTGGTGGCGCACCGCGCGATGGGCCTCCGGCACCTCTCGCGGGCCGACCTCGTGATCGACGGCGAGGGCCGCCCGTGGTTCCTCGAGTCGAACGTCATGCCGGGGCTGACGGAGACGAGCCTGCTGCCGCAGGCCCTGCTCTCGACGGGCCGGGACCTGTCGAGCGCCTACGCGGCGATCACGCAGCGCGCCCTCGCCGGCGCCTGACCTCACCTCCCGTCCTGCAGGGCGGAGAAGGCGCCGTCGACGAGGACGGGAACGGCGGTGCTCGCGTCCAGCTCACCGGCGATCGCGACGTCCTCCGCGAAGCCCGCGTCGGTCAGCTCGCCCCCGCTCGGCAGGTCTGCGAGCGGCAGCCCGCGCCGCAGACCGGAGCGGAAGGCGTCGGCGGCCGCGAGGGCATCGGGCGTCGCGAGGTCCTCCCGTCCGACGGCCTCCAGGACGGCCCCGGCGCCCCAGACGTCCTCGAGCGCCGGACGCAACGAATCGTCCTGCCACCGCTCTCCCGCGGCGACGACGACGACCTCCGCGGTGGTCGAGCGCTCGAGATGACGCGCGCACGCGGCTCCGACCGCGCGGGCGTTGCGCAGGCAACCCGCGACGACGCTGCCCCGGCGGGCGAACTCGGCGCTCAACGTCGCTCCGTTCGGCGAGGGGAGGACGATGCGCCGGACGCCCGACGCCCGCCGGATCGAGCCGGGGGACAGGCTCACGCCGGGACCGCCGCGCGGACCGGCGAGGACCGCGCCGTGCTCCAGCGCGAGCTCCTCCGCCCGCCCGTCCCGCCACCGCGCGGGCAGGACCTCGATCCCCCGGTCGGCAGCGACGGTGACGCACGTGGAGAACGACAGCACGTCGACGACGACGATCAGCAGGCCCGCACCGCGCGCGACGGCCAGGCCGCCCTGCAGCCCCTGCTCGAACCGGATGCGTGGGCCCATCGACCCATCTGACCAGAAACGGGACGGCGGTGACCTACTTGCGGCGGAGGGCCGCCGTGCGCTGGGCGAGCATGCGCTCGCGCGCCTCGCCCTCCTCCCACTTCTCCTCGCCGATCTCCTCGAGGATGCGGTTCAGGTCCGCGACCGAGCCGAAGTCGATGACGATCCGGCCGCTCTTCGCGTTCAGGTCGACGCGCACGCGGGTGTCGAAGCGCGAGCCGAGCTTGTCCGCGATGTGGTCGAGCCCCTCATGGCGGCGCCCGGTCGCCTTCTTCGGCTTCGTCGGACCCGCGAGGCGGATCGCGGCGGCCTCGGACTGCCGGACGTTGAGGTCCTCGGTGACGATCTTCTCGACGAGCCGGTCCATGAGCTCGGGGTCGACGACCGACAGCACCGCGCGGGCGTGCCCTGGCGTGATGACACCGGACGCGACCTTCCGCTGGATGTGCTCTGGCAGGCGCAGCAGGCGGATCGTGTTCGTGATCGTGGTGCGGTTGCGCCCGATCCGCATCCCGAGCTCCTCGTGCGTGACGCCGAAGTCCTCGATGAGCTGCTGGTACGCGCTCGCCTCCTCCAGCGGCGTCAGCTGCACGCGGTGGAGGTTCTCGAGGAGCGCCTCCTGCAGCATCTGGTCGTCGCCGGCCTGCTTGATGACGGCGGGGATCGTGCGGAGGCCGGCCTCCTTGGCCGCCCGCAGTCGCCGCTCGCCCATGACGAGCTCGTACTTGCCCTGCGTCTCCGCGAGGGGGCGGACGACGATCGGCTGCAGGACGCCGTTCTCCTGCACGGAGACGACGAGCTCGGCCATCGCCTCCTCGTCGAACTCGCGACGGGGCTGCTGCGGGTTCGGGCTGATGTCGCCCGGGGCCAGCGCGACGAGCCGGAGCCCGGGCGCGGCCTGCAGGTCGTCTGCGGGCTCGTTCGCCCGCCCGAAGTAGACGTCCGACGGCCGCGTCTGGTCGAGCGGCCGGTCGTCGTCGGGCATCAGCAGTGCGCCGATGCCCCGGCCGAGCCGCTGCTGGCGCGCGGGCGCGGCGCCGGAGGTCTTCGGCGTGGTCATGCCGCGACCCCGCGACGCGCGATCTCGCCGGCCGCCTCGAGGTACGAGAGCGCACCGGGGGAGTTCGGGTCGTAGGTGATGACGCTCTGCCCGTGGCTCGGCGCCTCGGAGATGCGCACCGCGCGGGGGATGACGCTGCCGAGCACCTGCTCCGGGAAGTGCTTGCGCACGTCGTCGGCGACGTCGTTCGCGAGGCGGGTCCGCGCGTCGAACATCGTCAGCAGGATCGTCGACACCCGCAGGGCCGGGTTGAGGTGCTTCTCGATGAGGTCGACGTTCCGCAGCAGCTGCGACAGGCCCTCGAGCGCGTAGTACTCGCACTGGATCGGGATCAGCACCTCGGTCGCCGCGACGAACGCGTTGATGGTGAGCAGGCCGATCGACGGCGGGCAGTCGATGAAGACGTAGTCGAAGCGCTCCTCCGCGGACTGGAGGTACGCGTTCAACGCGGTGCGGAGCCGCTGCTCCCGCGCGACGAGCGAGACCAGCTCGATCTCCGCACCCGCGAGGTGGATCGTCGCCGGCGCGCACCAGAGGGTGTCGAACTCCGGGCTCTTCTGCACGACGTCCGACAGCGGCGCGTCGCCGACGATCACGTCGTAGACGCTGATCGTGTCGTGGCGGTGCTCGACGCCGAGCGCCGTGGAGGCGTTGCCCTGCGGGTCGAGGTCGATCGCGAGCACGCGCATCCCCGACTTCGCGAGGGCGGCGGCGAGGTTGACCGTGGTCGTCGTCTTGCCGACGCCGCCCTTCTGGTTCGCGACCGTGAAGACGCGGGTGGTGCGGGGGCGCGGCAGCGCGTTCCCCTTGAGGCGGGCGCGGCGCGCGGTGAGGTCGGCGAGCTCCCGGGCGAGGGGCGTCGACTCGTCGAATCCCGACCCTCGCGAGTCGAGCGCTGAGCTGGGTGTCACTTCGATCCTCGATGTCGGACGGTGTCCCCCGAACAGGGGTCAGGGCACAGTAGCCAGAAGGACTCGCGTTTCCAGGGACGCCATGCCGAGTCCCGCGATCTCCACATGGACATCCGCGAGCCGGAGGCGCCGCACGACGTTCTCGGCCTTCGCGAGCTCGGCCTCCACGGCCGCCCCCTTCAGGAGGGCGAGACGCCCGCCCGGTCGCGCGAGCCGTGCGGTGATGGGCAGCAGACCGGTCAGCGCTCCGACCGCCCGCGCGGTGACGACGTCGAAGCGGCCGGGCGCGGCGTCCTCAGCCCGGACCCGCTCGACCACCACGTTGTCGAGTCCGAGCCGGGCGCGCTCCACCTCGAGCCACGCGACGCGGCGCTCCATCGGCTCGATGAGCGTCACCGCGAGATCCGGGCGAGCGGCGGCCAGCACGAGTCCGGGGAGGCCTGCGCCGCTGCCCACATCGGCGACCGACGCCCCTTCGGGGAGGAACGGGGCGAGCAGGCCGCTGTTCAGGACGTGCCGCGACCAGAGCCGGGGTGGCTCGAGCGGGCCGATGAGGCCGAGCACGATGCCGTGCTCCGCGAGATCGGCGGCGTACCGCCGGACCGCGGACAGCCGGTCGCCGAAGACCGTTGCGGCCTCCGCCGGCTCGGACTCGACCTCGGGCGCTGCCGGATCTGCTGCGTCGGGCAGGGTCACGCCGGCGTCAGCACGATGTGCCGGTCGCCGCCCTCGCCCTCGGAGTGCGACTGCAGCCCGCGTTCGGCGGCGAGGTCGTGGACGAGCTTGCGCTCGTAGGAGGACATCGGCGCCAGGGGGACGCCGGCGGCGCCGTCGCCGATCGCCGCGACGGCGCTCTCGACGAGGGCCGCGAGCTCGCGCGCGCGCTGGTCTCGGCTGCCGCCGATGTCGAGCGTCAGGCGTGCGAACCCGCCGGTGCGGGTCTGCACCGCGAGCCGTGTCAGCTCCTGCAGCGCACCGACGGTGTCGGCATCGGAGAGCAGGCGGAGGTCGCCGCCCGTCACCTTCAGGGTGGTCCGGCCGCCCTCGTCCTCGATCTCGATGTCGCCGTCGAGGTCCGCGATGTCGAGGAGCTCCTCGATGTAGTCCGCTGCGATGTCGCCGACGTCCTCACCACCCGGTTCCTCGGACGCTCGACGGGCGCCGTCGAGGGCTGCCTGCAGACCCACGACGTCGTCCTCGACGGGCGCGACCGCGCCCTCCTCCGGCTCTCGTACGGTCATGCCCGTCGTTCTCCCGTCCGCTTCGCACGCGCCCGGCCGACCGGCTGGGTGCGCTGCGTGTTGACCTTCGGATGCGGGGCCTCGACGACGGGCGCCTCGAGCGGCTCGCCCGAGCGCTCGCGCTTGCGCTCCGCCTTCTTCGCCAGCCGCACCTCGCGGGCCTTGGCGGCCTCGCTGCCGGGCGTCGGCGAGTTGCGGATCACGATGAACTGCTGGCCCATCGTCCAGAGGTTCGAGAAGACCCAGTAGAACATCACGCCGAGCGGGAACGCGATGCCCGAGAAGATGAAGACGAGCGGCAGGACGTACAGCAGCATGCGCTGCTGCCGGTACATGGGGCTGGCCTTCGTCTCCGGCGAGACGTTCTTCGACATGATCTGCAGCTGCGTGACGAACTGCGTGATCGTCATCAGCGCGACCATGAAGATGCCGATGACGACGACGAGCACGTCGCCCGCGGTCCCGCCCTTGCCGAGCGCGTTGACGCCGCTGCCGATCGTCTCGTGCAGCGGGGCGCCGAAGAGCTTCGAGGCGCCGAAGGAGTTCGCGAGGGCGGGCGTGAGCAGACCGACGCCGCCGGCGTTCGGGTTGCGCTGCGCGGTCTCCAGCACCTGGAACAGGCTGAAGAAGATCGGCATCTGCGCGACGAGCGGCAGGCAGGAGGAGAACGGGCTCGTGCCGTGGTGCCGGTAGAGCTCCATCGTCTCCCGGCTCATCGCCTCGCGGGAGAACTGGTCGCGCTTGCCCTTGTACTTCTCCTGGATCTTCTTCAGCTGCGGCGCGAGCTCGAGCATCTTGCGCTGGCTCTTGATCTGCCGCACGAAGAGCGGGATCAGCGCCGAACGGACGACGATCACGAGGCCGAGGATCGAGAGGATCCAGGTGAGGCCGTCGTTGGGGTCGAGCCCGATCGCGCTCCAGAAGCCGTGGAAGCCGACGAGGATGGCCTCGATCACCCACTTGAACGGCCACAGGACGTAGCCGAAGATGTCGACGATGCCCATGGATTCAGCCTCCGGGCTGCTCTGCCGGCCGAACGAAGCCGTGCGTGGTGATGCGGTACGAGGTGCTCAGCCGTGCGGGCGGGTCGTCCACCCCGCCCCGTGACCACGGGTTGCAGCGAAGGACGCGCCAGACCGCGAGGGCGGTTCCGACGACCGCCCCCGACTGCTGGACGGCCTCGAGCGCGTAGCGCGAGCAGGAGGGATGGTACCTGCAGACGTCGCCGTAGAGGGGCGAGATCACGGCGCGGTAGAAGCGGAGCACCGCGATCTCGATGTTCCGCGGCAGCAGGAGGAGGACCTTCACGACCGCTCCTGCAGCCGGACGACGAGGCGCCGGACCTCCGCGTCGATGTCCGCGAAGTCGGCGGACGCCGCGGACGGGAGGGCCCGCACCACGACGTCGAGACCACGCGTGTCGCGCGCGAGCGACCAGCCGACGGCCTTGATGCGCCGTCGGACGGTGTTCCGGACGACGGCCTTGCCGACGTTGCGCGCCACGATGACCCCCATCCGCATCGGCGAATCGGGATCGGACCGACGACCGTAGGCGAGCGTCAGCTTGCCTCCGGCCCTGCGGCCGGAGCGGACGAGGCGACGGTAGTCCGTCGCCGCCACGATGCGGTTCGCGCGAGCGAGCACGAGGAAGGGCGCGAGCCCCTACGCGGAGAGCTCGGTGCGACCCTTGGCGCGGCGGGCGGACAGGATCGCGCGGCCGGCGCGGGTGCGCATGCGGAGACGGAAGCCGTGCACCTTGGCCCGGCGGCGGTTGTTCGGCTGGAACGTGCGCTTGGTCACTGAGGTCACCTCTTGGGTCGGATGCGCCGGAACCGCACCGGGCCGGGCCCGGGGGAGACGCGAAGTCGTGGGGCGCCAGGAACGTGCGCCGCGAACCGGAACACAGTACACCACGGGTCCCCGGCCCCTCGGACGAGGGGCGAATTCCACAGGTGTGATTCGTCGTTGTCCCCAGGTCTGGGCGCGTCCCCGTGCGGTCCCGGTCGGCGTTTCTCCACACATCGGTAACACGCCTGTGGAGACTTGCCGACGGAATCAGACGGGCGTTACGGTTGGCCCTCGTCCTCCCGGCACCCGACAGGAGCGACAGGTCTCCGGCACGGCGCTCCTGCGCGTCCGTCCCCGATTGGACGCGCCCGAAAACGTGAGGGGAGGGGAGCAGCCGATGGCCGATGTCGCCACCACAGCGTGGACACGGATCCGCGCCGTGCTCGCCGACGACTCCCGCGTCGGCCCCCAGCTGCGCGGCTTCATCAACCTCGTCGAGCCCAAGGGCGTGATGGCGGGCGTCCTCTACCTCGAGGTGCCGAACGACTTCTCGCGCTCGATGCTCGAGCAGCGCGGGCGCGTCCCGCTCGCGGACGCCGTCTCGGGGCTGTCGGACGAGTTCGAGATCCACACGTTCGCGGTCACCGTCAACCCGGACATCGTCCCGGAGTACGAGAGCTCGCCGCCTCCTCCGGCACCCGATCCCACACCGGCGCCCGTCCGCGCGCCCGTCGCGCCCATCGAGTCGGCGCCCGAGACGCCGGTGATCACGCCCGGCACGGAGTCGCGCCTCAACGAGCGCTACACGTTCGAGACCTTCGTCATCGGCTCGTCCAACCGGTTCGCGCACGCGGCCGCCTTCGCGGTGGCCGAGTCGCCGGCGAAGGCGTACAACCCGCTCTTCATCTACGGCGACTCCGGGCTGGGGAAGACGCACCTCCTGCACTCCATAGGGCACTACTCGATGGGCCTCTACCCGGGCATCCGGGTGCGGTACGTGTCGAGCGAGGAGTTCACGAACGACTTCATCAACTCGATCGCGACCAACCGCACGCAGGGGTTCCAGGCCCGGTACCGCGACGTCGACGTCCTCCTGATCGACGACATCCAGTTCCTGTCGGGGAAGGACTCCACGCAGGAGGCCTTCTTCCACACGTTCAACACGCTGCACGACCACAACAAGCAGGTGGTCATCACCTCCGACCTCGCGCCGCGGCAGCTGACCGGCTTCGAGGACCGGATGCGGTCCCGCTTCGAGCAGGGCCTCATCACCGACGTGCAGACGCCGGACCTCGAGACGCGCATCGCGATCCTCCGGAAGCGCGCGCAGAACGACCAGCTGCAGGTCCCCGACGACATCCTCGAGTTCATGGCCTCGAAGGTCTCGAGCAACATCCGCGAGCTCGAGGGCACCCTGATCCGGGTCACGGCCTTCGCGAGCCTCACCCGGGCGCCCGTCGACATGGCCCTCGTCCAGACGGTGCTGAAGGACCTCATCACGCTCGACGAGGACAACATCATCGCGCCGGGCGACATCATCGAGGCGGTCGCGTCCTACTTCAAGCTGTCGACGGACGACCTCTTCGGCTCGAGCCGGTCGCAGCAGATCGCCTCCGCCCGTCAGATCGCGATGTACCTCTGCCGGGAGCTGACGAGCCTGTCGCTGCCGAAGATCGGCCAGCTCTTCGGCGGCCGCGACCACACGACGGTGATGTACGCGAACAAGAAGATCAGCGAGCTCATGAAGGAGCGCCGCTCGATCTACAACCAGGTCACGGAGCTGACGAGCCGCATCAAGCAGGAGCAGCGCTTCCGGCGCTGACCCCCGTCCCACGGCCCGTCCCTCCTTCGACGGAGCACCGGCGCACCCAAAAGGGGCCATCCGCTGCAGATCGGGCGGTGCGCACCGTCGAAGTTGCAGCGGGAGGCCCCGCGAGCGGACCGGCGTCGCCCCCACTCCGAGGAGCACGTACAGGAGGGGTCCGACAGCGGCCGGCGAAGGCACATCGGCGTCGGATCAGGCGGTTTGCCACGGGTGGGGCGGGAATCCACCCCCATGTGAGGGAGATGTGGATAACTCCGTCCAGGACCCCCGTCCGAGGCCCCCTCCCCCTGGGGCGATGTGGAGTCGGGTCGGGGACGTCAACATGGAGGGGCGACGGTCTCCGCCGTCCGTCCGCACGCTTTCGACATCTGACAGGCCTGTAGTTCCCGCTCGCCAGGCCGGTTCCACCGAGTTATCCACAGTGTGCACACCTGTTAAGAGTGTGGTTGTCCTTCTCTTCTCCTTCTCTCCTCCACTCGATTCCGCGCTGTGGACTGCGGCCCCCGTCCGGGGTCCAGGGCCGGGAGGGGCTGCTGCGGTCACCCGCTAGCATGCTCAGCGACCTGACCGATGGAGTCGCCCGGAACGATCCGGGGCCTGCGATGAACCAAGGAGTGCGACGGTGCGATTCCACGCGAACCGGGACGTCTTCAGCGACGCCGTCTCGTTCGCCGTCCGTCTGCTGCCGCAGCGCACGACGCTGCCGATCCTCTCGGGCGTGCTGATCGAGACCACCGACGACGGCCTCTCCCTGTCGTCCTTCGACTACGAGGTCAGCGCTCGGGTGCGCATCGACGCGCAGGTCGAGGAGCCGGGCCGCGTGCTCGTCTCCGGCCGTCTGCTCGCCGACATCGCGAACCGCCTGCCCGGCCTCCCCGTCGAGGTCTCGACGCAGGACAACCGCGTGCTCGTCACGGCCGGGAGCGCGAAGTTCACGCTGCTCTCCATGCCTGTGGCCGAGTACCCGAGCCTCCCGGCGATCGGCGAGTCCACGGGAGTCGTCCCGGCCGGAACCTTCTCGGGCGCCATCGCGCAGGTCGTGGTCGCCGCGTCGCGCGACGACGTGACGCCCGTCATCACGGGCGTGCAGCTCGAGGCGACGGCCGGCTCGATCTCCCTCACCGCGACGGACCGCTACCGGGTCGCCGTGCGCGAGCTGCCGTGGAACGGCGGCGGGGACGAGCCCGTGAGCGCGCTCGTCCCGGCGCGGACGCTGCAGGAGGTCGGCCGGACCTTCGCCGGCAGCGGCGACGTCAGCATCGGCATCACGCGCGGCGGCGACCGCGAGCTCATCGCGTTCGCCTCCGACCGCCGCACCGTCACCTCCCTGCTCATCAAGGGCAACTTCCCGCCCGTGAAGCGCCTCTTCCCCGACACCACCGAGCACTACGCGGTGATCGGGACCGCCGAGCTCGTCGAGGCGACGCGGCGCGTGCAGCTGGTGCTCGAGCGCGAGGCCGCGCTCCGCTACTCCTTCTCATCCGAGGGCCTGACGCTCGAGGCCGCCGGCTCCGAGCAGGCCCAGGCCTCCGAGCAGCTCGACGCGGTGCTCGTCGGCGACGACATCGTCGTCTCGCTGAAGCCGCAGTTCCTGCTGGACGGGCTCTCGGGTGTCCACACGGACTTCGTGCGAATCTCGTTCACGAAGACGGAGAACCCCAACAAGCCGGGTCCCGTGCTCATCAGCGGGCAGAAGTCGAAGGACGACGCGAGCAGCGAGGAGTTCCGCTACCTGCTGCAGCCCAACCTGCTGCTGCGCTGATCCGCCGCGGCCCGGCACCGCAAGCATCTCGGACGTGAGGACACCAGCATGAAGATCGGTCTCGTCGGCCTGGGCAAGATGGGCAACAACATGCGTGCCCGGCTCAAGAAGAGCGGCATCGACGTCGTCGGCTACGACACCAACCCGGATGTCAGCGACGTCCCGGACTACGCGGCCCTCGCAGCGGCCCTGCCCGCACCGCGCGTGGTGTGGGTGATGGTGCCGGCCGGGAGGATCACCCAGTCGGTCATCGACCAGCTCGAGCAGGTCCTCGAGGAGGGCGACCTGATCATCGACGGCGGCAACTCGCGCTTCACGGAGGACGAGAAACACGCGAAGCAGCTCGACCCCAAGGGCATCTCCTTCATGGACGTCGGCGTCTCCGGCGGCGTCTGGGGTCTCGAGAACGGCTACGGCCTCATGGTCGGCGGCAGCGACGACCAGGTCGAGCGGGTCATGCCGGTCTTCGACGCGCTGCGCCCGGAGGGCCCCCGCGACGAGGGCTTCGTGCACGCGGGCCCGGTCGGCGCCGGCCACTACACGAAGATGGTCCACAACGGGATCGAGTACGCGATCATGCAGGCGTACGCCGAGGGCTACGAGCTGCTCCACGCGTCGGACCGTGGCATCGACGTGACCGGCACCTTCAAGGCGTGGCAGCGCGGCACGGTGGTCCGCTCCTGGCTGCTCGAGCTGATGGTGCGCGCGCTCGAGCAGGATCCGGACTTCCGCGACATCGACGGGTACGTCGACGACTCCGGCGAGGGCCGCTGGACGCTCGAGGAGGCGATCGACCACGCGGTGCCGATGCCCGCGATCAGCGCGTCGATCTTCGCCCGCTTCGTCTCGCGCCAGGAGCAGTCGCCCGCGATGCAGGCCGTCGCCGCGCTCCGCAACCAGTTCGGCGGCCACGCGGTCAAGGCGGCCGAGGTCGAGTCCGCCCAGCAGCAGCACCCGACCAAGCGCTGATCGTCGCAGTCCGCGGATGCGGAGGTCCGGCCCGACGGACCTCCGCATCGATGGACGCCACCGCCGCACCATGCGCATCAACCGACTCAGCCTCACCGACTGGCGCAACTACGAGACGGCCGACGTCGTCTTCGAGCCCGGCGCGAACGTGCTCGCGGGCAGCAACGGTCAGGGCAAGACGAACCTCGTCGAGGCGATCGGCTTCCTGACGACCCTCGGGTCGCACCGGGTCTCGGGCGACGCGGCGCTGGTCCGCGCCGGCGCCGAGTCCGCCGTGATCCGCGCCACCGTGTCGAGCGCGGACCGGGAGGTGCTCGCGGAGGTCCTCATCAACAAGGTGGGGGCGAACCGGGCGCAGCTGAACCGCTCGGCCGTGCGCCCGCGGGAGATCACGCGGAACGTGTCGAGCGTCCTGTTCGCCCCGGAGGACCTCGCGCTCGTGCGGGGCGAGCCGTCGGCCCGCCGCCGGTTCGTCGACGAGCTGCTCGTGCAGCGCACCCCGCGCCTCGCGGGCACGGTCTCGGACTACGAGAAGGCGCTCCGGCAGCGCAACGGCCTGCTGCGGGGCAGCCGCGGGATGGTCGACACGGAGTCGCTCGCCGTCTGGGACGAGCGCCTCGTCGCGACGGGCACCGACCTCCTCGATGCGCGGACGGAGCTGCTCGCGGCGCTCGAGCCCCTCGTCGCCGAGCAGTACGCGGTCGTCGCGGGCGCCGATCAGCGCGTCGCGATCGAGGCGCAGCGCACGATCGACGAGGAGGCGGCGGAGGGCACCACGGTCGAGCGCTTCACCGCCGCGCTCGCCCGCGTCCGCCGACGCGAGATCGAGCGGGGCATCACCCTCGTCGGCCCCCACCGGGACGAGGTGCTGCTCACCGTGAACGGGCTGCCGGCGCGCGGCTACGCGAGTCACGGCGAGTCGTGGTCGCTCGCCCTCGCCCTTCGGCTCGGCGCCGTCGAGCTGCTCCGGCACGCGCTGCAGACCGGCGATCCCATCGTGATCCTCGACGACGTGTTCGCCGAGCTCGACGAGTGGCGCCGCATCCGGCTCGCGGACCGGGTGGCGCGCTACGAGCAGGTCATCGTCACGGCCGCGGTGGAGGCGGACATCCCGCCGGCGCTCGCCGGTCGGGTGACGCGGATCCGCGCCGGACACGTCGTGGACGGGGAGCCGGAGGCGGCCGGGCCGGCCGCCGGGGATCCGGCAGACTCGCTCGGATGACCCCGGCCGACCAGCACGACGACCGCGCGCTCCCCGAGGCGCAGCGGGTCTGGGCCCGGCTGCGCACCGTGTTCGGCGCGCCGCGGTCGCGACGCCGCGTGCTGGAGCAGCGGCCCGGCAGCACCCCCTTCGCGAAGGGGCGCGACCCGCTCTCCGTCTCCTCCGTCCTCGACGGCGTCACGGACCAGCTGGGCTGGCGGACGCCGCTCGCCCGCACGGACCTCGCGGCGGCCTGGCGCTCCATCGCGGGCGCGGAGACGGCGAAGCACGCGACCGTCGAGGGGTACGCGGACGGCGTGCTGCTCATCCGGTGCGACTCGACCGCCTGGGCGACGCAGCTGTCGCTGATGCGTTCCCAGATCAGCGAGCGCATCGCCCGCGACTTCCCGGACGCGGGCGTCGATTCGCTGCGCTTCCTGGGCCCGAACACCCCCAGCTGGAACCACGGTCCGAGGACCGTCCAGGGGCGCGGTCCGAGGGACACCTACGGATGACGCCGGCGGAGGCGACTTCAGCCTCCGCCGCAAACGGCGCGCAATCCGGCGTGAGGCCGTGGACGGGCGCGTGTCGCGGATCCGGACGGGTGATTCGGTACCCGCGCCGATTCTGAGGCCGCAGAAGCGCGTTCTCGGCCCTCGACGCCCCTCTCGCACGGTAGACTCGGACGGTTACCGATGACGGGAGTACGGATCAGTGACGAGCGACGCGAACGGGCCCATCGACGACGGCGACACCAACGGCGCGACGGACCCGGTCGGCGGCGATCTCGGTCCTGAGACCGGGCCTGCGGCAGGCGCCGACGGGGAGTCCCTGGCGGAGGTCGACGACGACGCCGAGGGCAGCCGACGCCGGGCGGCGGCGGGCGACGACTACGGCGCCGGATCGATCCAGGTGCTGGAGGGTCTCGAGGCCGTCCGCAAGCGCCCCGGCATGTACATCGGATCGACGGGCCCCCGCGGTCTGCACCACCTCGTCTACGAGATCGTGGACAACGCCGTCGACGAGTCGCTCGCGGGCTACTGCGATCACATCGACGTCCGCATCCTCGCCGACGGCGGCATCCGCGTGGCCGACAACGGCCGCGGGATCCCGGTCGACGTCCACCCGGTCGAGGGCCGATCGACCGTCGAGGTCGTGCTGACCGTCCTCCACGCCGGCGGCAAGTTCGGCGGCGGCGGGTACGCGGTCTCCGGCGGCCTGCACGGCGTCGGCAGCTCCGTCGTGAACGCGCTGTCGCACAAGCTCGACGTCGAGGTGCGCCGCCAGGGCCACGTGTGGCGCCAGTCGTACACGGACGGCGTCCCGAACGCGCCGCTCGTCGAGAACGAGGCGACCGACGAGACCGGCACGACGGTCTCCTTCTGGCCGAACGCGGAGATCTTCGAGACCGTCGACTTCGACTACGAGACGCTGCGCACCCGGTTCCAGCAGACGGCGTTCCTCAACAAGGGGCTGACCATCGCCCTGACGGACGAGCGCACGACCGAGCCCGTCGAGGGCGAGGTGGACGCGACGCCCGAGGTGCGGACGAACGTGTTCCGGTACGACCGCGGCCTGGTCGACTACGTCGAGTACCTGAACAAGTCGAGCGCGAAGAAGGCGGAGCCGGTCCACGAGGGCGTCATCGCCTTCGACTCCGAGGACAAGGAGAAGGTGATCTCGCTCGAGGTCGCCATGCAGTGGACGGGCTCGTACTCCGAGAGCGTGCACACCTTCGCGAACACGATCAACACGCACGAGGGCGGGACCCACGAGGAGGGCTTCCGCGCCGCGCTGACGGGCCTCATCAACCGGTACGGCCGGGAGAAGGGCTTCATCAAGGAGAAGGACGAGAACCTCACGGGCGACGACGTCCGCGAGGGCCTCACGGCCGTCATCTCGATCAAGCTCGGCGAGCCGCAGTTCGAGGGCCAGACGAAGACGAAGCTCGGCAACACCGAGGCGAAGCCGTTCGTGCAGCGCGTCGTGACGCAGGAGCTGACGCACTGGTTCGAGTCGAACCCGAACCAGGCGCGGGACATCGTGCGGAAGGGCATCCAGGCGATGACCGCCCGCCTCGCCGCACGCAAGGCCCGCGACGCGACGCGGAAGACGGCGCTCGACCGGGCGTCGATGCCGGGCAAGCTCAAGGACTGCCAGACCCGCGACGCGTCGAAGGCGGAGATCTTTCTCGTCGAGGGCGATTCGGCCGGCGGTTCAGCCGTGCGGGGCCGCAACCCGGAGACGCAGGCGATCCTCCCGCTGCGCGGCAAGATCCTGAACGTCGAGAAGGCGCGGCTCGACAAGGCGCTCGGCAACGCCGAGGTCCAGGCGATGATCACGGCGTTCGGATCGGGCATCGGGGAGGACTTCAACCCGGACAAGGTCCGCTACCACAAGATCGTGCTGATGGCCGATGCGGACGTCGACGGCCAGCACATCACGACCCTGCTGCTGACGCTGATCTTCCGGTTCATGCGTCCGCTGATCGAGCTCGGGTACGTGTACCTGGCGCAGCCGCCGCTGTACCGGCTCAAGTGGAGCAACGCGCACCACGAGTACGTGTTCAGCGACCGGGAGCGCGACGCGCTCCTCGCGGACGGGCTCGCGTCCGGCAAGCGGATCCCGAAGGAGAACGGCGTCCAGCGGTACAAGGGCCTCGGCGAGATGGACTTCTCCGAGCTCTGGGAGACCACGATGGACCCGGAGACGCGGACCCTGCGGCAGATCACGCTCGAGGACGCCGCGGCGGCCGACGAGATCTTCGCGACGCTCATGGGCGAGGACGTCGAGTCCCGCCGGAACTTCATCCTGCAGAACGCGAAGGACGTCCGCTTCCTGGACATCTGACCCCGTCCAGTTCACGGATACGGAGACCCGGCCCGCCGGGTCTCCGTATCCGTGAACCGGACGGGGCGCCTGAGCACCACCGATAGGACTCCACATGGTTGACAACATCGAGCAGGTCGACCTGCAGCTCGAGATGCAGCGGTCGTACCTCGACTACGCGATGAGCGTGATCGTGGCGCGGGCGCTCCCCGAGGTGCGGGACGGCCTGAAGCCGGTGCATCGGCGCGTGATCTACGCGATGTACGACGGCGGCTACCGCCCGGACCGCGCGTTCTCGAAGTGCGCCCGCGTCGTCGGCGACGTCATGGCCCAGTTCCACCCGCACGGCGACACCGCGATCTACGACACCCTCGTCCGGCTCGTGCAGGACTGGAGCCTCCGGTACCCGCTCGCGCTCGGGCAGGGCAACTTCGGTTCGCCGGGCAACGACCCCGCCGCCGCACCGCGGTACACGGAGACGAAGATGTCCCCGCTCGCGATGGAGATGGTCCGGGACATCGACGAGGACACCGTCGACTTCCAGGACAACTACGACGGCCGCACGCAGGAGCCCGTGGTGCTGCCCGCGCGCTTCCCGAACCTGCTCGTGAACGGCTCGGCCGGCATCGCGGTCGGCATGGCGACGAACATCCCGCCGCACAACCTCCGCGAGGTGGCGGACGCCGCGCTCTGGGCGCTGGAGCACCCCGACGCCTCGCGCGAGGAGCTGCTCGCCGGGCTGATGGAGCGGGTCAAGGGCCCGGACTTCCCCACGGCGGCCACGATCCTCGGCACGCGCGGCATCCACGACATGTACCGGACGGGCCGCGGCTCGATCACCATGCGCGGCGTCGTCAGCGTGGAGGAGCTGCAGGGCCGCACCTGCCTCGTCATCACCGAGCTGCCGTACCAGGTCAACCCCGACAACCTCGCCGACAAGATCGCGACGATGGTCAAGGAGGGGCGGATGGCCGGCATCGCCGACATCCAGGACCACTCCTCCGGCCGCACCGGGCAGCGCCTCGTGATCGTGCTGAAGCGCGACGCGGTGCCGAAGGTCGTGCTGAACAACCTCTACAAGCACACGGAGCTGCAGCAGAACTTCGGTGCGAACATGCTCGCGCTCGTCGACGGCGTGCCGCGCACGCTCGCGCTCGACGGCTTCATCTCCGCCTGGATCGAGCACCAGCTCGAGGTCATCCGCCGCCGCACGGAGTACCGCCTGCGGAAGGCCGAGGCCGACGCGCACATCCTGCGCGGCTACCTGAAGGCCCTCGACATGCTCGACGAGGTCATCGCGCTGATCCGGCGCTCCCCGACCCCCGACGACGCGCGTACCGGCCTGATCGAGCTGCTCGACGTCGACGAGGTGCAGGCGAACGCGATCCTGAGCCTCCAGCTGCGTCGTCTCGCGGCCCTCGAGCGTCAGCGCATCATCGACCAGGCCGCCGAGCTCGAGCGCCTGATCGCCGACTACAAGGACATCCTCGCGAAGGTCCCGCGCCAGCGCGCGATCGTCGCGGAGGAGCTGACGGAGATCGTCGACCGCTTCGGCGACGACCGCCGCACCCAGATCCTCCCCGGCTACGACGGCGAGATGAGCATCGAGGACCTCATCCCTGAGGAGGAGGTCGTCGTCACCGTCACGCGCGGCGGCTACATCAAGCGCACCCGCAGCGACCAGTACCGGTCGCAGCGCCGCGGCGGCCGCGGTGTGCGCGGTGCGCAGCTGCGCGCCGACGACATCGTCGACCACCTCTTCATCACGTCCACGCACCACTGGCTGCTCGTGTTCACGAACGCCGGCCGCGTGTACCGCGTGAAGACGTACGAGGTGCAGGAGGGCGCGCGGGACGCGAAGGGGCAGCACATCGCGAATCTGCTCGCGATGCAGCCGGACGAGAAGGTCGCGCAGATCCTCGACATCCGCGACTACACGGTCGCGCCGTACCTGGTCCTCGCGACCCGCGGCGGGCTCATGAAGAAGACCGCGCTCGCCGAGTACGACACGAACCGGTCGGGCGGCATCATCGCGATCAATCTCCGCGAGGACGACGAGCTGATCCAGGCGCTGCTCGTGGAGGAGTCGAGCGACCTGCTCCTCGTGTCGAAGAAGGGCATGTCCCTCCGCTTCACGGCATCCGACGACGTGCTCCGGCCCATGGGGCGCAGCACGTCCGGCGTCATCGGGATGCACTTCCGCGACGACGACCAGCTGCTCGCGGCCCGCGTCGTGACCGATCAGGGCTTCGTCTTCGTCGTCACCGAGGGCGGGTTCGCGAAGCGCACCGCGGTCGACCAGTACCGCGTGCAGGGCCGGGGCGGACTCGGCATCAAGGTCGCGAAGCTGCAGGAGGCCCGCGGCGATCTCGCCGGCGCGCTGATCGTCGGTGAGACCGATGAGGTGCTCGTCGTCCTCGAAAGTGGCAAGGTGGTGCGCTCCAACGTGTCCGAGGTCCCTGCGAAGGGTCGCGACACGATGGGCGTGGTCTTCGCTCGATTCGCAGCGGATGACAGAATCATCGCCATCGCGCGGAACAGCGAGACGACTGTGGAGGAGAACGCAGCAGATGAGCTCGGTCAGGACCCCCAGTCGACCGTCGGAGACGGGCCCGAAGGATAGCGTGGCGGACAAGTTGTCCGAGAAGACGCCGAAGCAGGCTCAGACGAAGCAGGTCCGCCTGAAGCTCGTCTACATCGACTTCTGGTCGGCCGTGAAGTTCTCGTTCCTGATCGCCGCCGCGGTCGGGGTCGTGATCTTCGTGGCCGTGCTGCTGATCTGGACGGTGCTCGCCTCCACCGGCGTCTTCGACCAGATCTCGACGCTCCTGAAGGACGTGTCCGGGCAGGACAGCCTGACGGTCAGCAACGTCGTCTCGTTCGCGCAGGTGATGGGCTTCACGCTCGTCATCGCCGCGCTGAACGTCGTCGTCGGCACCGTCCTCGGCGCGATCGCCTGCGTGCTCTACAACCTGTCGGTCCGGATCACGGGCGGGATCCTCGTCGGATTCAAGAACGGCTGAACGGGCTGATAGGCTCGTCTGCGGCCTTCGGGCCACGGTGCTCCGAGAGCACCACCCACGGGGCTATAGCTCAGGCGGTTAGAGCGCTTCGCTGATAACGAAGAGGTCCCAGGTTCAAGTCCTGGTAGCCCCACTGCATTCATGGTCTTGGATCCGCAAGCGGATCCAAGACGGTGCCGTACCGGCGGGCCTGAACGGCCCGCTCGGCTGACGGCGTCGCACCTCAGGTCCCCTGCAGCGTCGCTGCGGCGTGCGCCGGCTCGGTCCGCCTGCTCAGGCCCCTGGGACGACGACGTCGCGCGCCGGTCGCGTAGGCTCGTCCCGGTCTTCCCTTCGGGGGCTTAGCTCAGTTGGTAGAGCACCTGCTTTGCAAGCAGGGGGTCAGGGGTTCGAGTCCCCTAGTCTCCACCGTGCCGACGGCTGCGCCGCTGCCGTGCAGCGTGCCGCACCGGCTCGCTGCACGCTCGCCCGGTCGACGGCTTCGGTCGAGGGGGCTTCGTGCTGATGAGCACGCCGCCGGCCCTCCTCGGGCCGCTCCTCGACGGCACGGCGCGCCGCTCCGCGTGCTCCCGCCCCCTCCCGAACAGGTGCCGCCCCTCCGGGGGACGCGAGTGCGAAGTATGGGGGGTCGCCACGCGCATCAGCGCGGGGGGCACGCGTCAATTCGTGCAAGTCGCGGTTCCACCGTGTCCTCGCGTCGTCCCGCCTGCCATCGTCCATGCACGCAGGCCGCGAGGGGTGGCCGGTGGCACGGACGTTCTCGGGGGAAGCAATGCTGAAGATGACTCGCCGCATCGGGCGGCTCTCCGGCCTGATCGCGGCCGGTGTCGCGATCGTCGGAACGGGCAGCGGCGTGATGGCCGCCTCGTACTCGGCCTTCAGCAGCCCGACCTCGGTGTCGGCAAACTCGTGGAACACGGGATCGGTGCACCTGACGAACGACATCGGAACCGCGATGTTCACGGGCACGAATCAGCAGATGAACGCCACCGGTACGAAGTGCGTGACGGTCACGTCGGACGGCACCCTCGCCAGCACGGTCCGCTTCTACGCGACCGGCTTCAGCGACTCGAACTCGCTCGGTCAGCACATCAACCTGGTCGTGAAGATGGGGTCGGGTTCGACGAACGCGTCGACCTGCTCGGGCTTCACGGCAGCCAGCACGGTCTACACCGGCAGCCTTGCGAACCTGGTGACGGGCGGATCGGCGCACACCGATTACGCCTCGGGCATCGTGACGACGTGGGCTCCCCAGGCCGCCAGCACCACCGCCGAGACGAAGCAGTTCCAGTTCACCTGGAACTACGACTCCACGACGCCGATGAGCTCCACCGCCGCCGCGACCTTCACGTGGGAAACGCAGGGCAGCTAGTCCGCTCGTTCCGGCGCCGCGTCCCGGCGCACCGCCGGGACGAGCAGCCCGTGCTCCCGCGGGGCGCGGCGTGGACGGTCGCGATCGTCACGGTCGTCTGCCGCTCGACGCTCTCGACGATCGTCGCCCTGCTCCTCTGGGGCGTGCTCCCGAATCTCGTCGGCTTCCAGACGACGACCGTCATGTCCGGCTCCATGACGCCGCGTCTGGAGGTCGGCGACGCCGTCGTCGTCCGCCCGGTCGACGCCGGGCAGCTCTCGGACGGGCAGGTGCTGCTGTTCGACGATCCGGATCGCGCGGGCGCGCTCCGGATGCACCGGCTCGTCCGAGTGCGGTCGGACGGTGAGCTGGTGACCAAGGGGGACGCGAACGATGCCGCGGACTCGACCACGGTCGGGTCCGGCGCGGTGCACGGTGCTGCGTTCCTGCGCATCCCCTTCGCAGGGCTGCCGAACTACTGGGTCCGGACGGATCAGCCGGTCCCGCTGCTCGTCGGCGGCGGGGTGGTCGCGCTGCTGCTCGCCGGCGTGCGGCTCGGACGGCTGCTCGAGGACCCGGAGGACCGGTCGCGGCGCCGCCATCGCGGCGTCCGGCTCCCGGGAGCGCATCGTGCGACTGCGCTCGGGGTCGCGATCCTCGTGCTCCCGGCGGGTGCCGTCGCTGCGGGATCTCCTGCGCCGGCCCGCGCGGCGTACTCGGCCGTGTCGAGCGTGTCGGGGAACACCTGGGGCACGACCTGCGCGGACCGCACGCCGACGAACCTCGGCGCCGGCCCCGTCCTCTACTGGGGCTACGGCACGCTCAGCGGCTCGGACGTGACCGACCTGAGCGGTCAGGGTGACGCGGGCACGTCCCCGTCCGGCAGCGATGCGGCGCCGGTCACGTGCGTCGACGGGTTCACGCCGGCAGCGCAGGTCGGCATGTCGAGCGGCACGAGCAAGGGCCTGATCGTCGAGAAGACGTCGCGCTCCTACCCGGGGACGGTCACCGTCGCCACGTGGTTCAAGACGGCGAACCCCGGCGGCGTGCTCGCGGACTTCGGCGGGTCCAGCTCGGTCGCCAGCCCGTCCCCTTCGACGCAGATCGATCGCGTGCTCTTCATGCAGGCGGACGGCAACCTCGCGTTCGGCGCGACGACCACGTCGGTCGCCGGCCTGCTCGGGAACCCGATCTTCTGCACGAGCGCGAAGCCCACCGGGTATGCGGACAACGGCTGGCATCTGGCGGTGGCCTCGTTCAGCTACCGCGACGGGTGCACGTTGACGGTCGACGGCTCGTCCGTCTCGACACCCACGCCGCCGCTCACCGTGGCGGTCCTGAACGCCTACAGCGGCTACTGGCGCTTCGGATACGACGCCGTCACGTCGTCCAAGTGGACGGGAGCGACATCGCGTCAGCAGTTCCAGGGCATGCTCGACGAGACGCAGGTCTACGGCGCGGTCGTCGATCCCACGCCGATCCTCGCGCGCGGGCACTGAGGCGCGTCAGGCGCCGGCGAGCTCCGAGCGCAGCGACTCCGCGGACCGGCCGACGGACGACCGGGACGCGTCGACGAGGGCGAGCACGTCGTCGTGGCGGCGGTCCGCGGCGTCGTTCCACCGGACGAGGTCGTACGCGCGTGCCGCGGTCACGCCGGGCGGCGTGCTCCAGTCGCCGGCGGGGACACCGCCGTGCAGCACGTTCCACATCGTGCCGACCGCGCGCTGGCCCACCGGCCCGGTGATGCTGCCGGGCAGGGCCTCGATCGCGACCGCAGCGACCAGGCAGGCCCGCTCGCTGCGCTCGCCGTCGTGCGCCCGGAGGGTGCCGACGTGCAGCCGGACGCCCTGCTCGTCGATGGTCGTGAACCAGGCGTCCTGCACCCAGCCGGCGGCGAGGCGCGCCCGGGTGCGGTCGAGGAGGTCGCCGACCGCGTCGAGGCGGGCGAGCCTGGCCCCCAGCCGATCGATGCGCTGGAGGCGACGGCGGTCGCGCCATCTGGTGCGGAGGCCCGTCGGCGTCGCAACGGGAAGCTGGAGGAGCGAATCGGGCAACGAGATCCCCTTATCGGCCGGGTGCGATAGGGGGAATTCTGTCCTCGGACCTGGAATGCACCTGAGGATCTCCGTCTCCCGGAACCACTCGCGGATCCGGAGATCCCGCCCGACACGCCGCCGCGGGCGCACGGAACGCGGGGTGTCGCCGCGGATCTCCGGATCCGTGGGAGGAATCCGGATCCGCGGATCAGACGAGGTCGTCGGTCAGGTTCGTCGGGGTGCCGAAGCGGTGGGCGGTGATGCTCACCGACTGCTCGTGGAGGAACGGCAGCAGCTCGATGCGGCCGGCCGTCGTCACCTCGTTCGACCACACCGCCAGGTCGGGGTCGCCGCCGGCGGCGCGGAGGAGGTCGGCGGCCGATCCGCCGATCAGACGCACGCGGCCGGCGAGGACCGGTGCGGCCTCCACACGGTGCGCGACGCCCAGGTCGTCGAGCGGGCCGGTGAGCGTCGCGGGCAGCGCCTCCTCGGCCACCACCGAGACGGGCGCGCCCGCCCGGACGGCGGCTGCGACGACCCGCAGCACGTCCCCGGGGTCGGCGTCGGCGGCGGCGCGGATCGTGACCGGGACCGTCCGGTAGCGGAGGAGGTTGCGTTCGACGCCGAGGTCGGCGAGCTCGTGGGTCGCACCGAACTCCGCCTCCCATGCCGCCTGGTCGCTCGCAGCGCCCGCGGAAACGAAGGCGCGCGCCTCATCCCCGATCGCCGACGCCGCGCGCACGACGCGGGCCACGGTCGGGTCGAGGCGCGCACTCACGGGAGCGGTCTCATCGGCACGCACCCACTCGCCGAGTCCGACGAGGTAGTTCGGGCCGCCCGCCTTCGTGCCCGCGCCGACGGAGGAGCGCTTCCAGCCGCCGAACGGCTGACGACCGACGATGGCGCCGGTCGTGCCGCGGTTGACGTAGAGGTTGCCGGCCTGCACGCCGTCGACCCAGCGGCCGATCTCGGCGGGCTCGAGCGACTGCAGTCCCGCGGTCAGCCCGTAGGCCACCTCGTTCTGGATGGCGATCGCCTCGTCGAGGTCGGCGGCGACCATGATGCCGAGCACCGGCCCGAAGTACTCGGTCAGGTGGAAGGCGGAGCCGCGGCGCACGCCGGTGCGGATGCCCGGCGTCCACAGCCGGCCCTCGCGGTCGAGCCGTTTCGGCTCGAGCAGCCAGTGCTCGCCGGGGCCGAGCTCCGCCAGGCCCTCCAGGAGCTTGCCGCTCGCCGGCTCGATGAGCGGACCCATCCGCGAGGTCGAGACCCAGGGCGCGCCGACCTCGAGGGAGCCGACCGCGTCGACGAGCTGGCCGAGGAAGCGCTTCGACTTCGCGACCGGGCCGACGAGGATCGCGAGGCTCGCCGCGCTGCACTTCTGGCCGGCGTGGCCGAACGCGCTCGCGACGAGGTCCTTCACCGCGAGGTCGAGGTCGGCCGACGGGGTGACGACCATCGCGTTCTTCCCGCTGGTCTCGGCGAGGACCGGCAGGTCGGCGCGGAAGTCGCGGAAGAGCCGCGCCGTCTCCCAGGCGCCCGTGAGCACGACCCGGTCGATGCGCTCGTCCGAGACGAGGCGCCGGCCGAGACCGTCCTCGTCGACCTGCACGAGCGCGAGCACCTCGCGGGGGACGCCCGCCGACCAGAGGACCTCCGCGAGCACGGCGCCGCAGCGGCTCGCGGGCCCGGCGGGCTTCAGCACGACGCCGCTGCCCGCGGCCAGCGCGGCGAGGACGCCGCCCGCCGGGATGGCGACGGGGAAGTTCCACGGCGGCGTCACGAGGGTGAGCGCGGCCGGAATGAACCGGGCGCCGTCGACGGCCTCGAGCTCGAGCGCCCGCGCCGCGTAGTACCGGGCGAAGTCGATCGCCTCGCTCACCTCGGGGTCGGCCTGGTCGACCGTCTTCGCGGCCTCGCTCACCATGACCTCGACGAGCCGGCCGCGGGCGGCCTCCATCGCGTCACCGGCCCGCTGGAGGATCGCGGCGCGCTCGGCGGCGGGCACCGCGCCCCAGGCGCGACCGGCCTCCTGCGTGGAGGCGAGCACGGCGTCGAGCGCGCGTTCGTCGGTGACGGTGTGCTCGGCGAGCGTCCGCGCGCCCTCGTCCGACCGCGCGGCGCGCTCGAGCAGCGCGGACGCCCAGGCACGGTGCTCGGGCACGGCCGGGTCGGTGTCGACCGCGTTGCGGAACGGTGCCCCCGGGGGCATGGGCGTGGTCGTGCGCGGCACGCGGTGCGGCGGCGGGACGCTCGTGTCCAGCGCGGCCAGCGAGGCCGCGAACCGGTCGCGCTCGCGGGCGAAGAGGCGCTCGTTCGAGGCGAGGTCGAAGACGCTCGACATGAAGTTGTCCTCGCTCGCGCCCTCCTCGAGGCGTCGGACGAGGTAGGCGATGGCCACGTCGAACTCGCGCGGGTGCACGACCGGCGTATAGACGAGCAGGCCGCCGACGTCCTTCCGGACGGCCTCGGCCTGACCCGTCGCCATCCCGAGCAGCATCTCGAACTCGACGGCGTCCGTGACGCCGCGCTCGCCGGCGAGCAGCCAGGCGTGGGCGACGTCGAAGAGGTTGTGCCCGGCGACGCCGAGCTGCACCGCGTCGGTGCGCTCCGTCGTCAGCGCCCAGTCGAGCACCCGCTTGTAGTTGGTGTCGCTCTCGACCTTCTCGTGCCAGGTCGCGAGCGGCCAGTCGTGGATCGCCGCCTCGACGCGCTCCATCGGCAGGTTCGCGCCCTTCACGAGCCGCACCTTGATGGCTGCGCCCCCGCGGGCCCGTCGAGCGGCGCTCCATGCCTGGAGGCGCATCATCGCGGACAGTGCGTCCGGGAGGTATGCCTGGAGGACGATGCCGGCGCGGTAGTCGAGGAAGCGCGGCGAGTCGAGGATGCGCTGGAAGACCGCGATGGTCAGGTCGAGGTCCTTGTACTCCTCCATGTCGAGGTTGATGAAGGTGCCGGTCCGGCGGGCGGACTCGTACAGCGGCGTGAGGCGGGCGACCACGTCGTCGACCGCGGCGTCGAACGCCCACACCGCGTGCGGCGCGACCGCAGCCGAGACCTTGATCGAGACGTAGTCCACGTCCGGCCGCTCGATGAGGGCGAGCGTCCCGGCGAGCCGGCGGTCGGCCTCCTTCTGCCCGAGCACCGCCTCGCCCAGCAGGTTGAGGTTGAGTCGCACGCCACGCGATCGGATGCGGGCGATGGAGCGACCGAGCCGGGCGGGCGTGGCGTCGATCACGAGGTGGTCGACCATCCGGCGCAGTGCGGTGCGGGCGATCGGGACGACGACCCACGGGAGGATCGGGGCGGCGAGGCCGCCGATGCGGACCGCGAGGCGGAGGGGCAGCGGCAGGAAGCGCGGCACGTCCGGGGCGAGCACCGCGAGCCGGTGGGCGGCGGCGCGGAGGTCCTCCGGCCGCACGACGCCGTCGACGAAGCCGACCGTGAACGCGAGGCCCCTCGGGTCGCGGAGCACGCCGGCCAGCCGCGCTGCAGCGGGGTCGGCGGGGGTCGCGGCCGCGGCGGTGAGCCAGCGGCGCACGAGCGCCTCCACCTGCTCGATGGACGAGGCCGGGCCGGTGGACGGGGTCGTCTCCACAGCGGTGCTGCTCATCGCTGCATTCTCCGCTCAGCGACGCATCGGGAACAGTGATGATTCACCACGAGTACTCTTCGACGAAACCGAAGGGAAGCGATGTACGACGTGCGGCGCCTGCGCCTGCTGAAGGAGCTCGCGGACCGCGGCACGCTCGCCGAGGTCGCCGCCGCGCTGCGCTTCAGCCCGTCGACGGTGTCGCAGCAGCTGGCGCTGCTCGAGCGCGAGGTCGGGGTGCCGCTGCTCATGCCGTCCGGCCGTCGGGTGGTGCTCACCCCCGAGGCGCAGACGCTCGCGGCGCGGGCGGGCGAGGTGCTCGACCTGCTCGAGCGCGCGGAGGCGGAGGTCGCGGCGCGGACCGTCAGCGTCGCCGGCACGGTGCGGCTCGCGATCTTCCAGTCCGCCGCGCTCGCCCTGCTGCCGCAGACGCTCAGCGTCGTGGCGACGGAACACCCGCGGCTTCGGGTGGAGGTCGTGCAGCACGAGCCCGAGTCCGCGCTGCAGCGGACGGCGACGCGGGACTTCGACCTCGTGGTCGCCGAGCAGTACCCGGGGCACGCGACGGCCTGGCACGAGGGGCTCGACCACCGGCCGCTGGTGCTCGACCCGCTGCGACTGGCGGTGCCCGCCGCCTCCGGCGTCCGCGCCCTCGCGGACGCGCAGGGGGAGGCCTGGGTGCTCGAACCCCGCGGTGCGGCGTCGCGCCACTGGGCCGATCAGCAGTGCCGGCTCGCCGGGTTCGAGCCGGACGTGCGCTACGAGTCGGCGGACCTCGAGGTGCACATGCGACTCGTCGAGTCCGGGAACGCGGTGGCGATGCTGCCGGACCTCGTGTGGTCCGGTCGCCGGGCTCCGGGGCGGATGATCGTGCCGGAGGGCGCGCCGCAGCGGGAGGTGTTCACCGCAGCGCGCGTGTCCGGCGCCGACCGGCCCGCGGTGGCAGCGCTGCGCGCAGCGCTGGAGCGCGCCGCGGCCTGACCCCGGACGCGGAGGAGGGCCCGGCGCACCGCGCCGGACCCTCCTCGAAGCCGTTCGGACCGCTCAGCTGTTGGACGTGGTGTCCGGGTCCTCGTCGGCCACCCAGAGGTCGTCGTCGGCGCGGAGCGTCTGCCACACCGCGTAGCCGATGCCCGCCAGCAGGCCGACGCCGAGCAGGATGCCGATGACGCCGCCGGCGCCGATGCCCTTGTCGCGGCCGGTCGCGTGCTTCGCCGCCTTGCCGCCGGCCTTCGCGGCCGCCCGCAGCTTGGCGCCGCCCTTGACGCCCGCCTTGTGGCCCGACTTCGTCACCGAGTCGAGGCGCTTCGTGACCTTCTCGCCCTGCTTCACGACGCCGTCGGAGAGCCCGAGCCGACTGCCCGCCTCCTCCGCGATCGCGACGGCGGCGGAGACGGCGCTCGTCACGGCCGGCAGCAGCACGCCGTTGAGCGCGTCCTTCGAGGTAGACGCGGCGTACGCGCCGGCCGCCTTGCCCGCCTTGCCGACGACCGGCGCGACCTTCTCCGCGCGGTCGACGACCGCGGTGCGGACGCCGGGCACGCCCTGGTCGAGCAGGTCCTTCGCCGCCTTCTGGGCGTGCGGCCAGGCGTCGCGCGCGACGCCGTTCGCACGCGTCAACAGCGCCTGCTGGTCGTCCCAGAGACGCTGCGCGTCCTTCTTCAACCGCTTCACCTGCTTCTTGTGCGAGACCATCCCTGCGCTCCTCGGCGTCGTCGGTGCGCGCCGACGGTGTCGTCGACGCGGGTACGAGCATCCTCCCATCGAGTGCGCTGCGTGCGACCTGAAAGTCCGCGATGTGACGGTCGTGCGCTGGGAGCGACCTCCGACCGGCCTGAGGGGACCCCT
Source organism: Amnibacterium kyonggiense (assembly GCF_004364555.1). GTDB lineage: Bacteria > Actinomycetota > Actinomycetes > Actinomycetales > Microbacteriaceae > Amnibacterium > Amnibacterium kyonggiense. Next base: position 336,216 of record NZ_SOAM01000001.1, on the reverse strand, counting down.
CGTGCCGAGGTCCGCGGCGCAGGCCGCCGCTCGGGTCGATGCCAGACTGGCGGCATGGCAGACGTCACCGCGACCGCAGTCCTCCACACCACCCAGGGCGACATCACGGTCAACCTCTTCGGGCTGCACGCGCCGAAGACGGTCAAGAACTTCATCGGCCTCGCGACGGGCGAGCAGACCTGGCGCAACCCGCGGACCGGAGCGCAGGAGTCGGGCCCGCTCTACAAGGACATCGTCTTCCACCGCATCATCCCGGGCTTCATGATCCAGGGCGGCGACCCGATCGGGAACGGCACCGGCGGCCCCGGCTACGAGTTCGACGACGAGATCGCGCCGGACCTCGACTTCACGAAGCCGTACATCCTCGCGATGGCCAACGCCGGCAAGCGCGGCGGACGCGGCACGAACGGTTCGCAGTTCTTCATCACCACCGGGGCGACCACCTGGCTGCAGGGCGCGCACACGATCTTCGGCGAGGTGGCGGATCAGGCCTCCCGCGACGTCGTCGACAAGCTCGGCTCCGTGCCGACCGATCGCGCGGACCGCCCGCTCGAGCAGCAGGTGCTCTCGAGCGTGGACGTGCAGCGACTCACCTGATCCGATGAGCGACGTCCGCGCCGATCTCCGACGCGTCTGGCGCCGGTCCGCGCGGTACCGCCCGCGGACCGCGACGGGCTGGATCGCGGTCGTCACCGTCGCGGCGTACATCGTGCAGCTGCTCACGGCGCCGGTGCTCGAGAACGCGCTCCTCTACGCCGCGGTCTACTCGCTGCCGTCGACGGGCGCGCCCTTCGAGCCCTGGCGGATGCTCACCTCGGCGCTCATCCACCAGCCGATCGCGATCCCGGGATCGATCATCGGCCTCACCCACATCGCGTTCAACATGATCGCGCTCGTCTCGTTCGGGCGCCCGCTGGAGCACGTCATCGGGGCGCCGCGGCTCGTGGCGATCTACCTGATCGGAGCGCTCGGCGGCTCCGTCGGCGTCCTGTACGCGGCGTTCTTCGGACTCATCGGGGTGAACACGGGCGTCTACGGGGCGTCCGGCGCGGTGTTCGCGGTGCTCGGCGCGGTCGCGGTGGTGCAGCGGCGGCTCGGGATCGACGTCCGGATGCTCGTCGTGCTCATCGCGGTCAACCTCGCGCTGGGCTTCGTGGTCAGCGGGATCGCGTGGCAGGCGCACGTCGGCGGCCTCGTCGTCGGCGCGGCGACGGGCTGGCTGTTCGTGGCGAACCGCGGCCCTCGCCGCGATGCGCGGGCGCGGATCGGCGCGGTCGGCATCACCACGGTGCTGCTCGCGCTCGCCCTCGTCCCCGCCGCCGTCGTCTGATCCGAGGACCGTCCGTCAGGCGTCGACGGCCGGTCCTCCACGGTTCATCCCCGCTTCATCCACGGGCAGTCCACGGAGTTATCCACAGGCTTCTGCACCATGTGGAGAATCACAGGCCTGTCTTTCCGCGCAGGCGCGCAAGCCCCCGGTCGGGGCGGGAGCCGAGGGCTCGGGCTACTTCCACCACAGGGTCATGAGGAAGCCCACGAAGGCGATCCCGAATCCGATGAGGATGTTCCAGCTCGACTGGTCAGCCGGGAACGGGATGGGCAGCGTGCCGCCCGAGATGTAGAACACGACGATCCACAGCAGGCCGAGCAGCATGAAGCCGAACATGAGGGGCTTGAACCACACGGGGTTCGCGCCGTCGCCCGCGGCTCGGCGTTCCTCCCGACGGGCAGGAGACGTCTTCACTCGGGCCATGGCCGACAGCGTACCGGCCGAGCCGACGGACGGGCCGACCGCCGGTGCGTAGGATCCCTCGGATGACCCGTGTGCTCGTCGTCGACAACTACGACAGCTTCGTCTACACGCTGAACGGCTACCTCCGTCAGCTGGGCGCCGAGACGGACGTCGTCCGCAACGACGTCGTCGCCGAGGAGGACCTCCCCGCGACGATCCGCGGCTACGACGGCGTGCTCGTGTCCCCGGGCCCGGGGAAGCCGGCCGACGCGGGCGTTTCCATCCCGATCGTCCGCGCGGCCGTGGAGGCCGGGATCCCGCTGCTCGGGGTCTGCCTCGGGCACCAGGCCATCGCGGAGGCGTTCGGCGGCGTCGTGACGAACGCCGAGGAGCTGATGCACGGCAAGACCTCCCGCGTCGTGCATGCCGAGAGCACCCTGTTCGAGGGCGTGCCGGACGTGTTCACGGCCACCCGCTACCACTCGCTCGCGGTCGTCGACGGCACCGTGCCCGCGGAGCTGGAGATCACCGCGCGCACGGAGGGCGGCGTGATCATGGCGCTGCAGCACAAGGACGCACCCGTGTACGGCGTGCAGTTCCACCCGGAGTCGGTGATGACCGAGGGCGGGCACCGGATGCTCGCGAACTGGCTCGCCGTCGTGGGCGACGAGGAGGCCGTGGCGCTGTCCGAGGGCCTGAGCCCCCGCATCGCCTCCTAACCGGCGGGCGGCGGCGTGGTGGCCGTGTCCGTCGGATCCGGGGTCGGCACGGAGTTGCCCGAGCACTGCTGCAGCACGATCCGCGAGCCCTGGTCCACCGGCCCGGCGGGCGTGCCCTGGTAGATCACCGTGTCGCCGGGCGTCCCGCAGTTCTGCGCCTGCTGGACGTCCGCGGACAGGCCGAGACCGGTGAGCGTCGACTGCGCAGCCGCGATGGTCTGCCCGGTGAGGTCGGGCAGGTCGACCTTGCCGTCGGAGACCGTCAGGTCGACCTTCGTGCCCTCGTCGACCGTGGCGCCCGACTTCTGCGCCGCCGAGATGACGACGTCCTGCTGCACGTCCTTCGAGTGCTCCGTCGTGACGTCCCCGAGCTGCAGCTTCGCCTCGCTGAGCGCCTGCTTGGCCGCGTCGAGCGAGAGGCCCTCGAGCTTCGGCACGGTGGCCTGCGGCACACCCGTCGACACGACGAGGGTGACGGCGTCGCCCTTCGTGAGCACCGTCCCTGCGCCGGGGGTCGCGCGGATCACGACGCCCTTCTGCACCGTGCTGCTGGCCTGCTCGTGGATGAGCGCGCGGAGGTCGAGGCTCGTCAGCGCCTTCTCGGCGGTCGCGCTCGTCGCGCCCGCGAGGCCGTTCGGCACGGTGCGGTTGTCCGCGCCGAACCCGCCGGTCGCGATCGAGACCACCCAGAGCGCGACGGCGAGCACGATCGCCGCGACGACGACCACGCCGGCCCAGATCCACGCGGCGGGCGGCCGGCTCGTCGTGCCCGAGGGGCCGGGGTCGTCGAACGCGAGGCGACGCACGGTCGACTCCGGCGTCGAGTCGGCCCCGCCGAACAGCTCCTGCTGGATCTCGACCGTGGGAAGGCGCGCGGTCGGCGTCCGGCCCGCGAGCACCGCGTCGACGTCGTCGCGGAACTCCTCGGCGGACTGGTAGCGGCGCGCCTTGTCCTTCTCGAGGGAGCGGAGGACGACGGCATCCATCGCCTCCGTGAGGGCCGGGTTCAGGCGGCTCGGCACCTCGGGCCGCTCCGACACGTGCTGGTACGCGACCGCGATGGGGCTGTCGCCGCGGAACGGCGCCCGGCCCGTCAGCATCTCGAAGAGCACGACGCCCGTCGAGTAGAGGTCGCTGCGGAGGTCGACGGTCTCGCCCTTCGCCTGCTCCGGCGAGAAGTACTGGGCGGTGCCGAGGATGACGCTCGTCTGAGCGACGGTCGCGGAGGAGTCGCTGATCGCCCGCGCGATGCCGAAGTCCATGACCTTGATCTGCCCGGACCGGGTGACCATCACGTTGCCGGGCTTGATGTCGCGGTGCACGACGCCGGCGCGGTGGGAGTACTCGAGCGCGGTGAGGATGCCGCCGACGATGTGGCCGGCCTCCTGCGCCGTCATCGGGCCGTCCTTGATGAGGTCCTTCAGCAGCTTGCCGTCGACGAACTCCATCACGATGAACGGCAGCTGCGCCTCGCCGCCGCCGGACTCGAGCACCGTCTCCTCGCCGGCGTCGAAGACGCGGACGATCGTCGGGTGGGTCATCCGCGAGGCGGCCTGCGCCTCCTGCCGGAACCGCATCCGAAACGTCGGATCGTTCGCGAGGGAGGACTTCAGCAGCTTGATCGCGACCTTGCGGCCGAGGCGCGTGTCGGTGCCGACGTGCACCTCCGCCATGCCGCCCCGGCCGATGTGCTGCTCGACGCGGTAGCGGCCGGCGAGCAGGCGCTCGCCGCCGGTGAGGGCCAGGATCGGCCCGGTCAGCGCGGCGGTCGGGGTGCCCTCGTCGGTGCTCATTGCTGGGCGGCGGTGTCGGTCGGGGTCGGGCTCGGGTCCGTCGACGGCGGGGTCGAGGCGGAGGCGGGGGCCTTGACGGTCACGCGCAGCGTCGGGGAGTAGCCCGCGGTCTCCACCGCGCCGCAGTTCGCGGAGTAGCTGATCGTGATCGTGCCCGGGTTCTGGCCCGCGGTGACCGGCGCGCTCTGCACGGTGTCGAGGGCGGTGTCGCCGGTGTCCGCCGCGGCGCCCGCGACCCGGAGCGTGTAGCCGGACAGCGATCCGCCGGAGCCCGCCGGGCAGTTGTAGGTCGGCCAGTTGACCGTGAACGTCTGCCCCGGCGCGACGGTCTTGCTCGCCGTTGTCGGCGCCGACTTCGGGGCCGAGGGCGTGGTGGACGCCCCGTAGTAGGTGACGGTGACCGTGCTGCCGGAGGTCGTCTCGAGCGGCGAGATCTTCGTGACCTGGCCGGCCACGTCGCTGCTCGTCGCCTCCTGCTCGTCCGGCTCGACCTGCAGGCCGAGCTGCTGGAGGTCGGCCTTCACCGCGGAGTACTGGCGACCGTAGTACTTGCTCGCATCGAGGGAGATCGCGGACGCGGAGGCCGAGGCGGACTTCGACGGGGCCGAGCTGCTCGCGCTCGACGCCGGCTTGCTGCTCCCGGGCGTCGCCTTCTGCGAGGTGAGGTTCGAGATCAGGAACCAGCCGAGCAGGAGCGCCAGCACGACGATGAGGGCGATCAGCGGGATCGTCCAGGCGCTGCGCTTGCGCGGGCCGTCGTCGCGCGGTCCGTCACCGGTGCCGTAGGGACCCGTGACGGTCGGCGGCCCGGCGGGCGTCTGCTGGTACGCGGCCGTCGCGCCCGTGGGCGCACCGGCGCCCGGCACGCCCATGAGCATGGTGTCGAAGCCCGGGGACTGGGACGGCATCACGCTCGTGGCCTGGTCGGTCTGCATCGCCATGGTGGGCGCGGCGACGCCGGCGGGGAGGACGGCGGGCACCGCGGAGGCGGCCGCGAGCACGTCGCCGCGGCGGAGGGCCTGGGCGGCGCGCGCGAGGAGCGCCGCGGTCGTCGGACGGTCGGACGGCGCCTTCGCGATGCACGCGAACACGAGCCGGCGGATGGGCTCCGGCACCGAGTGGGGGAGGTCCGGCGCGATGTCGTTGATCTGCGCCATCGCGATCGCGACCTGCGACTCGCCCGTGAACGGGCGATGACCCGCGAGCGCCTCGTAGGCGACGATGCCGAGGGAGTAGATGTCGGTGGCCGGCGACGCGGGCTGCCCGCTCGCCTGCTCGGGCGACAGGTACTGCACGGTGCCCATGACCTGGCCGGTCGCCGTGAGCGGCACCTGATCCGTGATGCGCGCGATGCCGAAGTCGGTGATCTTCACGCGCCCGTCGGGGGTGACGAGCAGGTTGCCCGGCTTGATGTCGCGGTGCACGAGACCGGCGGCGTGCGCGGCGTGCAGCGCCATCGCGGTCTGCGCGACGACGTCGAGCACGCGGTCCGGCGGCAGCGTGTGCTGGCGCTCGAGGATGGAGGACAGCGGCTCGCCGGGGACGAGCTCCATGACGAGGAACGCGGAGCCGTCCTCCTCGCCGTAGTCGTAGACGTTCGCGATCCCCTCGTGGTTCACGAGCGCCGCATGGCGCGCCTCCGCGCGGAACCGCTCGAGGAACCCGGGGTCGCCGAGGTACTCGTCCTTCAGGATCTTGATGGCGACGGGACGCCCGATGACGAGATCGGTGGCCTCCCACACCTCGCCCATGCCGCCGATGGCGATGCGCGAGGAGAGCTCGTAGCGGCCCCCGAAAGTGAGCCCGGACACCGGTCTCATCCGTTCAGCACCGCCTCCATGACCTGCTTGGCGATCGGAGCGGCCAGCTGGTTGCCGAACCCCGACTGACCAAGACCCCCACCGTTCTCGATCACCACGGCCACCGCCACCTGCGGGTCGTCCGCGGGAGCGAACCCGGTGAACCAGAGCGTGTACGGATCCTCCGCACCGTTCTGGGCCGTCCCCGTCTTCCCCGCGACCGTGACCCCGTCGATTCTTGCATTGGTCGCCGCACCGCTGGCCACAGAAGCGACCATCATCGCCTTCACCTCGCTCGCCGTCTTCGCGCTGATGGGGTTCCCGAGCACGGCCGGGCTGAACGCCTGCGAGCTCGCGAGCGAGGGCGACACGACCTTCTCGACGAGGTTGGGCTTCATCTCGACCCCACTGTTCCCGATGGCCGCCGCGACCATCGCCATCTGCATCGGCGTGGCCTTGACGTCGAACTGACCGAAGGCCGTCTGGGCCGTCTCGGCGCTGTTGAGGTCGCTCGGCGGGTAGATGCTCGGCGTGACCGTGAGGGGGATGGAGAGCGGCCGGTCGAAGCCGAACTTCTCGGCCTGGGTCCGGAGCGCCGTGGAGCCCAGCTTGGCCCCGAGCTGCGCGATCGGGATGTTGCAGGAGAGCTTCACCGCGGTGAAGATCGACGCCTTCTTCGACGCGCCGCAGTACTCGCCGTCCGCGTTGTGGATCGTCGTGCTCGTGCCCGGCAGCGTGTACGCCGGCGGGTTGGGGAAGCTCGAGTTCGAGGTGTACTTCCCGCTCTCGAGGGCCGCGGACGAGGTGATCAGCTTGAAGGTCGACCCGGGCGGGTTGAGGTTCCCGGCGATCGCGCGGTTCACGAGCGGGTTCGGCGACCGCTTCGAGAGGGACTCGTACGAGGCGATGCCGTTCGTGTGGTCCGCGATGAGGTTCGGGTCGTACGAGGGCTTCGACACCATCGCGAGCACCTTGCCGGTCTTCGGCTGGATCGCCACGACGGCGCCGCGGAGGGACCCGAGCGCGTCGTAGGCGGCCTGCTGCACCTTCGGCTGGATCGTCAGCTGCACGGAGGCGCCCTTCGGCGTCTGCCCGGTGACGATGTTCTGCAGCCGGTCGAGCACCTGGTCCGAGGACGTGCCGGCGAGCTGCGCGTTCTCGGCGCCCTCGATGCCGGTCGGCGCACCGATCGGGTTGTAGTAGCCGGTGACGGCGGCGTACAGCTTGCCGTCCTTGTACTTCCGGTCGAACTGGTAGGTGTCGCCGGACTTCACGGAGGTGACGATCGGCTTGCCGTCGGCGGTGAGGATCTGCCCGCGCTCGATCGAGTACTGGTCGGCGCGCGCCCGCTGGTTCCGGGGGTCGGCGTCGAGGTTGTCGGTCTGGAACACCTGGATGATCGACGACGCCACGAACAACGCGGTGAACATCACCAGCACGAGCGCGCTGATGCGCTTCAGCTCCCGGTTCACGTCAGATCACCGTCCTCGGGCCGCTGCGGATCGTGTCGGAGATGCGCAGCAGCAGGGCCGCGATCATCCAGTTCGCCACGAGCGACGAGCCGCCGGCGGCGAGGAAGGGCGTCGTCAGGCCCGTCTCCGGGATCACCCGCATCACGCCGCCGACCACGATGAAGACCTGGAGGGCGAAGACGAACGCGAGACCGACCGCGAGGAGCTTCCCGAAGTCGTCCGGCCCGGAGAAGCCGATCCGGAAGCCGCGGGAGACGAAGAGGAGGTAGAGGCAGAGGATGGCGAAGACCCCGACGAGACCGAGCTCCTCGCCGAGCGACGCGATGATGAAGTCGCTGTTCGCCGCCGGCGTGATGTCGGGGCGGCCCTGGCCGAGCCCCGTGCCGAACAGGCCGCCGTGCGCGAGGCCGAAGACGCCGTTCACGACCTGGTAGCTGCCGCCCTGGTCCTCGTACAGGGTGCCGTCGAAGGCGTGGAGCCAGTTCGTGATGCGGCCCTGGACGTAGCTGAGGATCTGCGTCGCGGCGTAGGCGCCCCCGGCGGCGAGGACGAGGCCGAGGACGATCCAGCTGGTCCGGCCCGTGGCGACGTAGAGCATCGCGACGAACATCCCGAACAGCAGCAGACCGGTGCCGAGGTCGTGCTCGCCGACGATGACGCCGAGGGCGAGCACCCAGACCACGAGGATCGGCCCGAGGTCGCGGGCGCGCGGCAGCTGGACGAACAGGACCTTCCTCCCGACCATCGCCAGGGAGTCTCGGCGCGCGACGAGGAAGCCCGCGAAGAAGATCGCGAGGGTGATCTTCGCGATCTCGCCGGGCTGGAAGTTGAGGGGGCCGACGCTGACCCAGACGTAGGCCGCGGCACCGCTGAGGCGGAGCCCCGGCACCAGCGGCAGGATCAGCAGCACGATCGACGCGAGCATCGCGATGTACGTGTACCGCTGCAGCATCCGGTGGTTGCGGATGGCGAACAGCACGACGATCGCCGCGCCGATCCCGAGCGCGGTCCACACGATCTGGTTCGACCCGTAGTCCCAGTGCTTGGCGACGCCGGTGGGGCTGAGGTCGATCCGGTAGATCTCCGCGATGCCGAGGCCGTTCACGGTGGTGGCGATCGGGAGGATGAACGGGTCGGCGTCCCGCGCGACGATCCGCAGCACGACGTGCAGCGCGACCGCCAGCGCACCGACGCCGCCCGCGAGCTTGACGACGTCGAGGTCGATCTTCCCGAGCGCGCCGAGCTGCACGAGCACGATCGCCGCCGCGGAGACCGCGAGGGCGAGGAGCAGCAGGCCGAGCTCGATGTTGCGGAGCCGGGTCGACGGCCGCACGACCGGCGCCCGGTCGACCTCCGGACGCGACAGCGTCGTCGTCGCGTCAACCACCGCTGTCGGTCCTCGCGTTCTCGACGACCGTCTCCGCGTCGGCCAGCGACGACGTGGAGATCGTCTCGGCGATCTGGGACCGCGTGAATGCGCTGAGGTCGCTGCGCGTGATGTCCGTCACCCGCACGACGTGGCTCAGCTTGATCGGGCCGATCGTCCCCTGCACGCCCTGGTAGATCGCGACGTCCTGCCCCGCGAAGCCCACGTAGTACCGCGTCTGCGTGTACCGGTAGCCGAGGAAGGCGGCCCCGACGAGCGCGGCGACGATGAGCGCGGTCGCGGCGAGCCACGTGAGGCGCCGCCGCCAGAGGCGCCGTCGGTCCTCCTTGATGAGCGCGTCGAGGTAGTCCTCCGACTCCGGCTGGAAGCTCGCCTCCGGCGTCGCGGTGCGGATCGGGTGGAGCAGCAGCGCGGGGAGGCGGTTGTGCGCGCGACCGGAGGCGGCCAGTTCGGGGTCGAGGCCGCTCGACGCCGAACCGACGAGCTGCGGCGCGGCGGGGCCGCTGCCCGGCCGGTCGATGTCGACGACGATCGCCGTCACGTTGTCGGGGGCGCCGTGCTCGAGCGCCTCGCCCACGAGGGCCTCCGCGGCCTCCGCCGCCGTGCCGGCGCCGGCCATGGCGACGAGCACGCGCTCGAGCGGCACGTAGCTGGTGAGGCCGTCGGAGCAGAGCATCCAGCGGTCGCCCGGCACCGTGCCGAGGATGGCGGTGTCGATCTCGGGCGACTGGTCGATGTCGCCGAGCACCCGCATGAGCACGCTGCGCCGCGGGTGGACCGCCGCCTCCTCGGGCGTGATGCGGCCCGTCTCGACGAGGCGCTGGACGAACGTGTGGTCGTTCGTGATCTGCGACAGCTCGCCGTCGCGGAGGAGGTAGATCCGCGAGTCCCCGATGTGGGCGGTGGCGATCACGTCCCCGACGCGCACGAGCGCGCTCACGGTCGTGCCCATCCCGGTGAGCTCCGGTCGGTCCTCGACCGCGGCGCTGATGTCCTGGTTCGCGGCGATCATCGCCGACTGCAGCGCGAACTCCGCCTCCTGCGGCGTCGCGAAGTCGAGCCGGTCGGTCTCCGCGATGCGCCGCACCGCGATCGCCGACGCGATGTCGCCGCCTGCGTGGCCGCCCATGCCGTCCGCCACCACGAACAGGGACCCGCCCGCGTAGCCGGAGTCCTGGTTCTGCGTGCGCACCCGGCCGACGTGGCTGACGGCCGCGCCCGTCGTGATCGTCGCCACCCGGTCAGCCACGGAGCTCGAACGTGGTCGCGCCCACCTTCACCGACACCCCGACGGGCACCTGGGTGGGGGAGTCGATGCGGGCGCCGTCGACGAACGTGCCGTTGGTGGAGTCGAGGTCCTGGATCACCCAGTCGGAGCCCCACAGCAGCAGGCGGGCGTGGTGCGTCGACGTGTAGTCGTCGCGGATCTGCAGCCCGGCGTCGCTGGCCCGGCCGATCATGAGCGGCTCGGTGCCGAGCGGGATCTCCAGGCCGGCCTTGCCGCCGGACGTGATCACGAGCACCGAGGCGGGGCCCTGGTGCACCCGGGCGCCGCCGCCCGGCGTCGGCGGGGACGGCAGCGACTGCACGGCGGGCGGCGTGCTCGCCGGTGCGGGTGCCGGCGGCGCGGCGCCCTCGGGGACCCGACGGACGCGGCCGCCGAACAGGTCGCTCCGGAGCGAGTAGACGACCGCGAAGACGAAGACCCAGAGCAGCAGGAGGAACGCGACCCGCAGGACCAGGAGGGTGAGCTCGCTCATCTCACCGCTCCTTCGCGCGCGCGACGACGCGGAACACGATGTGCGTGCGGCCGATCTGGATCACGGACTCGTTCGGCAGCGCGGCGTGCGTCAACCGGGCGCCGTTCAGCGTGGAGCCGTTCGTGGAGCCGAGGTCGCGCGCCTCCGCGCGCCGGCCGTCCCAGACGATCTCGAGGTGGCGGCGGCTGATGCCGGGGTCGTCGACGGTGATGTCCGCCTCCGAGCCGCGTCCGATGACCGTGCGCTCGCCCAGTGCGTGCCGCTGCCCGTCGATCTCGACCGTCGGCTGCCAGGCGACCTCGACCTTCTCGGACGAGGAGCGCACGTCGAGCAGGCCGAGCGTGATCGACGGGTCGGCCTCGAGCGAGATCACCGGCGGCGACACCATCTGGTAGCCCTGCCGGGTCGCGTGCTCGACGAGCAGCCCCGTCAGCTCGTCCATCAGCCCGTCGCCGAGGGCCGTCATCGCGGCGTGGTCCTCGGGGTTCATGCGGACGACGAAGCGGTTCGGCACGAGGACGCGGTCGCGCGCGACCGGCGACGCGTGGGTGTCGAGCTCCTTGCGGAGGGCCGCCGTGATCTCCACGGGGGCCAGCCCGGAGCGGAACGTCCGGGCGAACGCGCCGTTGACCGCGCGCTCCAGACCTCGCTCGAAGCTGTCGAGAATGCCCACCTGCGGGAACCGTTCCGTGATCGTGTCTGCGCACGGAGGGCCCGCCCGCGAATGGCCCAGGGTAACGCGGGGGGTTCGGAGGGGGGTCACCGCCCCGCGCGCGCCGGAGGATCGGCGATCCGTGCACCCGGAGCGGGCAGCGGCGTCGTGCTAGCCTTTCCGGGCCTTCGGCGCCCACCGGCGCCGCGCACGCGCGAGTGGCGGAATAGGCAGACGCGCACGGTTCAGGTCCGTGTGCCCGAAAGGGCGTGGGGGTTCAACTCCCCCCTCGCGCACGAACGGAAGGCCCCCGGCGTCCGCCGGGGGCCTTCCGTGTTCGTCCGGCTCGGATCAGCGCTCGTTGACCCAGTCCGCGACCGCGCCGTGGCCGTCCTGCAGCTCCCACGGCACCGGATCGGCGAGCTCGACCGGCTCCTCCGGCGGCAGGTCGAAGGGGCCGGGCCGCCGCACGACGCCGTAGACGTCGATCTGCGCGGCGTTCCGCAGGCTGGAGGACACCGCGCTGCCGGGTCGGATGCCGACCAGGGCCCGGAGGCGCGCGTTGAAGCTCACGCCCTGATCATGATGCAGATCGGCCAGGCTCCGCGACTCCTTGATCGCCGGCGGCCCCGCCGTCGCACTCCTTCGCGTCGCGATTCGTGCCGCACCTGAACGATGCGCGCGGCACAGATCGCGACGCGAAGGACCGGTGCGGGTGGGGCGCGGCCAGCGGCCGCAGGACCGTCAGTCCTTCTGCAGGGCGTCGGGCTTGTGGACGGCCTCGCCGCCGGACTTCTCGCTCTTCACGAGGTACTGCGGGTCGTCCTTCGACGCCTTCACGTGCCGACCGCCCGCGTCGGTCTCGGACGTGATCTTCTTCTCGACCTCGCCCTCCGCTTCTCCACCGTGCGACTTCCACGACACGTGGTCGCCCTTCTTGAGGTCATCAGCCATGGCCGTGACCCTAGGACGCGCCCCCTCGGGGGCGCCTGCGCGTCAGTGGTGAGGGCGCTGGTGGTCGAGCAGATCGCGGATGCGGCGCTCCCACGCCTTGCGGACGCGGTCCCGGGAGTCCTTCGCGACCGACGGCACCGGCGGAGCTGCGGACGGGGTGGTCGCGGTCGGGATCGGCACCGCGGCAGCCGCGGTGACCGTGACCGTCGGCGCCGGCTTCGGGGTCGTCGCGGCCGCCGAGGGCGTGTGCTCGACGACCGCCGCCGCGGTCGGTGCGGGACCGCCGGACAGCGCTGCGACCCATCCGCCGGCAGCGGCGAGGATCAGGACGAGGAAGGCGGCGACGAGCAGGTGGCGCCGGGGCTTCCGCGCCCGGGCGGCGCGGGCGCCGGACCGCGGGAGGACCGCGGTCGCCAGGGAGGGAGCCTCGTGGAGGGCGGTGAGCAGCGCCGTCGGCGTCTCCACGGCGGTGGGGTCGAGCACGTCGTCCGGCAGCCGCTCGACCATCTCGCGCAGCACCGCCACGGTGGGCCGGTGCGCCGGGTCGAGCGCCGTCATCGCGGTGAGCACCGCGCGCCAGGAGGGACCGATGTCCGCCGGCAGCTCCGGTGCGCGCACCAGGCGGGCGACGGCCGACTCCGCGGGGGCGCCGGGGAACGCGATGCGGGCCGTGAGCGCCTCGATCGCGACGAGGCCGAGGGCGTACACGTCCGTCGCGGCGCCGATCGGCTGGCCGCTCACCTGCTCGGGGCTCAGGTACGCGGCCGTGCCGACGATCTGGCCCGTCGAGGTGAGGTGGTCGGTCCGGATGTGCTGGGCGATGCCGAGGTCGACGAGCTTCACGTCCCACCGGCCCGTGGCGGGCTCGGCGGTGAGGAGGACGTTGGCCGGCTTGAGGTCGCGGTGCACCACGCCCGCCGTGTGGAGCGCGTCGAGCGCGGCGAGCAGCCCGGCCAGCACGCGGCGCACGACGGCGCCGGTCTGCGGGCCGTCCTGCCGGACGACGGTGCGCAGGTCGGGCCCGTCGACGAGCTCCATCGCGAACCAGACGGCCTCGCGCTTCCGCAGCTCGTCCGAGCCTGCGTCGAGCACGGCGACGAGGTTCGGGTGGTCGAGCCGCGCGAGGTACTGGGCCTCGCGCCGAAGGCGCTCGCGCTCGACGGCGTCCGAACCGGCCCGCAGGATCTTGATCGCGACCTCGCGGTCGAACCGCTCGTCCCACGCGCGGTGGACGGCGCCCATGCCGCCCGAGCCGATCTCGGGACCGAGCCGGTACCGGCCGCCGAGAACCGGGATCACCTGCACGTCCTCGACGCTAGGTGCGGATCCCCCGATCGGGAGGTCCTCGGTCGCGTGTCACCGATACGGAGATCCGAGGCGCAGAGCCTCCCGGATCTCCGTATCGGTGAACCGGACGACTACGAGTGGTGGGACTCGCGCCAGACGCGCTCGAAGGGGAGGCGCCAGGCGTACGGGGCGATCAGCTGGTGGATCGCGTTCGGACCCCAGCTCCCCACCGCGTACGGGCGCACGGGGGGCGGGTCGTCCAGCAGCGGCTGGCTGACCTCCCACAGGCGCTCGATGCCCGCGGCGGAGGTGAACAGCGTGTGGTCGCCGCGCATCGCGTCGAGGATCAGGCGCTCGTAGGCCTCGAGGACCTCCCCGGCGTTCGCGGTGTCCTGCATCGCGAACTGCATCGACATCTTGTCGAGGCGCATGCCCGGCCCGGGCCGCTTGCCGTAGAACGACAGGGACATCTTCGACGCGTCCGCGAGGTCGAACGTCAGGTGGTCCGGCCCCTTCGCGCCGATGCCGGAACCGGCCGGGAACATCGACTGCGGCGGCTCCTTGAAGGCGATCGAGACGATGCGCTGGCCCTCCGCGAGCTTCTTCCCCGTGCGGAGGTAGAAGGGGACGCCGGCCCAGCGCCAGTTGTCGATCTCGCACTTCAGCGCGACGAAGGTCTCCGTCTCGCTCTCCGGCGAGACGCCCGGGATGTCCTTGTATCCGACGTACTGGCCGCGGACGACCGACTCGGGGTCGATCGGCTTCATCGAGTTGAAGACCTTGTTCTTCTCCTCGCTGATGGCCTTCGGCTCCAGCGCGGTCGGGGCCTCCATCGCGACGAACGCGAGGATCTGGAACAGGTGCGTCACGACCATGTCGCGGTACGCGCCGGTCGCCTCGTAGAACGTGGCGCGCTGCTCGAGCCCGAGCGTCTCCGGCACGTCGATCTGGATCTGCTGGATGAAGTTGCGGTTCCAGATGGGCTCGAAGAGGCCGTTGCCGAACCGGATCGCGAGGATGTTCTGCGCCGGCTCCTTGCCGAGGAAGTGGTCGATCCGGAAGATCTGGTTCTCGGCGAAGGTCTCGTGGAGGCGCCGGTTCAGCTCGACGGCGCTCGCCAGATCGGTGCCGAACGGCTTCTCCATGATGATCCGCGAGCCCTCGACCAGGCCGGCGTCGCGGATCGTCTCGACCGCTGCGAGGGCGGCCTTCGGCGGCACCGACAGGTAGTGGATGCGCCGGGCGGACGGGCCCAGCCGACCCGCCGCAGCGGCGACCGCCTGCGCGAGCGCCTTCGGACCGGCCTTGCTCGGCACGTAGTGGAGCTTCTCCGCGAAGTGCTTCCACTCGTCGTCGGTGAGGTGCCGGCGGTCGAACTCGTCGAGCGCCGCCTTCGCCTGCTCGCGGTAGGTGTCGTCGTCGAGGTCCTCCAGCGAGGTGCCCACGATCTCGATGTCCGGCGCGAGGGAGGACAGCACGAGGTTCGCCATCCCCGGGAGGAGCTTGCGCTTCGCGAGGTCGCCGGCCGCTCCGAAGAGGACCACGACGTGCGGTGCCGTCGACTGCGCGGCCTTCTGGTACTGCCGCTCCGCCTGCGTGAGGGTCATGTGAAGATTCTGGTCCCTTCCTGGACGAGGAGCGCTGAGCGCGGACTGCCGAGCGCCCGTCAGACCGGTTCCGGGGCGCCCGCGGCCACGATCGCGGGCAGGTCCGCGGGCGCGTCGGCGATGGCCACGGCGCCGGCCGCCTCCTCGGGCGCGCCGTAGCCCCAGCCGGCGACGACGGTCGGGATGCCGTGCGCGGCGGCGCCCTCCACGTCGTGGATGCGGTCGCCGATCATCACCGGGCGCGACACGTCGACGCCGCGCTCGACCAGCAGCTCGAGGGCGCGCGTGATCACGTCGGCCTTCGTGCTGCGCGTCTCGTCGTCGGAGGCGCCCGCGATCACGGTGAAGAGCGGTGCGAAGGCGAAGTGCTCGAGGATCCGGGTCGCGATGCCCTCCGGTTTCGACGTCGCGATGGCGAGCGGCGCCAGCTCGCGGAGGCGCTCGAGCGCCTCCCGGATCCCCGCGTACGGCTCCGCCTCGAAGGCGCCGAGCCGCCGGTAGCGCTCGCGGTAGCGCTCGAGCGTCCTGGCGGCGTCCGCGGGCTCGAGACCCGCGACGTCCCGGAGGCCGTCGAGGATCGGCGGTCCCACGAACTCGACCATGCGCGCCGGCGGCGGCACCGGCAGGCCGAGCTCCTCGAGCGCGACGGCGAGGCTCCGCGTGATCCCGAGGGCGGAGTCCATGACGGTGCCGTCGAGGTCGACCAGGATCACGGTGAAGGGCTCGGACATCAGGGCCCATCCTGGCGGCTCGACCGGAGCGCGGTCGCGCCCCAGATCGGGCCGGAGCGCGACGGCAGGGACTCCGGAGCACGACAGCAGGAACCAGGCGCTGCAGCAGGAACCCGGGGCGCCCGGATTCCTGCTGCAGCGATCCGTTCCTGCGATCGTGCTCGGTCGATCAGGGGTAGCGGTTCAGGAAGACGACGTCGCTGCCGCCCGTCTTCGGCACCGCCGCCTCCCCGGTGCCGTTCACGACGTGGTCGATCGTCCCCGCGTCGTTCAGGCTGACGGTCACGAGGTGCCGCAGCTGCACGCCGGGCCGCCGCGGGACCTCGAAGGCGCGGGAGGCGTGCAGCGTCGGGACGACGTTCGTGTAGATGTACGAGCCCGCGCCGTCGACCCGGTTCCACCGCACGGAGTCCGCGACCGTGTAGGCCGCGTACCCGTTCACGGAGCCGTGCCGCCAGGCCGCCTGGCTGGGCGCGTCGTAGGGCAGCTCGTTCTGGAAGAAGATCGTGCGCCCCCGCTCGCCGTTCCAGATCGCGTTGTACTGCTGGTAATGCTCGACGAAGAGGCCGGTCGCGGTGACGTCGTCCCCGTTCACGACGACGCCGTTCCGCGCCGTGTTCTGCGTCCAGCCCACGCCGGTGCCGTGGTCGGCCCGCCAGGCCCAGATGTCGTCGAGGACGACGTGGTCGCTGTTCACGACCAGGCTCGTCGTCGCCCGCCCGGCGTGCGGGCCGCCGATCCGGAAGAAGACGTCCTGGAGGGCGATCGGGTTCCTCGCGGAGCCGCCCGCCCCGCGGCGGGCGCCGACCTCGACGAGCGCGGGGGAGTTCGTCGCACCCGCGTCGACGATCAGCCCCGCGAGGTCGACGCCCGGGACGCCGGCGACCCGGATCGGCACGGCGCCGCGCTCGGCGGTCAGCGTCGCGAAGCCGAGCCCGAGGACCACCGTGTTCGGGCGCGTCACCGTGAGCGAGCGGTCGATGCCGTACACGCCCGGCGTGACGAGCAGGTCCTGCCCCCTCCGCAGCGACCGCTGGATGCTCGCCGCGCTGTCGCCCGGCTGCACGATCCGGAACCGCGACAGCGGGAGCGAACGGCCCGCCTCCGACCCGGTCGACCAGCTCGTGCCGGTCGTGCTCGTCCGCGCTGCGGGGACGAAGACCTTCCAGGCGCCGCGGTCGTCCACGTAGAGGAACGGCTTCTCGCGGCTGACCGGGGTGCGGTCGACGACCGTGTACGGGTTCGGGCCGTCGGCGACCGCGTGGCCGTCGGCGGGGAACGTCTCGGCAGGAGCGCCCTGCACGCCGGAGAAGACCTGGTTCCAGACGCCGTTCGACCAGCTCGCGACGCTGCTGTTGCGCGTCAGCCACTGCTGCTGGGAGCCGTTGGTCACGGCTCCCAGGGCGGAGTCGGCGATGAACCCGCCGCTCGCGTAGGACGGGTTCGTGCAGTAGTCCATGAGCGTCGTGGGGCCGTTGACCTGCACCCGGCGCATCGGCGCCGCCTGTGACACGGCCCAGAACTCCGTGTTCGCGTGGCAGCCCTCACCGCCCATCGGGTTGATCGTGAGGTTCGAGAGCGAGCGCCAGAAGTTGTTGAGCGCCACGCAGCCGTCCGAGACGTTGCCGCCGGGATCGCCCGCGCACTGGTTGTAGACGTTCGCCGTGCCGTTGATCACGACGTCGGACGGCGACTTCCCGAGCCCGGCGACCTCCTCGCCGTAGCCGAGCTGGAAGTTCAGCGGGTCCGCCGCCGAGCCGTAGGTGCCGGGGAGGAACAGGACGGCGACGCGACCGGGGCCGAACTGGTCGGGCACGCGGTCGGCGGCGATCGCGTCGAGCTTCGCCTGCACCTCCGCCTGCGGCATGTCGGGGGAGAGCACGACGGTGTTCGGGCCGAGGTCCGGCTGGCCGGGCCGCGCGGTCGGGGCCGCGCCGGCCGCCGGCGCGGCTGCGAGGACGCCGGTCACGAGCGTCGCGGCCCCGAGGAGGGCGAGGAGCCCGCGTCGTGGACGCGAGCGCAGGGCAGAGGGAATCGGCATCGTCGCCGCCTTTCTGGTGGAGCTGCGCGTCAGCCCAGCACCGCAGCGGCCCGGACGGCTGTGGATCCGCCATGAGCGCGTGTCGCCCGCGGACCACCGATCCGGAGATCCCGGTGCGTCGCGCGTCGAGGATCGGAGACGAGTCGCGCTCGCAATGAACTCAGAAGAGGCGGGCGGGGCCGACCTCGACGCCTCGCATCGCGTCGTAGTCGAGGACGAGGCAGCGGATGCCGCGATCCTCCGCGAGGGTGCGCGCCTGCGGCTTGATCTCCTGCGCCGCGAAGACGCCGGAGACCGGCGCGAGGTGCGGGTCGCGGTTCATCAGCTCGAGGTAGCGGGTCAGCTGCTCGACGCCGTCGATGTCACCGCGCCGCTTGATCTCGACCGCGACGGACACCCCGCCCGCGTCGCGGGCGAGGATGTCGACGGGGCCGATCGCCGTCATGTACTCGCGCCGGACGAGGGAGTGGCCGTCGCCGAGCAGCTCGATCTGCTCGGCGAGCAGCCGCTGCAGGTCCGCCTCGACGCCGTCCTTCACGAGTCCCGGATCGATCCCGAGCTCGACCTGCTCGTCGACGATCAGCTCGTGGATCCGGATGACGAGCACGTCGCCCGTCTTCCCGTGCGTGACGCGCCAGACCTCGCGGACGCCGGTCGCGGCGACGTCCTCGTCCGGCTCCTCGACCGCGAGGGAGCACGGCGGGCTCATCCAGTTCAGGGGCTTGTAGGAGCCGCCGTCCGCGTGCACGAGCACGCTGCCGTCGGCCTTCAGCATGAGCACCCTGCGCGCCGGGTCGAGATGGGCCGACAGCCGGCCCGCGTAGTCGACCGAGCACTCCGCCACCACGAGTCGCACGGGCCGAGAGCCTACGTGGCGGCGACCTGCGCCACCTGCCGCCTGCGGCTCACCAGGTACGAGCCCGTGAGCACCAGCACGAAGCCGACGAGCGTCCAGACGGTGACCTGCTCGTGCAGCACGAGCGCGCCGGCGGCCACCGCCACCGCGGGGTTCACGTAGGTGATCATCGTGACCCGCACCGGCCCGACCTCCGCGATCAGCGCGAACATGAGCAGGAAGCCGACCGCGCTGCAGACGACGCCGAGGGTGACGATCGACGCGATCGCAGCGCCGGACGGGATCGCGGTCGGCCACGAGCCGAGCAGCGGCACGAGCGGGACGTAGACGAGCGCGGTGATGGCGAGCGACAGCGCGACCACGCCCGTGCCGGGCAGGTCGGACATGCGCCGCGCGAGGATCACCGGGCCGATCGCGTAGCCGACCACGACGATCACCATCTGGAGGAGGCCGAGCACGTCCGAGCCGCCCACGTCGAGCCCGACGAGGGCCGCGACGCCGAGCATGCCGGCCAGGACGCCGAGCCAGTTGACGCGGCTCATCACCTCGGGGCGGCCGGAGAGCGCCGCGACGGCGACCCCCACGAGCGGCACCGCCGCGAGCAGCAGCCCGGCGAGCGAGCTCGGGAGGCGCTGCTCGGCCGACGTCAGGAAGAACCACGGCACGACGATCTCCGCCGCCGTGTAGGCGAGCAGCGGGCGCCAGCGCCGGAGCACGGGCAGCACCTGCCGGCGGGCGACGACGACGGGGAGGAGCACGAGCGCGCCGATGGCGCTGCGCCCGAGCACGACGACCGCCGGATCGACCTCCTGCACCGCGATCTTGATCAGCAGGTAGGGGATGCCCCAGGCGATGCCGAGGCCCGCGAACAGCAGGATCCCGCGGCGGCGCACCGGACGATCCTGGCAGCGGGCACCGACGCCCGCGGTCCGGCCGTGAGGCGGCCGAACCGCGCGAGCCGTCCCGCCCACGGGGGACGAGCGCTCCTAGACTCCACCCGTGGCCCAACCCGACCCTTCGAGCGCCTCCGGGCAGCCCGGCGCGGTGGTCCCCCCGCGCATCCAGGACGACCTGTACCGCGCCGTCAACGGCGAATGGCTCGCGACGGCGGAGATCCCCGCCGATCGCGCCCGGTCCGGGGCGTTCCTCGACCTCGTGGACGACGCGGAGGTCGCGGTCCGCGCCATCGTCGAGCGCGCCCAGCAGGCGGAGCCCGGCACCGAGGCCCGCAAGATCGGCGACCTCTACTCCTCCTTCATGGACGAGGCCCGGGTCGAGGCGCTCGGCGCCGCGCCCCTCGCCGAGCCGCTCGGCCTGGTCGCCGCGGCCGACTCCGTCGCCACCGTCCTGGCCGTGCTCGGCACCCTCGAGCGCCGCGGCGGCGGCAGTCTGTTCCGCCTCTTCGTCGACAACGACCCCGGCGATCCCGGGCGGTACCTCGTCTTCTTCGAGCAGGGCGGCCTCGGCCTGCCGGACGAGCGCTACTACCGGGAGGACGACTTCGCGTCCCATCGCGACGCGTACCGGACCTTCCTCACGAGCATGTTCTCCCTCGCGGGGCAGGACGCCGCCGAGGAGCGCGCGGACCGCGTGCTCGCGCTCGAGACCGAGATCGCGGCGACCCACTGGGACGCGGTCGCGACCCGCGACGTGCAGGCGACCTACAACCCGACCTCCTGGGCCGACCTCGTCGCGTCCGCCGGCGAGCGGGGCGCGCTGCTCGACGCCTGGGCGGCCGGCCTCGACGCCCCGATCGGCGCGCTCGACACGGTCGTCGTCCGCGAGCCGAGCTTCGTCTCCGGCGTGCTCGCGCTGCTCACGCACGACCGCCTCGAGGCGTGGCGCGACTGGCTGGCGATCCGCGTGATCCGCCCGCTGGCGCCCTACCTCTCCTCCGCGTTCGTCGACGCGCAGTTCGCGTTCACGGGCACCGCGCTCACCGGGGCGCAGGAGCTGCGGGCCCGCTGGAAGCGCGGCGTCGCGCTCGCCGAGGGCGCCATGGGCGAGGCGGTCGGCAAGCTCTACGTGGAGGAGCACTTCCCGCCGATCGCGAAGGTGCGGATGGACGTGCTCGTCGCGAACCTCGTCGCGGCGTACCGGGACTCGATCTCCTCCCTCGACTGGATGAGCGACGAGACCCGCGCCCGCGCGCTCGAGAAGCTCGGGAAGTTCACCCCGAAGATCGGGTACCCGGCCGTCTGGCGGGACTACTCCCGGCTCGAGGTGTCCGCGGACGACCTGGTCGGCAACGTGCAGGCGTCGAGCGCCTTCGAGTTCGACCGCGAGCTCGGGAAGATCGGGAAGCCGGTCGACCGCGACGAGTGGTTCATGACGCCGCAGACGGTGAACGCGTACTACAACCCGGGCATGAACGAGATCGTGTTCCCCGCTGCGATCCTCCAGGAGCCGTTCTTCGGCCCCGACCGGGACGACGCCGCGAACTACGGCGGCATCGGCGCGGTGATCGGGCACGAGATCGGTCACGGGTTCGACGACCAGGGCTCGCAGTTCGACGGCGACGGTCGGCTCGAGAACTGGTGGACGGAGGCGGACCGCTCCGCGTTCGAGGAGCGGACGAAGGCGCTGATCGCGCAGTACGACGCGCTCGTGCCCCTGGGGCTCACCGACCACGTCAACGGCGCGCTCACCATCGGCGAGAACATCGGCGACCTCGGCGGCCTCACGATCGCGTGGAAGGCCTACGTCCTCTCGCTCGAGGGCGCGGAGCCGCCCGTGATCGACGGGCTGACCGGCGCGCAGCGCTTCTTCATCGCCTGGGCGACGGTCTGGCGGGAGAAGCGGCGCGAGGCGGAGGCGAAGCGCCTGCTCACCATCGACCCGCACTCCCCGCCGGAGTTCCGCTGCAACCAGATCGTGAAGAACCTGGACGAGTTCGCAGCGGCGTTCGACCTCACCGAGACGGATGCCCTGTGGCTGGATCCGAAGAGCAGGGTCACGATCTGGTGACCGCCGCTCCGGCCGAGTCCAGGCGGACGCGGTCGCGGAGCGGCGAGGAGAACGCCCGGCACCGGGGCGAGGCGGTGCGCGCGGACTTCACCGACGGCTTCACCGCGCTCGCGCACCTGGCGCTCGACGGCGCGCAGGTGTCCGCGCGGGTGATCGACCTGCTGTCGGGCAAGGCCCTGTTCTCGGTCGACGACCACGTCGTGCTCCCGACGGCGAGCGTCGGCAAGGTCCTCCTGCTGCTCGAGATCGCCGCGCGGCTCGAGGAGCAGGTGAACACCCGCTTCGACCTGCTCGACCGGACGCCGGAGGACCTCGTCGCGGAGGCCGGCGTCTGGCAGTACCTGCACGCGCCGAGCCTGCCGCTGACCGACCTCGCGGCCCTCGTCGCGGCGACGAGCGACAACCTGGCGACGAACGTGCTGCTCCGCGCGGTGGGGCTGGACGCCGTGCGCGCGCGGGCCGACTCGCTCGGCCTCCGGCGCACCGCGCTGCTCGACCGGGTCCGCGACCGGCGGGGCCCGGACGACGCCCCGCAGCTCTCGGTCGGCTCGGCCGCGGAGCTGACGACGCTGTTCGCGCGGATCGCGCGGGGCGAGGCCGTCAGCCGGGCGGTGTCCTCCCGCGTGTCCGACTGGCTCGCGCTGAACGCCGACCTGTCCCTCGTCGCCTCCGCGTTCGCGCTCGACCCGCTGTCGCACGTGCGCAGCGATCACGGGCTCAGCCTGCTGAACAAGACGGGGTCGGCCCCCGGGGTGCGGAGCGAGGCCGGGGTGCTGCGCGGACCGCGCGCCTCCGTCGCCTACACGGTCACGATCGAGTTCGAGGACCGTCTGCACACGCGGCGCCTCGCGGTGCTGCAGGCCATGCGCACGATCGGGATCGGGATCCTCGAGTACGTCTGCTGAACCGGCGCGGGTTCGCCCACGGGCTGCTCCGCCGACGGGGAGGTCCTCCGACGGGGGAGTCCGTCAGCAAGAAGCAGACGCTTCAGCAGGAAGCAGGCGGCCCGGGGTTCCTGCTGAAGCGCATCGTTCCTGCCGTCGTGCTCGTGGACTCCTGCTGATGTGCTCTCAGGCGATGCGCTTGCGGGCCGGGCGGTTCTGCACCGTCTCGACCCAGCCGCCGCGGCCCATGAACGGCGCATCGATGCGGCTGCTCGAGAGGAGCCGCTCGAGGTCCTGCTCCAGCGCCGGGACGTCGCCCGGCTCGGGCAGCTCGTCGACCATGCGGAGGAACTCGACCACGACCTGGTCCGGCTGTGCGGCGTCGCGGCCCGCGATGCGCGTGCTGTAGCCGCGCTTCCACACCGCCTGCTGCACCCGGTTCGACTCGCCGAACGGGATGCTGCGCGGGATCACGACTCGGTACGCCACGGTGCGGATGATACGCGGAAGTTACGCGGAGGTTACGGGTTCTCGCACGTGTCTTGGGAGATCCTCGAGAGCGCATTCCGCGAATCCGAGGGTGCGCTGCGGCGCATTCCTCTGCCAGCATCCAGCGATGAGCACATTCGACCCGGAGACCGGGTTCCGCGCGGTCCCTCCGGCGCTGCAGGTCGACGGCGTCGTCCGGCGGGTCCGGAACCCGTACGACGCCGCGCTCGGGATCATCTGGGCCTCGGCGGGCACGCTGACGGTGCTGCTGCTCTTCATCGGTGCGGGACTGCAGCAGACGCCGACGGGCGGCGGAGGGTGCTTCGCGTTGAGCGGCGTCCTCGCGGTGATCGCGCTGCTCGTCGGCAGCATCCACCTCGGCGTCCGCGCGATCGGCTGGCGACCGCCGCAGGACTGAGCGGCGTCAGCCGGCGAGAACCGTGCCGGGCTGCTCGTCGCTCGCCGGCGACGTGCTGAGCCCGTGCAGGGTCTCGACGGCGTCCGCGAAGCGCTGCGCCTCGCCCGCGGCGGCGAGCTCGCGGGCGCGGGCGGACGGCGTGTGCACGAGCACGCCCGCCAGGTGGCGCATCGCGCGCTCCACGGCCTCCGTCGCCTCGCCCTTCCGGCGGAGGCGCTCGATCTCCTGATCGACCAGCTCGAACACGTGGGCGCGGTAGGCGACGACCGCCGGGGTCGCCGCGGTCGCGCGCTGGTCGGCGCCGTACTCGGCGACCGCCTCCGCGATGAGGGCGAGCGCGTCGTCGGTCGCCTGCAGCTCGGGCAGCGGGGCGTGCTTGCCGATCGTCTCGAGGTCGAGCAGGTCGACGTCCTGCAGGCCCGCGACGTCCGGCTCGATGTTCCGGGGCATGCCGAGGTCGACGACGAGCTGGCGGGCAGGCTCGGCCACGACCGAGCGGGCCCGGCGCAGCTTCTCCGCGTCGAGGATCGGGGTCGTCGCGATGCTGCACGAGATGACGATGTCCGCGAGGGCGAGGCGGTGCGGCAGATCCGTGCGGGTCACGGCGACGACGCCCTCCCGCTGCGCGAA
This sequence comes from Amnibacterium kyonggiense, assembly GCF_004364555.1. Classification (GTDB taxonomy): domain Bacteria; phylum Actinomycetota; class Actinomycetes; order Actinomycetales; family Microbacteriaceae; genus Amnibacterium; species Amnibacterium kyonggiense. The sequence goes on along the minus strand of NZ_SOAM01000001.1, from coordinate 312,038 downwards.
CTTCAGGGCGCGGCCGCTCGGCGAGTACACGGCGATCTCGTGCACCCCGCGGTCGCGCAGGGCGGCGAGCGTCGCCCGGGCGTACGTGCCGGTGCCGATGAGCAGCACCCGGGTCGTCGCCCAGTCCGTCACGCGGCTGCCCGCGAGGTCGAGGGCGAGCCGGACGATGCTGCGGCCCGCGCTGCCGACCCGCGTGCGCTGCTGGACGGCGCTGGAGGTGCGGGAGGCGCGCTGGAAGAGGCGCTCGAGGTCGGGCGTCGTCGTGCCGAGCCCGCGCGCCGCCTCGAGCGCGCGGGACACCTGACCGGCGATCTCCGCCTCCCCGACGACGAGGGACTCGAGGCCGCTCGACACCGCGAAGAGGTGTCCGGCGAGGTCGGACCCGGTGCGGCGGGCGGCGGCGTCGGCGACCGCGGCCGCGTCGACGCCCGCCTCCGCGGCGGCGAAGTCGAGCAGCCCGTCGACCTCCGCCTCGTCGGCGACGTCGAGGTAGGCCTCGAAGCGGTTGCAGGTCGCCAGCAGCACGCCGCCGCGCACGCCCCGATGGGCGCCGACGAATCGCGCGAAGGTCTCGGGGGACACGGTCGCGAGCCGCTCGAGGACCTCGAACCCCGCCGTGCGGTAGTCGGCGGTCAGAGCGGTCAGCACGGCGGGCGATTCTACCAGTCGTCGAATCCGGGCCGGGCGCCGGGCCGACGAGGGTCAGGTGATGTGCACGGTCCGCGGGCGCCCCTGGCAGGATGCCGGTCCGTGCCCGCCGATTCCCCGCTCCTCCAGGCCTACCGCGGCGTCCGATCCGAGCGCCTGCCCGTCTGGTTCATGCGCCAGGCCGGCCGCTCGCTGCCCGAGTACAAGGCGACGCGCGCCGGCACCGCGATGCTCGACGCCTGTCTGACCCCCGAGCTCGCCGCCGAGATCACGCTGCAGCCGGTCCGGCGCCACGGCGTCGACGCCGCGATCTTCTTCAGCGACATCGTCGTCCCGCTGAAGCTCGCCGGGGTCGACGTCGAGATCGCCCCCGGCCGCGGCCCCGTGTTCGGCCGCCCGGTGCGGGACGCCGCCGACCTCGCCGACCTCGTCGCCCACGACCTGCCCGACGACGCGCTCGCGCCGATCGAGGAGGCCGTCGCGCGCACGGTCGCCGAGCTGGGCGACGTGCCGCTCATCGGCTTCGCCGGCGCTCCCTTCACCCTCGCCTCCTACGTCGTCGAGGGCGGTCCCTCGAAGGATCAGCTGCGCGCCAGGACCCTCATGCACGCGGACCCGGAGGCGTGGCGGACGCTGACGGACTTCCTCGCCCGCCTCTCCGGCGCCTTCCTCGCCGCGCAGGTCCGAGCCGGCGCCCGCGCCGTGCAGCTGTTCGACTCCTGGGCGGGCGGGCTTTCCGAGGCGGACTACCGCGCCGGCGCGCTGCCGGCCTCCGCGGCCGCGCTCGCCGCGGTCGACGGCGTGCCGAAGGTCCACTTCGGCACCGGGACGGCCCTGCTGCTCGCGGCCATGCGCGATGCGGGGGCGGACGTCGTCGGCGTCGACCACCGCATCCCGCTCGACGCGGCCTCCGCGCTGCTCGGCGGCACGACGCCCGTGCAGGGGAACATCGACCCCGCGCTGCTCGCCGCCCCGTGGCCCGTGCTCGAGCGGCACCTCGAGCAGGTCGTCGAGGCGGGTCGCGCCGCGCCCGCGCACGTGCTGAACCTCGGGCACGGGGTGCCGCCGGAGACCGATCCGGGCGTGCTCACGCGCATCGTCGACTGGGCCCACCGCCGCTGATGCGCACCGTCGTCATCGGGGGCGGCGTCGCCGGGCTCGTCGCGGCCCGGCGCCTCGCGATCCACGGCGACGACGTCGTGCTGCTCGAGGCGTCCGACCGGCTCGGCGGGCGCATCCGACCCCTCGACGTCGGCGGCGTGACCGTCGACGTCGGGGCGGAGAGCTTCGCCGTGCGCGGCGGCGTGGTGCGGACCCTCGTCGACGACCTCGGGCTCGGCGACGCGGTCCGCGAGCCGGCCGGATCGGCGTGGGTCGCGCTCGCGGACCGCACCGTGCCGCTGCCGGCGGGCGGGGTCCTCGGCATCCCCTCGTCCCCGGTCGCGACGGACGTCGTCCGCGTGATCGACGGGAGGGGCGCGGCCCGCGCCTACCTGGATCGGCTGCTGCCCGTGCTCAAGGTCGGCCGGTACGAACGGCTCGGCCCGCTCGTCCGGGCGCGGATGGGCGACCGCGTGCTCGAGCGGCTGGTCGCCCCGGTCGTGGAGAACGTCTACGGCGCCGACCCCGACGAGGTGCCGGTCGAGCTGATCGCACCGGGCCTCAACGCGGCGATCACGGCCGCCGGGTCGCTGTCGGGCGCCGTGCTGGGCCTGCGGGCCGCCGCTCCCGCGGGCGCGGCGGCGCAGGGTCTCGAGGGCGGGGTGCACCGGCTCGTCGACGCCCTCGCGGCGCGCGTGCGCTCCCTCGGCGCCGACGTGCGCACGGATGCGCCCGTGATCGGGCTGCACCCGCATCCGGAGGGGGAGGGCTTCACCGTCGTCACCGAGCGGGAGGACCTCGAGGCGGACCGCGTCGTGCTCGCCGTCGACGGGGCCGCAGCGCTCGACCTCCTCCGCGATGCCGCCCCGGCGCTCGCCGCGATGCCCCGACCCGCGCCGGCCGAGACGCGCGCGGTCGTGCTGCTCGTCGAGGACGCCCGGCTCGACGGCGCCCCGCGCGGGACCGGCGTGCTGCGGGCCGCCGGCAGGACGGACGTCCGCGCGACCGCGATCACGCACCTCACCGCGAAGTGGCCGTGGCTCGCCGACCGCGCCGGACGGCGACGGCACCTGCTCCGCCTCGCGTACCGGGGGCACGACGCGGTGCCGGACGCGGTCGTGCTCGGGGACGCGGCCGCCCTGCTCGGGGTCGACGCTCTGCACGCGGCCGCCCGCGTCGACGCGCCCTGGACGGACACGGCCCCGGCCCTCGCCCCGGAGACGATCGCCCTCCGGTCGGCGCTCGCGCGGACGACGCTGCCGCCGGGCCTCACCGTCGCGGGCTCGTGGGTCGCGGGGACCGGCCTCGCGTCGGTGGTCGCGGGCGCCGAGCGCGCGGCGCGACCGCGGACGTCCTGAACCGCACCAGGAGCATCCTGATCATCCGTCGGGAACATCCTGAGCACTCAGTCGGCGGTCGATACAGTTGCCGACGTCGTTCAGACCGGAACGGCGACACGTCCGAGCAAAGAGGTGAACCATGGCGGGTCGAATCTTCTTCGTCGCCGGTGCAGCGGTCGGGTACGTCCTCGGTGCCCGGGCGGGCCGACGGCGTTACGACCAGATCAAGTCCGCGGCCGACCGCCTGTGGAACGACCGCAACGTCCAGAAGGGCGTGAACGAGGTCGTCGGCACGGTGCAGGGCTTCGTCAAGGAGAAGGCGCCGGAGGTGCAGGACGCCGTCGTGGGCCAGGCCAAGAAGGTCGTCTCGAAGGTGAAGCGGACGGACGACGGCGAGCCGTCGCCGTCCATCTGACGACGATGGCGGCTGACAAGAACGACGGCAAGAAGTCCGTCTTCACCCTGATCGGCGAGCTGCCCGGCCTGATCACCACGCTGATCCGGGACGAGATCGAGCAGCTGAAGCGGGAGCTCGTCACGCGCCTGAAGAGCGCGGGCATCGGCATCGCGCTCTTCGCGGGCGCGGCCGTGTTCCTCTACTTCGCGGCGTTCCCGCTGCTCGCCGCGGCGGTGCTCGGGCTCGGTGAGGCGCTGCCCCTGTGGCTGTCCGCGCTGATCATCGGCGCGCTGCTGCTGATCATCGCGGTCGTCCTCGTGCTCATCGGCGTCTCGCGCCTCAAGAAGGGCGTGCCGCCGGTGCCGAAGGAAGCGGTCGACAGCGTGAAAGACGACGTGAAGGCGTTCAAGGGGGTCCAGCAGTATGACCGATGACAAGGAGCGCCAGCTCTCCGAGATCCGGTCCGACATCGAGGCCACCCGGCAGCGGCTCGCGGAGACCCTCGACGCGATCGAGGACCGCCTGGACGTGCCGAAGCGCGTCCGATCGGCCCTCCGTGACGCGATCGACACCCTCGACACAGTCCGGCAGGAGCGTCCCGAGGTCGTGTACGCCGCGCTCGCCGCAGCCCTCGGGCTCGTCGCCGGCGTCACCGCGCTGATCATCCGGAGCGCGACCAGGAGGTAGCGGCGGGTGGGGGTCCCCTCCCGCCGAGAGGGTGCCCGGCGGGACCGGGCACCCATCCACGAGGTGCGACACTGTCTGCGGCCTGCGCCGTCGCGGCCGAGACGACGTCGAGCAGACGGCGTCCGATGCGCAGGGTCGCAGCAGCCCGCGCGGGTGCACCCACGTGCTGCTTTCGAGGAAGTGCCGCACCATGACAGACGGAGGCTGGGCCCTCTGGGCCGTGTTCCGCCGAGGGACCGCCGGGCAGGTGCCCGGCGACAGTTCGACCGAGCACCTGGAGCAGGTCCTCCAGGAGCTCTCCGACAGGGGCGTGACGACCCGCGGGGTGTACGACGTCTCGGGACTCCGTGCCGACGCCGACCTCATGTTCTGGTTCCACGGCGACGACCCGGCCGTGCTCCAGTGGGCCGTGCGCCGCATCCGCCGCACCGCCATGCTCGCGCCGCTGATCCCGACCTGGAGCGCCCTCGGCGTGCACCGCGAGGCGGAGTTCAACCGCAGTCACGTACCCGGCTTCCTCCGCGGCGAGCGCGCGCGCGACTGGCTCGCGGTGTACCCCTTCGTGCGCGGCTACGACTGGTACGTGCTGCCCGAGGAGGACCGCAAGCGGATGCTCGCGGAGCACGGCAGGAAGGGCGCCGCGTTCACCTCCGTCGTCGCGAACACCGTCTCGGCGTTCGCGCTCGGCGACTACGAGTGGATCCTGCCGATGGAGTCCGACTCGCTCAGCGACCTCGTGGACATGATGCGCGACCTCCGGGCGACCGAGGCGCGGCTCCACGTGAACGAGGAGACGCCGTTCTTCACCGGCCGCCGCATCGAGCTGCACGAGCTGTACGAGGTGCTGTCGTGACCGCGGTGAACATCGGCGCGGTGCGCAACGCCTCCGAGCCCGCGTCCTCCGGCCCGGAGCACGTCGAGGTCCCCGTCGCGTACGACGGCATCCTGCTCGCGAGCTTCGGCGGCCCGGAGGGCCAGGACGACGTCATCCCCTTCCTCCGCAACGTCACCCGCGGTCGCGGGATCCCGGACGAGCGCCTCGAGGAGGTCGCGCACCACTACCGGCACTTCGGCGGCGTCTCCCCCATCAACGCGCAGAACCGCGCGCTGAAGGCCGCGCTCGAGGCCGAGCTGGCGGCCCGCGGCGTCGACCTGCCCGTGTACTGGGGCAACCGGAACTGGGGCCCGTTCCTCGCGGACGCGCTGCAGGAGGCGGCCGCGGCGGGCTCGAACCGGCTCATCGCGATCGCGACGAGCGCGTACAGCTCCTACTCCTCCTGCCGGCAGTACCGGGAGGACTTCGCGCGCGAGCTCGACGCGACGGGCCTCGCCGACACGATGGTGATCGACAAGGTGCGGCAGTACTTCGACCACCCCGGCTTCGTGGCGCCGTTCACGAAGGGCGTCGAGGAGGGACTCGCCGAGCTCGAGCGGCAGGTCCCCGGCATCGATCTCGCGAACGAGGCGCACGTGCTGTTCTGCACGCACTCGATCCCGACCGGCGACGCGTCGCACAGCGGTCCGGCGGCGCGCGGGTTCGGCGACGGCGGCGCGTACGCCGCGCAGCACACGGCGGTCGCCGAGGTCGTCATGGCCCGCAGCGGCCGCGACGTGCCCTGGGACCTCGTCTACCAGTCCCGCAGCGGGCCGCCCACGCAGCCCTGGCTCGAGCCCGACGTGAACGACGCGCTCCGCGACCTCGCGGGCCGTGGCGTCAAGGCCGTGCTGCTCGTGCCGCTCGGTTTCGTGTCGGACCACATGGAGGTCATGTGGGATCTGGACGAGGAGGCGACCGAGACCGCGCGCGAGCTCGGGATCGTCTCGGTCCGGACGCCGACCCCGGGCGTCGACCCGGCCTACGTCGCCGGCCTCGTGGACCTCGTGCTCGAGCGCGTGCACGGCACCCCGACCGCGGACCGGCCGGCGGAGACCGAGCTCGGCCCCTGGTACGACGTGTGCCGACCCGGCTGCTGCGAGAACGCGAGGCTCGGGTTCCGACCCGCGGTCGCCGGCCTCACCCCGTGACGGTGCGCCTCGGGACGAGGGGGAGCGCGCTCGCGCTCGCCCAGGCCGGGCGCATCCGCGACGCGATCCAGGCGCTCGGCGAGCCCTGCGAGCTCGTCGTCGTGACCACCCAGGGCGACGTGTCGAAGGCGTCGCTCGCGCAGATCGGCGGCACCGGCGTGTTCGCCGGCGCCCTGCGCGCGGCGCTCCTGGCGGAGGAGGTCGACCTCGTCGTCCACTCCCTCAAGGACCTGCCGATCGACCCGGCGCCCGGGCTGGTCGTGGCAGGCGTGCCCGTGCGGGAGGACGCGCGCGACGTGCTCTGCGCGCGCGACGGCCTCGACCTGGCGGCCCTGCCCGCCGGCGCGACGGTCGGTACGGGCTCGCCCCGCCGGCACGCGCAGCTGATCGACCGGCGGGACGACCTGCGCGTCGTCGACCTCCGCGGCAACGTCGACACCCGCCTCGGCCGCGTGCGGGACGGCGCGCTCGACGCGGTCGTGCTCTCCTGGGCCGGCCTCGCGCGGCTCGGCCGGCTCGACGCCGCGACGGAGGTGCTCGACCTCGAGTCGTGGCCGACCGCCGCGGGGCAGGGCGCGCTCGCACTCGAGGTGCGGGAGGCCGACTCCGACCCGGCGACGCCGATCGGCGCGGTGATCGCGAAGCTCACCGATCCTTCCGCGCGCGACGCGGCCACGGCGGAGCGCCGCGTGCTCGGACTGCTCGAGGCCGGCTGCGCCGCCCCGATCGGCGTCGCGAGCACCGTCGGCGAGGGATCGGCGACCCTCTGGGCCTCGGTGCACCGGCCCGGCGGCGGGCGACGGCTCGATCGCCGGCGGACGGTCTCCTTCGCTGCCGATGACCGCGGCGCCGAGCTCGCCGCCGCGGCGGACGCCCTCGCCGCGGAGCTGCTCGCCGCTGGAGCCGCGGATCTCGCACCGCTCGGAGCGCAGGCATGACCGGCGACAAGCCGCTGCGCGGCTGGAAGGTGCTCGTCCCGCGCGGCGGCCCGTGGGGCCACGGGGTGGCCGCGGAGCTGCGGCTCCGAGGCGCGAATCCCGTCGTCGCGCCCTCGATCAACTTCGCGGGCACCGCCGACGGCCCGGCGCTCGACCAGGCGCTCACCCGCCTCACGGGCGGCGAGTACGACTGGATGTCGGTCACGAGCGCGACGACGGTGGACGTGCTGTCCGCCCATCGCGTGGTCCTCCCGGAGCGCACGAAGGTCGCCGCGGTCGGCGAGACGACCGCGGCCGCGCTCGGCGCCGCCGGCTACCGGGTCGACTTCGTCCCGCGCCGCGACAACTCCGCCGCCGGCCTGCTGGCCGAGTGGGGCGACGCGACCGAGGGCGTCGTGCCGCTCAGGATCCTCGCCCTGCGCAGCGACATCGCGAAGCCGGTGCTGACCGACGGTCTCCGCGCCGCGGGGCACGACGTCGACTCCGTCGTCGCCTACCGCACCGTCGGCGTGCCCATCGCGCCGGAGACGATCGCGCAGGTCGCGTCCGGCCAGTTCGACGCGATCCTCATCACCTCGGGCAGCGTCGCGAACCAGATCTCCATGCAGATCGGTCTCGTGCCGTCGCGCACGATCATCGCCTGCATCGGCCCGCGCACGGCCGTCGACGCCGAGGCGGCCGGCCTGCGCGTCGACCTCGTCGCGCGGGAGCGGAGCAGCGAGTCGCTGATCGACACCCTCGAGGAGCTCGCCCTCCACCGACCCATGCAAGGACCGCTGCCATGAGCCCCGTCGTCCGTCCCCGTCGCCTCCGGCAGTCGGCCGCCGTCCGCCGGCTCGTGAGCGAGACCCGCACGGATCCGGCGCAGCTCGTGCTGCCGATGTTCGTGCGGGAGGGGGCGACCGGGCCCCGCCCCATCGAGTCGATGCCGGGCGTGCTGCACCACGACCTCGACAGCCTCCGGCGCGCGGCCGTCGAGGCCGTGGCGGCGGGCGTCGGCGGGCTGATGCTCTACGGCGTGCCCGAGCACCGCGACGCGATCGGCTCCGGCGGCACGGATCCCGACGGCATCCTCAACGTCGCGACCCGCGCGGTCGCCGCGGAGGTCGGCGACGCGGTCGTGATCCAGACGGACCTGTGCCTCGACGAGTTCACGGACCACGGCCACTGCGGCGTGCTCGCCGCCGACGGCTCGGTCGACAACGACGCCACCCTCCTCCGCTACCGCGACATGGCGCTCGCGCAGGCGGAGGCCGGATCGCACATGCTCGGCCTCTCCGGGATGATGGACGGCCAGACCGCGGCGGTCCGGGAGGCGCTCGACGCGGCCGGGCGCCAGGACGTCCTGCTGCTCGCCTACTCCGCGAAGTACGCCTCGTCGCTGTACGGCCCCTTCCGGGACGCGGTCGAGTCGGCGCTGCAGGGCGACCGCCGCACCTACCAGCTGGACCCCGCCAACCGCCGCGAGGGGCGGCGGGAGGCCGTACTCGACGTCGCCGAAGGGGCGGACGTCGTCATGGTCAAGCCGGCCTCCTTCTACCTCGACGTGCTCGCCGACGTCGCGCGCGAGAGCCCGGTGCCGGTGTGGGCGTACCAGGTGTCCGGCGAATACGCGATGGTCGAGGCGGCCGCGGCGAACGGCTGGATCGACCGCGAACGGACGATCCTCGAGTCCGTGACCGCGATCCGCCGCGCCGGCGCGGACGCGGTCCTGACCTACTGGGCGACGGAGGTGGCCGGATGGCTGCGGAACCGGTGAGTTCGACGGCGGGCGCGCACCTCGCGGACGCGCCCGACGCGGAGCAGCGCGTCGCGGCGCCGGAGGAGCCCCTTCGAGGGCCTCAGGACGCCGCGTTCGACGCGAATGCGCGGCTGTTCGAGCGGGCGCAGCGCTCCATCCCGGGCGGCGTCAACTCCCCCGTCCGCGCATACCGCTCCGTCGGCGGCGCGCCCCGATTCGTGCAGCGCGCGTCCGGGCCGTACGTCTACGACGCCGAGGACCGCGAGTACGTCGACCTCGTCGCCAGCTGGGGGCCCGCCCTGCTCGGGCACGGGAACCCGGCCGTCGTCGACGCGGTGAAGCGCGCCGCGGACCGCGGGCTGTCGTTCGGCGCGCCGACCGAGGGCGAGGTCGAGCTCGCCGAGCTCGTCCGCGCCCGCGTCCACCGCGATGGTCGCTCGCCGATCGAGCGCCTCCGCCTCGTCTCGACGGGGACGGAGGCGACGATGACCGCCGTCCGCCTCGCCCGCGGCGCGACCGGCCGGTCCCTCGTGGTGAAGTTCGCCGGGCACTACCACGGGCACTCCGACGGGCTGCTCGCCGACGCCGGGTCGGGGCTCGCCACGTTCGCGCTGCCCGCCTCCGCCGGGGTGCCGGCGGAGATCGCGGCGCAGACCCTCGTGCTGCCCTACAACGACGAGGCGGCGCTCCGCCTGGCGTTCGAGCGCCACCCCGGTCGCATCGCCGCGGTGATCACCGAGGCGGCCGCGGCGAACATGGGCGTCGTCGCGCCGGACGACGGCTTCAACCGCACGATCGTCGACGTCGCGCACGCCGACGGCGCGCTCGTGATCATGGACGAGGTGCTGACCGGCTTCCGCGTCCACGCCGGCGGCTGGTGGGCGCTCGACCCCGCGGGCGCGGTGGACGTCGACCTCCTCACCTTCGGCAAGGTCATCGGCGGCGGCATGCCGCTCGCGGCCCTCGGCGGTCGGGCGTCGGTCATGGACCTGCTCGCGCCTCTCGGCCCCGTGTACCAGGCGGGCACCCTGTCCGGGAACCCGCTCGCGGTCGCGGCGGGCCTCGCGACGCTGCGCGCGGCGGACGACGGCGTGTACGCCCGCGTCGACGCCGCGGCCGACCGCGTCGTCGCGGCGGTGGGCTCGGCGCTCTCGGCGGCCGGCGTGGCCCACGCGATCTCCCGGGCCGGCAACCTGTTCAGCGTGGCGTTCGGGCTCGAGCGGGCCCCGCGCGACTACGACGAGGTGCGCGCCCAGGAGTCGTGGCGGCACCCCGCGTTCTTCCACGCGATGCTCGAGCAGGGCGTGAGCCTGCCGCCCTCCGTGTTCGAGGCGTGGTTCCTCACCGCAGCGCATGACGACGCGGCGCTCGCCCGGGTCGAGGAGGCCCTGCCGGCCGCGGCCCGCGCCGCGGCCGCCGCGACGCCGCCCGCCTGACCCCTTCCCCGAGAACGGGCCCGGCGCCGGGTCAGGCGATCGGCGGCACCGTCCTCGGCCGCACGAGGAGCAGCAGCGCGGTCGCCGCGACGACGCCGGCGACGGCGGCGACGATCCCGATCGACGACGCGACCGCGGCGCCGAGGAAACCGACGATCAGGGGCGTGACCGCCGCCAGGCCGAAGTTGCCGACGCCCAGCAGGCTGGCCGCGGTGCCGGCCTCCTCCCCGTGGTGCAGGAGGCCGAGCACCTGCACGCAGGGGAACGTGAACCCGCACGCGGTCAGGAACACGGCGAGGGGCACGAGGACCGCGACGAGCGGGGCCGGGTACAGGAGGGTGGTGAGCAGTGCGCCCGCGCTCAGCAGCTGCGCCGAGATCGTGCCGACGAGGATCCACTGCGGGCCGATGCGCCGCATCACCCGGGCGGAGAGCTGCGCGCCGCCGATGACACCGACGGAGTTCATCGCGAACACGACGCCGTACTGCTGCGGGTCGAGGCCGTAGCCGCCCTGCAGGAGGAACGGCGAGACGGCGAGGTAGGAGAACAGCCCCGCGCCGTTCATGGCGCCGACGACCATCGCGCCGACGAAGAAGCGGTCGTGCAGCACGGCGCCGTAGCGGGATCGGACGGTCCGCCGGACGCGGGAGGCGCGCTGCTCCGCCGGTCGCGTCTCGCCGATGCCGATGGCGCCCAGGGTCAGCGCGCCCGCGCCGTAGACGGCGAGGCAGACGAAGAGACCGCGCCAGTCGAGCACGGCGAGCAGCTGGGAGCCGATCAGCGGCGCGATGATCGGGGCGGCGCCCGACACGAGGCCCATGTTCGCGAGCATGCGCACGAGGCGGTGCCCGTGGAAGAGGTCCCGCACCATCGCCGCGGCGACCACGCCGCCGCCGGCCGCGCCCATGCCCATCAGCAGCCGCAGGGCGGCGAGCACGCCCACGTCGGGCGCCATCGCGGCGCCGAGGCAGGCGAGCACGTGCACGCTCGTCGCGACCAGGAGGGGGACGCGCCGCCCGAACCGGTCGGACAGCGGACCGACGAGGAGCTGGCCGAGCGCGAAGCCCGCGACCGTCGCGGAGAGCGTCAGCTGGATGGCGACGTCCGTCGTCGCGAACGAGGCCTGCACGGCGGGGAACGCGGGGAGGTAGAGGTCGGTCGTGAACGGGCCGAGGGCGACGAGCAGCCCGAGGATGACGACGACGGTGGCCCGCGCGCGGGGCCGGAGGGCGTCGCCCGGCGACAGGCGGACGGCGGCGATGGAGGCGGTGTTCGTGGACACGAGGCGGTTCCCGGGATGTGGCGGGCGGCGGTGCGCATCTCCGGAACGGCATCGGCAGCACTGGCGCCGACCCCGGCACCGGCGCGCGTGAAGACCCGAGAAGCCTCGATCTGCAAGCGATTGCGGAGCAAACCCCTCGTCCGGCGCGTCGCGCGGCCGTAGCGTTGTCCCTGCCGGATCGGCCGGCGCGGGGACGGGTGGGATGCCGGCGACGATCCGGGACGTGGCCAGGCTGGCCGGCGTGTCCGAGGCCACGGTCTCGCGCGCCCTCCGCGACCTCCGGCACGTCGCCCCGGAGACCGTCGAGGCCGTGCGGGAGGCGGCCGACCGGCTGGGGTTCGTCCCGTCCCGCAACGCCGCCGCGCTCGCGACGGGGCGCCCGAAGGTCGTCGGCGTGGTCACGCCGCTGCTGACGGGGTGGTTCTACGCCGCCGTGCTCGAGGGCGTCGACGCCGCGCTGCGACGCGCGGGCTGGGCGACGAGCCTCGTGAACCTCGCCGAGCCCGGCGGTGCGCGCCGCCGCCTCACCGCGGCGGAGCTCCGGGCCGGACAGGCGTCGGCCCACGTCGTGATCGGGTTCGGACTCGACGCGGACGAGCAGCAGGTGCTCCGCGACGTCCGCGCCCCGCTCGTGTCCGTCGGCGGGCGGTTCGCCGGCGTGCGGGGGATCTCGATCCCGGAGGCGGACGCGGCGCGCCTCGCCGTGGGACACCTGCTCGCCCTCGGGCACCGGCGCATCGCGCACGTCGGCGCCGTGCTCGACCCCGGCGTGCTCGAGAGCGTGCTGGGCGCGCGGCGCGAGGCCTGGACGACGATGCTCGCGGAGGCGGGCGTCGCCGCGCCCTCCTGGTGGTTCGCGTCGGGCGGCCTCAGCATCGACGGCAGCCGCGCCGCGGCGCTGCAGCTGCTCGCCCGGCCGGACCGCCCGACCGCCGTGTTCGCCGCGACCGACGAGACGGCGTTCGGGGTGCTGCTCGCGGCGCAGCGGCTCGGGCTCCGCGTGCCCGAGGACCTGTCGGTCGCCGGCCTCGACGACCACCCCTACTCGGCGGGCTACGGGCTCACGACCGTCCGGCAGTCGCCCGCCGAGCAGGGCGCTCGTGCGGCCGACCTGCTCCTCGCGGACCTCGGGGCGCGCCGCGGCGCGGTCAGCACCGCTCCGGCGCCCGTGGAGCTCGTCGTCCGGTCGTCGACCGCTCCGCCGGCCGCCTGACGGGACGGCTCAGGCCGCGAGGGTCATGACCGGGCACGGCGACGGGGTGGCTCGTCTCCGCGAGCCCCGAGCGCGAGCTCCACGTCGTCGAAGGCGTCCGCGGACGCCGGTACGACGGTCGTGCCGCTCACGGTGCGATCCGCACCACGACCCGCCCGCGCACGGCGCCCGCGAGCACGTCCTCCGCGACCGCGGGCGCCTCGGCGAGCTCGACGACGCGCTCGGTGAGCCGGTCGACGACGGCGCCGTCGATCCGCTCGGCGAGCAGGTCCCACGCCGCGCGGCGCCGTGCCGCAGGGAGGTCGACGGAGAAGATCCCCGCGAGGGTCGCACCGCGCAGGATGAACGGCAGCACCGTGCCCGGCAGGTCCGGCGAGGCCGCGAGCCCGCACGCCGCGACGGTGCCGCCGGGGAGGGTCTGCGCGATCGCGTTCACGAGCGCACCGCCACCGAGGGAGTCGACGACGCCGGCCCAGACGGCCTTCTGCAGCGGCCGGCCCGGCTCCGCGGGCAGTCGGTCGACCACCCGCGAGGCGCCCAGCGCGCGGAGGTGGTCCCCGATCGCGTCCGCGCGTCCCGTCGCGGCGTGCACCTCGCGGCCCGCCGCCGCGAGCAGGGCGATCGCGAAGCCGCCGACCCCGCCTCCCGCGCCGGTCACGAGCACCGGGCCGTCGGGGAGGCCGTCGCGCTCGAGCGCCGCGACCGCCAGCGCCGCGGTGACGCCAGCCGTGCCGATCCCGGCGGCCTGCTGCGGCGTGAACGGCGCCGGGACGGGCACGGCCGTCGCCGGATCGATCGCGACGCGCTCCGCCAGCCCGCCGTCGGTCCGCTCGCCGAGCCCGGCGCCGGTCACCACGACGACCTCACCCGCCGCGTCCCGGCCGACGACGTCGATGCCGGGCACGAGCGGCAGCGACCGCAGCACACCGGGACGCCCCCGCAGTGCGAGGGCGTCCTTGTAGTTGAGGGACGACCAGAGCGCCGTGAGGACGTGCCCGTCCGGTTCGGCACGGTCGCCGAGCGCCGCCGGTGCGCCCGCCTCGGACGCGACGATCGCCCGCACGGTCAGCCGTCGAGGTCGACGGTGCGCGCCTCGCCCACGTCCGGGCGGCCGCCCGTGACCGCGGCCTTCGCGTACTTGAGGAGCACGAGCGGCGTCGGGGCGTCGGTCGCCCAGTACTCGGCCGTGTGCGCCGTCACCTTGAGCAGCGCGACCTTCGGATCCTGGCGTCCGTCCTCGAACCAGGCCTCGGCGCCGGTGTCCCAGAGCTCGTCGATCTTCGCCGGGTCCTTGACGATCGACGCCTCCCCGGCGATCGACACCCAGCCCTTGCCGGAGTCGAGCGCGACGTTCACCTGCGGGTTCGCGCGGACCTCGTCCGTCTTGTGCGACGGGTCCTCGGTGAAGAACCAGAGGTCGCCGTCGAACTCCCGGTCCTTGACCGACATCGGCCGGCTCACGAGCGCGCCGTGCTCGTTGACGGTGGTGATGATGCCGATCCGCGCCTTGCCGATGATCGTGCCGAGCTGTTCGAGCTCTTCCTTGGTCGCCATCCGCCGGACGGTAGCCGACCGACGGGCGAGAACCCTGCGCGTGCGCCCTGCGACGAAGCGCGCACGAACCACACGCCTGTCGTTCGCGCGATCTACGCTGGCCGGGTGCGGGGGACGGCGGGCGCGACGATCGCGGCCGAGCGCGTCGTGCGCACGGTCTATGCGCCGGCCGCGCCGGTCGATCTGATCGCCACCGTGCGGGTGCTGCGCCGCGGCGCCGGCGACCCGACCTACCGCCGCGAGCTCGACCGGCCCGTGGTCTGGCGGGCAGTCCGCACCCCCGACGGGCCCGCGACCCTGCGCCTCGCGCAGCACGCGGACGGGTCCGTGCACGCGTACGCCTGGGGCGATGGCGCCGAGTGGGCCATCGACGGCGTGCCGGAGCTGCTCGGCGCGGGCGACGAGTGGGACGACCTCGACGTCGCCGCGGTGCCGCTGCTCGCGGAGACCCTGCGCCGCCACGAGGGCCTGCGGCTGACGCGGTGCCGCCAGGTGCTCGAGATGCTCGTCGCGGCGATCCTGGAGCAGAAGGTCGCGACGGTCGACGCCCACCGCGCCTGGGCGTGGCTGGTCCGGCGGCACGGCGAGGCCGCACCGGGACCGGCGCCCGAGGGCATGCGCGTCGCGCCGTCCGCGAGCACCTGGCGCCGGGTCCCCTCCTGGGACTGGCACCGGGCCGGTGTCGATCCGAAGCGCTCCGCCGCGGTGATGGCGGCCACGGCCGTCGCCCCCGGCCTCGAGCGCACGCTCGCGCTGGGCCGCGGCGGCGCGGAGATCGCGCAGCGACTCCGCAGCGTGCCCGGCGTCGGCATCTGGACCGCGGCGGAGACGAGCCAGCGCTCGCACGGCGACCCGGACGCGCCGAGCTTCGGCGACCTCCACCTGCCCGGCATCGTCGGCACCGCGCTCATCGGCAGGAAGGTCGACGACGCGGGGATGCTCGAGCTGCTGGAGCCGTGGCGGGGGCACCGGCAGCGGGTCATGCGGCTCATCGTCGCGAGCGGGGTCGGTCCGCCGCGGCGCGCGCAGCGGCTGGCCCCGCAGGACCACCGCTTCCACTGACCGGCGTCAGACCGCGGGCCGCGCCGGATCGGTGAGGACGGCCGGCGGCAGCGCGGCGAGGCGCCCGGCGATCGCCGAGCGGGCGTCGCGGCCGCCGTCGAGGATGCGCTGCAGCTCCTCCGGCCGCAGGGGCACCAGGCCGACGAGGCGGACCTCCCCGGCCGTCGTGGCGACGGCCTCGGGCACGCCGGGCAGCCCGACCCCGATCAGGACGCCGACGCCGCCGTCCGGCGTGCGCCACTCGGCGGGGGCGTCGGCCGGCACGGACATCGAGAGCGCGCCGTACTGCTCGAGCTCCGCGGGCAGGTGCATCCCGCTCGCGCCGATGCGTCGCGCGACCGCGGCGACGAGCGTGAAGCGCCAGCCGTCCGCGACGTCCTCCGGGGTCGCGCCGAGGTCCCGGCCCGCGAGGTAGACCTCCGCGCCGGCGCCGAGGGCCGCGGCCCCCTCCTCCTCGCCGAGCCCGTCGGTCGTCAGGATCTCGACGCCGTCGTCACGACGGACGATGAGGTAGGCCTGCCGGCGCCACGACGGCTGCATGCCGAGCTTCGCCTCGACCCGGTCCACGCGGCCGACGGTCCTCCACGCGGCGACGATCGCGTCGTCCGGCTCCGGCGCGGCGTCCACGAGCGGCGTGACGGGCAGCGGCGCCGTCGCGGGCGGCGGTGCGGACGGGGCCGGCCAGGCGTCGAAGCCGCCGTTCACGGGCGCCGGGGTCGGCGCGGGGCGAGCGGCCGCCCCGGACGCGACGACGGGCTGCGGCATCACCGGCTGCCAGAGGGGTGCGCCGGCGTCGAAGCGGCGGCCCTCCGGATTCGACGGCAGCACGTTCAGCACGAGGAGGATCAGGCCGCCGACCGAGGGGATGAACGCGAGCAGGTAGAGCAGCCCCGACAGGTTCGCGTCGTGCAGCCGCCGGACCGAGATCGCGATCCCGGGCACGATCTGCGCCAGGGCGAAGGCGACGAGGGCGAACAGGAGCACCGCGCCGAGGGCGTTCGGGATCGCCGCCGCAGCCGAGCCCTGCTGGGCCAGCGCGGCGCCGACCGCGAGCAGGATCCCGCCCAGCACGCCGAGCGCGATCGCGATGACCGAGCTGAGCAGCACGGACCACCAGTACTCGGACAGGCTCGCCCGCCCTGTGAACACGACGTACCGCTTCCAGTAGCGCGCGTAGGCGGTCAGCGGCGACGCCCCGTACAGCGGGAGGTCGGGATCGGTGGGGTCGACGGGCATTCCGCTCCTCGGCGCTCGAACACGGACCGCTCGAGCGTACCGAGGGCCTCCGCGCGCCCCGCGCGGTCAGGCCGGGCGCGCCACCTGCGAGAGCCGGCCGGCGTTGCGGACCTTGACCTCGCGCACCCGCTTGCCGGGGTACGGCGCCTCGATCATCCGGCCGTGGCCGACGTAGATCGCCACGTGGTACACGGCGCCGGGGCGGCCGTAGAAGATGAGGTCGCCCGGCTTGCGCTGCTTCCAGGCCTTCAGGTCGTGGCGCTGCTTCGCCTTGCGCCACTGCGCGGTCGCGCTGTGGCCGCCGATGGAGACGTGCACGGCCGTGTAGGCCTTCATGGTGAGGCCGGAGCAGTCCCAGCGGCCCGGGCCCGCCTTCGCGAAGCCGTAGGGGTCGCCGATCTGCTTGCGGGCGAAGGAGACGGCCCGCAGCGCGCGCGTCTTGCCGACCAGCGCCGCCGTCGTGGCGGTCGCGCCGTCGGAGGCGGGGTCGTCGACCCGGACCCCGAGGGCGGTGAGGCGGTCGAGCAGGCGCGTGAGCTCGGGCGTCTGCGAATCCGCCAGCGTGGCGAGGGCGGCCTCGGCGCGGTCGGCCGCGGCGCGGTTCGCCGCGGTGTCGTGCTCGAGCACCGCCTCGTCCGCGAGCTGGGCGGCGCGACCGGCGGCGTCGGCCTGCGTCTCGAGCACCGTCAGCCGCGTGCGGACGACCTGCACCACGGCGGCGGTGTCGGGGGAGGCAGCCGCTGCGGGCTGCGCCGGCGGGGCCGCGTGCGCGGCGCCCAGCAGGCATCCGGCGGCGACGGTCGCGGCGGTCGCCGCTCCGGTCAGTGCGATCGCGGCGGTCCTGATCGTCCTTCGGGGCACTGGGGATCTCCTCGGGTCGGGCGGCCGCCCGAGGGCGTGCCGCGGGCGCGCCGGAGGCAGGCCGGACGGGGTGGTCGTCGGCCGCGATGGGGGGCGCGCCTGATGGCTCGCAGCCCGGGTGGTGATCGGGCCGCGGAGGTCGCCGAGGAAGGTAACAGGAGGATCACGACGAGGCGAATGCGCGCTTAGTGGATCGAGGGCGTCCGGCGCCGACGACGCGCCGAGCGTGTTGCCGGATCGAGACACGAACCCCAGGTCGTGCCCGGGATTCCCAGGGTGCGACGGTCCGTTCTGCGGGTGCTCCGCGGAATCCCGCTCAGCGGAATCGGCGCCGGATCAGCCCGCCGTGCGGTTCACGAGCCGCGACAGGACGATCGCGCTGCGGGTGTGGTCGACGTTCGGCGCCACACGGACGCGCTCGAGCGCGAGCTCCAGGCTCGGGATGTCACGACTCCGCATGTGCACGATCGCGTCCGCGCTGCCGGTCACGGTGCCGGCGTAGACGACCTCCGGCACGGCGGAGAGGATGCGGCGCAGCTCGGTGGGGGAGACGGTGCCGCGGCAGAACAGCTCGACCCACGCCTCGGTGCTCATCCCCTCGGTCGCGGGGTCGACCTGCACGGTGAAGGAGCGGATGACGCCCTCGGCCAGCAGGCGGTCGACCCGGCGCTTCACCGCGGACGCCGACAGGCCCACCACGGCGCCGATGTCGCCGTACGCGGAGCGCGCGTTGCGCTTCAGCAGGTCGATGATGCGGGAGTCGATGGCATCCATGCGCCGACCCTACGGGTCGTTGCGTCGACCAGGTCCTCGACGCAGCATCGCTGCGCCCGACCCGGACTGGGGAGGGCGGTCGGTCCGCTCGGCGGCATACGGTCGCGCCGTGTCCAGTCGTGCATCCGCACCGCCCACCCCGTCGCGGGTGGAGATCGGCGTCGGCGGCACGATGGCCTTCGTCGGCGCGCTCGTCCTCGTCGTGCACGTCGGCTCCATCCCCGGCTTCGTCGCCGAGCTCGTGATCGGGTTCGTGTCGGTCGCGGCCTTCTGGCCGATGCTCGGCGGCGCCCTGCTGCTCGCGCTCGGGCTGTTCCTCGTCGTCCGCGGCCGGCGGGGCGTCCGGCGGCACCGGCGCGCGGTCGAGCGGATCGAGGCCATGCGGGCGCGGGAGGCCCAGCGACGCCTCGCCGGCGCCGGCGGTGTGAGCGCGGGCGTGGCCGGCACGCCGCACCGCGTGCCCGGTCACCGCTGATCGCGCGGTCCGCACCGTCGATCGGCGGTACAACGCACGGAAAGATCAGTCAGAGCAGTTCGGCCGCACGATCGTTGCGCAGGTCTGGCGCCGATTGCGCAGTCCTCGGGTCACACTGGATGCGCCGTCGACCTGGTCCGGCACGTCCAGCTTCCGCTGCACCCCGAGAGGACCGTCGTGTCGCTTCCCGCACCCTCCGCCGTCGCCGGGCGGACCGCCCTCCGGCGCCGCTTCCTGATGTGCCGTCCCGAGCACTTCACCGTGGCGTACCGGATCAACCCCTGGATGAACCCGGAGGACCCGACCGACACGTCGGTCGCCCTCGGCCAGTGGCAGACCCTGTACGACGCCTACGTCGGCCTCGGTCACGACGTCGAGCTGATCGACCCGATCGCCGGCCTGCCCGACATGGTCTACGCCGCGAACGGCGGCTTCACGCTCGACGGCGTCGCCTACACGGCGAGGTTCACCCACCCGGAGCGCCAGCCCGAGGGCCCCGCCTACGGCGCCTGGTTCGCCGAGCACGGCTTCCGCGTCCACGAGGCGCGGGAGGTCAACGAGGGCGAGGGCGACTTCCTCCTCGTCGGCGACGTGATCCTCGCCGGCACCGGCTTCCGCACGAGCGTGGAGAGCCACGCGGAGCTGGCGCAGGTCACGGGCCGGGAGGTCGTGACCCTCCGCCTCGTCGACCCGCGGTTCTACCACCTGGACACCGCGCTCGCCGTGCTCGACCCGACGGGCGCGGACGCGAACATCGCGTTCCTGCCCGAGGCGTTCGACGACGTGAGCCGCGCCGAGCTGCACCGCCGCTACCCGGACGCGATCGAGGTCGGCCTCGAGGACGCTCGCTGGCTCGGCCTCAACTCGATCTCCGACGGCCGCAACGTCGTCATTGCCTCCCGCGCCGTCGGCTTCGAGGCCTCGCTGAAGGAGCGGGGCTACACCCCGATCGGCCTCGACCTGGCCGAGCTGCTGCTCGGCGGCGGCGGGGTCAAGTGCTGCACGCTCGAGCTGCGGGGCGACCGATGAGCGCCGTGGAAGAGCGCAGCGCGCTCGCGCACAACTACCACCCGCTGCCCGTCGAGATCGCGACGGGCGAGGGCGCGTGGGTCGTCGACTCGGACGGTCGCCGCTACCTCGACCTGCTCGCCGCCTACTCCGCCGTGAACTTCGGGCACGGGCACCCGCAGCTGATCGCCGCGGCGAAGGCGCAGCTCGACCGGGTGACGCTCGTCAGCCGCGCCTTCGAGAACGACCGGCTCGAGCCGTTCGCCCGGGAGCTCGCCGCCCTCGCCGGCAAGACGATGGTGCTGCCGATGAACACCGGCGCCGAGGCCGTCGAGTCCGGCATCAAGGTCGCCCGCGCCTGGGGCTACCGGGTGAAGGGCGTGCCGGACGGCGCTGCGACGATCGTCGTCGCGAGCGGCAACTTCCACGGCCGCACCACCACGATCGTCTCGTTCAGCGACGACCCGTCGGCGCGCGAGGGCTTCGGCCCGTACACGCCGGGCTTCCGGATGGTGCCGTACGGCTCGGCGGAGGCGCTCGAGGCCGCGATCGACGACACCACGGTCGCCGTCCTGCTCGAGCCCGTGCAGGGCGAGGCCGGCGTCGTCGTGCCGCCGGACGACTACCTGCCCGCCGTGCGCCGCCTCTGCGACGAGCGGAACGTGCTCATGATCGCGGACGAGATCCAGTCCGGCCTCGGCCGCGTCGGCGCCACCTTCGCCTGCGACCTGGTCGGCGTCGTGCCGGACCTCTACCTCCTCGGCAAGGCGCTCGGCGGCGGCATCGTCCCGGTGTCGGCCGTGGTGGGCGACGACGACGTGCTCGGCGTCCTCCGGCCCGGCGAGCACGGGTCGACCTTCGGCGGCAACCCGCTCGCCGCGGCCGTCGGCCTGGAGGTCGTCCGCATGCTCGCCACGGGCGAGCCGCAGCGCCGCGCCCGCGAGCTCGGCGAGGTCCTCCGCGCGCGACTGGAGCCGCTCATCGGGCACGGCGTCACCGCCGTCCGCGTCCGCGGCCTCTGGGCGGGCGTCGACATCGACCCCGCGGTCGGCACCGCGCGCGAGGTCTGCGAGCGGATGATGGCCGGCGGCGTCCTCGCGAAAGACACCCACGGCCAGACCGTGCGCTTCGCGCCCCCGATCGTCATCGAGGAGTCCGACCTCCACCACGCGATCGACGTCTTCGAGGGCGCCCTCCGCTCGTAGCGGCCGCGCGTCGCTCCGCGCCACCCGCCCCGCCCGCGTCGCTCCGCGCCACCCGTTGGTCGAGGTGCGAGCGCAGCGAGCCTCGAGACCACCCCGGAGTGGACCTTTCGTCCGGGGTGGTCTCGGCGCGGGCGCGGGGCGCCCGGCTCAACCGGTGTGGTCCACGGGCCTCCGGGCGATGAGGAGGCAGTCGCAGGCGAGCCCCGCTGCGGTCTCCCGGTCGCGGCGCCCGGACAGCTCGACGACGAGACCGGCTGCCTCCGCGGCGGCCCGCGTCTCGTCCGGGGTGGTCCGGATCGCGGGATCCATCGTCCCGGCGAGGCCGCGCTCGACGTCCTCCCGGTCGTGCCAGATGCCGAGCAGCACCCCGCCCGGTGCGAGCGACTCGGCGGCGCGGGCGATCGCCGCGGCCAGCCCCTCGGGCCGCAGCTGCAGGTAGCAGAGCACCGCGAGGTCGGCGGGCTCCGGCGCCGTCCAGGTCGTCGCGTCCGCCTCGACCGCCTCGAGGGGGAGCCCGGCCCCGGCGGCCCGCATGCCCTCGACGGCGGCGGGCGAGAAGTCGGTCGCGATGACCCGCCAGCCGCGCCGGGCGAGCGCGAGCGCGTTGCGGCCCTCCCCGGCTCCGATGTCGACGGCGACGCCGGGCGCGAGCCCGGCGACCCGCTCGGCGATCCAGCCGTTCGGCGCGTCGCCCCAGAGGCTCGTGCCCGCCTCGGCGGCGGTGCGGTAGCGGCCCTCCCAGAAGTCCCTGCTTCGCGAGCTCATGGTCGTCGGAGGCCTCCGTCCGCGTCGGGACCCATCGTACGAAGGGTCCCGACGCCGAGGATCAGGAACCGGTCGGCGTCGACGCGGACGGCGTCGAGGACGGCCCGGTCCCGGGCGCGACCGGCGCGGTGGACGACGAGCCGCCGCCGGCGGCGGGGGCGGCGGGAGCGGCGGGAGCGGCGGGAGCCGTCCCTCCCTTCGGCGCGCCGGCGCCGGGGCCCGCCGGTCCGCCCTTCGGGGGCGTCGGCAGCCCGATCGTCACCGCGGTCGCGTCGAGTGTCGTGCCGTTCGCGTCGACCTTCCCGGTCGCGTCGATGTGCACGCCCTTCGTGATCGCGGAGACGGAGGACGTCGCGCCGTCCTTCGTGACGGTCGCGCCGTCCGCGAGGCGGATGGTTCGGGTGAAGCCGTCCGGGTCCTGCACCGTGACGGTGTCGCCGTCCACGGAGCGGACCTCGCCGCCGATGTGCGGCTCGTGCTTCGCCGCGGGGCCGCCCTTGCCGGCCGGCCCGCCCTTCGCGGCCGGCCCACCGGCGGGGCCGCCGGCGGGCGGTGCGGCGGGGGCGCCGGACGGCGCGGTCTGCGCGCCGGAGGGGGCGCCGGAGGGGGCGCTCGGTGCGCCGCTCGGCGCCATCGCGCCCTGCGAGGCGCTCGTGGACGGGGTCGCCGGGCCGCCGTCGGCGAACGCGGCGCCGCCGACGCCGACGGCCGCGAGCACGGCCGCACCGGCCGCGCAGCCGATGATCGCCGTGCGCTTCGATCGGAAGAACGAGTTCATGGGGTGCTCCTTCGGTGTCGAGCGACCGATGCGCCGCTCGACATCCACGACACGGCCCGGCTCTGAAGCGGACCTGAAGCGCCGGAGGTCTTCAGCGCCGGTTCAGCACCCTCCGCGTTCTCAGACGATTCATCGGCGCCGCTTCAGGTCCGCTTCAGCGCCGGCCCGCAGGGTCGAACGCATGCCCTCCCCCGCCCGCGTGCTCGTCGTCGAGGACGACGCCCTCATCCGCGAATCCGTCGCCGCCGCGCTCGAGCGCGCCGGGTTCTCCGTCCACGCGCTCCCCGACGGCACGGACGTCGCCCGGATCGCCACTGACTTCCGGCCCGACCTCGCCCTGCTCGACGTGATGCTGCCCGGACCCGTCGACGGCCTCCGGCTCGCGCGCTCGCTCCGCCGCGACCGCGACGTGCCGGTGATCTTCCTCACGGCGCGGGACAGCGGCGCGGACCGGCTCGCCGGCTTCGGTACGGGCGCGGACGACTACATCGTCAAGCCCTTCATCGTCGAGGAGCTGATCGCCCGGGTGCGGGTCGTCCTGCGCCGCCTGGGTCGGGTGCCGGCCACGATGGAGCTCGGCGACCTCGTCATCGACGAGCAGAGCGCGGAGGTCGTCCGCGGCGGCGTCGTCCTCGACCTCACCGCGACGGAGTACCGCCTGCTCGGCTACCTCGCCCGCGAGCGCGGCCGGATCCTCTCGAAGACGCAGCTGCTCACCCAGGTGTGGGGCTACGACGACTACGACGCGAACCTCGTCGAGGTGCACGTGAGCGCCCTCCGGCGCAAGCTCGAGGAGCACGGCCCCCGCGTCCTCCACACGGTCCGCGGCTTCGGCTACGTGCTGCGGCCGATCGACCGGGCGGAGGCGGCGTGAGGACGCCGTCCCTCCGGCGCCGCGTCGTCCTCTGGTCGGTCTCGGTCCTCGCCCTGCTGCTGCTCGTCGTCGGGGTGAGCGTCGACCTCGCGCTCGGGACCGTGCTGAAGGCGGAGCAGCGGCAGCGACTCGAGTCCGTCGCCTCGCTGGCCACCGCGCTCACCGGCCTCTCCGACCAGAAGCTGGCGGACCGCCTGAGCATGCCCGGCATCGAGGCGAGCATCGAGTACCCGTCCGGGGACACCGTCATCGGCACACCGCAGCCCGGGCAGCGTCCGACCGGCAGGCCGCCGAAGCCGCCGGAGGCGACGACCCCCGCCGCAGCGATCACCCAGGAGGGCGGGAAGCTCGTCGCGAGGGAGACCCTCCGTCCCGGCGTCACGCTGAAGCTCGAGACCGACAGCGGGCAGATCGAGGCCGAGCTCGCGCGGTTCCGCCTGATCATGGCCATCGCCAGCGTCGTCGCGATCGCGCTCGCCGCGGCGCTGCTGCCGCTCGTGCTGCGTCGCGCGATGCGACCGCTCGACGAGCTCACTCGCGCGGCGACCGAGACCGCGGCGGGCGGACGCGGCCGACGCCTCGACCCGCAGGATCCCGCCAGCGACCTCGGCCGGGCCGCGAGCCAGTTCGACGCGATGCTCGAGGAGCTGGAGGGCGCGGAGCGCCGCGCGGAGGAGTCCGCCGACCGCCTCGGGCGCTTCCTCTCCGACGCCTCGCACGAGCTGCGGACGCCCCTGGCGGCCGTGTCCGCGGGAGCGGAGCGCCTCATCCGCGAGCCGCTCGACGACGCCGACCGCGACCGGGTGCTCGTGCAGCTGGTGCGGGAGACGCGCCGCGCGGGCCGGCTCGTGGAGGACCTCCTCCTCGTCTCCCGGCTCGGCGACCTGACTATCGACGCACGACCGCGCTCGGTGCACGACCTGCTGGTCGACGCGGCGGAGCGCACGGCGCCGCGGCGGGACGCCCCGACCGTCGAGGTGTCGGGCGACGACGCGACGGTCGCGGTCGACGCGGGCCGCATCGATCAGGTCCTCGCGAACCTCATCGCGAACGCCGGCGCCGCCGGCGCCCGACGCGTGCGGCTGCACGCCCGGATCGACGGCGGCGACGCCGTCGTGCGGGTCTCCGACGACGGGCCGGGCATCCCGGCAGCGTCGCGCGAGGCGGTCTTCGACCGCATGGTGCGCCTCGACCCGGCGCGGTCCGCGGCGCGCGGCGGCGCCGGGCTCGGCCTGCCCATCGCGCGCGGCCTGGCGGAGGCGCACGGCGGCTCGCTCGCCTGCGTGGACGGCGGGCCCGGCGACCTGCCGGGAGCGGTGCTCGAGCTGCGGCTGCCGCGGGTGGTGCCGGCCCCGGGCGCGGAGCCGTCCGCGGCGCGGACGCCGGCGGAGGCGACCGCCTCCTGAACCCGGGACCCGGCGACGGCGCTCAGCGCGCGACCGAGAACCCCACCTCGACCACTACCCGCTCGTCGTCGATGCGCACGTCCGCGCGCCCGAACGCCGTGCGGAGCAGGGGGACGAGAGGCGCGACCCGCGTCCGCCGCGGGCGCGCGGCGACCGGGAGGTCGAGCACCAGGACCGCCTCCCGGTCCTGGCCGCGGGCTGATGCCGTGCCCGGCCGCTCGAAGTCTGCGAGCGGGAGGCTCGCGACGGTCGTGCGGAGCGCGGTGCGCTGCTCGGCGGTCATCCGCTCGCCGTAGCCGTCCGGGTCGTCGACCGCGAAGCCGGCCTCCGCGAGCCAGCCCCGCGCGAGGTCGGCGACGAGCGCGGCGCGGAGCTCCGCCATGATCGCGCGCGCCCGGTCCGCCTGCCCCGCGGTCGCCGCGCCCGCGGCGGCGACCGCCGTGAGGAGCGGGATCGCCTCCGCCTCGAGCCGCGCGACGGCCTCCTGCTGCACCGACAGCGTCGGGTCCGGCGTCTCGGGCGCCGGTGCCCGGCGCCCGACCAGCGCGCGGAGCGTCGTCCTCGCGAGCGCCGCTGCGGCCAGGGCCGGCGGCAGCACCTGCGTCACCGCGATCCCGACCCGTGCGGGCGCCGGGAGCGGCCCGGCGAGGAACGGCGAGAGCGCCAGCACGGTCGCCGCGACGACCGCGACCGCGGCGAGCCCGCCGGTGAGCACCTCCCGCGGCGGCCGGAGGGTCGCGAGGACCAGGAGGAACACCGGCACGACGACGAGGCCCCAGTCGTCGTGGATGAGGACGTCCCTGCCGATCTGCGCGAGCTCGTCGAGCACGGCAGCGGCGAGCACGAGACCGAGCACCGCGACGTGGGACCGCGCGCGGAACGGCGCGCGGAACGGGCTCGCCTGCACCACCACGACGACGCCGGCCGCGACGAGGACCGCGAGCGCGGCCGCCTCGACGGGCCAGGAGGCGACCTGTGCGCGGCCGAGCACGGTCTCGGCGACCGCGGTGGCGACGGCGAGCGCGGCGCCGCCGCCGGCGAGGACGGGGGCCGGAGCGCCCAGCAGCAGCGGTTCGCGCGCGGCGAGGCTCATGCCGCGCCCCCCTTCGGCACGGTCAGCAGCACGGTGGTGCCCACCCCGGGCTGCGCGAACACCCGCACGGCGCCGCCGACCTCCTCGACCCGGGCCCGCACCGCCGTGCTGATGCCGAGCCGGTCGCGGTCGACCGCCTCGGGGTCGAAGCCGCTGCCGGAGTCGGCGACCATCACCGTCAGGCCGTCGCGGTCGGCGAGCACGGTGACGTCCGCGACGTCGGTGCCCGCGTGGGTCCGCGTGTTCACGAGGCACTGCTCGACGGCCGCGGCCAGCGCCGCCTCGACGTCCGGCGCGAGACCGCCGAGCTCCGCGAGCTCCCCGTCGAGGCGCACGGACAGCCCGGCGGCCTCGGTGCGCTCGATCGCGGCGAGGACCGGCCCGCCGACCGCCGCGGGCTCGCCGCCGGCGGGTGCGGCCCAGTCGGGCGATGCCAGCAGCTCGAGGGTGCCCCCCAGCCGCCGCGCGGCCGCGGGCGTCAGCCGGCCCGGGCCGACGGCGGCGACCGCCGCCAGATCGCCGAGGACCGTGTCGTGCACCACCGCGGCGGCGCGCGACCGGGCGATCGACCGCGTGCGGGTCAGCGCCTCCTCGAACGCCGCGGCCTTCGAGGCGCGGCGCGGCTGCTCCGTCCGGCGCCCCGCGATGAGGAACCCGGAGGACGCGAGCGCGACGAGCGCGAGCGTCGCCGCCTCCGGCAGATCGAAGGCCCAGGGCACGCCGAGCGCGGGGCCGAGGACCGCGCACACCGTCTCGACGACGACGGCGAGCGCCGCGCCGGCGAGCAGCGGCGCCCGTCGACGCCCGGCGTTCACGGCGAACGCGAGCATCGCGGTCTTCACCGGCGAGAGCGGGAACCCGGCGGTCGAGCCGGGCGGGAGGGGGGACCGCGCGACCACGACGAGGGTCGCGGTGAAGCCGGCGGCCATGACGACGACGGCCGCGAGCACGACGACCGCGCCCACCCGCGGCGGCGCGGGGAGCACGAACACGAGGCCCCCGAGGGCGACGACCGCGGCGGTGACGGCGAGGAGGCCGAGCGTCGACGGCGATCCGTGGATCAGGGCGGTCGTCGTCCACGCGAGGACGAGCGCGGTGGACCCGTACCAGAGCCCTGCTGCGCGCAGCCCGTCCGACAGCGCGCGGCGCGCGGTCCACGGCGGGCCGGACATGGCGCGATCGTAGGGGAGCGGAGGCTCGTCGCCCCGGCACGACGGCCGTCCGCGCGGGATGCGCACGGGTCGGATCCCGTAACAAGCCCGGAACACCGCCCTGGTTACGCTTCGGGAATGGCGGACCTCTTCGACGGATACGCGCGCACGGCGACGCCGCCGGCGCCGGGTGCGGCCCCGTTCGACGAGATGTTCGCGGATCTGCCGATGACGACCGCCGACGCGGTGCCGCGGGCGCCGTACAAGGAGGTGCACTCGGCACTCGCGTCGATGACGCAGGCCGAGCTGCGGGGGAGGACCGCGGCGCTCGCCGACTCCTACCTCGCGCAGGGCGTCACGTTCGACTTCGCCGGCGAGGAGCGGCCGTTCCCGCTCGACGCGGTGCCGCGCGTGATCGAGGCGGACGACTGGGCCTTCGTGGAGGCCGGCGTCCAGCAGCGGGTCACGGCCCTCGAGGCGTTCCTCGCCGACGTCTACGGCCCGCAGGCGGCCGTGCGCGACGGGGTGATCCCCGCGGGGCTGATCAGCTCCTCCTCCCACTTCCACCGGCAGGCCGCGGGGATCGTGCCGGCGAACGGCGTGCGGATCCAGGTGTCCGGCATCGACCTGATCCGCGACGAGCACGGCGAGTGGCGGGTGCTCGAGGACAACGTGCGCGTCCCGTCCGGCGTCAGCTACGTGATCTCCAACCGCCGGGTCATGGCGCAGACCCTGCCGGAGCTGTTCGTGCAGATGCGCATCCGCCCGGTCGGGGAGTACCCGCGCCGGCTCCTGCAGGCGCTCCGGTCCGCCGCTCCCCCGGGCATCGACGATCCGACGGTCGTGGTGCTCACCCCGGGCGTGTACAACTCCGCCTACTTCGAGCACACCCTCCTCGCGCGGCTGATGGGCGTCGAGCTCGTGGAGGGCCGCGACCTCTTCTGCTCCGGTGGGCGGGTCTGGATGCGGACGACGGCGGGCCCGACCCGGGTCGACGTCATCTACCGCCGCGTCGACGACGAGTTCCTCGACCCGCTGCAGTTCCGGGCCGACTCGCTGCTCGGCTCCCCCGGTCTGATGCTCGCGGCCCGCCTCGGCAACGTCACGATCGCCAACGCGGTCGGGAACGGCGTCGCCGACGACAAGCTCGTGTACACGTACCTGCCGGACCTCATCCGCTACTACCTCGGCGAGGAGCCGAAGCTGAAGAACGTCGACACGTGGCGGCTCGAGGACCCGGGCGCCCTCGAGGAGGTGCTCGACCGGCTCGACGAGCTCGTCGTGAAGCCGGTCGACGGGTCGGGCGGCAAGGGCCTCGTCGTCGGCCCGAAGGCGACGCGGTCGCAGCTCGACGACCTCCGCCGGCGCCTGATCGAGGATCCGCGCGGCTGGATCGCGCAGCCGGTCGTCCAGCTGTCGACGATCCCGACGCTCGTCGAGGACGGCGTCCGGCCGCGGCACGCGGACCTGCGCCCGTTCGCCGTGAACGACGGCCGCGACGTGTGGGTGCTGCCGGGCGGCCTGACGCGGGTCGCGCTGCCGGAGGGGCAGCTCGTCGTGAACTCGAGCCAGGGCGGCGGCTCGAAGGACACCTGGGTGATCGGGTCGGACCCCGCGCCGACCGAGCGCTCCGTCGGCGCGATCGTGCGCGGGCAGGCGTCCCACGACCGCGAGGAGCGCGCCGTGCCGACCTCCCACGAGCCCGACCACGCGCCGCTCGACGCGGTGGACGACACGGGCGAGCAGCAACAGCAGCAGCAGCAGTCGGCCCGCTCGGCTGGTCGAGGTGCGAGCGGAGCGAGCCTCGAGACCACCGCGAGCGGCATCGACCGGAGCGCCCCGTGCTGAGCCGCATCGCCGAGAGCCTGTTCTGGATCGGGCGGTACATCGAGCGGGGCGACGGCACCGCGCGCATCCTCGACGTGCACCTCCAGCTCCTCCTCGAGGACCCGTGGGTCGACGAGGACACCGCCTGCCGCGCACTGCTCTCCGTCATGGGGTCGGCGCCGGCGGAGGAGGGGAGGCTCGCCCGCGGCGACGTGCTCGCGATCCTCGGCATCGACCGGACCCACCCCGCCTCCATCGCCTACTCGCTCACCGCGGCGCGCGAGAACGCTCGCCGCGCCCGCGAGATCGTCAGCACCGAGCTCTGGGAGTGCCTGAACACGACGCGTGCCCGGATGCCGCGGCAGGTCTCCCCCGCGCGGGTCTCGGAGTTCTTCGACTGGGTCCGGGAGCGCACCGCGCTCGCCGTCGGGATCATCGAGAGC
This sequence comes from Amnibacterium kyonggiense, assembly GCF_004364555.1. Classification (GTDB taxonomy): domain Bacteria; phylum Actinomycetota; class Actinomycetes; order Actinomycetales; family Microbacteriaceae; genus Amnibacterium; species Amnibacterium kyonggiense. Next base: position 282,718 of record NZ_SOAM01000001.1, on the reverse strand, counting down.
GCCACGAGCCGCGACGACGTGTGGCAGTTCTTCACGCTCGGCCGGAGTCTCGAGCGCGCGGACATGACCGCCCGGCTGCTCGCGACGCACGCCCTCACCGGCAACAACGGGCCGAGCTGGACGACGCTGCTGCGGTCCTGCGGCGGCTACGAGGCCTACCTCCGCACGTACCGGGGCAACCCGTCGGCGCAGAACGCGGCCGAGTTCCTCGCCGTCGACCGCCTCTTCCCGCGGTCGATCCTGTTCTCGATCCAGCGCGCGGAGTCGTGCCTCCGCCAGCTCGAGCCGCGCAACGAGCGGGTCGGGACCTCGGACCGCGCCCTGCGCGTACTCGGGCAGATCCGGTCGGAGCTCGAGTTCCGGCCGATCGACGAGATCCTCGACGAGCTCGCGGTGCAGATGGAGGCGGTGCAGGGCGCGACGTCGGCGGCGTCCGAGGCGATCCGGCAGCGGTACTTCCCGACGAACGCGACGCCGGTCTGGGTGGGGGAGTTCTGATGGCGACGAAGCACATGCGCGGTGCGGCATGAGTCGGCTGCGGGTGCGGCACGTGACGGGCTACCAGTACGGCGGCGGCGTGACGCAGTCCTACAACGAGGCGCGGATGCTGCCCGGCTCCGGTGACGGGCAGTTCGTCCTCGCCGCGAACCTCGAGATCTCCCCCATCTCGTCGTCGCAGGCGTACGTCGACTACTGGGGCACGCGGGTCAACTCGTTCGAGATCCTCACGCCGCACGATGAGCTGTCGCTGACGGCGACGAGCCTCGTCGAGGTGCAGCGCGCGGCGCACGCGGAGCCGGGGCTGTCGTGGACGGACCTGGGCCCCGCGGCGCAGGCGTCCGTCGACACCGTCGAGCAGCTGCAGCAGACGCGGCTCACCGAGCCGCCGGAGGAGGTCGTCGCGATCGCACGGGCGGCCGCCGCGGACCTCGACCCCTGCGCCGCGGCGCTCGCCGTCTGCCGGGAGATCCACCGTCGCGTCGTCTACATGGCGGGCGTGACCGGCGTGCAGTCGACGGCCCAGGAGTCGTGGGAGCACGGCCGCGGCGTCTGCCAGGACATCGCCCACATCGCGATCGGGGCGCTGCGCGCCATCGGCGTGCCTGCGCGGTACGTGTCGGGCTATCTGCACCCGGACCCGGCGTTCCCGATCGGGACGCCGGTGACGGGTGAGTCGCACGCCTGGGTGGAGTGGTTCTGCGGCTCGTGGCACGGCTTCGATCCGACGAACGACCTCCCCATCGGGGAGCGCCACGTGCTCGTCGGCCGCGGGCGGGACTACGCGGACGTCGCCCCGCTGCGCGGCGTGTACGCGGGGCCGTTCGGCAGCCGCCTGTTCGTCGAGGTCGAGATCACACGGGAGGCGTGACCGGCCGCGTCATTCGCGCGGGCCGGGGTTCTCCGAGCCCGTCCTCGGCTCGTCGGCCTCCTCGGGCTCCGCGGGCCCGGGGTTGCCGGAGCCCTGTCCCGGGGTCGTCCCGCCGGGACCCGGGTCCTCGGTGCCCTGACGGTGCGGTTCGTGCTCGCCCTCCTCGGGGCCGGGGTTCGAGCTGCCGGTGACGTCGCTGTCCATGCGCGAACGGTACGCGCGTGCGCCGACGGCCCGCAGCGGTCGTGCACGAGTGTTCGGGGAGGATGGCGCCATGTCCCGTCTGATCCTCGTCCGGCACGGGCAGACCCGGTCGAACGTGCAGGGCCTGCTCGACACCGCGGCGCCGGGCGCCGACCTGACGACGCTCGGCCGGGAGCAGGCGGCGGCGCTGGTCGACGTGCTCGCGGCCGAGCGGATCGACCGGGTCGTCGCGTCCCCGCTCGCGCGGACCGTGCAGACGGCCGGGCCGATCGCGCGCGAGCACGGCCTCGAACTCCGCACCGACGCCGGGCTGCGGGAGATCCTCGCCGGCGACCTCGAGCTGAACGCGGACCGCGACTCGCACCTCGCGTACCTCCGCACGATCTTCGCCTGGGCGGAGGGCGACCTGTCGGCGACGATGCCGGGCGCGCCCGAGACGGGCACCGACTTCTTCGCGCGCTACGACGCGGCCGTCGAGACCGCGGTCGCCGACGGCGGCACGGTGCTCTGCGTGAGCCACGGCGCCGCGATCCGCACCTGGGCGACGGCGCGCGGCGCGAACGTCGCGGACGACTTCGGCGCCGAGCACGGCCTGCCGAACACCGGCGTCGTCGTCCTCGAGCGCTCGGGCTCCGGGCCGTGGTTCGTCGAGAGCTGGACGGACCGGCGCTTCACCGCGCCGGACAGCGACCCGACCGGATCCGCCGTCCCGTGACCCGGCCGGGGTCGGCCGTGCTCGCCGCGGCGCTGCTCGTCGTCGTGGTCGTCCTCGGCGTCGCGGCCGTGCTCCGCGACCCGCTCGAGCTGCCCGTGGTCGCGCACCTCGGCGCCGCGTCCGTGCGGATCGCGGCCGTCCAGGGCGCGGCCGCCGTCCTCGTCCCGCCGCTCCTCGTCGCCGTCGCGGCGGGTCTCCACGCGACCGGCCGGCTCGACCGGTCGGCGGCCGTGTGGGCCTCCGGTGCTGCGGCGCCGATCGTCCTCTTCCTCGTCGCCCGCCTGAACGGCGTCCTCGACGCGATGGCGCTCGTGCTCGTCTACGCCTCCTCCGCGGGCGGGGTGCTCCTCCGGTCGCTGCACCGGCCGGACGGGCGTCCGGCGGCGCTCCGCTGGTGGTCGGTGCTCGGCGTGGTGCCGTGGGGCGTCGTCGCCTTCACGCAGATCGGGGCGGGGCTCGCGGGGACCGGTCCCGGGCCGGCCGTGCGGGTCCTGACGCTCGTCGTCCTCGCGGCGAGCATCGCGGAGTTCGTGCTCGCGTACCGGCGCCGCGATCGACCCGGGGTCGCGACGTCGGACCTCGTCGCCGCCGCGGCGCCCGGCGTCCTCCTCGCCGCGCTCGTCGTCGCCCTCGTTCGCTGAGAGCCGGGCGACTCCCGGGTCGCGCTGTGGCAGAACTGTTCCCGATGAACCCGCTGCACGCCGCGTCCGCGCCCCTCCCCGACGTCCGCCGGATCGCCGTGCTCCGCGCGAACGGCCTCGGCGACTACGTCGTGGGCGAGCCCGCGCTCGCCGCGCTCCGGGCCGCGTACCCGGACGCGGAGATCACGCTGCTCGGCGCCGCCCACACGGCCGCCCTGCTCGCCGACCGCCCGGCCCCGGTCGACCGGGTCGTCGTCGTCCCGCCCGTGCACGGGGTGCGCGTCGGGTCGGACGCGCCGGACGCGACCGAGGCGGAGATCGACGCCTGGGCCGCCGACCGGCGCGCGGAGTCGTACGACCTCGCCGTCCAGCTCCACGGCGGCGGCGGCAACTCGAACCGCCTCCTGCTGCGGCTCGGCGCGGCGACGACGGTCGGCGCGGCCACCCCCGACGCGCCGAAGCCGGACCGCTGGGTGCCCTACACGTCGTTCCAGCACGACACGCTCCGCTGGCTGGAGGTCGTCGGCGCGGCCGGCGCACCGCCCGTGCGGCTCGAGCCCGAGCTCGCGGTCACGGACGCCGACCTGACGGCCTCCCTCGCCGTCGTGCCGGCGACGGACGAGCCCCTGGTCGTCGTCCACCCCGGCGCGACGGATCCGCGCCGGTGCTACCCGGAGGACCGCCTCGGCCGGATCGCCCGCGTGCTCGCGGACCGCGGCGCCCGGGTCGTCGTCGTGGGCGGCCCCTCCGAGGCCGACCGCGTCGCCGCCGTCGCCCGCGGCTTCGGCGGCGACGTGCAGACGATCGTCGGCGGCCTCGCGCTGCCGGGCCTCGTCGGCCTGCTCGCCCGTGCCGACCTCCTGCTCGCCAACGACTCCGGCCCGCGGCACATCGCGGCGGCGGTCGGCACGGCCACCGTCGCGGTCTTCACCCACGCCAACCTCGCGGACGTCGCGCCGCTGACGAGGGCCCGCCATCGTGCGCTCGTGTCCTGGCACGGCGGCTGCCGGGTGTGCGGGCTGCGGGTGCTCGACGGCTGGTGCGGCCACGGCGCCAGCGCGACCCACGACGTCCACGAGGACGACGTGCGCGACGCGGCGGTCGAGCTCTTCGAGCAGGTCGCTCGGGAGGGTGCAGCCGCGCGCAACCCCTTGCAGCGGAATCCCAGACTGGTGTAGCCGATACCGACGACGATGCACGGATGAAGACTCCGTTCGGCCTGCTCGACCTGTCCGCCCCGGAGAGCCGCCGACCGGGCGCCGCGCTCGTCGCGGGCGTCGTCGCCGGTCTCAGCTCGGGCGCGATCAAGATGGGGTGGGAGTCGCTCTTCCCGCCCCGGAAGCCGGACCGCGAGGTGCCGCCGGTCACCTTCCTCCAGCAGCGCGGCATCGATCCCGACCAGTACACGTACGAGTACAACGGCAACCAGGTGCCCTGGGGCGTGCTCGCCGTGCACTTCGGCTTCTCCGTCGTCACCGTCGCCGCGTACGCCGTGGCCGCGGAGTACCTCCCGAGGACCAAGCTCTGGGCCGGCGCCGCGTACGGCATCGGCGCCTTCGTCGTCGCGCACGAGCTCGTGCTGCCGAAGCTCGGACTGAGCCCGGCCGCGAAGGACCTGCCGCCGGAGGAGCACCTCTCCGAGCTCCTCGGGCACATCGCCTGGCTCCTCGAGGCCGAGCAGGTCCGCAAGGCCGTGCGCCTCGCGATCGCGGGTGTGCCGGACGCCGACACGCGCGTGAACGCGCTGGCGAAGCTCGCGGACACCGCGCGCGCCGCCGTTCGGCGCTGAGCGCCGCGTGACGACCGCGACGCGGCGGATCCTCGTCGTCCGCCTGGACAGCATGGGCGACGTGATCATGGCCGGCCCCGCCGTCCGCGCCGTCGCCGCCCGCGAGGACACCGAGGTCTGGTTCCTCGGCGGTCCGCGCGGGAAGTCCGCCGCACGGCTGCTGCCCGGCGTCGACGAGCTGCGGATCGTCGGCGTCCCGTGGATCACGGCCGTGGACCGCCCGGTCGACGCGGCCCTCGTCGCCGAGGTGGACGCGGTCGTCGAGGAGTGCCGGCCCGACGAGGCGATCATCCTCACCGCGGCCCACCAGTCGCCGCTGCCGATCGCCCTCCTGCTGCGGCTGGCCGGCGTCCCGCGCATCCTCGGCGCGTCGGTCGAGGCCTCCGCCGGCCTGCTCGACGGACGGTGGATCCCGGGCGAGACGTTCCCCGAGGACATCCCGGAGCCCGAGCGGAACCTCGCGATCGTGCGGCTCGCCGGCTACGCGCTGCCCGAGGGCGACGACGGCGCCCTCCGCGTGGACCTGCCGGACACCCGTCCGGCAGCGCTCGACGACCTGCCCGACGAGTACCTCGTCGTGCACCCCGGTGCGCAGTACCCGGCGCGCGAGTACCCGGCCCACCACTTCACGGAGGTGGTGCGCCTCCTCGTCGAGGCGGGGCACCGGGTCGTGGTGACCGGCGGCGAGCACGAGCGCGCCCTCACCGCGGCGGTCGCGGGGGAGCGCGGCATCGACCTCGGCGGCCGGCTCGACCTCGGGGGCACGGCCCAGGCGCTCGCCGGGGCGTCCGCGGTCATCGTCGGCAACACCGGGCCGGCGCACCTGGCCGCCGCCGTCGGCCGGCCGATCGTGAGCCTCTTCTCCGCGGTGGTGCCGCCGGAGCGCTGGGCGCCCTACGGCGTCCCGGTCGAGCTGCTCGGCCGGCGGGACGCCGCCTGCCGCGGGTCGCGCGCGACGCTCTGCCCCGTGCCCGGGCACCCGTGCCTCACCTCGGTCGCGCCGACGGAGGTCGTCGCGGCGGCGGAGCGCCTCCTCGCCCGCGCCTGACGCCGCACCCTTCGTTCTGGAGGAGACGGACTCCTCCGAAACGAAGACTGGGGCCCCGGGTCAGCGGACGGGGGCGATCGCATCGAGGACGAGGTCGGCGGCGAGCGACGCGGCGCCCAGCACCGGAGCGGCGTCGCCGAGCGGGTCCTCCGCCGGCACCGGCTCCACCCCGAGGCGGCGGCATTCCGCGACGACGCGGCCGTGCAGCTCCCGCCGCGCGCCGAGGGCGCCCGACAGCACCACGAGGTCCGGGTCGACCACGGCGGTCAGGTCGCGGAGCAGCAGCACGATCCCCGTCGCCTCGTCCGCGATCGCCGACTCGGCGGCGCTGTCGCCCGTCGTCGCGGCGGCGAACAGGTCGTCGAGCGCACCGGGCAGGGGAGCGGCGGGCGAGTGGCCCGCCGCGTCGAGCAGCCCGGCGATCGAGAGCGCGTCCTCCACGGTGCGGCCGCGCGCGATGGGCGACGCGAGCGCCTTGATCTCCCCGGCCCTCCCCCGCGCCCCGCGCAGGATCGTCCCCTCGACGATCAGCGCGACGCCGACCCCCGCGCCGATGTGCAGGTGCAGCACCGAGCGCGGGGCGGAGCCGGGGCGGTAGCGCAGCTGCGCGATCGCCTCGCAGTTGACGTCGTTCTCGGTCCACACCGCGGCGGGCGCGACCGGGGCGAGCGCGGCGAGGAGGCGCTCGTCGTCCGCGTCGGAGCCGAGCAGGTCCCGGCGCACGGGCACCGCGCGCGGCACCGCGATCGCCGCACCGAGCAGGCCGCCCTGCGACTCCGAGAGCTCCTGCGCGACGTCCGCCAGCGCGTGCGCGGCGACCTCGAGCTGATCCGGCCAGTCCCGCGACACCGTGGGCGCCGGGTTCGGCACGAGGCGCTCGGCGACCACGGTGCCGTCCAGCCGCGCCGCCGCCACCCGCAGTCGGGCCGAGCCGAGATCGATGCCGGCGACCCACCCGGCGCTGCGGTGCAGCCCGTAGCGGACGGCCGAGCGGCCGGTGTGCCCCTGCTGCACGGCCACCGCCTCGACCAGGCCGCGCTCCTCGAGCTCGACGATCGCCGCGGAGACGGTCTGCTTCGTGACGCGGAGGGCGTCGGCGAGCTCCGGCCGCGTCGCGTGCTCGCGCTCGAGCAGGGCGCGCAGCGCGCGCCCCGCCGTCTCCGCGAGGGGTTCCGGCAGCGTCATCGAATCCGCTCCCGCACCCGGGAACACTGGCACAGGTTCGTTCGTTCAGCTATCATACGAAATAGTTGAGATGCTCATCCGAGGAGGAACCATGACGAACCGCATCATCGCGGTCCTGCGTGAGATCGTTCAGCGCTGGGACAGCTACGCCGCGCTCCAGTACGCCGCTCCGGTGACGGCCGTCCACGTCGGGGGCACCCGATGAGCGGGCTCGTCGACACGCTGATCGCGCGCAACCCGCTGCTGGGCCACGGCGTCCGCACCCACGCGACGGGCATCGCCCTCGCCACCGACACCACGACGGCCCCGCGCCGTCGCCGCCGTCCGCTCGACGTGGACGCGCCGAAGGTCCACCTGGGCCACGCGGGCCGCGCGGCCTGATCCCCCGCACAGGCAACGGGCCGCCTCGGCGGGAGGAGCTGTCGCTCCCTCCCGCCGAGGCGGCCCGTTCGTCGTTCCCGGCGCCTACTCGCGCAGCTCGAGGTACTTCGCGATGAGCGACTTCGTGCTCGGGTCCTGGCTCGCGAGCGCGTCGGCGTCGCCCTGCACGGCCGGCGCGATCTGCAGCGCGAGCTGCTTGCCGAGCTCGACGCCCCACTGGTCGAACGAGTCGATGCCCCAGACGGTGCCCTCGACGAAGGTGATGTGCTCGTAGAGCGCGATCAGCTGACCGACCACCGACGGCGTGAGGCGCGGCGCGAGGATCGACGTCGTCGGCCGGTTGCCGCTGAAGGTGCGGGCGGGCACGACGGCCTCCGCGGTGCCCTCGGCGCGCACCTCGTCCGCGGTCTTGCCGAAGGCGAGCGCCTTCGTCTGCGCGAAGAAGTTCGCGAGGAACAGCGCGTGGACGTCGGTGTCGCCGTCCTGCAGCGGGTGCGCGGGGTTGGCGGTCGCGATGAAGTCCGCCGGGATCAGCCGGGTGCCCTGGTGGATCAACTGGTAGAACGCGTGCTGCCCGTTCGTGCCGGGCTCGCCCCAGAAGACCTCGCCGGTGTCGGTCACGACCGGCGTGCCGTCCCAGCGCACGCTCTTGCCGTTCGACTCCATGGTCAGCTGCTGCAGGTAGGCGGGGAAGCGGTGCAGGTACTGCGCGTAGGGCAGCACCGCGTGGCTCTGGGCCCCGAGGAAGTTCGAGTACCAGACGTTCAGCAGGCCCATGAGGACGGGCACGTTCGCCTCGAGGGGCGCCGTCCGCATGTGCTCGTCGACCGCGTGGAAGCCGGCGAGGAAGTCGGCGAACCCGTCCGGGCCGATCGCGATCGCGACGGACGTGCCGATCGCGGAGTCGACCGAGTAGCGGCCGCCCACCCAGTCCCAGAAGCCGAACGCGTTCGTCGGGTCGATGCCGAACGCCTCGACCTTGTCGAGGGCGGTCGACACGGCCACGAAGTGCTTCGAGACGGCGTCGCGGCGCGATTCGTCGGTGTCCTCGATCGCGCCGGCCTGCGACAGGCCCTTCCAGAGCCACTCGCGGGCGAGCCGCGCGTTCGTCAGTGTCTCGAGCGTGCCGAAGGTCTTCGACGCGACGATGAAGAGCGTCGTCTCGGGGTCGAGGTCCGCCGTCTTCTCGTAGATGTCGGAGGGGTCGATGTTCGAGACGAAGCGCGCGGTCAGGCCGGCCTGGACGTACGGCTTCAGCGCCTCGTAGACCATGACCGGGCCGAGGTCCGACCCGCCGATGCCGATGTTCACGACCGTCTCGACGCGCTTGCCGGTGACGCCGGTCCACGAGCCGTCGCGCACCGCGCTCGCGAACGTCGCGATCCTGTCGAGCACCTCGTGCACGTCGTGGTCGACGTCCTGCCCGTCGACCGTGAGCGGCGCGGCCGGCGTCAGGTCGTCGCCGGACGGGCGCCGGAGGGCGGTGTGCAGCACCGCGCGGTCCTCGGTGACGTTGATGTGCTCGCCCGAGATCATCGCCCGGTACCGGCCGGCCACGTCGACGGTGCGGGCGATCTCGAGCAGGTGGCCGAGGACCTCCTCCGTCACCAGGTTCTTCGACAGGTCGACGGTGAGGTCCGCGGCCTGGAAGGTGTAGCGGTCGGCGCGGCCCTCGTCCTCGGCGAACCAGGCGCGGAGATCGGGTGCGAAGCCCTCGGCGAGCTCGGACAGCGCCTGCCAGGCGCCGGAGGTCGTGGGGTCGACGGGGGAGGAGGTCACGGGAGGCACGCGCCTTTCGAGTAGGACTGGGTGAGGCCGCCCGCCGTCGGGCGGGGCCGGAGGAGCCGCGCCTCGACAGACGCTAGACCCTGTGGCTGCACGATCGCTCGCCGTACGGCGACCCCTCGGCGTCGCTAGGGTCGGCGTCGACCGCGCTGCTGCGGTCGGAGCGGAGTTCGGCATGATCGTGGGCATCGAGACCGGCGGCACGAAGGTCGTCTGCGCCGCGGCCGAGGCCGGCTCCCCGGACGTCCCGCTCCGCGTCGAGCGCTTCCCGACGACGACGCCGGACGAGACGATCGGCCGGATCCACGACTTCATCCGGGCGACGGGCGCGGTGGAGGCGATCGGGCTGGCCTCCTTCGGGCCCGTCGACGCCGATCCGTCGAGCCCCCGCTTCGGCCGGGTCACGACCACCCCGAAGCCCGGCTGGGCGGACACGGACCTGCTCGGTCGCGTCGCGACGGACGGCGTCCCGGCCGCGTTCGTCAGCGACGTCGTCGGCGCCGCGGTGGGGGAGCTGCGCTACGGCGCCGGGCGGGGCACCTCCTCGCTCGCCTACGCGACCATCGGCACGGGCGTCGGCGTCGGGATGATCGTCGACGGGCGCCCCATCGGCGGCGACGGCTGGCCGGAGGTCGGTCACCTGCTCGTCCGCCGGCACCCGGACGACGACTTCGCCGGCAACTGCCCCTTCCACGGCGACTGCCTCGAGGGCCTCACCGCCGGCCCCGCCGTCCTCGGGCGCTGGGGCGCGGACGCCTCGTCGTTCCCCGAGGACGTCCGCGACGGGCGGATCGCGATCCTCGCCTCCTACATCGCCCAGATGGCGTACAGCGTCATGCTCACGGTCGGGGCGGAGAAGCTGGTGCTCGGCGGCGGCGTCATGCAGTCCCCCGGGCTGCTCGAGGCGGTGCGCGCCGCGCTGCCGGACCTGGCCCGGGGTTACGGTCCGGCGTCGCTCTCCTCCGCCGATCCGACGGACGTCCTGGTCGCGCCCGCGATCGCCGACTCCCCCGGCGTCGTCGGCGCGCTCGCGCTCGCCGACGACCTCCTCCCCTGACCTCCTCTTTGCTCACGCTTCTTGCCGCCGCGATGAGGTCGCGGCGGCAAGAAGCGTGAGCAAAGAGGTGCTCGTGAGCCCCACAAGGTCGGCTCCGTGAGCTCCGAGCCGCCTCAGTCCGTGTGCAGCACCGGCGCGGGCCGGTCGGCGTGCCGGTGCTGGTGCACCGCGCCGATGACCGCCACGACGACGCCGGCGGTCGCTCCGACGACGAGCCCCTCGCGCGGCCCGAGCGCGTTCGCGACCCACCCGACGAGCGGTCCGCCCACGACGGTGCCGCCCATGACCGTGGCCATGTAGAGCGCCATGACGCGGCCGCGCACCACGCGGTCGACACCCATCTGGACGAGCCCGTTCGCCGTCGTCATGAACGTCTGCGAGGCGACGCCGACGAGCGGCAGCACGATCGCGAGCCAGAGGTAGGACGGGGCGAGGGCCCCGAGCAGCAGGCCGATCCCGAACAGCGCGGACGCGAGCACGAGCAGCCCGAACCGCGGCGCCGGTCGCCGCGCGGAGAGCAGTGCGCCGGTCACGGCGCCGATCGCGAGGGCGGAGGAGAGCAGCCCGTACCCGGTCGCTCCCTGCCCGAAGAGCACGGCCATGGTCGAGGCGTAAATCGGGAAGTTCAGCCCGAACGTCCCCATCACGGCGACGAGCACGAACACGATCGCCAGGTCCCGCCGCCGCACCACGGTCGTGAAGCCCTCGCCGATGTCCTTGAAAGACCGCGTCGGCCTGCCCGCGGCGCCGAACGCGGGCGCGTGGATGAATCGGAGGGAGACGAGCACCCCCGCGAAGCTCGCCGAGTTGATCAGGAACACCCACCCGGGGCCGACCGCCTCCGTGAGCAGGCCGGCGACCGACGGGCCGAGCAGCCGGGCGAGGTTGAAGGACGCGGAGTTCAGCGCGACCGCGTTCGACACGTCCTCCGGTCCGACGAGGTCGGACACGAAGCTCTGCCGGGCGGGCGCGTCGAACGCGGCCACGACGCCGAGCAGCAGCGCGAAGCCGTAGACCTCGACGAGCGTGTCCCTGCCGGTCAGCACGAGCAGCCCGAGACCGAGCCCGAGGATCGCCATCGACGCCTGCGTGATCGTCAGCAGCGTCCGCTTCGGGACCCGGTCGGCGACGTACCCGGTCAGCGGGGAGAGGAACAGCTGCGGTCCGAACTGCAGCGCGGTCGTGATGCCGACCGCGAAGGCGTCGTGGTCCGTCAGCCGGGTGAGGACGATCCAGTCCTGGGTCGTCCGCTGCATCCACGTGCCGACGTTGGACACGATCGCGCCGGACGCCCAGAGGCGGTAGTCGTGGCCGCGGAGCGAGCGGAACATGCCCGCACCCGTCGTCGCACTCATCAATCAGGAGTATATGCAGTCCAGCCTGTGTATCTGCGCAGGCTCGGGCGTCATGAGGCGAACGGCGCGCAGGACTCCTTCCCGGGGCCGCGCACGCAGTAGACGCCTCCGGAGACCGCGCCGTGGTCGAGGCCGAACACGCTGTACACGACCGCGGTGCCGCTGATCACGGCCTGCCCGGGCGATCTCGGCTCGAACTCGACCGCCACCTGGTACTTCGACCGGCTGTGCGGCGGGAGGACGAATCCGTCGACCGGCTGCCCCGCGTCGACCGCGGCCCCGACGTCCGGATCGGACGTGTCGTTCATGAGGATGTGCGCGCCCGTCGGACCGAGGACCCGGGTGCCGAGGACCCGCACGTTGGACGCCGTCCGGACCTCCACCGCCCGCAGCGTGATCGGCACGGAGGAGCGGTTCTCGAGCTCGACGCCGGCCCAGCGCGGTCCCGCGTACCACGGGCCGCTCACCGTGAACCCGCCGCCGACCTCGAGGGCGTCCGCGCCCGTCCGGATCACGGCGGTGCCGCCGACGACCGCGAGGACGCCGAGCACGGCGACGACCACGACGGCGGCGCGGACGCGGAGGGGGAGGCGCGGCGCGGTCACGGAGCCGAGCCTGGCGCACCGGCCGGGCGCGACGCCACCAGAATCGGACCGTGGGTTCCTTCACCGACGACGAGGGCGTCGTCATCAGCACGGTCGAGTGGGCGGTCGACGACCCGCGGGCCGTGATCCAGATCTCGCACGGCATCGGCGAGCACGCGGGGCGGTACGCCGCGCTCGCCGCCGACCTGAACCGCGCCGGGTTCACGGTCGTCGCCGACGACCACCGCGGGCACGGGGCGACCGGCATGGCGCAGTGGGGCGACGCCGCGAAGCTCGGGTCGCTGGGGCCGGGTGGCCTCCGCGCGACGATCGCGGCGATCGGCCGCTTCCGCGACCTCACGAAGGAGCGCTTCCCCGACCTGCCGCTCGTGCTCGTCGCGCACAGCTGGGGATCGCTGATGGCGCAGATCGCGCTGAACGGCCGCCCCGACGCCTACGACGGCGTCGTGCTCACCGGTACCGCGTACCGCCTCCCGGGGTTCATGGACGCGGGGGACCTCAACCGGCGCCACCGCTCCCTCGGCACGACCGGCGCGGAGTGGCTCAGCCGCGACCCCGCCGTCGCGCAGGACTGGCTGCGCGACCCGCTCACCTTCCCGGCGAACACGGCGAAGCTCATCGGCATGCGCGACGCGCTCCGCCTGCTCGGCCGTCCCGGGCGCCGGCTGCCCGCGGACCTGCCGCTGCTGCTGCAGGTCGGTTCGGACGACACGCTCGGCGGCGGCCGCAGCGTCCACCGGCTCGCCCGCGCCTACCGGGAGCGCGCCGGCCTCCGCGACGTCACGGTGCGGGTCTACGAGGGTGCGCGCCACGAGGTGTTCAACGAGACGAACCGCGACGAGGTGATCGCCGACCTGGTCGGCTGGATCGAGTCGCACGTGCTGAAGGGGATCAGGGCATGACCGACGAGCAGCGCCTCCACGGCGAGTACAAGGTGCCGGGCGGCAAGCTCGTCGTCGTCGACCTCGGCGTGGAGGACGACCGGATCAGCGCCTTCCGCCTCGCCGGCGACTTCTTCCTCGAACCCGACGACGCGCTCGAGGCGATCGACCGGTCGCTGATCGGCCTCCCGGCCGACGCCTCCGCGGCGGACCTCGCCGGCGCCGTCCGCCGCGCGCTCCCCGAGGGCGCGGTCCTGCTCGGCTTCAGCTCCGAGGCGGTCGCGACCGCGGTCCGGCGGGCGATCGGCCGCGCCGCCGACTGGCGCGACTTCGCGTGGGAGCTGGTCCACCCGCCCGCCGTGCGCCCCGCGGTGCACCTGGCGCTCGACCAGGTGCTGACGGAGGAGGTCGGCGCCGGGCGCCGCAAGCCGACCCTCCGCATCTGGGAGTGGGACGAGCCCGCGGTCGTGATCGGCAGCTTCCAGTCGCTGAAGAACGAGGTCGACCTCGAGAGCGCCGCGAAGCACGGCGTCGACGTGGTGCGCCGCGTCTCCGGCGGCGGCGCGATGTTCATGGAGGCCGGCAGCGTCGTCACCTACTCGCTCTATGCGCCGGGCGACCTCGTGCGCGGCATGTCCTTCGCCGAGTCGTACGCCTACCTCGACGACTGGGTCCTGCAGGCCCTCCGCTCCCTCGGCATCGACGCCACCTACCAGGGGCTGAACGACATCGCGTCGTCGGCCGGCAAGATCGGCGGCGCCGCCCAGAAGCGGCTCGGCAGCGGCGCCGTCCTGCACCACGTGACCATGTCCTACGACATGGACGGCGACAAGATGGTCCAGGTGCTCCGGATCGGCCGCGAGAAGATGAGCGACAAGGGCACCACGTCCGCCGCGAAGCGCGTGGACCCGCTCCGCAAGCAGACGGGCCTGCCGCGCGCCGCGATCATCGAGCGGCTCGAGGAGACCTTCGTCCGCCTCACCGGCGCGACGAGGGGCGACCTGACCCCCGAGGAGATCGCCACGGCGGAGGAGCTGGTCCGCACGAAGTTCTCCACGAGGGAGTGGCTCGAGCGCGTCCCCTGACTCAGCTGCCGACGCCCGCCGCCCAGTGCGCGGCGATCTGCGACGACGTGAGCGCCGTCGTGTAGACCGCGGCGTAGCGGAGGTCGCCGGTGAAGTACGTCTTCGTCTGCGGGGACGACCACGTCGTGCTGATCGAGTCGTAGCCGACGCGCCAGTAGCCGCTGCCGTTCTCGGCCACCGTCGTGGTCCCGGTGACCGCCGATCTCCCGTCGACGGAGAGCGCCATGCCCGCCGAGGAGAGCGTCGCCGCGGCGTAGTGCCACCTGCCGTCGTTGTACGGACCCGGCGAGGACACCGTGTGTGCGCCACCGGAGTACACGCCGAACACCAGCGAGCCGTTCGCCGCGAGGAACACGTGCCGGTCGTACGTCGTGTTCGCGCCGGTGGCGTTCGCGCCGAAGCCGATCAGCTTCCCGCCCGCGACGGTCGTCCGGAACCAGATCTCGACGGTGAAGACCTGCGGATTGGTCTGCTGGACCGGGTAGTCGGCGTAGTTCGTGGCGCCGTCGAGCGTCCAGGCGGTCCCGCCGTCGCGGGGGCAGGAGATCGGCGTCGACGCGTTCGTCGTCACGGTGCCCTGATAGGCCCCGGTGTGACCCTGACCGCTGATGTCGGCGGGTCCTGCGGATCCCGCGGCGTCGTTCAGCGGCCACTGGAACAGCGCCGATGCCTGGTCCTGCGCCAGCGCGTCGGAGCAGAGGAAGTACTTCGCGGTCGTCGCGGTGTCGGCGCCGTTCGTCAGCTTGGCGCTGTACCCGCCCGACGCGCCGGGCACAGCCGTGAGGGCCAGGCCGAGCAGCCCGGCCGCCGCGAGCGCGCCGAGCCCGAGCGCGCGACCGCGCAGCTCCGCGCGCAGCGACCTCACGCGGCGACCCGCTCACGCCGGGGGAGGCCGACGAGGAGGACGACGAGCGACGGCAGCACGGCCAGCCCGATGAGCAGGAGCTGCGCGCCCGGTGCCAGGTCCGGCACCGCGACGATCCGGGTCGAGCCGCCTGTCGGCAGCGCGACGGTCCCGGGGACGCCGTCGGCGAGCCGCGCGAGCACGTCGCCGGACGCCGTGACGAGGCGGATCGGGAGCAGACCGGTCGAGACGATCGAGGCGCGCGCGCCGTCGGCGGCCGCCTCGCTCGCGATGACGACGACGTGGACGAGCGGCTGCAGGTGGAGCAGGACCGCGGTGCCGATCAGGTGCCAGCCGATCACGCGGGACGCCGCGCGGACGTCGCGCCGACGGATCGGCAGCGTGAGGAGGGTGAGCAGCAGCCCGCCGACGAGGAGGAGCGGCACCGCGCGCAGCACGAAGCCGACGCCCGGCACGATCGCGACCGCGCGCCCGAGCACCGCCGAGCGCTCGATCGTCCACGGATCCGCAGCCGCGTTGATGTCGCCCTTCGTGCGGATGCCGCCGGCCGCGTCGACCGCGGACACGCGGTGGGTGTAGACGCGGCGCACGCCCGGCGCGATGAAGGCGATGACGTCGCCGCGCTGCGGTGCGGTCGTGATCGGTGCGGTCACGACGAGCGTGCCGACCGGGGCCGCCGTGCCCATCGAGGGCGTCTCGACGACGAACCCGCGGTAGCCCGCGAGGAGACCGGCGCCGACCGTCGCGCAGAGCAGCAGCAGGACGACCGTCGCGACGACGAGCGCGGGACGGCCGGATCGCGGCCGGACCGCGGTCGACGGTGACCCGGCGTCCTCGACCCGGAGCTCCGCGACCAGGTCGTCGGCGTGCACGGCCCAGCCCGGGTCGTCCTCCGGTCCGAGGATCCCGGGCACCGAGAAGTGCCGCAGGGCGTGATCGGCCGGTGCCTCCGTCCGCGCCTCCCCGCCGGTCGGGACCGGCTCGTCGCGCAGCGTCCAGACGGTCCGACCGGGGAGGAGGGTCAGCTGTTCAGCGTCCACGTCATCGGCACCGAGGCCTGGAGGCCCTGGTAGCTGTTGCCGGCGCCGCTCGCGAGCGTCACGGCGAAGGTGAACGTGGTCGAGGCGCCGGCCGCGAGGGTCGTGAGCGTCTGATTCGCGGTGAAGCCGGCGAGCGTGCCGCTGTAGACGGAGCCCGTGGCGCCGGACTGCGTGACGACGACGCTGAGCTTGGAGCACAGGTCGGTCGCCGACCCGGCGGGCGTCGTCACCGCGGACTGCGAGCAGGCGGTCGGCTGCAGCGTGAAGGTGCTGGCGGGGATCGTGCCGGCGTTCTTGAACGTGACGCTCTGGGTCACCGTCTGGCCCGGGACCATCGTCTGGGAGCCGGTGCCGCCGAACGTGTTGATCGTCGAGCACGTCGAGGAGTTCGTCGTGATGCTCGCGCCGTCGGCCGAGGTGCAGGTGAAGGTCGTCGCGTTGCTGCCGACGCCCTCCTGCAGCACCAGCGAGCCGGTGGTGACGGTGTTCGCGCCGTTCGTGATCTGCGCGGTGAAGCCGGAGAGGGTGCCGGTGACCGACAGCGAGAGCAGGCCCGCGGACAGCAGGACGGTGGTCAGCGCCAGCGGGGTGAACCGCATGCGCTTCGCGACAGCGGTGGGGATCATGGGTGGAGGTTCCTTTCAGGGCCCGGAGCGGGCCTCTCGAAGGATGGGGGGACACGCCGTGTCCCCCCATCCCCCAGAACGCGGCCCCCACCAGGTGCAATCCGGATGCGCGAGCGCTCCGGGAGCAGGGCCCGATGCCTCGCGATCCGCGGAACCATGCGGAAGTCGAGCGCACGCGTCCCGCGATCGGGTGCGCTGGGAACCCGGACCCACGAGTTCCCCGGCCCCCGAACCGGGGCTTCTTCCGCTCGGCGCGTCGAGCGTCCGACGGCGTCCGGGTCCTCGGGGATCTCTTCGAGAACCGCAAGGCGCTCCTCGTCCGGGCGGGGAAGCGGAGCGGGCATCCTGCTGTTGTCATGACCGCAGCCGTCGGTGCTGCGAGGAACGGAAGGGACGAATGCACCGCCACCACAACGGCCTGAAGACCGCTCTGCTCTTCGGACTGCTCGGCGGGGTCGTCCTCGTCGCGAGCTACCTGCTCTTCGGCAGGAACCTCGCGGCGCTCACGATCGGCCTCGTGATCGCCCTCGCGGTGAACCTCGGCTCCTACTGGTTCAGCGACACCGTCGCGATCCGGGCGATGCGCGCCCGCGAGGTGACGGCGGCGGAGCAGCCCGCCATGCACCGGATCGTGCGCGAGCTCTCCGATCGCGCCGGCCAGCCGATGCCGCGCCTCTACGTGTCGCCGACGCTCGCCCCGAACGCGTTCGCGACGGGACGGAACCCGCAGCACGCCGCCGTCTGCTGCACGGAGGGCATCCTGCAGATCCTCGACGAGCGCGAGCTGCGCGGCGTCCTCGGGCACGAGCTCATGCACGTCTACAACCGCGACATGCTCACGGGCTCGCTCGCGGCGGCGATGAGCAGCGTCATCACCTACCTCGCCTACGCGGCGATGCTCTTCGGCGGCGGTGGGAACGACCGCGATCGCGGCGGCAGCGGCATCGGCGCGATCTTCATGCTGATCCTCGGCCCGATCGCCGCGGGGCTCGTCCAGATGGCCATCAGCCGCACCCGCGAGTACGACGCGGACGAGGACGGCGCGACGCTCACCGGCGACCCGCTGGCCCTCGCGTCGGCGCTCCGCAAGCTGGAGGTCGGCACGCAGGCGCGGCCGCTCGCGCCGGAGCCGCAGCTGCAGTCGTCGAGCCACCTGATGATCGCGAACCCGTTCCGAGCGCAGGACGTGGGCCGGCTCTTCTCCACCCACCCGCCGATGCAGGACCGCATCGCGCGGCTCGAGGCGATGGCGGGGCGTCCGCTCGGCCGCTGACCCGTCGCGTCGGCCGCGGCGCGGTCGACGGGCATGTTTCGGGTTCCTCCGAGTTCCCTCCCAAACCCTGTTCATCGTCCGTTCAGGGAGAGGAGGGTGTCGGTCGAGCGGCGCCCGTGCCGCCGGAGGGAGTCGGCAGTGGCGGTCAGAGATCTCTTCATCACCCGGAACATCGACGAGCTGGTCGAGGAGACCGGCGGCGAGGGGGAGCGCCTCAAGAAGACCATGGGGCCGTTCACCCTGACGGCCCTCGGCGTCGGCGCGATCATCGGCACCGGCATCTTCGTGGTCATCGGTCAGGGCGCGGAACTCGCCGGCCCCGGGGTGATCCTCTCGTTCGTGCTCGCCGCGATCACGTGCGCGTTCTCGGCGCTCTCCTACGCCGAGCTCGCCTCGGCCGTGCCGGTGTCGGGCAGCGCGTACACGTTCTCGTACGCGACGCTCGGCGAGATCGTCGCCTTCATCATCGGCTGGGACCTGATCCTCGAGTACGGCGTCTCGGTCGGCGCGGTCGCGGTCGGGTGGGGCGGCAACGTCAACGAGTTCCTGAAGGCGACCTTCGACGTCGAGCTCCCGAAGGCCATCACCGCCGGCCCGTTCGAGGGCGGCGTCGTCAACCTCACCGCGGCCGTCATCGTGCTGGCCGTCATGGCCCTGCTCGCGAACGGCACCCGGGAGAGCGTGCGGGCGAACTTCGTGATGGTCGTGATCAAGATCGCGATCCTGCTGTTCTTCATCGTCGTCGCGCTCGTGAACTTCGCGAGCGGCAACCTGACGCCGTTCCTTCCGGAGGGCGTCGCGGGCGTCACGAGCGCGGCGAGCATCATCTTCTTCGCCTACATCGGCTTCGACGCGGTCTCGACGGCGTCGGAGGAGACGAAGAACCCCGGCCGCGACCTCCCCATCGCCATCATCGGGTCGCTCGTCATCTCGACCGTCCTCTACGTCCTGGTGGCGTTCGCGGCGTTCGGGGTGGCGCCGACGAAGCAGCTGTCCGGCAGCGACGCCCCGCTCGCCACGGCGCTCCGCGAGGGCGCGGGCATCCCCTGGGCGGGTGCGGTGCTCTCGCTCGGCGCGCTCATCGCGATCACGAGCGTCGTGCTGGTGATCATGTACGGGCAGGTCCGGATCTTCTTCGCGATGTGCCGCGACGGCCTCCTGCCCCGCCGCTTCGCGAAGGTCAGCCCGCGGACGGGCACCCCGTTCGACCTCACCATCGTCTTCGGCGTGCTCATCGCGATCCTGGCCGCGCTCATCCCGCTCGGCGTCATCGTCGAGATGGCGAACATCGGCACGCTGTTCGCGTTCGTGCTGGTCAACCTCGGCGTGATCGTCCTCCGCCGCACGCGCCCCGACATGAAGCGGCCGTTCCGGGTGCCGGGCGCCCCGGTGCTGCCGATCATCGGCGTGCTCTTCTGCCTCCTCCTGCTCGCGGCGCTGCCGTGGGAGACCTGGGTGCGGTTCGTCGTCTGGCTCGCGATCGGGCTCGTCATCTACTTCACGTACTCCCGCAAGCACTCGAGGGCGCGCACCGGCGAGCGCACCGAGCTCCCCGCGGCGGAGCAGGTGTGAGCGCCGGGCTGCCGCCGCTGATCGCGGCGTACAAGGGGCCGGCCGGTCCGGACGTGCTCACGTTCGCCACGCGCTGGCGCGGCGCCTCCGGCCGCCCGGTCCGGGTGGTGACGGTGTATCCGGGCAGCGCACCCGTCGGGCGTGGGCGGGTGGACGCCGAGTGGGTCGCCTACAACCGCCACGAGGCGGAGTCGATTCTCGACGGCGCCAGGAAGGCGCTCGCCGGAACCGATGCGACCTTCGAGGCGATCCCCGCCGAGTCCGCGCCCCGCGGGCTCCACGAGGCGATGGAGGCCGCCGGGCCCGGCGCGGTGGCCGTGCTCGGGTCCCGGACGACGAAGGGCGTCCGGCGCACCGCGCCGGGCAGCACCGCCGAGCGCCTGCTCACCGGCGCGCCCGGCCCGGTGGTGCTCGTCCCGTGGGACTACGAGGAGCTGCCGCAGCCCCAGGTGCAGCGGGTCAGCGTCGCGTTCATCGACACCCCGGACGGCCGCGCGGCGCTCGAGGCCGCTCGCGCGCACGCGGCGGAGGTGCAGGGCTCCGTCGACGTCGTCTCCGTCCTCCCCGACACCCTCGTCCGGCCGTCGCTCGGCGAGCCCCGACGGTTCGCGGAGGGGCAGCGGGAGGACTTCGCCGCGTCGCTCGCGGAGGCCGTCCTGCCGGGCGAGCGCTCCCGGCTCATCGAGGGCCCCGTCGTCGAGGGGCTCGCCGGCCTCGGGCCCGAGGACACCGACCTGCTCGTGTGCGGCTCCCGCGGCTACGGCCCGGCTCGACGGGTGCTCCTCGGCGGGGTGTCCGCGCGGCTCCTCCGCCATGCACGGGTGCCGGTCATGGTCGTGCCACGACCATGACCGCGCGGCCGTCCGCAGCCGTGTCGACGTCCCCCGTCCGCGGGGCGTGGTTAGGGTCGGCGGGTGCGTCAGCCCTCCCTCGGTCGTCCCGTTCGAGCGGTGGTCGCCGCGTCCGCCGTCCTGCTGCTCGCCGCGTGCACGGCAGCGCAATCGGCGCCGACGCAGCCATCGACCGGGTCGGCGAGCACCGCTGACGCGGCGCACACGACCGCCCCGACGACGCCCACCCCGACGCCCGTGTCGACCTTCGATCGGAGCGCGCATTCGCTCGACGACCCGACCAGCATCTGGGTCGTCGTCGACAAGAAGCGGCCGCTGCAGCCGAAGACCTACGTCCCCGCGGACCTCGTGACACCCGACGTGCCGCACACGAACGTGCCGCAGCTGCGGCAGGTCGCCGCGGACGCGCTCGTCACGATGTTCGCGGCGGCGAAGCGCGACGGCATCACGCTCGTCTCCCTGTCGGCCTACCGCTCCTACGCGACGCAGACCTCGATCTTCGACCGCAACCTGCGGCAGCTCGGCCGCGAGACGACACTCGGCCTGACCGCCAGGCCCGGCTACAGCGAGCACCAGACGGGCCTCGCCGACGACCTGGGCGACGGCTCCTCGTGCGACCTCGCGGTGTGCTTCGAGTCGCACCCCGCGGCGAAGTGGCTCGCGGCGAACTCGTGGCGCTACGGGTGGATCCTCCGCTACCCGCTCGGGTACACGAAGATCACCGGCATCCAGACGGAGCCGTGGCACTTCCGGTACATCGGCGTCCCGGCGGCGACGGAGATGCACGACACCGACGTGAAGACGCTCGAGCAGTTCTTCGGCCTCCCCGACAGCCCCGACTACTGACCCGCCCCGCTCGTGCGGCGCGAATGCGCTGATGCGGGTCGGCGTCGAGCCGCATCAGCGCATCCGAGCCGCATCAGAAGCGCGCAGGGATGCGGAGTCCGACCGCTCGAAGCACCGGCGCGAGTCGATGGGCGTCGTTCGCCTCCAACCACCCCCAGCGCACGAAGCCGTCGTTCACCGCGCGCATGCGGTCCTCCCGGACCTTCTCGGCCCAGAGGACGGCGGCGGCGCCGCCCGGCGCGTAGCGAGGATCGAAGAACTTGACGCGCCCGTCGAACTCGCCGACGGCCTTCACCTCCGGGAAGAAGAAGTCGGACTTCCCGATGAAGCCGTCTCGGTCGAAGTGCTTGCGCTGCAGCACCGGATGGATCCCCATCGCGTCCATCGTGACGCGGCTGACGGACTCGCCGGCCGATCCGCTCCGCCCGTCAGCAAATTCCATGACGCGACTGATCCGGCTCGCCGCGCGTCGCGGCCCTGCGAGATCGATCGCCGCCTCGAGCTCCTCCGGTCGGAGCCCGTTTCTCAGAGCGGAGTCGGCCGCCACGACACCGTCCATGAAGGTTCCGCCTGCTGCGATGTCGAGCACCGTGCGCCCGATCGCGGTCACGAGCAGCCCGTTGCGCTCGACGATCTCCTCGTCGTCGAGCGCGAGCACATGGCCGACCACCTTCTCGAGCCCCCTCGCCCCGGGCTCGCGGAACGTCACGTGCAGCCGTCCAAGGGCCGTCCGGAGGACGTCCGTGCCCTCGACGACCGCCGCGGTCCAGTGGGACAGGACGAGCGGCCTCGACGACACCGCGACGAGGGCGCGGGCAGCCACGACATGCTTCTCCTCCGGGGTCAGCCCAGCGACGTCGGCGGCGAGCACCGAGACGCCGTGCCGGACCCGGATCGCGATGCCCCTCGCGCGATCACGCGCCAGAGCTCGACGATCGCGTCCATCACGTGAGAGCAGCAGTTCGACGTCCCAGCCCGACATGACCGGCACCCTGCCGCAGGGCTCGGCCGGCGTCGTGTGGAGGAGCGCACTCCGCACTCGCGAGCCGTGCTGATGCGGCTCGAACGCGCTGATGTTGTCCCGCGTCCGACCGCATCAGCGCGCTCTCACCGCACTAGGCGCCGAGGGCCTCGTCGACGATGCGCTTGGCCTCCGCCTGGACCTTCTCGAGGTCCTCCGGGCCCTTGAAGGACTCGGCGTAGATCTTGTAGACGTCCTCGGTGCCGGAGGGGCGCGCGGCGAACCACGCGTCCGCGCTCTGCACCTTGACCCCGCCGATCGCCGCGCCGTTGCCGGGCGCCTTCGACAGCTTCGCTGCGATCGGCTCGCCCGCGAGCTCGGTCGCCGTGACGGCGTCGCCGTCGAGCTTGCCGAGCGCCGCCTTCTGCGCCTTCGTGGCCGCGGCGTCGACGCGGGCGTAGGCCGGGTCGCCGAACTCCGCCGTCAGCGCGCGGTACAGCTCGCTGGGCGACTTCCCCGTCACGGCGCGGATCTCCGAGGCGAGGAGCGCCAGGAGGATGCCGTCCTTGTCCGTCGTCCAGGTGGAGCCGTCGCGCTTCAGGAAGCTCGCGCCGGCGCTCTCCTCGCCGCCGAACGCGACCGAGCCGTCGATCAGGCCCGGCACGAACCACTTGAACCCGACCGGCACCTCGACGAGCTCCCGGTCGATGGAGGCCGCGACGCGGTCGATCATCGACGAGGACACGAGCGTCTTGCCGACCTTCGCCGTCGCGGGCCACTCCGGCCGGTGCGTGTAGAGGTACTGGATCGCGACCGCGAGGTAGTGGTTCGGATTCATCAGGCCGCCGTCCGGCGTGACGATCCCGTGCCGGTCGGCGTCGGCGTCGTTGCCGGTGAGGATGTCGTAGTCGCCGGCGCGCGCGACGACCGAGGCCATCGCGGAGGGCGACGAGGGATCCATGCGGATCTTCTCGTCCCAGTCGAGCGTCATGAAGCCCCACTGCGGGTCGACCGCCGGGTTCACCACGGTGAGGTCGAGGCCGTACTCGTCCGCGATCGCCTGCCAGTAGGTGACCGAGGCGCCGCCGAGCGGGTCCGCCCCGATCCGGATCCCCGACTCCCGGATCGCATCGATGTCGATGATCTCCGCGAGCTCCTCGACGTAGTGCTTCCGGAAGTCGTAGGTCTCGACGGCCGAGGGCTCGGCGCGCCGCACGGCCTTCAGGCCGTCCGCGATGATCGCGTTCGCCCGGTCCGCGATCCAGTTCGTCGCATCCGAATCGGCCGGGCCGCCGTGCGGCGGGTTGTACTTGAAGCCGCCGTCCGCCGGCGGGTTGTGGCTCGGGGTCACGACGATGCCGTCCGCCTGGTCGTCGGCGGCCGCCGTGCGGTTGTAGCGGATGATCGCGTGGCTCACCGCGGGGGTCGGCGTGTAGCCGTCGAACTCGTCGACGAGCACCCGGACGCCGTTCGCGACCAGCACCTCGAGCGCCGTCGTCTGCGCCGGTGCGGAGAGCGCGTGGGTGTCCGCGCCGATGAACAGCGGCCCGGTCGTGCCCTGCGCGGCCCGGTACTCGACGATCGCCTGCGTGATCGCGGCGATGTGGTCGTCGTTGAATGCGGTGTTCAGCGAGCTGCCGCGGTGACCGGACGTGCCGAACACCACCTTCTGCTCGGGGTTCGACACGTCGGGATGGCCGGTCCAGTACGCGTGGACCAGCTGCTCGACGTCGATGAGGTCGGACGACTGCGCCGGCGTCCCTGCTCGTGAGCTCATGCGCTCATCCTGGCGCAAGCGGCTTGAGGTGCACCCATCCCCGTCGGTCAGCGGAGGTGCGATCAGGAGGAGGGGACGCGGACGACCGGGGTGCGGGGCGACCAGGGGAGCGTGCCGAGGAGGCGCGTGCCGGGCGCGTCCCCGCCCGTGGCGCTCGAGATGAGGAGGAAGCGTCCGGCATCGTCGGTCAGCAGCTCCGAGAACGCCGCACCCGCGCCGCCGAGCAGTGGCAGCGCGTCCGCCGCGCGGGCGCCGATGCGCACGGAGCGCAGCGTCGGGTCGGAGCCGTCGCGCTGCGGCGCGAACTCCCCCGGCGCTCCGAGCACCACGAAGCGCGTGATCGAGCCTGACAGGTCGTCGACCTCCCGCTCGATGACGTGCAGGTCGCCGGTCGCGAGCCCCGCGCCGCCGAGCGCCACAGCCGGCTCGTCGGCGGCGAGTGCCAGGGCGAGCGCCGCCGCGGTGGAGTCGGTCGGCACCGGGCGCAGCCCCCACCGGGCGATGAAGCGGGTGCACTGCGCGAGCCCCTGCGGATGACTGAACACCTGCGCGCCCCGGTACGACTCGAGCGGCCGGGAGGCGGCGGTGTAGGCGTCGAACCGCACGGCGACGTCGACGACGCCGCTCGCGGTCAGTGCACCGTCGTGGTCGAGCAGCGCCTGCACGGACCGCGAGACGAGGCCGGAGGCCGAGCTCGAGATCGGCAGCACCGCGATCGTGCCCGGCCGGATCGCGGCGAGCACGTCGGGGAAGGTCGCGCGGGCGAGCAGGTTCCCGGCCTCGAGCCCGACGCTCGTGGCGCACTGGCGGGCCGCGGCCTCGGAGAACGTGCCGGACGGACCGAGGTACGCCACGTCGAACACGTCCCGCGACAGCGTCCGCGCGACGCCGACGGGCCAGGCGTACGCGGCCTCCACCTCGCGCCGCACCGCCTCGATGGTCGCCTCGACGTCCCGGTCCGCGCGGATCCCGACGTGCACGACGACGGAGCGCTGCCCGGTGCGGACGACCTCGTCGACGAGCCGCACGTCGCGGAGGCCGTCGAACTGCGCCACGACGCGCGCGACGCCGCCGCCGGCCACCGACTCGGGCACGAGGAACCGCACGTCCCGGCCGAGGAAGGCGAGCTGCTCGTCGAGCACCGCGGCGAGCTCCGCCTCCGGCACCAGCTCGATGTGCCCCAGCCCGAACGACCGACGCCGCACCGTCATCGAGACGCCCAGCCGCTGCGCGTTGTCGAGCCCCGGTCCGTCGAGCAGCGCCCCGCGGCCGGGCGGTCCGACGAGCAGGACCGCGAGCTCGACACGGGTGGGGGAGACGTCGACGATCCGGCCGACGCGCACCGGCCCGCTCGTGCCGACGCGGCGGAGTCCGACGAGCCGGCCGTCGCGCCGCCGCCGGGAGATGTCGCGCCGGCGCGCCTGCGCGGCCTGGATCCCCGCCGTCGCCGACGCCTGCAGCTCCTCGAACAGCGCGCCCGTGATCCGATCGCGCACGCGCACCACGGAGGCCTCGAAGTCCTCCGCCTCCAGGTCCCGGAGAGCGGCGCGGAGCAGGTCGCCGGCCGTGCCGCCGCTCTCGGCCTGCACCGCGACGACCGCCGCCTGCTGCCGGGGGTCGAGCGCCCTGGCGGTGAGGCCGAAGAGGCTGTCGAAGAGCGGGGTGCGCAGGGTCCACAGGGTCTCGAGGTCGACCTCGCTCCGCGTCACCGCGTCCGCGAAGGCGACGAGGGTCCGGTGGGTCGTCGCCTGCACACTCGCCATCGCGGCGTCGTGCTCCTCCGCCGTCCCCGAGCGGAGGACGCCGCCGCTGCCGACGACCGCGGCCTCGAGCCAGGCGGGGGCCGCGCCCTCGCCGGCCACGAAGACGCCCTGGCCGTCGACGGCCGTCACGTTCGGATCGAAGAGGAGGTGGGCCGCCCAGAGCCGGACGTCGCCCGCGAGCGGGCGGGCGGCGTCGAGCGTCGTCGCCATCGTGCTCGTCACGACGACCACGTCGGTCTCGGGACCGGTGTGCACGGCGAGCTCGCGCAGCACCTGCGGCACGGCCGCCATCGGCACGGCGACGACGACCGTGGACGCGACGCCGGGTTCGATCCGCGAGCCGTCGACCACGCGCGTGAAGGCGCCGTCGTCGCCCATCGTCGCGACGAGCGTGGTGCCGTCGTCGCGGTCGCGCAGCGCGCCCGCCGCTGCGGCGGTGTCGACGAGGACCGCGGGCCGGACGCCGTCGGCGAGCCGGTCGGCGAACCAGCGACCCGGGCCGAGCGCGGCGCCGACGACGACGAGCAGCCCTTCGATCCCGTCCGCCACGGGAGCGACTATGCCAGGGACGCTCCCGCTCAGGCGGCCTGCGCCTCCTTGGCCTCCTCGGAGATCGGGAGGGAGTCCGCCTCGGTCGCCGGGATCCGGACGGCGAGGCCGCCGGGCCGGACGTGGGCGCGCACCGCGACGACCTCGCCCATCGCGTCGCCGTCGAGCTGGAACTCCTGCGGCGTCTCGGCGCGGAACACGACCTTCTTGCCCTTGAGGTACCGCAGCGTCCGCACCTCCTTCGTCCTGCTGAGGATCTTGCGGCCCATCTCACTGCGGCGCATCACGCCGTTCTCCCAGAGGACCTTCCAGGCGATCTGGATCCAGCCGAGCAGGCCGTCCGGCCGGAGGGCGACGATGTCGAAGATGCCGTCGTCCACCGCGGCCTCGGGCAGCAGCAGGATGTTGCCGGTCAGCAGCCCGCAGTTGCCGATCAGCACGGTGTTGACACGGACGGACCGCGGCGGCTCGTCGTCCAGCCGGAAGCGCAGCCGCACCGCGTTCGGACCGCGGAGCGCCCGCACGATGCCCTGCACGTAGGCCAGCCAGCCCACGCGCTTCT
This sequence comes from Amnibacterium kyonggiense, assembly GCF_004364555.1. Classification (GTDB taxonomy): domain Bacteria; phylum Actinomycetota; class Actinomycetes; order Actinomycetales; family Microbacteriaceae; genus Amnibacterium; species Amnibacterium kyonggiense. The sequence goes on along the minus strand of NZ_SOAM01000001.1, from coordinate 255,933 downwards.
TCAGCTCGGGGTCGGTGTTCGCGATCATCTGGGCGTCGATCCCCAGCCCGGCCATCACGACGAAGGCGTGGCGGTCGCGGGAGCCGTCCTCCCGCTCGAGCTCCACGAGCCCGAGGTCGATGCTCCGGTTCACGCCGGTGAAGGCCGTGCTGACGGACTCCTCGAGCCGGTCGAGCGAGAGCCGCAGGTTGCGGGCCAGGAGGTTGCCCGTGCCCGACGGCAGGAGGGTGAGGGGCACGTCGGTGTCGTGGAGGCCCTCGGCCACCGCGCGGATGGTGCCGTCGCCACCCGCCGCCATCACGACGAACGCGCCGTCGGCGACGGCCTGCTTCGCCTGCCCGACCCCGGGGTCCTCCACCGAGGTCTCGTACCAGCGGCTCGGCGCCCAGCCGGCGTCCCGCTCCGAGGCCTCGACGGCGGCCCGCAACCGGGCCTCGTCCACCTTCACCGGGTTGAAGACGACGGCGGCGAACGGGGAGGACGTGCTCTCGGCCGAGGTCATGACCAGATGGTACTGAGCAGCGCCTGATCGCTGACTGGAAGAATCTTGAAGGCCGTCCTTGCGCGTGCACTGGCGTGCGACCGGGAGGCGCGTTCCGCGCGAGCCCGTAGGCTGGCGGCCGTGATCGATCCGCAGCTGCTCCGTGCGGCTCCGGAGGTCGTCGAGGCGTCGCAGCGCGCCCGTCGCGCCGATGTCGGCCTCGTCGCCCGGGCGGCGGAGGCGGACGCGGCCAGGCGGGACGCCATCGCCGAGTTCGAGCGACTCCGGGCCGAGCAGAACGCGTTCGGGAAGCGCGTCGCCGCCGCGTCCAAGGACGAGAAGCCCGCCTTGCTCGCGCAGGTGAAGGAGCTCGCCGCCGCGGTGAAGGCCGCGGCCGAGCGCTCCTCCGAGGCGGAGGCCGTGGCCGAGGAGGCCGTCGCCTCGATCCCGAACGTCGTGCTGGCCGGGGTGCCCGAGGGCGGTGAGGACGACTACGTCGTCCTTCGGGAGGTCGGGAACATCCCGACCTTCGACTTCGCGCCGCGCGACCACCTCGAGCTCGGCGAGCTGCTCGGCGCCATCGACATGGTCCGCGGCGCGAAGGTGTCCGGCGCCCGCTTCTCCTACCTCCGCGGGGTCGGCGCGCGCCTCGAGCTCGCGCTCATGAACCTGGCGCTCGACCGCGCCCTCGAGGCCGCGTTCGTGCCGCTGATCACCCCGACGATGGTCAAGCCGGAGATCATGCGGGGGACCGGCTTCCTCGACAAGCACTCCGACGCCGTCTACCGGATCGAGTCGGAGGACCTCTACCTCACGGGGACGAGCGAGGTCGCGCTCGCCGGTTACCACGCGGACGAGATCATCGACCTGGCGGACGGCCCGCTCCGGTACGCCGGCTGGTCGACCTGCTACCGCCTCGAGGCGGGCAGCGCGGGCAAGGACACCCGCGGCATCATCCGCACCCACCAGTTCGACAAGCTCGAGATGTTCTCCTACGTCGACCCTGCGGACGCGGAGCAGGAGCACGCGCGCCTGCTGGCGATGCAGGAGCGGATGATGACCGACCTCGGGCTCGCCTACCGGGTGATCGATACCGCCGCCGGCGACCTCGGCTCCTCCGCTGCGCGCAAGTTCGACGTCGAGGCCTGGATCCCGACGCAGGGGACCTACCGCGAGCTCACCTCCACGTCGAACTGCACGACCTACCAGGCGCGACGGCTCGCCATCCGGCACCGCACGGAGAGCGGCCGCACCGCCCCGGTCGCGACGCTGAACGGCACGCTCGCCACGACCCGCTGGATCGCCGCGATCCTCGAGACCCACCAGCAGGCCGACGGCTCCGTCGTCGTGCCCGAGGTCCTGCGACCGTTCATCGGCGGGCTCGCCGAGCTCGAGCCCCTCGGATGACGCTCCGACCCGGCGGCTGGCTCGCAGCGCTCGACATCGACGGCACGATCCTCCATGAGGACGGGTTCCTGTCCGACACGGTCCGGCGGGCGGTGCGCGACGCCGACGCCCGCGGCAACGAGGTGATGCTCGCGACCGGGCGGTCCGCGGCCTCCACGACACCGGTGCTCGAGCAGCTCGGCGTCCTCCCGCGCTACCTCGTGTGCTCGAACGGCGCGGTGACGCTCGAGCGGGACGCCGACGACGCCTCCGGCTACCGCCGCGCCCGGGTCGAGACGTTCGACCCGACCGAGGTGCTGACGACGATCTCCGGCGCGCTGTCGGACGCCCGCTACGCCGTCGAGGACGCGGAGGGCCGCTTCCGCTACACGGCGCGGTTCCCCGAGTCCGCGGTCGGGCCGGGCAGCGAGGAGGTGCCGTTCGAGTCGCTCCTCGAGGTCGAGGCCACCCGCGTCGTCGTGATCTCTCCGAACCACGCGACGGAGGAGTTCCTCGGCGTCGTCGAGCAGATGGGGCTCTCCCGCGTCAGCTACGCGATCGGCTGGACCGCGTGGCTGGACATCGCGCCCGACGGCGTGAACAAGGCGACCGCGATGGAGTGGGTGCGCGGACGCCTCGGCGTGCCGATCGAGCGCACGGTCGCCATCGGCGACGGCCGGAACGACATCGACATGCTCGAATGGGCGGGCCGGGGCGTCGCGATGGGCCAGGCGCCGGCCGAGGTGGTCGCCGCCGCGGACGAGACGACGCGCGAGGTGCGCGACGACGGCCTCGCGAAGGTGCTCGACACCCTGCCCTGAGCGCCCCCGGCGCCGTCGGCCCGTCTGCGCGCTTCGTGGACGTGTGCATGCGCGCCCGCGCATGCAGTCGTCCGATCCGCGTGCAGGCGAGCGGCCCCCCTCCCCGCTGATCGAGGTGCGAGCGAAGCGAGCCTCGAGATCACGACCCGGCCGCCGCACGCGTCACATCGGCGGCAGGAGGAAGTGCAGCGCCAGCCCGACGATGAACACGGCGGTCGCCGCGATCGTCACGAGCAGTGACCAGCGGATCGTGCCCCGGGCGGCCGCGTCGCGACCGTACACGTGCGCCCGCACGGAGGTGCGGTTCGCGTCCTCGATCACCCGGCGCACCTCGGGGTCGGCGTGATCGAGCCGGCCGGCGGCGTCCTGGGCGCGGATGCGCTGCGCCTCCTCGGGCGTCATGCGGACCTGTCGGCGCGGAGCCACGGCACCATCCTCCGCCTCCGACCTCCGCGGCGGGAAGGACGCCCCTCGAACCCGCCGCCGACGGGGGCGTCGACGCGCCCGGCCGGGCGCGGACGAGCGGCCGGGCATACGCCGATGCGGACCGCGGTTGCGCCCCTCCGAGCCGATGCGGGCGTGCCTGCTGCGAGGCCGGACGGCGCCCCTCCGAATGCGACGTCTGGAGCCCCGTGACCGCCGATCCCGCAGTCGCCGAACCGCGCCCGATGAGCGACCGCCGGGGGTGGGTCGCGGTGCTGTCCGTCGCGCTCGGCTCCTTCGTGCTCGTGCTGTCCGAGTTCCTGCCGATCGGCCTGCTGCCCGCCATCGCCGCCGACCTGCGCATCGGCGTCGGGACGGCCGGCCTGATGGTGGTCGTCACCGCGCTCACCGGCGCGATCGGGGCGCCGGTGGTGACCGTGTTCACCTCGCGCGTCGACCGGCGGACCGTGCTGTGGTCGCTCGTGGCGCTGCTCGTCGTCGCCGACGTGCTCGGGGCGATCGCGCCGACCTTCGGCGTCCTGCTCGCGTCGCGAATGCTGCTCGGGCTCTGCATCGGCGGCTTCTGGGCGCTCGGCGCGGGCATCGCGGGGCGCCTGGTCCGCGAGAGCGCCGTCATCCGCGCGACCTCGCTGATCACCGGCGGCGTCTCCGTCGCGACCGTCGTCAGCCTCCCGCTCGGCGCCCTCGTCTCCGCGGTCGCGACCTGGCGCCTCGCGTTCGTCATCGGCGCCGCGCTCGGCGTGGTCGCCCTCGCGCTGCAGCTCGTCCTCCTGCCCCGGATCCCGTCGCAGCAGCGGGTCCGCTTCGGCACGCTCGGCGAGCTCCTCCGCGTCCCCCGCGCCCGGATCGGGCTCATCGCCACCGCGCTCGCGTTCATCGCCCAGTTCTCGGCGTACACCTATGTCGCGCCGTACCTCGAGGACCTGGTCCGCGTCTCGCCGACCGTGGTCACGATCGCGCTGCTCGCGTTCGGCGTCGCCGGGATCGCGGGCAACTTCGTCGCGGGCGTGACGCTGAGCCGCAGCGTCACGGGCACGCTCGCCGTCACGAAGGTCGTGCTCGCCCTCGCGGTCGTCGCTCTGCCGCTGCTCGCCTGGTCGCTGCCGGGCGTCCTGGTGCTGCTCGTCGTGTGGGGCTTCGTCTGGGGCGCGCTCCCGCTCGGGCTGCAGACGTGGATGTCGCGGGCGGCGCCCTCCGCGTCGGACGGCAGCCTCGCGCTGTTCGTGAGCACGATCCAGATCGCGATCTCCCTCGGCTCCGTCGTCGGCGGTGTTGGGGTGGGCCGGTTCGGCATCGCCTTCGACTTCTTCCTCGCGGGCGGCATCGCGATCGCGGCGCTGGTCGTGCTGCTGTCGCTGGGGCGCAGGAGGATCACGGTCCGGGCCGCGTCCCCGACGCCCGAGCCCTGCTGACCGCAGGCGTCGCACCGGGCCGGGTATCGTCGGCGGCCTGGAGGGCTGTCCGAGCGGCCGATGGACCCGGTCTTGAAAACCGGTAAGCAGCAATGCTTCGTGGGTTCGAATCCCACGCCCTCCGCTGCCGGGCAGTCTGGTGTTTCGGCTGATCAGCATCTTGTTCTGCATGCTGAGACACGCCGTCAGGATCGGCGTTTGCCCACATTTTGCCCACATTCGTGCGCGCCAGCTCGACGTCGAGGCGGTCGGCGACCTGGTCGAGGTCGTCGTCGAACAGGTCCGCGTAGACGTCGAGGGTCATGGCTGCCGACGCGTGCCCGAGCATCCGCTGCACAGCCTTCACGTTCGCGCCCGAACGCACCGCGAGGCTCGCGGCGGTGTGCCGGAGGTCGTGCAGCGACAGGGCAGGGAGCCCGGCCGCGACGACGGCGTTCCAGAACCAGCCCTTTCCGGGTCCGTGCACGCGGCGGAGGAAGTCGCCGTCGGGCCCGGGGAACAGAAGGTCCTCGGCGCGCTTGCCGCGGCAGGCGCGGGCGATCGCCGGCTGGAGGGACCGCGGGAACGGGACCGAGCGCTGCTTGTGGGTCTTCGGCGTCCCGACGATCAGTTCGCTGCCGACGAGGACGGCGTTCTGCCGCACGTGCAGCCGGCGGCGCTCGAAGTCGACGTCGCCGACGCGCAGCCCGGATGCCTCGCCCCAGCGCAATCCGCAGTACGCGAGCACGAGCACGAGCGGTCCGAGATCGCCGGCGGCCTGGGCGAGGTCGCTGACCTGGTCGTGGGAGAGATACGTGTGGGGTCGCTGCCGCTTGCGCGGCATCTTCACCCCGCGCGCCGGGTTTGCGGGGATCCGACGGTCACGCACGGCGACATCGAGGATCGCAGCGAGGATCCCGTAGGCGCGGATGACAGTCGTGGCACCGCGCTGCTCGCTCATCTCCGTCACCCACGCGCGGACGTCGCTGTGCCGGATGTCCGAGACGGAGGTGGTGCCCCACCGCGGCTCGACCCACAGGCGCCAGGTGCTCTTGAGCACATAGAGCGATGAGGGCTTCAGGTGCGCCTGCTGCGTCAGCCATGCCGATCCGAGTGCCGCGATCCGTTCTCGAGCGCTGACAGCGTCGATGAACTCGCCGCGCGCCTTCGACACTTCGACAGACGCGAGATACAGCTCCGCCTCGCGCTTCGTGCGGAAGCCTCGGCGCTCCGTCTGGTGTTGATCGGGCTTGCGGTACCGAACGCGGTAGCGGCGACCGTTGGCGGTGTCGTACGGGGTGACAGTTCCCACGCGCAGTGCCTCCTAGAACAGCGTGACTGAGGGGCGCGGTCCACCGCTCCGTGAAGTCGCGTCATCGGCGGCTCGATTGCGCGCGGTCAGCATCCACGACGGCAGCGCGTCGTCGGCCCAGTGACCCAGTGGATCGAAGACAGGCTGGATCTGGACCTGGGGAGCGATGGTCCGGCCGACGGGAAGCTCGTTGGTTGCGGCACGGACCGTCTGTGCTGCTTCGTCGGAGCAGATATAGGTGACCTGGTCCATCTCTCCGGCGTCGAAGCGACGGCGGAACGCGGTAAAGATCTGCGCGTACCGGGGGAGTCGCTTCCCGGTCAATTCGACTTCGATCAGCTCCGCCCAGTCCTGGCTCTCGGCGACTCCGTCGGCCTGATGTCCGCCTGCGTAGTCGGGCTTGTCATCTCGCCGCCATGAGTACCCGGCCGCGGCGTATCGGGCAGAGGTCGCAGCCACGGCGACCTCATGCCGGGTCGTCTGCCGATACAGACCCGGCCGCCCCTGCCCGGTAGCGGCGTAGGTACCGAACACGAGGGAGCCGCCGCGGCCACCGAGCTGCACCCGCTCGACCAGGCCCGCAGCCTCCATCCGAACGACCCACTCCTGCGCTCGGCGCGTCGAGACCGGCCGGTCGGTCCCGTTCAACGCACCGAGCACCCACCGGACCGCCTGCACGTCCGCGATCCGCACGATCCGGAACCAGCCGAACATCGCCTCATCGCGCGGCACCACCCACACCCGACGCTCCGTGCCACCCCTGATCTGCACCATCCCGCATCACCCCTGCCCACGAACACATCCCCGCTCGCCCGCGAACGAGAACACCGTCCACCGACACTCACACCACCTCGTCACAACCCCCAGGCACCGTCAATTCACCTGACACTTACTCCACCAATCCCCACCCCATCCCCACCCCATCCTCATTTCTTGCCCTGTCCTGGCCTGCCACCTGCACTCCCGAACCACCCACGCACAGCAACGCTCTTTCTGCTGTGTGTGGGTGGTTCGGGAGCGCCGCCAGGCGAGGTGGCAGGCCAGGACAGGGCAAAACGCCCGAAACCCCTCGCTACCCCCATCACCCCGCACGACGCACACAACGACGGGCCCAGCGAGGGGGTCTAGCGCGTCGCCTATCGAGCTCGGAACCTTGAGCAGCTCAGTCGCGCGAACTCAGGTTGCATTTGCGACCCGTCGATGAGCGCTTCAGCTGCGCGCCGAGCTTCGGCGATGCGTCGGGTCGAAGGTCGGAGATCGTTGACGTAGCTGTTGCCGGCTGCGAGGGCGAAGACGGCCTGGGCGACCGCCCCGTAGACGTGATCCGGTCGACCCGGGTGCTCTCGGCGGATGATCCGTTGGAGTGAGCGCTCGATGCCGTCGTAAGCGGCGAGGATCGTGGCGTGGATCGCCGGGATGGTGCGACCTGCGTCGACGAACGCGAATGCGACCGCGTTCTCCCGCCCGGGCTCGGCGAACGCTCCGAAGAGATAGTCGAGCGCGCTCTCTGTGCTGGCGTCCGAGGAGATCAGCGGCGACTCCCGCTCGAGCTCATCGAGGTCGGACTGCTCGAGTGCGGCGTCCTCAAAGAAGAACACGCGACCCGCGTCGACCAGCAACTCTGTGCCGGCCCCGCCGCCGCCCCTGACTCGACCTGTTCCGCTCGCTGTCAACAGGATGAACGTCGGATAGCGTCGTCGAGCTGACATGGGCGGCGTTCCAGTGTGCAGGCGAGGTGCGGGCTTACCGTCGGAGCAGGACCTCGCCGATGGCGGAGCAGGCGAGTGCGTGGTCGATGCCGGGCGAAGAGGGAGACTCGGTATGGGTGTGATCTCGATCGCGGTGCCCGCCATCGATCGGTGGTACTTCATGGAGATCGTTCGGGGCGCCGAACAGCGGACCAGGGCCCACGGTCACGAGCCGCGCCTTCACCGCGTCGAGCTGTCGGACGACTCCACAGCCGTTGCGACGGCCACGATCCGCGAGGATTTCGTCGAGAACGACAGCATCGGAGCGGTCGTTGCGGGATTCCGGTACCGCGCCGGCGTGCAGACCGTCGAGACGTCGTGGGCTCGTCCGATCGTGCTCGTCGGTGGGAGCGCTCTCGGCTTCCCGACCGTGATGATCGACGACCTCACCGCTGCGCGGAGCGCGACGGAACATCTCCGCGGACTGGGCCACACGCGCATCGCACACTTCACCGCGTCGATGGAGCATCAGGCCGGGCATCTGATCCTCCGGCGGCGCGCGAAGGGGTACCGCCTCGCGATGGAAGCGGGAGGTCTGGAACCGGTCGTCATCGAGCACGGCCTCGATCAGACCTCCGCGCGCGAAGTAGCGAGGCGGGTGCTGCAGGGCGTCAGTCGACCGACGGCGGTGTTCGCCGTGACCGACGACATCGCGATCGGCGTCCTGGAGGCCGCGCGCGGATTCGACCTTCAGCCCGGTCGCGATCTTTCGGTCGTCGGCTTCAACGATCAGCCCGAGGCGCTTGCTGCAGACCTCACCACGGTCCGGATCCGGCCGGCCGAGATGGGAGCCGCGGCCATCGACATGCTGCTCTCCGGGCTCACGCCGGAACTCGACCCGACTCGATCCCATCTCCACCCGAGCTCCCTCATCACCCGCGGCAGCACCGGTCCGGCGCTCGCTCCCGTGAACCGGAACTCGATGGCGTCGTGAGCTCGGGCGCGGGAACCGACTCCCCGCGCACAGTGCGCGGCGTCGCCTCGTGGGCCTTCGAGGTCCGCCCGGCGCGCGCCGAAGACTCAGATCCGGGGCGTGGGTCGAACTGCAGCCGACGCTGATGTCCGAGGTTTGGACGACTGGAAGCTGCGCTGCCCGGCCGCGTTGTGACCGCCGTGAGCCGGCCGGACACCCGGGGCGGTACGACCACCGACCACTGAGTGATCCGCCGCTCGAGGGATGGTCCTCGGACATTCGGTGACCTGTTCCACAGGCACACCACCGTCGTGCACCGCGAGCCGCGCCAGCGGTGGAGGAAGCATGCCCCTGCCGGCCGGTCGATCGCCATCGACGTCCGCAGCGCCCCGAGCACCGCTGGCCGGGTCGCCCAGCCCTCGCAGCTAGGCGGACGCGCGCCGATGCCGACGAGCCAGGATCCGCTTCCGCACCTGATCGATGACGATCGGCAGCACCGACAGCAGCACGATCACGGAGAGCAGCACGTCGATGTTGTTCGCGATGAACGGGACGCCCCCGAGCAGCGAGCCGACCACGGTCACCCCGACCGCCCAGAGGAAGGCGCCGAGGAGGTTCCATGGCAGGAACCGTCGGTACGGGTATCGCGCGCTTCCGGCAGCGAGCGGCACGTAGGTGCGGATCACCGGCACGAATCGGCCGAGCACCAGCGCGCGGCCGCCGTACTTCTGGAAGAACGCCTCGGTCTCACGGAGTCGCGCAGTCTTGAGAATCCGTGCGTCGTCCTTGAAGAGCCGCGCGCCGACCTTGTCTCCGAGTAGGTAGCCGACCTGGTCCCCTGCCGCCGCCGCGACGAAGGCGACCGCGGCGATCAGCGGCACGGACAATCCCAGGGCCTGGTGCGTGAGACCGGCGGTGACGAGGAGGGAGTCTCCTGGGAGGAACGGGAAGAGCAGACCCGACTCGATGAAGACGAAGACCGCGATCACCGCGAGTGCCCACGGCCCGACGCCTTCGAGCAACGACTGCACATCCATGACTCCATGTTCGCGAGCGGTCACGGAGGAACGTCCAAGACTGATGCCGCGTCGGACGGTCCGGCTGCCGCCGCCTCGGACGGTTCGGTCGCGTCAGACCGGTGAGGAGGGCACGAGGCGCCGCGAGCCGTGCCCCGCGAGCCGGCTTCGCGATTTCTTCGAGGTCGTCGGGCACGGTCATCCGGATGGCCGTCGATCGATTCGAATCAGGACGTGCTCCGCGGGGAGCGGCGGTCCTCGCTTCGGCGGTCTCACTGGCCGCTGTCTGGGGAGCCTCCGCGGTGTTCCGCGTCGTGAGTCCGTCGCCCGGTCCGGTCGACGTGTGGTGGAACGCGTTGATGACTGCGACGACCTCCCCGTTCGGTCATGCTGCAGCGGCGACGCTGGCGGTTCTGGGGACTGGACTTCCCGGTGCGGCGGTCGCCGTGGTGGTGGGCGTGCTGATCGGAGTGCTCCGGGGATGGGCGTGGGGGGCGTTCGTGATCGTGGCGAGCGTCGTCAGCGCGCTCGACGTGTCCGGGATGAAGCTGCTCGCGCATCGCGCGCGGCCCGACTCGACGTTCGGGCTGTTCAACGCCTTCCCGTCCGGCCATACCGCGAACGCCGCCCTGCTCGGGACCGTCGTCCTCCTTCTCACCCGATCGGTCGTGGTGCGGGTGCTGGCCGTGATCTGGATCGTGGCGATGGCGTGGAGTCGGACCGCGTTGCACGCGCACTGGCTGTCCGACGTGCTCGCAGCAGTCATGGCCGGCGTGGCGACGGCTGTCCTGCTCTTCGCCCTGTCCTGGTCACTCGTGCATGCGAACCGACGCGGTTCGCGAGGGCATGTTCAGTCCGGGCTGCAGTAGCGCTGTTCCGAACGGTCCTCGCGGGCTGCGACCCGACCCCTCCTCGGAGAGGGAGGAATCGTTCACGCTCCCGTCAGGCGCCTCCCGGGTTTCTTGTCCGTTTCTCCGCGTCGGCGCTGCAGCGTCGTCCACACGCCGGTGCCGTCGCGCGCTGGGCGGTCCCCCTGAACAGAGGAGCGACGATGTCCGGTTCGCCCGTCATCCGAGCACGGTCACTGAACAAGGTGTACGGCGCACAGGGCGCGGAGGTGCACGCCCTGCGCGACGTGTCCGTCGACATCACCGGGAGCACGCTGACCGCGATCATGGGCCCGAGCGGGTCGGGTAAGTCGACGCTGATGCACCTGCTGGCGGGGCTTGATCGCCCGACGTCCGGCACCGTGCTCTACGACGATCTTGAGCTCTCGAGCTTGAGCGACCGTCAGCTCACCTCGCTGCGACGGAACCTCATCGGGTTCGTCTTCCAGGCGTTCAACCTGGTGCCGACGCTGACCGTGCTGGAGAACGTTCTCCTGCCGTTCGAGCTGGGCGGGACGAAGCCGAGTGGCGAGCACCGCGAATGGATCCTCGAGAGGGCCGCCGAACTGGGACTGATGCCGCTGCTCGAGCGGCGACCCCATCAGCTCTCCGGCGGTCAGCAGCAGCGCGTCGCGATCGCCCGTGCGCTTGCGATCAGGCCACGGGTGATCTTCGCGGACGAGCCGACAGGCAATCTCGACTCCCGGACCGGCGTCGAGGTGCTGGCGATGCTCGAGTCGGCGACCCGGGAACAGGATCAGGCGGTCGTGCTCGTCACCCACGATCCGGCGGCGGCGGCGTGGGCGGACCGAGTCCTGTTCATCTCGGACGGCCGGATCGTGCACGACGTCGGCAGGACGGACGCCTCGACGCTGTCCGAGATGGTGCTCGAGCTCGGTGGCGCCCGGTGATCCGTTTGACCCTGCGCGAGTTGCAGGTCGCGCCCGCGCAGCACGTCGCGACGCTCATCGTCACCTCGTTGGGCGCGCTGTTCGCGACGATCGTCATCGAGGCGGACCGCGTGCTCGCGAGCCAGTCCGCGGCGGGCGGCTTCCTCGCTCACGGCTTCGTCCGGCTTCTGCTGGACGTCCTCGGATCGGTCTTCCTGTTCGTCGCAATCTTCGTGTCCTGCATCGTGATCGCGAACACCTTCGGCATCGTGATGACGGCCAGGGCACGCCGGATCGCGCTGCTGCGGCTCCTCGGTGCGGAGGGCCGCGTGCTCCGCAGGGGCGTGATGCTCGAGGGTGCGATCGTCGGTGCCGCTGGCGGCCTGCTGGGCACGGCGATCGGCGTCGCCGTCGTCGCGGCGCTGATCCCACTCCTCACCGCCTCGGGCACGTTCGTCCCGACGCCGTCACCCCTGGTGACACCGCTCCTCGTCGCGCCGGCCTTGATCGGGATCGCTTCGACCACCGGCGCTGCATGGTTCGGCTCGGGGCGGGTGTCGACGGTGACCCCGTTGGAGGCGGTCGGGGCGGGACAGGAGCCGACGCGGACCGAGCTGCGCCGGCGGCGTCGCCCGTGGCTCGTTCGAGGCTGCCTCTCGCTCGGCACCGCCATGCTGGTCGCCGGGGTGGCGATCGGGTCCCGGACGCCGCTCGGACTCTTCATCGCAGCGCCCGGCGGCGCCGTGAGCTTCCTCGGCTTCGTCCTCGGGGCGGACGCGTTCCTGCCGCCGGTGCTGCAGGTGGTCGGTCGGCTCTTCGGCGGCTCCGCACCGGCGTCGCTGTCCCGCGGCAACGCCCTGCGCCATCCGCAGCGGAGCGTCCGCTCAGCGGTCAGCCTGGTGATCGGGGTGACGCTCGTCGTGATGTTCGCCGTCGCGGCGGCCTGCTTCAGTACGGAGGCCGGCGCGGTGGCCGCGACTGCTGGTCCGCAGGAGGCGGCGAGCGACGCGGCGTTCGTGACATTGGTCCTCGGGGTGCTCGGAGTGTTGATCGGATTCTCGTTGGCGATCGCCGCTGTCGGGCTGGTGAACAGCCTGTCGCTCAGCGTGCTGCAGCGGCGGCGGGAGATCGGCCTGCTGCGCGCGATCGGGCTCGAGCGTCGGCAGGTGCGACTCATGGTCCTGTTCGAGAGCCTGCAGATCACGTTGACCGGCAGCGCCTGCGGCCTGGTGCTCGGCGTGCTCTACGGGTGGGCGGCCGCGCTGACGGCGCTCTCGTCCGATCACCACATCGGCGGCTACTTCCTGCCGACGGTCCCCTTGCCGCTGGTCGTCGCGGTGGTCGTGTCCAGTGCACTGCTCGCCGTCGTCGCCTCGCTGGCCCCCACGCGGCGGGCGACGGCCGTACCGCCGGTGGCGGCACTCGCCGTCGACTGACGTGGGGCTATCGCTCGGCCGATTCCTGATCCCTCGGCGACGACGCGCGGACGGGGGTACCGCGAGCAAGGAGGGCTGCAGCTCGACGTCTTCGCCGTTTCTTTGCGCCGCTGCCCGACCATGCTCGAGTGACCACGGTGCGAACGAGCCGAGATCGAGTCCGGTCGGGGAATCGCGTCGCCGAACCCGGTGCCGGCTTCTGGGCCCTGAAGATCCTCACGACCGGGATGGGCGAGACGACGTCGGACTTCCTCGTGAAGTCGTTCGCTCCTGAGGTGGTCGTTCCTGCGGCATTCCTGCTGCTGCTGCTCGTGCTGATCATCCAGCTCCGGGCTCACACGTATCACCCGGCCAGGTACTGGACGACTGCGCTGATGGTCTCCGTGTTCGGCACCATGGCGGCCGATGTGCTGCATGTCGGGATCGGGGTGCCGTACGCGGTCTCGACGGCGCTGTTCGCCGCCGCCCTGGCCGTCGTGTTCATCACCTGGTGGCGCACGGAGGGGACACTCTCGGTGCACGAGATCACGACCGGTCGACGTGAGCGGTTCTACTGGGCGGCCGTCATGGCGACGTTCGCTCTCGGAACCGCTGCGGGCGACTTCTCCGCCGCATCGCTCGGGCTCGGCTACCTCGGCTCGGGGTTCCTCTTCCTCGTGGCGTTCGCGGTGCCCGGGTTGATCTTCCTGGTGACCCGCCGAGCGGCGATCGCCACGTTCTGGGCCGCGTATGTGATGACCCGCCCATTGGGAGCATCGTTCGCGGACTGGTTCGCGGTCCCCGGTGCGCGTGGCGGCCTCGATCTCGGAGCGGGGCCCGTAAGCGGCGTCCTGCTGATGGTCTTCATCGGGACGGTGGCGGTACTCGCCATTCGATCGCGATCCCCGCTGCTGCTCAGCGGAGGCGCGCAGACCGACTAGGTGGCTCTCGGACGGAGCGTGCGCCTGTCTCCGCGCGTGTCCGTCAGGTCCGCGGAGGCTGGCGCCGATGTCCCGGGCCTGCGTCCGCTTGACGACGGGCCGGACCTCCAGCCGGAGCGCGGATGCCGAAACAGGCGGGGGTGGCGGGCGGCCGAACGCGATGGACAGTCGAGGTCCCGCCTCGCACCACGACCGGCTTCGCCGATCGGCCATCAGCAGACGGGCAGCTCCAGCCGCATGGTCGTCCCGGCGTCGGAGGTGGACTCGACGGCGACACGCCCTCCGTGACGCCGAGCGAGGTCGCGGACCAGGGAGAGCCCGATGCCGAACCCGCGGCGGCGGCCGGTGTCGGGTCCGTGCGCGAATCGTTCGAAGACGCGCTCGACATGAACTCCCGTGATCCCGGAACCCGCGTCGGTGACCCGGATCACCGCGACTCCTCGCTCGGCACCGGCGTCGACGTGCACGGCGCTGCCCTCAGGCGCGTGGCAGATCGCGTTGTCCACGAGCACGACCAGGGCTCGGCGGAGCCTGACGTCGGAGATGCGCACGCGGGCCTCCACCGCGACACGGCACTCGATGCGGACGCCGCGGCTCTCAGCGAGAACCCGCAGGTCGTCGACGGCGCTCGCGAGCGTTTGGCGCAGGTCGGTCTCAGGCTGCTTCGCCGCGGAGATCGTCGTCGCCTCGGCCTCTGCGGCGAGCAGGAGGTCGGTGACGATCTCGATCATCGTGCGGGTGTCGCCGCGAACCGCCGTCAGCGTGTCCTGGTACGGCTCCCCACGAGCGAGCCGCCGCTCGAGCAGCTGCACCCTGGTGTCGAGCACCGCCAACGGCGTCCGCAGCTCATGGCTGGCGTCGGCGACGAACGCACGTTGCATGCGCAGAGCGCGGCCGATCGGCTCGACGGCTCGTTGGCTGATGCCCCAGCTCGCGAAGCCGATCACGATCACGGCGAGAACGCCCAGGACGACGAGGGCAGACAGCACCTCGGTGGAGCCGATGTAGATCTTCGACTCTCCGGGTACCGGCCGCTCCAGCAGCTCGGAGGGACGCGACTGATCGAGGATGAACAACGCAGCCAGCCCGACGATGCCGACCACGAGTCCCGTCGAGACCGCGGCCACCTGCCATGCGGTGCGGCGAGCCGCTCGGCGCACGGATAGGACGTCTGGGTCCATCGGCGGCATCAGAGCACCCCCAGGCGGTACCCGTGGCCCCGCACGGTCGTGATGATGTCGTGCTCCGTCTTTCGACGGACGTAATGCACGTACGTGTCGACGGTGCCGACGCGCTCACCCGCAGGGAACACCTCACGCAGGATTCGCTCGCGTGAAAGGGTCTCGTCCGGGTGCCTCGCGAGGAGGACGAGCAGATTCGCCTCGGTCTCCGTCAGGACCTTCCGCCCCTCGTACGGCGAATTGATGAGCCGGCTCGAGGGCCGGAACTCCCAGTCGCCGATGAACAGCTTCTCCTCGCCCTGCCCGTGCACCCGGCGAAGCGCTCGGATGCGCGCCGCGAGTTCCGCGAAGTCGAATGGCTTGGTCAGGTAGTCGTCGGCACCGGCGTCGAGCCCGTCGACCCGATCGGGTACCGCACCGAGCGCCGTGAGCATGAGCACCGGTGTCCTGACACCGGCGTCTCGCAGCTGCCGGACCACCTCGACTCCGTCCATGCCGGGGAGTCGCCGGTCGAGCAGGACCACCGCGAAGTCGCCGCGTCGTCCGGCTTCCAGTCCCGCGGGACCGTCCTGGGCGAGCGTCACGGTGTACTCGTCCGCGAGGATCTCCGCCATCAGCGGGCCGAGCTGGAGGTCGTCCTCGACCACGAGCAGCGGAGGCCGGATCGTCGACGGAGGCGTCGTCGATGCGTCGTGCGGCATTGCCCGAGCGTCGCAGGCGTCCGCCCAGGAAGAACGAAGAATTCTGGCGGTTCAAGCCCGCCCGGCAGAGCGGGATTCTCAGGGTAGGCGCCCGTCCTCACCGTTGAGTCCGGACATCGCTGGGGTCCGCGTCGGGCGTCGAGTCAGCGCGAGCGAGCTCGAGTGCGCGATGGCCTCAGGCGCCGGCTCCCGGAACCCATCGGCCGAAGCTCATTACGGAGCTCGACCGTTGATCGCAGATCAACGAGTGGGGCCGGTCGTGCGGGGGCACGGCCGCGGAGATCGCAGCGGAACCGCTTAATTGGACGTGAAGCGCGTCCACGGGATCGCGATCGCAGCGGGTCGAGTCGGCGAGGGCGATGATGACGGACATCGATGCCGTGCCCCGGTGAGGCAGTGCGATCGCGCGCTTAGGTCGCTGCTGACCGGTGGCATCCGAACCCCCGGACCCATACGGGTCGTAGGAGCCGGGCCGACCGAGCCGCTGTCCTGCAGCGGTCATCGAGACGGTCGACTGCTTCGGGAGCAGACATGCCGGTCCCTGGTCGCGCACCGTGACGACGCGATAGATCGAGGTGTTGTCGTGCTGATCGCCGTGCACGGTCGCCGTCAACTGGTCGGCCGCGCAGATCGCGGGCCCGTCGCTCAGCGGGCTGCAGGCGGAGAGCAGGCTTCCGACCAGGAGCGCGGCGCCTGCCGCGGCCACGACGCGAACCCGACGCGACCGATTGCCGAGGGGCTGCGCACGATCAACACCGTTCGGCGGACGCGGATCCGATCTCGAATCGCATCGGGAGCGGGCCTCGACGGGCAGCAGCGGTGTTCGCATGAGCGCGGCCCGTCGAGGCTGCCGGCGTCAGAGGCTGGCGTCGATGTCCGGCGTCGCCGCAGTGCGACGCGTCGCTCCGCTTCGGCGCACCTCGTCCCCGTCGGTGACCGTGACGGCGGTGACGTCGGGCTTCCGGATCTGCAGATAGATCACGAGCACCACGATGACGGCGAGGAACAGCCAGCTGGTGGTCTCGAGGCCCAGCCCCTGGTTGTCCTGCTGCGAGAGCCAGTCACCCGTCGAGGCGCCCAGCGGCCGTGTCATCACGTACGCCGCCCAGAACGCCAGGACCCCGTTGATCGGCGTCAGCTTCCACACTGCGGCGATCACGGCGATCACGGCGAGGAACACCAGCAGCGTCGTGAGGTAGCCGAGCGAGAACTGCTCGGCGATCAGGTCACCGACGGCGGTACCGGTGGCGAAGGTGGTGAGGATGGCCAGCCAGTAGAAGGCTTCCCGGCGTCGCGTGCGGATCGAGTGCATCGACAGCGTCCGTTCCACGAGCCACCAGGTCAGGAACACCAGCGCCAGCAGCGACACCGACACCACGGTGATCGCGACCATGTTGTTCGGCACGTCCCCCTGGCCCTCGAACATGTCGGTGATCTGCGTCCCGAGCACGCTGATGACGACGATGTTCGCCCAGTACACGACGGCCACGTAACGGCGAAGCCGGAACTGGATGGTCAGGAGGATCGCGAGCACCACGACGGTGACCGCTGCGACCTTGTACAGGGCGATCTGCAGCTGATCCGGCGAGGCGTTATCACCGCCGACCGCGAACATGCCCATCAAGTTGTCGGACATGGTCTCGCCGATCGTGGTGCACAGCACCTTGATGATCCAGAAGTAGACGGTGACCTCAGGCACCTTGTTGAGCATCTGGCGGGCAGTCATCGAAGTCACGAGATGACGCTCGACCATCCGCACCCAGCAATCACTAAGACTCGCAACGCCGCAGATCCGGTGTGATGAGCCAGCGAATCGCCAGCAGTCGGCTAACGATGACCGGTGCGTTCTCCGATGCCCTGACCGGAGGGTCTGAGGGTCCTGACGTCCCGACTTCGACGTACTCGAGGGGCACAGACTGGATCGTTCGACGGTGACGCGAATTGGGACTTCGTTCGACCAGGAGTTCGCGGGAGAGTCGATCGCGATGATCGACTCGAACCTCGGCCTGCTGACCACGGCGATGCTGCTTATCGTCGTCGGCGCGATGCTGATCGGCTTCGCTGTCCGAGGGGTGCGCTGACCGCGACGAGAGCGCTTCGACAGATGGATCCCGCCGAACGGACCTCGGTCTCTCGCTCAGCCGTGCGTAGTGTGCACGACGAACCGGTGGTCGCGGAAGAGGATCGCACCGGAGTCGATGGCGCGCTTCGAGTCCGTGCTGAGCCCGGTCGCGCGGCGTAGCCGGATAGTGGCGTCGCCCGATTCCAGGAAGGCCATGACATCGTGCTGCCACCTCGGGTTCAAGCGGCGAGCGACCTCGTCGCGCTTGCCGCCGAGGTAGTCCCGAGGGTCGTACGTCCATCCCGTGACATCCGGCCACACAGCACAGGACGTGTCCCGCAAGTCCCGGCTGAGGACGTTCATCTCGATCAGTGCGCCCGGATCGTCCGCGGTGACACACCCGCGCACGACCGCTGCTGCGGTGGACACCCCTGCGGGCGTTCGCACTCCGACTGGATGGCGATCATTCGCTTCGTTCGCGCCGAGGATGCCGATGACGAGAAGGGCGGCGAGCACCCACCGCGGCCGGCCATGCGGCAGCGACGCCGCGGCGCGCGCAGCGCCGACGCCCGCGCAGAGCATGAGCGGCGGGGCCGTCAGGGCGCTGTAGTGCGGGAACCAGGACGGAGCGAGCAGCAGCACCGCGAGCGCGCCGATCGCGAGGACGCCGAACGTGCGCGCACCGGGCGTGAGGAGAGCCGCGATGATCGAGGCGATCGCCAGCACGCCGAGGACCGGAGCGATCACATCGGGTGCAACCCCGAGCGTGGAATGGGCACCGAGGATCTCCTGAATGCGCCGCCCCGTATCGGCGGAGTTCGCGCTCGGGCGTCCCAGCTGGTCGAGGACCACATCCTGCAGCATGCGCTGCGGGGCGAGGAGAAGGAACGGCAGGTAGATCCCGCAGCCACCGACCGCGAGTCCGACGAGGTAGCGGAGACGCAGTCGCGCGGCGGTCGCGAGCAGCAGCAGGCTCAGGACGATGTACCAGATCTTCGCTCCGACTCCGAGCCCCGCTGCGATGCCGGCGAGGATCGCGAGCTGCGGCTGCGTCGATGCCCGCTGCAGCAGGAGCAGCGCGACCAGGATGCCCAGCGTGCCGAGCGGCTCGAGCAGCACCGACCGCTCCGCGTAGACGGCGGGGTAGAAGACCGCGTAGCCGACTCCCCCGACGAGCACGGCCACGCGCCCGAAGCGACGCAGGATCCACCCGGTGAGCACGGCGTTCATCGCGCCGACACCGATGAAGACCAGCCGGGCGAGCGCGAAGCCGGCCGGGTCGGAGATCAGCCCGCCGAGCGCGGCGAACGGTGCGGTCACGACGACGATCAGCGGCGGCTGGATCAGGAGGAAGTCGCGGTACGGGATCCGGCCGTGGACGAGCGCATCAGCGGCCGCGTAATAGACGCCGTCGTCGTATCCACCGAGCCCGTGCAGCCCGCCACCGCGGAGCATGATCGACAGCCGGACGGCGTACGCGAGGACGCCGATCCCGATCAGCGCCGCGGAGAAGCGGAACCGGGACTCGGCGGTGCGAGGCCGGGGCGGCCGCGACACGGTACTCGGCGCACTTGGAGCGGCCTCGGCCCCCACTGAGGGCGACCGCATGATCAACGACGAGTGAGGTCGGACCCGGTCCACGGTCGCACGACCGGGGATCCGAGCCGTGCGGCGGTCCAGCGTCTTGGCCGGCCGAGGACCCGTGCGATTCCCCAGACCGTGACCAGCGCCATCGCCTCGACGACGACCGCTCGGCTCATCTTGGACGTCCCGTACCGACGCTCTCGGAACTCGATCGGGAGCTCGGTGATCCGGCCGCCTGCGGCCAGCAGCCGCACGGTGAGGTCGATCTGGAAGCAGTACCCCTTCGACCTGACGGAGCCGAGATCCATGACGCGGAGCGCTTCAGCCCGGTAGAGCCGGAATCCGGCCGTCACATCGTGCACCGGCAGAGCGAGTGCGACCCTCGCGTAGGTGTTGCCACCTCGGCTCAGCAGCTGTCGAGCAAGGGGCCAGTCCACGACCGTGCCGCCTATGACCCATCGTGAGCCGATCACCAATGCGGCTCCGTCGGTGCGCCGGATGACGTCCTGCATGAGCGGCAGTGCTGCGGCCGGGTGGGAGCCGTCCGCGTCGAACTCGCCGATGAAGGCGTAGCCGCGGTCCAACGCCCAGGCGAAGCCCGCGAGATAGGCCCCGCCGAGTCCGTCCTTCACGCTCCGGTGCAGGACATGGACTCGGGCTTCGCGCGCCGCCATGACATCTGCGAGGGCACCCGTGCCGTCGGGACTCGAATCGTCGACGACGAGCACATGGCTGTCAGGCAGCGCCTCGAGCACCGCGGTCACCGCCATCGGCAGGTTCTCGAGCTCGTTGTAGGTGGGGATCACGATCAGCGTGCCCGCCTGGGCCCTTGGAGGCCGGCTGGCCGGTGCAGATGCTGACATGCAGCACACGGTTGCCTCGCACGACGAAGGAACCACCAAGAAGGAACGTCGCGCGAATCACCGTTCAGGCTCGGAGCAGACCCGAGTTCGGTACGACCGCAACGCGCCCTGCGTCCAGACCGAAACGGCTCAGACCGCGTTGACGGAAGGCTTGACGATGGGCGCCACCCGGCGTCGCCCCGCGACGCAATGCCGAACGGGGCACAGATGCAGGCCGGCTGTGCCGATTCTTACCGTCGCCCGGTGAATCCGGTCAGGTGACCCTCTCGCCGCGCGCGGGTTCTCGTTCGGACGCACGTGTCTCCGGACCGGCGAGTGATCGACGCGAGACCAAGGAAGAGGTGATTGGCGGAAGGAGTTCGTCCTTGGACGCATCTTGGACGACTGCGCACACGCTCCCCCCATGCGCGTGTCCCTTCTGCCGCTGATCACTCGTCCCAGGCGCTCGAACGTGGTGCTGACCTCCGCTGGCGGCCTCATGCCGATCCTGATCGGAGATGGAGACATCGACTTCACCTGCTGGCGATGCGGGTTCGCGATCTGTGAAGGCATGACCTCGGTTATCGAGGTCTCGGGGCGACTGTTTCAGTGCCCGGACTGCGGCGCCTTCAATCGCAGCCGCCAGTGACCCCACCCGCAGGTTGCTGGCGCCTGATGCTCGGGCAGCGTCGCGATGTGTGCGATCAGGAAGTACCAGCCGCCGTCGCCGATCACACGTCGCATCGCCACAATGTCTCCGCGCGCCGAGATGCCCAAGATCCCTCGAGAGCCGCCCTGGCCTGCACCGATGGGTTCGGCAACAGACCGGTCTTGGTGATGAGCACAGGCAAGGCTCTCGATGGGGCGCGCTCGATCCATATCCCGCACTTCCCCCGCAGATTGAGCGCGATCTCTGAGGTATTCCTGTGATCGAGCGAGAACGAGGAAGACCTGGTCAAACAACTCCTGCGATCGAGCGAGATCCCGCACTTACTCCTGAAAACCCGCGAATTCGAATCGTGCTGTCGCGGTTCGGTTCGGCCCAATACGCGAAGAACGGGAAGCTCAACGGTCTTCGAGGCTTCTTCGTGACAGCGTTGATCAAGGAGTGCTGGAGAATGCCAGACATGCGTGAGAAATCGTGAGCAGGCGAACCGTTTCGATCCGAGACGACTCCATCCGGCTAGGGCAGTTTCTGAAGCTCGCCGACCTGATCGACCAGGGTGCGGACGCCCGGCAGGCAATCACCAACGGCCAGGTGCGTGTGAATGGAGAAGTTGAACGCCGGCGTGGCAGACAGCTGACCCACGGCGATGAGGTCGAGGTGCGCGGCGAGTTCGTCGAGGTGGGCTGAATGCCGAGGTCGGAGCCTCGATGAGTGCCTCCGATCCGCTGATGCGCGTGGGTTGCCTCGATGCTCGACGGGCGAGATCAGGTCGCGCGACCGGTGGAACAAGCCGGAGTCGCCGCCGGGAGACTGCACGAGCGGGCGCCGCCAACGTGCTCCGGGAGAGCCGCGCACGCGACCTGATCGCCTGGGTCCCGCGCCTGGTGGGCGTCGCCCGATCCAGCGGTCCGGGACGATTCCGCCGCGCCAGGATCGCCCCACCCTTGACGACGACGACCAGCGGTCTCGCGATTGTGACCACGAGTTGGGATGCCGGGAGCCCCTGCGGCACGACCGCGAGCGCCAGCGCCACGGCATCGATCAGCGCGATCGCGACGAAGCACTGCCGCAGCGCAATGGCGCGAGCAGGCGCCCCCGCAGGCACCAACGCGACAACAACCCCATGCGCGAGCGCTCCCGCGAAATCGGGCACCGTGACGACGTGATCTGCAGACCCCGTCAGTTCGATGAGTTCGGGAAGGATGCCGTTGCCGGCGACATCGAGCGCGAGATCCACCCCCGCGGGCGCCGCGGCGTGGATGCGCTCGATCAACCCTTCGTCGTAGGCGATCGGTTTAGCCCCCAGACGGCGGATCGAATCACCAGCCGTGCCGGGCGCAGCGCTCCCGACGAGCGACACTGCCGCTTGCGAGCCCTCGTTCTGCCCACAATTTGCCCACACTTCTGTGCGATCCAGTGCAACGCATCGAGAAGCGTTCAGGGCGTATTCCCTGATCAAATCGATGTTGTGCAGACCAGCGCGAAGTGCCGACACGCCGGTTTTCTAGTTCGAATCCCACGCCCTCCGCTCCGTGCGTCAACGACTCCGTGCCGATCGGGACCTCCTCGGGTGCTCGTGCCGGGTCGCCCGCGATCGTCGTCGCGAGCTCGGCCTCGGGCCGGACGCCGCCCCCGTCGAGGTCGGCGTCGAGCGGGTCCGCGTCGGCGTCGCGCCGCAGCGCTCGCAGCGCACTTCGGGTCGGTCGTCGTACAGTTCGGTGACCGAAGGAGTTCGCATGGATCAGCAGCGGGCGCGGTGGTTCGGCCTCATCGCGATCAGTCTCGGCGTCGCCCTGATCGTCGTGGACTCGACGATCGTCAACGTCGCGGTGCCGTACATCGTGCGCGACCTCGACCTGTCGTCCACCGAGGTGCAGTGGGTGCAGGAGTCCTACACGCTCGTCTTCGCCGCGACCCTCCTCGTGTTCGGCGTGATCGCGGACCGGATCGGCCGGCGGCGGATGCTCGTGATCGGCGCGACGCTGTTCGCGATCGCGTCGGTGATCGCGGCGACGTCGCCCTCCGGCCCCCTCCTGATCGGCAGCCGGGTGCTGCAGGGCGTCGGCGGCGCCATGGTCCTGCCGACGAGCCTGTCGCTCATCAACGCGACCTTCACGGGGAGGGAGCGCGGGATCGCGTTCGCCGTGTGGGGTTCGACGATCGGCGGGATGGCGGCGGTCGGCCCGCTGCTCGGCGGGTGGCTCACCACCGCGTTCTCCTGGCGCTGGGCGTTCGGCATCAACCTGCCGATCTGCGTCGCGATCGTCGTGGGCACGCTCCTCTTCGTCCGCGAGTCGCGCGCCGAGCGGGCCGGTGCCCTGGACGTGGTCGGCGCGCTCCTCGTCGCGGCGGGATTCGGCGCGATCGTCTTCGGTCTCATTGAGGGGCGCGAGTACGGCTGGTGGGCGACGGCGTCGCGCTTCGCGATCGGGTCGTGGTCCTGGCCGTTCGCGCTCTCCCCGATCCCGGTCGCGTTCGCGCTCGGGATCCTCGTGCTCGGCGCCTTCATCGTGCGCGGTCGGGCGCGCATCCGCGCCGGCCGCGCGAACCTCGTCGACTTCCGCCTGCTGCGCATCCGCAGCTTCCGCAACGGCAACCTGGTCGCCGTCGCGGTCAGCCTGGGGGAGTTCGGGATCATCCTCGCCCTGCCGATCTGGCTCCAGAACGTCGAGGGGCTTACGGCCCTGCAGACCGGGCTGGTCCTGCTCGCGCTCGCCGTCGGCTCGTTCGCCGCCAGCGGCGCCGCCGCAGCGACGAGCGGCAAGCTGCAGCCGATCACGGTCGTCCGCATCGGCCTGGTCCTGGAGATCGTCGGCGTCGCGCTGGCGGGCGTCGCGGTGCAGCCCGACCAGGGCTGGGGCTGGCTCGTGCCGTGCCTCTTCGTGTACGGCGTCGGCGTGGGCCTCGCGACCGCGCAGCTGACCTCCGTCGTACTGGTGGACGTCCCCGTGCAGCAGTCCGGCGCGGGCTCCGGGATCACGAGCACGGCGCGGCAGATCGGCTCCGCACTCGGCGTCGCGGTGCTCGGGACGGTCCTCTACAGCGGAGCGCAGGCGGTCCTGCAGAGGCGCCTCGACGACGCGGGCCTGCCTCGTGGCGCGAGCGCGCCGCTGGTGGACGCCGTCGTGAACAGTGCGGGCACCGCGATCGCCGGGCTGGAGGCGAACGGCGCCACACGGGCGGTGGCGGCGGCCGCCCGAGCCGCGTTCTCGGACTCCACCGCCTTCGCCGCCTACACCGCCGCGGCGTTCCTCGTCATCGGGCTGCTCGCGTCCTTCTCACTGTCGCCGGCTCGGACCGTTCGCCCCGAGCCGACCGCCGGAGTCGACGTCCCGGCCGCCTGACGCGGTCGGCCGACCCGACGGGTTCGGTCGTACGCCCGCACCTGAGCAGGCCGGATCCGCTTCGGCAGGCTGCCGAGCGCGATTCCGGCCTGCTGGAGTACGTCCGGCCTGCTCGCGTGCTGCAGGTCCGCTGGACTCAGCGCTGCGGCACCGCGGCTCCGACGGGCTCGTCGGCGGGAGTCGCCTCCTCGGTGGCGCGGGAGTCGGTCAGCGTGAGCGAGCCGATCGTGGCGATCACGCCGGTCAGCACGGCGACGGCGATGAACACGATCCGCTCGCCCGTGAAGTACGAGGCGATCAGTGCGGGGCTCCAGGCCCCCGTGGGCAGCGCGTTCGTGACGAGGAGGGCGATCAGGGTCCCGACCACGGCCGTGCCGAGGCTGGTCCCGATCTCCTGCGCCGTGTCGTTCAGCGCGGCGCCGATCGACGTGCGGTTCGCGGGCATCGCTGCGACGAGCGCGACGGCGCAGACGGTGAGGATGGTCCGCAGCCCGATCGTGAGCAGGACCATCATCACGGCGATCGCGACGTAGCCCTCGTCCACCGCCCAAGCCATGCCGAGGAGCGCTCCGACGAGGAAGCCCGTGCCGACGAGGCAGGCGATCCGGTGACCGAGGCGGCCGGCGAGCCCTTCCGCGATCGGGGTCGCCGCGATCATCGTGACGATGAACGGCAGGTTCGCGAGGCCGGCGCGCAGCGGGCTCCACCCGTACGCGTCCTGGAAGTGCAGGATCAGCGCGAACATCACGGCGGCGAACGCCACGTTCGCCCCGAGCTGGGTGAGCGCGGCGCCGCGGACGGGGCCGGTGCGCAGGAGCGCGAGGTCGAGCATCGGGACCGCCGCCCGGCGCTCCCGCAGGATGAAGGCGGCGATCGCCGCGACGGTCGCGACCCCGCAGGCGATCGTGATCGGCGAGAGCCAGCCGGCCTGCACGCCGCTCGTGAGGGTGTAGCAGCCGAGGCCGATCGCGACGACGGTCAGGGCGGCGCCGGGCAGGTCGAGCCGGTCGGACGTCAGGTCCGCGCGGTGGTCCGCCGGCACGCCGATGCGCACGCCGATCCAGGCGATCAGCGCGATCGGCGCGTTGATCACGAGGAGCCACTGCCAGCTGAAGCTGCTGAGGATCGTGCCGCCGAGCAGCGGGCCGAGGACGAAGCCGGACATGCCGACGACCATCACGATCGTGATCGCGCGCATGCGCAGCTTCTCGTCCTCGAAGAGCCGGAAGATCAGCGACATCGTCACGGGCGCCATGGCGGCGGCCGCGAGGCCGAGCGCCGCACGGAGGGCGATCAGCTGGCCGATGCTCGTGACGAGCACGACGAGGAGGCTGATCAGCCCGAACGCCGCCAGCCCGGTCAGCAGCACCCGCCGACGCCCGAAGCGGTCGGCGGCGGAGCCCGCGGTCAGCAGCAGGCCGCCGAAGGTGAGCGAGTAGGCCCCGGTCACCCACTGCAGCCCGGTGGTCCCGCTGTCCAGTGCGCGACCGATCGTCGGCAGCGCGATCCCGAGCAGCGTGTTGTCGACCATCTCGACGAAGAAGGCCAGGCACAGCGCGGCCAGCGGGACGGCGGCGGCGCGGAGCGTCTGGGGTGTGCGGGGTGCGGTGATGATCGTCGAAGCGCTCATGGGAGGACCTCACTCTCGAACGGCGTCCGATTCTCGGACGGTGTTCGAGAATTTAGAACAGTGTTCGATCCAGTGCAAGACGCTGCGCACAGGCGGCCGCGGTCGAGGCGGCGGAGCACGTCGTCCGAGCGCGCGAGGGCAGAGCGCGTCGGGCCGGTGAACGACGCCAGGGGCGTCCCGCGATCGCGGGGCGCCCCTGGCACGAAGGTCGTCAGGCCCCGTGGGATCCCGTGATCATCCCGGCCGCGACGGTGCGGTTCGTCGACTCGTCCACGAGGATGAACGACCCCGTCGCGCGGTTGTCCTGGTAGGCGTCGACGAAGAGGGGCGACGTCGTGCGCAGCCGCACCCGTCCGATCTCGTTGAGGCCGAGCTGCGTCGCCTCGGCGTCCCGGTGCAGCGTGTTGACGTCGACCCGGTAGGCGACCTCCCGGACCTTCGCGCGCGCCCACCGCGTCGTGTGCTTCACGGCGTAGACCCGGCCGGCCGTCAGCGGCGCGCGCTCGTCCATCCAGCAGATCTGCGCGTCGAGGTCCTGCGTCGCGGTCGCCGAGTTCTGCGGCCGGCAGATCATGTCGCCGCGGCTCACGTCGATCTCGTCGGCGAGGCGGACGACGACGGACATCGGGGGGTACGCCTCCTCGACCGGTCCCGTCGGGCCGTCGATCGCGGCGATCGTGGACTCGAACCCGCTCGGCAGCACCGTGACCCGGTCACCGGGCTTCAGCACGCCGGACGCGACCGTGCCCGCGAACCCGCGGTAGTCCACGGTGCTCGAGGACTGCGGGCGGATGACGTACTGGACGGGGAAGCGCACGTCGACGAGGTTCCGGTCGGACGAGACGTGCAGCCGCTCGAGGTGCCCGAGGAGGGTGCTGCCCCCGTACCAGGGCGTGTTGGCGCTGCGGTCGACGACGTTGTCGCCGTGCAGCGCGGACACCGGGATGAAGGTGAGGTCGTGGATGCGGAGCCGGCTGGCGAACTCGGCGAACTCCTCGCTGATCGCGTCGAAGACGCCCTCGTCCCAGTCGACGAGGTCCATCTTGTTCACGAGCAGCACGAGGTGCGGCACGCCGAGGAGGCTCGCGAGGAACGCGTGCCGCCGCGACTGCTCCGAGACGCCCTTGCGCGCGTCGACGAGGATCAGGGCCACGTCCGCCGTCGAGGCGCCGGTGACCATGTTCCGCGTGTACTGCACGTGCCCCGGGGTGTCCGCGACGATGAACTTCCGCTTGGGCGTCGCGAAGTAGCGGTAGGCGACGTCGATCGTGATGCCCTGCTCCCGCTCGGCCCGCAGGCCGTCGGTGAGCAGGGCGAGGTCGGTGTAGTCGTCGCCGCGTTCGCGGCTGACCCGCTCGACCGTCTCGAGGTGGTCGTCGAACAGCGACTTGCTGTCGAGCAGCAGGCGCCCGATGAGCGTGCTCTTGCCGTCGTCGACGCTGCCCGCCGTGGCGAATCGGACCAGATCGGCCATCAGAAGTACCCCTCCTTCTTGCGGTCCTCCATGGCGGCCTCGCTCACCCGGTCGTCGCCGCGCGTCGCGCCGCGCTCGGTGACCCGCGCGGTCGCGATCTCGGCGACCACGGCGCGCACGTCGGCGGCGTCGGACTCGACCGCCGCGGTCAGGTTCGCGTCGCCCATGGTGCGGTAGCGGACGCGCCGGACGGCGCTCGTCTCCCCGTCCCGCAGCGGCACGAACCCATTGACCGCGTAGAGCATCCCGGCCCGCTCGACGACCTCCCGGTCGGCCGCGTAGTAGAGCGAGGGGAGGGGGATGTCCTCCTCCGCGATGTAGTTCCAGATGTCGAGCTCGGTCCAGTTCGACAGCGGGAACACCCGGATGGACTCGCCCTGGTGCACCCGGCCGTTGTAGAGCGACCAGACCTCCGGCCGCTGGTCCTTCGGGTCCCACTGGCCGAACTCGTCCCGGAAGGAGAACACGCGTTCCTTGGCCCGGGCCTTCTCCTCGTCGCGCCGCGCTCCGCCGAACAGGGCGTCGAAGCCGTTCGCCTCGGCGGCCTCCAGCAGCACGGGGGTCTGGATGCGGTTCCGGGAGCCGCTCGGCTCCTCCTGCACCAGCCCGCGCGCCATCGCGTCCGGCACGGAGGCGACGACGAGCCGCAGCTCCTGCTCCGCGACCCAGCGGTCGCGGAAGGCGAGGACCTCGGGGAAGTTCAGGCCGGTGTCCACGTGCATGATCGGGAACGGCACGCGGGCGGGGGCGAACGCCTTGCGGGCGAGGTAGGACAGCACGACGGAGTCCTTGCCGCCCGAGAACAGGAGGCACGGCCGCTGCATCTCCGCGGCCACCTCCCGGATGATCGCGATGCTCTCGGCCTCGAGCGCGCGCAGGGTCGACAGCGCGTACGAGATGCTGCGGGTGATGGGGGTCACGCCTCCCCTTCCAGGACGGTGGCGATGGCGCCGAGCAGCCGGTCCGCGAGGGCGGGCGGGCAGACGACGAGGTCGGGCAGGAGCGGGTCCGCCCGGTTGTACTCGAGCGGGCTGCCGTCGATCCGGCTCGTGTGGAGGCCGGCGGCACGGGCGACGGCGACGGGCGCCGCCGAGTCCCACTCGTACTGGCCGCCCGCGTGCACGTAGGCGTCCGCGGCGCCGCTGACGACGGCGAGGGTCTTCACCCCGGCCGAGCCCATCGGCACCGCCTCGGCGCGGAGCAGGTTCAGGAGGCCGCCGACGAGCGCGGGCGGCCGGCTGCGGCTCACCGCGAGCCGCAGCCGCCGGAGGCCGTCCAGCGCCTCGGCGAGCCCGGCGTCGCCGGGTGCCGCGTCGCCGGTGGTCCGGGTGCCGGTCGGCGTGGCGACGGCGCCGGCGGTGAGACCGAGTCCCCGCTCCCAGAGCGCGACGTGCACCGCCCAGTCGTCGCGCCCCTCCGAGAACTCGCGCGTGCCGTCGAGCGGGTCGACGATCCAGACGCGGTCCGCGGTCAGGCGCGCCGGGTCGTCGACCGCCTCCTCCGACAGCACGGCGTCGCCGGGCCTCGCCGACCGGAACCGCTCGGCGAGGAACCGCTCGCTCGCGGCGTCGCCCGCGTCCTTCAGCGCGGTGCCCTCCAGGGGGCTCCCCGCGCGCAGCTCCTGCAGGAGCGCGACCGCCGATCGGGCCAGCTCCCCGGCCAGGGCCGTGTCGTCCGTCGTCATCGGGCGCCTCCTTCCACGGCCGCGCGCACCGCGGCGACCGCCTCCTCGACCGAGGCGACGGCGGTGTCCACCGTCACGTCGGCGTCGAGCGGTGTCTCGTACGGCGAGGAGATGCCCGTGAAGTCGGCGATGCGTCCCGCCCGCGCGGCTGCGTAGAGGCCCTTCCGGTCGCGGGCCTCGCAGACCCCGAGCGGCGTCGCCACGTGCACGAGCACGAAGCGGCCGCCCCGCTCCTCCACCATCCGTCGCATCTCGGCGCGCCCCGCCGCGAAGGGCGCGATCGGCGCGGCGATCGCGGTGCCGCCGGCCCGCGCGATCTCGGCCGCGACCCAGCCGATCCGCCGCACGTTGAGCGCCCGGCCCTCCGCGTCGAACCCGAGCCCGGCGGAGAGCAGCTGCCGCACCTCGTCGCCGTCGAGGACGGAGACGGTCGTGCCGTCGGCCTCGAGCGCCGCCGCGAGCGCGCGCGCGATCGTCGACTTGCCCGACCCCGACAGCCCGCTCAGGAGCACGACGAGTCCGCGGTCCGGCGCACCCCGGCGGAAGGGCTGCACCGCGGCGGGCAGCAGCGCCCGCGCGGTGTGCGCCGCGTCCTCCTCGAGCCCGCGCAGCGCGCGGTGCCCGTCGGTCTCGCCGAGCACGAGCGCGGTCTCGACTCCGAGCGCCTCCGCGATCCAGCCGGCGAGCGCGTCGCCGCCGCCGACGAGTTCTTGGGGCGCGGGCAGCAGCGTCGGCCGCGCGTCGAGCGACCAGGGCAGGGGCACGACGGACGCGGGCCGTCCGGTCCGCGCCGACCACGCGGAGGCCGCGGCCTCCACGGCGGCGAGCAGCGCGCCGGCGGGGATGCGGTCACGCTCGCGACCCGTGAGCGCGATCCAGACGAGCTCGCCGCCGGCCGCGTCGGCGAGACCGACCTGGTCGCGGGTCGGCAGGTCGTCGAAGACGAGCGCGCCGACCCCCGGTCGACGGAGCGGGAGCGCCGGCGCGGCCGCGCCGCGCAGCTCCGGCCGCGGCGCGAGGGGACGCAGCGCACTGACGGACCCGTCGGGCTCGATCCGCGCGATCGGCGTGCGCTCCGCGTCGGTGAGGACGCCCGCCTCGGCACCGGGGAGCCGCAGACCGAGCATCAGCGCGAGCTCGAGGAGGTCGAGGTCGGCTCCGGCGACCGCGCGCTCAGTCACGCGTCGCCCCCGCACCGGCCTCCTGGACCTCGGCCGCCCGTCTCGCCCGGAGCGTCGGGCTGTAGCGGTGCCGCAGGGCGATCCAGAGCACGTTCCCGAGCACGACGGCGCCGACGCCGGCCGCGATCACGACGGGCGTCGGCGTGCCGATCAGCTTCAGCCCGCTCGCCATCAGCAGCACCGCCAGCACGCGGCGGATGACGCCGCCCGGCGCGCGGGAGGACAGCCAGGCGCCGAGCAGCACGCCCGGGATCGCGCCGATCAGGACGGAGCCGGCGACGCCGAGGTCCACCTGCCCGAACAGCGCGTGGCCGAGCGCCGCGGACGCGACGAGCGGCACCGCCTGCACGAGGTCGGTGCCGACGAGCTGGGACGCCTTCAGCGCCGGGTGCAGGAGGAGCAGCGCGACGATGACGATCGAGCCGGCGCCGACGGAGGTGAGTCCGACGATGAGTCCGGCGACCGCGCCGAGGGCGATCGTCGACGCGGGACGGAGCTTCATCGGGGGGCGGCTCAGCCGCGCCGCGCCCTCGCCGAGCGGTGCGCCCGCCCGCGTCATCTGCATCCACGCCCGCGCGATCAGGCCGGCGGACGCCAGGAGGAGCGCGCAGCCGAGGAGCACCAGGAGGACCGACTGCACGTGATCCCCGGGGAGGAGCGCGGTGCTGAGCGCGCCGAGGAACGCCGCCGGGACGCTGCCGATCATGAGCAGGCCGACGAGCCGCAGGTCGACCGTGCGCTTGACCAGGTGCACGACCCCGCCGAACGGCTTCATGAAGAGGCTGATGACGAGGTCGCTCGAGATCGCCGCCAGCGCGTCGACGCCGAAGAAGAAGACGAGCACGGGGGTCATGAGGGCGCCGCCGCCCATGCCCGTCAGGCCGACGAGGGTGCCGATGGCGAGACCCACGACGGCCATCGCCGGGTTCACATCCATCGCGTGCTCCTCGAGTGCGTCCTGCGGCTCGGGTCTGCCCGCGGACCACACGACGCAACACGACGGGCGCCGCCGGACGCGAGACGACGCGCCGACGGGCGGTGGATACATGGCAAGAAGATGAACAATGGGGTGCGCCGCACGGCGACGTGCCGCCGCGTTCATGGTGTGCGCATACCGCGGTCAGGTGCACTGCAGGGACCGATGGTCGTCCGATCGGCTGCCCGACGCGACCTCGGCACGACGACACGATCCCGGCCCGACCACTGGAGGATCCCGATGACCGAACCGCTGCCCGACGGCACCCGACTCCTCCACATCGGCCCCGCGAAGACGGGGACGACCAGCCTGCAGAGCGGGTTCCACCACAACCGCGAGGCGCTCGCGGCCCACGGCGTGCACTACGCGGGCAGGGGTTCCCAGCCTCGCGCCGCCGCCGGCGCGGTCGCCCTCGGCCGCCGCATCGCGGGTCACCACTCGGGGCTCGAGGCCTGGCCGAAGCTCGTCGACGAGGTGAACGGATCGACCGCGCGGATGGTGGTGATCTCGAGCGAGACCTTCGCCCGGGCGAACGACGCGCGCGCGAAGGACGTGATCGACGCGTTCGGCGCGGGCCGCACCCACGTGGTCATCACCATGCGACCCCTCGTCGACATGCTGTCGTCCTCCTGGCAGCAGTACGTGCAGACCGGTTCGCGGACCTCCTACCCGAAGTGGCTCGAGTCGATGCTGCTGCGCGAGGACACGCTGCACGGCTCCCAGCCCGAGTTCTGGCAGAAGACCCGGGTCGACGCGCTCGCGCGGCGGTGGGCGACGCTCGTCGGACCGGAGCGGGTGACGGTCGTGTCGCTCGCGGACGCGCCGCGGGACTTCGTCCTCCGCACCTTCGAGACGCTCACCGGCCTCCCGGACGGCACGCTCGTGCCGGACCCGAAGTCGGACAACGTGTCCCTCAGCCACCCGCTCGCCGAGGTCGTCCGGCGCTTCAACGAGCGCTTCCACAGCCTGCCGGGATCGAGCGCCGACGTGCAGGCCGTGCTCATCGAATTCGGCGCCATCCGCGCGCTGCGCGAGCACCCCGAGCTGCTGCGCTCCGACCAGCGCATCGAGGTGCCGCAGTGGGCCGCCGACCGGGCGGGGGAGCTGATGGCGGACATGGTGGCCGGTGTCCGGGACGCCGGCGTGCGGACCGTCGGCGACCTCGACGCCCTGGTGGCGCCGTCGCGTGCGCCCGTGCCGACCGTCGAGGACCCCTCCACGGTGAGCATCGACGCGGCCGCCGAGCTGCTCGTCGGCATGATGACCGCGTCGGCGCACGGCATGCCCCGCTTCGACTCGATCACCGGGCGGGCGCCCGCCGACCTGAACGGCGTCGGCACCCGCGAGCTCGTGACCTACACCGCGCGGCGGCTCGTCACGCGGACCCGGGAGCGGCTGCGGTCGCGCTGATCGCGCTCGGAAACATCCCCGACACGGGCGGCGACGATCATGCCCGGATGCCCTCCGATCCGCGTCCTGGGACCACCGCACGCGTACCGCTGCCCGTCGCCGAGCTGCACCTGCACGTCGAGGGGGCGCTCGGCCCGGACCTGCTGCGGTCCTTCGCGCGCCTCAACGGGTTCGGGACCGCCTTCGACGGCACCGACCCGGAGCCGGAGTTCGTGGACCTCCAGTCCTTCCTGGACCGGCGGGACGGCGACCTGGCCGTGCTGCGGACGGAGGAGGACTTCCACGAGCTCGGCGCGGCCTACCTGCGCGCCGCCCGCGCCGCGGGGGTCGTCCGCGCGGAGTCGTTCATCGACCCGATGGTGCACCTGCAGCGCGGCGTGCCGGTCGAGGCGGTGATGCGCGGCTTCGGATCGGCGTTCGCCGAGGCGCGCGCGACCGGCATGTCGTGCGACCTGATCGTGTGCTTCACCCGCGATCTCGGCGCGGAGGCCGCGGAGGCGACGCTCGACGCGGTCTTGCCGTTCCGCGAGCACTTCATCGGCGTCGGCCTCGACTCCGCCGAGGTCGGCTGGCCGCCCTCCCTGTTCCGGGACGTGTTCGCGCGTGCGGCGGCGGACGGGCTGCGACTCGTCGCGCACGCGGGCGAGGAGGGCGGACCCGACTACGTGCGCGAGGCCCTCGACGTCCTGCACGTCGAGCGGATCGACCACGGGCTGCGGGCGATGGAGGACGCCGAGCTCATGGCCCGGATCGTCGACGAGAGGATCGCCCTGACGGTGTGCCCGCTCTCGAACGTCGCCCTCCGTGCGGTGCCGCGGATGGAGGACCACCCGCTGTTCGCCATGCTCGAGCTGGGCGCGCGCGTGACCGTCAGCAGCGACGACCCGGCGTACTTCGGCGGTCAGGTCGACGCGAACCTCGAGGCCCTCCGCGCCGCGGGCGCCACCGAGGCGCAGCTCGAGACGCTCGCGCGGAACTCCTTCGACGCCGCGTTCGTGGACGAGGCCGAGCGGCGCGCGCTGACGGCGCTGCTCGACGAGGCCGTCGCGTCGCGCGCGGCCGCGCCCGAGCGCTCCTGAGCCGGCGGCCGCGGGCGCGGCTCGCATCCTGCTGTGCTTGGCTGCCGGACGGCCCCGCGCCTGCACGGCGCACCGGCGGGTCGAGGACGAGGGGGCTGCGATGAGCAGGGCGACCAGGGTGACGGACCGCTGCACGTTCCACGGCGAGGGCGTGTTCTGGGACGAGCCCCGTGGCCGCGTGCTGCTCGTGGACATGCTCGCGGGCGCCGTCGTCGAGCTCGGACCGGACCTCGTGCCCGCGCGGCACGAGTTCGGCGGGATCGCCGCCGTGATCCGCCGCCGCGACGCCGGCGGGTACGTGCTCGCGGTCGAGCGCGGCTTCCGGTTCCTCGACGACGACCTCGCGCCGACGGGCGAGGACCTCCCCGTGTTCGAGGACGCCACGGTCCGCATGAACGAGGGCGGCTGCGATCCGCAGGGGCGCCTCCTCGTCGGCTCGATGGCCTACGACGCGGCGACCGGTCGCGGCACGGTCTACCGGCTGGACGCCGACCGCTCCGTCACGCCCGTGCTCCGGGACGTGACCATCTCGAACGGGCTGCAGTGGTCGGCCGACGGCGGCACCGCGTTCTACGTCGACACCCCCACCGACACGGTGTGGCGGTTCCACTACGACGGGTCCGACGGGACCTTCCACGACCGTGAGCCGTTCATCGACCTGTCGGAGGAGCAGGGGCACCCGGACGGGATGACCATCGACGAGGAGGGCGGCCTCTGGGTCGCCATGTACGGCGGCTGGGCGGTGCGGCGCTTCGACGCCGACGGCACGCCGACGGAGGTCGTCGAGGTGCCCACGCGCGACGTCACCTGCCCGGCGTTCGGCGGCGTCGACCGGTCCACGCTGTACATCACCACCTCCCGCGACGGCTGGGGCGAGGAGCACGCGGAGCCGGAGGCGGGCTCGGTCTTCGCCCTGGAGACCGGGGTCCGCGGGGCGCGACAGCACGCCTACGCCGGCTGACCCTCCCGGATCCGCAGTTCCGTCGCGGATCCGCACTTCTCAGCCGACACGCCGCGTTCGGCGGGTCGACGCGCGGCGTGTCGGGCCGTTTCTGCGGATCCGCGGAGCCACACGCGCTCGAGGACGTCGACGACCCAGGTCGTCGCGCGGATCGCCTGGTTCTGCGTGAAGCGGAGCGGCGGCGTGCCGAACTGCGCGATCGTCGCGTCGCGGACGTGATCGCGCTCCACCGCGGCCGCACCGGCGTGCGTCTCCATGCCGTCGAGGGAGATTTGCGGATCCGCGGCAGAACTGCGGATCCGGGAGGTCAGCGGGGGAGGGCGCCGTCCACGCGCTGCGGCACCGACCACGGGTTCGCGTCCTGCAGCGGCTCCGGGAGGAGCGCCTCCGGCAGGTCCTGGTAGGCGACCGGGCGGAGGAAGCGCTCGATCGCCGCGGTGCCCACGCTCGTCGTGGTGACGGCGGTCGTCGCCGGGTAGGGGCCGCCGTGCTGCTGCGCGTACGTCACGGAGACGCCCGTCGGCCAGCCGCCCCACAGGACCCGCCCGGCACGCTCGGCGAGCACGTCGAGGAGCGCGGGAACGACCTGGTCGTCCGGGTCAGCCTGCACGGTCGCGGTCAGCTGGCCGTCGAGCGCCCGCGCGGCGGCGAGCAGCTCCTCGTCGTCCGCGTACTCGACGACGAGCGCGGCCGGGCCGAAGACCTCCGCCGTCAGCGGTCGCGGGTCGGCGACCACCTCCGCCGCGCTCGTGCGCAGCAGGGTCGGCGTCGGATCGTCGTCGGGGTCCACGGTCCCCTCGAGCAGCTCGACGACCTCGTGCGACGCGAGCGTGCGGAGCGCCGAGCCGTACCCGGAGCGGATGCGGTCGTTCAGCATCGGCGCGCCCGCGACGTCGCGCAGTCGCTCGACCACGAGCCCGGGGATCGCGGAGTCGGCCGGCACGAACAGCAGCCCGGGCTTCGTGCAGAACTGCCCGACGCCGAGCGTCATCGAGCCGGCGAACCCGGCCGCGATCTCCTCGGCCCGCGCGGCCGCGGCACCGCCGGTCACGAAGGCCGGGTTGGTGCTGCCGAGCTCCCCGTAGAACGGGATCGGCGTCTCCCGCCCGCTCGCGAGGTCGAACAGGGCGCGGCCGCCGCGGAGCGAGCCGGTGAACGCCCCGGCGGTGATCCGGGCGTCCGTGATCAGCGCCCGGCCGGTGTCCTGCCCCTCGACGAGCGCGAACACGCCGGCCGGGGCACCCGCGCCCTCCAGTGCGGCGACGAGCACCTCCGCCGTCGCGTGCGACAGCCGCGGATGCCCCGGGTGCGCGACGAGGACCACCGGGCAGCCGGCCGCGAGCGCGGACGCCGTGTCGCCACCCGCGACGGAGAAGGCGAACGGGAAGTTGCTGGCCGCCCAGACGGCGACCGGGCCGAGCGGCACGAGCATGCGCCGCAGGTCCGGGCGGGGACCCATGCCCCAATCGGCATCGGCGTGATCGATGACGGCGTGAAGGTATGCCCCGGCCTCGATCTCCTCGGCGAAGAGCCGCAGCTGGAACGTCGTCCGCTTGAGCTCGCCGGTCAGACGGGGCGGGGGCAGCCGGCTCTCCTCCTGCGCCAGCGGCAGCAGCCGGTCGGCGGCCGCGTCGAGGGCGTCCGCGCCCGCGCGCAGCCAGCCCGCGCGCTCGGCCGGGGGCCGATCGCGCAGCACGCCGGCCGCGGCGACCGCCGCGTCGAGGACCCGGTCGAGCTGCTCCGGGGTCGTGTCGGTCATCGCTGTCCTCCCGTTGCGCGGCCGCGGAGGTCGACACCGACCTCGCGGACCGGGTTCTCCAGCACGCCGACGCGGTCGACCGTCACGCGGACGACGTCGCCCGCGGCGAGCGTGAACGACTCCGGTGGCACGATCCCCGTCCCGGTCAGGAGGATCGCACCCTGCGGGAACGGCATTGAGGCGAAGAGCCATGCGCCCAGGTCCTCCGCCGTCCGGGTGATCGACGACGTCGAGGTCGTGCCCTCGAACACGATCGCGTCGTCGCGCTCGATCTCGAGCCGGATGTCGAACGGGCCCTCGACCGCCCACACGGGGACGATCGCCGGCCCGAGCGCGCACGCCGCCTCGTAGACCTTCGCCTGCGGCAGGTAGAGCGGGTTCTCCCCCTCGATCGAGCGGCTCGACATGTCGTTGCCCGGGACGTAGCCGAAGAGCTCGCCCCGGCTCGTGAACACGAGCCCCAGCTCGGGCTCGGGCACGTCCCACGCCGAGTCGACGCGGATGCCGACCGGCTCGCCCGGACCGACGACGCGTCCGGCGGGCGCCTTGAAGAACAGCTCGGGCCGCTCGGCGGCGTAGACCCGGTCGTAGATCGACGCCTCCGTCGACTCGGCCATCCGCTCGTCCCGGCTGCGCTCGTAGGTCACGCCCGCCGCCCAGACCTCCTGGAGGTCCACCGGCGCCACGACGGCGAACCTGTGGTCGACGGGCCGGGCCGCGTCGACGCGGACGCGGGCCTCCTCGAGCGGCAGCGCGAGCAGGTCGGCGAGGCCGCCCTCGACGAGGTGGTCGACGCCGTCGCGGCGGACGACCCAGCGGTCGCCGCCGCTCGTGCGGGCACGGCGGATCGCCCCTTCGGGCACCGCATCGGGACTCACCGACGACCTCCGATCCGCCCGGCGGCGGCGCACGGGCCCGCCCAGCCTCGCGCATCCGCGCCGAGCGCGCACCGGGAGCCCTGGCCCTCCGGCGCGTCGCGTCGAAAGGTGTCGAAACTCTCCGAAACCGTTGCAGCCGCGAGCGAAAACGTTTCTCCTTCTCGGCAACCGCCGCCGAAGTCGGCCCCGGTCACGATGAAGTCGACCACTGCAAGGAGCACGTCATGTCCCTCCACCCGCCCGCCCGCCGACGCCGGGCCGCCACGCTCGCCGCCTCTACGACGCTCGCCCTCGCCCTCATCGCCGGGGGAGCGCTCAGCGCCTCCGCCGCGACCGAGGGCACCGGCGGTCAATCGCTGCGCGCCCTCGCCCAGCGATCCGGTCTCCGAATCGGCACCGCGATCAACACCGACCAGCTCGGCTCGAACGCCCGCTACGACGAGATCGCCGCCTCCCAGTTCAGCTCCGTGACGCCCGAGAACGTCATGAAGTGGGACGCGATCGAGCCCCAGCGGGGGAAGTTCGACTACGCCGCGGCGGACGAGCTGATCCGCTTCGCGAAGCAGCACCACCAGCTCGTCCGCGGCCACACGCTCGTCTGGTACAACCAGCTGCCGCAGTGGCTGACGGACATCGGGCCGAGCCTCACGACGAAGCAGGCGACCGCGATCCTGAAGCAGCACATCTTCGACGAGATGACGCACTTCAAGGGGAGGATCTGGCAGTGGGACGTCGTGAACGAGGCGTTCAACGAGGACGGCACGCTCCGCGACAACCTCTGGCTGCAGAAGATCGGGCCGAGCTACATCGAGAAGGCGTTCCGCTGGGCGCACCAGGCCGACCCGAAGGCGCTCCTGTTCTACAACGACTACAACATCGAGTACGGCGGCCCGAAGCAGGACGGTGCGTACGCCCTCGTCAAGGGGCTCGTGAAGAAGGGCGTGCCGATCGACGGCGTCGGCTTCCAGACGCACCTCGACACGCAGTACGACATCCCGGACCTGCGGACGACCATGCAGCGCTTCGCGAAGCTCGGGCTGAAGACGGCGGAGACCGAGGTCGACGTCCGCACCACCCTGCCCGTCACGTCGGTCGAGCTGTCCGCGCAGAAGGCCGGCTACAGCGAGACGCTGCAGGCGTGCCTCCTCGTGAAGGCCTGCATCTCGTACACGGTGTGGGGATTCGGGGACGCGTTCTCGTGGATCCCGGGCGTCTTCCCGGGTGAGGGCGCGGCCGACATCTACGACGAGCACCTCGTCGCGAAGCCGGAGTACACGTCGCTCCAGACGGTGCTGCGCACCGCGAACGGCGTCCCGCGCCGCTGAACCCGCCCGCCGGGATTCACCGATACGGAGATTCGGCCTGCCGGATCTCCGTATCGGTGAACCCGTTCAGTGGGACTCGCGGGAGACCTCGCCGCCGCTCGCGCCCAGGAGGAAGTCGAGGTCGGCCCCCGTGTCCGCACCCTGGACGTGGTCGATGTACAGGCGCTCCCAGCCGCGGGTCGCGGTCGCGTAGCCCTGCACGAGCGCGGCGGAGGGCTGCCGGCGGGCGAGCTCCTCGTCCGGCACATCGAGCACGATCGACCGGTTCGGCACGTCGAGCACGATCTCGTCCCCGTCCTGCACGAGCGCGAGCGTGCCGCCCGCCGCCGCCTCCGGGGCGACGTGGAGGACGACCGTGCCGTACGCCGTCCCCGACATGCGGCCGTCGCTGATCCGGACCATGTCCCGCACCCCGGCGGCCAGGATCTTCTGCGGCAGGGGGAGGTTCGCCACCTCCGGCATGCCCGGGTAGCCCACCGGGCCGCAGCCGCGCAGGATCAGCACCGAGTCGGGCGTGACGTCGAGGTCCGGGTCGTCCACGCGGGCGTGGAAGTCCTCGATCGAGTCGAACACGATCGCCTTGCCGCGGTGCTGCAGCAGGTGCGGGGACGCGGCGGACGGCTTGATGATCGCGCCGTTCGGCGCGAGGTTGCCGCGGAGCACCGCGATGCCGGCGCCCGCGGTGTCCTCGGTCGCGGCGGGGATCAGCGGCGCCTCGCGCGAGGCGATCACCTCGCCGTCCCAGATCGGCCGCTCGTCGAGGTACTCGACGAGCGGCCGTCCGGTGACGGTGATCGGCGTCGGGTCGAGGAGGTCCCGCACCTGCGCGAGCACGGCGAGCAGGCCCCCGGCGTTGTAGAGGTCCTCCATCAGGAAGGCGCCGGACGGCTGCAGGTTCACGAGCAGCGGCACCCGGGCACCGACCTCGTCGAAGTCGTCCAGGGTCAGCTCGATGCCGAGCCGGCCGGCGATCGCCATCAGGTGGATGACCGAGTTCGTCGACCCGCCGCAGGCGGCGATCGCCGTGATCGCATTGAGGAGCGAACCGCGGGTGATGACGTCGCCGATCGTGCGGCCCTCGCGCACCATGTCGACGATCAGCCGGCCGGTCGCCTGCGACGCCTCGAGCAGTCGGGCGTCCGGCGCGGGGGTGCCCGCGACGCCCGGGATGGTCATCCCGAGCGCCTCGGCCATGACCGCCATCGTCGACGCGGTGCCCATGGTGTTGCAGTGCCCCTTGCTGCGGATCATGGAGCGGTCGGAGGCGAGGAACGCCTCCTTCGACAGGGTGCCGGCCCGCACCTCCTCGCTGAGCTGCCAGGTGCCGGTGCCGCAGCCCATCCGCTGCCCGCGGTACATCCCGTTCATCATCGGGCCGCCCGGCACCACGACGGCGGGGATCCCGACCGACGCGGCCGCCATGAGCAGGGCGGGGATGGTCTTGTCGCACCCGCCGAGCAGGACCAGGCCGTCGATGGGGTTGGCGCGGAACATCTCCTCCATCGCCATCGCGGCCATGTTGCGCCAGAGCATCGCCGTCGGCTTGACCAGCGTCTCCCCGAGGGAGACGACGGGGAGGTCGAGGCCGATGCCGCCCGCCGAAGCGACCCCGAGCTTCACCGACTGCATGACCTCGTCGAGGTGCATGTTGCAGGGCGTGAGGTCGCTCGCGGTGTTCGCGATCGCGATCTGCGGCCGCTTCCCGTCGAACGCGTCCTCCGGGTAGCCCCGCCGCATCCAGGCGCGATGGATGTACCCGTCCCGGCCGTCCCCGTCGCCGTACCCGTACCAGTCGTCGCTCCGCAGCCGCTGCTCCGAGCGCCCGCCGATGTTCTCCGCAACCATGCGATCCCCTCCTACGGCACCAGGATGCCGCGGCCCGCGGCGCCCTGCCGCAGCTCCGTGTACGCCTCGTTCACCTGATCGAGCGGCCGCCGCGTCCCGATCAGCTCGTCGAGCGGCAGCCGACCCGACAGGTACAGGGCGAAGATCCGCGGCAGGTCGATCCGCGGGCTGCTCGAGCCGTAGAGCGACCCGACGATCCGCTTCTGCCGCTGCACCAGCTCGTTGATCGGCACCGGGAAGGTCGCGTCGGCGCGCGACAGCCCGATCGCGACGAGCGTCCCCTCCGGCGCGAGCGAGGCCACGCCCTGCTGCATGGTCGTGGGGGCGCCGACCGCGTCGATCACCCAGGGCGCGCCCTCGCCCGTCAGCTCGAGCACGCGGGCGACGACGTCCTCCCGGCCCGCGTCGATCACCTCGGTCGCGCCGAAGCGCCGGGCGAGCTCGAGCTTGGCGGGATCGAGGTCGACGACGATCACCGGGGAGGCGCCGACGAGGTGCGCGCCCATCACCGCGGCCAGACCCACGCCGCCGGCGCCGATGACCGCGAGCGGGCGGCCGCCGGGGGAGTCGACCGCGTTCAGCACCGCGCCGACGCCGGTAATCACCGCGCAGGCGGCGATCGCGGCGACCTCGGGCGGCACCCCGTCGGGCACGCGGGTCGCACTCGTCTCGGACACGACGACCCGCTCCGCGAAGCAGGAGACGCCCATCAGGTGGTGGATCCGCTCGTCACCGCCCCGCCCGTCGGGCCGGTGCAACCGCGTCGTGCCGTCGACGAGCCCGTTCGTCTGCGCGAACACCCGCCCGTACCGGCAGAGGACGGGGTTGCCGCGGACGCACGCGTCGCACTCGCCGCAGCGCGGGCGCCAGAGCAGCGCGACCCGGTCACCGACCGCGACACGGGCGCCGGCGCCGGGCCCGAGCGCCTCGACGATGCCCGCGCCCTCGTGCCCGACGACGATGGGCAGCCGCGCCGGCAGGTCGCCGGTCATGTAGTGGAGGTCGCTGTGGCAGACGCCTGCCGCCTCGATCCGCACGCGCACCTCGCCGGGACCGGGCTCATCGAGCTCGACGTCCTCGACGCCGAGCGGCTCGCCGGGCACGCGGAGGACGGCGGCCCTCATCGGCGGTCCTCGTCCACGCTCATCGCCTCCTTCGTCCCGGCCGGACCGTGGATGTGCGGGGCGGCCGCACCCCCGCGGCGGCGCGGTGGTCGAAGCGTCGAGCCTGCCACGCGCAGCGAGGCCCCGGTGCCGGAGCACCGGGGCCTCGCGTGCCGATCGGTCGGGTCAGGCCTCCACGGCCTGCTGCTGCGTCGCGCCGGCGTTGACCTCGATCTTGCGAGGCTTCGCGCGCTCGCTCACCGGGATGGTCACCGTGAGCACGCCGTTCTCGTACGTCGCGGCGATGTGCTCGGTGTCGATCCCCTGGCCGAGGCTCAGCTGACGGAGGAAGCTGCCGCCGCGCCGCTCGTGGGCGAGCCACTTCACGCCGTCGACGTTCCGCATGGTCCGCTCCGCGCGGATGGTCAGCAGCTGGCCGTCGACGTCCACGTCGACCGAGCCCGGGTCGATGCCGGGCAGGTCGGCGCTGAGCACGTAGTGATCGCCGTCGCGGTACAGGTCCATCGGCATCAGCTGCGGGCCCTGACGGGTGTCGAGGAGCGCGGACGCGACGCGGTCCAGCTCGCGGAACGGGTCGAAGTTCATGGCCATCGAAATCGTCCTTTCCGAGGTGCGAGATGAGAGTTCCGAAGTTGAGCGGATCACGCTCAACGCGAGGAAATTTAGCACTCGGAAGGGGAGAGTGCCAACATCTGATCGCTGAGGATCTCCCTGCGGCGCCGTCGACCGGTCAGGCCTGGGCGGCCGCGGGGATCAGTCGCGCCACGGCGGCCGAGAGCTCGCGGGCGGCCGCGAGGCCGTCGCGGACGGCGGTGCCGTCGGGCGTCCGCACGTCGCGGAGGGCGATGCGGGCGGATTCGGGGTGGAGTCGGGTGTCGCGCACGGGTCCGCGCCTCTCGGAGAGGCCCGCCTCCGGCGGTCGGCGGGGGGTCCGGCCGCCGGAGCGGGATTGCTCGGTGCCGGTTCGGGCCGGCAGCCGGACGGGTATCCGGCGTCCGCGGCTGGGTCCGCGGTGCTGACGACGGTAGGACAGACCGATCTGTCTGTCCTACTCCCCAGAACGGGGCGGACCCGTTCGGGGAGGTCGTCCCTCGGAGTCAGCGGTCGAGCTCGACCCGCGGGTGCGGCCCGTCCCAGGTCACCGGCGCGAGGTGCAGCTGCCGTCGCGTGCCGGCGGCGTCCCACGCGTGGTACGCGGTGATCCACGAGCCGTCCGCGAGCTGGAGCAGCGAGTTGTGCCCGGGGCCGTCCAGCCCGGTCAGCGCACGGCTGAGCAGCAGGGGCGCCTCCCCGCCCGCGTGCGTCCACGGGCCGGCCGGCGACGGCGCGGTGGCGTAGGAGACCCCGTAGTCCGGGCCCTCCCACGAGCCGCCCGAGTAGATCAGCGCATAGGCGTCGCCGCGCCGGACGACCGTCGGTCCCTCGAGGGTGTGCCAATCGAAGGTGCGCCCGTACATGGCGCGGTCCCGCTCGTAGATCTGCCAGTCCGCGTTCGGCGCGAGCACGGGCACGACCTCGTCGTCGAGTCGCGTCGGGCTCAGGAGGCGCCGCATCGCGAGGTGGGTGCCGGGCCGCTCGGCGTCGAGGACGTCGTGCGCGTAGTAGAGGTAGCGCGCGCCGTCCACGTCGGTCAGCACGGTCGCGTCGATCGCGAACGGCTCGTCGGGCGTGAGGTTCACGCCCTGATCGACGAACGGCCCGGTCGGGGCGTCCGCCCGCGCGACGCGGAGGTGGTGCCCGGCGATGTCGAACCCGGCGGAGTAGTACATCCACCACGCCCCGTCCGCCTCGACGACCTCCGGGGCCCAGAGCGTCGTGCCGAAGGATCCGTCGACGTCGAG
This sequence comes from Amnibacterium kyonggiense, assembly GCF_004364555.1. GTDB lineage: Bacteria > Actinomycetota > Actinomycetes > Actinomycetales > Microbacteriaceae > Amnibacterium > Amnibacterium kyonggiense. The sequence goes on along the minus strand of NZ_SOAM01000001.1, from coordinate 212,740 downwards.
CACCGGCCCCGCGTCGCTCCAGGTGCGCAGGTCCGGGGAGACGAGGCCGCGCAGCGCCGCGCCGGACTCGACCGCGACGGGGCTGGTGGCGTAGCCGACGTAGCCGTCGTCGGTCCTGATGAGGAAGGGGTCGGCGAAGTCGCCGTCCCAGACGGGTTCAGCGGACACGGCGGCGCTCGACGACGAGGGGCTGGGCGGGCATGGCCCCAGCGTCCCATCCCCGCGCCGCTCGTCCGCACACGAGCCCCGGAGAGGAGTCCGCAGCGGATCCGACCGATCGCGGCGGCGCGTCCGTCGTGCCATCATTCGAACGCGGTCGCTCAGCACCTGAGGGGCCGCCGGTCCGCGAAGCGATCGGAGGAGCGCGCTTGTCCGATCCCTCGTCCCCCCGGCTCATCGCCGGCCGCTACGTGCTCGGGGAGCCGATCGGGCGCGGCGGTCGAGCCGTCGTGTACGAGGCCCGGGACCCGCTGCTCGACCGCGACGTCGCGGTGAAGCTCTTCCACGCGGACGCGGTCGACGCCCGGTCGGTCCGCGTGCAGGAGGCGGAGGCGCGCCTCGTCGCAGGCATGAACCACCCCGGGCTGACGACCCTGTTCGACGCCGGGGTCGACACCAGCGACCCCGACCGCTCGCGCGTCTACCTGGTGATGGAGCGGATCCCCGGCGTCGACCTCCGTCGACGGATCCGGGAGCACGGTCCGCTGACGCCCGCCCAGGTCGCGTACCTCGGCTTCGACCTCGCGGAGGCGCTGCAGTACGTGCACGAGCACGGCTTCCTCCACCGTGACATCAAACCCGCCAACGTGCTGCTCGCGGACCGCCGCATCGACTCGCGGATCCGGGGCAAGCTCTCCGACTTCGGCATCGCGTCGCTGATCGGCTCGCAGCGGAACGGGGAGGAGACGTCGGGGACGGTCGCGTACCTGAGCCCCGAGCAGGTCGACGAGCAGGAGCCCACGCCCGCGTCCGACGTGTACGCGCTCGGCCTCGTGCTGCTCGAGGCGCTCACCGGCGAGGTCGCCTTCCCGGGCTCGCCCGAGGAGTCGGCCGCGGAGCGGCTCGACCGCGATCCGCGGATCCCGGAGACGGTCCCCGCGCCGCTCGCCGACGTGCTGCGCGGGATGACCGCGCTCGTGCCGGAGGACCGACCCGACCTGGAGGCGGTCGCGCTCGCGTTCCAGACCGCCTACGTCCGCGACCTCGTGGGCGCGGGCCGCGTAGACCCGAGCCGGCTCGCGACCGACGAGGAGCGGCGCCTCGCCGCGGTCCGCCGCTACAACATCCTCGACACCCCGCCTGACGACGCGTTCGACCGGATCGCGGAGCTCGCCCGCCGCCTGCTCGACGTGCCGATCGCCCTCATCTCGATCGTCGACGCGGACCGCGAGTGGTTCAAGTCGAGCCGCGGCATCGACGAGCGCCAGATCGACCGGGACGTGGCGCTCTGCGCCAACACGGTGGCGACGGGCCGGCCGCTGTGCGTCCCCGACGTGCAGGACGGGGACGCGTTCGCCGCCAATCCGATCGTCTCGGGGCATCCCGAGCTGCACGGGTTCGCCGCCGTGCCGATCACGACGAGCGACGGGCACGTCATCGGCACGCTCTGCGTGTTCGACCGGCGGGTGCGGGCCTTCAGCGAGGAGGAGCTGCGCGATCTCGGCGCCCTCGCCGCGATCGCGGTGCGCGAGCTCGACCTGCGGCTCGCGACGCGGCGGGCGCTCTTCGACGGCTGAACCGGAGATGTCCGGATCCGTTCACTCCTCCCGACGGGGGCTTGCCCCCGCGTCGGGCGACGCACATCATGAGCGGATGAGCACCACCCCGATGACCGCCCGGCGTCAGCTGCAGGCCGAGATCGAATCGGCCGTCCGCGAGCAGGCGACCGCGGCGCAGATCGTCGACCTGATCATCCGCGCCGGCTGGCAGCCGCGTCCGCTGCCCGACCCGAACTCCGAGTACCTCGAGGGGGTGCTCGCCAACGGCGTGCGGGTGCCGATCGAGATCCGGCACGCGATGGTCGGCCAGCCCCTCTGACCTCCCGGGTCAGAACGAGGCGAGCGACCTCGGCGACCCGACCCCGGTGGGCCCGTCGTAGCCGACGCCCGCATCGCACAGCGCCGTGCCGCACGACCCGTTCGACCCTCCCGTGACGTCCCAGAACGCCCCGGCCCGTTCGTACAGCGGCTCGGCGCTCGAGTACCCGGCGGCGTGGCCGGAGCGCACGAGCATCGCCGCGACGAGCGGTGCCGCGAGCGACGTCCCGCCCGCCACCATCCAGCCGTCGGCGCTGTCCGCCACCGTGCCGAAGGTGTCGTACGTCGCGATCCCCGTCTCCGGATCCGCGTCCGCCGCGACGTCCGCGGTCGCCCGGTGCGCGCAGGTGGTCGCCGGCTGCCACGACGGGCGGGGGACGACGGACGAGCAGCCGGATCCGGCGCCCCGCCACGCGGTCTCGATCCAGCCGGTCCGGTCGCCCTGCCCCGCGCGGGCTCGGGCGGCGGCCTTCGCGCTCGCATCGCGCAGCACGTCCCGCAGCAGGGTCGCCTCGGCCGAGGACACCCGCTTCGACGAAGCAGAGACGCTCGCGCGCGCCGTCGACAGCGACCGCGACAGGTCGCGGACCCGGTGGCGCCAGTGCGCCCGATCGTGGGCGGTGGCGGCGCGGGCGCGGCGCACCTCCGCCCGGTGCAGGCGCGCCTTGGCGACGGCCACCCGGTGCTTCGCCGCTTTCAGCGATGCCTTGGCCCTCGCCAGCGCGATTCGGTCCTTCGCCACCGCGGAGGAGGTGGTGGCGGTCGTCACGGAACCGCCGTCGACCTGCTGCACGGTGAGCGGGCTCGCCCCGCCCGCCGTGCTGGTGAGCGTCGTGCCGCCGACGGCGATGACGTCGGGCAGGGCGGCGGGGAAGACCGCGGCGGCCTGGCCGTCATCGCCCGTCGCGGCGACGACGGGGACGCCGGGGTGGGAGAAGTGCGCGGCGGTGCCGCTCCACGACCGCCACTCCGTGTCGCCCCAGGACGCCGAGACGGCGTCGGCGCCCAGCCGCACCGCGGTGTCCACCGCGGCGCCGAGCTGGCCGATCGAGGCGCCGTCCGCCTGGACCACGAGGATCCGGCAGTCGGGGCACGCGGCCGAGACGGCGTCGACGTCGAGGGAGGTCTCCTGGCCCCAGTCGGCGTCCGCCCGGGGCAGCGTCGCGGTACCGCGCTGCCCGACGATCCGGAGGCAGCCGTCCACCGTGCCGCAGGCGGGCAGCCCGAACGTGCTGCGGTAGACCGCGAGGTCCGACTCGAGCGTCGGGACCGAGTACGCCGTCACCACCGCGACGGTCCCGGCCGTGCCGCTGGTCAGCCCGTAGGCGGACGCGATGTCAGCCGGCGTGAGGCCCGCGGCGCCGGCGGTCGCCGCAGCGGGCGCGACGCGGAGGAAGGAGCGCACGGTCTCCCGCGACTCCTGCGGCGCCGTGTCCGCGCCCGACCAGAGCGCGGAGGCGGCCAGCAGCGCGCAGACGGCGACGCCGATCAGCCGCGGAGCCCTCATCGACCCGTTCCCCCTCCGACCGCGCTCGCGGTGCGGTCAGGCTACGGATCGGGGCACCGCCCCGATGCGACCTCTTCGGGGCGTCGTGCGAGACGGGTGCACCGCGAGCGGTGGATCCGTGCACCGGGCGCGGTTCTGCTCTGAGCGGATCCGCCCGGCGGCGGCGACCGGGAGCGGCCTAGCATCGCGCATGACCGGTTCCCCGACGCCGCCGCCATCCGCTCCCCGCCCCGTCGAGCCGCTCTGGCGGCACATGCTGGGGAACCGGCTGCGCCGTCTCCGGCGCGACCGCGGCGAGACGCTCGGTGAGACCGCGGGGCGCGCCGGGATCTCGCCCCAGTACCTGTCGGAGATGGAGCGCGGCGCGAAGGACCCGTCCAGCGAGATGATCGCGGCTGTCGCCGGTGCGCTGGGGGTCACCCTGCTCGACCTGACGATCGCCGTCGCGGCGGAGCTGCACGCGGTCGGCGAGCAGCGCACCGCGCACGCCCCGAGCCGCGGCGCCGTCGCGCTCGCGGCCTGATCACACCGCGTTCGGCTAGGAGCCCAGGACCTCCGCGAGGAACGGGTTGCCGAAGACCCGGTCCGGGTCCACCTCGTCGCGCAGCCGGGCGAAGTCGTCCCAGCCGGTGTACCGCTCGCGGAGGACGTCGGCACGAGCCGCGAACAGCTTCGCCCAGTGCGGCCGGGCCCCGAGGGGCAGGATCCGTTCCTCGATGCGGGGGAGCAGCGGCAGCACGAGCTCCGGCAGGTCCCGCCACGTGAACCCGATCGCGAGCACGTCGGCGCCCGAGGCGGGGGAGAGCCACAGGTCGTCCGCAGCCACCGTGCGCAGCTCGGTGACGTGGAGAGCCGGGTCGATGTCCTCGCCGAGGCCGCGGAGCGCGGCGAGCGCCTCCTGCGCCCGGGCACGGGGCACGAAGTACTCGCTCTGCAGCTCCTCCCCGACGCTCGGCACGGCGGCGAGCCGGAAGTGGGGCAGGCGGTCCCAGGAGGGGCCGAAGTCGCCGACCGGGGTCTTCGAGGTCGCCGCCTCGATCTCCGCGGGATCGCGCGGCGTCGGCTCCGCGCCGAAGAACGGGCCGGACCACCCGGCCGCGTCGCGGGACTTCACGAGGCCGCCGCGCACGTCGCCCGTGTAGGTCGTGAAGAGGCTCACGGAGTACGCCGCCGCGAAGATCGCGTCGAGATGCTGCTCCACGCTCGTCCAGGGCATGGTCGAGAACGGGTCCTGCCGCACGGAGAAGGCCGGCTCGACCGCGACGGTGATGCGCGTGACGACGCCGAGCGCGCCGTACGCCATCACCGCTCCGGCGAGCTCGGGTCCGGCGAAGGAACGGATGGCGCCGTCCGGGCCGACGACCTCCAGCCCGCGGACGAGCGTCGCGAGCATTCCGTTGCCGTCGCCGGACCCGTGCGTCGCGGTGGCGACGGCTCCGCCGAGGGAGATGTGGGGCAAGGAGGGGAGGTTCGCGATCGCGAGGCCGTGGTCGTCGAGCAGCCGCCCGAGATCCCCGAGGCGGATGGCGGCGCCGACCGTCGCCGTGCCCGCTGCCGCGTCGACCCGCAGGTCCGGCTCGATGAGGTCGAGCGCGACGAGCAGCCCGTCCGTGTCCGCGCAGCGGCTGAAGGAGTGCCGCGTCCCGAGCGCGTGCACGCGGGTCGCCGCGGCGACCGCGTCCTGCAGTTCCTCGATCGAGCCCGGGTGCTGCACCGGGGCGCTGTACGTGAGGTTCCGCGCCCAGTTGCGCTCGTCGTCGACCACGGCCGTACCGTAGCCCGGAAGGTGCAGGAGGCGTCGTGACGGAGCTGCCGGGAGGCGCGGTCCTGCGCGCGGTTCGGGACGACGAGTGGCCGGTCGTCGCCTGGCTGTGGCAGGCGTTCCGCGAGGACCTGTCGCCCGTCGTGGACGGGCTGCCCTACGCCGACGGCCGGTACCGGGCCGCGCTCCTCGACCGCTTCCCCTCCGCGGACGGGGTGGGGTGGTTCGCCACGGGGCCGCATCCGAACACCGGCGAGGAGGCGCCGGTCGCGTTCGCGCTGGTCGACGGGCTCACGGGGGAGCGGCGGACGATCGCGGGGTTCTGGGTGGCGCCGCCCCTCCGGCGGTCGGGACTCGGGGTCGCGCTGGCGGTCGCGGTGCTCTCCCGTCATCCGGGACCGTGGGAGGTCGGGTTCCAGCACGACAACGTCGCGGCGGGCGGGTTCTGGCGCCGGGTCGCGAACCGGGCGTTCGGGCCGGGCGGCTGGGCGGAGACCGAGGAGGCGGTGCCCGACCGGCCGCTCGTGCCGCCGGACCACTTCATCCGCTCGACGTGACGAGTACCCCCGGGGGGTACTTGCATCCGGAGCTCTGCGGTGATACCCCTAGGGGGTATCGAAGGAGGTCCGGATGAGCGAGCACGGGACGATGCGCGAGCACGGCGTCGACCACGGGCGCGGTGGTGCGTCGTGGGCGGGGGCCGCGCAGGCGACCCTCCACTGCCTGACCGGCTGCGCCATCGGGGAGGTCCTCGGCATGGTCGTCGGCACCGCGTTCGACTGGCCGAACGCGGCGGTCGTCGTGCTGTCGATCGTGCTCGCGTTCGTCTTCGGCTACGCCCTGACCATGCGCGGCGTCCTGCGCGCCGGCGTGAGCCTGCAGTCGGCGTTCCGGATCGCACTCGCCGCCGACACGGTGTCGATCGCCGTGATGGAGGTCGTCGACAACACGGTCGTGGCGTCGATCCCGGGGGCGATGGACGCCGGGCTGTCGACCCTGCTGTTCTGGGGATCGCTCGCGCTGTCGCTCGCCCTCGCGTTCGTGGTCGCGACGCCGGTCAACCGCTGGCTGATCGCCCGGGGCCGCGGGCATGCGGTCGTCCACGCGATGCATTGAGCACGGAGGAGGCCGGTCCTCCGACTCTTCGCGCGGTCGAAGGCCTCCGAAAAGGTGTGCCCCGCAGTGGGGTGCGCATTCCGGGTGCGAATCGGAGGCGCTCGTATTATCGTTCTGCATATCGGGCCGCTTCCAGCTGGGGGGCTGGAATTGAGGCCTGATTCGCTACGGAGACGCCGCGGCGGCCGATTGGGGGATCGGTCGCCTGCGGCGTTTTCCGTCTGCCTGCCGCAGGGCGGGTCGACCGGTGGGGAGCCGGTCGATCCGCGTGCCTGCGGCGATCTCGCGCTCCGAGTCGGGAGCCTGCTCCTGCGGCTGGGTCCGCGTGGAGCCGGCACTCGGCGAGCGAGTCGAGCTTGGGTATTCGTTTTCTGCGACGGGTATCGCGTATGGGAACCGTAGCACGCACGAGGACAGACAGATCTGTCTGTCCTCGCATTCGACCGGCCCCAGATCGAGGGGTGGAATTGTTTTCGAATCCATTCCGCATTCTTCGGTCGTCGTCGTCACACGGCGGAAACGACGTCGGGGGAGGATGAGCGCGTGCTCGAGCTCGCGGACCGCCTCGTGCCGCTCGTCGCGGCCGGCGTCCCGATCGCGCTCGCGACCTCGATCGACGTGATCGGCAGCTCGCCCCGCCCGGCGGGCAGCTCCCTCGCGGTGGCCGGCGACGGGTCCGTGCTCGGCTCGGTGTCGGGCGGGTGCGTCGAGGACGCGGCGCTCGCCGCGTGCCGCGCGCTGCTCGGCGGCGAGCCGGGCGCCGTGCACCGGTTCGGGTTCGGGGACGCGGCTGCCGCGCGGGCCGGGCTCGCGTGCGGCGGCGAGCTCGACGTGCTGGTCCACGAGCTCGATCCCGCCGTCGCCGACGAGCTGCGGGCCGCGGCGTCCGGGAGTCCGGCCGTGATCGGCCTCGTCACCGCGGGACCGCCGGCCCTCCTCGGGCGGTCGGTGACCCACGCGTCGGCGGACGCGCTGCCAGGGGTGCCGGCCGGACTCGTGCGGGCCGCGCTCGAGGGGCGCCGCGGCGGCGGCGTCGCGGGCGGCGTCGAGATCGCGTGCGACGGCGTGCTCGTCCGGATCTTCGCGGACGTCGCGGCGCCGCGGCGCCGCATGGTGATCTGCGGCGCGACGGAGGTCGCGGTCGCACTCGCCGCCGCCGCGGGCGCCGTCGGGTTCCAGGTCACCGTCTGCGACCCGCGGGCCGTCTTCCTCGCGCCGTCCCGGTTCGCACCCGGCACCGAGCTCGTCGTCGGCCGGCCGCACGACGTCCTCCGCTCGGTGACGCTGACGGCGGGCGACGCGGTCTGCGTGCTCGGGCACGACGAGGACCTCGACCCGCTCGCGCTCGCGGAGGCGCTCGAGGGCGGGGCCGGCTTCGTCGGGGCGCTCGGCTCGCGCGCGACGACGCTCCGCCGCCGCGAGCGGCTGACGGCCCTCGGCGTCGCGCCGGAAGCGCAGGCCGGCCTCCGGATGCCGATCGGCCTCGACATCGGCGCTCGGACCCCGGCCGAGATCGCGATCGCCGTCCTCGCCGAGGTGCTCGCGGTCCGCGCGGGCCGGAACGCCGCGCCGCTGCGGTCCGGCTCCGGGCCGATCCACCGCGCCGCCGTCCCCCGCTGACGACCGCCGCGCACGCGGGGAGGTGCGCGCCGGCACCACACCGAACGGCCCGCTGCTCCGAACGCTGCTCGGAGGACGCATGCAGCGCGAGGAGACGACCGCACCGGTCCGGAGCTTCATCTCCGGCTCCGGGGAGTCGGGAGGACGCGTCGCCGTGTCCACGCACGACCGGGGCGAGGCGATCCGGCTCCTGCGTCGCGCGTACCCGCACGTGGTCCTCGAGGTCGCGATGGGAGACGGCCCCTTCGTCTTCCGCCACAGCTCGGTCGGGGACGAGCGGCTCCGCAGCGCCGAGCTGATGCTCACCGGCCCCGCACGGGCGCACGGCGTGTTCGAGCACGACGGTTTCGCGGTCAGCGAGGTGCTCGCCGGACGCCTGCTGGCCGAGTACCCGCGGACGCGCGTCGACCCGGCGCGCCCCTTCCTCCATCCGAGCGGCGCCGCGCGCATGGCGTTCGAGGACCTGCACCTGCGGATGACGCTGCTGGACGCCGACGCCGTCCGGGCCGCGGCCGAGCGCTACGAGCCGGGCGGGGCGCCCCGACGGTTCTCCCGCAGCGCGCCGAGCTCGGCCGCCGCGGCCGCGGCGTGGGCGTGGGCCGCCGCGCACGTCCAGCGCTCGATCCGCGATCCGCACGTGCTCGACAACCCGATCATCGCCGGTGAGCTCTTCGACCTCGCCGTCCGCATGCTCGTCGCCTGCTTCGCCGACCCCGCCGACGCCGGCGCATCGACGGGCGCCGCCGGTGCGCCGCGCGCCGTCCGCCGCGCGGTCGCCTATCTCGAGGAGCACGCACTGGAGGCGGTCGCCGTACCGGACGTCGCGGCGGCGGCGAGGATCTCGGTGCGCTCCCTGCAGTCCCTCTTCCGCCGCCACCTCGGCGTCAGCCCCGTCGAGCACCTCCACGCGATCCGCCTGGAGGCGGCCCGCAAGGAGCTGCTCGCGGGCGCGGAGGAGGGCGGCACGACGGTGCGGTCCGTCGCGGAGCGTTGGGGGTTCGGCAACAGCGGGCGGTTCGCGCGGCTCTACCAGGAGCGCTTCGGCGAGCGGCCCAGCGACACCCTGCGCGCGCACCGCTGACCTCCTCGGCGTGGCCTATGGCCGTCCTGTGCGGTCGCTCGGAGAAGCAGAAGGAGGCCCCCAGGTTGCTCGACCTGGCAGTCGCCGACCCGCTTCGCTGAACGGACCGCACGCTCGGAGCCCGACGAAAGGACCCCATGAACGCGCCGGCCCTCGTCTGGGTGCTGACCGTCCTCGCCATCCTCGGACTGCTGCTGTTCGACTTCTTCGCGCACGTCCGAAAGGCCCACTCGCCGAGCCTGCGCGAGGCCGCGGTGTGGTCCGGGATCTATGTGGGGCTCGCGCTCCTGTTCGGCGTCGGGGTGCTCGTCGTCGCAGGGCCGCAGCTCGGCGGCGAGTACTTCGCCGGGTACCTCACGGAGAAGGCTCTGTCGGTCGACAACCTCTTCGTGTTCGTCGTGATCATGGCCGGGTTCAGCGTGCCACGGGAGTACCAGCAGAAGGTCCTGCTGTTCGGGATCGTGTTCTCGCTCATCGCGCGGACGGGCCTGATCTTCCTCGGCGCGACCCTCATCGACGCCTTCGCGTGGATCTTCTACCTGTTCGGCGCGATCCTCATCGTCACCGCCGTGAACCTGCTGCGCTCGAAGGACCACGACTCCGTCGGCGACAACGTGATGGTGCGGCTCGCGCGCCGCTTCCTGAACACGACCGACGACTACGACGGCGACCGCATCACGACACGGGTCGACGGCCGGCGGATGTTCACGCCGATGATGCTCGTGATGGTGTCGATCGCCGGCACCGACATCCTGTTCGCCTTCGACAGCGTCCCCGCGATCTACGGCCTCACGGAGAACGTCTACATCGTCTTCACCGCCACGGCGTTCTCACTGCTCGGCCTGCGCCAGCTGTTCTTCCTCATCGACGGCCTGCTCGACCGCCTGATCTACCTCAGTTACGGCCTCGCCGCCATCCTCGGCTTCATCGGCGTGAAGCTGCTGCTGCACGCCCTGCACGAGAACGACCTGCCGTTCCTGAACGGCGGCGAGCCCTTCGCCGTCCCGGAGATCAGCACCCCCGTCTCCCTCGGCGTGATCGTCGGCATCCTGCTCGTGACGGTGATCGGCTCGCTGGCCACGCCGGCGGGGCGGCGGAACGGGCGGCTGCTGCGGCTGCGCGAGCACGCCGCGACCGTCCTCGACCCCGGCGTCTCCCTGCGGGAGCGCCGCGAGGCGATGGCGGAGGTCGACGAGCTGCACGAGGAGTTCCAGGCGAATCGTGACGAACTGCCGCCGGAGGATGAGAACCTTCTTCGGAAGGCCCGTTCGACACGGCTCCGCTGATCGGGGCCCGCGGGCGGAAGGAGCGCCGATCCGTGGACCTGACCACGTTCCCCACCGCAGCCCTCTACGCGCTGCTCGCCGTCATCACGGCCGGTTTCGGCGTCGGGATGCTCGTCTGGCAGACCGGGGCGACGCAGCAGGCCCTCGCCACGCGCAAGGGGATGCTGTTCGGCGGCGTGCTCCTGATCCTCATCGGCGGCGTGGTGCTGCTGACCCAGATCTGGGCGATCGTCGCGGACTCGTACGGCACGGTCCACTGAGCGCCTGAATCGCCCGCTCCCCTCCGCTGGTCGCGAGCGGGGCGGTCGGCCCCGTGAGCGGTGTTCCGGCCACGGGACCCGAGACCACGGCGCCGCTCGGCCCCTCGGGGGCCCGTGCACGCGTTTCGGGCCCGAGTGCGCGCGCCGCCGGGCCCGGATGCGGTGCGCCAGGCCCGTTCCCGCCCGACCGGTGCGGCGCGACCGTGGCGCGTCGATGCGCGACGACTGCCCGCCCGTAGCTTCCACCGACGCCGCGATCCGCGGCGCGGGCGGCGGCCGATCCGGCCGACCGGCCCTTCCCCCGAGTCGGCAGGAGTCCGATTTGTACGAGAAGCAGTTCATCAGCGAGGCCGTGCAGCGCAGCGCGACCTCCGAGGTCGACCGTCGCCGCCTGTTCGGGATGCTCGGCATCGCGGGTGCCGCGGCGGCCGGCGCGACCGTGCTGGGCGGCGCGGCGGCGAACGCCGCTCCGGCCGACGCCGCGAGCGATGCGGCCACCGACGCCGCCGTGCTGAACTTCGCCCTGAACCTCGAGTACCTCGAGGCCGAGTTCTACCTCCGCGCCGTCACGGGCGAGGGCCTGGACGGCAAGGACGTCCACGGCACCGGCAAGTACGGCACCGTCTCGGGCGGTCACAAGGTGCCGTTCAAGTCGAAGACCATCGCGAAGTACGCCCGCGAGATCGCCCGCGACGAGCGGGAGCACGTCCGCTTCCTCCGCGGCGCGCTCGGCAAGTCCGCCGTCGCCCGTCCCAAGATCTCCCTCGACGCGGCGTTCACCGCGGCGGCGGTCGCGGCCGGCGTGATCAAGAAGGGCCAGAAGTTCGACGCGTTCGCGAACGACACGAACTTCCTGCTCGCCTCCTTCCTCTTCGAGGACGTGGGCGTCACGGCCTACAAGGGCGGCGCGGGCCTCCTGTCGAACAAGACGTACCTGGACGCCGCCGCCGGCATCCTCGCCGTCGAGGCGTACCACGCGGGTGCCGTGCGCACCGTCCTGTACGGCGAGGCCGAGAAGAACCACAAGATCTTCGAGATCGTGCAGAAGCTGTCGGACGCGCGCGACTCCCTCGACGGGAAGGGCGACGACGACCAGGGCATCAAGTACGGCGCCGACGCCGGGTGGAAGCCGAAGAACCCGTCGAACCTCGTCCCGGCGGACCGCAACGGCATCGCTTACAGCCGCACGCCCGGCCACGTCCTCAACATCGTCTACCTGACGCCGTCGAAGAATGCGACCAAGGGCGGGTTCTACCCGAACGGGGTCAACGGCGCCGTCAACTCGACGAGCTTCGGCAACACGCCCGCGAGCTGAACCCCGCGAGCACGAGGAGGGAGGGCCCCGGTCGTCGATCGGGGCCCTCCCTTCGTCGTCTCAGTCCTCGTCGCGCTCGCGGGCGGTGCGCGGACGGGGGAGCGGCTCCGTCCGGTCCGACTCGAGCAGCGGCGCGAACAGGCGGTCGATCGCCGAGTCGCGGTCGACGGGCTCGGTCTGCGGCTCGGGCGGAGCCTGCGGCGCCGGTGCCGGCCGGGGGCTCGGCGACCGGCGCGGGGTGACGCGCGGCGTGCGCGGCGTCCGCGTCCTCGGGGCGGGACGGACCGCCTCGACCGGCAGGACCTCGGTCACCGTCGCGTCGGTGACGGCCGGTGCCGGCTCGGCTGCGACCTCCGGCGGCGTCGGAGCGGCGTCCCGCGACCGCACGGCGCGCGCCGCGACGGCGCGCTTCGGCGTCGACTCCACGGATGCCCGCGCGGGCTCGACCGGCTGCTGCGGCTCCGCGGGGGCGGCGGGTGCAGCCGACTCGGCCGGGGCGACCGGAGTCTCCCCGGCGGGCTGCGGCTCGGGCTCCCGGGGTGCGGGCCGTCGCGCCGAGAAGGGGATGCGCCGCGACGGCGACGCCTGCGGCGCGGGCTCGGCCGCGGAGGCCGCCTGCCGGTCCGCAGAGGGCTTCGGACCGCGCAGCTGCGCGGCGGCGCGGCGGAGCATCGCGCGCCGGTCGACGCCGTTGCGGTCGAGCAGCACGTCGAGCGCGAGCAGCACCAGGAGGACGAGGAGCACGGCGAGCGCCGCGAGGGCGGCCAGCGCGAGGAGGGTCGCGACGGCGACCGCGATCGCGAACGCTGCGGAGAGGAACGGGGTCACGACCGGCCAGTCTGCCCCGCTCGGCCGGGTGCTACCGCAGCAGGTGGAAGAACTGGATGCGCAGCGTCTGACCCTTGATCTTCTGCCCGGCGTACCAGGACGCCAGTCCCGTCGTCCCGCCGCCGTACTGCCGGTTCAGGGTGTGCGCCACGTAGTAGATGTCGTGGCGCCCGTTCGGCAGGACGACCACCTTGGAGACGATCGCGGTGTGGTCCCACGAGGAGTACGACTTCGGGTGACCGGGCCACCGGAACTGCACGATGTCGCCGACCACCACCGCGTCCCGCTGGGAGTAGACGAGCCGGGTCGCGAGGTCGGGCCGCTTGCTCAGCCAGGAGCTGAGCGCCGTCGAGGACACCCAGGTGCCGCTCCAGTCGCCGGCGCCGTAGTTGAACCACTGCGGCGAGCGCTTCCAGCCGCGGGCGAGCAGGGTCTGGCTGGCGAAGTTGGCGCAGTCGTTGCCGGACAGGTAGCCGAAGGTCGAGTTCGAGTAGGCGTTCCAGTTCGCGAAGGCGTAGGCCATCTGGCGGTCCAGCGCGTTCGCGACCTTGTACTGGAACGTGAATCCGGTCGCGCGCGGGGTCGGATCGGACTTCGCCGTCAGGGTGATCGCCGCGATCTTCGGCTGGTAGTCGGCGGCGTTCGGGATCACGAACTGCGCCTTCGTGTCCGAGAGGATCTGGAGGTTCCCGACCGGCGTGCCCGCCACCTGCACGCCCGCGAGGTTCGTGAACCGGATGCCGGTCATCGTCGCGGTCCGCGAGTACGCGGTGTGCCCGGACTTCCTGGTGACGGCGGTCGCGGACGGCAGCGGCACGACAGGCGTCGGCGTCGGCGTCGGCGTCGGCGTGGGGCTGGCGGACGGCGTCAGGACGGGCGAGGCGGTCGGCGTCACCGTGCCGGCGGGTGGCGTCGTCGCACGCGAGGTGGGCGTCGGGGACGCCGATGGGCCGGTCGTCGGGGTCGCCGAAGCGCTGCTGGAGGGCGTCGGTGCCGGGGTGACGGCGCCTGCCGGGCCGGTCGCCGCGAACGCGAGCGCGGCGACGAGGCCGGCGGCGAGCGTCGTGGTGATGGTGGTCGTCCGGGCGTTCATCGGCGGTGGTCTGCCCCTCGGCTCGTCGATTGCGAGGGAATCCTTCAGGACCACTCCCTGTTCAGGGGAAACGCGGTCGGTAGGATCCGTCTCGTCGTGCCCGGTCGACGGTAGTCACGGGGAGGCGGAACCTCGTCCCCCACTGCGAGGCGCACTCCGCGTGCAGACCGACCGGCAGGACGTGCACAGGAGGAGGACCGGTGGCCGCACGAGCTCGAGCGACGCTCGCCCGCCACGGGCGCCTCCGCTCGCCGGGCCTGGTCGGCTCGGTCCTCCGGTTCCTCGCGATCGGCCTCTGCGTCGTCCTCGTCGCGGGCGTCAGCGTCGGCGCGATCGCGTACGAGCGGCTCGTGAAGAACCTCGGGAACCACACGGTCACGTTGCCCGGCGACGATCCCACCGACATCCCGGCGATCGGTGCGTACTCCGGCACCGTCAACCTGCTGCTCGTCGGCAGCGACACGAGGAACGGCCAGAAGGGCCACTACGGGGAGAACCCCGGCAGCACGCTGAACGACGTCAACATCCTCGTGCACATCAGCGCCGACCACACGAAGGCGACGGTGATCAGCTTCCCGCGCGACCTGTACGTCTCGCGGCCGGAGTGCACCGATCCCACCGACACCGCGCGGAAGCTCCCCGCCGCGACCGGCGTGAAGATCAACAGCACGCTCGAGTACGGCGGCCTCGGCTGCGTCCGGGACACGGTCGCCGCCCTCACGGGCATGTCCATCCCCTTCGCGGCGCTCATCACCTTCGACGGCGTGGTCGAGATGTCGAACGCGGTCGGCGGCGTGCCCGTCTGCGTGGCGTCGGCGATCAACGACGACTACACGGGCCTGCACCTCGCCAAGGGCGAGCACACGATCCAGGGCGTCACCGCGCTGAAGTTCCTCCGCACGCGCCACGGCGTCGGCGACGGCAGCGACCTGACGCGCATCAGCTCGCAGCAGGTGTTCCTCTCGTCCCTCGTCCGGAAGATCAAGAGCAACGCGACGCTCACGGACGTCACCAAGCTGTACGGGCTGGCGACCGCGGCGACGCAGAGCATGACCCTCTCGTCGGGACTCGCGAACGTCGACACGATGGTCTCGATCGGCCGGGCCGTCGCGGGCATCCCGCTCGGGCAGTTCGTGCTCGTCCAGTACCCGACCACGCTCTACGGCGACGGCCTGGTCCCGAACGACACGAGCGCGACCGTGCTGCTGAACGCCGTCAAGGCCGACAAGACGCTGAAGCTGGCGAAGAAGCAGAAGGGCGCGACGGACGGATCCGGGTCCGTGGAGGCGAGCCCGTCCACCTCGTCGTCGCCGACGTCGAGCCCGACGTCCTCCCCGAGCCCGTCCGGCTCGAGCGACACCGTCGACCTGCCGGACACGGTCGTCGGCCAGTCCGTCGACCAGCAGACCTGCTCGGTCGGCAACGACCTGGGTCGGCGCTGATGCCGATCCGCCGAGGACCGCGGTGACGGCGCTCGCCGCCGAGCCCCAGGAGGGCGGCCTCGTCGCGTTCGCGGGCGATCTGCTCCTCGCGCTCGGCGACGCAGGGGTCGGAGCGCTCGTCCTGCTCGAGACGGTCGTGCCGCCCGTGCCGAGCGAGGTGATCCTGCCCTACGCGGGCTACCTCGCCCGGCAGGGCCGGCTCACGATCGCCGGCCTGATCGCGTGGAGCACCGCGGGGTCGACGGTCGGCGCGCTCCTGCTCTACTGGCTCGGTGCGGCCCTCGGCCTCCGCCGCTCGACGCGACTCCTCGCGAGGACGCGGCTCGTCGACGAGGACGACCTGGACCGCGGCGCGGCGTGGTTCCACCGGCACGGCGCCGTCGCGGTGCTCGTCGGACGCCTGGTCCCCGGCGTGCGGAGCCTGATCTCGATCCCGGCGGGCGCCGACCGGATGCACCTCGGGCTCTTCGTCCTCTGCACCGCGATCGGCAGCGGCGCCTGGAACGCCGCGCTCATCGGGCTCGGCGCGGCGCTCGGCACGCAGCGGCACGTCATCGACCCGTACCTCGACGTGCTCGACGTCGTCGTCTACGCCGCGCTGGCGATCGCGCTCGTCGTGCTGGTCGTCCGGCGCCTCCACCGCCGGAGGGCGCGGAACGCCGACTGACGGCGCCGAGCGACGACGGACGCGGGAGGCTGAGCGCATGCGCGTCGTGATCGCCCCGGACTCGTTCAAGGGCACGCTCGGGGCCGCGGCGGCGGCCGCGGCGCTCGCCGAGGGCTGGCGCTCCGTGCGCCCCGCCGACGAGGTCCTCCCGATGCCCATGGCCGATGGCGGCGAGGGCACGCTCGAGGCGCTCGCCGTCCCGGGCGCGCAGCGCATCCCGGTCCGGGTCCCCGGCCCCGACGACCGGGCCGTGGACGCCGTCGTCCTCCTGCTCCCCGACGGCACCGGCGTCGTCGAGCTCGCGTCGACGAGCGGCATCACCCTCCTCGACCCGCTCCGGCCGTGGCGGGCGCACACCCGCGGGTTCGGCGCGGCGATCCGCGCGGTGCTCGACGCGGGCGCGACCGCGCTCCTCCTCACGATCGGCGGCAGCGCCTCGACGGACGGCGGCGCGGGCGCGCTGCGCGAGCTCGGCGCGCGATTCCTCGACGTGGGCGGCGGGGACGTGCCGGACGGCGCTGCCGGACTCCTCCTGCTGGAGGCCGTCGACCTGGCCGCGCTGCGACCGATCCCGCGCGGCGGCGCCCGGGTCGTCACCGACGTCACCAGCCCGCTCCTCGGGCCGGAGGGCGCCGCGGCCGTGTTCGGGCCGCAGAAGGGGGCGAAGGAGGCGGACGTGCCCGAGCTGGAGCGCGGCCTCGCGCGGCTGGCGGCCCGGCTGCCGGGCGACCCGACCGCGCCCGGCGCCGGGGCCGCCGGCGGCACGGGGTTCGGGCTGCTCGCCTGGGGCGCCGAGCTCGTGCCCGGAGCGGCTGCGGTCGCTGCCGCGGCCGGGCTGCCGCGGGCCGTCGACGGCGCGGACCTCGTGATCACGGGGGAGGGGCGCTTCGACGCGCAGACCGCTCGGGGCAAGGTCCCGGAGACCGTTCGCGCCCTCGCCGGCGCCGTCCCGACCGCGCTGGTCGCGGGCTCGATCGAGGTCGAGCCCGTCGGCTACGTCGCGGCGCTCTCGCTCACTGCGCTGGTCGGCCGGGAGGCGGCGTTCGCGGACCCTGCGGCGGCCCTCCGCTCGGCGGGCGTCGCCTTGGCGTCCCGGTTCCCGCCGCCCGCCGCTCAGCGGGCGGCGCGGGCCTCCTTCTGACGGGCGGCCTCCGCTCCGGAGGCGATCGCCGCGCGCAGATGCCCCTGCTCGTAGCCGAACGCTTGCACCAGGTCGACCGCGTGCGGACGCATCCGCCGCACGAGCGCGTCGAGCAGCCGGGTCACGGCCTTCGCGCGCGAGACGCTGAGACGACGGCGGACGAGGTACCAGCCGAGGTCGCGCTCGATCGTCGTCAGCGCGAACACGTCGCGGACGAGCGCGAGCAGCGCCTTCGTCGGCGCATCCGTCTCCCGCTCCACGGCCCGGGTGAACGCGCGCCACTGCCGCAGCCGTGCCTCCGCCCGCGCTGCGTCGATGAGCGCGTGCTGGTGGTCGCCGAACCGAGCGGCGAGCTCCTCGGCGGAGACGCCGGGAGCGGGTCGGAGCGCGGGCGCGATCTCCGCGACGGCGAGCTCGACGCGGTCGAGCAGGATGCGCTCCTGCACGGCCGGCTCGCGCAGGGATCGGGCGGCGCCCGCGGCGGTGCCGCCGTCGGCGACGCGCTGCGCGAGCGCGGCGAGGCCCGCGGAGGCGGCCGTCGCGGACACGGCCTGCCCGGCGACGATGCGCGCCGCTCCGGCGGAACCGGCCGCCTTCAGCCGGCGGCCGTACTGCGTGAGCAGCCGCTTGCCGACGAGCTGCAGGAGCACCGTGTTGTCGCCCTCGAACGTCGCGTAGACGTCGAGGTCCGCGTGGAGCTGCCCGAAGCGGTTCTCGGCGAGGAAGCCGGCGCCGCCGCACGCCTCGCGGCACTCCTGGATCGTGTCGAGCGCGTGCCAGGTCGCCTCCGCCTTCGCCGCGGCGGCGAAGTTCTCGAGCTCCTGGCGCGACTCGTCGGTGTCGTGCTCGCCCGTGAACACGCGGTGGAAGTCGAGCAGCAGCTCGTCCTGCGTGTAGGTCGCGGCGTAGACGCCCGCGAGCCGCGTGAGCAGGCGGCGCTGGTGCTGCGGGTAGTCGAGCAGCACCTCCTCGTCGCCGGCGGCGCCCGCGAACTGCCGCCGCTGCGCCGCGTAGGTGATCGCGATCTCGAGCGCGATCTTCGCCCCGGTGTTCGCGGCGCCGGCGAGCGAGACGCGGCCCTGCACGAGCGTGCCGAGCATCGTGAAGAAGCGGCGCCCCTGGCTCGGGATCGGCGAGGAGTAGGTGCCGTCCGGCGCCACGTCCCCGTACCGGTTGAGGAGGTTCTCCCGCGGCACCCGGACGCCGGAGAAGTGCAGGCGGCCGTTGTCGACGCCGTTCAGGCCGCTCTTCGGCCCGTCGTCCTCCCCGCCGACGCCCGGGAGGAAGGTGCCGGAGGCGTCGCGGATCGGCACGAAGAACGCGTGGACGCCGTGCCGCTCGCCGAGCGTCTCGAGCTGCGCGAACACGACCGCGGCGCGCGCGTCGACCGCGGCGTTGCCGATGTAGTCCTTCCACGCGGCGCGGAAGGGGGTGTCGATGACGAACTCCTGCGTCGCGGGGTCGTACGTCGCCGTGGTCGCGATCGACGCCACGTCGGAGCCGTGCCCGGTCTCCGTCATGGCGAATCCGCCGAAGGTCTGGAGCTCGATCGCGTCGGCGAGGAAGTGCTCGTGGTGGTACCGCGTGCCGAGGTGGAGGATCGCTGCCGCGAAGAGGCCCCACTGCACGCCGGCCTTGATCTGCAGCGAGGGGTCGGCGGTGACGAGCTCCTCGAAGGCGACGAGGTTGCCCCCGGCGTCGCCGGAGCCGCCGAACTGCTCCGGGAAGGGCAGGCGGACCGCGCCGCTGTCGAGGAGCACCTGCAGCTGCGCGGTCACGCGAGCGCGGTGGTCGGCGACGCCGATGTCGTCGAGGCGGTGCAGGGCCGGGTCGAGCGTCCGGGCGCGCGCGGCGAGCCGGACGTCCTTCCAGCTGCCGAGCAGGCCGTCGTGGATCCGGTCGAAGTCCGGCTCCTGCGCGCTCGTCCTCGTCGCCCGCACCGTCGCGGTCGTCGTCGGTCCCGACATCGCATCCAACGTCATGGTCGCCTCCTGTCCGTTCGGTCAGGACGGTAATCCGGGATCCCGCCGAAGCCGGAATCGACCGTGGGAACCCGCGCGCGGCCGCCCGCTCCGATCCGCGCTCGACTGTGGGCGACCTACAACGGTGGCCACTGCGCGCTGTGGGGTGTCGCTCTGTCGCGCGGGCCCCGTCCGATCAGGACCCCGTTGCCGAGCCTGGCGCGCATGACGTCGATCGCCGTCGGGCTCTCGTCGACGAGGAGGAACCGCCGCCCGAGCGCGCGCGCCGCCTCGCCGGTCGTCCCGCTGCCCGCGAAGGGGTCGAGCACCCAGTCACCGGGCGCGCTGCTCGCCGCGACGATGCGGCGCAGGACGCCGAGCGGCTTCTGCGTCGGGTAGCCGGTCTTCTCGCGCCCGGTCGGCGACACGATCGTGTGCCACCACACGTCCGTCGGCAGCTTGCCGAGCGCCGCCTTCTCGGGCGGCACGAGACCGGGAGCCATGTAGGGCTCCCGGTCGACCTCCGTCGCGTCGAACAGGTACCGCTCCGGGTCCTTCACGTAGACCAGGATCGTGTCGTGCTTGGCGGGCCACCGCCGGGTCGTGCGGGCGCCGTAGTCGTAGGCCCAGACGATCTCGTTCAGGAAGCACTCCCGCCCGAACAGGGCGTCGAGCAGCACCTTCGCGTAGTGCACCTCCCGCTGGTCCAGGTGGAGGTAGAGCGTCCCGTCCTCGGCGAGCACGCGCCACGCCTCCTCGAGCCGCGGCTCGAGGAACGCCCAGTAGTCGGTGAACGCGTCGTCGTACCGGGTCACGCTGCTCCGCACGACGTCGTACGGGCGGCCGTGGAAGCCCATGCGCGTGCCGCCGATGGGGTCGTGCCGGGTGATGGTCGTGCGCCGCAGCTGCTCCCGTCCGGTGTTGAACGGCGGATCGAGGTAGACGAGGCGGAACGCGCCGTCGGGGAGGGCGCGCAGCAGGGGCAGGTTGTCGCCTTCGACGACGCGGTCGGGGCCGAACGGGGCCCAGACGAGCGGCGCGGCCTCCGGCAGCTCGAGCGTCACGCGGTCACGCTACGGGCCGCCTCCGACATCGTCGGCTCGCGGTGCGGGCCGGGAACGCCGGAGCGGCCGGCGCCCCTGGGGACGCCGGCCGCTCCGGATCGATGACGCGCTCGGGCTACGGGCGCCCGGCCGGGACGGCGCCCGCGTCGGCCGGCGCCGTGGTCCCGGTCGCCGCCGCGGCGTTCGCCGCGTCGACCTCGAGCCGGTCCGCTGCGGCCTTGTCCGCCTGCTCCTGCAGCGCGGAGCGCTGGCGCAGCGGCGGCACCTTGAAGAACCAGCTGAGCACGAACGCGATCAGCAGGACGATCAGACCGACCCAGTAGATCTGCACGGCCGAGACGTTGAAGCCCGTCAGGAACGGCTTCGACAGCCGAGGGTCCGCGCCCTTGAGGAAGGACGTGTCGCTCGTGGAGCTGTCCGTCCCGGACGTGGTCGAGGACGAGCCCTTCTTGATGTCCTTGATGATCGTCGGCACGACCTTGTCGACGACCGCGCGCCGCTGGGTCGCGTTCGAGAAGTCGACGGTCAGGCGGCCGTCGACCACGCTCGCGTCCGCCTTCGACGCGGCCTCGCGGAGCGCCGTGGCCTCCGCGGTGCGCTTCGCGGCGGGCAGGGCGGCGGCCACCTGCTGGTCGATGACCGTCTGCGCGGCGGCGGCGGGCACGGCGCCGGCGGCGACCTGCTGGTTCACCGCGGCGGTGACCTGCTTCGTGACGGCCGAGGTCGCGGCCGAGTCCGCGGCCTGCTTCACGGTGGTCGTCGCGTCGTCGAGGCTCGACTGCAGATTCGACTTGATCGGATCCACGATCGGGTTCCAGAGCTGCTTCATGATCGCCCGGTTGTCCGCGGCCTGCGCCACCGACGGCGTGAGGGCCGCGTTCAGCGCCGAGGTCAGCGTCGCCTTGTCCTGCGTCGCGGTCAGGATGTTGCCCGGCAGCGAGGAGAAGAGCACCGACAGGAGCACCGCGGTGCCCAGGGTGCCGCCGATCTGGCGGAAGAAGGTCGACGCGCTCGTCGCGACGCCCATGTCCCGCGGCTGCACCGAGTTCTGGCTCGCCATGGTCAGCGTCTGCATCAGCTGGCCGAGGCCCAGCCCGATCAGGAACATCCCGATCATCAGGTACCAGAGCGGCTTGTCGATCGTGATCGTCGTCATCCACAGGAAGCCGGCCGAGGTGAACGCCGTGCCCGTGACGGGGAAGATCCGGTACTTGCCGGTGCGGGAGATGATCTGGCCGGAGCCGATCGACGCGATCATCAGGCCGAGCACCATCGGCAGGGTCGCGAAGCCCGACTCGGTCGCCGTCAGGCCGGTGACGACCTGCAGGTAGAGGGGAAGGGTCAGCAGGGCGCCGAACATGCCGAAACCGACCAGCACGCCGAGGATCGTCGACATCGAGAAGACGCGGGAGCGGAACAGCTTGAGCGGGATGATCGCGTCGTCGCCCATCAGCGTCTCCGCGATGAGGAAGCCGATCAGGCCGAGCGCACCGACGACGTAGCAGGTGATCGAGCCCCAGGACGCCCAGCCCCACGTGCGGCCCTGCTCGGCGACGAGGAGGAGTGGGACGAGGGTCGCGACGACCGCCGTGGCGCCCCACCAGTCGATGCGGGGGGCCTTGTGCTCCCCGAAGCGGGGCAGGTGCAGGAAGGTCAGCACCATGAACAGCGCGACCGCACCGATCGGCACGTTGATGAGGAAGACCCAGCGCCAGCCGGTGATGAAGAGGATCTCGGGCGCCCCGGAGAACAGACCGCCGACGAGCGGTCCGACGAGGGACGAGACGCCGAACACGGCGAGGAAGTAGCCCTGGTACTTCGCGCGCTCGCGGGGGGCGAGCATGTCGCCCATGATCGCGAGCGGGAGGGACATGAGGCCACCCGCGCCGATGCCCTGGATGGCCCGGAAGCCCGCCAGCATCAGCATGGAGGTCGAGAACGAGGCGGCCAGCGAGCCGACGACGAAGATGCTGATCGCGAAGATGTACAGAGGGCGGCGGCCGAAGAGGTCACTGAGCTTGCCGTAGATCGGGGTCGCGATCGTCGACGTGATCAGGTAGGCGGTGGTCACCCACGCCTGCTGGTCGAGACCGTGGAGGTCGTCGCCGATGGTGCGGATCGCGGTGCCGACGACGGTCTGGTCGAGGGCCGACAGGAACATGCCGGCCATCAGGCCGTAGATCACCAGCAGGATCTGCCGGTGCGACATGACGGCGCTGCCCGAGGCGGGCGCGGGCGCGGTGGCGGTAGAGGTCACGGAGGTCCTTCAGAAGACGTGGAGACGCGACGAGGAGTGCGACGTCGAACGCCACAGCCCGACGTCGATGCTTGCAGTGAGTGCAAGATTACACCCTCTGCAACCTGTGTCCAGGTGCGCCGCTCCGGCGCGGCGCCCGCTCGAGGCAGCGGGCTCGGCGAGGCGGGCTCAGGGCAGCGCGCTCGGCTCCACCTGCCCGATCGCGGCGATGAGCCGCTCGTGCACCTCGTCGGTCGTGCCGACGCCGTCGACCCGCAGTACGAGGTCCGCCGCGTCGTAGAGCGCCACGAGCGGCTCGGTCTCCGCGTGGTAGAGCGCGAGGCGGTGGCGGATGACCTCGGGGGTGTCGTCGGAGCGCCCCTGCTCCGCCGCGCGCTTCAGGAGGCGCTCCTCGAGGACGTCGTCGGATGCCGACAGCAGCAGGACGGCGTCGAGCGAGGTGTCGGACAGCGCGAGCAGCCGGTCGAGCTCAGCGACCTGGTCGGCCGTGCGGGGGTAGCCGTCGAGGAGGAAGCCGCCCTGCGCGTCAGGCTCGGCGAGGCGCTCGGCGAGCATCGTGTTCGTGACGGAGTCGGGCACGTAGTCCCCGGCGGCGATGAGCGCGCTGAGGCGCTTGCCCAGGTCGGTGCCGTTCCGGACGTGCGCACGGAACAGGTCGCCCGTGGAGATCACGGGTACGCCGAGCGTCGCCGCCAGGCGGCCGCCCTGCGTGCCCTTGCCGACGCCGGGAGGGCCGAAGAGGACGACTCGCTTCATCACGCTGCTCCTTCATGGTCCACGCAGGCTCTGTGGTGCAACCCGTGGGGAAGCGGGTTCTTCCCGAGGCACGTCGTCGAGCCCGCGACCGCTGGACTGCTTACCAGACGATCAGCGCCGGAAGAAGCGGAACGGCTGGGCGGAGCGGGGCGGGCGGAGCGCTCCCACGAGCCACCCGGATCAAGAATGCCTGATGAGGGGCATCACCGATCGCGATGGTCGGATCATGCGGCGACGCTTACGGCGGACCGTCGCGCGTGCCTAGACTCGCGCCCCGCCGCACCGATCGGCTCGAAGGAGAGCGCAGTGACCGTTGAAGCAGCGCCCGCGGACGGCGTCGAGACCGGTTCGCTTCGCATCGGCGTCCTCGGGGCGGCCGGGATCACGGAGCGCGCGATGATCGACCCTTCGCGCGCGCTCGAGGGCGTCCGGGTCGAGGCGATCGCTTCCCGCGATCCCGAGCGCGCTCGGGCGCTCGCGGACCGGCTCGGGGTGCCGCGGGCCTCCGACTACGACGGCGTCCTCGCGGATCCGGACATCGACCTCGTCTACATCGCGCTCCCGCCCGTGTTCCACGCCGAGTGGGCGGCGCGCGCGCTCGCGGCGGGCAAGCACGTGCTGTGCGAGAAGCCGCTGTCGGCGAACGGCACCACGGCCGCGCGGATCGCCGACGCCGCGGAGGCGGCGGGCCGCCGGGCGTTCGTCGGCTTCCACTACCGGTTGCACCCGTTCATCGAACGGCTGCTCGACGTCCTCGACTCCGGCGTGCTCGGCCGGACCGAGCGGATCGACGTCGACTTCAGCATCCCCCACTTCGTCGTGCAGCCCGGGAACATCCGGCTCGACGGGAACCTGGGCGGTGGCGCGTTCATGGACGTCGGCTGCTACGCGATCGACCTGCTCCGCGCCGGCTGGGGCGAGCCCGAGGTCCTCCGCGCCGTCGCGCAGCCGTACGGCGCCGATCCGCGGATCGATCTGCAGATGGACGCGGACCTGCGGCTGCCGGGCGACGTCCCCGCCCGGGTACGCGCCTCGTTCCTCGGCGACGACACCGGGAGCATGACGCTGCGCGTGACCGGCACCGACGCGCGCCTCGCGGCGACGAGCGTCATCGTCCCGCAGTGGGGCGCGGTGCTGCACGTCGAGAGCGACGACGGCGTGCTGCTGGAGGAGCGGGCGCGGGAGGGCGACAACAGCTACGAGCGGCAGCTCGCCCACATCGCGATGGTCCTGCGCGACGGCTCGCCGAGCGTCCTCGACGCGGCGCGCGGCGTCGGCACGATGCAGGCGGTCGACGGCGTCTACCGGGCCGCGGGCCTGCAGCCGCGCTGAGCCCGGGGCGGCCCGCCCCTCCGTCGCTCGATCAGGACGCTGTCACGGGTGCAGGACCGCATCGCCCGCTCCGTCCTGCACGCACCACGACGTCCTGATCGCGGCGCTCGCGCCGCCCGATCCGGACGGCGAGGCGCACGCCGAGGATGCGGGCGAGACCGGCGATCGGGGGAGCGATCACGCGGCGGCAGCGCGCTGCAGGTCGGCGTGCGGTCCGCACTCGGGGCACTCCCACGAGCGCTGGTGCGCGTCGCCCCACTGCACCATGGGGACGAAGCAGGGGACGCAGAAGGCCTGGGTGAGTTCGTTCTCGTACACGGGTGTCCTCTCGAGGGGCGGCGGAGTGCCTCGGCATCACCTCAACACCGACCGCCGGCGGCGCGCCCACGAACGGCGGAGGGCGGGGCGACTGTCAGGTCCGTGGCGTCCCCAGATGGCGGGACACGGAGGCGCGGGACGCATGTCCGTCGAGTGGTGCGGACCGCGGTCAGCGCTGCGGGACCGCCTCGGTGCGGTCCCCGCTCACCGGGAGCCGCTCATCCGATCGGCTCGGTCGACGCACGGAGCCGCCGCACCGAACGCGCACGCAGGGCCCGCACGGATCGGATCAGGCGCTCCCGGCCGACCTCGAAGCCGAGGGCCTCGACCGGATACGTCGCCTCGTCCTCGCGGAGGACGCGCTCGATCGAAGCGAGCTCGCCGTGGTCGTGCGCTCCGGCGCTGAGGGCCGCATTCGCCCGGAGCAGCACGGCGATGCTGATCGCCACGACGATCGGGATCCCGAGCCGCCAATCGGCGGACATCACGCCCGCGGCGACCGCGAGGACGGCGACCGCGCCCGACACGATCCGCACCTCGCTCGGCACCGTGGACACGACGCGCGTCGCGCGGCTGAGCGAAGCGGAGAGGGATGCGTGCGCCGACACTGTGCTGCCTTCTTGAGGAGTGCGAGGAGACCTGGACCAGGGATCCAAGGCGGCGCGCCTCGATGTGTCGACCCCCACTCCGAGGCGGTGCTGCCCTCCTGGTGCTGGTGCTGGTGCTGGTGCTGGTGCAGGTGCAGGCGCTTCGGTGGAGGCGGGCGGCACGCCGTGGGCCGGCCCCCCGGTCGCTCGATCAGGACGGCGTCACGGGTGCAGGACGGCAGCGTCCGCTCCGTCCTGAGCGCCGCACGACGTCCTGATCAGGGCTCGGGAGCGCTCACCGTCCGCGGGTGATGGCCCAGAGCTCGCGTTCGACCGGGAGGTCGAGAATCGCGCCGGCGGACCGGGATCGGCGCTCGTGTCCGCGACGAGGTGCACGGGGACGTCGCCGTCGAATCGAGCGGCGACGACGCTCCGGTCTCGCACCCGGGCGTCGTCAGCGCCATCGAGGCCGAGCACGCGCTGCACCGGATCACCGCGAAGGTCCGACCCGGGAAGCACGAAGCCCCGGCCGAAGAGTTCCTCTTCTGACCGGGGCTTCCGTTCTGCGCGCCCGGAGGGACTCGAACCCCCAACCTTCTGATCCGTAGTCAGATGCTCTATCCGTTGAGCTACGGGCGCATGCCGTCGAAGCGACCGCACGATGTTACCAGCAGTCGGAGGTCCGGATCTCCGCGTCGCTCAGCGACGGGCGTGCGTCCACGCGAGCAGCTCCTCGACCGGCCACGTCGTGACGATCCGCTCGGGCGGGATGGCGGCCGCGGCGGCGCGTTCCGCGCCGAGGCCGAGCAGGTCGAGGTGCCCCGGGGCGTGCGCGTCGGTGTCGATGCTGAAGAGGCAGCCGGCCGCCAGGGCCTCGGCGATGAGTTCGTCCGGCGGGTCCTGCCGCTCGGGCCGCGAGTTGATCTCGATCGCCACGCCCGCCTCGGCAGCGGCCGCGAAGACCCGGGCCGAGTCGAACTCCGACTGCGGGCGCGTGCCGCGGCGCCCCTCGACGAGCCGACCGGTGATGTGGCCGACGACGTTCGTGTGCGGGTCCGCGATCGCGCCGAGCAGCCGCGCGGTGATCTCGCGCCGGTCGGCCCGGAGCTTCGAGTGGAGGCTCGCCACGACGACGTCCAGTCGGTCGAGCATCGCCGGGTCCTGGTCCAGCGAGCCGTCCTCCAGGACGTCGATCTCGATGCCCGGCAGCAGCCGGACCGGAGCGTCGAGCGCGGCGAGCAGGTCGAGCTGCTCGGCGAGACGCTCGGCGGTGAGCCCGTTCGCGACCTTCAGGTTCGGCGAATGATCGGTCACCGCGATGTACTCGCGGCCCAGGGCGGCGGCGGCTCCGGCCATGGCCTCGATCGGCGTGGTGCCGTCCGACCACTCGCTGTGCGTGTGGAGGTCGCCCCGCAGGCGCGCCAGCAGCGCGCGGCCGGCCTCCGTCGTGAGCCCCGCCGACTCCTCGCGCAGGCGCACGAGGTAGTCCGGCACGTCCCCGATCAGCGCCTGCGTGATCACCTCGACGCTGCGGCCGCCGATCCCCTTCGTGCGCGCGAGCCGACCGTCGGCGGCCCGGCGGCGGAGCTCGTCGTCGTCGACGCCGTCGATGGCCGCCGCGGCGCGGCGGAAGGCCTGGATGCGGAACGGTTCGGCGCGCTGCCGCTCGAGGATGAACGCGATCTCGGCGAGTGCGTCGTGCGGGGACATGCGTCGATCCTGCCCCGCCCGGCCGCGGCCGAGCTCGATCCCGGCAGGAGGCGGAGACGCCCGAGAGCCGATCGGCCCTCAGGGCGCGCCCGCCGCGTCCCGATCGGTCAGACGCGCGCCGAGCGGTCGCAGGAGCGGCACCGCCAGGAATTGACGGTCGCGGCGGCGTCGCGGCCGAGGGTCATGGGTCGACCGCAGCGGCAGGCGCGGATGCTGTAGGACGATTCGTCGGGGGTGAAGGTAAGGGCGGTCATGGCGACCTGCTGCCTGAGGCTCGAACGCCTCGATTCGTATACCGGTGGCACCCGCTCGCGCCGCCGGCATGGCGGGTCGTCTTCGCGGGTCCGTGGTGATCCGGTACCGCGGGGAGGTTAGGCGCCCGACGCCGTTTCAGCAAGGCGGGCCGGGCGGGGTGACCGGAGCGGTGCTGCGCTCCGCGCCGACCGAAGCCCGAACAGAGCGGTAGCCCCTGGATCACGAGGATCGTGGGGCTACGACTGGAGCGGAGACGGTGGGATTTGAACCCACGGAGCCCTAATAGGGCTCTCCACCTTAGCAGGGTGGTGCACTCGACCGGACTATGCGACGTCTCCCGGCGCCAGCAGCATAGCCGCTGAACCGGTCTCGAGGTCCGAGGCGCGACCGGGGTACGAGCGGGCCTCCGATCGGGGGACGTCGCATTGCACGGCCTCGGCGAGCGCCGGTACATTGAGCTCGCCGATCATGCCCGAATGAGATCGGCGCGCATGTCCACCCCGCATGCTCACTCGACTCCGGGCGGAGCACCCCTCCGTCCGGCTCCGGAGTCTCATCATCCGACCGTTCGGGCCGTCGCTGGTGAGACGAGGGGGGCCGCCGGACTGCAAATGGGTATGCAGCGCTGGCGGTCTCCCGCCTCGGTGTTCATGGCCTTCGATCCGCGGGCGGATCGAAGGCTGTGCCGTACCGGCAGGCCCTGCACGGGCCCGCCGGCTGACGGCGCGCGAGGCGATGCCAAGGGGGCGGATCGAAGGCTGTGCCGTACCGGCAGGCCCTGCACGGGCCCGCCGGTTGCCGGGTCGCGGGCTCAGTCCGCGTCGCCGACCGCGAGGCCGCCCACGACCGGGTCCCGGCCCTCGACGCGGTCGAGCGTCGTCGGCTCAGGATGCGCGACCTCGCCGCGGTCCGCGGCGGCCAGCGAGTGGCGCACGGTGCTGAGCACGACCGCTGCCACCGCGACGGTCACCGCGGCGATGAAGAACGGGAGGTGCGCCTGCGGGTCCCACGCCTCCACGATCAGGCCCGCGACGAACGGCGCGAGCCCGCCGCCGATGAACCGCACGAAGCCGTAGGTGGCGGAGGCGACCGGGCGCTCGACCGGCGCGATGCTCATCACGGCGGTCGTCACGAGGGTGTTGTTCGTGCCGATGAAGGCTCCGGCGATGATGACGCCGACGATCACGACCGCCGGGACGGTCGAGAAGATCCCGATGACGGCGAGGTCGACGGCGAACAGCGCGAACGTCACGTAGAGCGTCTTCGCGGTGCCGATGCGGCGCTGCACGCGCGGCGCCACGAGCACCGAGAAGACCGCGACGAGCACGCCCCAGCCGCAGAACACCGCGCCGAGCAGGATCGGGTTCTCGATGCCCATCAGGAACGGCGAGTAGCCGAGCAGCGTGAAGAAGCTCCAGTTGTACAGGAGCCCCACGACGCTCGTCGTGGCGAGCGAGCGGTGCTTCAGTGCCGCGAGCGGCTCGGACAGGCGCTGCTTGCGGGCCGGCACCGGTGTCTTCGGCAGCAGGAAGACGGTCGCGACGAGCGCGATCGCCATGAGTGCGCTCACGCCGAAGAACGGGCCGCGCCAGCTGATGCTGCCGAGCAGGCCGCCCACGACCGGGCCGAGGGCGATGCCGACGCCGAGCGCCGCCTCGTAGAGGATGATCGCCCCGGCGAAGCCGCCCGATGCGGAGGCGACGATGGTCGCGAGGCTCGTCGCGATGAAGAGCGCGTTGCCGAGCCCCCAGCCGGCGCGGAACCCGACGATGCCGCCGATGGAGCCCGACAGGCCGGCGAGCGCGGCGAAGACGACGATGATCACCAGGCCGGCGATGAGCGTCTTCTTCGCGCCGAGCCGGCTGGACACCCAGCCGGTGACGAGCATCGCGACCGCGGTGATGACGAGGTAGCTCGTGAAGAGCAGCTCGACCTGCGTGGGGGTCGCATGCAGCTGCCCGGCGAGGCTCTTCAGGATGGGGTCGACGAGGCCGATGCCCATGAAGGACACGACGCAGGCGAACGCGACCGCCCAGACGGCGCGGGGCTGCTTGAACGGGGATGTGGTGGGTGCTTCGTGCACGGCGGTCCTCAGGAGTCGAGCCGTGCGGCCGGCACGGCGGTCAGGTGCCGGAGCGCGGGCAGGGCGGCGTGGAGCGCCGCCTGGTCCGCGGGGTCGAGCAGCGCGAGCCGCTCCGCGATGCGCAGGGAGCGCTCCTCGCGGTGCTGGTGCAGGCGCGCCCGTCCGGCGTCGGTGATGGCGACCAGGCTGGCCCGTCCGTCGGAGGGGTCGGCGCTCCGCTCCGCCCAGCCCCGTTCCTCGAGCCGGTTCACGAGACCCGTCGCGGCGGGCTGCGTGATCCCCTCGAGGAGGGCGAGATCGGTCACGCGGTGCGCGCCGCCCGTCTCCAGGCGGTCGAGCAGGCTGAGCGCGGTCGCCGAGACGTCGGAGGTCGATCGCGACCGGCGCAGCCAGGTCACGATCTCCTCGAAGGCGCGCCCGAGGGTGGCCAGGTCGGCGGTGGGCTCGTCGGTCACATGACGATCATAGCGCGTCTATATAACGCGCCTATGCATTGTCAGGAGGCGGAGGGCTCCGGATGCGCGGCGAACTCCTCCCACGCCCGCTCGAAGACGGTCCGCAGCGCGGGGAGCGCGGTCTCGAAGTAGCCGTCGTAGATCGCCTTGCCGCCAGACTCGGGGAAGTCGGTCAGGTGCGCGACCTCCTTCGCGAACGCCGCGACCTCGTCGCCGCGGTCCTGCTGCTCGGAGAGCCATTCGGGGAAGGTGAGGGTCGCCATGCCCGCAGTCTTCCGGCCCGGTTTGCGCGGCGCCTGAGCGGCGCGGAGGATCGTCCCATGCCGTTGACGGGTGAGTACGAGCCGAGCACCGAGCAGTGGGCCAGGGATCAGGCGGAGCGCTTCGAGGCGTCGGGCGGTGCGGAGGCGAACACGCTCCGCGGCCGGCCGATCATCGTGCTCACGTCCGTGGGTGCGAAGAGCGGGAAGCTGCGCAAGACGGCGCTCATGCGGGTCGAGCACGAGGGCCGCTATGCGGTCGTCGCGTCGAAGGGCGGGGCGCCGTCGCACCCCACCTGGTACTGGAACCTCGTGCGCAACCCGCACGTCGAGCTGCAGGACGGGCCGGTCAAGCGCGACTACGACGCGCGGATCGTCACCGGCGAGGAGCGGGCGGCCTGGTGGGAGCGCGCCGTGGAGGCCTGGCCGGACTACGCGGGCTACCAGACGAAGACGGACCGGGAGATCCCGGTCTTCGTGCTCGAGCCGCGCTGAGGCCGCTCCCCGACGACGTCGAGGCTGCCCGCATTACCGTGCGGGCATGCGCTCCCGCCTCCGCCCCCGCGTCCCGCGACGCGACGCCGACGGGGGCCCGCGGGTGCTACTCGTCTGCGGGCGGCTCGACCCCGAGCACGACGGGGTGGGCGACTACGTGGCGCGGCTCGCAGCTGGGCTGCGGTCCCGCGGCGCGGCGGTGCGGATCCTCCACGTCGGCGCTCCGAGCGGAACCGCAGGGGCGCGACGAGTCGGTCGCGTCTGGGGGCCGACCGCGCTGCTGCGCGCGGCCGGGGCGAGCCGGGGCGCGGACGTGGTGCACGTGCAGTTCGCGCCGTCGATGTACCGGTTCCGGCCGTGGATCGGCGCGCTGCCGCTCGCGACGCGCGGCCGCGCGGTCGTGACGACGCTCCACGAGTACGGCTGGTGGCGGTGGGAGCGCCTGCTGCCGGCGGCCGTTTGGGAGCGCCTGGAATCGGCGCGCATCGCGGACCGCGAGACGGCGCTGCTCGTGCCCGGCAGCCGCGCCGTCGTC
Source organism: Amnibacterium kyonggiense (assembly GCF_004364555.1). Lineage (GTDB taxonomy): Bacteria > Actinomycetota > Actinomycetes > Actinomycetales > Microbacteriaceae > Amnibacterium > Amnibacterium kyonggiense. The sequence continues at coordinate 181,518 of NZ_SOAM01000001.1, read as the reverse complement.
ACGACGAACGCGGGGCACGGGTCCGTACTGCAGGAGCGCTTCGCCGGCGGTCCCCTCCGGACGACGATCCCGATCGGCGCGAACGTCGAGGTCGACGCCGAGCTCGATCGCGCCGACGCCCGGGACCGCGTCCGCACCGAGCTCGGCATCCCCGCTGCGGCGACCGTCGTCGCCTTCTTCGGCTTCGTCCACCCCGTGAAGGGGCTGCGCTACCTGGCGGAGGCGCTCGCCCAGCTGTCCGCCGAGGGGCGGGAGGTCCACGCGATCGCGATCGGCGGTGTCGAGTCGCTCGCGCTGCCCGGCGCAGAGGCGACGGCGTTCGAGGCCGAGCTCCGCGGCCAGATCGCCGCCGCCGGCGCGGCCGAGCGCCTGCACCTGACCGGCTTCGCCGCACCCCGTGAAGTGTCACGCCTGCTCGCCGCCGCGGACGCGGGCGTCCTGCCGTTCACGCACGGGGTGACGCCGAAGAGCGGCTCCCTGCTCACCCTCCTGGCCCACGGGCTGCCGACCGTCGTGACCGCGGGGGAGGGCACCGCGCCCGACCTGGTCGACGGGGACCGCGTCGTCGTCGTGGATCGCGTCCGGGACGGCGCCGCGCTCGCGGCGGGGATCCGCCGGGTCATCGACCGGCCCGAGCTCGCCGCCGAGATCGCGGCCCGCGGCCGCGCCTGGTCCGAGGAGCACGACTGGTCGGTGATCGCCGACCGCCACCTCGAGCTCTACGAGCGGGTCGCCTGATGCGGATCGTGCTCGTCGACACGATGGGCGGCCTGGGCGACCTGGTGCTCGCGCTGCCGCTCGTCGAGGCCCTGCAGCGCTCGCACCCGGGCGCCGAGCTCGCCGTGGTCACGACGGCCCCGTGGCACGTCCTGCTCGCCCGCGATCCCGGCATCGCCGAGGTCGTGCCGGTGCCGGGGCGGGACGCGGAGACGATCAGCGCGACGGTCGAGTCGGCGCTGCGGCGCATCCGGCCGGATCTCGCCGTCACCACGAACCGGCAGCACGGCCTGCCCGAGCTGCTCGAGCGCTGGTCGGCGCGCGCGATCACGAACCTCTGGCGGAGCCCGCCGGCGAACGAGCCGGTCGACCTGCGGATGCTGCGGCTGCTGGCGGAGGACGGCGCGATCGACGCCGCTCTCGCGCGCGTCCCGCCGCGCATCGTGCTGGACGACGACGAGCGCGCGGCCGGCCGGGAGCTCCTCCGCGCCCTCGCGCCGGTCCGCCCCCTCCTGCTCCTGCCCGACTCCGGCATGCCGGTGAAGCGGTGGCCGCTCGATTCGTGGAGCGGCGTGGTCCGGGCGGCCGCGGCCGACGGCGCGCAGCCGGTCGTCGTGTCGGAGGTGGTGGAGCAGCGGGAGGCCCTGCACGCCGCGGGAGCCGCCGTCGCGCCGGCCCTCGGCCTCCGCGAGCTCGCCGGGCTCTTCGCCGCGGCGGGCGAGGTCGGGGGACGCGCGACCGGCGGCGACACCGGGCCGGTCCGCGTGGCGGCGGCCGCCGGGCTGCCCGTCGTCGGCCTCTTCGGACCGACCGTCGCGACCCGCTACGGCTACCGCGGCCCGGGCGCGGTGAACCTGCAGGGCTACCCGGAGTGCCCCGTCCGCACGCCGACCGCGATCACCGAGCAGGCGTGCTGGTGGACCGCCCGCTGCCCGCTCACGCCGACGGGGCGCCCACGGTGCACCGAGGACATCCGAGTGCGCGACGTCCTCGCCGCGCTCGCCGCCTGACCGGCGCGGACCGCGTCAGTCCGTCTTGGCGATCGAGCAGGTCTGCTGCGCGGCCGTCTGGCCGCGGAGGCCCGCGATGACGTCGGGGTCGGCCTTCGCGGTCGCGCTGCCGCTCGGGGACGGCGACTTCGTCGACGAGGCCGCCTTGTCGCCCTTCGCCTTCTCGAGCTTGGTGCTCAGGCCGAGCGCGTCCTTGTCGAGCCCGATCGCCTGGTCCTTCTGGACGCGGTCGATGAGCGCCGTCGCCAGCGCGGTCGACGGGATGACCTTGGCGGTGTCGTTCGGGTCCTCCGCCGTCGGGTACTGCACGAAGACCATGTGGTCGAGGCCGACGGACTTCACCGCGAGCGCCATCTGCACCATGGTGTCCGGGTTCGCGAGCGACTCCGACAGCGTGATGCTGTCGGCCGCGGCGCTCGCCAGCCCGTACAGCTTCGTCGGGTCGGCGAGGGTGCCGGCGGAGGTCATCTTCCGCATGAGCGAGGACATGTAGGCCTGCTGTGACGCGATGCGCGACAGGTCGCTGCCGTCGCCGACCCCGTGGCGGCTGCGCAGGTAGGCGAGCGCCTGGCGGCCCTTGACCACCGTGACGCCCTTCTTCAGCTTGAGGCCGGAGTCCGTGTCGTCGACCGCCTTGTTCACGCAGATCGGGACACCGCCGACGGCGTCGGCCATCTTGACGGTGCCGTCGAACGAGAACAGCGCGGCGTAGGGGATGTTCAGGCCCGTGAGGTTCTCGACGGTCCCGACGACGCAGCCGAGGCCGCCGCGGGAGAAGGCGGTGTTGAGCGGCTGCGCGGACATCGCGGAGTAGACCGCGCCGGTCTTCGGGTCCGTGCACTGCGGGTGGGCGATGACGAGGTCGCGGGGGAGGCTGACGACGGTCGCCTTGTCGTGGTCGGCGGAGACGTGGATCAGGATGTTGACGTCGTTGAGGGTGCCCTCGCGCTTCGCGCCGAAGTGCTTCTGCCCGGGGGCGTTGTCCGCGCCGACCAGCAGGACGTTGAACGCGCCGTTCAGCGCCGCGATGCTCGGGATCTTCCCGTCACCGAGCGAGACCGCGTTGTGCTTGAACTTCGCCGTCAGATGCCAGACGCCGTACGCCGCGACGGACACGGAGCTGATCGCGATCACCGACACCATCACGAGCAGGGTGCGGGCGATGCCTCCCCAGATCGACCGAGGGCGACCGACCGCATGCCGGGCGGCGGCTCGGGTGGCGTCGTGCAACGGGGCGTCTCCCTCACGAGTGTCGTCCTGGCGGCGTCACGCGGAGCGCGACCTGATCGGGGCACTGTAGGCACCCGTTCGCGTGCCACGGCGGAGGCGCACCGGCGCGCCCTTCCGCTGCACGGATGAGCGTGCCATCGGTGCTTGACAGCGGGCGCCTCAGTCGCGCATGCGCTGGTACGCGTCGAGCGCCTCCTGCCGGGACCGCTTCAAGTCGACGATCGGGGCCGGGTAGTCGACCCCGTCGACGGTCCACGGCTCGTGGCGGCCCTTCGCGTCGAGGTCCGCGAGCTCGGGCACCCACCGGGCGATGTACTCACCGGCCGGGTCGAACTTCTGCGACTGCAGGACCGGGTTGAAGACCCGGAAGAACGGCGCCGCGTCGGCCCCGGACCCGGCGACCCACTGCCACTGCGCCGTGTTGTTGGCCGGATCGGCGTCGACGAGCGTGTCCCAGAACCACTGCTCGCCGAGCCGCCAGTCGTACCGGAGGTTCTTCACGAGGAACGAGGCCACGACCATCCGCACCCGGTTGTGCATCCAGCCCGTCGTCCAGAGCTGCCGCATGCCGGCATCGACGAGCGGGATGCCGGTCCGCCCGCGCTGCCACGCGTGCAGCACGCGGTCGTCGACGTCCGCCCAGGGGAACGCGTCGAACTCTCGGTGCACGTTGACCGTGTCGAGGTGCGGGTGGGACTCGAGCAGGTCGTAGTCGAACTCGCGCCAGCCGAGCTCGGTCAGGAACTTCGTCCGGATGTCCGCGGGGGCGTCCGCGTTCTGCACCCGGTGCCACAGCTGGTACGGGCTGATCTCCCCGAACTTCAGGTGCGGGGAGAGCCGCGAGCTCGCCTCGGCGGCGGGCAGGTCGCGCTCGTCCGCGTAGCGGGCGAGGCGGTGGGCGACGAAGTCGTCCACGCGGCGGTGCGCACCCTTCTCGCCCGGCGTCCACTCCTCGCCGAGGCCGCCGGCCCAGTCGGGATGCGTCGGCAGCAGGCCGAGCGCATCGAGGTCCTCCGTGTGGACGCTCCCCTCCCATCCGTCGATGGAGGCGGGCGCGGGCAGCGGCTCCCTGGGCTGCCCGGCGGCGGTCAGCGCGCGGAAGAAGGGGGTGAAGACGGCGAAGCGCTCGCCGCTGCCGTTCAGCACCTCGCCCGGTTCGTGCAGGAGCGAGCCGGTGTGCTCGGACACCTCGACCCCGAGGCCCTCCGCGGCTCGGCGGACGCGGTGGTCCTCCTCCTGCTCGCCGTGCGAGTAGCGGCGGTTCATCGCGAGGAGTCCGGCGCCCGTCCGCCGCAGCACCGCCTCGACCTCCGCGGCGCCGTCGCCGTGCCGGAGGACGAGCCGGGAGCCGCGCTTCCGGAGCGACGCGTCGAGCGCGGCGAGGCTGTGGTGCAGCCACCATCGGCTCGCACCGCCGAGGGCGCGCGAGCCGCCGCCGGAGTCGTCGAGCACGTAGACCGGCAGCACCGGGCGTCCCGAGTCGACCGCGGCGCGGAGCGCGGGGTTGTCCGAGACGCGCAGGTCGTCCCGGAACCAGACGACGGCCGGTGCGTCCGAGGAGGTCATGGCCGGACGGTAGCGACACGCGCTGCGCGGCCCGCACAGCGAATGCGCGGCTTTCCCCTGGACTTCGGGGGCGCACCGGGGGACAAACCCGCCGGGTGAGCGCTCCCACCGGGGGACAAGGCGAGGGCCGGGGCGACACCCTCTGCCTATGCTCCCCGCACGCGCCGCACCCACGGCGCGACCGCACGGAACACCGACCGGCCACCCGGGTCGAGCCCGCACCCAGGGGCTCGACGGCCGAGCAGGAGCCGAACGGATCGGGGGAGACGTGCTCCCGGGTTCCGAGCCCCGGGCGCCCCGATCAGCCCGATGCCCCCGGTGCCCCGACGCCGGGGGCATCGGCCGCCCGGCCCTCGATCGGCACCCCGTGGCGTGCAAAGGGCCGGTCGCAGAGGCGGCGACCGGCCCTCATCCCTTGCACCAAGAGTGTCCTGCAATCACACACGCCGTCCGCCACAGCAAACGTTCGACGCGGGAAGAACGTATAACGGTCCGGTAACGGTGCGCTACTGCTGTCGGCGTGTCGGAGCCGGGGAAATCCTGAGAACCGTCCGCAGATCCGCTGCGGACCACGGGAACCCGCCCGAAGGCCTCTTGCGGATCCGATCGGCGCTCACCGTGGCTGAGCCGGGCGCTCCGCGCCCCTGTCGTCACCACGCCGAGCGCGAACCGGCGCGGCGATGGACTCAGAAGCGGTCGGGGGAGGGGCCCTCGCCGTAGCGGATGACGACGTCCGCGTGGCGGTCGAAGCGGTAGCCGCCGCCGCGAACCGTCCGCACGACGTCGCCGTAGTCGCCGAGCTTCGCGCGCAGCCGGCGCACGTGCACGTCGATGGTGCGCTCGTTCGGGACGTCCTGCTCGGCGTCCGACCACAGCGCGCCGATGATCTCGGTCCGCGTGACGGTGCGCCCCTCGCGGAGGACCAGGAACTGGAGCAGCTCGAACTCGCGGTACGTGAGCGGCGCGGTCTCGCCGTCGATGCGGAGCTTCTTGCGGCCGAGGTCGAGCGTCAGTCCGGTGCGCCGCGGCTTCGTCTCGGGCTTCGGCGTCCCGGCCGGGGTGCGGTCGGCGAGGGCGCGGCGGACGATGTCCACGTCGCGGCCCCCGAGGCCGGCGGGTGCGAGGGCGACCGCGGCGTACGTCTCCGCGGAGGGTACGAGTTCGGCGGTGAGCGCGCGGAGCGCGTCGACGAGGGCGGGCAGGTCCACGCCCGCGGCGCGGGCCTTGGCCTCGTCGATCCCGACGTAGAGGGCGAAGCCGCGGACTTCGCTGCCGTCCGGCACGAGGCGCAGGGCGGGCGCCGGCGCGGCGGGAGCGGTGGGCAGGGTGGAGACGGTTGCGAGCGACATGGGAGTCGGAGGTCCTAACGGAGGAGGCCCGAGATGGACTCGAGGGCCTGGAGGTGAGGCTGCTGGAGGAGCGCGCACGAGAGCGGCGCGGTGCCCGGGCCCGAGAGGGGGCCGCGCGGGCGGACGTCTGCCGAGCGGTCAGCGACACATTCGGCGGCTGAGCATGCCGCACATCATCGACTTCGTCGCCTGACGGGCCGGAACGGCGGTCGTGCAGCGGAGGTCGGTTGACATGGCAGGCATCATCGCCCGCATCGGGCGACGTGTCAACCGACGTGCCGCGGGAGTGCCGTCAGCGTCGGGAGGAGCTCAGTCCGCGACGGTCCCGTACAGGCGGTCGCCGGCGTCGCCGAGGCCGGGGACGATGTAGCCCTTCTCGTTCAGCCGCTCGTCGAGCGCGCCGAGCACGATCGTGACGTCGCGACCCTCCGTCGCGCGCTCGACGGCGGCGAGTCCCTCCGGTGCGGCGATCAGGCAGATGGCCGTGACGTCGCGCGCGCCGCGTTCGAAGAGGAAGTCGATCGCGGCGAGGAGGCTGCCGCCGGTCGCGAGCATCGGGTCGAGCACGAAGCACTGCCGCGCCTCGAGGTCGGCGGGCAGGCGCTCGGCGTAGACGGTCGGCTCGAGCGTCTCCTCGTTCCGCACCATGCCGAGGAAGCCCACCTCCGCGGTCGGGATGAGCTTCACCATCCCCTCGAGCATCCCGAGGCCGGCGCGGAGGATCGGGACGACGAGCGGCAGCGGCGTGCTCAGCGCGAGGCCGGTCGTCCGCGACACCGGGGTGTCGACCTCCACCTGCTGCGTGCGCACCGTCCGGGTCGCCTCGTAGGCGAGCAGGGTCACGAGCTCCTCCGCCAGCGCGCGGAACGTCGGTGACGGCGTCGTGCGATCGCGCAGCACGGTGAGCTTGTGCGTGACGAGAGGGTGGTCGGCGACGTGCACGCGCATGCCTGAGAGGCTATCGGCGGCGAGGGGAGCGGTGATGGCCACGGACGCGGACGCGATGGGGCTGGCCCTCGCCGAGGCGGCGCTCGCCCCCGCGACGGGCGACGTGCCCGTCGGGGCCGTGGTGCTCGCCGCGGACGGCACCGTGCTGGGCCGCGGGCACAACCTGCGCGAGGCCCAGGGCGACCCGCTCGCCCACGCGGAGGTCGTCGCCCTCCGGGACGCGGCTCGGGCCGCCGGCGGATGGCGCCTCGACGGAGCGACGCTGGTCGTGACGCTGGAGCCGTGCGTGATGTGCGCGGGCGCGCTCCTCGCGGCTCGCGTGGGCCGGCTCGTCTACGGCGCCTGGGATGAGAAGGCAGGCGCGGTCGGGTCCGTGCTCGACGTGGTGCGGGACCGGCGACCGTCCACGGGTGTCGAGGTGGTCGCCGGCGTGCGCGCGGAGGAGGCGGCCGCGCTGCTGCGCGCGTTCTTCCTCGAGCGTCGGCCCGGTTCCGGGCCGGGCGTCACTCCATCGCGCGGATGACGATCGCCTCGGTCGGCGTCGCCTCGTCGGCGGCGACGTCCGGCTCGACGTGGACCGCGGCGCCGCCCGGCGCGAGGCGGGCGACCGTCAGCTGCACGTGCGCGATGACCGTGACGACCTCGGTGAGCGGCAGGAGCGGGGGCAGGCCGACCCGCACGACGACGATCGCGCGCTCGGTGTCGTCCTCGTGGGCCAGCCGGACGAGCGGGACCGTCCGCACGTTCTTGACCCGTCCGACCGCCTGCGCGATCGCCCGCTGCGTCTCGGATCCGCTCATGGAATGCACCTCCCGGGTGGCCGCCCACACTATGCCGCCCGCGTCCGAGGACCCCGGACGCGACGCATGCGCCGAGTGGCATGGTGCCGGACGCCGGGAGGGCATACGCTCCCCTCGTGGCGGACCTGTTCGACGTCATCGCTGACCCCACCAGGCGCGAGCTGCTGCGTGCGCTGCTGGCCCGGACGGAGTCGCCGGAGGGCGGCGGCGAGGCGAGCGTCGGCCAGCTGGTCAGCGAGCTGGGCCTCAGCCAGCCCACCGTGTCGAAGCACCTGAAGACGCTCCGCGAGTTCGCGATCGTGAGCGTCCGGGAGCAGGGGCAGCACCGCTACTACCGGCTGGAGCCGGCCAGCCTCGAACCGCTCGCCGAGTGGCTCGGCGCCTTCATCAAGCCCGCGGTCGCCGCCGGGCAGCCGGTGCACGAGGACGCGCAGGAGGTCGTGCGCCTCGCGCCCGTGTACCCGCTCGCCCCGAGGGCGCGGGGGGCCGCCGTCCGCATCGGCGCGACGGCCGCGGCCGTCGTCGGGCGGCTGCGGCACTGACGGCGACCTGCCAGGCGGGGGTCTGGACCCCCGACCGGGGGACACGTATCGTTGACGCGTGGTCGGTCTCGGTGATGCGCGCTTCCTGACGGTCGCCGAGGTGGCCGACATGATGCGGGTCTCGCGCATGACCGTCTATCGCCTCGTGCACTCCGGCGACCTCCCCGCGATCCGGTTCGGCCGGTCGTTCCGGGTGCCGGAGTCGGCGGTGCAGGCCGCGATGTCGGCGCACGTCGCTGACGTCTCCCGCTCCGCCTGATCGGGGCCGGTCGGCCGCCCCGCGGCGGTCGGCCTAGACTGTCGTGGCTCTTCCGCGCCCCTCGAGGCCGCGCGGGCGGCCTCACAACGTCAAGGAGACTCCATGGGCTCGGTCATCAAGAAGCGTCGCAAGCGGATGGCGAAGAAGAAGCACCGCAAGCTGCTGCGCAAGACGCGCCACCAGCGCCGCAACAAGAAGTAGGTCGTCGGGCGCGGTTCGACCGCGTTCCGCCGCAGCGCGAGGCGGCGTCACCGCGAGCGGGACGCCGCCTTCACGCGTTTCCGCTCCGCCCGGATGCTCGCGGGGTCGAGCTGCAGCACCCGCCAGCCCGCCTCGCTCGCGTGCTTCGCGAGCGCCCGGTCCGGGTTCACGGCGACCGCCGTGCCGACCGCGGAGAGCAGCGGCAGGTCGTTGCTCGAGTCGCTGTACGCGTAGCAGTCGGCCGGGTCGAGCCCGCGCGCGGCCATCAACGACTCCGCGGCCCGCGCCTTCTCCGCGCCGTGCATGGTGCCGGACGTGAAGCGGCCGGTGAACACGCCGCCCTCGATCTCCAGGCCGCTGCCGATGCCGCCGGTCGCGCCGAGGGATCGAGCGAGCTCCTCCGCGAGGAAGTCCGGCGTCGCCGAGATCAGGTGCACCTCGTGCCCCGCGTCGAGGTGGGCCTGCAGCAGCGCCTTCGTCTCCGGCCAGATGCGCGGCTGCATGGTGCCGACGACCTGCTCCGCGAGCGCGTGCAGGCGGTCGGCGCGCTGGCCGGCGAGGAGGCGCATGCCGCGCTCCCGCACCTGGTCGAGCACGGACATCTGCTCGCCGTGGCGGCGGAACGAGGCGGACTTCAGTCCGAACCGGACGAGGTCGCGCCATGAGACGATGCCGATCGAGCGCGCCGCCCGGGCGAGGAACAGCAGGCTCGCACCGTTGACGAGGGTCTTGTCGACGTCGAAGAACGCGGCCACCGGCAGTGGCGCTGCAGGGTCCGCCACGTCCTCGGTCATCGCCCCGTCATCCTAGGCTGGGGCGCCGCGGGCGGCACGGCGTCGGCGCATCGTGGCGCGGGGCGGGCGTGGGTAGCCTCGGACGCGTGCTGACCCCGTCCCTGACCCTGATCGGCAAGCCCGACTGCCACCTCTGCGACGAGGCGAAGGAGGTCGTGGCGCGGGTCGTCGGCGGCCTCGCGGCGGAGGGCGTGCCGGTGCACGTCGAGGAGCGCTCGATCCTCGATGAGCCCGACCTGGCCGTGCGCTGGCACGACGACATCCCGGTCGTCCTCATCGGCACGGCGCTCCACGACCGCTGGCGCGTCGACGCGGAGCGCCTCCGCACGGACCTCCTGGCCGCCGCCGACGCCTGACGTCAGCTGCCGTGCCCGGAGGCCTCGACGGCCTCCGCGGGCCGCTCATCGTCCTCCCGGCCCTTCGGGTACCAGGCCTTGATCGCCGTCCAGACGACGCTCGCGGTCGGCACCGACAGGATCGCGCCGATGATGCCGCCGAGGATCGTCCCGGCGGTCAGGGCGAGCAGGATCACGAGCGGGTGGAGCGACAGCGCCTTGCCCATGATGACGGGCTGCAGCAGGTTGCCCTCGAGCTGGTTCACCAGGACCACGATCCCGACGACGATCAGGGCGACGATCGGGCCCTTGAAGACGAGCGCGACGAGCGCGGCGAGGATGCCGGCGAGCGTCGCCCCGACGACCGGGATGAACGCCGTGACGAAGACGAACACGGAGAGCGTCAGCGCCAGCGGCACCTGCAGGATGAAGAGGCCGGCGCCGATGAAGACGCTGTCGACGAGTGCGACCGTCGCGGTGCCGCGGACGTAGGCCCCGAGCACGCCGACGCTGCGGTGGCCGATGCGCTCCGCGCGCGCGTGCGCCTCGGCGCGGAACGGGCTGATGAGGAACTCCCAGATCCGCTTCCCGTCACGGAGGAAGAAGAACATCACGAACACGACGAGCACGATCCCCGTCGCGAGGTTGCCGACGGTCGAGAGGCCGGCGAGCGCGCCCGATCCGAACGAGGCGCTCGTCACGAACTTGGTCACGCCGTCGACCGCCTGCTGCACCTGAGCCCCGGAGATCTGGATCCCGATGCCGGCGAGGAACTTCTCGAGCTGGTCGATGCCGTCGCTGACCGCCTTGGTGAGGTCGGACGCCTGCCCGGCGATCGAGAAGCCGACGAGCGTCAGGACCCCGGCGAGGACGCCCAGGACGACGACGAGCGTGATGAGCGCCGCGAGGGCCGAGGGCAGCTTCGCGCGCTCGAGCAGCCGCACCAGCGGGTGGAAGGCGCACGCCAGGATCAGTGCCACGAGGACCGCGATGACCACCGTCTTCAGCGCGAGACCCGCGTAGACGAGACCGATCGCGAGGGTGACGACGACGATCACCTGCAGGCAGCGCATGGCGAAGCGCCCGAACCCGTCCGACCAGAGGCGGGCGGCGACCGAGGGCGCTGCAGGGGCGTGCTGATCGTCGGTCATGCAAGCATCCTGACCGAGTCGGGCTGGGCTCCCCATGCCCAGAACGGGCGGACCCGCTGTGCGGCCGCCCGTCCGGTCAGGGCAGCAGGCGGTTCGGCCCGCGGAACAGGTACGTGGTCTCGCGGATGCTGGACCGCTCGAGCATGAGCATGAGCACGCGCGCGAGCCCCATCCCGAAGCCGCCGTGCGGAGGCACGCCGTACCGGAAGAACTCGAGGTAGGAGGAGAGCTCCTCCGGGTCCAGACCCTTGTCCGCGACCTGGTCGAGCAGCACGTCGATCCGGTGCTCGCGCTGCGCCCCGGTCGAGATCTCCGTGCCTCGGTAGACGAGGTCGTAGCTCTTCGTGAGCGTCGGGTCGTCCGCGTCGCGCATGTGGTAGAAGGGCCGGATCCCGGTCGCGTAGTCCGTGACGAACACGAAGTCGTGGCCGAACTCCTCCTTCACGTAGGCCGAGATCCGACGCTCGCCCTCCGGGTCGAGGTCGCCGTCCGCCCGCGGCACGACGTACCCGCGCTCGGCGACGATCTTCAGCGCCTCGGCGAGCGGGATGCGCGGGAAGGGAAGGGCGGGCACCTCGACGGTGATGCCGAACAGGCGCTCGATCTCCTCACCGTGCTTGTCGACCACGGCCTGGAAGCCCGCCACGAGGATCGCCTCGTGCATCGCCATGACGTCCTCGTGGCTGTCGATCCAGCTCATCTCGGCGTCGATGCTCGTGAACTCGGTCGCGTGCCGCGCCGTGAAGGACGGGTCGGCGCGGAACGCGTCGGCGATCTCGAAGATCCGGCCGAAGCCCGCCGCCTGCGCCATCTGCTTGAAGTGCTGGGGACTCTGCGACAGGTAGGCGGTCGTCTCGAAGTACGGCACCTGGAACAGCTCCGCGCGCGACTCCGACGGGCTGTTCATGAGCTTCGGCGTGTGGATCTCGATGAATCCGTGCTCGACCCACCACACGCGGAGCGCGTGCTCGAACGTGGTCTGGACCTTGAAGATCAGCGCGTTCGCCGGGTTGCGCAGGTCGAGGAAGCGGTGGTCGAGTCGCTTGTCGATGGAGGAGTCCGCGGCGATCGGCTGCTCCGGCAGGCTCGCCGACACCACGTCGAACGCGTCGACCTTGACCTCGATGCCCCCGAGCTTGACCCGCTCGTCGTGCTTCAGCTGGCCCTCGACGCGCACGAAGCTGCCGAGCGAGACGCCGGAGATCGCGAGCGAGATCGCGTCGTCGCCCTCCGGCCGCGGACGGACGAGCTGCACGGCGCCCGACTCGTCGCGGAGGACGAGGAACTGCACCTTCTTCTGATCCCGCACCGTCTCCACCCAGCCGGCGACGGCGACGGGGCCGTCCTCGAGTGCGGAGAGCTCGCTGATCAGGGTGCGGTTCACGGTGCGCCAGCCTACTTGCCGCGGAATGGTGCGGCTCGTGGTCTCGGCGCGGGCGCCCCGCGCCCGGGAGCGCCCGCCGACACGGTGGTTGAGCCGGGCGCCCCGCGCCCGTGCCGAAACCATGGCTGGACGACGGTTTTCTACAGCGTGTGGCACTTCGTCTTGGGAAGCGTCCCTACACTGCGGGGGTGACCGCCCGAGCCCTGCATCTGGTCCGTCACGGCGAGGTGCACAACCCCGCCGGGGTGGTCTACGAGCGACTCCCTGAGTTCCGGCTCTCCGAGCGCGGCCGGGCGATGGCCGCGGCGACCGCCGAGTGGCTGCAGGACAAGCCCGTGTCGCGCCTCATCGCCTCCCCGCTTCTCCGCACGCAGCAGTCCGCGCAGCCGATCGCCGACGCCTTCGGCCTCGCGATCGAGCCGGACGAGCGCGTGATCGAGGCGGGCAACCGGCTGGCCGGACGGAAGGTCGGCCGCGAGCTGCTGCTCCATCCGGCCGACTGGCCCCTGTTCGTGAACCCGCTCCGGCCCTCCTGGGGGGAGGCGTTCACGGCGATCCGCGACCGCATGCGCGCCGCGGTGCTCGACGCGCTCCTCGCCGGCGACGCCGAGCACGACGTCGTGATCGTCAGCCACCAGCTGCCGATCTGGATGGTGCACAGAAGCGTCGAGGGCGCCCCGCTGCCGCACGACCCGCGCCGCCGGCGCTGCTCGCTCTCCTCGGTCACCTCCTTCGCGATCCGCGACGGCCGCGTCGTCGAGACGGGCTACGAGGACCCGGCCGGAGCGCTGCTCGTCGGCGCCGTCGACCAGGGGGCGACGTGAGGCGCCGGGCCGCGGTCCTCGCGGCGCCGCTCCTCGCCGCGCTGCTCCTGCTCACGGGCTGCACGCAGGCGGGTCCGCAGGGCGGTCCGGGCGACGTGCAGAAGGTCGCGGGCGACGGCGTCGCCGGCATCGACCAGTGGAAGGACCCGTCGAGCCAGGTGGTCGACTTCTCGGGCAGGACGCCGGACGGGACGACGATCACGTCGAAGCAGTACCGCGGCAAGGTCGTCGTCGTGAACTTCTGGTACGCGAGCTGCCCGCCGTGCATCGCGGAGGCGCCGACCCTCAGCTCGCTCGCCACCGAGTACAAGGGCGATGTGCAGTTCGTCGGCGTCAACGTCAGCGACGACGCCGACACGACCGCTCTCTTCGAGCGCAACCACAAGACCCCGTACCCGAGCGTCGTGGATCAGGACGGCGGCGCCTCGGTGCAGCTCGCCTTCGCGCAGGTGAAGCCGCCGAAGGCGGTGCCCTCCACGTTCGTGCTCGACCGGAAGGGGCGCGTCACGGCCCGCATGGTCGGGCTCGCGAACAAGTCGAACCTGAACCAGCTCATCGAGGACGCGCTGGACGGGACGGCGAAGTGATCCTCCAGGGCGGGGTGCTGCTCGCCGCGCCCGTCGCGCTCGCCGCCGGGCTGCTCTCGTTCGCGTCCCCGTGCGTGCTGCCGCTCGTGCCGGGCTACCTCGGCTACGTCGGCGGAGTCGACCGGTCCGGCGCCCGGGCGCGGTCCCGCGTGGTGCTGGGCGCCGCCCTGTTCGTGCTCGGCTTCTCGCTCGTCTTCGTGCTCACCTCCGTCGTGTTCGCGACGGTCGGGTACTTCCTCGTCCAGTACCAGGACCTCATCACCCGCCTCGCCGGGATCGTCGTGATCCTGCTCGGCGTCGTGTTCGTCGGGGGGCTCGGCCCGCTGCAGCAGCGGTTCGCGCCGGAGTGGCGCCCCCGCGCCGGCCTCATCGGCGCCCCCGTGCTCGGCGCCGTCTTCGCCGTCGGCTGGACGCCGTGCCTCGGCCCGATGCTCCAGACCATCAACGTGCTCTCGCTGTCGAGCGGGTCGCTCGGCGCCGCCGCCGCGCTCGCCGTCTGCTACTCGATCGGGCTCGGCGTGCCGTTCGTGCTCCTCGCCGTCGGCTTCGGCTGGGCGACCGGCGCCGTCGCGGTCCTCCGCCGCAACGTGCGCGCGATCAACCTCGCCGGCGGTGCCCTCCTCGTCGTGATCGGCCTGCTCATGCTCACCGGGGCATGGACGTTCGCGGTCAGCCATCTGCAGGCGCTGGTGGGGAGCTATGTCTCGCCCCTCTGACGCGCAGGACCGCTTCACCGACGACGCGGTCGTCGTGAACCCCCGCCTCGGACCGCTCGAGTGGCTGCGGTGGGGCTGGCGGACGCTGACGAGCATGCGGACCGCGCTGCTGCTGCTGCTCGCGCTCGCCGTCGCCGCGGTGCCGGGGTCGCTGATCCCGCAGAACTCGAGCGACCCGAACGGCGTCGCCCAGTACAAGGCGGCGAACCCGGGTCTCACGAAGATCGTGAACGCCCTGCAGGGCTTCGACGTCTACACCTCGTTCTGGTTCTCGGCGATCTACCTCCTGCTCTTCATCTCGCTGATCGGCTGCGTCGTGCCGCGGCTGCGGCACCACTGGACCGCCATGCGGAAGGCGCCGCCCCGCACGCCCTCCCGCTTCACGCGGCTGCCGTTCTCGTCGTCCATCCGACTGCACGGCGTCGACGTCGACGCGGCGGTGGACGCCGGCGAGCGGGTGCTCCGCGCGAGCCGGTACCGCACCGCCCGCTACGGCTCGAGCGTGTCGGCCGAGCGCGGCTACCTGCGCGAGACCGGGAACCTCCTGTTCCACAGCGCGCTCGTCGGGGTGCTGATCGCCGTGTTCGTCGGCGGCGGCTTCACCTACACCGGGCAGCGGGTGCTCGTGACCGGTGACACCTTCGCGAACACGGAGCTGGGCTACGACTCGCTCAGCCCCGGCCGCTTCTTCGGCGACGGGTCGCTCGCGCCGTACGCGCTGAGGCTCGACAAGCTCGACGTGACGTACGAGCAGCGGAACGTCGCGGCGTTCGGACAGCCGCTCGACTACACCGCCCACGTCTCGACGAAGCTGCCGGACGGGGCGTGGCAGAAGAGCATCATCAAGGTGAACTCGCCGCTCGACGTCGCCGGCACCTCCGTCTACCTGCTCGGCAACGGGTACGCCCCGGAGTTCACCGTGCGCAACGCCGACGGGAGCCTCGCGTTCCACGGGTCCGTCGCCTTCCGGCCGCAGAACGCGCAGATGACGTCGCTCGGCGTGGTGAAGGTGTCGGAGACGACGGACCGCAAGAAGCAGATCGGCCTCGTCGGCTTCCTGTACCCGACACCGGCGGAGCAGACCGACGGCAGCTTCACCTCGATCTTCCCGAGCGTCGGCAAGCAGAGCCTCGTCTCCTTCTTCGTCTACGAGGGCGACGTCGGGCTCGACTCGGGAGCCCCGAGGAACGTCTACGAGCTCGACACCTCGAAGATGAAGCAGGTCGCGGGCCGGACCGACCCGGTGCAGCTGACGATCGGCCAGACGAAGACGCTGCCCGACGGCCTCGGCACCGTGACGCTCGACGGCATCACCCGCTACGCCGCGTTCGACATCCATCACGACCCCTCGCAGGGGATCGTGGCGCTGTTCGTCGCGCTCGCCGTGCTCGGCCTCATCACCTCCCTCCTCGTGCCGCGGCGCCGGCTCTGGATCAAGGTGCGCGAGGAGGGCGACGAGGTCGTCGTCGAGTACGCGGGGCTCGCCCGAGGCGATGACCCGAACCTGGCCCGCGCGGTCGCGGAGCTCGAGTCGAAGCACCGGGCGGCGCTGCCCGAGGCCGCGCGGGAACCGGCGCCCGTCCCGTGACCACGACCCCGTCCGGTGCACCGCACCTGACCGATCCCCGCCGTCCGCAGGCCGCTGCGGACCCGACGCTTAGGCTGCTGACGTGGTGAATCCGCTCGATCAGATCTCCGAGCTGCTGCTGATCTCGGCGATCGCCGTCTACCTGATCGCCTTCGTCGCGTTCGCCCTCGACCTCGCACGGCGGTCGGCGGAGTCGCAGGCGAAGGTCGACCTCGTCCGCGCCGGGAGCGCGGAGGTCGAGCGGTCCGCCGGCGGCGGCACCGCGGTGCTCGTCGCCGCACCGCCCGCCCCGCCGGAGGCGCCGGTCCGGGACCGTCGCCCCGCGGCGCGGACCGGCATCGCGCTCATGCTCGTCGGTGCCGCGCTGCACCTCGGCGCCGCCGTGCTCCGCGGCGTCGCCGCAGGCCGCGTGCCGTGGGCGAACATGTACGAGTTCGCGATGACCGGGACGCTGATCATGGTCCTCGTCTTCCTCGTCGCGCTGACCCGGATCGACCTGCGCTTCCTCGGCGCCGTGATCGCGGGCTTCGTCGTGGTGCTGCTCGGCATCGCGACCGTCAGCTTCCACGTCGCCGTCTCGCCGCTCCCGCCCGCGCTGCAGTCCTACTGGCTGGTGCTGCACGTGCTGGTCGCGATGCTCGGCACCGGCTTCTTCACGCTCGCCGCCGCGCTCTCCGTGGCGCAGCTGCTGCAGGTGCGCCGCCGCAAGCGCGCGGAGGCGGGTCGCGGCGACCGCCTCCGGCTGCTCGCGACCATCCCGGACGCCGACCGGCTCGAGAACCTCGCCTACCGCATCAGCGTCGTCGGGTTCATCCTCTGGACCTTCACCCTCATCGCCGGGGCGATCTGGGCGAACCACGCGTGGGGCCGCTACTGGGGCTGGGACACCAAGGAGGTGTGGACGTTCATCATCTGGGTCGTCTACGCCGGCTACCTCCACGCCCGCGCGACGCTCGGCTGGCGCGGCACCGGGTCCGCCTGGCTGAACCTCATCGGCTACGCCTGCATCCTGTTCAACTTCGGTGTCGTGAACGTGTTCTTCCACGGGCTGCACTCCTACAGCGGCCTGCCCACGTCGCCCTCCTGACCCTCCTCCGGGCCCGGAGGCGGCCTCCCGCTGCAGTACGGGCCGTGCGCACGGCCCATCGCGCAGCGGACGGCCCGGCGACGACCTGCGGGCTCAGTCGAGCAGAGCGCGGACGCGGCGGACGCGATCGGCCCACCACGCCGTGCGGTCCTCGTCGGCCTTCCAACGATCGAGCAGAACCGGCGACGGCGTGACGCGCCCGACGGGGATCGTCCCGTCCCGCGGCCGGAGCGGTTCGTCGACCACGTCGGCCGCGAGGAGCGCGGCCGTGCCCAACCCGCAGTCGTAGGGCAGCTCCGGCAGCGCCGCAGCGAGGTGCGCGCCCATCGCCAGCCCGACCGAGGTGTCGAGCGCGGACGAGACGACCGCGGGCCGGCTGAGCATGCGGGCGAGGCCGAGCGCGGTGCGGATCCCGCCGAGCGGCGCGGCCTTGACGATGACGACGTCAGCGGCGGCACCGGCGCGGAACGGGTCGGCGGAGCGTCGGATCGACTCGTCGGCCGCGATCGGGATGCGGAGGTCCTTCGTCCGGCGCCGCAGGTCGATCAGCTCGTCGACCGTGGCGCACGGCTGCTCGACGTACTCGAGGTCGGCGGTCGACAGCAGCCGGAGCGCGTGCTCGGCCTCGTCGACGTTCCAGGCCGCGTTCGCGTCGACGCGGATGCGGCCTTCCGGCCCGAGCACGTCCCGGACCGCGCGCACCCGCGCGAGGTCCTCGTCCGGCGCGGAGCCGGGCTCCGCCACCTTCACCTTCGCCGTCCGGCAGCCCGGGAACCGCGCGAGCACCGAGGCCACCTCGCCCGGCGCCACCGCGGGCACGGTCGCGTTGACGGCAATCGCGTCCCGCAGCGGCGCCGGGGGCGCCTCCCAGCCGAAGTCGATCGCGGCAGCGAGCCAGCGCGACGCCTCGGCGTCGTCGTACTCGACGAACGGCGCGAACTCTGTCCAGCCCTCGGGCCCCTCGAAGAGGGCGGCCTCCCGGACGGTGATGCCGCGGAACCGCGTGACGAGCGGCAGCGCGACCACGCGCATGGTCCCGAGCAGGTCGTCGACGTCCGGCAGCACCCCTCCATGGTGCGCCCGTACGCTTGAACGCATGCCGGTCCCGGAATCGCCCGCGACACCGGCGGAGACGGCCTGATGCGCGACCTGGCCGTCGTGCCGGACGACCCGGCGCCGCTGATCCCCGCGGTCCGGGCGGCGCTCGACGGCAGCGGCCCGGCGATCCTCCCGATCGCTCCGGGCGGCGATGCGGCCGGTGTCCCCCGGCAGGTGCCGCTGCCCGTCGCCGTCGTCGTCCGCACGTCCGGCTCGAGCGGCGTGCCGAAGTCGGTCGCGCTGTCCGCGGGCGCACTGCTCGCGTCCGCCGCGGCGACCGAGAGCGCCCTCGGTGGTCCGGGGGAGTGGGTGCTCGCGCTCCCGGGCCACTACATCGCGGGGATCCAGGTGATCGTGCGGGCGATCGCCGCCGAGACCGAGCCTGTCGGACTGCCCGCGGGGCCGTTCACGGCCGCCGCCTTCGCCGCCGCGGTGCTCGGCCTGCCGGCGGACCGGCGGCGGTGCACCGCGCTCGTGCCGACGCAGCTGCACCGCGTCGTCGAGGCGGCGGAGGCCGGGGATCCGACCGTTCGGGAAGCGATCCGCGCGCTCGACGCGGTCCTCATCGGCGGCGGCCGCCTCCCGGCGGAGCTCGCCGAGCGCGCGGCCGCGGTCGGCGTGCGGGTCCGTCGCACCTACGGCGCGTCGGAGACCGCGGGCGGCTGCGTCTACGACGGCGTCCCGCTCGCGGGCGTCGACGTCCGGATCGTGGACGGGGAGGTGCAGCTCGCGGGACCGGTGCTCGCGGAGGGCTACCTGGGCGACCCGGAGCGGACCGAGGCCGTCTTCGTGCAGGATCCGGGGCGGCGGTGGTACCGCACGGGCGACGCCGGCACCTGGGACGGGGAGCGGCTGACGATCACCGGGCGCCTCGACGACGTCGTCATCACCGGCGGCGAGAAGGTCTCGCTCGGCCTCGTCGAGCAGGTCGTCCAGTCCCTCCCGGGACTCGGGGCCGCGCTCGTCGTGCGCGGGAGCGACCCGGAGTGGGGCGAGGTGCCGGTCGTCGTCGCGACCGCGCAGGCGGACCTAGAGTCCGTGCGGGCGGCGGTCCGCGGCAGCCTCGGCCGTGCGGCCGCACCCCGGCGGCTCGTCGTCGTGCCGGAGATCCCCCTGCTGGCCTCCGGCAAGCCCGACCGCGTCGCGCTGGCCGCCCTCGCGGCCGGCTGACCGACCGCCCTCCGCTCCGCCCGGACGGGGCGCACGAGCGTCATCGCCCGGATCCCTAGGATGACGGGCCGTGGCGAAGGCGAGTGCGACCAGGCGGCCCCCGGTGCGGAGGCGTCCCGGCGCCCCGGCGAGAGCGACCTCGGCCGCGCCGCCGAAAGCCGGGGTGCGCGGCTGGATCGGCGCCGCCCGGCCGCGGACCCTCCCGCTCGCCATCGCGCCCGTCGCGCTGGGCACGGGGGCCGTGAAGGGGCAGAGCCTCGACGGCACGTACTGGCTCGCGTTCCTCGCGCTCGCCGTCGCGCTGCTGCTGCAGATCGGCGTGAACTTCGCGAACGACTACTCCGACGGCGTCCGCGGCACGGACCGCTACCGGGTCGGACCCGCCCGCCTGACCGCCTCCGGCGCCGCGAAGCCCCGGACCGTGCTCGTCGCGGCGATCGTCTGCTTCGCGCTCGCCGCGGCGGCGGGGATCGCGATCGTCGTCGTGACGCAGGTGTGGTGGCTGCTCGCCGTCGGTGCGGCCGCGATCGCCGCCGCCTGGTTCTACACGGGCGGCAAGCGTCCGTACGGCTATGCGGGCTTCGGTGAGATCGCCGTGTTCCTGTTCTTCGGCGTCGCCGCGACCACCGGCACCAGCTTCGTCATCGCGCGCATCGTGCCCGCGGAGAGCTGGTTCTGCGCGCTCGCGATCGGCTGCATCGCCGCTGCGGTCCTCGTCGTGAACAACCTCCGCGACATCGAGCAGGACGCCGCAGCCGGTAAGCGCACGCTCAGCGTCCGGATCGGGGCGACCGGCAGCCGGATCCTGTTCGGGGTCCTGATGCTGATCCCGTTCCTCGTCGTCGGGTACCTGTCGCTGTTCTACCCGCTCGCGCCGCTCGTGTTCCTCGTGCTGCTGCTCGCGGTTCCGGCCGTGCTGATCACGGCGACCGCCAGGACGGCGCGGGAGCTGATCCTCGCGCTCAGCCTCACCGGCATCGAGGCGCTGGTCTACGGCCTGGGGCTCGCAGCGGCGCTGTCGTTCTGATCGCCGGCGCCGTCGACCGCCTCGTCCTCGACGGCCTCGTCCGTGACCCGGCGGCGGGTGGCGGTGCGCTCCTCGATCTGCTCCGCCATGCGGGCGCGCTGGCGGGGGAGCAGGATCATCGACAGCGCGAAGCCGATGACCGTCGCGAGCACCGCGGAGAGGATCGCGTTGCGGCTGAGCGCGTAGATCACGACGAGCGGCACCACGAACACGGCCAAGCGCAGCGCCGAGTACGCCACGAACGCGAGGGCGATGGAGTTGCGCTGACCGGCCATGACGCTTCGAGTGTAGGCACCGCCCCGATGCCCGGCCGCGCGCGCCGGTCTCAGGGGATTCGAATCGAGCTGGGGTGCCCGGCCGCGCAGCACGTCGTGCGCACGCACGTACAGTTGCCGCCATGGCGCGGGTGCTGGTGTTCGCGGCGATCGCGGCGGCGGTGCTGACCGTGTTCGCCGTCGTCGACTGCGCCCTCACCGAGCGCCGCCGCGTGCGGGCCCTGCCGAAATGGCTGTGGCTGCTCGTGGCCCTCCTGCTGCCGGTCGTCGGCCCGCTGCTCTGGCTGCTGATCGGGCGCGGGTCCGTGGACCGCAGACCGGCGCCGCGCGTCATCGGGCCGGACGACGACCCGGCGTTCCTCCGCTCCCACGGCTCGCGGCCGCGCACGACGGCGACGCCAGCGCCGGAGCCCGACGAGGCGCAGTGGCAGCGGCTCGAGCAGGAGCTCGCGAACCTCGACTCGGACGCCGACGACGAGGGCGACGCGCCCCGCCGCTGACGCCGGTCTACGCTCGACGCCGGCATGACCGAACCCTCTCCCGCCGGCGCCGCCGCTGCCCGGCTGCTCGCCCGGCTCGTCGGGCTCGGCCTGCAGCACGTCGTCGTCTCGCCCGGATCGCGCTCGCAGGCTCTGGCGCTCGCCGCGGCCGCGCTCGAGCGCTCGGGTGCGCTCCGCGTCCACGTCCGGATCGACGAACGCGTCGGCGGCTTCACCGCGCTGGGACTCGCCGCCGAGTCGGGGCGCCCCGTCGCGGTGGTCGTGACCTCCGGCACCGCGGTCGCCGAGTTGCACCCCGCCGTCCTCGAGGCGCACCACGCCGGCGTGCCCCTCCTGCTGCTCACCGCGGACCGGCCGGCGGAGCTGCGCGGCACCGGGTCGAACCAGACGACGGTGCAGCCGGGCATCTTCGGGGTGGCCGTCGCCGAGGTGCTCGACGTGCCGGCGCCGGCCTCCGACGAGGACGTGGCGGCGGCCGCGGAGGTCGCCGAGCGGGCCTGGTCGATCGCCGTCGAGCGGCAGCAGCCGGTGCAGGTCGACCTCGCGTACCGCGAGCCGCTCTCGACCGCGCTCGCGGCCGTGGAGCCCGCCGGCGAACCCATCCGCGTCACGGCGCCGACGCCCGAGCCGCTCGTCGTCGAACCCGGCCCGCGCACCGTCGTGATCGCCGGGGACCGGGCGGGGGAGGCGGCGGAGGCGTTCGCCCGCGAGCTCGACGTCCCGCTGCTCGCGGAGGTGTCCAGCGGGGCGCGCTTCGGGCCGCAGCTGGTCGGCGCCTACCGCCCCCTGCTCGACGACCCCGACTTCGGCGGCCGCATCGAGCGGGCGGTCGTGTTCGGGCACCCGACGCTCTCGCGCCAGGTGCCCGCGCTGCTCGTACGGCCGGGCGTGGAGGTCCTGCTCGTCGGGCCGTCGGGCGGCGAGCGGTACGACCCGACCCGCGGCCGGGCCGTCCGTGCGGACTCGGTGCGCGCGGCGGCACCGGAGCCGGACCGGTCCTGGCGGGGGAGCTGGGTCGCGGCGTCGCGGCGGCTCCTCGAGGCCACCGACGACCTCCCGTACGCGGGCGACCCGGATGCGCCGGGCGCGAAGGAGCTGCGCGAGCACCAGCGCACCGAGCTCGCCGCGCTGCGGGCTCCGATCACCCGCCGTGTGCTCGTCGATGCGGTCTGGCGCGCGACCTGGCCGCACGACCGCCTCGTCGTCGCCGCGAGCCGGCTCATCCGCGAGATGGACGCGGCCGTGCCGGGGAAGCGGATCCGGGTGCTCGCCAACCGCGGCCTCGCGGGCATCGACGGCACCGTCGCGACCGCGACCGGCGTCGCCCTCGCGGCCGCCTCCGCGGAACGGCCCGGCACCACCCGCGTCCTGCTCGGCGACCTCGCCCTCCTCCACGACGCCGGAGCGCTGCTGCGGAGCCCGGGGGAGCCGGAGGTGCGCCTGCAGGTGATCGTGGGCGACGACGGCGGCGGCACGATCTTCGACTCGCTCGAGGTGGCGGGCACCGCGGACGCGGCGGACTTCGAGCGGGTCCTCCGGACGCCGCGGGAGGTCGACTACGCGGCGCTCGCGGCCGCCTACGGCTGGGAGCACCGGCGCATCACGACGCGCGGCGACCTGGACCGCGTGCTCACCGCACCGGCGGCGGGCCGCAGCCTCATCGAGGTCCCCCTCCGCTGATCCGCACTCTTCGTTCTGGAGAAGGCGCCGTTCTACAGAACGAAGAACGGCGGGAGGCGGCGGCTCAGCGCGAGGTCGCGACCGCGGCGAGGGCCTCCTGGATGGGCTGGAACTTCCAGCCGGTCTCCTCGAGCTCCTGGTGCGCGTCGGAGGCCGCGACGACGCCGGCGCCGGCGAAGGCGCGGACGCGGTCCGGCCCCTCGACCTCCGCCGAGCGCAGCGCGATCGCCCACTCGCCGTCGCCGCGGCCGTCGATCCAGCCGACGGGGCCGGCGTAGCGGCGGCGGTCGAAGGGCTCGAGCTCGGCGATCGCCGCGAGGGCAGCCGCGCGCGGCGCACCCGCGACTGCCGCGGTCGGGTGCAGCAGCGCGACGAGGTCGAGCGCCCCGACCCCCTCCGCGACCTCGGCGGTCGCATCGGTCGCGAGGTGCCAGACGTTCGGCAGCCCGAGCGCGAACGGGCGCCCGATCGTCAGGTCCGTCGTGATCCCGCCGAGCGTGAGGAGCAGACTGTCGACCGCGAGGGCGTGCTCGAAGCGGTTCTTGGGCGAGCCGAGCAGCGCCTCGCGGCTCGCGTCGTCGGCGGTCGGATCGTCCGAGCGCGCCGCGGTGCCGGCGAGCACGCGGGAGGTCGCGAGGCCGCCCCGCACGGTCGCGAGGGTCTCCGGGCTCGCGCCGAACACGCCGTCCACCGCGAAGATCCAGGCGCCGCGGTACCGCTGCGCGAGCACGTCGAGGGCGTCCTCGAGGCGGAACCCGGGGGACTCGAGCACCAGGTCGCGGGCGAGCACGACCTTCTCGAGGTCGCCCGCGCGGATGCGCTCGACGGCGGCGGCCACGGCGCGCTCGTACGCCTCGGGCGGGAAGGCCGCCGCGGCGGGCGGCTCCGTGCGCGGTCCTCCGGGATGCAGCACCGGCGTCTCGACGACGTGCGCCCGGCCGCCGCGCTCCACGAGC
Organism: Amnibacterium kyonggiense; assembly: GCF_004364555.1. Lineage (GTDB taxonomy): Bacteria > Actinomycetota > Actinomycetes > Actinomycetales > Microbacteriaceae > Amnibacterium > Amnibacterium kyonggiense. The sequence goes on along the minus strand of NZ_SOAM01000001.1, from coordinate 157,724 downwards.
ACGGCACGGGGCACGAGCAGCACGCTGTCGGCCGCCGAGCCGTCCGCGAACGCGAAGGCGCCGAAGGCGATCGGCGCCGCCCCCGGCACCTGGGAATCGACCACCGCGTCGGCCACCAGCCGGCGCCACCGCTCGGCGGCGTCGCGCACCCGGTCGGGGCCTCGGAAGACGAGGCGAGCGGCCGTCCCGAAGCCGGTCAGGGCGTCGTCGCCGTGGCGCCAGACGGCGGTCGGAGCGCCGTGGGCGGAGCGGAGCCCGTCGGCCTCGGCCGCCGGGTCGACGATCCGCCTGATCGCGACGGGGAATGCGGTCGCGTCCCCCTCCATCATTCGCTCAGGCTACTTCGGCGGCTCGACTACCATCTGCAAGCGTGTCCGCGGCCGATCTGAGCAAGACGCCGGCCGATGTCGCCGCGATGTTCGACGAGGCCTCGCGCCGGTACGACCTCATGAACACGGTCCTGTCCGGCGGCAACGCCCAGCTGTGGCGCACCGCCACGGTCCGGGCGGTCGCGCCGAAGGCCGGCGAGCGCATCCTCGACCTCGCGGCCGGCACCGGCACCTCGAGCGAGGCGCTCGCCCGCACGGGGGCCCGCGTCGTCGCGGCGGACTTCTCGAAGGGCATGCTCGCCGTCGGGCGGGCGCGCCACGCGGACGACCAGCGCATCGAGTTCGTCTTCGCCGACGCCCAGGCGCTGCCGTTCGGCGACGACGAGTTCGACGCGGTCACGATCTCGTTCGGGCTCCGCAACGTCGCCGACCCGCACCGCGCCCTGACGGAGATGTTCCGCGTCGCGAAGCCCGGCGCGCGCATCGTCATCTGCGAGTTCTCGAAGCCGCCGCTCGCGCCGTTCCGCGCCGCCTACTTCGCCTACCTCGACCGCGTCATGCCGATGGTGTCGCGCATCGCGTCGTCGAACGCGCCCGCCTACGGGTACCTCGGCGATTCGATCAAGGCCTGGGCCGATCAGACGACGCTGGCCGCCTGGCTGCGGGAGGCGGGGTTCCGGCAGGTGCGGTACCGGAACCTGACCGGCGGCATCGTGGCGCTGCACCGCGGCGTGAAGCCCTCCGCCGGCGTCTGGGCCAGCGAGTGAGCGCCCGCGAGGCCGTCGCCGGGCGGAGCGCGGCGCTCAGCGCGCAGCTGCGGCTCTCGGAGCGGCTCTTCGCGTCCCGCGAGGACAAGGCGATGGCCGCGCGCATCGACGAGGGCCTGGAGCGCGTCGAGGCGGGCATCCTCGAGCAGGTCGCGTTCCACGACCAGGTGGCGGACGTGCGCTCGCGCTACCTGCTCGCCGCCGGCGGCAAGCGGGTGCGGCCGCTGCTGACCCTGCTGACGGCACAGCTCGGCGACGGGGTCACCGACGACGTCGTGACGGCGGCGCAGGCCGTCGAGATCCTCCACGTCGGCTCGCTGTACCACGACGACGTCATGGACGAGGCGTCCGAGCGCCGCGGCGTCCCGTCCGCCCAGCAGGTCTGGGGCAACTCCGTCGCGATCCTCACCGGCGATCTGCTGTTCGCCCGGGCCAGCAAGCTGATCGCGGGCATCGAGGGCCCGGGCGACGTGCTCGCCCAGGCGGAGGTGTTCGAGCGGCTGGTCCTCGGCCAGCTGCACGAGACGGTCGGCCCGCAGCCCGACCAGGACCCGGTCGACCACTACCTGCAGGTGCTCGAGGACAAGACCGGCGCGCTCATCGCCGCCGCGGCCGAGTGGGGCGCGTCGTACGCGAACGCCCCGCACGAGTACCGGGCGCCGCTCTCCACGTTCGGCCGCCGGATCGGCGTCGCATTCCAGCTGATCGACGACGTGATCGACCTCGCGCCCGACGAGGAGGACACCGGTAAGCACCCCGGCACCGACCTCAAGGCCGGCGTGCCGACGCTGCCGCTCCTGCTGCTGCGTCGCCGCGCGGCCGCCGTGGTCGAGGACCGCCCGCTGCTCGCGCGGATCGACGCGCTGTCCGCCGAGGACAGCGACGAGGCCGTGCTCGAGGTGGTCGCGGAGCTGCGCGCCCACCCCGTGACGGCGGAGACCCGTGAGGAGGCGCTCCGCTGGGCGTCCTCCGCGAAGGCGGCGCTCGACGCGCTGCCCGCAGGCACGGTGCGACGAGCCCTGATCCGCTTCGCGGACCTGCTCGTCGACCGCTCCGCCTGACATCCGACATCGCCTGCGGCGCCGCGCGCGCCCGGCTCGAAGGGAGACGACGAATGACCACGCTGCGCCTCGCGATCGTGGGGGCCGGCCCCGCCGGCATCTACGCCGCCGACATCGCGAAGAAGGCCGAACGCGGCTTCGACGTCTCGATCGACCTCTTCGAGCGCCTCCCCGCGCCCTACGGCCTCGTCCGGTACGGCGTCGCGCCCGACCACCCGCGGATCAAGGGCATCATCGGCGCGCTGCGCGAGGTGCTCGACGGCGGCGCGGTGCGCCTGTTCGGCAACGTCGACTTCGGCACGGACATCACCCTGGAGGACCTCCAGCAGCACTACCACGCCGTGATCTTCGCGACCGGCGCGATCCGCGACGCGGCGCTCGACATCCCCGGCATCGACCTGCCCGGCTCCTACGGCGCCGCGGACGTCGTCTCCTGGTACGACGGCCACCCCGACGTGCCCCGCGACTGGCCCCTCGACGCGAAGGAGGTCGCCGTCATCGGCAACGGCAACGTCGCCCTCGACGTCGCCCGCATCCTCGTGAAGCACGTCGAGGACCTGATGCCGACTGAGATCCCCGCGAACGTCGAGGCGGGGCTCCGCTCCTCGCCGGTGACGGACGTGCACGTCTTCGGGCGTCGAGGTCCCGCGAACGTGAAGTTCACCCCGCTGGAGCTGCGGGAGCTCGGCGAGGTCCGCGACGTCGACATGATCGTCAAGGACGAGGACTTCGACTACGACGACCAGTCCCGCACGGCGATCGCCGCCAACAAGCAGGTCATGGTCATGGACCGGATCCTGCAGAGCTGGCGCACCCGGGAGGTCGGCGCGGCGAGCCGGCGCCTGCACCTCCACTGGTGGGCGCGGCCGGTCGAGATCCTCGGCGACGGCCGGGTCGAGGCCATCCGCTGGGAGCGCACCGAGCCGGACGGCCTCGGCGGCGCCCGCGGCACCGGCGAGTTCCGGGAGCAGGCCGTCCAGGCCGTCTACCGCGCGGTCGGCTACTTCGGATCCCCGGTGCCGGGCGTCCCGTTCGACGAGGTGCGCGGCGTCATCCCGAACCACGAGGGGCAGGTGCTCGCCGACGACGGTGCGCTACTGCCCGGCGTCTACGCCACCGGCTGGATCAAGCGGGGCCCGATCGGCCTGATCGGGCACACGAAGTCCGACGCGATGGAGACCGTCGAGCACGTGCTCACCGACGCGGGCCTGTGGTGGAACCCGGCCCACCCGGAGGAGCGGTCCGTCGAGGAGCTCCTCACCTCCCGCGGCGTCCGCTACACGACCGTCGAGGGCTGGCACCTGCTCGACCAGCACGAGCTCGCACTCGGCGAGCACGTCGGCCGCACGCGGATCAAGGTCGTGCCGCGCGACGAGATGCTCGCCGCATCGCTCGGCGACCCGGTCGCGTAGCCCTCGCGGATCCGCACTTCTGCCGCGGATCCGCAGAACCCGGCCGACACGCCGCCTCCGCAGCGCCGGAGCGCGGCGTGTCGCTCGGGAGATGCGGATCCGCGCGGGTTCAGCCGGCCGCGGTGTCGGAGGAGCTCGCGACGCGGTCGGCCCGCTGGTACCGGTACGCCCCGTCCGCGCCCTCGCCGACGAGCGTCCAGGCGCCCGGGAAGTCGACGTGCGGGTTCTCCAGGACCTCCGGCACGTCGGCGACCCCGTCCGGGATCGAGACGTCGTGGACCTGCGGGTCCGAGGGGACCTCATTGAGGACGTCGACGGGAAGGAACTCGACTCTGAGCGACCGTGTCATGAGCGGAAGCTAGAGCCGCGCGTCTGCACGCGCGCTGCGAGCTCGCCGAGCGCTCACCAGGCCTCGGCGAGCACCTCGCCGAACAGCGCCTCCGCATCCGCCTCCACGCCCCGACCCGCGAACCAGGTGCACACGTTCACCACGTCGCGGTGGAGGAAGTCCGCGCCGAGCGGGTTGGCGACCAGGTCGACGATCTGCGGCAGGTCGATGACCACGACGCGGCCCTCGTGCAGCAGCAGGTTGTACGCGGAGAGGTCCCCGTGCGCGAAGCCGCCCCGCGCGAAGGCCCGCAGCAGATCGACGACCTGCCCGAACGCGTCCTCGAGGTCGGCGCCGCGCAGCCTCGTCTGCGCGAGCCGGGGCGCCGCGGTCCGGCCCTCGCCGATGAACTCCATCACCACTTCCGTGCCGCTCACCTGCACGGGGTAGGGGACGGGGATGCCCGCCGTCCAGGCGCGGTGGAGCGCCGCGAACTCCGCGACCGCCCAGTGCCCGGCGGCGACCTGCTTGCCGTAGGCGGTACCGCGGGCGACCGCGCGGGCATCGCGGGTGTTGCGCATCCGCCGCCCCTCCTCGTAGGCGGAGGAGCGGTGGAACTCGCGATGGTCGCTGCCGCGGTACCGCTTCGCGGCCAGGCGGCAGCCCGGGGTGCCGGGGACGGCGCGCTCGATCAGGAACACGTCCGCCTCCTTCCCCGTCTTGACGATGCCGAGCTCGGTGTCGAGTGCGGCGGAGGAGGTCTCGAGCCAGTCCGGCCAGGGACGCGGACCGCGCTCGGTCGGGGTGGCGGCGGCCCAGGTGGACCAGCGCTGGTCCGGCCCGGGCTCGTAGTCGGGCAGGCTCGCGGTCCCGAGACCGTCGAGCAGGAAGGCGTCGTCGAACGACATGGGTGGGGCTCCGAAGAACGGGAGGCGCCCGGGGTCAGTTCAGCGGGACGCCTCGGAAGGGAGGAGGGCGGGTGCGGGCACGACGACGACCGTCATGGCGATGCCTCCTCTCGTCGCTCGGAACGGCGTCACCCTAGCGCTGGGGCGGGCCCGAGCGCGAGACTTCTGCGCGCCCTCACGCCAGCTGCTCGGCGACGAGGTCGGCGAGATTCGGCGGGAACACGGTGGCCGCGGTGGTCCGCAGCTCCTCGAGCGTCCACCAGCGGAGGCCTGCGAGCGCCCGCCGCTCGAGCTCCGTCCACCCGGCGGTCGTCGGCTCGAACGCGGGCACGCGCGCGACGAAGAACTGCTCGCGCTGCTCGATCAGCACGCCGTCGAAGGGGAACACGGACGACCGGCGGGCGACCGGCCCCTCGAGCGCCGCGACGCGGTGGCCGGTCTCCTCGAACGCCTCCCGCAGCGCCGCGGCCTCCGGGGACTCACCGGCCTCCAGGCCGCCGCCGGGGGTGAACCACCACGTGCCTGCATCGGGATCCGCGGGATCGCCGCCCTGCACGAGCAGCACGCGCGCGTCCGGGTCGATGAGCAGCACGCGCGCCGCGTTGCGCACGACGGGCCTGGGCGGCGTCTTCACGGCCTCCACGCTACGGGGGCTCCCCGCTGCTGACCGGGCGGTGCGCACCGCCCGAACTGCAGCGGGAGGCCCCAGGAGCGCTACTGGATCGCGGCGGTCAGGCGCGCGACGTCGTCGAGGACCGCGGAGCGGAAGGGGCGGGCGTCCCACTCGTCGAGCGTCAGGCGGCGGCTCTCGCGCCGGTAGCCCTCCTCGATCACGCGGAGGTCGTCGACGAACGCGCGCCCGCGGACCATCAGCGACACCTCCAGGTTCAGCGTGAACGAGCGCATGTCAAGGTTGCTCGAGCCGACGACCGCGACGTCGTCGTCGATCGTGAAGTGCTTCGCGTGCAGGATCGTGGGCTTCCGGTAGAGCCAGATGACGACGCCGGCCTTCAGCAGCGCCTCGTAGTAGCTGCGCTGCGCGTGGAAGACGACGGCCTGGTCGCCGATCTCGCTGACGAACAGCTCGACCTCCACGCCGCGCTGCGCCGCGGTCGTGACCGCGTAGAGCATGGAGTCGTCCGGCACGAAGTAGGGGCTCACGAGGACGACGCGGCGCTGCGCCGCGTAGATGAGGCCGTTGAAGAGCCGGAGGTTGTTCTCGCGCTCGAACCCCGGGCCGCTCGGGACGACCTGGCAGTCGAGGTCCTCGGTGCCGACGGGCGCGACGCTCTGCCGAGCCGCCCGCTCGAGCAGCACATCGGTCTCCGCGAACCAGTCCGAGATGAAGATCGTGTTCAGCTCGGCGACGATCGGCCCCTCGAGCCGGACCATCAGGTCCTGCCACCGCAGCCCGCGGCGCCGGTTCGTCCACCGGTCGTAGGTGCGGTCGATCATGTTCTGCGAGCCCATGAAGCCGACGCGGCCGTCGACCACGAGGACCTTGCGGTGGTTGCGGAGGTCCGGCCGCTGGTAGCGGCCCCGGTACGGCTGCACGGGCAGCAGCAGGTGCCAGTCCGCCCCCATCGCCTTCAGTCGGCGGATCGTGCGGCGGTAGCCGCGGACGCGGAGCGACGCGATGTGGTCGAGCAGCACCCGCACGGTCACGCCGCGGGCGAGCGCCTCCTCCATCGCGTCGAAGAACGGCGCCGTCGTGCGGTCGAGCGACAGGATGTAGAACTCGACGTGGACGAAGGTCTCCGCGCTCCGGACCGCGGCGGTCATCTCCGCGATCGACGCGTCGTAGTCGCCGAGCAGCCGCGCGGTGTTGCCGCCGAGCAGCGGCATCGCGCCGAGGCGCCGGTTGAGCGCCGCGAGGGAGGCGAACCACGGCGGCCAGTCGGGGGTCTCGGTCGCGAGGTCGATGCCCTCGGTCGCATGCATGACGTAGCGGTTGACCTGGGCCTGCTTCGCCCGACGTCGCCGGGGCAGCTTCGTGCTGCCGAACAGCAGGAAGGCGATCAGGCCGGCGTACGGGATGAAGAAGATGGCGAGGAGCCATGCGGTCGCGGTCGCCGGGCGCCGGTTCTTCGGCACAAAGACCACCGCGAGCACGCGGATGACCACGTCCACCACGATCACGGCGATGGGGAGGGCCGTCGCCAGCCAGCCCTGCATGCCCGGATCCTACGGGCGGCGGCGCGGCGGCCTCGAACCCGACTTCGGGTGCCAGCCCCGCGTGCTCCGCGTCAGCGGAAGTTGAGGAACTGGAGGTCGAGGTCCAGGTCGGCGCGCTTCAGCAGGGCGATCGTCGCCTGCAGGTCGTCGCGGCTCTTCGACGTGACCCGGACCTCGTCGCCCTGGATCTGCGACTTCACGCTCTTCGGGCCCTCGTCGCGGATCAGCTTCGTGACCTTCTTGGCGTTGTCGCTGTCGATGCCGTTCTTCAGCTTCGCCTCGATCCGGTACTCCTTCCCGGAGGCGAACGGCTCGCCCACGTCGAGCGACTTCAGCGAGATCCCGCGCTTGATCAGCTTCGACTCGAGCACGTCGAGCACCGCCTTCACCCGCTCCTCGGTCGAGGCCTTGAGCAGGAACTGCTCGCCCTTCAGCTCGAGCGAGGCGCCGACGCCCTTGAAGTCGTAGCGCTGATCGATCTCCTTGCGGGCCTGGTTGGCGGCGTTGTCCGCCTCCATCGGGTCCACCTTGCTGACGACGTCGAACGAGCTATCGGCCATGGGACCAGGAGTGTAGGAGGCTTCCGGTGTGGACGAGTGGATCGCGCTGAACCGCACGAACTGGGACGAGCGGGCGGCCCCGCACGCGGCGTCGCCCGACTATGCGGTGGAGCGCTTCGTCGCGGATCCCGCGTTCCTGTCGGACGTCGTGCGGTTCGACCTGCCCCGGCTGCCGGACGTGCGCGGGAAGCGGGGCGTGCACCTGCAGTGCCACATCGGCACGGACACGCTCTCGCTCGCGCGGCTCGGCGCCGAGATGACCGGACTGGACTTCTCGGCTCCGGCGCTCGCGGAGGCGACGGCGCTCGCGGCCCGGGCGGGCGCGAGCATCCGCTTCGTGGAGTCGACGGTCGACGGGGCGCTCGACGTGCTCGAGCCGGGGTCGTTCGACTTCGTCTACACGGGCATCGGCGCGATCTGCTGGCTGCCCGACATCGCGGCCTGGGCGCGCACCGTGGCGGGCCTCCTGCGGCCCGGTGGCGAGCTCTTCATCCGCGACGGCCACCCGATGCTGTGGGCGATCGACGAGGCGCGCATGGACGCGCTGACGGTCCGCTACCCCTACTTCGAGACCGCGGAGCCGCAGGTGTTCGACGAGCCGGGGACGTACGTCGCGTCCGAGCACGAGTTCGTGCACACCCGCACCGCCTCCTGGAGCCACGGCATCGGCGAGACCATCACCGCCCTCTTCGCCGCAGGCCTGCGCCTCACCCTGCTCGAGGAGCACCGCTCCGTGCCGTGGGAGGCCCTGCCGGGCCGCATGGTCCGCACCGAGTTCGACGAGTGGCGGCTCGCGGAGGGGGAGGACCTCCTGCCCCTGACCTTCACGATCCGCGCCGTCAAGGAGCGGTGACAGCCGCGGCGATCCGGTCGCGCAGCCGCGTGAGGTCCTCCGCGTCCAGGAGGTCGCGCGGGATCGGCTGGTCGTGTGCGTCCGGGGAGACGGTCGTGGAGCGTTCGGGCACGCGCCGACCAGAACGATGCGCGTGCACCCCTCGCGCACCCCGCTCGCGTGGTTTCCGAGCACTCGCGGCGTCGCGTATCCTCGTCCACGCGCCTCGGGCCAGCCCGCACAGGGCTGGCCCGAGCAGCCAGGCGGGTTACCCAAGCGGCCAAAGGGATCTGACTGTAAATCAGCCGGCTCAGCCTTCGGGGGTTCGAATCCCTCACCCGCCACTGCGGCCCCGCACTCTCGAGTGCGGGGCCGCAGTGCGTTCCAAGGCACCACCCCGACTTTGCTCACGCTTCGTGCCGCCTCGGAGGCCTCGAGGCGGCAAGAAGCGTGAGCAAAGTCGGGGCGTCAGCCGGGGCGGACCTCGGTGACGAGGTCGGTCGCATCCGTGACGAGGGTGACGCGGTCGGCGCGGAACTCGAGCGTCAGCATCTCGTCCGGGCCCGCGACGCGGGAACGGAGGCCCGCCTCCTCGACCTCCTGCACGGCGGCGCCGGAGGGCAGGCCGACGAGGGCGGCGGCGTGGTCCGCCGCCCAGGTCCGCGCATCGACGGTCATCAGTCGGCCGGCCCCTCCGTCAGGGTGACCGTGACGCTGTGGCCGGCGCCCGAGGAGTCGGTGTAGCCGACCGTGATCCGGTCGCCGGGGGCGTGCTTCGCGATCGCCGCGGAGAGCTCGCTCGCCGACGCGATCGACGTGCCGTCGATCGCCGTGATCGTGTCGCCGGCGGCCAGGTCCGTCTTCGCGGCCGCCGTGCCGGAGAGCACCTGCTCGATGACCGCCCGGCTCGAGTCCTGCGAGAGCGAGACGCCGAGGAAGGCGGGCAGCCCGATCGTGATCTCGCTGGTGTCGTCGCCCGCGACGATCTGCTTCGCGATCGAGATCGCGGAGTCGATCGGGATCGCGTACCCGGTCACGTCCGACGTCCCGGAGGAAGCCGCGGTCGTCACGCCGATGACGTCGCCGTCCGCGTTCTCCACCGCGCCGCCCGAGTCGCCGGACACGACGTCCGCGTCGACCTCGATCAGTCCGTGCAGCGTCTCGCCGGCGGTGTTGCCCTCGCTCGAGGTGGTGATGGTCTGGTCCAGCGCGCTGACCGTGCCGGTCGCAGCGCTCAGCGTGCCCGTCCCGTTCGCGTTGCCGACCGCGGTGACGTCGTCGCCGACGGCCGCGCTCCTCGTCGCGAGGTCCGCAGGCGTGAGGCCGGACGCGTCCTGCAGCTGCAGCACGGCGATGTCCTTCGTCGCGTTGGTGCCGACGACGTCCGCCGTGTAGGTCCTGCCCGTCGACTGCACGGTGACCTCGATCGCCGTCGCCCCGTCGATGACGTGGTTGTTCGTGAGGATGCGGCCGTTCGACGTGAGGATGATCCCGGTGCCGGCGGCCTCCCCGTTCTCGTAGCCGAGCTTCGAGACGACCGTGACGAGGCCCACCGACTGCGCGGCCGTCGCTGCGGTGGAGCGGGAGGTCGACGACCCGGTCCCGGACCCGCTCTGCGAGCCGCCGAAGCCGCCCTGCGACCCGCCCTGCCCACCGAAGCCGCCCTGCCCGCCGAACCCGTTCTGTCCGCCGAACCCGTTCTGCGATCCGCCGAACCCGTTCTGCCCGAACCCGCCCGTGCTCCCGCCCTGGGTCTGGGACTGCGAGGTCCCGCCGCTCGCGCTCGTGGCGGTCGTGCTGTTCGCGAGGGCGAGCGACACCGCCGCCCCGCCACCGGCGCCCGCCGTGAAGACGACGGCGGCCGCGACGCTCAGCGCGGCGATCCGGCGGTGCTTCCGCTTCGCACGATCGGCCTCGGCGTCGTCCTCCAGGGCCTCGGTCGAAGCGGCGGTCGCGGGCGTCGCGTCCGCGCTCACCGGCGCGTCCGGCGAAGGGGCGACCGACTCGGGCGCGCGGTCGGAGGCGACGTCGGCGGGCCGCCCGTCGTCGGGCGTGACCTCGAAGGGGTTCTGGTCGTTCACATCGACGATGGAACGCCTCCTTCCCATGAGGGAGGTCGACGGTCGGCAAGCGACCCACTGGAGTCGTCTGTGAGAAGTCCATGAGGGCCGGTCGGATCGCCGACCGGCGTCGGGCAGGCTGGCGGCATGGCTCACGACGAACTGCTCGACATCGCCCGCGCCGTCGCCGAGGAGGCGGGAGCCCTCGCGGCCCGGCTGCGGCGCGAGGGCGTCGAGGTGCAGGCGACGAAGTCGTCGCCGATCGACATCGTCACCGCAGCCGACCGGGCGACCGAGGACCTCATCCGCGGTCGCCTCGCCGAGCTGCGCCCGCACGACGGCTTCCTCGGCGAGGAGTCGGGCGCCGAGCGCGGCACGAGCGGTCTGACCTGGGTCGTCGATCCCATCGACGGCACCGTGAACTACCTGTACGGCCTGCCGAACTGGTCGGTCTCCATCGCGGTGGTGGAGGGCGACCCGGATCCGGGATCCTGGACCGCGCTCGCCGGCGCCGTCGACGCGCCCGCGCTGGGCGAGCTGTACACCGCCTCCGCAGGCGGCGGGGCGCACCTCGGCGACCGGGAGCTGCGCGTCCGCGAGCCCGTCCCGCTGGACCGCGCGCTCGTCGCGACGGGGTTCCACTACACGCAGGGGATCCGCACGAACCAGGCCCGCGTCGCCCAGCCGCTGCTCGCCCGGGTGCGCGACCTGCGCCGGGCCGGCGGCGCGGCGATCGACCTCGCGTACCTCGCCGCCGGACGGCTCGACGCGTACTTCGAGCAGGGTCTCAACCCGTGGGACCAGGCGGCCGGTGCGCTCCTCGTGCAGGAGGCGGGCGGCGTCGTCCGCGGCCTCGAGGAGGACGCGCCGACGAACCGGATGGTGCTCGCCGGGCACGGCGAGGTGGTGGCCGAGCTGCGGTCGGTCCTGCTCGAGCTCGGCGCCTGAGCGACCTCCCGGCCGCGGTCCGTACCCTCGGCGCGATGACGAAGCACCACGGCGACCCGATCGAGTCGGATCCGGAGGTCGACCCCTCGGAGCGGCTCGACACCGACTACTCACCGTCGAGCGAGCGGGAGACCGAGGTGCTCCAGGACGACCAGGAGGACAGCCCCGCGCTCGCCGATCCGGACATCGACCGGTCGAAGGTGCGGCTGCTGCCGGGCACCGGCGACTACACCGATCCGGGCGAGGTGGACGTGGAGCCGGGCGACATCCGCATGCCGCACCTGCCGGGCCGGACGGACGACCGACCGCCGAGCTGACACCACCTCGGTGCAGGAGGGACTACGCAGGTGCACGCCGTGCGGCCTGCGCACGACCTGCTGTTCAGCGCTCACTCGGGTTCGGGGGGCGACGATGAGCGGCGATCCGGCGGCAGGAGGGACTTCGGTGTCGATCACGGACCTGACCGCCGCGCGGCTGCGCCGTCCCGGCGCGAACGGTGCGCGGATCCTCCTGATCGCCGACCGGAGCTGGCTCGAGACGAGCGACTCGCCGGACGAGCACCGCGTCCCCGTGCGGCTCCTCGACCGCCTCTGGCTGTCGTCGCGCCGCGGGATCGAGCTCGACGTGGTCTGCGGCGTCGGCCGCGTGCTGCGCATCCTCGAGTCCTTCGCGGACGCCTGGAACGTCGGCGACTACGACGCGGTGGTGCTGCTGCCGGACCTCGGCGCCTCGCCGCTGCCGCAGCGGCTGCAGCGCGTGATCGACCGCATCGCCGAGATGACGCGCGTGCTCGGCGTCTGCGACGTGCCCTTCCGAGCGCCCGCGCCGGGCTCGGCGGCCGGTTGGCGCGACGTGCGCATCGCGCCGCGAGCCGGCGAGTGCCCGGCGCCGCTCGTCGCCGAGGCCGTCAGCAGCAGCCTGCTCGGCGTCCTGCAGCCCCGGACAACCCCGCGCATGCTCGAAGCACCGAAGCGCGACACGGTCGCCGAGCACCTGCAGCGGATCGCGGTGATCGCGACGTCCGCCTTCGCCGTCGGCTCGGCGGCGATCGCCGTGCTGACCGCCGGCCGGACGCGGACGCTCGCGGCGGTCGGCCCCGCGCTCCCGGATCAGGCGTGCGTCCGCGCGGCAGCGGTGCGGCCGCTGCTCGTGCTCGACGCATGGCACGACACGCACCTCGCGCGGGACATCCGGCCGCAGGGCGAGGTGCGGTTCTTCGCCGCCCATCCGCTCGAGCTCGCCGACGGATCGGCGATGGGCACGATCTCGGTGTTCGACACCGAGCCGCGGGTCGCGGACGAGTTCGACGGCGAGATCCTCCGCGACCTCGCGGTGCTGGCGAGCGCCGAGCTGCAGTACGCAGGCGCTTCCGTCTGACCGGAGGCCGCCGCGCGGCGTCGCCGCGGTGTGTGACGATGCTCGGACCGGGCCCAGCCCGCCCGGTGGTCGATCCGTTCGAGGAGCACCCGCCCGATGCCCCAGGCCCAGCCGCCCGCCGTCGCGGGCCGCTACCGCATCGGGGACGTCATCGGCCGCGGCGGCCGGGCGACGGTCTACGAGGCGAACGACCCGCTGCTCGGTCGCAAGGTCGCGCTGAAGCTCTTCACCGCGACGGCGACCACGCCCGACGAGGTGCGGCTGCAGGAGGCGGAGGCGCGGCTCGTCGCCGGGCTCGACCACTTCGCGTTGACGACGCTGTTCGACGCCGGCGTCGACACCAGCGACCCCGACGGCCCGCGGATCTTCCTCGTCATGGAACGGGTCGCGGGCGGCGACCTCCGCCGCCGCCTCCGCGAGGGCCCGCTGACGGCCGGGCAGGTCGCGACGCTCGGCTCCGACCTCGCACAGGGGCTGGACGCGGTCCACGAGGCGGGTTTCCTCCACCGCGACATCAAGCCCGCCAACGTCCTGCTGCTCCGGCGCGGCCCCTCCTCGCGCATCCGCGGGAAGCTCACCGACTTCGGGATCGCGACGATCATCGGCGCGGCCGGCGACGCCGAGTACACGACCGGCACGGCGGCGTACCTCAGCCCGGAGCAGGTGCTCGGGCAGGATCCCGCGCCCGCGTGGGACGTGTACGCGCTCGGCCTGGTGCTGCTCGAGGCGCTCACCGGCACCGTCGCGTACCCCGGCGGGGTCGACGAGTCCGCGCTCGCGCGGCTGAAGCAGGATCCGGAGGTCCCGGACTCGGTGCCCGCGGTGCTCGGGGATGTGCTCCGCGCGATGACCGCCCGCGATCCGGCGGACCGGCCGACGGCCGCGGAGGCGTCCGTCGCGCTGCAGGAGGCCTTCGTCGACGGGCTCGTCCAGTCCCGCCGCCTCGACCCCGAGGTCCTCGGCGACGACGAGGGGGAGCGCCTCGCGGCCGTGCGCCGGGTCGGCGTGCTCGACACCCGCACCGACGACGCGATCGAGCGGATCGTGCGTCTCGCGCGGCGGCTGCTCGACGTCCCGCTGGTGCTCGTGTCGATCGTCGACGGCGACCGCGAGTGGTTCCTTTCCCACGGCGACCTCGACGTCGCGCAGGTGCCGCGCAACGCCTCCTTCGCCGCCGAGACGGTGTCGTCGGGGGAGGGCTGGACGACGGCGGACCTCACCGAGGACCCGCGGGCGGACGGGCACCCGCTGCTCGCCGCCGACGGCGACCTGCGCGCCTACGCCGCCCAGCCGCTCACCACCTTCGACGGGCAGACCGTCGGGGCGATCGTCGCCCTCGACCGGCGGGTCCGCGAGTTCACGGAGGCGGAGCTCGCCGACCTGGCCGACCTCGCGGCGGTGACGATGCGGGAGCTCGACCTCCGGCTCCTCGGCCGCCGGGTGCTCTTCGACCGCTGAGCGGGCGCCGGGTGACACCGACGAAACATGCGGGTGGCACGCTGGAGGCGTGACCGACCCGACGCCGTTCCAGGTCCCCGTCGTCGACATCGCCCCCTACGGCGACCCGCACGCCTCCCGCGAGGAGCGGCTCGCTGTCGCGCGGCGGCTCGACGAGGCCGCCAGGACCGTCGGCTTCCTCCAGGTGACGGGCCACGGCGTCTCCGCCGAGGCGTGGGACGGCCTCGGCTCCGTCATCGACGACTTCTTCGGCCTGCCGCTCGACGTGAAGAAGGCCTACATCGCGCCGCCCGGCGTCAACCGCGGCTACACGGCGCCGAAGTCGGAGCGCCTCAGCCTGAGCCTCGGCGTCGAGAAGGCCGAGCGGATGAACGACTTCTTTGAGGCGTACAACGTCGGGATCGACGCGGACCGGTTCCCCGACCTGCCGCTCGACCGCACGGCCTACGCGCCGAACCGCTGGCCGGACGAGGTCGACGCGTTCGCGACCCGGGTGCAGGCGTGGATGGCGGAGGTCGACGTCGTCGCGCACCGGCTGCTCGCCGTCTTCGAGGACGCGCTGTCGCTGCCCGCCGGGTACTTCGACCGGTTCACGGATCACTCGCTGAACGTCCTGCGGATGAACAACTACGCGCTGCCGCCCGGGGAGCGCATCGAGCTCGACGGCGACCTCATCGGCATGGGGGAGCACACGGACTTCGGCATCGTCACCCTGCTCTGGGCGGACGACGTGAAGGGGCTCCAGGTGCTCGCCGCCGACGGCGGCTGGCACGACGTGTCGCCGTTGCCCGGCGCGCTGCTGATCAACTTCGGCGACCTCATGGCGCGCTGGACGAACGAGCGCTGGCGGTCGACGCTGCACCGGGTCAAGCCCCCGATCGTGGACGGCACCATCCGCCGCCGCCGATCCGCCGCCTTCTTCCTCGACGGCAACCACGACGCCGTCATCGCGGCGCTGCCGGGTGTCGTCGCGGCGGGGGAGCGACCGCTCTATCCGCCGATCACGGTCGCCGAGCACATCGACGCGAAGCTGCGCGGGTCCCGCGGCCTCGAGGTGGTCACCACCGGCACCGAGCGGGAGGCCGAGCGGGTCGTCGCCTCCCGCGGCTGAGTGGGCGGTCCTCCAGTCCGCTCGGGCCCGCCAGGATGGGGGCGGAGGCGTGCTGTGGAGCGGATCGAGCGGGCGGCGGACGTGGTCCGGGTCGACGTCGCCGGCCGGGTCGAGCCGTCCTCGGCCTGGGCGCTGCTCGCCGCCGAGCACGACCACCTCGTGTGGTCGGACCGGTCGACGGCGCCCGACGACGCGGTCAGCTTCATCGGGCTGCCGCGGTCGGCGGCGGACGTGCTCCCGTGGAGCGGGACGGGGCCCGGTGCCCTCGAAGCGCTCTGCTCCACGCTCCGTGAGCGACTGCCCGCCGTCCGGTCCAGGCGACTCGGCTGGTGGGGCTGGATCGGCTACGAGCTCGGTGCGGCGGCGGCCGGCGTCGAGACGGCGCCGAGCGACGAGCCCGCCGCTGCCTTCCTCCTGACGCTGCGCGGCGTCGAGTTCGACCACGCGGCGGGCCGCGCGACGGTGCTGGCGCTCGCCGCCGATCGGCCCTGGGCCGAGGCGACGGCGGCCCGCCTGTCGGGGCTGCGGCCCTCGCCCGTGCTCGAGGCGCCTCGCGCCGCGGCGGCCTGGCGGCTCGAGCGCGAGGACTACCTCGACCGGATCGCCGCCTGCCTGGACGCGATCCGCCGCGGCGACGCGTACCAGCTGTGCCTCACCGACCGGGTCACCGTGCGCGCGGATCGGCCGTACGTCGACGGCGACGTGCTCCGGCGGCTCCGCGCGACGGACCGATCGGAGCACGCGGGCGTCCTCCGCTTCGGCGACCGGTCGCTCGTCAGCGCCTCGCCGGAGCGCTTCCTCCGGGTCGAGCTGGACGGCCGCGCCTCCACGCGGCCGATCAAGGGCACGCGCCCTCGGGGCAGCGACGCCGAGGAGGACCGCCGGCTCGCGGAGGAGCTGCGCACCGACGAGAAGGAGCGGGCGGAGAACCTGATGATCGTCGACCTCATGCGGAACGACCTGTCCCGGGTCTCCGAGGTCGGCTCGGTCGAGGTCGAGCGGCTGTTCGAGGTCGAGCGGCTCGCCTCGGTGCACCACCTCGTCTCGACGGTGGCGTCGCGGCTGACGGGCGACGCGATCTCCGCGATCGCGGCGCTGTTCCCGGCGGGCTCGATGACCGGGGCGCCCAAGCGGTCCGCGATGCAGCACCTGGCGCGGCTGGAGGGCGGCCCGCGCGGTGCGTACTCGGGGGCGTGGGGCCGCATCGCCGGCGACGGGTCCCTCGACCTCGCCGTCGTGATCCGCAGCGCCCTCCTCCACGGCGACACCGCGGTGGTCGGCGCGGGCGGCGGCATCACCGCGCTGTCCCGACCGGAGGCGGAGTGGGACGAGGTGCGGCTGAAGGCCGCGCCGATGCTCCGGGCGCTCGGGGCGGCGACCGACTGACCACGGCCCGGACTGGCGATCCGGACCTCGATGGGCGACGCTGGGACCGACGTGCCCGCCCCTCACCGGTGCGTCGCGGAACGGAGCGGTCCCGATGACGACGACGGTGAGCGGTCCGCTCGCACCCACGGCTGGTAGCGCGACCATGCTTCACCCCGTGGGGCTGGAGGGCGTCGCGATCCGCGGCGGCTTCTGGGGGGAGCGGCTGGCCGTGAACGCGGCGACGTCGATCCCGCAGGGCTGGGAGCGCCTCCACGCGGCGGGGAACGTGGCGAACCTCGAGGCGGCGGCTCGCGGCGAGGGGGAGACGCGCGGCGAGATCTTCGCGGACTCGGACGTGTACAAGTGGCTCGAGGCCGCCGCGTGGGAGATCGCCCGCACCGGCGATGAGGTGCTGCTGCGCCAGCAGCGCGAGCTCACCGCGAAGGTCGCGGCGGCGCAGGAGGAGGACGGCTACCTCCACACGATCGTGCGGCTGCGGGGGATGCCGCGGTACACGGAGCTGGGCTGGACCCACGAGCACTACTGCGCCGGGCACCTGATCCAGGCCGCCGTCGCGCAGCGGCGGGGCACCGGGGACACCGGGCTGCTCGACGTCGCCGTCCGGCTGGCGGACCACCTCGTCCGCACCTTCGGGCCCCGGGCCTCGCACGCCCTCGACGGGCACCCCGTCATCGAGACCGCGCTCGTCGAGCTCTTCCGCGAGACCGGCACGGCCGCGTACCTGGACCTCGCCGCGTGGTTCGTCGACGCGCGCGGCCGCAGCACGATCGGCGACCACGCGCGCGACGCGAACTACTTCTCGGACCGCGTGCCCGTCCGCGAGACCACGACGCCGGAGGGGCACGCGGTCCGGGCCGTCTACCTCGCCGAGGGCGCGGCGGACGTCGCCGTGGAGCGCGGCGACGCCGACCTGCTCGCCGCGCTGGAGCGGCAGTTCGCCGCCATGGCCGCGACGAAGCAGTACCTGACCGGCGGCCTCGGCTCGCGGTGGGAGGGCGAGGCGTTCGGCGACCCGTACGAGCTGCCGTCGGACCGCGCGTACGCGGAGAGCTGCGCGGCGATCGGCGGCGTGCAGTGGGCGCAGCGCATGCTCCTCGCGACCGGCGACGAGTCCTACGCGGACCAGGTCGAGCGGATGCTGCTGAACGGCGTGCTGCCCGGCGTCTCGCTCGCCGGCGGCGAGTACTTCTACGTGAACGCGCTGCAGGTGCGGGGCGACGCCGTGCCCGACGACGACCGCAACCCCGTGAACGGCCGGCTCGGCTGGTTCCAGACCGCCTGCTGCCCGCCGAACATCATGCGGACGCTGTCGAGCCTCGGCGCGTACGTCGCGACCACGGCGTCGGTGGACGACGTACCGGCGCTGCAGCTGCAGCAGTACGTCCACGGCTCGGTCGCGGCCGCGGGCTTCGCCCTCGACGTCGAGACGGACCATCCCCGCGACGGGCGCGTCCTCGTGCGGGTGCGGGAGGCGCCGGAGGGGGAGGCGGAGCTCGGTCTCCGCGTCCCCGCCTGGGCGGTCGGCGCGACGCTCGACGGCGAGCCGGTCGAGGCCGGCCTCGCGCGGATCCGGCGTACCTGGGCCCCGGGCGACGAGGTCGAGCTCGTGCTGCCGTTCGCGCCCCGCGTCGTCCACCCGAACGACCGGATCGACGCCCTCCGCGGCTCGGTTGCGATCGAGGCCGGCCCGCTTGTCTACGCGGTCGAGCAGGTCGACCTGGGCGACGGCGCTCCGGTCGACGACCTCCGGATCGACCTCGACGAGCCGCTGCTCGTCGGTGAGTCCGACGCGCGGCTCGGCGTGCCGACCCTGCTCGCCAGCGGGAGGATCCACCGGCACGGGCCGGACCCGTACCCGGGCGCCGTCGACGCGGTCGCCGCGGGGCCGGTGGCGATCCGGGCGGTGCCCTACTTCGCGTGGGCGAACCGCTCCGTCGGGGCGATGCGGGTGTGGATCCCGACCGACTGACGGCTCAGTGCTCGTGCTTGATGACGAAGTACGAGCCGCGGATCGTGCCGGCGAGCTTCGAGCGTTGGCGGGCGAACTTGAAGGCGGCGAGCTCCTCCGGCACCGCCATGCCGTCGGACAGCTTGAAGCCGACCGCACGCTTGCCGCCCTCGGCGAGCGTGTAGAGCACGTTGATCGACAGGCCGCTCTCGTAGAAGACGTACGACCAGCGGACGCCCTCCACCTCGAACTCCGTCGCCTCGAGCGCGGGCGACGCGATGACGATGCCCCGCTCGTCGCGCAGGACCTCCGCCACGCGGTCGACGACGGCGGAGCCGGCGGGGCTGGACGCCGGCTCGGTGGTGAAGTCGTGCCCGTACTTGTTCTTGAAGTAGCGGGCCTCGTTCGCGCGGAGGCCCGCGAGCGCGGGCGCGACCGGGGACGACTCGAGGCCGACGGTGGAGACCTCGACGAAGTCGACGGGGGTGGTCATGGCTGCCTCCTGGGCTGTCGCTGCAGCACGACGGTAGGGAACGCGCGGCGTCGGCGCTTCTCCGAATCGCGCACGTCCCGGCCAGCGGCAGATCCGCTCAGCGGCGGCCGAGTCGCCGTTCCCCGTTCGCACCGAGCGCGTACGGGAGGCCGAAGTGCTCGAACAGGGCGGGCTCGGCCTCGCTCGTGAGCTCTCCGTCCGTGTCGATGCTCGGCGCGTCCTTGACCGTCTTCCGATCGACCTGGACCTTCAGGTAGCGGGGCGAGACGACCGCGCCCGTCAGCGGCGCGAAGACGAGCCTGCGCCGGCCGGGGATGCCGATCTGGATCGCGGCGAAGCTGGCGGCGTCGGTCGCGGTGTCGAAGTACACCGACTCGAGGGAGCCGATCTTCTCGCCCGCGCCGTCGACCACGTCGTGGTCCCGCCAGTCGCGGATGTTCTCCGCGGGGAAGTCGGCCATGGGTTCCTCCTGCTCACGGTGCCGCACGCGACGGCTGACGGGCGCCATCGTCGCACGCACGGCGGCGGAGCGGCAGGGAGGACGCCCGAACGCCGCTCAGGAGGAGGGCGGCAGCACCGCGCGCTGGAGCACGGCGCGGCGCGTCTCGAGCATCCGCAGGCTGAGCGCCGCATCGGGCGCGACGATCTCGCTCGCGTGGAACGCGCCCGGGTAGACGTGCAGCTCGACCGGGACGCCCGCCCGTGCGAGCCGGAGGGCGAACTCGACGTCCTCGTCGCGGAAGACGTCGAGCTCCCCGACGTCGATGAAGGTCGGCGGCAGGCCGGAGAGGTCCGTCGCCCGAGCGGGTGCGGCCAGGGCGTCCGCCTCGCCGCCGCCCAGGTAGAAGCGCCAGGACTCCCGGTTCGCGGCGCCGTCGTAGAGGCCCTCGCGGAGGTGCTCGAACTCGCGGGCGGACGCCGTCGCGTCGCGGTCGTCGAGCATCGGATAGGGCGCCATGACGTGCGCGATGCCGTCAATCGACCGGTCGCGGCACAGCAGCGTGAGGGCGAGTGCGAGACCGCCGCCGGCGCTCCCGCCGTAGACCACGAGCTCCTCGGCGCGGGCGCCGAGGTCCGCTGCGTGGCGCTGCGCCCAGCGGAGTGCGGTGAAGCAGTCCTCGAGCCCGGCCGGGTAGGGGTGCTCGGGCGCGAGGCGGTAGCCGACCGAGACCACCGTCGTCCCGAAGCGCTCGCTGAGGTCGAGTGCGGTCGCGTGCTCCGAGTCGATGCCGCCGGCCCACATGCCGCCGCCGTGGAGGAGGAGGATCAGACGCCGTTCCCGCCCGGGCTCCGGTGCCCCGCGCGGGCGGTAGACCCGGACCGGCACCTCCGGAGCGCCGTTCCGATCGGCGACCCGGTCCTCCCACCGCACGCCCGACCGCCCGGGGTCGCCGGACGTGCTCCGCGCAGCGGCCTCCTCGGCGATCGCGCGCCGCCGGGTGTGGGGGAGTGCGGCGTAGCCGTCGGGGATGCCGGCGAGGAACGCGTCGAGCGGAGCGCGCAGCCCCGGGTCGAGCCGATCGTCAAAGCCCGGCATCGGACACCAGCCGATCCCGTGACCCGACCCCCGCCTCCCGCTGCTGCGCGAGCCAGGCGAGCTGCACCGCCTCGTGGAAGAACCCGCCGCCCTCGTGACCGGCGTACGGGTACTCGTGGATCTCCTTGCGCCCGCCGTACGCGTTGAACGCCGCGTACACGGTGGAGGGCGGACAGACGTCGTCCATCAGGCCGACCGAGAAGATCGCCGGAGCGCTCGCGCGGCGGGCGAGGTGCACGCCGTCGAACCACGACAGCACCTCGAGGGCGTCCGCGGCGTCGGCGGGGTACGTCGCGAGCACGGTGCTGATCTCGCCGTACGGCACGGTGGAGACGAGGTCGAGCGCCCTCGGCACGTCGCTGAGGAACGGGACGTCGATCAGCGCGGCCGTGACGCCGTCCGCGAGCCCGGCGACGGCGAGCGCGATGCCGCCGCCCTGACTCACCCCGCTCACGACCACGTCGGCCGTCCCGTCGCCCGCCAGCGCCCGCGCCGCGTCGACGGCGAGCACGGCGTCGGTGTAGAGCCGTCGGTAGTAGTAGGACTCCTTCGACTCGATCCCGCGGGTGACGTGGCCGCCGAGGACGCGGCGGAGCCCGCCGGTGTCGCTCGTGTCGGACGTGTAGCCGGCCACCGCCCCCTGGCCCCGGTTGTCCATCGTCAGCACGCTGTACCCGGCGAGGACGAGCGGCGGCACCATGTGCGGCAGCGCACGGCCGCAGTTGTAGCCGACGTAGCGCACCACGACCGGGTTCGTCCCGTCGGCGCCGACCGGGCGGTGCAGCCACGCGCGCACCGGCTCGCCGTCGTACCCGCTGAACACGACGTCGAACGTGTCGACGACCGTGAGCCCGGTGCTGACCGGTTCCGCGGTGGGGACGAAGCCGAGCTCGCGCGACGAGGCGATCGTGGACGACCAGAACTCGTCGAATCCGGCGGGCTCGGGCACGGACGAACGGTGCGCGCGGAGCGCGTCGATCGGCAGGTCGAATGCGGGCATGGTGCTCCTGTCGGATCGGGTGCCGTCGTGTCGCGCCGGGCCGTCAGGCCTTGACGGAGCCCTCGAGCAGCGCCGAGATGAAGGCGCGCTGGAAGACGAGGTACACGATGAGCGTCGGGGTCAGGATGAGCAGGGCGCCGGCGCAGAGCAGCGGGATGTTCGTGCCCCACTGCCCCTGGAACGCGCCCAGCGCGCCCGCCATGGTGCGTTTCAGCGGGTCGTCGACGAGCACGATGGCGAGCAGGAACTGGTTCCACGTCCAGAGGAACAGCAGGATGCCGAGCGACGACAGCGCCGGTCGGGCCAGCGGCACCTGCACCCGCCAGAACAGCTGCCAGGTCGAGGCGCCGTCGATGCGGGCCGCCTCGGTGATCTCGGCCGGCATGCCGATGAAGTGCGCCCGCATCCACACGATCGCGAACGGCATGTACAGGCCGATCAACGGCAGGATGATCGCCCATCTCGTGTTGAGCAGGCCCATCGAGCGCACCTGGTAGTAGAGCGGGGTGATGATGCCCTCGAGCGGCAGGGTCAGGCCCAGCACGAACGCGAGGAACGCGATCCGCGAGCCCGGCGGTCGGAGGTGGCCGAGCGCGAAGCCGGCCATCGTCGAGATCAGCATGCTGATCGGGACGACGGCGAGCACGATGATCCCGCTCGAGAGCAGCAGGGCGCCCATGTCCGCGACCTGGAACGCCTGCACGAAGTTCTCCCAGTGCGGCGTCGCCGGCAGGGCGATGCCGGACGGGTACGTGCCCGAGGGGTGCAGCGCCGTGATGAACACGCTGACGAACGGCACGACGGTGACGATCATCAGCAGGATCAGGATGATCCGGCCGGGGATACCCGCCCGGACGGTGGTGACGGAGCTCACTGGTCGTTCCCCCGGAAGATGCGCTGGATGGGCAGGACCACGGCCAGCACCAGCACCATCAGCGCGACGGCGAGGGCGGACGCGAGGCCGACCTCCCGCTGCGTGAAGGCGAGGTAGAAGATCTGGAGGCCGGGGACCATCGTCGAGTTCCCGGGCCCGCCCTGCGTCGCGATGTAGATGATGTCGAAGCTCGCGAGCGCCGCGATCACGGTGACGGTGATGCAGACGCCGATCTCCGCCTTGAGGAGCGGGACGGTGATCGAGAGGAACTCCCGGACCGCGCCGGCGCCGTCGAGGCGCGACGCCTCGGACAGGCTCGGGTCGAGCTTGCTCATGCCCGACAGGAGCAGGAGCGTGCAGAGCCCGAGCAGCACCCAGGCGCCGATCACGCCGACGGCCGGCAGCGCGGTGGTGAAGTCGCCGAGCCAGGCGCGGGTGATGCCGCCGAGCCCGATGCCGCGCAGCAGCTGGTTGATCAGCCCGTCCGTCGAGAGCAGCCAGGTCCAGATGATGCCCGCGGCGACGAGCGGGATGATCTGCGGCAGGAAGAGCACGACACGGGCGATGCCCGCGAGGCGGCTGCCGCTGATCCCGCGGATGGTCGCCGCGATGACGAGGCCCAGCGCGGTCGGGATGAGGCTGAAGAAGATGATCAGCACGAACGCGTTGATGATCGAGCCGAGGAGCTCCGGCTGGGTCACGAGCGCGACGTAGTTCTGGACGCCCACGAACGTCGCCGGCGTGATGCCGTTCCAGTCGTAGAACGAGTAGTTGATCGTGCTCAGGATCGGCCAGAGCACGAAGGCGATGTAGAACACGGTCGCCGGCAGCAGGAACAGCCAGCCGACCAGCGCCCCGCGCCCGGAGCGCCGCCGCGTGCTGCGGCGGCGCTCCGGGCGGGCGGCGGCGGTCGCCGGAGGCGTTGCGACCTCCGGCGTCGTCACGATTCCGGTCATCAGGACAGGATGCTCGTCACTGCTTGATCTGCGAGAGGTAGTCGCTCTGGACCGACTTCAGCAGGTCGTCGGAGGACACGCGGCCCGCGACGAGGGACTGCAGCTGCGGGGTCCAGCTCTTCGCGTAGATCGCGTTGGTCGCGTTGGCGATGAAGTCCATCGCGCCGTTGTCCTTGGAGACGGTCGCGCCCGCGGCGAGGGTCTGACCCGTCACCGTGCTGCTGTCGACCTCGGGCATGTAGGCGTCGGCGAGGCCCATCGGGTGCGAGCCGCCGACCTTCACCGCGATGCTGCGCGCCGTCTTGTCGGTCGCGACCCAGTTGAGGAAGGTCGCGGCGCAGTCGGCGTGCTTCGCGCCCGCGGCGATGCCGTAGGTGAGCGGCGCGGACATCGCGGCCTGCTTGCCGCCTGCGGTCGCGGACGGCATCAGGAAGAAGCCCGCCTTGCCGGCCATCTGCTTGTCGAGGTTCCCCGACTCCCAGTCGCCGTCGAAGATGAAGAGCGACTTGCCGCCGATGAAGCGGCTCATCATGCCCGCGTAGTCGAGCGAGTTGACGTCGCTCGCGAAGTAGCCCGCCTTGACCCACTTCTCGAGGTGCGCCGCGGCCTGCTTGTTGGTCGCGGTGTCGATGTCCGCCCCCGACTTCTGGAACACCCAGTCGTTGATGGAGGTCGGCGAGCCGTAGGCCGCCATGAGCTGCTGGAGCGGGAAGGCGAGGCCGCCCGTCGCGCCACCGTTGAACTGGGCGATCGGCGTGATGCCGGCGGCCTTGGCCTTCGCGAGGTCGGCGTCGAGCTCGGCGAGCGTGGTCGGCGTGCCGGTGATGCCCGCCTTCTTCGCGAGGTCCTTGTTGTAGAAGACGCCCGTCAGGCTGAAGTTGAGGCCCTGCGCGTAGAGGCTGCCCGAGCCCCGCGAGCCGCTCTTGTCGACGCGGAGCTGCTCGAGCTGCGAGGCCGGCCACTTGTCCCACCCGAAGGCCGTCGCGTAGCCGTCGAGGTTCTTGAGCAGGCCCTCCTTGGCGAGGTCGGCGATGCTCGGCAGGCGCATGAGGTCGGGCGCGGAGTCGGAGAGCGTGCGGGCCGCGTTCTGCGTGATGACCGCGAACTGGTCCTCCCGGATGTTCCAGGTGACGTTCGGGTGCTGCTTCGTGAACTCGTCGGTGAGCGCCTTCGGCAGCGGGAAGCCCGTCTCGAAGTAGGCGTTCATCGTGACCGGCTTCGTGCCGCAGGTCGGGGTGCCGCCGGCGAAGGTGGCGGTCGTCTGCGACGGGGCGGCGCTGCCGCCGGGCGCGCAGGCCGAGAGGCCGAGGACGGCGGCGAGCGCCATTCCGGCGAGGGCGGGGACGCGGATCGCGGCGCGTCGCTTCGGTCGGGTCTTCTCCACCGGAGGCCTCCTTGCTGTGGGGCGGATGCGGGCGGCGGTCCGGACGGACCGCACTGTCCCGGGCCCGAGTCAACGCGGCGGCGGAACATTTGTCAACTGCTTCAGTAAAAGCACTTTTATTCGGAGGGCGTCATGCCTGCGACGGTGCGGCGTCCCCGGTCGAGCCGCGGTCGACGAGGCGGACCTTGAGCTGCGTGTGCGAGACGAAACCCCTCGTGCCCGCGGCGTCGAGCAGACGGAGGGCCGCCGCCCCGGACTCCTCGAACGGCTGCCGGACGGTCGTGAGCCCCGCGGCCTCGGCGACCGGTCCGTCGTCGAACGAGATGACGCTGACGTCTTCAGGGACGCGGAGGCCGGCGGCGCGGACCGCGCGGAGCAGGCCGACGCCCATGCGGTCGAAGTGGGCGACGAGGGCCGTCGGCGCGCGGTCCGAGGCGAGCAGCCCGGCGGCCGCGGCCGCCGACTCGTCGGCGGTCGGACCGCTCTCCACCACCTCGACGGCGCCGCCGGCGGCTTCGAGCACCCGCGTGAAGCCGGCGAGGCGGCTCGTCGACTGCGACTCGTAGTCCGTGACCTGCGTCTCCGCGACGTAGCCCACCCGGCGGTGGCCGAGGTCGACGAGGTGCTGCGCAGCCAGCGCGCCGGCGGCCGCGTCGTCGACGACGAGGGTGGTGAAGCGCTCGCTCGTCGCGTCCACGACCACGACCGGGATCTCCCGGTCGACGAGGCGCTGCTCGACGACCGGGTCGACGGCCATGCCCATCACGATGACGCCGTCGAAACGGGCCGTCAGCGGCACGCTCGACAGCACCGGCGACGCGAGCTGGGCCGCGGACCCCACGTCGAAGACCGAGACCTCGGTGCCCGAAGACGACGCCTGCTCGAGCACGCCGGACAGGCGGCGGAGGAAGGAGTCGTACGACGTGAAGGGCGCGAACACGGCGACCCGTCGGTTCGCGCGCCGCGCGAGGACCGCGGCGGCGGGCTTCGGCACGTAGCCGAGCTCGTCGGCGACGCGCAGGACGCGTTCCCTCGTCTCGAGGCCGACGATGTGCGGCTTGTTCAGCGCGTTGGAGACGGTGGAGATGCTGACCCCCGCCTCGCGGGCGACGTCGTAGATCGTGATCACCGTCATCGGCATCCCCCTCCTCCTGAACGTCCGGCGGCTGCATGACTACCAGCAAACCGGTCGTCAGGGGTGTTCCGGGGGCCTGGAACGGAACGCGGGCGGAATGGTTCGCGCGCGACATCCGACGTCCGCGAGGGGTCAGGCGTCCGGTCCGGCGATCGGCGAGGGTCGCGAGGCGTCGTCCTCCGCGGCGACGGCGGCGGCGAACTGCCGGGCGACCTCGACGACCGCGGCGCGCAGCTCCTCCCCGCTCTCGACCCGGAACGGGAACGGGAGGACGGAGAGCCACTCGCGCGCGTACATGCCGGGGCTGCTCGTGGTGCCGATCAGCACGCAGCCGTCGTCGTGCGGCTCGAGGCGGCCCATCGGCGAGCGCGTCCACGCCCGCACCTCCTCGAGCGGGGCCGAGAACACGACCCGGACCGGGTAGCGCCAGCCGCTGCCGAGGTGCTCGCCGAGCGCCGCGACGGGGTCGAGGTCCTCGGGCGGGTCGAAGCGGCGGAGCGTCCGCGTGACGGAGGCGATCCGGTCGACGCGGTAGGTGCGCACCGCCTGCACGTGGTGCGCCCAGCAGAGGAGGTACCACCGGCCGCCGCGGGCGACGACGCCCCACGGGTCGAGGTCGGCCGTGAGCTCCGTGCCCCCTTCGCTGCGGTACTCGACGACGACGCCGCGCTTGGCCGCGATGGCGCCGATCAGCTCGTGCGCGAGCAGCGGGTCGGGCTGCTGGTCCGCCCGGTCGTCGGGCGTGGCCGCCGCGCGTTCGCGCAGCAGCGCCGCCTGCCGGCCGATCGCGTCCGGGAGCGCTCGCACGACCTTGGACAGCGCGCCGCCGATCAGGTCGTCGTCCCGACCCGCGGCCGGTCGGCCGTTCAGGACCTGGAGGACGAGCCCGAGCGCCTCCTCCTCCGTGAACCCGACGGGCGCCAGGGTCGTGCCGCGACCGAGCCGGTATCCGCCGGCCGGACCGCGGGCCCCCTCGACGGTGATGCCCGCGTCGCGGAGCGTGGCGACGTAGCGTCGGGCCGCGCGCTCGGTGACGCCGAGCCGCTCCGCGAGCTCCTCGGCGGAGATGCCCGGGTGCAGGCGCAGGATGTCGAGCGCCCGGAGCGCCCGAGCGGTCGGGCTTGCAGCCTCTTCCACCGCAGCAGGCTAGAGCGCGGCGGGCGCCCCGCCGCCGTCACGCCCAGGGGAGCGGGTACTCGCGGCGCGGTGTCGCCGGGACCTGCCTCGTCTCCCGAGTGTCGAGCAGGTGGCGCTCGGCCCAGGCGGACAGGAGCCGCGCCGCGCGGCGCGCGGCCGACGCGGTCCGGCCGCGCGCCGGCGTCGCCCCCGTGCTCCGCGCGCTCGGCCGCACTGCGGTCGGGATCACCGTCTGGATGGTGTGCATCTCGATCCTCCGATCGTTCCGATGCCGCCGACGGTACGAACAGAAGCGGACGGAACGCGTCCGTATCTCGGTCCCTCGCTGCGATCAGGACGCGTTCCGTCCGGATGTCGGAGCGGGATCAGTGGG
The DNA here is from genome assembly GCF_004364555.1 of Amnibacterium kyonggiense. Lineage (GTDB taxonomy): Bacteria > Actinomycetota > Actinomycetes > Actinomycetales > Microbacteriaceae > Amnibacterium > Amnibacterium kyonggiense. The sequence goes on along the minus strand of NZ_SOAM01000001.1, from coordinate 130,172 downwards.
AGGACGTGGAGGCGGCGGGTCGACCGGTGAGCAGGAGGCCCACGGCGGCCGGCAGGAGGCGGTCGCTGACGGCGTGGAAGTACGCGCGGTCCGTGATCTTCTGGCCGACCTCGGCCGGGAAGAACGGCTCCGTCGCCGCGGTGCGGACGTCGTCCCACTCCGCCGCGACCTGGTCGATGACGCGGTTGAGGCGGCGGACCCACGGGCGGGCGATGAGTGCAGCGGGGTGCAGGCCGGCTGGGACGGGCATGTGCGAGAGCAGCAGCGGCACGTGGCCGTCGGCGCGGAGCTCCCGGATCATCGTGTGCAGCCGGTTGCGCCACCAGCCCGGTCGGAGCCGCTCGATGCCGTCGCTGAACGAGGGGAACCAGACCGCGAGGTCGTAGGACCAGGTGCCGACGGCACCGAGGGAGGCGATCGTCTGCTCCAGCGGGAGGTGCTTCGCGGCCCGGTTCTCGAGCACGACGCCGCGATCGAGCGCCCCGGAGAGCGCCTGCGCGAACGGCCCGTCGACGGCGTCCTCGCGCGAGCGGACGCCGTAGCCGATCGCGAGGCCGGCGCCGAAGAACAGCACGCGGACAGGGCGAGGGCCCACGGCCAGGGTCCGGCACGGGGCGCCGGTCGGGCCGATCAGCGGCGGATGGCCGAGGTCCTCGAGCACCCGCATGGCGTAGTCGTGCACGCCGGTGCGCATCCGCACCGCGTCGACCGCGGCCGCACCTCGTCGGCTCGGGCTCGGTCGCCGACGGCGCGCGCGGGCGGCGTCCTGCACCGGCGACCGGGGGCCGCGGTCGGTGTGCGACGCAGCCGCCGACCGCCGGTACAGCTCGCCGAGCATCCCGCCGATCCGGATGTCCTCGTCCGGGTCCTTCGCCGCCGCGATCGCGTCCGCGATCGGCAGCGACCAGACGGCGTAGGCCTCGGGCGATCCCGACGGTCGGAGGTCCGTATTCGCCGCCGTGTCGAGGGGCACGAACACGGTGCCCGGCCGCGCGGCGGCGACGGTGCGCGAGGCCTCGTTCAGTCGCTCGCCGTGTCGGCGGACGAACGGCCCGAGCAGCCCGGCGATCCCGAGGGAGTCCATCGGCGGGAGGCCCACGACGACGACCGGGAGCGGACCCGGGCGGCCGCGGCCGAGCACGTCGAGCAGGCCGTTCAGCGTCTCCGTCCACCGCGACACCGGCGTGAGCGCGAACGCGTCGCTCCAGCCGAAGGCGAGGACGACGACGTGCTCCGTGCCGTCGAGGCGGTCCTCGAGGACGTCGATGGCGTCCCCGAGCAAGGCGCCGATCCGGCTGACCTGCCGGACGTCGACGGGCCGCCCGAGCCGCTGCTGCAGGGCGCGTTGCACGGAGCCGGAGAGGGCGAGCCGGTGCGTGCTGACGCCCCATCCGGAGGTGATGCCCGACCCGGCGAGCACGACGCGGAACGCGGTGGCCTCGCCGCTCAGGCGCTCGGCGTCGTCCAGCGGCCGCACCTCGTGACGGATCAACGTGCGGTGGTGCAGGAGCCGGCCGGCGAGACCGGTGACTCGGGCACGGACGTCGTGCGGTGCGGATGGTTCGATGCAGCCGAGCATGCTCCTCGTTGCACGGATCCCCCACCTCCTCTTCGGGGCGGTGCCCCGGCCTCCCGTCTGGGAAGCGCCTGCAAATGCCGCAGGCGGCATGACATCGACGGCCCCGCCACCCTCTTCCTCGGTGAGTGCGGGCATCGAGCCCGTCCGGATCGACGGAGGTCGTCAGTGCGCAAGACCGTGTTCCTGCTCGCAGTGCTCGGCGGGACCGCCTACGTGCTGGGCGAGCGGGCGCGTCGCCCCTCCGACTCGCACTACACGGCCTACCAGCGCGCGGCGCTGCTGTGGACCGATCCGCGCGTCGTGAAGGCGCGCCGCGCCCTCCGGCGCAGGGCGAAGCGCGTCTCCGACCGCACCCGCTGAGAATCGACCCTCGAGCCCCCGCCGGACGCCCGGCGGGGGCTCCTTCCCGCGCGCCCGCGCGCCCGACCGAAGGAGAGCCATGACGACCGCCGACCCGTCCACCACCGAACGCCGGACCGCCCCGGACGCGCCTCGAGCCGTCGCACCGCGGCTCGGCGCGGAGGCCTTCGGCACCTTCCTGCTGGTGCTCGGCGGCGTCGGGACCGCCCTCTTCGCGGCCGCGTTCCCGTCCGCGCAGGACAACGCGCTCGGCGTCGGGCACCTCGGCGTCGCGCTCGCGTTCGGGCTGGCCCTCCTCGCCGGCATCCTGCTCGTCGGCAGGACCAGCGGTGGCCACTTCAACCCGGCGGTGACGCTCGGCTTCGCGATCGCCGGACGCTTCGCGTGGCGGGACGTCCCGGGTTACGTCGTCGCGCAGCTCGTCGGCGGCGCGCTCGCCAGCTCGGTCCTCGTGGTCGTCGCATCGACGGGGCCGAGCGGGTTCCTGGCGAACGCGCAGGAATCGGGCTTCGCCTCGAACGGCTGGGGCGCCCACTCGCCCGGCGGGTTCGGCCTGCTCGGCGTGCTGCTCACCGAGGCCCTGCTGACCGGCGTCTTCGTGGCCGTCATCCTCGCGGTCACCGCCCGCGCCGAGCTCGCGGCGATCGCCCCCTTCGGGATCAGCCTCACCCTGACGGTGGTCCACCTCATCAGCATCCCCATCAGCAACACCTCGGTGAACCCCGCCCGCTCCATCGCGACGGCGATCTACGGCGGCCCCGACGCCCTCGCGCAGGTGTGGGCGTTCATCCTGGCTCCGATCGTCGGCGGCCTGATCGCCGGAGCGCTGCACCGCGCCGCCGTGCTGCGGGCCGGGCGCCTGGGCTGAACGCTCTCGGAGCACCGTGCAGACGCCGGCCGCCTCCACCGGGTCACTGCGCCCGGTCGGCCTCCTCCACGAAGGGGTCGAGGATCGCGAAGGTCGCGTCGGGGCGCTCGAGGTGCGGCAGGTGCCCGGCGCGCGGGACGACCTCGAGGCGGCCGTTCGGGAACGCCGCCAGGTACTGACGCCCGTACTCGGGAGTGACGATGCGGTCGGACGCGCCCCAGATGCCGAGCACCGGGACGGTGATGCGGCCGAGCCGCTGCAGCAGCGCCGGGTCGTGCATGTACGGGTCCCCGGCGACGGCGCGCATCGCGGTCATGTTGGCCCGTTGCGCTGCCTGTCGCTCCGCGGGGACCGTGGCCGGGTCGACGAAGTAGCGGTCGCCGTCGTGGAAGGAGTGGTCCGCGATCCCGCGGGCGTCGAGCGCGAAGACGTCGCGGATCGGTTCGCCCGGGACGTCCACACCGACCGCGTCGACGAGGGCGAGGCGCGCGATCCGGCCCCGGTCCGCGTCGAGCCCGCCCATCGCCGCGGCGATCCACCCGCCGATCGACGAGCCGACGACGACCACGTCCTCGAGGGACTCGCGGCGGAGGAGGTCGATGAACGCGAACGCGACGTCGTCGATCGACCGGAACCAGTCGGGGCGCTCGGTGCCGTCCCAGCCCGGGATCGTCGGTGCGAGCACCTCGTGCCGTCGGCCCAGGTGCTCGACGATCGGCGCGACGCTCGCGGGACCGCCGCCGCCGTGGAGCACGAGCACGGGCCGGCCCGCACCGAGGCGTCGAACGGTCAGCGGGATGCGGGTGATGTCGTGGGCGGCCATGGTGGCTCCTGCTCTGCTTGGTGCGGCGTCGTGGGCGGCGTCCGACGCGCCCTCCGCGATCGCTATATAAACACATTTAGTCGGGATGCGACCTACGCTCCTCCTGTGGACGTCGACACCCGGTCCGAGGATGAGGAGCTGGGGCGCGCGATCAAGCAGGTCCAATGGGGCAACCACCGGGCGCTGGACTCGAGGCTCCGTGCCGTCGGCTCGACGATCGTGCAGTGGGACGTCCTGCGCGCGCTGTCGCGGAACCCGGCCGCCTCCGCGCACGAGCTCGCCGTGGCGACGTTCCAGAGCGACCAGTCGCTCGGCGTGATGATGCGCGGCATGGAGCGGAAGGGGCTCGTCGAGCGCTCGACCCCGCACGGCCGGCGGATCGAGCACCGCATCACGGACGCGGGCGAGCGCGTGCTCGAGGTCGGGCACCAGGCGGCCGCGGAGGTCTTCCGAGCCGCGTTCGCGCCCCTCGACCAGGCGGAGCGGGCGACCCTGCTCGGCCTGCTGCGTCGACTCGTCGGGGACTGACCGTCATCCTCCGCGAGGGCCTCGGGCTGGGAGCCGCCGAGCGGCTTCCCGTGCGGCCGGAGCCGCGTCCCTCCATCGGCTCGAGCTCTCGCGCAGCCGGTGAGCCGCGGCGAGGAGGAGGACCGCTTCGGCGGAACCGAGCACGACCGCGCCGAGCACGTCGGTGAGCCAGTGCGCGCGCAGCTGCGTCCTGCTCCAGGCCATGGCGGCGATGAAGCCGATCGCGGCGCCGCGGACCGCGGTCCGCCGTTCGAAGAGGATCACGACGGTGCCCAGCAGAGCGGCGAAGGTCGTGTGCCCGGAGGGGAAGGCGTCGAGGACGCCGTAGGCGTCGTCGGGTCGGGCGCGCTGCGCCAGCGCCTTCAGGCCCGCTCGATCCAGCACGCTGACGATGCTCGTCACCCCGACTGACGCGCCCCAGAACCATCCTCGTGTCGCGCCGATGAGCGCGCCCGCCGCCACGACGAGCGCCGTGCCGGACGGGCCGGACCCGACGACGGCCATCCCCTCGGCGACGCCGCGCGAGACCCGGCCGCTCGCCCGCATCACCACGGCGTCCCAGGCCCGATCGATCGGCCCGGGAGGCAGGTGCGCGACGCGGAGCAGCGTCGAGCCGCCCCAGACGCCGACCAGCGCGGCGGCGGCGATCACGACGCGCCGCGTGCTGGGCGCGGTGGGCAGGTCCCGGCCGAAGCGGACCCGAGGTCGTCGCGCGGCACCGGTCGTTCGCTCCCACAGCACCCCGGCAATCTGCACGGGCCGCCCGAGGAAGCGCCAGGAGCGGGAGCCGCTGAAGCTCCGTCCGCGCTGCCGCCCGATCTGGGCATGTCCCCGCGGCGGAGGATCTGTGACCCTGGCTGCATGAGCGTCGTCCTGCAGAGCACCCCGGCGGGCCCCGTCCGGCCGGTCGAGTTCCTGTCGGTCGTCTACTCGTCCATCGCCGCGGTGCCGTTCACCGAGGTCGACCTCGCACTCCTGCTGGCGACGAGTCGGATGAACAACGAGGCGAAGAGCATCACCGGCGTGCTGCTGCATCGGGACGGGCACTTCATGCAGGCGTTGGAGGGGCCCGTCGGCGCGGTGCGATCGGTGCTCCGCACCATCGCCGCCGACGAGCGGCACCGCGACGTCCGGATCCTCGACGAGGAGTACCTCGTCGGCCGCCGGTTCGGCTCGTGGTCCATGGGCTACCGGCCGCTGACCGAGACGGACCTCGCCGAGGCGCCGGCCTGGTTCGGCTCGCCGGAAGCGGCCCGCGGCGTCGGCGACTTCCGCGCCGCCGAGCTGCTCGCCTGGTTCCGCGGCCGCTGACTCCTCCGCTCCTTTCGGGCGGTCCTGCCATCGGCCCGTCGGGCGTCCGTATCGGGGGACGCGGATCCGCACGGCGCATCAACGCCTGATGAACACCGCGACGGAAGAGCCCGGGTCCGCGACCGATGAGGATCGCCACCTGAAGCAGAAGCTCGGCTACTGGTCGCTCGTCGCCACCGGGGTGGGCAGCGTCATCGGGTCGGGCTGGCTCTTCTCCGCGATGTACGCGGCGCAGACGGCCGGCCCCGCCGCGCTCGTCGCGTGGGTGATCGGCGGCGCCGTCATGCTAGCCGTCGCGCTCGTCTTCGCGGAGCTCGGCATGGTGCGGCCGGAGTCCGGCGGCCTGGTCCGGTACCCGCTCTACTCGAACGGCCGCTTCGCGGCGAGCATCGTGGGGTGGAGCATGTGGGTGACGTACGTCGCGAACCCGCCGACGGAGGCGTCGGGCGTGGTGCAGTACGCCAGCTCCTACCTCCCGGGCCTGTTCGAGCACGGATCGCTGACCTTCCCCGGCATCCTCGTCGCGATCGCATTGATGGCGGTGTTCGTCGTCATCAACTTCTTCGGTGTGCAGTTCTTCGCCCGCAGCAACAACGTCGTGACCGCGGTGAAGATCTGCATCCCGACGCTGACCATCGTGCTGCTGCTGATCAGCGGCTTCACCCACACGGGCGGAGCGGGCGGTGCGGACAACATCGCGGCCGGCGGCGGCTTCGCGCCCTACGGTTTCGGCGCCGCCCTCGGCACCATCGCGACCGCGGGCATGGTGTTCGCGTACACCGGATTCCGGAACATCATCGAGCTCTCCGGCGAGGTGAAGGACCCGCGCCGGAACATCCCCGCCTCGCTCGTCACGACGATCCTCGGTGCGATCGTGCTCTACCTGCTGCTGCAGATCGCGTTCGTGTTCGGCATTCCGCAGCACCTGCTCGGCACGGGGTGGGGCGGCATCGACTTCGACTCGCCCTTCGCGCAGCTCGCGATGCTGCTCGGGATGACCTGGCTCTACTGGGTCCTCATCGCGGACTCGATGGTGTCGCCGTCCGGTTCCGGGATCGTGTTCACGGCGTCGAACGCGCGCAACGTCTTCGGGCTGGCGAAGAACCGCTTCTTCCCGGAGTGGCTGGCCAAGGTCCACCCGGGGTCGGGCGTGCCGCGCCTCGCCCTCGTGCTCAACTTCCTCGTCGGCATCCTGTTCCTGCTGCCGCTGCCGAGCTGGCATGCGATCATCGGCGTGACCGGCACGCTCATCGCGTTCACCTTCTCCATCGGGTCGGTGTCGCTGGTCGCGTTCCGGAGGTCCGGCGTCAGCCCGCGGGGCGCCCGGCTGCCCGGCATGACGGTGATCGCCCCATTCGCCTTCATCGTCAGCGCGCTCGTCATCTACTGGGTGCCCTGGTCGCAGCTCGTGCTCACGATCCCGATCGTCGCCGTGGGCTTCGTCTGGTACGCCGTCACGGCCGTGGTGCATCGCCACGAACGGAGCGAGATCGCCGGCGGCGTCTGGCTCGTCGTCTATCTCGTCGCGATGTACGGAATGGCTGCGATCGGCGGGTTCGGCGGCCTCGGCCTGGTCCCGGCACCGTGGGACTCGATCGCCGTCGCCCTCGTCGCCGCGGCCCTGTACGTCTGGGGGACCCGGTCCGGCGTGCGCTACATGCGCGAGCGGCCTGCGCTCGTCGCCGAGCTCCGCGGCGGCCGCCAGGACCAGGAGGTCGTCACCGGCGCGGGTCGCGGCTGACCGATGCGGTGACCGGGATGCGGTCGAACGCGGATCGGCCCGGAGTCGAGATGACTCCGGGCCGATCGTGCGGCCCGTGGAGATCCGGGCCTGACGTAGCGGGGGCGGGACTTGAACCCGCGACACCACGATTATGAGCCGTGTGCTCTAACCACCTGAGCTACCCCGCCGCGAGGGCCGCTGGTCCGCGGGGTGTGCGGGTCAGTCGGTCCGAGCCCCGAAAGAGGATTGAACTCTTGACCTTCTCCTTACCATGGAGATGCTCTACCACTGAGCTATCGGGGCGCGCGTCAGGCCCGATCCCGGGCCGGAAGCGACGACGACTCTAGCATCCCGCTCCCGCGCCCCTCTTCCGCTGCGATGCGCATGTCGTCCCCCGTTCGCGGCGTCGACGGCACTGCGCGGTGCCGTCGCTCGAGCGTCCGTCCGGCGCGGTGCCGGAGTGGCGTGGAATCGTGCCGCCGCAAGGCCGACACGCCGCGACACGCGGGGCTGCGAGCCGCCGATCCGCGCCGTTCCGGGCGACACGCCTGAGAGGTCACTGCCACTACATGTTGGGGCTCGTTTCTATCGGTGCCCCGGTATATGGTGTTCTCACTCGCTCCACGGCGGGGGAAGTGCACCACATGCCATCGACTGGGGAAGGTCGGTGGCAGCGAGCGGAAAGGAGCGGTCATGAACTTCGACACGGAGAGCATCGACGGCTACGCGATTCCGGTCGACCCGATGGATCTGCTGCAGTGCGACAGCTGCCAGTGACACGGTCGAACACCGATCGCTGACCACGGTCACGAAAGCCCCCTGCGACTCCCGATCGCAGGGGGCTTTCGCCGTCTCCGGGCGAGCGCTTCGGCAGGCCGTGCGCGCTTCGGCAGGCCGACGGCGGCGCATCGGGCCTGCCGAACCCGTTCCGGCCTGCCGAAGTGCTGCGGGGCGGGTGCCGGAGGTGCTCCAGCTCACGCGTTCAGCGAGGCGAGCTCCTCCTCCGTGAGGTGCAGCTCGGCGGCGGCCGCCGAGTCGCGAATCGTCTCCGGGCGCGAGGCGCCGGGGATCGGGATCACGACCGGCGCGAGCGACAGCTCCCACGCGAGCGCGACCTGCTGCGGGCTCACGCCGCGGTCGTCGGCGATGCGCTGGAACGCGGCGTTCACCTTGCCGAGGTCCGCGGCGCTGCCGATGCCGCCGAGGGGGCTGTAGGGGAGGAACGCGATCCCGAGCTCGGCGCAGGCACGGAGCTCCGGCAGCGAGCTGCGGAACGCGGGGGAGAACTGGTTCTGCACGGAGACGATGCGCCCGTCCGTGATCTCCTGCGCCTCCTCGATCTGGTCGACGGTCACGTTCGAGAGGCCGGCCATCCGGATGACGCCCGTGTCGAGCAGGTGCACGAGCGCGCCGACCGACTCCGCGAACTTCACGCGCGGGTCCGGGCGGTGGAACTGGTAGAGGTCGATGGCCTCGACACCGAGCGCCTCGCGCGACGCCTCCGCGGCCTCGATCAGGTGGCTCGCCGAGCCGTCCTGGGTCCACGACCCGTCGCCGGGGCGCAGGTGGCCGCCCTTCGTCGCGACGAGCACGTCCTCCTTGTCGCCCTCGTACGTCTCGAGGGCGCGGGCGATCAGCCGCTCGTTGTGCCCGACCTCGCCGGCGAGCAGGTGGTAGCTGTCCGCCGTGTCGATCAGGGTGACGCCGGCGTCGAGCGCCGCGTGGATGGTCGCGATCGATCGCGCCTCGTCGGGGCGCCCCTCGATCGACATGGGCATGGCGCCGAGGCCGATCGCGGCGACGGACCGGGAGCCGATCAGGCGGGAGGGGAGGGTGGTCTTCGTGCTCATGCCGCCAGTCTTCTCGGGAGGTTCGAGCATCCGCTGGGCGGCCCGTGCGCCTGACTACGATGCAGGCGTGACCGTCACCGCCGATCTCAAGGGCCGGGTGTACCCCGAGACCGCGCCCTACCTCGTCGGGCGCGAGAAGGTCCGGGAGTTCGCCCGCGCGGTCGGCTCGACCGACCCGCTCAGCCTCGACCCCGACGCCGCCCGCGGCGCCGGGTACCCCGACGTCGTGGCGCCGCCGACGTTCGCCGTCGTGCTGCAGGAGGCGACGCTCCAGCAGCTGCTCGCCGACGAGTCCGCCGGCGTCGACTTCTCGCGCGTCGTCCACGGCGAGCAGCGGTTCCGCTTCAGCCGGCCGATCGTCGCCGGGGACCTCCTGACCGCGACCATGACGGTGACGGACGTGAAGCTGCTCGGCGGCAACGCGATGGTCACGTCGGACTCCGAGATCCGCGACGAGACGGGCTCGCACGTCGTCACCGCGATCTCCACGCTCGTCGTCCGGGGCGACGCATGAGCGACGAGCGGCTGGAGGTCGGCCAGGTCGTCGCGACCGGCTCGCACGACATCGACCGGGACGCGCTCGTCCACTACGCGGGTGCCTCCGGGGACTTCAACCCCATCCACTACCGCGACGACGTCGCGACCGCCGTCGGCCTGCCGGGCGTGCTCGCGCACGGGATGCTCACGATGGGCCTCGCGATCCAGCCGGTCGTCGAGCGCTTCGGCGTGGACCGCGTGATCGAGTACGGCGTGCGGTTCACGCGTCCCGTCCCGGTGCCCCCGGAGGGCGCGGTGCGGCTCGAGCTGGAGGCGAAGGTCGGCCAGGTCGGCGACGGGGAGGCCCGCATCGACGTGACCGCGAAGGTCGACGGGCAGACCGTGCTGGGGCGCGCCCAGGTGCGCGTCCGGACGAGCCCGTCGGAGGCGCGGCGTGCCTGACGGCGCCGGCGACCGCGCGGTCGCCGAGCCGTCCGCCGCGACCGACGCCCCTCGGCTTGCCGACCTCACGACCCTGCGCGTCGGCGGCCCGGCCCGTCGCGTCGTCGTGGCGACGACCGTCGACGACGTCGTGCAGACCGCGCTCGGCGCCTGGGCCGACGACGAGCCGCTGCTCGTGCTGGGCGGCGGATCGAACGTCGTCGCCGGTGACGAGGGCTTCGACGGGACGGTCCTCGTGGTCGCGACCCGCGGCATCGAGCGCCTGAGCGCCGCCGTCCACGCGAACGGCGGCCCGCCGTCGAGCCCGGAGGACCGCCTCCGCTCCCTCGAGCGCTCCCTCCGACCGCCGCAGCAGCGGGAGGAGGTGCGGGTGCGCGTGCAGGCGGGGGAGTCCTGGGACGCGCTCTGCGCCGAGGCGGTGCGCCAAGGATGGAGCGGCATCGAGGCGCTGTCCGGCGTGCCCGGGTCCTGCGGCGCGGCGCCGATCCAGAACATCGGCGCCTACGGGCAGGAGCTCGCGGCGACGCTCGCCGCCGTCGAGTTCCTGGACCGCGAGACGGGGACGGTCCGCCGACTGCCCGCGTCGGAGCTGCGGCTCGGCTACCGGACGAGCGTCTTCAAGCAGGGCCTCGCGGGCGTGGTGCTCGCGGTCGAGCTCCTGCTCCACCGCGCCGTCGGCGACGGACCCGTGCTCAGCTCCCCGATCGCCTACGCGCAGCTCGCGGACGCGCTCGGCGTGCCCCTCGGCGCCAGGGTGCCGATCGCGGCCCTGCGCGACACGGTCCTCGAGCTGCGGCGCGGGAAGGGCATGGTGCTCGACGACCGGGATCCGGAGTCCGTCAGCGTCGGCTCCTTCTTCACCAACCCGATCGTGACCGAGCGGTTCGCGCGGACCCTGCCGCGCGACGCGCCACGGTTCCCCACCTCGGGCGACGAGCCGGACGTGGTCGTTCCCCTCGGCGCGGCGCTGCCGCAGCGGCCCGACCGCGACGGCGAGCCGCGCGTCAAGCTCTCCGCGGCCTGGCTGATCGAGCACGCCGGCGTGCAGCGCGGCTTCCGGCTGCCCGGCTCGGACGCGCACATCTCCCGCAAGCACACCCTCGCGATCGTGAACGGCGGCCACGCCACGGCCGCCCAGGTGCTCGAGCTGGCGCGGTACATCCAGCAGCGCGTGCAGAGCGAGTTCGGCGTGATCCTGCAGCCCGAGCCGACGCTGGTGGGTGCCTTCGTCTGAACTCGCGTGCACGGTCGGCGTGCCGTGCAGGCTGCGGGCAGGTTCGCGCCTACCGTCCCCACTGCGCACCCCCGAACGGGTGGTGCGGGGAGGGGCGACCGATGACACGGATCCTGCTGCGAGCGCACAAGGACCCCTTCCGCGTGGTGTCCCCGCGGGCCACCTTCCGCAAGAACCTCATCGGCGAGAACGTCGGCAACCTCCTCTTCTCGAGCGCCAGCTACAAGCTGCTGCAGACGGCGGGGACGGAGGTCGAGGTCGGCGGCATCCAGGGCGGCCGCGCCGAGGCCGCACGGATCAACGCGCACGCCGACCACGTCGTCATCCCGCTCGCGAACGCCTTCCGGCCGAGCTACACGGCCGCCCTCGACCGGATGTCCGAGACGATCGAGGCGCTGCGGGTGCCCGTCACGATCCTCGGCGTCGGCGCCCAGCTGCGGCTCGACGGGAGGATCGAGCGGCTCGACGCGATGAAGGAGTCGGTCTCCCGGTTCGTGCGAGCGGTGCTCGAGCGGTCGCCCTCCATCGGCGTGCGCGGCGAGTTCACGGAGCGCTACCTCAAGAGCCTCGGGTTCTCGGACGTGGAGGTGATCGGCTGCCCCTCGGTGTTCCTCCGCGGTCCCGGCCTGCGCGTCGAGAAGCGCGTGCGGGCGCTGACCGCGGCGTCGCGGATCAGCCTGAACCTCTCCCCGTACGTGCCGGGCCTCGGCCCGATCGTCGAGCGCCACACCGAGCGCTACCCGCACCTCCGGTACGCCGCGCAGCACCGCGACGCGCTCGGGATGCTGCTGAGCCACCGCCACCGCAGCAAGGCGCACTCGACGGATCAGACGGTGCTGCCGACGCACCACGCGCACCCGCTGGTCCGCGACGGCCGCACGAGCTTCTTCGTGGACCCGGAGCCGTGGATGCGGTACCTCGCCGACTTCGACTTCAGCTTCGGCACCCGGATCCACGGGAACATCGCCGCGCTGCTGGCCGGCACGCCCGCGATGGTGCTCGCGCACGACTCCCGCACCCTCGAGCTGGTGCGCTACTACGACATCCCGCACCGCACGATGAAGCAGGTGCGCCCCGACACCGACGCCGCCGAGCTGTACGCGGAGACCGACCTCACCGCGTTCAACGCCGGGCTCGGCGAGCGGTTCGATCGTTTCAGCGCCTTCCTCGGTGCCCACGGCCTGCACCACGTGTACGAGGAGGGTCAGGACGCGACGCGCTTCGACCGCCGCGTCGCCGCCGTCCGCTGGCCCGGGGACGTCGGCCGCAAGGCGCCGATGCGCAAGCTCGCGGACCGCGTCGTCACCTCGCTGCAGCCGCGGCCCGAGACCGCCCGCCGCCCGGCGGCGGCCTGAGCCTCAGCCGTCGCGGCGGACCCACCGGAAGGTGAGCCGCGCGGCGACGAGCCCGACGACGGTCCACGCGACCAGCACGACGGCCGTCGTGCCGAGGTCCCAGCTGCCGCCCCGCTCCGCCGCCGCGAAGTGCTCGGGCAGGAACGCCGACCGCATGCCCTGCGCCACCCACTTCACCGGGAAGACGCTCGCCACGTCCTGCAACCAGGTCGGCAGGTCGGTGAAGGTGAAGTAGACGCCGGACACGAACTGCAGCACGAGCAGGATCGGGACGATGACGGCGCTGGCGGACCGCCCGGTGCGGGGGATGCCGGAGATCCCGATGCCGAGGACCGTCGCCATCAGGATCGACAGCAGGAAGACCCATGCGAACCGCAGCCAGTGCGTCGCGTCGTCCGGCAGCGCGACGTCGAAGAGCAGGTGCGCCACGGCGAGCAGGAGCAGCAGCTGCACGACTGCGGTGACGAGCACCGAGCCGGCCTTCCCGATGAAGTACGACACGACGGGCAGCGGGGAGCCGCCGAGCCGCTTCAGCGTGCCGTCGCTCCGCTCCTGCGCGATCGCGATGCCGAGGTTCTGCACGCCCGAGAGGACGACGCCGGCGGCGACGAGCCCCGGCAGGTAGTAGGCGGCGACGGTGATGCCCCCGGTGCCGTCCGGCCGCGCACCGACCGGGTCGGACGCGCTGAACGCCGCCGCGAACACCAGGAAGATCACGGTCGGGAACAGGAACGTGAAGAACACGGTGTCGCGCTCGCGGAAGTACTGGCGCACCTCCCAGCGGACGCGCGCGGCGCCGAGCCGCAGCCTGCGGCCGGGCGTGAACGCGCCGGCGCTCACGCGACGCCCTCGTCGCCGATGAGGCCGAGGTAGACGTCCTCGAGGGAGGGGCGGCGGATCTCGACGTCCTCCGGCTCGCCCCCGGCGGCGGCGACGAGCCGGGCGACGAGCGTCGCGGGCTCCTCCGTCCGCTCCTCGTGGCGGCCGTCGGCGTCGCGCCAGCGCACGATCGGCACGCGTGCCGCCGGCGAGCCGATCGCGTCCACAGGACCGATGGCGAGCAGGCGGCCCGCCGCGACGACCGCCGCCCGGTCGGCGAGCGCCGCGGCCTCGTCGAGGTAGTGGGTCGTCAGGAGGATCGTGGTGCCCTCCGCCTTCAGCTGCTCGATCAGCTGCCAGAACCGGCGCCGCGCCTCGGGGTCGAAGCCCGTGGTCGGCTCGTCGAGGAAGAGCAGCTCCGGTCGGCCGACGATGCCGAGCGCGACGTCGAGGCGCCGCCGCCGCCCGCCGGACAGCGCGCGGATCCGGGTGCGGGCGTCGTCGGTGAGCCCGACCGCCTCGAGCGTCTCGTCGACCGGGCGCGGATCGGGGAAGAAGGCGGCGACGTGCGTCAGCAGCTCCCGCACGGTCGCGGCCTCCGCCTCCGTGCTCGACTGCAGCACGACGCCGATCCGGGCCTTCCAGGCGAGCCCGGCCGTCCCCGGGTCCTCGCCGAGCACCAGGGCGCTGCCGCCCGAGCGCCGGCGGTAGCCCTCGAGGATCTCGATGGTCGTCGACTTGCCGGCGCCGTTCGGGCCGAGCAGCGCGAAGGTCTCACCTCGCTCGATGCTGAACGACACCCCGTCGAGCGCCGTCCGGTCGCCGTACCGCTTGCTCAGGTCGGCGACCTCCACGACCGGCGCCCCGCTCATGTCCGCCGAGAGCGGAGCATCAGGCGGGCGAGCGCGCCGACGCCGGCGAACACGCCCGCGACGAGCGCGACCCACGCGGCGACGACGCCGTAGCCCTGCGAGGGGTTCAGGAACGGATAGGGCACCCAGCCGTCCGTCGCCCCGCGGACGAGCACGACGGCGGTCCACACGAGCGGGTAGACGAGCACGAGCGGGAGGAGGCGCAGGGCGGGCCGGAACCGGTCGGGCGCCAGCAGCAGGTCGACGAGCGCCGCGAGCGGGGAGAGCGCGTGCAGGGTCAGGTTGGCCCAGGGGAGCGGGACGCCGCCGGCCGCGTGCAGCGGTGCGAGCACCGTCCAGTAGACGACCCCGACCACGATCAGGTACGTCCCGGCGCACCACCGGACGACGACCCACGCCGGCGTGGACGGCGCGCCCCGGAGCAGCCGGATCCCGCCGACGACCGCGACGACGGCGCCGATCACGTTCGACTGGATCGTGAAGTAGCCGAAGAAGTCGACGAGGCTCACCGGGAGGACGTCGGCGAGGGTGGCGACGACGGCCGCGACGATGAGCGCGCCGACGACGAGGCGGAGCGCTGCGGTCACCACCGACGACATGGTTCCGACCGTAGGGCGTGCCGTGCCCCTCCGGCCAGGGCCGCCGCGTTCTGGGGGCGCGCCGACCCGGAGGAGCTGCGGAGCCGGGAGGTCAGCCGAAGAAGTCGGCCAGGCGGGAGACGCCCTCGGCGAGCTGGTCGTCGCCGAGCGCGTAGCTGAGCCGCAGGTAGCCGGAGGGGCCGAAGGCCTCGCCCGGCACGACGGCGACCTCGAGCCGGTCGAGCAGCAGGTCGGCGAGCTCGAGCGTCGTCGTCGGCGTCGTGCCGCCCCACTCGCGACCGAGCAGCGCGGTGACGTCGGGGTAGACGTAGAACGCTCCCTGCGGCGTCGGCGTGCGGAAGCCCGGGATCGCGTTCAGGCCGGAGACGATCGCGGACCGGCGGCGGTCGAACGCCTGCCGCATCGCCTCGATCGGCTCGGTCGGTCCGGTGAGGGCCGCGATCGCGGCGCGCTGCGCGACGTTGTTCACGTTCGAGGACAGGTGCGACTGGAGGTCGTTCGCGCCCTTGATCGCCGCGGCCGGCCCGATCATCCAGCCGACGCGCCAGCCCGTCATCGCGTACGTCTTCGCGACGCCGTTCACGAGCACCGTCTGGTCCGCGAGGTCCGGCACCGCCTCGACGATCGACACGGCGCGCACGCCGTCGTAGACGAGGTTCTGGTAGATCTCGTCGGTCATCACCCAGATGCCGTGCTCGAGCGCCCACTCGCCGATCGCCCGGGTCTCCTCGGGCGTGTAGACCGCGCCCGTGGGGTTGGACGGCGAGACGAAGACGAGGAGCTTCGTCCGCGGGGTGCGGGCCACCTCGAGCTGCTCGACGGTGACCTTGTACTCCTGGTCCGCGCCGGCGAAGACCTCCACGGGCACGCCGCCCGCGAGCTTCACGACCTCCGGGTACGTCACCCAGTACGGCGCGGGGATGATCACCTCGTCGCCGTCGCCGACGAGGGTCGCCACGGTCTGGAAGACGGCGTGCTTGCCGCCGTTCGTGACGATCACCTGCGCGGGGGAGACCTCGAGCCCGCTGTCGCGGAGCGTCTTCGCCGCGATCGCCTCGCGGAGCTCGGGCAGGCCGGCGGCCGCCGTGTAGTGGTGGTTGCGCGGGTCGCGGGCCGCGCGCTCGGCGGCCTCCACGACGTGCTGCGGCGAGTCGAAGTCCGGCTCGCCCGCCGCGTAGCTGACGACCGGGCGGCCGGCGGCCTTCAGCGCCTTCGCCTTCGAGTCGACCTTCAGGGTCGCGGACTCGGCGATGGCGGCGATGCGCGGGGAGATCGGGGCGGGAGCGGTGCGAGGCACGCTGCCCAAGCGTAGCGACGCGGGACGCGTACGGGTCGGGTTCAGGCGGGACGGCGCACGCTCGCGTGCGACGCGCGACCGTGCGCGGCGGATGGAGGCGGAGATGCTGCTCGAGGGGAAGTCGATCGTCGTGACCGGGGGCAACTCCGGCATCGGGAAGGCGATCGTGCTGGCGATGGCCGCGGAGGGCGCGAGCGTCGTCGTCGACTACGTCGCGCACGAGGACGCGACGACGCAGCTGATCGCGCAGGTCGAGGCCGCGGGCGGGGAGGCGGTCGGGGTCGAGGCCGACATCTCGAAGGCGGACGACCTCCACCGCATGATGCGGACGGCGGTGGACTCCTTCGGGCGGCTCGACGTGCTCGTCAACAACGCGGGCATCGAGACCCGGCAGTCGCTGCTCGACACGACCGAGGAGGACTACGAGAAGGTCATGGCGGTGAACATGAAGAGCGCGTTCTTCGCCTCGCAGGCCGCGGCGAAGCGGTTCATCGAGCAGGGCGACGGCGGCCTCGTGATCAACATCTCCTCGGTGCACGAGGACTGGCCGATGCCCGGCAACATCGCCTACTGCGTCTCGAAGGGCGGCATGCGGATGCTGACCCGCACCGCGGGCGTCGAGCTCGGGCCGCACGGCATCCGGATGGTGAACGTCGCGCCGGGCGCGGTGGACACGCCGATCAATGCGGCGACCACCAGCAACACGGAGAAGCTGGGCGAGTTGAAGGACGCGATCCCGCTCCGGCGCCTTGCCGAGTCGAGCGACATCGCCGACGTCGTGGTGTTCCTCGCGTCGGGCAGGGCGTCGTATATGACGTCGACGACCGTGGTCGTCGACGGCGGCATCATGCAGGGCAGCGTCGGTCTCTGACCGTGGCGCCCGCGGTCCCCGGCGGGGCCGCTGCTACACTTGCGGCGCCCGTGGGGACGGAGCGCGCCTGCGCGCACCCGATCCGCGAGCAGCCCTAGGGCGGTGGCTCAATTGGTAGAGCAGCGGTCTCCAAAACCGCAGGTTGCAGGTTCGAGTCCTGTCCGCCCTGCGAAGGCGGCCCCTCCGGGGCCGTGTTCGGCAGGAGAACAGCGGCGAGAGGAGGACCCAGGTGGCGCGCAGAGTGCTCGACGAGCCCGGCGAGGACGTCGTCGCGGTGGCGCGGCTCGAGCGGCAGGCACGTCGTGGTCCGTTCGCCCGCATCGCCCTGTTCCTCCGGCAGGTCGTCGCCGAGCTGCGCAAGGTGGTCACCCCCACCTGGCGCGAGCTCATCACCTACACCGGGGTGGTGCTCGGCTTCGTCGTCGTCATGATGGCGATCGTGTACGTGCTGGACCTCGGGTTCGGCGCCCTCGTGGTGTGGGTGTTCGCCGGCACCAGCTGACCCCCGGCGCCGCCGCACGGCAGCGCCGCCCGCCCGCGCACCCATGCGGGCGACGCCCGACGAGGCGAACCCCGCCGTCATCGATCCAGAAGGAACGCGAAGAACCGTGGCCAAGTCCCACCGCGACGAGCTCGACCTCGAGCCCGAGTACGAGCAGAACGCCGGCCCCGACGAGGGCGACCCCGAGCTGGCGCTCGCTGACGACTCCCACCTCCCCAGCCGGGAGGAGGAGCTCGAGGAGGCCGTCGAGGGCGACCGCCTGAGCCCGGTCGACGACGACGACGAGGACTTCGAGGAGGAGCTCGAGGCGATCGAGGAGGCGGCGGACCCCGCTGCCGACCGCGCCGTCGACGAGGCGCTCGAGGTGCACGACCCCGCCGACTACGAGGCCGCCGCCGAGGCGACCGACGACGAGAGTGACGAAGCCTTCGAGGAGGCCGCGGCCACCGGTGACGGGGAGACCGTCGCGGAGGGCATCGCCGCGGACGTGGCCGAGGACGAGCTGGACGACGAGGTCGAGGTCGACCCGTACGAGGCCTTCCGGCAGGAGCTGCGCGGCAAGCTCGGCAAGTGGTACGTCATCCACTCCTACGCGGGCTTCGAGAAGCGCGTGAAGCAGAACATCGAGCAGCGCAAGACGACGCTCGCCCAGGAGGACGCGATCTACGAGGTCCAGGTCCCGATGGAGGACGTGGTCGAGATCAAGAACGGCCAGCGCAAGCTGGTGAACCGCGTGCGCATCCCCGGCTACGTGCTCGTCCGCATGGACCTGAACGAGGAGTCGTGGTCGCTCGTCCGCCACACGCCGGGCGTCACCGGCTTCGTCGGCAACGCGCACAACCCGACCCCGCTGCGCTTCAACGAGGCGTTCGAGATGCTGAAGAGCACCGTCCAGGTCGCCGAGGCCCCGGCGAAGTCCGGCGCCGGCGCGGCCAAGGGCGCCCGCGGCGCGACGGCTCGCCAGCCGATCCCGGCCGAGGTCGATTTCGAGACCGGCGAGACGATCACGATCAAGGAGGGCTCGTTCGCGGGCCTCCCCGGCACGATCTCCGAGATCAAGCCGGAGAGCGGCAAGCTCACCGTCCTCGTCTCCCTCTTCGAGCGCGAGACGCCGGTCGAGCTCTCGTTCGACCAGGTCACCAAGCTCTGAGTCGATGGACGGGGGTGGCCCCGTTCAGTGGCGTAAGATCGTCCGTCGGCCTTTCGGCCGCGGTACCACGCCGTGCACGGGCACGGAGGTGGGAGCAGACGTGCGGCATCCGCCCGCGTCTTCGAGAGAGAAGGAAACATGGCTCGCCAGAAGAAGGTGACCGGCCTGATCAAGCTCCAGATCAAGGCGGGCGCCGCCAACCCGGCGCCCCCGATCGGGCCCGCGCTCGGTCAGCACGGCGTCAACATCATGGAATTCTGCAAGGCGTACAACGCCGCGACCGAGTCGCAGCGCGGCAACGTCGTCCCGGTGGAGATCACCGTCTACGAGGACCGGACGTTCACGTTCGTCCTGAAGACCCCGCCGGCCGCCGAGCTGATCAAGAAGGCCGCGGGCGTCGCCAAGGGCTCCTCCACGCCCCACACCGCCAAGGTCGGTCGCCTCACCCGCGACCAGGTGCGCGAGATCGCCCAGACCAAGCAGCCGGACCTGAACGCCAACGACCTCGAGGCCGCCGCGAACATCATCGCCGGCACCGCGCGGTCCATGGGCATCACGGTCGAGCAGTAGGAGGCGGACACCATGGCACAGAAGAGCAAGGCGTACCGCGCCGCGGCCGCCAAGATCGAAGAGGGCAAGTTCTACTCGGCCGACGAGGCCCTGACGCTCGCGAAGGAGACCGGGTCGGCGAAGTTCGACTCCACGGTCGAGGTCGCGTTCAAGCTCGGCGTCGACGTGCGCAAGGCGGACCAGATCGTGCGCGGCACGGTCTCCCTCCCGCACGGCACCGGTAAGACGGCCCGCGTCATCGTGTTCGCGATCGGCCCGGCCGCTGAGGCCGCGATCGCCGCGGGCGCCGACGAGGTCGGCGGCGACGAGCTGATCGCCCGCGTCGCGGGCGGTTGGACCGACTTCGACGCCGCGGTCGCGACGCCGGACATGATGGGCAAGGTCGGCCGTCTCGGCCGCGTCCTCGGCCCGCGCGGCCTCATGCCGAACCCGCGCACCGGCACCGTGACCCCGAACGCGGCGCAGGCCGTGTCCGAGATCAAGGGTGGTCGCATCGAGTTCCGCACCGACAAGCACTCCAACGTGCACCTCGTCGTCGGCAAGGCCGGCTTCTCGGAGCAGGCGCTGAGCGAGAACTTCAAGGCGGCGCTCGACGAGCTGAACCGGCTGAAGCCCTCCGCTGCGAAGGGGCGCTACATCCAGAAGGCGTCGGTCTCCACGACCTTCGGCCCGGGCATCCCCCTGGACGTCGCCGCACTCGTTTGATGGTCTTCGATCCGCGAGCGGATCGAAGCCTGTGTCGTAGCGCAGCGCACGCTGTTCATGAACACCGTGCGCTGCGGATGACGACGGACACGCTGACAGAACGGCGGGTCTCCTCGGAGGCCCGCCGTTCGGCGTCTCAGTAGTCGGCGACCTGGACGACGACCTTGCCGCGCACGTGGCCGGCCTCGAGCAGCCGCTGGGCGTCCGCGATCCGGTCGAGCGGGAAGACCTCCTGCACCGACACGCGCACGTCGCCGGAGTTGATGAGGCGGCCGATCACCGCGAGCGTCGCGGCGTCCGGCACCATCCGGTACGACGTGGCGCGCACGCCCGCCCGTCGCGCGTCGTCCATCAGCGTCGGCCAGCTGCCGCTCGGCACGTTGACCAGGAGACCGCCGGGCCGCAGGACGTCGAGCGAGCGGGGCCCGGTTCGGTCCTGCTGATCGCCGACCAGATCGATGACGGTGTCGACCTCCGCGACGACGTCCTCGAAGCGGTTCGTCGTGTGGTCGATCGTCTCGCTCGCGCCGAGCTCGCGCAGCCAGTTCGTGTTCCGTCCGGATGCGGTCGCGATGACGTGCGCGCCGAAGTAGGCGGCGAACTGCACGGCGAGGTGGCCGACGCCGCCGGCTCCCGCGTGGATGAGGATCCGCTGGCCCTCGTGCGCCTTCGCGAGCTCGACGACGGCGCCCCATGCGGTGAGCGCCGCGAGCGGCACCGCCGCGGCCTCGGCGTGCGAGAGGATCTTCGGCTTCGACGCGACCTGCTGGGCCGGCACGGTCAGGTACTCCGCGAAGCTGCCGGTCGCACGCGGCGCGTTGCTGATGCCGAACACCTCGTCGCCCGGCTGCAGCCGGAACGCCTCGTAGGGCGCGCTGATCACGACGCCGCTGAAGTCGTAGCCGAGCACCGCGGGGAAGCCGGCGACGCCGGCGGCCTCGCCGCCGCCGGCCCGGGTCTTCAGATCGATCGGGTTGACGCCCGCGGCGACGACGCGCACGAGCAGCTCGCCCACGACCGGGACGGGCCGCGCGACGTCGATCACGCGCAGCGCGCCCGCGTCGCCGAATCGATCGAGCACGGCGGCCCGCATCGTGCCGCCGGTCGCCGACGGGGCCGCGACAGCGACCTCCCCGTGGAGTGTCATCGTGCCTCCGGTCCGTCCCGATCGGGCTCGTGCAGGGGACCAATTCCACCGGGCGAGTGATTCCGCACTGTTACGGCGGGATCAACGCTGTGGAACAAGGACGGGTCGCCGTCGAGACCTCGACCCGCGGCGGGCCGCATCGGCGTCTCCCAAGAAGTGCATGAGTCCTCCTCATGCGCCTCATAGGAAGCTGCGCTTCTCTGGAGTGGTGTCCATGACCCGACCTGCCGCTGCCGATGCCGCTCCCCAGAGCCGTCCCCGCCTGAAGCATCCGGACGGGAGCCCGATCCGCGTGCTCGTCGTGGACGACGAGCCCACGCTCACCGATCTCCTCCAGATGGCCCTCCGCTACGAGGGCTGGGAGGTCAAGACCGCCGCGGACGGCCGGCGCGCCCTCGCGCTCGCCCGCGAGTTCCGCCCCGACGCGATCGTGCTCGACATGATGCTGCCGGACATCGACGGGATGCAGGTGCTGTCGCGCGTGCGGCAGGACGGCCAGCAGACCGCGGTGCTGTTCCTCACCGCGAAGGACTCGCTCGAGGACCGCATCAACGGCCTGACCGCCGGCGGCGACGACTACGTCACGAAGCCGTTCAGCCTGGAGGAGCTCGTCGCGCGCCTCCGCGGCCTCATCCGCCGCTCGATGCTCACCGCGAGCGAGGAGGAGGACCCACGCCTCGTCGTCGGCGACCTCGTGCTCGACGAGGACAGCCACGAGGTGTCCCGCGACGGCGAGCAGATCGACCTCACGGCGACGGAGTTCGAGCTGCTGCGGTACCTGATGCGCAATCCGCGCCGCGTCCTGTCGAAGACCCAGATCCTCGACCGTGTGTGGAACTACGACTTCGGCGGCAAGTCCAGCGTCGTGGAGATCTACATCTCCTACCTGCGCCGGAAGATCGACGCCGGTCGCAAGCCGATGATCCACACGGTGCGCGGCGCCGGGTACATGCTGAAGGCGGCGGAGTAGACCCTCCGCCGCATCGAGGTCCTCCATGCAGTTCTCGAGCTGGACGCTGCGCTCACGTCTGATCGCGCTCACCGTGGTCCTGGTGGCGGCGACGAGCATCCTCGTCGGCGGCGTGATGTCGTTCGTCATCCGGCAGAGCTACGTCAGCCAGTTCGACCAGCAGCTCGCGAGCACCTCACAGGGCGTCGCCGGTGCGATCGCCCGTACCGGAAAGGTCGTCATCGGCCAGTTCGGCGTCGACAAGGGGACGGTCGTCGCCTACTTCCAACCCGACGGCACGGCGCTCGGGTCGGCGATCTCCTCGGCCAACCAACCGATCGATCTGGACCCGGACGAGTTGACCGCGCTCCGGCGGAGCGCCGATTCGGACTCCGGATCGGCGCAACGAGGTCAGGGGGTCGTCGGGAATGCGGAGCTCGAAGGAGCGAGTTACCGCATCGTGGCGACGACCGATCCCTCCGGCGGCGTGCTGGTGGTGGGAAAGCCGTCCAGCATCCTCAACGCGGAGATCGCAGCCGTCCTCGCGCCCATCGCGATCGTCGTGCTGCTCGCCGTCGTGCTCGCCGGGCTGCTCGGCGCGCTCGTCGTCGGGCGTGCCCTGCGGCCGCTCCGTCGTGTGGCGGCGATCGCCTCCGACGTGGCGGCTCTTCCGCTCGAGCGGGGCGACGTCGAGCTGCCCGAGCGCGTGCCGGCGACGGACACGAACCCGCACACGGAGGTCGGGCAGGTCGGGTCCGCGCTGAACAACCTCCTCGACTCCGTGGAGTCGGCCCTCGCGGTGCGGCAGGCGAGCGAGGACAAGGTCCGCAACTTCGTCGCCGACGCGAGTCACGAGCTGCGCACGCCGCTCGCGTCCATCCGCGGCTACGCGGAGCTGACGCGCCGCTTCGGCGGGGATCTGACGGAGGACGTGCAGCACAACATCGGCCGCATCGAGTCCGAGGCGATGCGGATGACGAGCCTCGTCGAGGACCTGCTGCTGCTCGCCCGGCTCGACGCGGAGCGCGAGCTCACGACGACCGAGGTCGACCTCTCGCGGCTGCTCGTCGACGTGCTGAGCGACGCCAACGCGGCCGGCCCCGACCACGACTGGGAGCTCGACCTGCCGGAGGAGCCCGTCGTCGTCCGCGGCGACGAGGCGAAGCTGCAGCAGGTCTTCGCCAACCTCCTCACGAACGCGCGCGTCCACACGCCTGCGGGCACGCGGGTGACCCTCGAGCTCGCCGAGCCGCGCGACGGTCACGTGGTCGCGCGGGTGCGGGACAACGGTCCCGGCATCCCGGAGAAGCTGCGGCCGCAGCTGTTCGGCCGATTCGTGCGCGGCGATTCCTCCCGGGCGCGCACGACGGGCAGCACCGGCCTCGGCCTCTCCATCGTGAGCGCGGTCGTGCAGGCGCACCACGGGACGGTCTCGGTCGCCTCCGAGCCCGGTGCGACCGTCTTCACGGTGCAGCTGCCGGTCGAGCAGCCCGCCGTCTCCTCGTCGCATCCCGCGCCGGCGGACGCCGGAGCCCCCCAGCCCGCCTGACGGTTCACCGATACGGAGATCCGGGCCTCCGGATCTCCGTATCGGTGAACGGGCCGCGCTACTTCTTCGTCAGGTGGGTGGCCTCGAGCAGGACGCGCTCGGGGTCCGGGGTGCTGACCGTCGGCTCCGGGGCGTCCTCCAGCCCCGTGATGAGCGTCGTCGGCAGCGAGACCGCCAGCGCGCCCCAGGAGACCGCCGTCGCGAGCGCGCGCTCGAGGGCCAGGCCGCCGTCGTCGTCGACGGAGTCGCCGAGGAAGCCCGCGAGGGTCGCGTCGCCGGCGCCGGTCGTGTTCACGAGCTGGGGAGCGACCGCCGCGCCCCACACGGCCGAGTCGGCCGTGATCGCGAGCGCGCCGTCCGCGCCGAGGGACACGAGCGCGACCTCGACGCCGCCGCGGTTCAGCTCGCGGCCCGCCTCCAGCGCCTCGCCGATGGTCGTCAGGTTGCGACCGACCAGGTTCGCGAGCTCGTCCGCGTTCGGCTTGATGAGGTTCACGAGCCCGCTCGTCACGAGCCGGTCGAGGGGCACGCCGCTCGTGTCGAGTGCGACGCGTGCGCCCGCCTCCCGGGCGCGCTCGAACAGCCTCGTCATGTCGACGTAGTCGCCGGTGTCGCTGTTGAACGGGTGGGTGCCGGACGCGCAGAGCCAGTCGGCGTCCATCTCCTGGATCTGCTCGACCGTGAGGTCGACGACCCGCTCCCAGTCCGTGGTCGACATCGGGATCGCGGACTGGTTGACGTTCGTGGTGCGGCCGCCGTCCTCGACGATCGCGGTGTTCACGCGGATGCGTCCCTGGATCGGCATGATCCGCAGGATGTGCGGGAACGGCGTGCGGAACAGGAGGTGCTCGTCGTCCCGCCCGATCGGCATCACCGCCGCGGTCGGGCGGCGGGCGACGTGCAGCGTGCGGGACACGTTCAGTCCCTTGCCGCTCATGTACTCGTGGACCTCCACGGCCCGGTTCACCTTCCCGGGCGCCATGGACGCGACGAGGTAGGTGCGGTCGAGCACCGGGGCAGGGGTCAGGGTGACGACGCCGCTCACGAACCAGCCTTCCGAAGGAGCTTCCGCGCGGGACGCGTCCCGGCGGCTCGCTGCACTCTACTTAAGCGGGGTCCGCCGCCCCCTTCGCCGCCGCCCGGCCGCCCAGCGCGCCGAGGACCGCGACGACGACGAGCAGGATCGCGGCGAGCGCGAGGCCGAGCCAGAACGCGACGAGGAGCAGCGCCGCGCCGGACAGGGCGCCGAGCGCGAGCAGGACGACCGCCGCGAGCCGGCGGAACCACGTCTGGCCGATGCGGCGACCGAGGCGCGAGTCGAACGCGAGCGCGGCGAGGGTGGAGGTGATGACGACCGTCGTGACGTCCGTCACCGCGATGTGCCGGGCGGCGCCGGCCTGCATGCCCATCGCGATCGCCAGCAGCGCGGTGACGGGAAGGCCGAGCTCGGGGGGTGCCGGCGTCTCCGTGATGAACGCGGTCGGGATGAGCGCGACGAGCAGCAGGGCCGCGACGACCGACAGCACCACCGTGTCCCGGCGGTGCCAGCCCTTCGGAACGCCCCGGAGGAACCGGCCCGCGACGGCGGCGCCGACCACGAAGCCCGCGAGCGCGACGATCGGCCCGACGATCGGCAGGCCGTCCTGGCCCGTCAGCCCCATCGCGAGGATCACGACGTTGCCGGTCATGTTCGCCGTGAACACCTTGTCGAGGCCGAGGTAGCCGATCGCGTCGACGACGCCGGTCGAGAACGTGAGCACGAGCATCAGCCCGAGGTGCAGGCGATCCTGATCGCGGAGCATCACGCCTCCCGCGCGTCCCGCACCGGCGTCGCGATGGGCGACGAGATCGCCGTCGCCCCCGACCGGTGCACGCTCCCAGCGTATTGGCGGCGCACGACCAGCGGATACCGTTGTCGCGACCCCGGGAGGTGCCATGCGCTTCGACCTCTCCAGCTGGACCGCCGTCCAGCCCGGAAGCGACGCCGAGACCTACCTGCCCTCCACGCCGGAGACGGTGCTGTGGGGGCGGCTGCCGTGCGCCGACGACGAGCCGGTGCTCTCCGTCGCATCGGGAGCGGTCGTCACCGTCGACACGCTGTCCCACGAGGGCCTCCTGCCCGACCAGGGCCAGGACCCGCTCGCCTTCTTCGCGCGGGAGGGCGTGCCGCCGCAGCTCGTGCTCGAGGACGCGGTCCGCATCGCCGCCGAACGCGTGCACGACGAGGCCGACGGGCCGCACGTCGTGACCGGTCCGATCGCGGTGCGCGGTGCCCGGCCCGGCGACCTGCTCCGGATCGACGTGCTGGAGCTCGAGCCCCGGGTGCCGTACGGGGTCGTCTCCAACCGCCACGGCCGCGGCGCGCTGCCCGGCGAGTACCCGGAGGGGCCCGACGCGGTGAGCGTCTTCGCGGCCGTCGAGGAGCGGGACGACGGCTGGGCCGGCGTGCTGCCGCGCCGTGCCGGATCCGACGCCGTCGCCCGGTTCCCGCTCGCGCCGTTCCTCGGCATCATGGGCGTCGCCGTGGCCGGCCGTGCGCGCCCCCACTCCGTCCCGCCCGGCGCGCACGGCGGCAACATCGACGTGAAGCTGCTCGTCGAGGGCACCGCGCTGCTGCTGCCGGTGCAGGTCGACGACGCGCTCGCCTACGTCGGCGACCCCCACTTCGCGCAGGGGGACGGCGAGGTCGCACTCACCGCGATGGAGGCCTCCCTGCGCGCGACGCTCCGGTTCTCCGTCGTCCCCCGATCCCAGGCGCTCGAGGCGTACGGCGTCGTGACGGGGCCGCTCGTCGTCACGCCCGAGTACCTCGTGCCGACGGGGCTCAGCGAGGACCTCGACGAGGCGGTGCAGCACGCGGTGCGGGCCGCCATCGAGCTGCTGCATGCCCGCTTCGGCATGGACCGCTCGAACGCGCTCGCCTACCTCTCCGCTGCGACGGACTTCGACATCTCTCAGGTCGTCGACCTGGTGAAGGGCGTGCACGCGAAGATCCGGATCGCCGACTTCGATGCCTGATCCCGTGCGCAGCGCCGCCGTCCATGCGGACGCCGCCGTCCCGGACGGGCTCCTCGACGCGTTCTGGCGCTACGAGGACGCCCTCATGGCCGACGATGTGCCGACGCTCGACGCGCTGTTCGCCGAGGGACCCTGGACGCTGCGCGGCGACGCCGGCGGACTGCTCGTCGGCCACGACGCGATCGCGGCGTTCCGCCGAGGCCGCGGGGGCGCGCCGCAGCGCCAGGTCGTGGCGGTGCACGTGCGCGTGCTCGACGCGACCACGGCCGCCGTCGTCGCCGTGGTCGAGCCGCGCACGGGCGGCCGCGGCCAGCAGACCCAGGTGTGGCGGCTCGGTCCGGCGGGCTGGCAGGTGCTCGTCGCGCACGTCGCGGCTCCCGCGCCCGCCGTCGACGGTCGCGTCTGGCGGGAGGTCGGTACGCCGCTCGTGGCCGGCGCCGGCTCGGGGCCGCTCGCCGGCCGTCGCGTCGCCGTGAAGGACCTCTTCGCCGTCGCCGGCCGGCCGATCGGTGCGGGCGTCCCCGCCTACCTCGCGGCGGCCCGGACCGAGCCGGCCACGGCGCCCGCGGTGCAGGTGCTGCTCGACGCCGGCGCGGACCTGACCGGCATCGCGCGGACGGACGAGTTCGCGTACTCGATCGCGGGCGCGAACCCGCACTACGGCACCCCGCCGAACGCCCGCGTCCCCGGCGGGCTCCCCGGCGGCTCGTCGAACGGCCCCGCGTCCGCGGTCGCGCTCGGGCAGGCCGACGTCGGGCTCGGCACCGACACGGGCGGTTCGATCCGCGTGCCCGCGTCGTACCAGGGGCTCTGGGGCCTGCGCACGACCCACGGTCGGGTGCCCCGCGACGGCCTCCTGCCGCTCGCGCCGCGCTTCGACACCGTCGGGTGGCTCACCCGCGACCGCGAGGTGCTCGCCGCGTGCTCCCGCGTCTCCGCGATCGGCGCGCCCGCCGTCGCCGCGCCGGAGCGCTTCGCGATCGCGCCGCGCGCCCTCGAGGCGCTCGAGGCGCCGGTGCGGGAGGCCTTCCTCCGCTGGACCCGCTCGCTCGAGGTCGAGGAGACGGACCTCGGCGACCTCGTGGCGGCCCAGGAGGCGTTTCGCGTCGTGCAGGCGGCCGAGGCCTGGGCCTCCTACGGCGCGTGGCTGACCGCGCACCCCGGCGCGGTCTCGGGTGCGGTGGCCGACCGGTTCCTCGCGGCCTCCCGCATCGACGCCGCTGAGGCGGCGCGCGCCCGGGCGGACCTCGAGGCGCACCGCGCACGCCTCGAGCGGGCCGTCGACGGCGTGATCCTCCTCCTGCCCGCCGCCGCGTCCGTCGCGCCCCAGACCACCGCCGACCCCACGACCGTGGACCGCGTCCGCACCGCGACGCTGCGGCTGACCTGCGTGGCCGGGATCATCGGCGCCCCGTCGCTCGCCGCACCGCTGCTCGAGATCGGCGGCGCGCCCCTCGGCGTCGCGCTCGTCGGCCCGCGCGACAGCGACGACGCCCTCGTCCACCGCGCCGCCGCATTCCCCGCTGCGTAGGCAGCACCGCCCACTCTCCGTCTCGTAGGACGCGCCGTCCTACGAAACGAAGAGATCACGCTCCTGAAACATCCGTTGCCGTAGCATCGCTGCGGAAACGTTCGTTCCAGGCGAGGAGCAGGATGTCCGCAGGCCCGATCGACCCGCCCGCCCGGCTGCTCATGGGACCGGGGCCCATCACCGTGTACCCGCGGGTGCTGCAGGCGATGTCGGCGCAGCTCGTCGGCCAGTACGACCCGTTCATGACGGCGACGATGACCGAGACGCAGGCGCTCTACCGCGACGTGTTCCGCACGGCGAACGACGCGACCCTCCTCGTCGACGGCACCTCGCGCGCCGGCATCGAAGCGGCGCTCGTCTCCCTCGTCGAGCCCGGCGACCGCGTCCTCGTGCCCCGGTTCGGCCGGTTCGGGCACCTGCTCGTCGAGATCGCGGAGCGCTGCAGCGCGGAGGTCCACGCGATCGACGTGCCGTGGGGGCAGGTCTTCGACCCCGCCGCCATCGAGGCCGCGATCCGCGAGGTGCGGCCGAAGCTCCTGGCCGTCGTGCACGGCGACACCTCCACGACCGTCGCGCAGCCGCTCGACGCGCTCGGCGCGATCTGCCGGGAGCACGACGTGCTGCTCTACTGCGACACCACCGCCACGCTCGGCGGCAACGAGTTCCTGACCGACGAGTGGGGTCTCGACGCCGTCACCGCGGGGCTGCAGAAGTGCCTCGGCGGCCCGTCCGGCTCGGCGCCGATCACGCTCTCGGCGCGGGCGGTGGAGGTGATCGAGTCGCGGAAGAGCATCGAGGCCGGCATCCGGACGGAGGGCGACCCGGTCCGTTCGGACCCGATCCGCTCGAACTACTTCGACCTCGGCCAGATCCTCGACTACTGGGGGCCGAAGCGGCTCAACCACCACACCGAGGCGACGACGATGCTCTACGGCGCCCGCGAGTGCGCCCGCATCCTGCTCGAGGAGGGCGTCGACGCGTCCGTCGCGCGCCACCGCCTGCACGGCGACGCGATGCTCGCCGGGGTCCGGGGGCTCGGCCTGGCCGTCTTCGGCGACGTGGCGCACCGGATGACGAACGTCGTGGGCGTGGAGATCCCGGAGGGCGTCGTCGGCGACGCCGTCCGCGCCGAGCTGCTCACGGACTACGGCATCGAGATCGGCACCTCCTTCGGTCCGCTGCACGGCCGCGTGTGGCGCATCGGGACGATGGGCTACAACGCCCGGCGCGACGCGGTGCTCGTCACCCTGGCGGCGCTCGAGGCGGTGCTGCGTCGGCACGGCGTCGGCGTGCCGACCGGCGGCGGGACCGAGGCCGCCCTCGACGCGTACCGGGCGGCGGCGTGATCGGCGCGCCCCGCGCCCTCGCGCGCTGCGACGCGCTCGCGGAGCTCAGCTCGCTGCCCGGCGCGATCGAGCGCGTGCCGTTCTCGCCCGAGCACCGCGCCGCGAACGCCCTCGTGGGCGAGTGGATGCGGGAGGCCGGGCTCGCTGTGCACGAGGACGCGGTCGGGAACCTCTGCGGGCGGCTGGAGGGCGAGCGTCCCGGCCTGCCCGCGCTGGTGCTCGGCAGCCATCTCGACACCGTCACCGACGCGGGCCGGTACGACGGCATGCTCGGCGTGCTGCTCGCGATCGAGGTCGCGGACCGCCTCGACGCGAGCGCGCTGCCCTTCGCCCTCGAGGTGATCGGGTTCACCGACGAGGAGGGGACGCGGTTCGGCAACGCACTGTTCGGGTCCCGGGCCTTCGCGGGTCGCGTCGGCGACGCCTGGCTGGCCACCCCGGACCGCGCGGGCACGACCGTCGCGCAGGCGATGACGGCCTTCGGCCTCGACCCGGCGCGGGTCGGGGACGCGGCCCGGCGGCCGGAGGACCTCGTCGGCTACCTCGAGGCGCACATCGAGCAGGGCCCGCACCTGCTCGACGCCGGGAAGCCGCTCGGCGTCGTCACCTCCATCGCCGGCGCCCGGCGCCTCGCGCTGCAGGTCACCGGCCGGGCCGGCCACGCGGGCGGGACGCCCTACGCGCGGCGGCGGGACGCGGCGGTCGCCGCGGCGGAGATCGTCGTCGCGATCGAGCGCATCGCGATCGAGACGGGGACGATCGGCACGGTCGGCCGGATCCGTGCGTTCCCCGGCGGCGTCAACGTCGTGCCGGGCGTCTGCCGCTTCTCGCTCGACCTCCGCGCGGAGACCGACGAGGCGCGCGACGACGCTTTCGACCGCATCGACGCCGTCGCCCGCGAGGTCTGCGAGCGGCGCGGCGTCGCCTGGAGCTGGGACGAGTTCTACCGGGCCGACACGACCGCATGCGATCCGGCACTGGTCGGCGCGATCGAGGCGGGCGTCCGCGCGACCGGCGACCAGGACCCGATGCGGATCTGGAGCCGGGCCGGGCACGACGGCATGGCCGTGGCCGACGTCACCGGCGTCGCGATGCTGTTCCTCCGCTGCGGCAACGACGGCATCAGCCACCATCCGGACGAGACGGTGACGGAGGCGGACACCGCGGCCGCGCTCGACGCCTTCGCGGCGGCGGTGCTCGCGGTCGCCGACCGGCAGCGGGCGTGACGGAGGCGCTCGCGGCCCGGATCGACGGGGCCTGGCCGACGCTCAGCCCGCAGGAGCAGCGCGTCGCGGGGTTCCTGCTCGCCCGGCCGGACGAGTCGGCCCTCTACAACTCGAGCGAGCTCGCGCGCCGGACCGGCGTCTCGAAGGCGACCGTCTCGCGGTGCTTCCGGCGGCTCGGCTTCGCCGGGTCCCAGGAGGCGCGGGAGGTGCTGCGCGGCCGCCGCGCCGCGGGCGTGCCGGTCGCCGTCGGCGATCTCGACGACCCGGTCGCGGCGCAGATCGCCCGTGACGTCGAGCACGTGCGCGATCTGGGCGCCGGGCTCGACCGGGCTGCGCTGCAGGCGGCTGCCAGCGCGCTCGCCGCCGCGCCGCGGGTGCTCGTCGTCGGGGCGCGCTCCGCCCAGCCGATCGCGACCCTGCTGCGGCAGGCGCTCGCCCAGGTCCGGTCGGACGTCCTCCTCGCCCCCGGGGCGGGGCAGACGATCGGCGAGGAGCTCGCCGGGGTGACGCCGGAGGACGCCGTCGTGCTCGTCGGGTTCCGCCGCCGCCCGGCCGGGTTCGGCCGCGTCGTCGCCGCGGCGCGGGCGGCCACGCCGAACCTCGTGCTCATCGCCGACCCGTCGCTGCGACCCTCGGCGGACCGGTGGCGGTTCGACGTCGCCATCGAGTCGGCGTCCCCCTTCGACTCCTACGCGGCCGCCGCGACCCTGGTCAGCCTCCTCGCCGGGGCGGTCCTCGCCGCTGCCGGGCCGGCGGGAGCGGCCCGCGTCGCCGCGGTCGACCGCACCTACGCCGCCCTCCAGGAGCTCGAGCTCTGACCTCCTTTCACGGATCAGGACGGATCGGCCGACACGCCGGCCACCGCGGGCGACGGAGCGGCGTGTCGCGACGCGCGTCCTGATCCGTGCAACGTCAGCGGAGGTCGCGGTCCTCGCCGTCGTAGAGATCGCTGCACTCGACGTGCACTGCGTCGTGCAGCTCGAGGTAGCGGCGGCCGCCCTCGTCGCCGTGCAGCGCGTCCCGGAACGCCTCCCAGTGGTCGCGGCCGAGCAGCACGGGGTGACCGGGACGCCCGTCGTAGACCGCCCGCGCCAGCACGTCGCGCTCGAGGCCGGCGCCCAGCACCCGCTCGATCACGGCGGCCGGCAGCTCCGGGGTGTCGACGAGGCCGATCAGCGCGGTGTCCGCCTCCGGCAGGCCGCGGATCCCGGCGGCGAGCGACGCACCCATCCCGTCGCGCCACGCGTCGGCCACGACCGTGCGGACGCCTTCCGGCACGAGCGCCGCGGCCTCCTCCGCCGCCGCGCCGAGCACCACGACGACCTCGTCGCAGCCGCCGTCCTGCATCGTCCGCGCCGCGCGCGCGATCCATGGCTCGCCGTCCGGCGTCCTCGCGAGCGCCTTCGGTCCGCCGAACCGCTCCCCGGCGCCCGCGGCGAGCACGAGTCCCACGACATCGGTCATCGGGATCCCTTCCAGGTGGTCGGCAAGCGGTTGCGGACCGTACCGTTGCCGGCGATGAGTACCACCCGGACGAAGCCGTCCCGCACGCTCCGCCAGTGGCGGAACGCGGTGTTCACCATCTTTGCGCTCTGCGGCTTCGTGTTCGCCACCTGGGCGAGCCGCGTGCCCGCGGTGCGCGACCTGCTGCACGCGACGACGCAGGAGATGGGCTTCCTCATCCTCGGCATGAGCGCCGGCTCCATCGTGGGCGTGATCGCCGCCAGCCACATCGTCGCGCGGCTCGGGGCGACGAGGACGATCCTCTGGCTCTACGGCGCCGTCAGCGTCGCGATGATCGTGCTCGGGCCGATCGTGACCTTCGTCCCCGCGTTCCTGCCGATCTTCCTCGTGCTGATCGTGCTCGGCGGCGCGAGCGTCGTCGACGTCGCGATGAACCTCTCCGGCGCGGCGAACGAGCGGGCGATCGGCCGGACGATCATGCCGCTGTTCCACGCCGCGTTCAGCGGGGGCACCGTCGCGGGCGCCGGCCTCGGCGCGCTGCTCGCGGGACTCGGCGTGCCGATGGGCGTGCACTTCTCGGCCGTCGGCGTCTTCGCGCTCGTCACCACGCTCGTGCTGGTCCGGTTCCTCCAGCCGGCCGAGCACGCCGAGGAGGAGGGGGCCGAGCCCGCGCCGTCCGGCTGGCGCAGCCGGCTCGTCGTGTGGCGCGACCCCCGCGTCCTGCTCATCGGCGCGATCGTGCTCGGCATGGCGTTCGCGGAGGGCAGCGCGAACGACTGGCTGGGGCTCGCGATGGTCGACGGGCACGGGTTCGACAACGCCGGCGGCGCGGCCGTGCTCTCCGTGTTCCTCGCCGCGATGACGGCCGGACGGATCGGCGGCGTGTTCCTCCTCGACCGCTTCGGGCGCGTGCCGGTCCTCCGCTGGTCGGCCGCCTTCGCGGTCGCCGGGCTGCTGCTCGTGATCTTCGTGCCGAACGACGTGATCGCGATCGCCGGTGTCGTCCTGTGGGGCCTCGGCGCGTCGCTCGGCTTCCCGGTCGGGATGTCCGCCGCCGCGGACGACCCCCGCACCGCCACCGCGACGGTCGGCGCGGTCGCCACGATCGGCTACACCGCCTTCCTCGTCGGGCCGCCCCTCATCGGCCTGATCGGCGAGCACACGGGCGTCCTCCACGCGCTGCTCGTCGTCCTCACGCTGATCGTCGTCGCCGGGTTCGCGTCCGGCGCCGCCCGGGAGCCCGGCGCCGTCCGGCGGCCCGTGCCGGCGGAGGGCGCTCAGTAGGCTCGACCGGGTGATCGACACCCGGACGCCGGAGGCGCGCGAACGGCTCAGCGCCGCGCTCGGCATCGCCCGATGGGTCGCCGAGGTCGCGGACGGCGGCCCCTATGCGACCGTGGACGAGCTGGTCGCGGCGGGGGAGCAGGCCGCCGCCGGGCTGACCGACGCGGAGCTCGACGAGGCGGTCGGCCACCACCCGCGCATCGGCGAGCGGTCGGAGGGCGACGGGGACGGCTCGCGCCTCTCCGCGGGGGAGCAGGCCGGGCTCGGCCCGCGCGAGGAGGGCGTCGACGCGGCGCTCGCGCGCGGCAACGAGGTCTACGAGGGCCGCTTCGGCCGCGTGTTCCTGATCCGCGCCGCGGGCCGGTCCCGGCAGGAGGTGCTCGACGAGCTCCAGCGGCGGCTGAAGAACGACGACGAGGCAGAGGCGGCGGAGGCGAAGGAGCAGCTGCGGCAGATCGCGGCGCTCCGCATCGCGGCCCTGTTCGAGGAGGCCTGATGAGCCAGGTCACGACGCACGTGCTCGACGCCGCGTTCGGCACGCCGGCGGTCGGCGTCGGCGTCACGTTCGACCGGCAGACGCCGGACGGCTGGAGCGAGGTCGGCAGCGGCGCGACGAACGCGGACGGCCGCATCCCGGAGCTCGGGCCGGACCGGCTCGAGGCGGGGATCTACCGCCTCACCTTCGCGACCGGCGACTACTTCGACGCGACGCACCGGCCCGCCTTCTACCCGGAGGTGCAGGTCGTGTTCCGGGTGTCGGGCACCGAGCACTACCACGTGCCGCTGCTGCTCAGCCCGTTCTCGTACTCCACGTACCGCGGCTCCTAGCCGGCGGCGGGCGGCAGCAGCTCGGTCAGCGAGGTCACGACCGCGTCGGGCCGCGGCCAGTCGGGCTCCAGGGCCACGCCCCGGCGGTCGAGCCAGATCGCGCGGAGCCCGGCGCGGAGGGCGCCCTCGGCGTCGTGCCAGAGGTGGTCGCCGACGAACCAGGCCTCGGCCGGGGTGACGCCGGCTGCGGCGAGCGCGACCTCGAAGATCGCCGGATCGGGCTTCTTGACCCCGACCTCGCTCGAGACGATCAGGGGGTCGAACCGGTCGAGGATCCCCGTGCCCGCGAGCTTGTCCCGCTGCACGGCGGCCGCCCCGTTCGTCACCATGCCGATGCGGACGCCCTGCGCGGCCAGGCCGTCGAGGGTCGGCACCGCGTCGGGGAAGAGGCGCAGGGCCGCCCGCTCCTGCCGGTCCCACTCGAGGACGGCCCGGTCGACCACGTCGTCGCCGGTCGCGCCGCAGGCCTCCAGCGCCGCGCGCCACACGTCGCGCCCCACGTCGAGCCCGCTGCGGCCGCCGAGCATCCAGTCGTCCTCGACCTCGGGCCACAGCCGCTCCCACGCGGCCGTGTTCGCGCGGACGAGCGCATCGGCATCGATCCCGGGCAGGAACGCCGCGAGCGCCGTGCAGGTCGCGCGCATCGCGCCGGGCAGCCCGCTGCCGTCGAGCAGCGTGCCGTCGAGGTCGAACAGAGCGAGCGTCCGCTCCTGCGCTCCACCGTCCACGCCCACGGCGGCAGTCTGGCTCAGACGAGTCCGGTGTAGCTGTACCAGGCGTCCCCGGCCGGTGACGCGCCCTCGCGGACGGCGGAGGCCTGGATCAGGCCGTACGGGCGGTCGTCGGCGTGGAAGACCTCGTTCTCGTTCGGCTCGTCGAAGCGGGAGAAGTCGACGAGGAAGTGGTGCTTGTTCGGCGCGACGAGCCGGATCTCCGCGATCGCCGGGTACGCCTCGAGCGCGGCGCGGCCCATGTGCCAGAGCGTCTGCTGGAGGGCGTAGGACTCGAGCTCCGCGAACCGTTCCAGCATCGCGGCCTTCACGCCCGCGTACATCCCGTTCCAGTCGAGGTCGGCGGCCGGGTCGGTGATCCGCCACTTCGCCGTGAGCGACGTCGCCATGATGCGGTCGTCGGTCGGCTGCAGGGTCGTGTACTCGTCGACGAGGAAGTCCTTGAAGTGGCTCCCGGTGCTCTTCAGCACGACGAGGTCCTTGAACCCCTGGACGACATGCGTGACCGCCGGCTCATAGGTGATCGCGGCCGTCCGCACCTCCTGGCCCGTGCGGACGAAGGTGTGGTCGTGGGGACGGCCGTCGATCTCGACCCGCGTCCAGCCGTAGCGCTCGATCTCGATCCTGGCCGCCTCGACGGGCGGCACGTCGTCCACGAAGTGGTGCGCGAGCGCGAGGCCGTACGCCTCGATCGGGTCGGGGTTCAGCTTCTTCGCCCACACGTAGGCGCTGTTCTTCTGCGTGTCCGTCGGCAGCACGTTCGACTGATCGCCGTCGAGGTACGCGGCCTCGAACGGGCCGCGCAGCGCGGACGAGACGTTCAGGTCGGTGATCTCGTGCCGCGCGGTGTCCCGCACGATCCGCACCAGGCGCGTCTCCGCCTTGCCGTACTGGATCGGACCGAGCTGGATCGACATGCGCCGACTCTCGCACCGCGATGTGTCCCCCGTGTAAACCTGACCCGATGAGCGACGCCGCCGACCTTCTCGCCGCCTACGACGCGCAGCTGCGCGGGGAGGCCGAGATCCGCACCGCCGCGCGCCGGTTCCGACTCGGTCCGCTGTGGATCGGGGTGTTCGCGGGCGACCAGGGGTTCATCGGCTACCGCGACCTCGGCGGGCTGGACGCGGGCGGCGTCCGGGCGCTCGTCCGCGCGGCGACCGCCGTGCTCGCCGCGGACCCGACCATCGAGCGGATCGAGTGGAAGACCCGGCAGCACGACGCCGCCGACGGCCTGCACGAGGCCCTGATCGAGGCGGGCTACGAGCCGCAGGAGCCGGAGTCGATCATGATCGGCGCCGCGGAGCTGCTCGCGCTCGACCTCCCGCTCCCGGAGGACGTCGTGCTGCGGTCGGTGACGGAGCCGGAGGACGTGCGACGCGCGTCGTTCGCCGCGGACCGCGCGTTCGACGAGGAGCCGAGCGCGGCGCGGGCCGCCGAGCTCGTCGAGCGCATCGCCTCCGGCGGCGACGAGATGTGGATCGCGGAGGTCGGCGGCGAGATCGTGTGCACGGGTCGGCTGTCACCGGTGCCGGGCACCCACTTCGCCGGGATCTGGGGCGGCGCGACCCGGGAGGACCAGCGGCGCCGCGGCATCTACCGGGCGCTGACCGCCGCCCGCGCGACGTCCGCGCTGCGGCGCGGCGTCCGGTGGATCAACAGCGACTCGACCGAGTACTCGCGCCCGATCCTCGAGCGCAGCGGCTTCCTCAAGGTCTCGACGACGACGCCCTACGAGTGGCACCGCTGAAACGGGATCTCAGGGGCGGGTGAGGAGGCGACCCCGCGGGGGCTCGGCCGAGTCGATCGGCAGGCCCGCCAGGTAGGTGCGCCGGACCTCGCCGACGAGGTCGTGGCCGACGTACGCGCTGACCGGGTTGCGGTAGCGCAGCTCCTCGACCGCGACCCGGTGCGGCGCCGCGGGCGCGAAGACGACGAGGTCCGCGTCGGCGCCCGCCGCGATGCGCCCCTTCGTGCTCAGCCCGGCGAAGTCGGCGGTGCTGCGGCAGAACCGGTCGACGACGGTCTCGAGCGGCACGCCGCGCCGGCGCGCCTCCGTCCACACCGCGGGCAGCCCGAACTGCAGCCCGGCGATGCCGCCCCACGCCACCTGGAAGTCGCCGTCGCCGGCGAACTTGCGCTCGGCCGTGGAGGGGGAGTGGTCGCTGACGACGAGGTCGATCGTCCCGTCGAGCAGCCCGGCCCAGAGCAGGTCCTGGTTCGCCGCGTCGCGGATCGGCGGGCAGCACTTGTACTGGGTCGCGCCGTCGGGGATGTGCGCCTCGTCGAACACGAGGTAGTGGGGGCAGGTCTCCGCGGTGATCCGGAGGCCCTCCGCCTTCGCGGCCCTGATCCGCGCGACCGCTGCCGCCGCGGAGACGTGGAGGACGTGCGCCCGACCGCCGGTGCGCCGCAGCCCGTCGATCACCGCGTCGACGGCGGTCGACTCCGCCTCCTCGGGCCGGGACGCGACGAACGCGGGGTACTCGCGGCCGCCGCCGTTCGCCGCGCGGTCGAGCACGTCCGGGTCCTCCGCGTGCACGATGAGCAACCCGTCGAACGCCGCGAGCTCGTCCTGCGCCGCGGCGAGCCGCGCCCGGTCGAGGTGCGGGAACTCGTCCACGCCCGACGGGGCGAGGAAGCACTTGAAGCCGAAGACGCCCTCGTCCCAGAGCGGCCGGAGTCGCCCCAGCGAGTCCGGCACCGCTCCGCCCCAGAAGCCGACGTCGACCAGCACCGCGCCGCGCGCGGCGTCCCGCTTCACCTCGAGCGCCGGCACGTCGATCGTCGGCGGGATCGAGTTCAGCGGCATGTCGATGAGCGTCGTCACACCGCCCGCCGCCGCGGCGGCGGTCGCGGTCGCGAACCCCTCCCACTCGGTGCGGCCCGGCTCGTTCACGTGGACGTGCGTGTCGACGAGGCCCGGCAGCAGCACCTCGTCGGGCGCGAGGCGCACCGCGTCGGCCGGTGCCTCCTCCACCGTCCCGATCCGCTCGATCCGGCCGTCCGAGATCACGACGGACGCGGGGCGGAACGCTCCGTCGACGAGGACGAGGTCGGCGGTGAGGACGAGATCGGGCATGCGACGGATTGAACCAGCCGCGTCTTTCCGGCATGTGACGGGCATCGGGTCGACCGATCGGGCGGTGATCGGACGTCCGGGTTCGACGGACGAGGATGCCGCCATGACCTACGAACCCGTGCTGCAGACCGTCCTCGACCGCGAACCGGAGCCCGAGGGCGGGGTGATCGGGCAGGACGTCGACTACGAGGCCGACGGCGTCCGGTACCGCGGCTACGTCGCCCGCCCGGCGGATGCGACCGGGCCGCTGCCGGCGGTGCTCGTCGTGCACGACTGGCTGGGCGTCACCGACGCGACCCGGATGCGCTGCGACATGCTCGCGCGCATCGGCTATCTGGCCTTCGCCGCGGACGTCTACGGCGCCGACGTCCGGCCCTCGGAGGCCGACGCCGCCAAGGTCGCGGGGAGCTACTACGGCGATCAGACCACCTGGCGGGCGCACCTGCAGGCCGCGCTCGACCGGCTGACTGCGGAGCCCGACGCCGACCAGGACCGGTTGGCCGCGATCGGCTACTGCTTCGGCGGCTCCTCCGCGCTGCAGCTCGCCCGCGTCGGCGCGCCGCTGAAGGCCGTCGTCAGCTTCCACGGCGGCCTCTCCACCGGTCCCGAGGGCGAGGCGGAGGCGATCCGCGCCAAGCTCCTCGTCTTGACGGGCGGGGCCGATCCCGTGGTCCCGGACGACGCGGTGAAGGCCTTCGAGGACGAGCTGCGCGGTGCCCCCGCCGTCGACTGGCAGGTCGTCACCTACTCCGGCGCCATGCACGCCTTCACGGTGCCCACCGCGGACGCACCCGACCACGGCGCCGCGTACGACGAGCGTGCCGACCGCCGCAGCTGGACGGCCATGAAGGACTTCTTCGCCGAAGCGCTGTGAGGTCCGCCGATGCGGAGATCCCGCGCCGGATCTCCGCATCGGTGCACGGCGAACGCCCCGCTCCTCGCTGAGGAACGGGGCGTTCGCGTCGCCATCGACTCAGGCAGGCACGGTGTCGTGCGCGTGGATCGACTTGAGCGCGCCGGTCCAGGCCTCGAGCTGCGTGAACAGCACCTCGGCGTTCGCGTCGTGCTGCGGGCCCGGCGTGAAGGTCGACATGTTCTCGAAGTCGGTGAACAGGCTGAAGCCGAGCTGCTGGCGGACGTGCGCGAGCTGCAGCTCCGAGGCGACGCCGCGCAGCTGCTCGACGGCCCGCGCGCCCTGGAAGGAGCCGTAGCTCACGAAGGCGGCGGCCTTGTTGTTGAACTCGTGGTAGATCGAGTCGAGGGCGTTCTTCAGCACGGCGGAGAAGCTGTGGTTGTACTCCGGGGTGACGAAGACGTAGCCGTCGAACTCGGCGACCTTCGCGGCCCACTTCTGCACGGCCGGGTCGGTCGGCGGCACGTACGCCGGCGACGCGACGGCGTCGAACAGCGGCATCGGGTAGTCGCGGAGGTCGACGAGCTCGTAGTCCGCGCCGCTGCGCGCAGCGGCCTTCTCGATCACCCAGTCGGCGACGGCCTTGCCGTTGCGGTTCTGGCGGGTGCTGCCGAGGATGACGGCGATCTTCAGGTCGGCCATGGTGTCCTTTCCGTAAGACGGTTGATGCGTCCATCACTCTGCCATACCGGTGACACGTCAACGACCGAGTGCTAGGGTTCTGTGCATGTCCGAGGTGATGGGGCTCGACCCCGCCGACTGGGCGATGTGGCGCGAGATGACCACGATGCGCTCGAGCGTCGACCGCGCCCTCGAGCAGCGTCTTCAGCGCGACGCCGGCATCTCCGGCGCCGACTTCGACATCCTCCACAGCCTGTCGGTCGCGGAGGGCAACCGACTCCGTGCCGGTGCCCTGGCCGAGTCCCTCGGCTGGGAGAAGAGCCGCATCTCCCACCAGGTCCGTCGCATGGCGGATCGCGGCCTCGTCGAGCGGGCCGACTGCCCGACGGATCTGCGCGGCACGTGGGTCGTCCTGACCGCGGCGGGCGCCGACGCCTTCGCCACCGCGTCGTGCGGCTACGTCGAGACGCTGCAGGGCGTGCTGTTCTCGAAGCTCGACGAGGACGACCGCGCGTCCCTGCGGCGCGTCGCGAGGACGGTCGTGGACGGCCTCCTCGCAACCGACGCACAGCCTTCGCCGACCCGGTGATGCCAGGGTGCATCCGTCGAAAGGATTCGGATGAACCCCATCAAGGCGTTGGTCGATGCAGGCTTCAAGAGCGAGTACGCGTACTGGGGCGGTTTCGTCTCCATCGGACTCAGCTTCGCGTCCTGGGGGCTCTCGCAGCTCAAGGACTCGAACGACAAGGCCCAGTCCGACCGCTGGGGCATCTTCGTCGGCCACTGGGCGCCGACGTTCTTCGCCCTCGGCGTCGCGCTGAAGCTCGAGGAGTGACCGCCTGACCGGGGCCCGCGATCGCGGGCCCCGGTCGCGGTGCATCGGCCGCCGGTGATCGGTCGGCCCGTCGCTACGGGCCCCCGAGCCAGTGGTCGATGCGGTGATGATCGGGCGCGAAGCCGTTCGCGACGCCCCACAGGACCGCCCGTGTCCGGCTGTCGGCGCCGATCTTCCGATAGACGGCTCGGATGTACGACTTCACCGTGTTCGGGCTCAGGTAGGTGAGCGCGGCGACCTCCGCGTTGCTCTTGCCCTGCGTGATGAGTGCCAGGATCTCCGACTCCCGGTCGGTCAAGCCGTGCGCCTTCCCCGGCCAGTCGAGAGCCGGGGTGCTGCGGACCCGCCCGGTCACCTCCGTCACGACGGTCTCGCCGCCGTGGATGCGCTCGAGGGCATCCACCAGGTCCTCGGCGGACATCGACTTGCTGAGGTAGCCGTGCACGCCCTGCGCGAGCGCCGCCTCGACGAGTTCCGGGTGGAAGTTCCAGGTGTAGACGGCGACCCGGCGGGCCTTGTCGCTGCGGAGCAGCGCTGCGACCTCCTCGTGGTCGGACTCCGGTTGCGCGAACGAGTCGTACAGGACGACGTCGATCCGGTCGTCCAACCGGGCGTTCGCGTCGATCTCCGCCACGACGACCCGGTCGCGGTGGTCGTCGAACAGGTGGGCGAGCCCGATCAGGACGACGTCGTAGTCGTCGACCAGAGCGACCGTCAGCGGTCTCGTCAGCACCGCGTCCACGGCGGGAACCTACACCCCTGGGGGTGTGCCGCTGGACGCCCGCCGCTGCTCGACTGGAGGTCGCCCGAGCGTCGGGCGGACACCGCGCACCGACCGGTGCGCGGGGACAGGAGACAGCAATGGGCGTCATCGGCACCCTCATCACCGTGATCATCGTCGGCCTCATCGCCGGCTTCATCGCCCGCGCCGTCGTCCCCGGACGGCAGAGCATGGGCATCGGCGCCACGATCCTGCTCGGGATCGTCGGCTCCTTCGTGGGCGGCTTCCTCGGCTACCTGATCTTCCACGCCGACGCGCAGGACGGGTTCCTGCAGCCCTCCGGCATCATCGGCTCCATCATCGGGGCGATCATCGCGCTCCTCATCTACACCGCCGTCTCCGGCCGGCGCCGGGCCTGACGCCGCGCCGCCCGCCGGGTCCGGCTGCGGCCGGGCCCGCCGTGCGGTTCGATGGCGGAGTGACCGATCCGATGCTCGCCCCCGCCCTCCTCGTCGGGGAGCACGTGCGGCTGGAGCCGCTCGGGCCGCAGCACGTCGCCGGCCTCGCCCGTGCGGCGGCCGACGGCGACGTGTGGCGGAAGTGGACGACGTGGGTCCCGTCGCCGGAGGGTATGGCGGCCGACGTCGAGCAGCGGCTCGCGGACCACGCCGCCGGCCGGATGGTGCCGTGGGCGACCTGCCTGCCGGACGGCACGCCCGTCGGCGAGACGACGTACTGGGAGGTCGACACGGCGAACCGGCGCGTGGAGATCGGGGCCACCTGGCTCGGCCGCTCCGCTCAGGGCACCGCGATCAACCCGGAGGCGAAGCTGCTGCAGCTCACGAGGGCGTTCGACGAGCTCGAGTGCATCGCCGTCGAGTTCCGCACCCACT
Organism: Amnibacterium kyonggiense; assembly: GCF_004364555.1. GTDB lineage: Bacteria > Actinomycetota > Actinomycetes > Actinomycetales > Microbacteriaceae > Amnibacterium > Amnibacterium kyonggiense. The sequence goes on along the minus strand of NZ_SOAM01000001.1, from coordinate 88,079 downwards.
GGCACAACCGGCAGTCGCGCCGCGCGATCGCGGCGCTCGGTGCGAAGCAGGACGGGGTCCTCCGCAACCACCGGGTGATGCCCGACGGCTCGCTGCGCGACACCGTCGTCTTCTCGATCGTGCGCGACGAGTGGCCCGCGGCGCGGAGCGGGCTGCGTGCGCGACTCGGGCGTGCGTGAACGTTCACCACTAGGCTTCGCGGGGCCCTGAGCCCGAGGACCGGAGAGGTGGCATGTCGGACATCGAGGTTCGGTCGACGCGGTTGGCGGACGGCCGGGAGCTGATCTACTTCGACGACCGCGACTCGGTCCTGCCGTCGGAGCGGCGGGCGGATCCGCGGCACCTCGATCCGCGGCCGCCGACCGCGACGATGCGGCTCGACCTCCTCACCGGCGACTGGGTGTCGATCGCGTCCGCGCGGCAGAACCGCGCGTTCCTCCCGCCCGCGGAGTTCGACCCGCTCGCGCCGCAGAGCGACACGAACCCGTCCGAGGTGCCGTCGCAGTACGACGTCGCGGTGTTCGAGAACCGGTCCCCGTCGTTCGGTCCGGCGCTCGGCGACGCGGAGAACGCGCCGGAGGGCCTCGCGGACCTCGCCGCGCTCGGCGTCGGCCGCACGCGCACCTCCGTCGGGCGTACGGAGGTCGTCTGCTTCGACCCGCGCACGGCGGGCTCGTTCGCGGACCTGACGCCGAACCGAGCGCGCACCGTGGTCGAGGCGTGGGTGCAGCGCACCGCGGCGCTCTCGGCGCTCGACGGCGTGCAGCAGGTGTTCCCGTTCGAGAACCGCGGCGAGGCGATCGGCGTCACCCTGCACCACCCGCACGGCCAGATCTACGCGTACCCGTACGTGACCCCGCGCACGCAGGCGCTGCTGCGGCAGGTCGACGCGTACGAGGGCGACCTCTTCGCGGACCTGCTCGCGTTCGAGCGCACCTCCGGCCGCGTGGTCCTCGAGAGCGACTCCTTCACCGCGTTCGTGCCGTTCGCCGCCCGGTGGCCGATCGAGCTGCACCTGCTGCCGCACCGCCACGTCGCCGACTTCACCGAGCTGACGGAGGCCGAGAAGGACGAGCTCGCCCCGCTCTACCTGCGACTCCTCCGCGCCGTCGACGCGCTCTACGACACCCCGACGCCGTACATCGCCGCCTGGCACCAGGCGCCGGTCGCCACGCACCGCGACCGGGTGCGCCTGAACCTCCAGATCACGTCGCCGCGGCGCGGCCCCGACCGGCTGAAGTATCTCGCCGGCAGCGAGGCCGCCATGGGTGCGTGGATCGGTGACCTCGTGCCCGAGCAGACCGCCGAGCACCTCCGCGTCGCGCTCGCGACCGCCGACCGGGAGCGTCCGCTGTGACCGCAGGCACCGACACCGTCGCCCACCTCTTCGCCGCCACCTTCGGCGGGAGCCCCGCCGGGTTCTGGCGCGCGCCCGGCCGCGTCAACCTGATCGGCGAGCACACCGACTACAACGACGGCTTCGTGCTGCCGTTCGCGATCGACCGGGCGACGACGATCGCCCTCTCGCCGCGGGACGACCGGCGGATCCGCCTCGTGTCGACCTTCGACGAGGCGGTCGTCGAGTCGGACCTCGATGCCGTCGAGCAGCGCGCGTTCACCGGCTGGTCGGCCTACCCGCTCGGCGTCGCCTGGGCGATCGGCGAGCGCCGCGGCGCGCCCGCGACGCACGGGTTCGACGTCGCGATCGACTCCGACGTGCCGGTCGGCGCGGGGCTGTCGTCCTCCGCCGCGATCGAGATGGCCGTCGCGGTGGCGCTGAACGACGTGTGGGGGCTCGGCTTCGACCGCGGCGACCTCGCCCGCATCGGCCAGCGGGCCGAGAACATCGCGGTCGGCGCGCCGACCGGGATCATGGACCAGTCGGCGAGCGTCTTCGGGCAGGCCGACGCGGCGGTCTTCCTCGACTGCCGCAGCCTCGCCGTCGAGCAGGTGCCGCTCGGCTTCGACGCCGCGGGGCTCGTGCTCCTCGTCGTCGACACGAAGGTCGAGCACAGCCACGCGACCGGCGGCTACCGCGACCGGCGCGACGCGTGCGAGCGGGGCGCCGCCGCCATGGGCGTCGCGGCGCTCAGGGACCTGTCGGTCGACGACCTGCCGCGCGCGCAGGAGCTGCTCGACGACGTCACCTTCCGGCGCGTCCGGCACGTCGTGACGGAGGACGCGCGCGTGCTCGAGAGCGTCGCGGCGCTGAAGGCGGGCGACCTTGTCCGCTTCGGCGAGCTGATGGACGCGAGCCACGTGTCGATGCGGGACGACTTCGAGATCTCCGTGCCGCAGCTCGACGCCGTGGTCGAGGCGGCGCAGGCGGCGGGCGCCGTCGGTGCGCGGATGACGGGCGGCGGCTTCGGCGGCTGCGCGATCGCCCTCCTGCCCGCGGACGAGGCGGACGCACTCGCAGCCGACGTCCTCCAGGTCTTCGCCGAGCGCGGCTGGCGCGAGCCCGTCTCGTTCACGGTGATCCCCTCCGACGGCGCCCGCGCCCTCTAGGCAGCTTTCACGGATCAGGACGGAAGCGGCGACACGCCGTTCCGGCAGCCCCCTGACCGGCGTGTCGTCCGGATCGTCCTGATCCGTGAAGCACCGGAGGCTCCCGGGCGGCTGCGCGCAGACTGGGGCCATGCGGTACAGGACCATGGGGAACACGGGCACGGTCGTCTCCGTGCAGGCGCTCGGCACGATGACGTTCGGCGCGGAGGCGGACGAGGAGACCTCCGGCACGATCATCGAGGCGTACGTCGAGGCGGGCGGCAACTTCCTCGACACGGCCGACGTCTACTCGAAGGGCGTCTCGGAGCAGATCATCGGGCGCTGGCTCGCCGCGCACCCGACGGAGGCGCAGCAGCTCGTCATCGCGACGAAGGGCCGCTTCCCGATGGGCCCGGGGCCGAACGACTACGGCGCCTCTCGCCGGCACCTGACGGACGCCCTCGACTCGAGCCTCGCGCGGCTCGGCGTCGACAGCGTCGACCTGTACCAGATCCATGCCTGGGACGCCCTCACGCCGATCGAGGAGACCCTCCGCTTCCTGGACGACGCGGTGCGCGCCGGGAAGATCAAGGCCTACGGGTTCTCGAACTACCTGGGCTGGCAGCTGACGAAGGCGGCCTGGATCGCGAAGGTCCACGGCTGGGCGCCGCCCGTCACCCTGCAGCCGCAGTACAGCCTGCTCGTCCGCGGCATCGAGCACGAGATCGTGCCCGCCGCGCTCGACCAGGGCGTCGGCCTGCTGCCGTGGTCGCCCCTCGCGGGCGGCTGGCTCTCCGGCAAGTACACGCGCGGTACCGCGCCGAGCGGCGCGACCCGGCTCGGAGAGAACCCGGAGCGCGGCATGGAGGCGTGGGGGCCACGTAGCGAGGACGAGCACACCTGGGCGGTGCTCGACGCGGTGCGCGAGGTCGCGGACGGCGCCGGGACGACGTCCGCCGCGGTCGCGCTGGCGTGGCTCGACGCGCAGCCCGCGATCACGAGCACGATCCTGGGCGCCCGCACCGTCGAGCAGCTGCAGCAGAACATCGCGGCGGTCGACCTCGACCTCGGGGCGGACGCCCTGGCCCGCCTCACCGAGGTGAGCACGCCGCAGACCGAGGTGTACCCGTACGGCCCGCAGGCGGTGCAGCAGCGGTTCCGGCCGATCGTCCCGTGAGCGCCCGCGAGCGGCCGTTCCGCCAGGTCGACGTGTTCCCCGGGTCCGAGCTCGGGGGCAACCCGGTGGCCGTGGTGCTCGACGCGGACGGTCTGGACGACGCCGCCATGCGCGCGTTCGCGCGGTGGACGAACCTGTCCGAGACGACCTTCGTGCTGCCGCCGAGCCTGCCGGAGGCCGACTACCGGCTGCGCATCTTCACGCCGACCGAGGAGCTGCCTTTCGCCGGGCATCCGACGCTCGGCTCCGCGCACGCGGTCGCGGAGCACCGGGGGTCGAGCGCGGACCGGCTCGTCCAGGAGTGCGGCGTCGGCGCCGTGCCGCTGCGCCGGGCGGAGGACGGCTGGGCGTTCGCGGCGCCGGACCTCCGCCGCTCGGGTCCCGCGACGGACGACGAGGTCGCGCGGATCGCCGAGGGGCTCGGTATCGGCGCGTGGGACGTGCTCGCCGCCGAATGGGTCGACAACGGCCCCGGCTGGGTGGTCGCGGTCCTCGGGGACGCGGCGTCCGTGCTCGAGATCCAGCCCGACCTGCAGCGGATGCGCTTCCCGACCGGCGTGATCGGCCCCCACCCCGCGGGCGGTCCCGCGGACTTCGAGGTGCGGGCGTTCGTCCCGGGTCTCGGCGTCGACGAGGACCCGGTGACGGGCAGCCTCAACGCCGGCATCGCGACGTGGTTCTTCGCGAGCGGTCGGGCCTCGGGCGGCTACACGGTCCGGCAGGGCGCGCGGGTCGGCGCAGACGGCCTCGTCCGCGTGACGCAGGAGACGGACGGCGTCTGGATCGCGGGCGCGACCCGCACGATCCTGGCCGGCACCGCCGCCCTCTAGCTTCCCCGTTCAGGACGGGTTCGCGACACGCCGGGCCGGGAGGGCCCGCGGACGGCGTGTCGCGGAATCCGTCCTGATCCGGGAAACCCTCTCAGCGGGCGAGGAGGCGGCGGCGGCCGCGCTCGGCGACGCCGCCGGCGATCGCGGTGCCGACGAGCAGCGCCGCGGAGCTCCACGCGAGCGCCGGGCCGACGCCGACCGCTTGCCCGAAGAGCCCGACCGTGAGCCCGCTGCCCATCCGGAGGCCGTTCGCGGACACCCCGTACAGGCCGACGACCCGGCCGCGCTCGGCGGGCGGCGCGAGGAGCTGGACGACGGTCTGCGAGATCGACATCGACGCGAGGTTCGCCATCCCGCCGACGAAGAGCAGGGCGAGCGCGAGCCAGTACCAGCCGGTCAGCGCGAAGCCGAGGATCGCGGCGCCGTAGGCGACGGTGCTCACCACGGCCGCGCCGACGGTCGAGGGGATGCGCCGCGTCGCCTCGAGCAGCACGCCGCCGACGACGCCGCCCGCGCCGACCGCGAAGAGCAGCGCGCTGTAGGCGAGGCCGTCGCCCGCACCGAACCGGTCGGCGAAGGCGGGCATCGTCGTCTGCAGCGACGCCCCGATGAAGAAGGAGCCGAGGCCCGCGAGGATCAGCATCGAGACGAGCGTCCGGTCGGTGCGGATCAGGCGCAGCGTGGAGAACGCCTCCCGGAACCCGGCCCGCGGCCTCGGCACGTCCGCGTCCCGCGTGTGGCCGGTGAACGGCGTCACGAAGAGGAACACGATCAGCGGCACGTAGATGAGCGCGTTGACGAGGATGCCGACCGTCGAGCCGAGCCCGACGAGCAGCACGGCGCCGACGACCGGACCGAACAGGATGCCGAGGCTGCGGAAGGTGGAGTTGAGCCGGACGGCGCTCGGGAGCTCCTCCCGGCCGACGAAGTCGTGCAGCAGCAGCTGCTCCGCCGGCGTCCACATCGCGCCGGCGGTGCCGTGCAGCACGAGCAGGATGCACGCGGCCCAGACGGTGAGCGTCCCGGTCGCGAACAGCACGCCCCACGCGATCGACACGAGGGCGAAGAGGACCCCGCCGACCTGGATGATGCGGCGGCAGTCGTAGCGGTCGGCGAGCTGGCCGAACGGGACGGAGAGCAGGAGGAACGGCAGCCAGTGGCTGATCACCTCGAACCCGGCGAGCGCGGGGGAGTGGAACTTCTGCCACAGCACCCAGTAGGTGATGACGTGCTCGATGTTGTCGGCCATCATCATCAGCGCCGCGCCGACGAGGTAGGTCGCGCACTGCGGGTTCCGCAGCGCGGCGAATCGACGGGGCTGCGCGACGGTCATCGCCGACCATCCTGCCCGAGGGCGGTGGACCTCCGGCAACGACCGGCATCCGCGCGCGTCAGGGGTGCAGGAGACGCCAGATCCGGTCCCGCGACATCGGCAGCTCGAAGGGGCGCACGCCGATCGCGTCGCGGATCGCGTTCGCGAGCGCGGGGGCGACCGGGTTGTACGGCGCCTCGCTCATCGACTTCGCGCCGAACGGCCCGAGGTCGTCGTAGGTGCCGGCGAACAGCACCTCCGTCGTCGGCACGTCCGCCATCTGGGGGATGTGGTAGTTCCGGAAGGTGCGGGTGACGACGTGCCCGTCGACGACCTGCACCTCCTCGTACAGCGCCGAGCCGATCGCCTGCGCGGTGCCCCCTTCGACCTGGCCGCGGAGCTGCTCGGGGTTCAGGACGGTGCCGGCGTCGACGCCCTGCACCGACTTGAGGATGCGCACCTCGCCGGTGCCGGTGTGCACCGCGACGCGGAAGGCGTGGACGTTGAAGGCGAGGCCGCGGGGCGTGCCGTCCGCGGACCCCGTCGTCTCGAGCGGGGCGAACCCGCCGAGCGGACGGAGGCCGGTGACGGTGCGGACGCCCCCTGCCTCGAGCGCGGCGCCCGGACCGGCCGCGGCGAGCACCCGGTCGCGCATCGTCAGCGCCGCGAGGTGCACCGCCTTGCCAGCGACGACGGTGCCGGCCGAGCCGAACGCGCCGGTGTCGTAGCGCGCGCCGTCGGTGTCGGAGGAGCGGATGCGCACCCGGTCGGGCGCGATCGCGAGCAGCTCCGCGACGATCTGCGCGTGCACCGTCGTCGTGCCGTTGCCGAACTCGGCGGTGCCGACGTCGAGGGAGGCGCCGCCGTCGGCGTCGAGCGTCAGGCGCACCTCGCTGAAGTGACCGCGCGGGGGCATGGTCGCGATCATCCCGACCGCCATGCCCTCGCCGACCCGCCAGTCCGGACCGGTCGGGACGGGCTCGCCGGGCTCCGCGAGCGCCGCCTCCGCGAGGTCGAGGGCCTCCGGCAGGCCGTACCCGCCGTACTGCAGGTCCGTCTCCTCGTCCGCGTCGGTGACGAGGATCGGGTCCCCGGGGCGGATCGCGTTCCGTCGCCGGAGCTCGAACGGGCTGATCCCGACCCGGCGCGCGACCTCGTCCATCGCGGACTCGAGCGCGAACATCACCTGCCCGAGGCCGTAGCCGCGGAACGCGCCGGAGGGCGGATTGTTCGTGTAGACCGACTCGGCGTCCACGCGGCGGTTCGGCGTCCGGTAGAGCGCGAGCGATTCGTGGCTGCCGTGGAACAGGACGCCCGGGCCGTGGTTGCCGTAGGAGCCGGTGTCCGCGAGCACGTCGACGTCCATCGCCGTCAGCACGCCGTCCGCCGTCGCGCCGAGCGTCACCTCGACCCGCTTCGGGTGCCGGAGGGGTGCGTTCGTGAACTCGTCCTCGCGCGTGAACTCGTACTGCACGGGGCGGCCGGTCCGCAGCACGGCGAGGGCGACGAGGTCTTCCGTCAGCAGCTCCTGCTTGCCGCCGAAGCCGCCGCCGACGCGGGCCGTGAACACCCGGAGGCGGTCCGGCTCGAGCCCGAGGATGCGGCAGAGCTCCGCGTGCACGAGGTACGGCACCTGCGAGCTGGTGCGGAGGACGAGGCGCCCGTCCGCGTCGAGCCAGCCGCGCGTCGCATGCGTCTCGAGGGACGCGTGCGCGACGCGGGCGGTCCGCCAGCTGCCCGAGACGACGACGTCGGCCTCTTCGAGCGCCGCGTCGACCGAGCCGAGCTCCCCGTGCTTCTGCGCGACGACGTTCCGGGTCGGCTCGCTGATGCGCGACGCGGCCGCGTCCTTGTCGCCGTGCACGAGCGGAGCGCCCGGGCGGCGGGCCGCCTCGGGGTCGAAGACCGCGGGGAGGACCTCGAAGTCGACGGCGATCGCGCGGCAGGCGGCCTCGGCGAGCCCGATCGTCTCCGCGACGACGGCGGCGACGCGCTGGCCGGCGAAGCGCAGGACGGGGTCGAGGATCAGGGTGTCGTCCGGGTCCTCGAGCCGGTTCTGGTGGCGGCCGGTCGAGAAGAGCACCTGCGGCACGTCCTCGTGCGTCAGCACGGCGAGCACGCCGGGCATCGCGAGCGCCGCCCCGGCGTCGATCCGACGGATGCGCGCAGCGGCATGCGGGCTCTTCAGCACCGCGAGGTGCGTCAGGGCCGTGGTCGCGGTGTCGAGCGTGTAGGCCTCCCGGCCCGTGACGACCCGCTCGGCGGCGGGCGCGCGGACCGCCCGGCCGATGCCGCCGGCGACGCCGCGCTCCTCCGTGGCTCCCCGCCCGGCGAGCGCGTCGCGGATGCTGCGGTACCCCGTGCACCGGCAGAGGTTGCCCTTGAACAGCCGCGGCAGGTCCGCCTCGTCGGCCTCCTGGACCGTCGTCGTCGACGCGGTCACCACCATGCCGGCGGTGCAGAACCCGCACTGGAACCCGGCCGCCTCCACGAAGCGCTGCTGCACGGGGGAGAGGTGCTCGGGCGTGCCGAGCCCCGCGACCGTGGTGACGCTGCGGCCCGCCACGCGGTGCGCCGGCACGATGCACGAGTGGACGGGCTCGCCGTCGACGAGGACGCCGCATGCACCGCAGTCGCCCGCGTCGCAGCCCTTCTTCACCTCGGTCCGGCCGGTCTCGCGGAGGAGCGTCCGGAGGCACTGCCCCGGGAAGGGCGCGGCCTCGACCGGCTCGCCGTTCACCTCGAACCGCACGGCGTCGATCCCTCCTGCTGCGCCAGCTCCTGCCGGATCTCCTCCGCGAGCAGCGCGGACACGCCCTCGCGCCAGTCCGCGGCGCCGTGCGGGTCGGTGAACCAGGTCCCGATCGCACCGATCGCCGCCGCGAGCTCGGCCGGGGCGGGGAGGTCCGGGAAGCGGATCACCTCCGGGCGGGTGGTGCCGCCGGTCACGCAGAGCACGAACGATCCGTCCCGGTCGCGGCGGGCCGCCAGCACCGTGCCGGCCCGGCCGAGGGGCGAGAGCGCGATGCGGCGGAACGCGGTCGTCGCCGCGAGGGCCTCCGGTGCGAACTCGATCGACCGGATCACCTCGCCGGGCCGGGCCGTCGTCACCCGCTGCGCGAGGACGAAGTCCGCGACGCGCTGGCGGCGCTCGCCGCCGTCCGGGGTCCAGATCACGAGCTCCGCGTCGAGCGCGCCCCCGAGCCCGATCAGCGCGCCGGCCGCGAGCGCCGTCGCGATGTTGCCGCCGACGGTCGCGGTGTTCCAGATCTTGAAGGACTGCAGGAGGGACTCCGCGCACTGCCGGAAGAGCGGCAGCGCGCACCAGTCGTCGCGCGCCGGGATGGCGACGAGCTGCGCCATCGTGCAGGTCGCGGCGACGGACAGGCCCCCGTCCGGGCGGACCTCCCACGGCGTCCAGCCGAGCGTCGTCAGGTCGACGAGGCCCGTGAGGTGGTCCTGCGGCTCCGAGAACAGCCACGTCCCGCCGCCGAGCGGGATCACCGACGACGACAGGGCCGCGAGGTCCGCGCGCGACGCGGGGAGGCGCACCTCGGTCAGCGTCGGCAGATCCATCGCGCCATCCCACCCCATCCGCGTTGCGGTCCTGTTACGACCCTCGCGGATCCGGGAGGGTGCCGCGCACCCAGCGAGGCGCGGGAGGATCGGGCCATGCCCTCGTCGCGCGCCCTCGTCGCCGTCGCGGGTGCCGCGTACCTGGCGAACGTGGCGCTCGGGACCGCGGTGCAGACGCGCCTCGTGGACACGAGCCGCAACCGGTGGCCGCACCACGCGCTGTACGTCGTGACCTCGACGGCGACCGTGGTCGCGATCGTCGGTTCGTTCGCGCACGCGTCGCCGCGCGGCTGGCTGCTCAGCCCGGCGCTGCTGCCGCTCGCGCTGCTGCCGCACGTCGGTCACCGCGCCCACGCGATCACGGGGCTCGCCGCCGCGCCCTGGTACGCCGCCGCGCTGGTGGCGAGGAGGAGGGATTGATGGAGCTGCTCGACGCGATCCGCCGACGCCGCACGACGAACGGCGGCTTCCTGCCCGACCCGGTCTCCGCGGAGCACCAGCGGATCCTCATGGAGGTCGCGGGCCGGGCGCCCAGCCAGCTGAACAGCCAGCCGTGGCGCTTCGTGATCATCGAGTCGCGGGAGACGATCGAGACGATCGCGGAGATCTCCGGCGCCAGCATGACCGAGGCGATGAGCAACGGCACGTTCTTCGAGCGGTACAAGCCGTACTTCCGGTTCTCGAAGGCCGAGATGGCGCGTACCCGCAGCGGCATGCTCTTCGACAAGCTGCCGGCACCGGTCCGCCCGTTCACCTCGCAGGCGTTCACCCCGCGCGGGCAGAAGCTCATGAACTCGCTGCACATCCCGCAGACCCTCGGCAGCGAGAACCGGAGGCTCGTCGCGTCCTCGCCCCTGCTGCTCGGCGTCATGCTCGACCGCTCGGAGTACCGGCCGGGCGAGCTGTCCTCCTTCTACTCGCTGTTCAGCATGGGTGCGGCGATGGAGAACCTCTGGCTGACGACCGTCGAGCTCGGGATGGGCATCCAGTTCGTCTCCTTCCCGATGGAGGTCCCGGGACAGTGGGAGCGCATCGTCGAGCTGCTGCACGTGCCCGACGAGCTCGAGCTGATGGCCGTGTACCGCCTGGGCTACGTCCCGGAGGAGCGGCGTCGCCCCGCGATCGACTGGACGAGCTCGGAGCGCAAGCTGCCCTCCCAGTACGTGTTCCGCGAGCGGGCCGACCGTCCGCAGGAGGGCTGGGACGACCAGGCGCGCCCGCCCGAGCACTGACGGCGGCCGGCGCGACCAGGACCCGTTCCGGGGCCGCGCGGGAGGATGCACGCGTGCGCATCACCTCCTTGAACCTCCGCGGCTTCTTCGACTGGGGCTCGCGCTCGCCGCAGATCGTCGCGTTCCTCCGCGCCGTGGACCCGGACGTGGTGCTGTTCCAGGAGGTCGTCTACCTCCCCGAGGTGTCGCCGTACTCCCCGGTCGAGCTGCTGAACCGCGACCTCGGGATGCCGTTCCGGCACGAGGCGATCACCCGCCTGCAGCGCGGCCGCACCCACCCCGTGTACCGGGAGGGGCTCGGCCTGCTCTCGCGCCTCCCGCTCGCGTCGACGCAGACGCTCGCGCTGCAGCACGAGCAGGGCGACCCGCACCAGCGCATCGTCCAGTTCGCCGACGTGACCGCCGACGACGGCGTGTGGCCGCTCGCGAACGTGCACCTCTCCGTCCGCGACGACTTCGCGCTGCGCCACCTCGGCGAGGTGCTCACGGCGCTGCAGGCGCGGAACGAGCGCCGCATCCTCGGCGGGGACTTCAACGTGAACCACCTCGAGCAGCACGCGTCGCTCTGGCACGACGCCGTCCTGACCTCCCAGGTCGCGACGTACCAGTCGCACCCGTCGACGCACGAGAACGACGACTACTTCCTCGTCCCGACCGAGTTCCGCATCGACCGGGTGCAGGTGTCCGGGGACGAGCTGTCCGACCACGAGGCGGTCACGGTCGACCTCTCCCGGGCGGCTCCTCGCTGAGGACCCTCGAATCCTGCGATCCGGCGTTCAGGAAGCGTCCGATCAGTGCTCAGGCGGCTCGCCGTACGGTCGGACCATGGCCACTGAGAACCAGGTCCCCAGCATCACGCTCAACAACGGCGTCGAGATCCCCCAGCTCGGCTTCGGCGTCTTCCAGATCCCGCCGGAGCAGACGGAGGCCGCGACGGCCACCGCCCTCGAGGTCGGCTACCGACACATCGACACCGCCGAGATGTACGGCAACGAGGAGGGCGTCGGCAAGGCCGTGCGCGCCTCCGGCATCCCGCGCGACCAGATCTTCGTCACGAGCAAGCTGAACAACGGCTTCCACGAGCCGGAGGCAGCGCTCGCGGCATTCGACCGGACGCTCGAGACCCTCGACATCGACTACCTCGACCTGTTCCTCGTCCACTGGCCGCTGCCGGGCGTGCTCGACTACGTCGAGACCTGGAAGGCCATGGAGAAGATGTACGAGGGCGGCAAGGTGCGCGCCATCGGCGTCTCGAACTTCCAGCAGCACCACCTCAACCGCCTCTTCGCGGAGACGACGGTGCGGCCGGCCGTCAACCAGATCGAGGTGCACCCGTACCTGACCCAGGACCCGCTGCGCGCGTTCGACCGCGAGCACGAGATCGCGACCGAGGCCTGGTCCCCGATCGCGCAGGGCGGGGTGCTCGGCGACCCGGTGATCGAGCGCATCGCGCGCCGCGTCGAGCGCACGCCCGCGCAGGTCGTCCTCCGCTGGCACATCCAGCGCGGCGACATCGTCTTCCCGAAGTCGGTCACCCGCTCCCGCGTCGAGGAGAACTTCGCGCTCTTCGACTTCGAGCTCTCCGACGCGGACGTGAGCGACATCTCGGCCCTGAACAAGGACGAGCGCACCGGCCCGGACCCGGACAAGTTCAACTACATCCCCGAGTGAGCGACGACCCGTTCGACCTGGACGGCCGGGTCTTCGACCTGGTCTCGTCGACCGCGAGCCGCGTGGACCCGGAGGCGCCGACCCGCTTCCGGTATCACGAGGCCCGCGGGGTCGTGTGGGGCGAGTACGTCGGCGACACCGTCGCGGAGGGCCGCTTCGTCGGCACCCGCGACGGTGCCCGCCTGACGGTCTCGTTCGTCCACGCGCTCGTCGCGGGCGAGGCCGTCGTGAGCGGCGCCGCGACCTCCCGGATCGAGCCGGGCGACGGCGGCCTCCGGCTCGTGGAGGACTTCGAGGTCGACGGGGTCCCGCAGGTCAGCGTCTGCGCGGAGGTCCGCTCGCCCGGCTGAGCTCAGCGGACGACGGCGCCGGCGACGCCGCCGAACCGGAAGAAGCGGTGCAGCACCGCGAAGACCAGCAGCGGCGGCAGCATCGCCACGACGCCGAGCGCGGCCGACCGTCCGCTGATCACGCCGAGCCCGACCGTCCAGTTGGAGGTCGACGTCAGCAGGACCACGGCGACGAGGTACTCGTTCCACGCGAACAGGAACGCGAGCACCGCCGTGCCGAGCACCCCGCCGAGCGCGTTCGGCAGCACCACGCGGACGAAGCCGGTGAGCACCGAGCAGCCGTCGAGCCAGGCCGCCTCCTCCAGCGAGACGGGGACGGACTCGATCGCGGAGGACATCGTCCAGGTCGCGATCGCGACGGTCGAGCCCGCGTAGACGAGCGTGAGCGCGGGCAGGCTGTCGACGAGGTGCGCGACGGCGAGGAGCACGAAGAGCGGGACCAGGAGGATGACGGCGGGCAGCGCCTGCATCGCGAAGACGATCAGCGCGAAGCCGTCCACTGCTCGGCTCCGGCCGCGGGCGATCACGTAGCCCGCGGGCGCGCCGATGCCCACCGCGAGCAGCACCGTCGCCGCGGACACCGCGAGGCTGTTCACGAACCAGGTCCGCGTCTGCGGGTCCGCCGCCAGCCCGGCGAGCATCGGGAGGACGCCGCCCTGGAATGCGCTCTGCTGCACGACCGTCGCGACCGGCGAGGCGATCGGCACGAGGACGAGCGCCGTGACGACGACGAGGACCGCGAACCGCCACCAGCGGCCCCGGTCGCTCAGCGGCCGGACGCGAACCGCTCGGCCTTCCTGGTCGGGCCGGTCACGAGCAGCAGGTCGTCCGGGCCGATCACCGAGTCCGTCGTGCAGTGGTGCCACCCGCCGTCCGGCCGCTTGATCGCGGTGATGGTGACACCGCGGCTGTCCCGCGTCCGCGCCTCCGCGACCGTGCGGCCGACGAGGTCCGCGGGCGGGCGGGTGCGCACCGCGGCGAAGTCGTCGCCGAGCTCCACGAAGTCCTGCAGGTTGCCGCGGACGCGGTGCGCGATCCGCCGGCCCATGTCCTTCTCCGGATAGACGACGTTGTGCACGCCGAGCCGTCGGAGGATCGCGCCGTGCTGGTCGCTGACGGCCTTCGCCCAGACCTGCGGCACCCCGAACTCGAGCAGCAGCGATGCGGTGAGGATGCTCGCTTCGAGATCCGAGCCGATCGCGACGACGACCCGCTCGAAGTCGGGGATCGACAGCTCGCGGAGCGTCTCCTCCTGCGTGCTGTCCGCGCGCACCACGTGGGTGAGGCGCCCGTTCATCCCCTGCACGAGCTCCTCGCTCGTGTCGATGCCGAGCACGTCCGTGTCGGACGCCATCAGCTCCAGCGCGAGCGCGCTCCCGAAGCGGCCGAGGCCGATCACGGCGACGGAGTCCGCCTCCGCGGCGAGGCGCTCGCCCGTGCCCAGTCCGCGCAGTCTCACCACGGCGCACCCCCGCTGCTCGATGTCCGGTCGTCGTCAGCCAATGATCGGCCTCTCCTTCGGGAACTCGTACGTGAGCGGCCGCGTCCGCACCGCGAGCGCGGAGGCGAGCAGGATCGGGCGGAGCCGGCCCGCGAACATGAGCAGCAGGAGGAGCGCCTGCGCGGCGGGGGAGAGGTCGCTCGTGATCCCGGTCGACAGGCCGGCGGTGGCGAACGCCGACACGGCCTCGAACGCGAGGCGGTCGACCGGCTCGTCGGAGAGCAGGGCGAGCGCGACGGTCGAGGCGACGATGACGCCGACGGCGACGAGGGACACGGTGATCGCCTGCCGGTGCACGGCGCGCAACAGCCGTTTGCCGAAGACGTTGACGGCCGCGCGCCCGCGCATCTCCGCGACGAGGATGAAGAAGAGGACGCCGAACGTCGTGAGCTTGATCCCGCCCGCCGTGCCCGCCGGTCCACCGCCGATGAACATGAGGACGTCCATCACGATGAGCGTGGCGCCGTCCAGCTGCCCCACGTCCACCGTGGAGAACCCGCCGCTGCGCGTCTGCGCCGCCTGGAAGAAGCCGGCGGGCACCTTCGTCGGCCAGTCGAGGGGGCCGAAGGTGCCCGCGCGGCCCCACTCCACCGCGGTGATGAACAGCGTGCCGACCACGGTCAGGACGGCGGTGCCCCAGAGCACGAGGCGCGTGTTCATGCTCCAGCGCAGCGGCGTGCGCGGGAACCGGCGCAGCTCGTCGAGGACGGGGAAGCCGAGGCTGCCGATGAGCACGAGCGCCGACAGCGCGAGGCTGACCACCGGATCACCGACGAACGGCACCAGGCCGCGGGGGAGGATCGTGAAGCCGGCGTTGTTGAACGCCGAGACGGCGTGGAACAGGCCGTACCAGGCCGCCTCGAGCGGCGGGAACCCGGTGACGGCGGCGAACCAGACGCCGAGCACGACCGCGCCGATCGCCTCCACCGTGAGGGACACGACGATCGCGCCCGTGATGAAGCGGCGGATGTCCGCGAGGCCCACGCCCTGCGTCTCCGCCGAGGTCGTCAGCTTCGACCCGAGCGACAGCTTCCGTGCGACCGCCAGGCCGATCAGGGACGCGAGCGTCATGATGCCGAGCCCGCCGGTCTGAACGAGCAGGAGGATCACCGCGTGGCCGAAGAACGTCCAGTGGTCGGCGGTCTCGACCGTCGACAGGCCGGTGACGCTCACCGCGGAGATCGACGTGAACAGCGCGTCGAGCGGCCGGGCGCCGCCCGGTCCGGCCTTCGCGATCGGCAGCGTGAGCAGCGCGAAGCCCGACCCGACGACCGCGGCGTAGCCGACGAGGACCGTCGTCGCGGGGCCGAACCGGCGGCGAGCGGCAGCGGTCGGGGCGACCATGCGCACCTCCTCGTCGCGGGACGGCGAATCTAGCGCGGCCCGCAGTGCCAGCGGCCGGTCGCGGATCGGGTATGCTTCCCGGCGAACCGAAGACCGCCGGTCGTTCCTGTCCGCAGGAACCGAAGGCCCGGGCCCAGCCCGGCGACCAGCGCAGGATCACAGGAACTGCCCCGCCTCGTGCGGCGCCGCCCCGTGGCTTCTGCGCCCGGGGCCTTTTCTTTGCGCCCCGCACGGGTCCTTCGGTCTGAGGAAGACGGAAGGAGACGACATGGCGACGAAGGACGCGACGGTCGCCGAGCTGACGGAGGGTTTCCGCAGCTCGAACGCCGCCCTGCTGACCGAGTACCGCGGTCTCACGGTCGCGCAGCTCAAGGCGCTGCGCACATCGATCCGTGAGCACGCCACGTTCTCCGTGGTGAAGAACACGCTGACCAAGATCGCGGCGAACAACGCCGGCATCTCGTCGTTCGACGAGGAGCTGGCCGGTCCGTCCGCGATCGCGTTCGTGCACGGCGACACCGTCGCCGTCGCGAAGGCGCTGCGTGACTTCAGCAAGGCGAACCCCCTCCTCGTCGTGAAGAGCGGCTACTTCGACGGAGCGCCGCTCTCCGCCGCCGAGGTGAACCGCCTCGCCGATCTCGAGAGCCGCGAGGTCCTGCTGGCCAAGGCCGCAGGTGCCATGAAGGCGACGCTCACGAGGGCCGCGTACGTGGTCAACGCGCCGCTGTCGAAGACCGTCCGCACGGTCGACGCGCTGCGCGACAAGCAGGCTGCCGCGGCGTAACGCCGAGGCGAACAACCCCAACAACCCCAAGCAGAAGGAGGCCACCATGGCCAAGCTCACGACCGACGAGCTCATCGAGGGCTTCAAGGAGCTCTCCCTCATCGAGCTCTCCGAGTTCGTCAAGAAGTTCGAAGAGGTCTTCGAGGTCACCGCCGCCGCGCCCGTCGCGGTCGCGGCTGCCGGTGGCGGCGCCGCCGCCCCCGCCGAGGAGGTCGAGGAGAAGGACTCCTTCGACGTCATCCTCGAGGCCGCCGGCGACAAGAAGATCCAGGTCATCAAGGAGGTCCGCGCGCTGACCTCCCTCGGCCTCGGCGAGGCGAAGGCGCTGGTCGACGGCGCCCCGAAGCCCGTGCTCGAGGGCGCGAACAAGGAGGCCGCCGACAAGGCCAAGGCCCAGCTCGAGGCCGCCGGCGCCACGGTGACCCTCAAGTAGTTCCTTCCGGAACCCGCGAAGGGCCCGTCTCCCACGAGGGGGACGGGCCCTTCGTCCGTCGCGCCTCACTCTTCCCTCTTCGTTTCGTAGGACGTGCAGTCCTCCGAAACGAAGAGTGAGGCGCTCAGACCGCGGTCGGGGTCGAGCGCGGCGCGTCCTGCGCGGGCGCCTGCGCGGGCGCGGACCCGAGCGGGCCGGTGCTCGCCCGCACGACGAGCTCGAACGGCGCCCGCGTCGTCCGCACCGGCACCGGGATGCCGTTCAGCTCGTCGAGCACCGTCCTGGCCGCGAGCCGCCCCTGCTCGAACGGCTGCTGGCGGAGCGTCGTGAGGCCGAAGGCGTCGCTCCAGTCGTGGTCGTCGATGCCGATCACGGAGAGGTCCTCCGGCACGCGCAGCCCGAGCTCGGTCGCCGCGAGCAGCGCCCCGAACGCCATCTCGTCCGAGCCGGCGAAGATCGCCGTCGGCCGGTCGGGGGAGCGGAGCATCGACCTCGCCGCGACCTTCGCCTGCGGCACCACGAAGGCGCCGTCCGCGTGGTGGTGGGGCGGCGGCTGCAGGCCGTGCGCCGCCAGGGCGTTCCGCCAGGCGGACTCGCGGTCCTCGCCGACGCTGTGCTGCATCCCGTACTCGGTGTGGCCGCCGATGTGCCCGATGCGCGTGTGGCCGAGACCCAGGAGGTGCTCCGTCGCCGCCCGGCCCACCGCGCCGTCGTCGAGGCCGACGCTGCGGACCCCGCGGACGGCGCCGCCGACGATCATCGCCGGCATCTGCACTGACCGGAGCTCGCGCCGCTCCTCGTCCGTGAAGTCGATGCCGAGCGCGATGAGGGCGTCGGCGCGCTTGCGCAGCAGCGCGTTGTGGAAGAGGCGTTCGCGATCGTTCAGCGTGGCCGCGAGGATCACGAGGAAGGTGTCGTACCCCTCGCGGCGGAGCACGCTGTCGACGCCCTCGATCACCTTCGAGTAGAACCAGCGCGCGGTCGACGGGATGACGATCGCAACGGCCCGGTGTCTGCCGCCGGACAGCCCGGAGGCGGACGGCGAGGGCACGTAGCCCAGCTCGGCGGCGGCGGCCTGGACGAGCTCGCGCGTCTGCCGGGAGACGTTCGGCAGCCCGCGCAGCGCCCGCGACACGGTCGCAGTGGAGACGCCGCAGTACGTCGCGACGTCGTGGATGGAGGACACCGTCACCTCGATCGTCGAGAGGTGGTCATGGAGGAGGCGTCAGGCCTCGTCCTCGGACCGGGTGGAGCGGGCGATGTAGCGCCGCCGGAAGAGCCAGACGGCGCCGAGGATCGCGAAGGAGACGATGGCGGCGAGCGACGCCCAGATCGGGTCGCGGCCCGTCACCTGGAGGAACAGGCTGACGGCGAAGAAGGCGACGGCGAAGAAGCCGAAGAACCCGAGACCGAGGTCGTAGGTGTCGACGCCCTGCCGCCGCCTCCTCGCGTCCATCAGCCCTTGACCCCGCCCGCGGTCAGACCGGCGACGATCCGACGCTGGAACACCAGGACCAGGATGATCAGCGGGATCGTCACGATCGTGCCGGCCGCCATGATCGTCGTGTACGGCTGCACGTGCGGGATCGAGCCGGTGAACTGCGCGATCGCGTAGGTGACCGTCTGGATCTGGGTGTTCCCGAGCACGCTCACCAGCAGGTACTCGTTCCAGCTCGCGATGAACGCGAGGATCGCCGTGGTGAAGACGGCCGGGGCTGCCAGCGGCAGGATCACGATGCGGAACGCCTGCGCCGGCGTGCACCCGTCGATCCGCGCCGCCTCCTCGAGGTCCCAAGGCATCTCGCGGAAGAACGAGTTCAGCGTGTACACCGTCAGCGGCAGCGCGCCCGCGATGTAGGGGATGATCAGCACCTGGTACTGGCCGGACCACCCGAGCTGCGAGAACATCGCGAACAGCGGCGTGAGCAGGGCGACGCCGGGGAACATCGAGGCCCCCAGGATGAAGCCCATGATCAGTCCCTTGCCCGGGAAGTTGAGCCGCGCGAGGCAGTAGGAGGCGCTGATCCCCACGACGAGCGCGACGATCGTGACCACCGTGCAGATGCCGAAGCTGTTCAGCAGCGCCAGGCCCAGGTAGTTGCCGTTCGCGGTGTCGAACGCGCTGATGTAGTTCGCGAACGTCAGGTGGATGGGCAGGGGGTTCGGGTCGAACGTGTAGCTCGAGTCCCGGAAGCCGATGACGACCATCCAGTAGAACGGCAGCAGACACCAGACCACGATGATCGCGGCCTGGATCCCCGTGCGGAGGGCCGCGGCCCCCTGCTTGCGCCGGCGGGCGCGCGCACGGCCGATCGAGTACTCGTTCGTGACGGGACGTTCCGCGGTCTCGACCGCGGGTCCTGCGACGGTCGTCATGGTCAGGCCTCCTTGGCGACGCGACGCGCCTTGCGCTCGTTGCCGGTCAGGTTGGCACCGAGGAGTCGGATGAAGAGGAAGGCGACGGCGAAGATCAGCAGGAACGTGATCGTCGACAGGGCCGAGGCGGAGTCGTTGCTCTGCTGGATCTGCTTGACGACGAGGATCGAGAGCGTCTGCGTCCCCTGACCACCGCCGCCGCCGCCGCCGGTCAGGATGGCGGGGAGGTCGTACATGCGCAGCGCGTCGAGGGTCCGGAAGAGGATCGCGACGACGAGCGCCGGCTTCAGCAGGGGGAGCGTGATGCGGAAGAACGTCTGGACCGCGCTCGAGCCGTCCATCCGGGCGGCCTCGTAGGTCTCCTCCGGGATCAGCTGCAGGCCCGCGAGGATCAGCAGCGCCATGAACGGCGTCGTCTTCCACGTGTCCGCGATGATGATCGCGAACCGGGACGCCCACAGGTCGCTGAGCCACAGCACGTTGATGTTCAGGACCGTGTTCAGCACGCCGCTCGGGTCGAAGATGAAGTACCAGAGCTTCGCGGTGACCGCCGTGGGGATCGCCCACGGCACCAGCACCGCGGCGCGGAGGATCCCGCGGCCCCGGAAGTTCCGGTTCATGATGAAGGCCATCCAGATGCCGAACACCGTCTCGAGCGCGACCGTCACGATCGCGAAGAAGAAGGTGACGAAGACCGAGTTGTAGAAGCCGGCCTGCGGGCTGCCGGGGGGACACGCCTGTGTGACCCCGCCGATCTGGCACTGCTGGAAGAGCCAGTTCGTGTAGTTCTGCAGGCCCACGAACCCGCCGGCCCGGAACAGGCCGGTCTTCGGGTCGATGCCGCTCGCGTCGCTGTTGAACGACTGGATGACCGACTGGACGATCGGGTAGGCGACGATGATCAGCATCACGATGATCGTCGGCGCGAGGAGGGCGTAGGCGACGCGGGTGACCCGGCGTCGGTTCGCTTCTGCGCTCTCCCGGCCCGCGAGCTTCGGCGGCGGGGACTTCGGGGGCGCGGCGAGGGCGGTCATTCGGTTCCTCTCTTCATCGGGAGTGAACGATCGTCCCGGGTGGTGCCGCCGCTGACGGCGGCACCACCCGGAACGGACCGGTTCTATCCGGCGATCAGCTGCCCGAGCTCGCGGCCTCGATGGCCTTCGAGGTCGCGCTGAGCACCGACTTGACATCGACCGAGCCGCCCGTGGAAGCGGTCTGGAGGGCCTGGAAGATGTTGTTCTGGATCGCCTGCGTGACGCCGTTGTAGTACGGCGTGATGGGGCGGGCAACCGCGCTGTCGAGCGACTTCTTCAGCGGCACGAGGTACGGGTACTGGTCCGTGAAGCTCGTGTCCGAGTAGAGGGAGGACAGCGTCGGGGCGACCGACTCCTTCTCCACGCGGTTCTTCTGGACGTCCGCGGACTCCATGAACTTGATGAAGTCGAGCGCCGTCTTCTTGTGCTTCGAGTACGCGTTGATGGCCAGGTTGTGGCCACCGACCGCGGACTTGCCGGGGTAGCCGGCGATCCCGTACTTGCTGCGGATGTCCTTCGCCTGCGCGCTGTTCGCGATGTCCGCGACCATGTACGGCCAGTTGTTCAGGAACATGAGCTTGCCCTGCTCGAACGAGTTCAGGCCCTGCTGCTCCTGGTAGGAGACGGCGGCCTTCGGGATGTTGCCGTCCTTGAACGCGTCCACGAGCTCCTGCAGGCCGGCCTCGGCCTGCGGGGTGTCGAGGGTCGGCTTGCCCTTGTCGTCGACGACGGTGCCGCCGTTCGAGGTGACGACCTCGTTGAAGTTGACCGTGAGGCCCTCGTACTTCGCGAACTGGCCCGCGTAGCAGTCGATGCCGGCCTTCTTGGCGATCGGGCAGAGCTTCATCATCTCGGCGAAGGTGGTCGGCACCGGGTTCGAGCCGAGCAGGTCCTTGCGGTAGTAGAGCAGCTGCGAGTCGGTCACCGACGGGGCCGCGTACTGGGTGCCGACGTACTGGCCGGACTTCACGACCGAGGGCAGGTAGCCGGAGAGGTCGAGCTTGTAGTTGCCGGTCAGCGGCTGCAGCCAGCCCTTGGCCGCGAGCTGCGCGGTCCAGACGACGTCGGTGGACATCACGTCGTAGTCGGAGAGCTTCTGCTGCAGGTGCTGGGTCAGGTCCTGGAGCTGCTGGTCGGCGTTGTCCGACTGCTGCTTGACCGTCACCTTCTCCTTGGGGTGGTCCGCGTTCCACATCGCCGCGAGCTTGGGGATGTTGCCGGACGTGTCCTTGCCCTGCACGTACGTGATGGGGCCGGTGTCGTTGCCGCTCTGCGCGGCCGGGTTGCCCCCGCCGCTGCCGCTGGAACAGGCGACCAGGCTGAGCCCGGACAGTGCGAGCGTCGCGCCGACGGCTGCGACGCGGAGCGCCTTCTTCATAGAACTCCTCTTTGAGCTGCCGCGCGTTGGTGCTCGCGCGGGGGAGCGGCGTCGCTCCCCGATGGGGGACAGTAACGATGCGCCTGTGATCCTGCAAGCGTTTGCATTCGAACTCCACAAACGCTGCCGGATCGTGATCTGCGGCGGTGGGAGGGCGACCACCTCACGGAGCGACGGCCGACCTCAGAACGAGAAGCCGCCGTCCGGCGCCCAGCTGGGGTGGATGCCGACCGGCTGCACGACGCCGGAGTCGTCGGTCGGATCGACGTCGGCCTGGAAGCCGAGCGTGAGGCCGCCGAGCGCGAACGCCGCCGCCGACGTGCAGGTCGAGTAGGTCGACGTCGCGAGCACGACGACGACCAGGCAGACGTCGCCGTCGGATCGCCGGACCCCGTAGGCGTAGGCGCCGGTCGTCGGCGAGCTGCCGAGCAGCCGGTAGCCCGACCGGGCCGCGACCGGCGGCAGGTCGGCGGTGGCGGGCGGGACGTCCTGCGCGCGCTGCACCGAGTCGAACACCGCGAGCGCGGACGAGGTCGGCGCTGCGGCGGACCGGGCGACCGCGAAGCCGAGGACGGCGCCGACGATCAAGGCGGCGAGGCCGACGGCGACCGGCACGGCGCTCCGCGGTCGCCGCGGCGGCGGGACGGTCGCCGCCTGGGGCGGGGCGTCCGCCCGCGCGGCGGCGATCGCGGAGCGCGCCGCTGCGCGGTCCGCGTCGAGGAGGTCGAGTCGGCGCCGGATCTCGTCCGGGTCCGCGTCGGCGGGGCGATCCGGTCGGAAGAGCGCGGCACGAGCGGCCTCGAGGGCCGGAGCCGGGTCCTCCGCCCCGCTCGGCCCCCGGGTGCCGGGATGCTCGAGCCACCAGAGCTGGTCCGCCAGGTCGCCCCGGCCGGTGTACCGCCGGCGGGCGTCGGCGAGCAGCTCGGCGTCGACGGCGACGTGACCCGGATCGGACGGCACCCGCACATCATGCGTCGCGTCTGCAAGCGATTGCAGCCCTATCGTGCTCCCGTGCCGAGGACTGAGCGCGACCTGACCGACCCGACCTGGTGGCGGAACGCCGTCGTGTACCAGGTGTACCCGCGCAGCTTCGCGGACGGGAACGGCGACGGGATCGGCGACCTGACCGGGCTGATCGACCGCGTGCCCTACCTCGCGGAGCTCGGGATCGACGCCGTCTGGCTGAGCCCGTTCTACCCGTCCGCCCTCGCTGATGGGGGCTACGACGTGGACGACTACCGGGACGTCGACCCCCGCATCGGCACGCTCGAGCAGTTCGACGACCTCGTCGATGCCCTCCACGCGGAGGGCATCCGGATCGTCGTCGACATCGTGCCGAACCACTCCGGGTCCGGGCACGCCTGGTTCCGCGCGGCGCTCGCCGCCGCGCCCGGCTCGCCCGAGCGGGCCCGCTACATCTTCCGCGACGGCCTCGGCGAGGACGGCTCGCAGCCGCCGTCGGACTGGGTGAGCCACTTCGGCGGGCCGGCCTGGACCCGGGTGCCGGACGGCCAGTGGTACCTGCACCTCTTCGCGCCCGAGCAGCCCGACTTCGACTGGAGCAACCCCGAGGTGCGGGAGGAGTTCCACGACGTCCTGCGCTTCTGGGCCGATCGCGGCGTGGACGGCTTCCGCGTCGACGTCGCCCACGCGCTCGCGAAGGACCTGTCCGAGCCCCTCCCGAGCTACCCGCGGATCCACCGCGACGACCTCAAGGACGACGGCACCGACATCCTGTTCGACCGCGACGAGGTGCACGAGATCTTCCGCGGCTGGCGCTCCGTGATGAACGAGTACGACCCGCCCCGCAGCGCGGTCGCCGAGGCGTGGGCCTCCCCGGCGCGCCTGCCGCTCTACGCGCGGCCGGACGAGCTCGGCCAGACCTTCGAGTTCGACCTGGTGCTCGAGCCGTGGTCGGCCGACGGGTTCCGCCGCACCATCGAGACATCGCTCGCACGCGCGCGGGCCGCCGGCGCCTCGTCGACGTGGGTGCTGTCGAACCACGACCTCGTGCGCCATGCGACCCGCTTCGGCCTGCCCGCCGACGCCGACCTGCCCGCGTGGCTGATGGCGCACGGGCGCGAGCCGGTGGAGGACCGGCGGCTCGGGCTGGCTCGGGCCCGGGCCGGCAGCCTCCTGCTGCTCGCGCTGCCGGGGTCCGCCTACCTCTACCAGGGCGAGGAGCTCGGACTCCCCGAGGTCGCGGACATCCCGTTCGAGGCGCTGGAGGACCCGATCTGGGAGCGCGACGGCCACACGCAGAAGGGCCGCGACGGCGCGCGCGTGCCGCTGCCGTGGACCGCGGACGGCCCCTCGTTCGGTTTCGGCGCCGGGGGCTCGCACCTGCCGCAGCCCGCCTGGTTCGCGGACTACGCGGTGGCGGTCGAGGAGGCCGACCCGGACTCGACCCTGCACCTCTACCGCCGAGCGCTCGCGCTCCGCGCCGAGCTGACCGCCGGCGAGGGCGTGCGGTTCGTCGACGGCCGCGACGGCGTGATCGAGGTCGAGCGCGACGGCGGCTGGCGGTGCGTGACGACCTTCGGCGTGCCCGCGACGCTGCCCGCGGGCGAGATCCTCGTCGCGACGGCGCCGATCGGCGCCGACCGCGTGCTGCCCGCGGACGCGACGGCCTGGATCCGCGACCCGGCATGACCGAGGACCGCCCCGAGTCGCTGCTCGGCGGCAACAGCAACGCCCCGGTCCGGATCGGCGACCACGTGCACCGCGTCGGCGGTCCGTGGACGCCGACCGTCCACGCCTACCTGCGGCACCTCCGGTCGCGCGGCGTCGACCTCGTGCCGGAGCCGTTCGGGTTCGACGACGAGGGGCGGGAGGTGCTCGCGTTCCTGCCCGGCTCGGTGCCCGCGTACCCGCTCCCGGAGGCCGTGTGGACGGACGCGTTCCTGGTGCGGGCCGCGGCGGTCCTGCGGCGTCTGCACGACGCGAGCGCGGACTTCGACACGGCCGGTGCGGTCTGGCAGCAGCCCACGCGCGAGCCGGCCCAGGTGATCTCGGTGAACGACTTCGCGCCCTACAACCTCGTCGTCGACGGCGACCGGATCATCGGCGTCATCGACCTCGATCAGGCGTCGCCGGGGCCGCGCGTGCGCGATCTGGCGCACCTCGCCTACCGGCTCGTGCCGCTCACCGCTCCCGAGAACGTCGACGGCAGGTCGACCCCGCCTGAGGAACGCGGTCGCCGGCTCCGGCTCCTCGCCGACGCGTACGGCGACGTCGCCCCGGCGGCGATCCTCGTCGCCGTCGGGCCGCTCCTCGACGACGTCGCCGAGCACGCCGATCGCGCGGGCCGGCCGGACCACGGCGCCCTCTACCGGAGGGACGCCGAAGCCCTGCCGACCGTCTCGGCCGCGATCCTGTGGGCAGCCGGCTGACGCATACCCGCAGCGGCATGCGTCAGCGCCTCGCTCAGTTGCCGGTGACCCGGGGGTCGTCCGTGTCGTCGGCGCGCGGTGTCTCCGTATCGGCGAACGCCTCGAAGGCAGGGTCCTCGTCGGCGCGCTCGGCGGCGCTGCGCTCGTCGCTCTCCGCCGTGCCGTCGGAGTCGCCGTCGATGCCCTCCACGACGCCGTTCGTCTGGTCGAAGACGTGCCCGATCGAGTCGTCGTCCGCGACGAGCGAGGAGAGCCCGCTCGTCGTCGCGCCCGGCGCCGAGGGCAGGTCGTCCGCGCCCGTGGACGGCGCGGTGCCGGTGGTGCCCGCGGTCGAGGCGTCGCCGTCGACGAGGTCCGCGGGGTCGGTGGTCGATCCGGCGTCCTCGACGGTGAGGCGGGATCCGGGTGCAGGAGTGGTGTCGCTCATGCCCGGACCGTAGGAGCGGGGCCTGCGAGTCGCCCGTCCCCCGGCTGATCGCGCTCCGAGAACGCGCACGGTCCCGCCCGCGGACGCCCGTAGCCTTCCCCGGTGAGCATGCAGGCGATCCGCGGGTCCAGGCAGGACGCCTCCGCGATGCGCGAGCAGAACGCGAAGGCGCCGCGCATCCCCGACTTCGGGCGGCGCATCCGGGAGCTCTTCCACCCCTACCGCGGCCGCCTCGCACTCACGATCGTCCTCGTCCTGGTGACGGCGGGGCTCACCGTCGCGCCGCCGCTGCTGACGCAGGAGGCCTTCGACCAGGGGCTCTTCCCCGGCGGCGGCCCGAACCTCCCGCGGCTCGCCGAGATCGTCGGCGGCATGGTCCTCATCTGGGTCGTGTCGCAGGTGCTCGGCGTCGGGCAGACCTACCTCACCGCGACGATCGGGAACGGGGTGACCGCCTCCCTCCGGCAGCGCCTCTTCACCCGCCTCCAGCAGATGGAGCTCGGGTTCTTCACGCGCACCCGCACCGGGGTGATCCAGTCCCGCCTCGCGAACGACGTGGGCGGCGTCGCGAACGTGCTGTCGAACACGGTCTCGTCGGTGGTCGGCAACACCGTCACGGTGATCGCGGCGTTCGTCGCGATGTTCCTGCTCAGCTGGCAGCTCGCGCTGATCGCGATCGTGCTGCTGCCGATCCTCGCCGTCGTGCAGCGGCGGGTGGGCCAGCGCCGGGCCCGCATCGCGACGCAGACGCAGGAGTCGCTGTCGGAGCTGTCCGCGATCACGCAGGAGGCGCTCTCCGTCTCCGGCATCCTGCTCGCGAAGGCCTTCACGCAGCAGCGGCACGAGACGGAGCGGTACGCCGCGGAGAGCCGGAAGCAGCTGCAGCTGCAGGTGCGGCAGGAGATGTCCGGTCAGGGCTTCTTCGCGATGGTCCAGATCTTCCTGCTGATCGTGCCGGCGGTCGTCTACCTCGTCTCCGGCGTCCTCCTCAGCAACGGCGTCGCGATCACGGCGGGCACGATCGTCGCCTTCACCACCGTCCAGGCGCGGCTGACCTGGCCGCTGATGGGCCTGCTGCGGGTCGCGCTCGACCTGCAGACGTCGTCGGCGCTGTTCGCCCGCATCTTCGAGTACCTCGACCTGCAGCCCGCGATCACGGACCGGGCCGACGCCGTGCCGGTGCCGCAGGGTCCCGCGCTCGGCCGCGTCGAGTTCGACGGCGTCGGGTTCGCCTACCCCGGCGGGCCCGGACAGGAGGCCGTCGACATCCTGCGCGACGTCTCCTTCACCGTCGAGCCGGGGGCCTCCGTCGCGCTCGTCGGCCCGTCGGGCGCCGGGAAGACGACGATCGGCTACCTGGTGCCGCGGCTCTACGACGCGACGAGCGGGTCCGTGCGCTTCGCGGGCGTGGACGTGAAGGACCTGCAGCAGGAGTCGCTGCTCGCCACGATCGGCATCGTGAGCCAGGAGACCTACCTGTTCCACGCGACGATCCGGGAGAACCTCCGGTACGCCAAGCCGGACGCGACGGACGAGGAGATCCGCGCGGCTGCGGCCGGCGCGAATCTCCACGACACGATCGAGCGGTTCCCCGACGGCTACGACACCGTCGTGGGGGAGCGCGGCTACCGCCTGTCCGGCGGCGAGAAGCAGCGCATCGCGATCGCCCGCGTGCTGCTGAAGAACCCGCCCGTCGTGGTCCTCGACGAGGCCACGAGCGCGCTCGACTCGATGTCGGAGCGGGTCGTGCAGGACGCCCTCGACGCCGCGTCCGCCGGCCGGACGACCATCGCGATCGCGCACCGGCTGTCGACGGTGGTGGACGCGGACGAGATCCTCGTGCTCGACGCCGGCCGCATCGTCGAGCGCGGCACGCACCTCGAGCTGCTCCGGCTCGGCGGGCTCTACGCGAAGCTCGCGGCCGAGCAGCTCGCCGAGGAGGAGGCCCAGCCGGTCTGAGCCGCTGCGCGCCGCCCCGTCGAGCACGCGGTGGACCGTTCTCAACGGTCTCCAACGGTGTCGTCGAGCGCTCATCGGCCGGTCATAGGAATCGGAGAGGGAGCGCGTCGAGCCTGCTCCGCATGCCCGAGAGCGAAGCGGATCCCGACGTCGACATCGTCGTGCCCGTCCACAACGAGGCCCACGTCCTCCAGGAGCACGTCTGGCGCCTCCACGCCTACCTGACCGACCACCTGCCTGTCTCGTGGCGCATCACCATCGTCGACAACGCCAGTACCGACGCGACCTGGTCGTTCGCGGAGGGCCTCGCGGCGAGCCTCCCCGACGTCGTCGCGGTCCACCTCGACCGGAAGGGTCGCGGGCTCGCGCTGCGCACCGCCTGGTCGGCGTCGCACGCCCGCGTGCTCGCCTACCTCGACGTCGACCTGTCCACCGACCTGGCCGGACTGTCGCCGCTGCTCGCGCCCCTGCTGTCCGGCCATTCGGACCTCGCGATCGGGACGCGGCTCAGCCGGGGGAGCCGAGTCGTTCGGGGGACGAAGCGCGAGTTCATCTCGCGGTCCTACAACGGCATCGTCAAGACCGTCCTCGCGACGTCCTTCTCCGACGCGCAGTGCGGGTTCAAGGCCATCACGAAGGCCTCGGCCGACCGCCTCCTGCCGCTCGTGCGGGACGACGCCTGGTTCTTCGACACGGAGCTGCTGGTGCTCGCGGAGCGCTCCGGCCTCCGCATCCACGAGGTCCCGGTCGACTGGCAGGACGACCCGGACAGCCGGGTGGACATCGTGCGCACGGCGAAGGACGACCTGCGCGGCATCGTGCGGCTCGTCGGCGACCTCTCGCGGCACCGGCTGCCGGTCGAGGCCGTGGCGGAGGAGCTGGGGCGCCGCCCGCTCGCACCGGCGGCCCGGCCGAGCTTCCGCAGCCAGGTGATCCGCTTCGCCGTCGTCGGCGGCGCCTCCACCGTCGCCTACGCGCTGCTGTTCTTCGTGCTCCGCCTGCTCGTCGGCGCCCAGGCGGCGAACTTCCTCGCCCTGCTGCTGACGGCGGTCGGCAACACCTGGGCGAACCGGTGGTTCACGTTCGGCGTCACCGGCCGGCTCGGCGTCGTCCGGCACCACCTGCAGGGCCTCGTCGTGTTCGGCATCGCGTGGGGGATCACCTCCGGCTCGCTGGTGGCCCTGCATGCGACCGAACCGCGGGCCTCCGCGCTGACGGAGATCCTCGTGCTCACCGCTGCGAACCTCGTCGCGACCGTCCTCCGGTTCGTGCTGCTGCGCGGCTGGGTCTTCCGCACCCGCCGCGTCGCCCCCGACTCGTCGCGCCGCCGCGCGACGCCCCGTCCCACCGAGACCCCGATGGAGCTCACGAAATGACCACGACCACCACCCCGACCACCTCGGGCGGCGCCGCGGCCGGCTTCGGCTCGCGCCTCCGCGCCGCGCCGGCGGCGCTCTGGCGCGGCCGGGCGACGGACGCCGCCTGGGTGCGGCCGGCCTTCCTCGGCCTCCTGCTGCTCACCGCGCTGCTCTACCTCTGGAACCTCT
The DNA here is from genome assembly GCF_004364555.1 of Amnibacterium kyonggiense. Lineage (GTDB taxonomy): Bacteria > Actinomycetota > Actinomycetes > Actinomycetales > Microbacteriaceae > Amnibacterium > Amnibacterium kyonggiense. Next base: position 59,269 of record NZ_SOAM01000001.1, on the reverse strand, counting down.
CCGCGAACGGGTGGGCGAACGCCTTCTACTCGGCCGCGGTGCAGGCGGGCGCCTCGAACTGGGAGGCGTTCCTCTACGGCTCCTCGGATGCGGGGAACTCGATCACCGTCGACAAGCCGCCCGCTTCCCTCTGGGTGATGGCGCTCTCCGTCCGGCTGTTCGGGCTCTCGTCCTTCAGCATCCTGCTGCCGGAGGCGATCATGGGCGTGCTCACCGTCGCCCTCGTCTACGCCCTCGTGCGGCGGCACCTCTCGCCGCAGGCAGGGCTCATCGCCGGCGCGGTCACCGCGCTCACGCCGGTCGCGACCCTGATGTTCCGGTTCAACAACCCGGACGCGCTGCTGGTGCTGCTGGTCACGCTGGCGACGTACCTGACCGTGCGCGGCGTGGAGGACGGCCGCGCCCGCTGGGTGCTCTGGGCCGGCGTCGCCGTCGGCTTCGCCTTCCTCACGAAGCAGCTGCAGGCGTTCCTGATCCTCCCCGTGCTCGTCGGCGTCTACCTCGTCGCGTCCCCGCGTCGGCTCGGCATCCGGTTCGCGCACCTGTTCGGCGCACTCGGCACCCTGATCCTCTCGGCCGGCTGGTGGGTCGCCATCGTCACGCTGGTGCCCGCGAGCATGCGCCCGTACATCGGCGGGTCGCAGGACAACAGCTTCCTGGAGCTCACCTTCGGCTACAACGGGCTCGGGCGCCTGACCGGCAACGAGACGGGCTCCGTGACCGGCGGCGGCACCGCGCGCGCCGGTGGCGGCATGTGGGGCGAGACCGGCATCGGCCGCCTCTTCTCGGGCGAGTTCGGCACCCAGATCGCCTGGCTGCTCCCGGCTGCGCTCGCGCTCCTCGTGGTCGGCCTCGTCGTGCTGTGGCGCCGGCCGCGCACCGACGGCGCGCGCGTCACGGTCCTGCTGCTCGGCGGCACGCTCGTGGTGACCGGCCTCGCCTTCAGCTTCGGCGCGGGCATCATCCACCCCTACTACTCGGTCGCCCTGGCCCCGGCGATCGGCGGGCTGGTCGGCGCCGGCGCCTGGCTGCTGTGGCAGCGGCGGGTCGCGCTGTGGGCGCGGATCGTCGCCGCGGTCGTCGTGCTCGGCACGACCTGGTGGACGGTGGTGCTGATGGCGCAGGCGTCGAGCTTCCTGCCGTGGCTTCGGGTGGTCGTCGTGATGGCCGGCGTCCTCGCCGCCGTCGCGCTGATCGCGCTGCCCGTCGTCCGGGCGTTCGCCCCGATCGCCGTCGTCGCCGCCCTCGTCGCGGCGCTCACCGCCCCCATGGCGTGGTCCGTCAACACCGCGCTCACGGCGCACACGGGCTCCCTCCCGACCGCGGGCCCGGCCGTCGCCGCGGGGTTCGGTGGGCGCGGCGGCGGGTTCGGCGGGATGCGCCAGGGCTTCGGTCAGCAGGGCGCCTTCGGCGGCGCACAGCGGGGCTTCGGCTTCGGCGGTGGCACGGGTACGGGCACGCAGGGCGGGTTCGGTGGTCAGACGGGCACGCAGGGCGGGTTCGGCGGCGGCACCGGGACCCAGGGCGGCTTCGGCGGCGGCTTCGCCCGGGGCGGTGCCGGCGGGCTGCTCGGCGGCGACGTCTCCGTCTCCTCGGCCCTCGTGCAGGCGCTGCAGTCGAACGCCTCCTCCTACACCTGGGCGGCGGCCGCCGTCGGCTCGCAGAACGCGGCGTCGTACCAGCTGGCGTCGGGCGAGTCCGTGATGCCGATCGGCGGCTTCAACGGCAGCGACCCGTCGCCGACCCTGGCGCAGTTCGAGGAGTACGTCGCGGACGGGCGGATCCACTACTTCATCGGCAGCGGCGGGATCGGCCGGTCGAACGGCGGATCCAGCGCCTCCTCCGAGATCGCCGCCTGGGTGGAGGACCACTTCACGGCGACGACCATCGGCGGCGTCACCGTCTACGACCTGACCTCCGGGTCGCAGACCGCAGGCGCCTGAGCGGCGCCGGAGCCGCGCCGTCGGATCAGCCGACCGGCGCGGCCTCCGGCACGACGGGGGCGAAGGGCGCGAGCTCCTCGCCGTCGCGATGCACCGTGAGGCACGTCGCCTCCGGGACCTCGCGCCAGGCGCCCCGCAGGCCGCCCAGCGGCTCGGACGTCACGACTCGGGAGTCGAGGGCGAGCCGGGCGAGGATCGGGTTGTCCGGGTACTGCTCCCGCAGCGCACTGACATCCGCGGTGCGGAACAGGGAGCGGGAGCGTCCCTCGCTCGAGTAGCGGAACGCCCAGAGCGTCCGCCCGTCGGTCGTCGCGACCGTCATCTGCAGCGGGAACGGCTCGCCGTGCGCACGCCCCACCTGCTCGATGAGCCCGACCGCGCGCGCGACGGCCGCCGGAGGATCGTCCTCGAGACCGAACGTGAGCGCGAGGTGGAAGAACAGCTCGGAGTCGGTCGTGCCCTCGATCTCGGGGTAGAGCGACGGGTCGACGGCGAACGCGAGGTCGCGGCGCACCGCGCGGAAGCCGGCGATCGCGCCGTTGTGCATCCACAGGCGGTCGCCGTGCCGGAACGGGTGGCAGTTGGTCTGCTGCACCGCGGTGCCCGTCGATGCGCGGACGTGAGCGAACAGCATGCTCGACCGGATGGCGCCGGAGAGCTCGTGGAGGTTGCGGTCGTTCCACGCGGGTTCCGTGCTCCGGAACAGTCCGGGCTCGGGTCCGTCGAGGTACCAGCCGAGCCCGAACCCGTCACCGTTCGTCGGGTCGACCCCGAGTCGCGCGCGCAGGCTCTGCACGACGAGCGAGTTCTCGCTCGTGTAGAGCAGGTCGCGGGCGAGCAGCGGCTCGCCGGAGTAGGCCATCCATCGGCACATCGGCGTTCACCCCGCACCTGCGGCGGCGCGTCGCGGCAGGAACGCCAGTGCCAGCATCAGGGCGGCGAACAGCACGACCTGGACCCCCAGCAGGACGGACAGCATGAGCACCGTCATCTGCGGCCACAGGAGGGCGACGAGGCCGATCAGCACGTTGACGCCGCCGGCCGCCGCGAGCCAGCCCCGGCCCGGCGTGCCGGCGCTCACCGCGAGGGCCATCGCGATGCGCAGCACGCCGTGCACGATCAGCACCGCGGCGACGAGGACGGCGAGCGTGACGAGGGTGACCTTCGGCCAGACGAGCGCCAGGGCGCCGCCGAGCACGAGCAGGCCGCCGAGCGCCAGGGCCGCACCGCGCCGACCGCCCGCCCACTCCGCGGTGATCTCGACCGCGCCCGCGAGCACGAGGCCCAGCCCGATGAGGACGGCGAGCGCACCCGCGGCCGCCGCGGGATGGAGCAGCAGCGCGACGCCGGCCGCCATCGCGAGGACGCCGATCACGCCGGCCGCGATGCGCGCGACAGCGGGCGACGGCGGCGCCGTTCTGCCCATGGTCCTCGGCACGCCGGTGGACATCGCGACCCCTCCCCGCCCGCGCCGCGCCGGGCGCGGGCACGGCGACGACGATGCCCGTCGCCGCGCCGGTCCGCATCGTCCGCGGCGGATGACCCGTCCCGCGGCCCCTCGAGGATCATCCGTGGCGGGGGACGCGGAGGCGCGCGCGGCGCCGGCAGGGTCGGGGCATGCGGACCACGAGCGGACCGGACCCCGTCGTCCGCCGCCGGACGGCGGTCGACGCCGCGGGCACGCTGGTGGTCGTCGTCGGGCTCGTCACGGTCTACGCGCTCCTGCCGCTGCAGGGGCCGTTCGACACGCGGTCCGCGATCGGGCTCGTCGCGGGCATCGCCGCGGTCGCGCTGCTGCTCGCCTGGCAGGTGCGGACGATCGTGCGATCGGCGACGCCGGTGCTGCGCGCCCTCGAGGCCGCGGCGGTGTCGCTGACCGCCTTCCTCCTGCTCTTCGCCTCCGCGGATCAGGTGCTGGCCGACGGTGATGCGCGCGCCTTCACGGAACCGCTGTCCCGTCTCGACGCCCTCTACTTCGTCGTGACCGTGTTCGCCACGGTCGGGTTCGGGGACATCGCCCCCGTCAGCGCAGCGGCGCGGGTGATCGCGATGGTGCAGATGATCGGCGATCTGGTGCTGATCGGGATCGGCGCCCGCGCCCTGCTCACCGCCGTGGAGCGGGGCCGGCGGCGGCCGGGCGGCGCCGCTCGACCGCCCGAGTGAGGGGGTGCGCTCCCGAGCGTCAGTCGGTCTCCCGCAGCTCCCCGCCGTGGGCGATGATCGCGAAGATGACGACGACGTCGAGCGCGATGACGATGGTCGCCCACAACGGGTAGGCGCTGATGAACGTCAGGTTCACGATCGCGCTGACCGCGGCCAGCACGACGCCGGCGATGCGGGCGGCGAGGCTGCCGACGAACAGCCCGAGCCCGGCGAGCACCGCCGCCACACCGACGACGAGGTGCGTCCACCCCCAGACCGTGTAGTCGACCTGGACGACGAGGCCGTTCTGCCCCACGAGGTAGAAGGACGGGCGGAGCAGCGCCACCAGCCCTTCGATCGCCTGGAAGGCGCCGGTCAGGAGCAGCATGGCGCCGGCGAACGCCACCCACCCCGTCCAGGCGGACGGCTCCGCCCGGACCTCCGTGGAGGTTGCGGACGGCCTGGGCTGCTCCGCGGTCGCGTGCGAGGTCTGCGTCATCGGTTCGTCCTCTCCTCGGTGCCGCCCGCGTCCCGGCGGTGCCGGGCCGGCGCCCGATGCGCCGAGGGCGGTGCTCGGCAGCGTCGCGGAGTCGCGGACGGCGGGCATCGTCCGCAGCGGATGACTTCCGCGGCGGACGGTCAGAGGAGACCGAGGGCACGGGCCCGGCGGACCGCGTCGTTCCGCCGCGCGACTCCGAGCTTCCGCAGGATGCTGCGGATGTGCGTGCGCACCGTGTTGACGGAGACGAACATCGTCGCGGCGATCTCCTCCGTGGACAGCAGGTCGGCGAGGTGGCGGAGGACCTCGGTCTCCCGCGCGCTCAGCTCCTCGACCGCGGCGGACGCCGTCGCGGGGGCCGGCGGGTCCGCGCCGGCGCGCGGCGCGGAGCGGGGCGGCACCCGCGCTGCCGGATCGAGCCACGCGGCCGCCGTCCGCAGGGCGGGGACGGTGCGGAGCGCGCGGCGCGCCGGCGGCGGCGCGTCGAAGAACGGCAGCCGGAGGACCTCGTCCCGGGCGCGGTCGAGCGCCGCGAGCAGCGACTCGACCGCGGCGCGCTCGCGGCCGGTCGCCAGGAGCCACGTCGCCCGGAGCAGCAGCGCCTCCACCTGCGCGGTCGGCCCGGCGCCGGCGTCGGGCTCCTCCGAGAGCGGGGTCGCGGCGGCACCGCTGCTCAGCGCGATGCGCGCCGCGAGGCGAGCCCGGCGGCCCCCGTCCCCGAGCTCGTCCAGCAGCGCCGTCGCTTCCGCGTACTCGCGGCGCGCGATCGCGAGCCGGACCGCCTCGCCGACCACGTGCTCGCGCGCCCAGGCCGGCGTGCCCGGCTCGCGCAGCCACGGCCGCAGCGGACCCGACGCGTCGTCGTAGTCGCGGTGCAGCCGGTGCGTCCTGCTGACGAGCACCGCGAGGGCCGGCGCGGTCGCGTCGGTGGCGGCCCCCGGCCGGCGGCCGGCGCGCGCGCTCCACTCGGCGGCTGCGGCGAGGAGGAAGCGCTGCTGGAGGGCCGAACCCGCCGCCGTCGCCGCGGCGGAGCGCAGGGGGCCGCCGCCGGCGTCCGCGAGCGCGTCCGACTCGGCGGCGCTGCGGAGCGCCCGGGCGAGGTCGCCGTCGAGCGCCTCGAGCACCGCGAGGTCCGCCGTCGCCAGGCTCTGCGCCGCGCTCGCCCCGGCGACCCTGGCCGCCGTCGCGGCCGTCCGCAGGCCTGCGCGGAGCCGGTCGGCCGATTCGCCGGAGCGGAGTGCGGCGACCGCCGCATCCACCCGCAGGACCGCAGCCGCGTCGCGCTGCTCGTCCGACGGCAGGGCGCGGATCAGCGGCTCGACCGCAGCGGCGTCCACCGAGCCGCCGGCGCCGCGCCGCGTCGCTTCCGTCAGGCAGGTGAGCGCGGCGGACGCGCGCAGCCGAGGGCGGTCCCCGTCCGATCCCCCGCTCGCGGCCGCCGCGAGGTCGTCCGGATCGGGGTCCCGGCCGTCGGCGACCGCGGCGGCCGCGCGCAGCACCGCGCCGTCGGGCCCCTCGCGGTCCGCGAGCAACCCGGCCGTGCGGTCCCACAGGTCGTCGGTGCCGTGCGCGAGCCAGCGCGGCGCGGCGAGTCCGTCCAGGAGCAGGCGCGCGACGAGGTCCCGGTCCTCCGCCGCGAGGGCGTGCTCGACCGCCTCCGGCAGCCGGCCGTGCTCGGCGCACCAGACGGCGCAGCGGCGGTGCAGGCCGGGGACCTCGTCCGGCTGCTCCGCAGCCAGCCGGCCGAGGAGCGTCTCCCGCAGCAGGGGATGCAGACGGTAGCCGCCGGCCGTTCCGGGCGTCTCCTCCACGAACGCGGCGGCTCGGACGAGCGAACGGAGCACGCCGCCGGGCCGGGGCGTCGCCGACAGGTCGGCGAGGAGATCGGGCCACGGTTCGTCCGGCACGGCGGCGCGCAGGAGGAGCTGCCGGACGGGTCCCGGAAGCGGATCGATCACCTCCGCCGAGAGGTACTCGGCGATCGCCCCGCCCTCCCTCGCGAGCGAGACGGCGGGGTCGGCCGCCGTCGGTGCGCGGGAGAGCGGCCCGGCGGCCAGCCGGATGCCGGTGACCCAGCCCCGCGTCTCCGCGCAGAGCGCCTCTGCGGTGTCCCGGCCCGCCGGGAGCCCGAGCGCCCCGAGGAGCGTCCGGGTCTCGTCGGAGGTGCACCGGAGCCGGTCCTGGTCGATGACCTCGACCGTGCCGGCGAGGCGGTAGCGGTGCAGGGGCAGCTGCGGCTCGGCCCTGCTGCAGAGCACGAGCCGCAGCCCGCGCCCGGCGGTGCGGACGAGCAGGTCCAGGCCGCCGACCACGGCTGGATCCGAGAGCACGTCGGCGCCGTCGAGGACGAGCACGGCCGGGCGCTCGCGCGCGGCGAGCTGACCGGCGAGCTCCGGGACGAGGCCGCGCGGCAGGCCGTCCAGCGGGAGCGGCAGCGGCTGGTCCGCGAGCACGCCTGCGGCGTGGAGGGCCTGGAGCGCCTCCGCCCAGAACTCGACGGGGTCGTCGTCGTACGGGTCCAGGCCGAGCCACGCGACGGGCGTCCGGGCGGACGCCTCCGCCGCCCAACGGGCCGCGAGCACGGTCTTGCCCGCTCCGGCGGGGCCGCGGACGACGGTGAGCGGCGCGCGTCGCACCGCGCGTGTCAGCGCTCGCGACAGCCGCGGGCGGTCGATCGTCGACATCGGCAGCACCGGCGGCGCCAGCTTCGCCGCGGGCGCCCCCGTGCGGCGGACGAGCTCGCGCTGCGCGTCGGCGACCGACGAGCTCGTCATGGGCTCCTCCCCGCACGGCGCTCGCACGGCCGCGCGCTCCCGGACCTGCGCGAGGCGGGCCCCGGCTCCGTGACGAGCACCGTCCGGCGGTCGGTCCGCGGCGAGCAGGGGCGAAGGTCATCCGGGTCCGCCGTCCGAGCGGTGAGCGGGGCCGGACGACGCGCTAGCGTTCGGCCATGCGCATCCTCATCGTCGGGGCCGGGGGAGTGGGCGACGCGATCGCGAAGATCGCCGCCACCCGTTCGTTCTACGAGGCCGTGGTCGTCAGCGACTACGACGTCTCACGAGCGGAGCGCACGGTCGCCTGGATCACCGAGCGCCACGGCGCGGAGGTCGGGGCCCGCTTCGCGACGAGCCGCATCGACGCCTCCGACCCGGACGCCGTCGCCGCGGTCGCCCGGGCGAACGGCATCACCCACGTCATGAACGCGGTGGAGCCGAAGTTCGTCCCGTCGGTCTTCGCGGGCGCGCTCGCGGCGGGTGCGGACTACCTCGACATGGCGATGAGTCTTTCCGAACCGCACCCGACCGACCCGTACACGACGACCGGCGTGAAGCTCGGCGACGACCAGTTCGCGCAGGCGGGGGACTGGGAGTCGGCGGGGCGGCTCGCGCTCGTCGGCATGGGCGTCGAGCCCGGGCTGAGCGACGTCTTCGCCCGCTACGCGGCGGACCACCTCTTCGACTCGATCGACGAGCTGGGCGTGCGCGACGGCGCGAACCTCGTCGTTCGGGACGACGACGGCAACGAGATCTTCGCCCCCTCCTTCAGCATCTGGACGACGCTCGAGGAGTGCCTGAACCCGCCGGTGATCTTCGAGCGGGGGACCGGGTGGACGACCACCGCCCCGTTCAGCGAGCCGGAGGTGTTCGAGTTCCCGGACGGCATCGGCCCCGTCGAGTGCGTGAACGTCGAGCACGAGGAGGTGCTCCTCATGCCGCGCTGGATCGACGCGAAGCGCGTGACCTTCAAGTACGGGCTCGGCGCCGACTTCATCGGCATCCTGAAGACCATCCGCGACCTCGGCCTCGCGTCCACGGTGCCGATCCGCGTGCGGAGCGCCGCGGGGCCGGTGGAGGTCGCGCCGCGCGACGTCGTGGCCGCGGCACTGCCGGACCCGGCCGGCCTCGGTCCCCGCATGACCGGCAAGACCTGCGCCGGGACCTTCGTGACCGGCACCGGCAAGGACGGGCGGCCGAAGGCCGTGTACCTGTACCACGTGGCCGACAACGAGGTCACGATGCGGGACTTCGACAGCCAGTGCGTGGTCTGGCAGACCGCGCTGAACCCGGTCATCGCGCTCGAGCTGCTCGCGCGCGGGGACTGGGAGGGCGTCGGGGTGCGCGGGCCGGAGGCGTTCGACGCGGTGCCGTTCCTCGAGCTCATGGCGAAGCCGGTCGCCGAGGGCGGGTACGGCCAGCCGTGGGGCGCGTCCGACCGCTGACCGGGTCCGCCGCTACAGGGCCGCCACCGCGAGCGCGGCGAACGCGAGGCAGAGCCCGAAGGCGCCCACGACGAGGATCGTGACCGCGGAGATCCGGTGGCGCTCCGCCCAGGTGAGCTGGGACCGGGCGGTCCTCCGCACCTCCGCGAGGTGCACGGGCTGGTTCTGCGACTCGAGGGTCGCGCCCATGTGGTGCGCGACGACGAGGAGCTGCTCGTCGGTCCACCAGCGGTCCGACATCCGGTACACCGCGCGGCCCTCGCGGTCGAGCAGGAACAGGTGCCGATTCGTGCTGACGCCGTCCCCGTTGTAGATCGTGCGGATCACCGAGCGGGCGACATCGGTGCGCGGCAGGTGGAACGAGCCGATGCGGCTCGTCCAGTACGTCGTGATGCCGTCCGGCGCGAGCAGCGTGCGGATGCGCATCGCCGGCACGATCACGACGGCCGCGACCGCGAGCGCGACGACGCCGACGATGCCGGCCACGACGGGTCGGCCGTCCTGCGCCGCGATCACGACGGCCACGGCGGCGCCGGGGACGACGAGTGCGATGTTGCCCGCCGCGGTGGTCCGCCACCCGAGGTGGCGCAGCGGACGCAGGGTGCGCGCGGCCGCGATCGTCGTCATGCGCTCGACGCTAGGCGGCGTCGGGCGGGGCGCGCAGTCCCCAGACGGCGGGGTCCGGCCCGCCGCACGTCGTCGTCGCTTCCGGCAGACCTCGGCGCTTCCGGCAGACCTGCTGCCCCGATCCCGCTGCCGGATCCGACGGATGCTGCCGGAACCGACGCCGAAGACGAGAAGGACCCCCCGCGCACCCGCCAGAGCCCGGTTGCCCTTGCTGCGTTTCCGCCCTGGGGGAGTTGGCCTGGATGGCGCCACGCGGGGAGCCGGCGTCGATCGTACCGGACTGCGCGAGCACCCGTTCGGCCCGGTAGGATGCTCGACGGCCGCGCGGCTCGCCGCGCCCAGGAGGATTCGCCTAGTGGCCTATGGCGCACGCTTGGAAAGCGTGTTGGTGTAACAGCCTCGGGGGTTCGAATCCCCCATCCTCCGCAGTAAGCGTTGCCCCCCTGACCAGGACTTTCGTCCAGGTCAGGGGCTTCGTCGTTCCGGCCATGTGCTGATGCATGTGCTACGCGCCTCCCAGCAGGGCTGAGAAGCGGTCGACGGCCGCCTTCTGCACGGTCGGCGTGACGTGCGAGTAGATGTCCATCGTGATCATCACCGAGGCGTGACCGAGGCGTTCTTGCACGACCTTGGGGTGCACGCCGGCCTCGAGCAGCAATGTCGCGTGCGTGTGCCTCAGGCCCTTGAGAGTGATCCGCGAGAGCTCCGGCACTGCCGTCTGTGCGGCCGCAACCCGACGAGTCCAACGTCGCCCGACCTCGTTGGGGGAGCGAACCTCACCCGAGAGGTTCCCGAAGACGTACGCGTCCGGGCGAGCGAGCGACAGCGCGATCGTGCCGCGCAGCGCTCGCCAGCTCCGCAGCAGCGCGACCGTCGGCTCATCGAGGTCAATCGCCCGGCTCCGCCCGGACTTCGTCGTCTTGACCGCGTTCCGCGTCGTGACGTCCGCTGCGCGGCGGATGCTGAGCCGGCCTCCGTCGAAGTCCACGTCCGACCAGCGCAAAGCAAGCGCTTCTGAGCGCCGCATCCCCGTGTAGGCGATCGTCCGCCACAGCGCGAACAGGTCGTCGTCGTAGACGTCGCGATCCCAGACGAGGAACGCCGTCAATTCGCGCGCACTCCACGCCGTGATCTCCGGCCGAGCCGCCCGGATCGTCTTGCCCGTCGGAGCCTTCACGGTCCGAGTACGCCGAGCCGGATTCGTCGTGATCAGACCGTCGTCGACCGCCGCCTGCAGGATCGCGCCGAGCACGACGTGGATCTTCTGCACCGAGTTCGCCGACAGTGGCTGACCGTGGCCCACGCTGTCGCGGCGGCCGTCCTCTCGCAGCTCCCGGTAGAGCCGAGCGATCCGCGTCGCGGTGAGCTTGTCGACCTGCACCCGACCGACGTGCGGCGCGATGTGATTCCGGACGATCTTGCGGTACCCCTGCAACGTCGACGGGGCGAGCTCGAGCCCGGCGAGCCACTGCTCGGCGAACGCAGCGACTGCCGGGGCGCCCTTGGTCGCGAAGACTTCCTGGGCGCGGAGTTTCCGCACGGCCTCGCGGAGGGCGTCGTCGGCGTCGTCCATGGTGCGGAAGCCGCCACCGCCGACCCGACGCTGCTCGCCGTCCGGTTCGTCCGCGTCGACCGGAACGTAGAGCTGCCAGCGCCACCGCTCGCCGGCGGCGGTCTTGTAGCGATAGAGCGCCCCGCGGCCGCGGCGCCGAGACCTAGCCACGGTCTCCGCCAGGGTCATCGGACACCGACGGGCCGGCATCGCTCGGAGTTCCCGGCGTGACGCGAGCTCGGAATTTCATGTGCTCGGCTTCGAGCAGCTCGCGGATGATCGCCCACCGCTCGGCCGCCGGCGTCCCCGGCGCTACCTCGAGGGCCTCTTCCATTGCGGTGCGCCCAGCAGCATCGGTTCCGATCGTGTGCTCGCCCCTTGCCCATCGCCATGCCTCGTCGGCATTGACTCGCACAGTCGGGCCCAGCTCGATGACCTTCGCTGGGTGCCCCGTCGGGGGCAGGAGGAGCGCATTCGGGTTCACCTCGAGCGCGAGTGCCATCACGACGAGATCGTCGGAGTCGACGCGTCGCTCGAGGTTCTCGATCCGGCTGAGCGCAGCCGGCGAGATCGGCCGTCCGAGATCGCTGAGGCGCTTCGACATGAGGCGCAGGTCGAGGCCGGCGCTCGTTCGGAGTCGACGGAGGTTGAACGCGACCGTGAGTCCCGTGGGCCCGATCTCGTTCCCGCGCTGCCGCTCGGGTGCCATATAAGAAACGTAGCGCCCGATACTTGACACCCGCAAGGGGGTACATCTACGTTCCATGTAGCGCCTCTAGAGGCGTCTACAAGAAACGGAGCGGGCCGTGGATCTTGAGCAATTGCGCCATTCGAAGGCGGCGACCATCACGCGAGCAGACGCCGCGGAACTCTTCTCGTGCGACCCGAGAACGATCACCGCAGGCATCCGTGCAGGAACGATCCCCGCAATCCACATCGGTCGCCGCGTAGTCATCCCGCGCGAGCCGCTGCTCGCCCTGCTGACCACTGGAACGGTCGCTGCGCCGGACCTGGTCCTCCGGACCTAGAAGCGCCGAGCAGGGATTGCGGTTCAAAGAAGAAGCCGGCGCCGAGTCCGTCAACTCGCGCCGGCAGTCGTCAACCCCCACCAAGGAGCGAACAGTGATCAGCGTACAAGCGCGCTCCGACCGCGTCACGGTCGCCCTCGAAGACGTCGAGCGCCCCGGCCTCCGGCACCACTCGAGCCGGGAGGTGCGCGGTGGCCACGCCAGAGCAGCAGCCTGAGTCGCCGCTCGGCGACGCCGTCTCGTGCGCACCGGCCGAGATGCTCCTCCTCGGGCAGATCACCGGCTGGCAGCTCCCGCGGCCCTGGTTCGACGTCTGGCTCCTCGGCCGGCTCAGCCTGCAGGGCCCGCTCGAGGCCGCCGAGGCCGAAGCGCGCCGGCTCGACGCTCTGCTCGCCGTGCCGGAACCCTTCCCCGTCGCCCCGCTCCTCAGGACCCGCTCATTCGTCGAGCTCTCCCGAGAGCGCGGCGACCGCACCGCTCTGCGCCGTGCGCTCGAGCAGCACCAACGGAACACCACCTTCGGACAGGGGGTCGCGTGACCTTGACCGACCTCTGGGACGAACCTGCCCCGCTCATCGACCCATCCGCGGACGAGCGCCACGAGTACCTCGTCGCGCAGCGCATGGCCGACCTCCAAGTCGAGACGGCCGCTCGAGAGCGACTCGCAGCGCAGAAGGCCGGCCGCCAGGCCGTGCCCCGCCCCCTCGGGCTCCCCGACTTCCTCGCCGAGATCGACATCGACCCCACATGGGCGATCGACGAGCTCCTCCCGACCGGCGGCAACGCGATGCTCGTCGCCCAGTACAAGGCCGGGAAGTCGACCACCGTCGGCAACCTCATGCGAGCACTCGCCGACGGAACCCCGTTCCTCGACGCCTACGACGCCACACCCGGCACCGTTACGCTCCTCGACGACGAGCTCGACGCCCGCACCCTGCGCCGGTGGCTCCGCGAGCAGGGGATCCAACGGCCCGAACTCGTCCGAGTGCTTCCGCTGCGGGGCCAGATCTCGACCTTCGACATCCTCGACCCGGGCACCCGCGCGCAGTGGGCCGACCTCCTCCGCGGGACCCGCACCCTGATCCTCGACTGCCTCCGACCGGCGCTCGACGGCCTCGGCCTCTCCGAGGACAAGGACGCCGGCCGGTTCCTCACCGCGTTCGACGCCCTAAAGCTCGAGGCCGGCATCAGCGAGACCGTCGTCGTCCACCACATGGGCCACGGGGGCGAGCGATCTCGCGGCGACTCCCGGATCCTCGACTGGCCCGACGTCACCATGCAGATTGCCCGCGAGGACACGCGAGACGTTCGCAGCCGCCGCTACTTCTCCGCCTTCGGCCGCGACGTCGACATCGCCCAGACCGTCCTCGAGTTCGACGCACCCACGCGCCGACTCCGGCTCGGCGGGATGACACGCCTCCAAGCCCGAGTCCAGGACCACGTCCCCGAGGTGCTCGCCGTGCTCTCCACCTCCGAAGGCAAGACCCAAAACGCGATCGAGCAGGAACTCCGAGGCTCCGGCATCGGCACGACCGCGATCCGAGCAGCACTCGACGCAGCACACCGAGCCGGCCACACCGTGATCGTCGCCGGCGCCCGCGGAGCCCGAATCCACTCCCTCAAGCCGACCTCGCCCGACCTCGCCCTGACCTCGCCTGACGAACTCGATCTGACCTCGCCTACTCGCCCCTTAGGGGGCGAGGCGAGGTCGAAGTCAGAACGGGCGAAGACAACAACTCCTCGCCCAGGCGAGGTCCCCGCATGAGGACCATCGCCAGCTGCCGCTGCACCCGACGACACCGCAGCTCGCACTACTTCGCACGCTGCGCGTGGCCCAGCACATCCGTCTCCGGCAGAGGACCCATCGCGATCCTCATCACCTGCCCCGACGCCCGCATCGTCCTCGTCGAACGCCTCCGCTGGGCCCACACCCTGCTCGCCGAACTCAACGTCTTCGGCTGCGGCCCCGCCTGCGAAGGCGCCCACGAACTCGTCGCCATCGACCACGACACCGCCACGAAGGAGCAGCAGCAATGACCACCGACTCCGTGTCGCGCGACACGCACACCTCATGAGCCAGATCACCATCGAGGTCAGCGGCGACGTGAAGCGACGCCTCGTGGCCCGAGCGCGACAAGCCGGCGTCACTGTCCCCGCTCTCGTGAGCGACCTCGTCGCGGCGAACGCCGTCCTGCTCAGCGATCCCGAGTGGACGACACCGCCCCGCTCGCTCGTCGTCAAGATCGCGGAGCTCGTCGACCAGGAAGTGAGCGCCGAGATCATCGCCATCCAGCTCGGCATCGCCGATGACATCGTCGAGGCCGGCATCCGCGAGCGAGCACGCCTCGAGCGCCTCGCAGAGCGGTACGCCCGATGACCGCCAGCAACGGCATTCACGGCGTCGTCCTGCCGCCGCGACTCTGCCTCTGGCTCGAGCGCAACACGAACCTCACCGAGCTCCGCGGCCGCACACGCGGAGACGACCCCGTCATCGACGGCAAGCTCCTCGAGCTCCGCAGCGTCGCGATGGCCTACCGCGACGACACGACAACCCACACGACAAGCACCGACCGCTCAGCACCCTTGAACTGGCTGACCCCGCGAGAGGCAGCCGCCCGCGCACGAATCGCAGAAGACAGCATCTGCGCCGCCATCCGACGCAACCGCCTCCCAGCCGAACGGATCGGAAGGCGGCTCTACATCCACCCGGCTGACCTCGCCGCCTACCTCGGGAGACCCCGTGACCAGTGAATTCGAACAGTTCGACCAGACCCTCGAACCGCTCCGCGCCGAAGCCGGCACCGTCCAGTCGAGCCTCGCGGCGGCTCGCCGTCAGATCGACAGCGACCCAACCCTCAGCGACGAGGGACGCCGCGAGAAGTTCAGCACGCTCCGCGACAACGCGCAGGCGAGACTCGACCAGCTCAAGGCAGCCGAGGTGAAGCGCATCCAGGACAAGATCACCTCCCTCGAGCGGAGCCTCTTCGGCTACACAACCAAGACCGATCCGAACGAGATCATCAGCCGCCGGGACGCCGACGACCGAGCCGACCGACTCGAGAGCGCAGACGACGCGGCCGCTCTACTCGAGCGAGCCGAGCGAGCAGGCGACACGCACCTCGCGCAGGCGATCGTCCGAGTCGCGGCAAGCAAGGGCTACGCCAACGTCGTCAAGGCCTACGAGGACGCGCATCCCGGCGCGGGTGGGAAGATCTCCCTGCTCAGCCAGATCCAGCAGAGCACGAGCCAGGCGAACTACCTCATGGGTCGCACCTACGCCTACTCCGCTCGCGGGATCTGACGAGGGCACAGCCATGGCCACCGGAACCGCGGGACAGAGCACGACGACCCGGTCGTCGTGCTCTGTCGGCACCGCTGGCGCTCTCGTCGAAGGCGTACCCACGTCGAGCTCGAGCTCGAGCTCGAGGGCGGGTGCATCCCCTCCCCCCACCGCCAGGCGCGCCCCCAGGCATAGCGCCCTTCTACACACGAGTGATTTCCCACGAGGGAGGGCGAGCTCGTGACGCTCCGTGCCGTCACCTCAGGGGCGGGATCCCCGGCGCAGCGCGCCACTCGCCGCCGCCGACCGATCCTCACGGCCGGCAGATCCGGCAACCGTCGGAAGCTTCTAGTGGCCCTTCGAGACACTATTGCGACGCGTCTCGATGACGAGGTGCCGGCGCGGGATCTCGCTCCGCTGTCGCGGCAACTGCTCGCGATCGCGGCGGAGATCGAGGCGATCGACGCGGGGGAGTCGTCACCGGTAGCGGACGCCGCGTCGACGCCCGACGAGACCTGGGACCCGCAGCCGTGAGCGCCGACGAGGTCGAGGCGCGCGTCGACGACGACCTCGGCGCATACCGGACCGGGCCGGCCGCGCTCGATCGCCGGCTCGTCGGGCTCTCCGCTCGAGAACTCGGCGCTCGGTACCGGGCGCTGCTCGCGCGGGTCGAGCTGAAGGCGGCGCTCCGCCGTCGGGATGCTGCGACGTCGCAAGCTCGGGCGGAGCTCGCGGAGGACCGGCGCGCGCTGCTGCGAGGGGGGAACCGATGACCGTGACCCTGCAGACGCGGAAGCCGACGGGGAAGCCGTCGTGGCCGATCGTGCTGCTCGCCGGGGGCGAGAAGACGGGGAAGACCTTCAACGCGGCGAAGGCGACCGGTTCGTCGCTGATCGGTCGGACCTACTGGGTCACGATCGGGGAGGACCAGCCTGACGAGTACGGGCAGCTCGGCGACTTCGACATCGTCGAGCACGACGGCTCCTACCGGGCGATCCTCTCGGCGTTGCGTGCTGCTGCGGCGCAGCCGGCGCCGGCGCGCGGGGTGCCGCTGCTCGTCGTGGACTCGATGACGCGGCTCTGGGATCTGTTGAAGGAGAACGCGCAGAACGTCGCGAACGAGCGGAAGGGCGGTGGACCGCACAAGGATGCGCAGGTCACTGCGGACCTGTGGAACGCGGCTGCGGCGCAGTGGGCTCACGTGATGGACGCGATCCGGTCCTTCCCGGGCCCGGTCGTGCTCACGGCGCGGCTCGATCAGGTCGCGGTGATGGATGAGCGGGGGCAGCCGACGAAGGAGCGGATCGCGAAGGTGCAGGCGCACAAGTCGCTACCGTTCGACGTCGGGGCGCTGGTGGAGATGCCAACGCTGGGGGAGGTGTGGGTGTCCGGGGTGCGGTCGCTGCGGCTGCAGATCACGGAGCGGACCGCGGTGCCGGAGGACTTCTCGCTCGACTGGTTCTGGCGGAAGCTCGGCCTCGCCGACGGAGAGTCCACCCCGCGCGAGCACGTGTCGCCGGAGGCGGAGCGGGAGCCGTTCGACGCGGACGGGATCGCGGCCGGCCTCGACCAGTACGACGACCTCGAGCAACTCTCAGCGCTGTGGCAGCGCCTGACCCCGCAGCAGCGCGCGACGCCGGTCGACGGTCGGCCGCTCGGTGACCTCCTCCGGAGGCGGAAGGCGCTGCTTCACGACCGGGCGCTCGAGCCGGCCTTCGCCTTGAACACGGGCGCAGTCGAGGACGAGGACGAGATGCCGTTCTGACGTCGCCGGCGTCGCGCCCACTGTCGTACCCCTTCGGCAGGATCAGACTGTGGCGTGGGATCCGCCCCGTGAGGCGATCGAAGTGTCGACCCGGATATTCGAGGAGGAGCTTGCCCCGCCGAGCCTCGAGGGATTCATGCTCGGCATCGATAGGAGCATGGCCGCTCCCGTTGAGGGCGACCTCTACGACGACGCACTAAACGACCTCGTCCGCCTCGTCGACGAGTACCGGTTCGAAGTCGCCACCGCCGCGCTGTACATCGAGGCTCTCGGTCGCGAGCTTGCCCTGCTGAACGAGACCTCGCGGACCGCCGCGCACCTTGGCATCTCGCCGAAGGCAATGGCGTTCCTGTCGAGCAACGTCTCTACGTACACGCCTCCGCACGTGTTGCTCGAGAGCCCCGAAACCCGCATCCCGGCTACCCGGCTGCTCGGCGGATGGTGGGCTGGCCAACTGATCGACTCCGCGTTGCTCCGAGGCCTCTCGTCGCTGGATCGCGTCGCGACGATGCTCGCGCTCCGCGACGGTTCGACGTTGGACGCGAACCGGTTGCCGGTCTTTCGCCGTGACTCGCTGAAGAAGCTCCGGCGCTGGCGTGGGCAGGCGGAGTGGGACCGACTCCGGGGTTTGTTGAATCATCCGCTCTTTGACTATGTCAAGCAGTACCGAGACGGCTTCGTTCATCGGCGTCGTGAACCGATCGAGCTGCACGGCGAGCATGTGGCTGTCTGGAGAGGTGAGGACGGGAAGTCCGGGATCTACCGCGGCATGGATCCCGGGATGCAGTTGGGACTAGCGGTCGAGTTCTTCCGACTCGTGCTGAGCCCTGCAGTCGAGGCGGCCGGCGCGCTCATAGGAGCGATCTCGCCACCCCTCGAGTGACCGGGGCCGAGTGGTGCGGAAAGGGCACCGCGCGCCCAGCGGGCGCCGTGCCGCAGAACCGACGGGCAGTCTTTGCGCTGCTGACATGGCGCGGCAGAATCAGGAGTCGTGAGCGACGCGTCCTCCTGGGCGTCGGCAGGGATCGCTGCGGTTATCGGTGCCGGCGGCATCTTCTGGGCTGAGCGCAGTCGCCGTCTTGCGAAGCGTGCGCTCGATGCTCAGCAGGAGGACTGGTACGTCGCCTGGTCTGTCGCATGGGACGGCGCGAGTGGCACCTTGACACTCACGAACATCGGCAAGGACTCAGCTCGGAGTCCGCAAGTCATCGTCACCGGTGCCGACTTCCGCCAGCGATCCGCTCCACGTGGACCCGTCGCCGAAGGCGGCTCGATGAGCATCGAGTTATTCGAGTTCAAGAGGCTCCGCTCAAGGTGGGAGGCCGCCAATCCCACCGTTCTGCCGGAAGAAGGCTACGAGCCGACCGTCAACATCTGGATCGGGTGGACGACCGGCTTGGGGCTCGCTCGACACATCGAGTCCAGTCAGACGCTCAGTCGTTCTACGACGTAGAAACCTCCGTTGAGGCACCAACCCACTCGTAGCGGCCGAGCCCGCGGTAGTTCCGCACCCGTGCCGGCCACCGTTCGGGCTGCTCTGACACGTCCACACCGTCGTCCGTGACGGTGAGGATCGGCGGCCGCTGCCCCTGCGCCATCCAGTACCGGGCCTCTCGGATCATCGGGTCCCGCGTCGACGGGTAGACGTGCGCGAGGTCGATGCGGACCCCGCCCCACTCGATCCAGGTCGCTTCGCCCACGCATGGACACGAGCCCGGGCGAGCTACACGTAATCGCTGACGAGCGGGCGCGGAGGTCGCTACGGGATGACTTTGAACCCCGAGACGGCGAACATTGGCGAAACCTCGTTCACGATCATCTTCAGGTCGCGATCAGTGAGCGTACCCAGCGGTCCCTTGTCGCGATCCAATGACCTCGGGTCGAGTGAGGTGAGCCTCCCGCACCGGATGAATGAGTCCTTGTCGAGCCCAGCTGTCCCGAAATCGCGCAAGCGAAGGTCGTTCGTCTTGGCCTTCGAGGGCGTCTTATCGAAGGTCGTGGAGGGCACCACGATGACGTCCTGACTCTGGCCCGGCTCCAGGGCCCATCCAAGGATGACCACCGGTCGGAACTTCCCAGCCGCCTCGCCAGGCTTGGGCTTCTCTCTGTAGGGAACCCAGGCATGCCAAACCTGGCCGAGCTGGATGATCGCGGACATCGAGGGGCAGGCTAGCGCCTGCTGACCTTTAAAGGTCTACTCGTCCCAGCGTTCTGCCACGTTGGCTTCGAAAGCTTCGTCCCTATCGTCAGCTCGCGCGTCGATTGCGTCCCAGTCGACCTCGACCGACGGACGCTCACCGGCGTCGATCGCAGCGATCATGCCCGCGAAGGCTGCCGCAAACTGCACCTGAGGAGTCACCTGCGCCGGCGCCTCGACCTCGAACCACTCCTCGGCCGCGCTTGCGTCGTAGCGAACGCTCGGGCGCTCGAGCACGTCAGCGAACGTCATGTGCTTCCTCCTGTCGGCTCTGGATCTGCTCTGCCATCACCGTTACGAACTGCTCACCGAGCGAGTTCACGTCGCTCAACTCGGTCTCAACGTCTGCTTGGTCCTCCAGCAACTCAGGATGGGTAGTCCTGAGGCTGAGGTCGACGAACAGCGAGACCGCTGGAAACTCCTCGTCCTTGACGTGCCGAAGCTTAGTCTCTGGCCGACCGACCATCCGCCCAACGTCCGGATTGGTCAGGCGTTCCTTGAGTTCCTCACGGCTAACGATGCCGAACTCGGCTTGTCCCTCGTGATCCGGTCCGCTGAGGTCGATCAGCGTTGACGAGTCACTCGGACGTAGGGCGGCAGTGATCGGGCCGCCGGTTTGGTAGATCGCGAACCGACGTCGCGCTGCGTCGTAGTCGGGGTCAGGCCACTCTGCGGTCCAGGCTGCGGAGGCGCTGGACAGGACCACGCTCTTCGGCTGGAAGCTTTCAAAGACCGCTCCGACGAGCGGTAGAAGCGCGGAGACTCCGGAGTCCGTTGCGGCGCCATCGTCAACGGTCATTCGGTTGTGCCGCACCGTCAAGCGCACATCGCTGCGCTTGGGAGCCACACCGACGTGATCTGGGCCTTCGCTGAAGGCCGTCGGCTCGAGATTCTGGTCGATCCACTCGAGGAACTTGAGACGTTTGAGGCCAAATGTGACGATGGGTGTCCACGCGAACGTGTACCTCGCCGTCCAGCGTCGCATGCGGTCATCGTATGGTCCTTGCGCGGTTAAGCAAGCGCTTCGGACCTGACGTTCATGGTTCCGTCCTGCCGAGCGGACCCCAGTTGACGGGGTGTGAGGCTGGTGTGCACTACGGGACAGGTGTGACGCCGCACTCGCAGATCCATGCAAGCGAGTCAAGCTCCCCCTCGAGCTCGAGAGGACGTAGGCAGGTCTTACAGATCGGGTAGGCGTCGTCGATCAGGTCGGAGGAGGTCACGAGCGGCCGTTGATCGCCTTGCTGATCGTGGTGGGGCTCATCCCCGTGATCTCGCGGATCTTGACGTAGGTGGCACCGGCTCTGCTGGCCTTGCGGATCAATCCCTCGCGTCGCGCGTGCGCGCGATCGCGGTCCTGATCGAGAGAGGCGATGACGTCGGTCACCTCGGCGAGCTCCTTGAGCAGCGCGTCGAGGTCGGCCATGGCCTCACGATACGAGGGTGTAGCACCCTAATACAGGGGCGTAGCGTAAATGCTACAGGGCTGTAGCGTTTTTGCTATGACCACCACCGCAGTCGCAACCTACGCGGACGCGATCGACATCCAGACCCGCCTCATCCGCCGCGGCGACCTCGCCCGCATCGAGCACGACGTCATCGAGGGCCACTTCTGCCCCGACGGCACCACGCACATTTTGTGCTCATGCGGGCGCGGCATGTGGCGCCCTGACGCCGAGTCCGAGCCCGCCTGGGCCGCTCACGTCGCCGCCGAGCTGCAGCGCACTCTGGCGGTCGCCGCGTGAGCGCCCCGACCTCCACGGTGCGGTTCCTGCTCGCCCGAGCAGCGCTCCGATCGGATGCCCTCATGCACGTCGTCTCCCAGCGCGACAGCGGCTTCCTCAACCCCGTCTGCGGCGCGCACCCGATTCGCTCGCGACGGATCAGCGAATGGGACGGCGTCCCCGCCGACCTCTCCGCGCTGTGCGCCGACTGCGCGTCCGTCGCCGCAGGTATCCGCGGCGTCGAGACCGTCGAGCAGGGGCTGGACATGTTCCTCGGCGGGAGCCAAGCAGCCCCATCGGTCCGGCTGCTCGAAGTCGCCCCAGCCACGATCCAAACCGAGTGCCCGCTTCGTGAGGCCGGCGACGATCTGATCGCCTCCGTCGCTACGAATGGGGTCGTCGCGCCGCTCGTCGCCCGCCGTACCACGACCGGCCTTCTCCTCGTCTCGGGCGGTCGACGTCTTGCGGCCGCTCAAGCAGTCGGCCTAGCAACGGTCCCGGTGCTCGTCCGCGACATCGACGAGCAGCAGGCCGTCATCGACGGGCTCCTAGAGAACCTCCACCGGCAGGACCTCAACCCCATCGCGCAGGCCCGCGCCTACGTCGACGCGCTCGGAATGCTCGAGGTCACCAAGGAGGCCCTCGCCGACGGGCTCGGCGTCTCCCGGTCCGCCCTCTCGCACACGGTCCGGCTGCTCGCCTTGCCCGATCATCTCAAGGACCACATCGCGGCCGGCCGCATTACGGCCGCCCACGGGCGTGCGCTCCTCCGGCTCAACAGCCAACCGGAGGCACAGGATGCTCTCGCGGACGAGATCCTCGCCGGCCTGAGCACCCGGAACGCGGAGCTGGCGGCCCGGCGCTCAGCAGCCCCCGCGGCCGCGCCGCTCCTGCCCGACGTCGCGCAGCTGCTCGCCGCGCTGCTCGAGGCGGAGGTCAGAGTGCGAGCGAAGGGTGACTCGACCGAGATCACGATTGTCGTCGCGCACGACGACCGCTCTCGAGTGCTCGAGCTGCTCGGCGTCGCGGCCTGATCCCGCGTCGTCAGACCCCTCGCTAGGTACCTCGTCGACCGCGAGGGGTCTAACGAGGGGTTTCGGCCGTCTTGCCCTGTCCTGGCCTGCCTCATCCGCTGACGCGGCCCCCGAACCACCCACACACAGCTCTGAAGAACGAACTGAGTGTGGGTGGTTCGGGGGTACATGAGGCAGGCCAGGACAGGGCAAGACGGGGTGAGGGGTTCAGGGGAGGAGAGGTGATTGCTGACGAGATGGGTGAGGCACGGCGCGGAGATCTAGGGCGAGCAGAGTGGGCGATCGGAAGGCCGGAATGCGCGTGATGATGCGGAAGTGCAGGGCGAGCAGAGCGGGCGCGGTTGACTGGCTTGCTCGGCAGAAAGAAGCCGGCTGACTGCGACCGGTGCGGCCGCAAAGGTCACTTCTCCGCTGGACCGTGCGGGCGTCTCGGCCGAGTCGGAATCTCGACCCGGGGAAGGCGCTGCTTCGCTGCGGTAATCCGCTCCTCGTTCGGTAGTACGTAGGCCTTCATCGACTGCCCGTCGACATGTCGGAGCGAATGCTGCACGTCGATGGAGTCAGCCCCGAGTGCGAGCAGTGTCGTGCCGTGCCACTTCCGGAGGTCGTGCGGGCGATGCGGAATGCCGGCTCGCTTCATCGCTTTCGAGATGGTGTCGGAGACGCTGCTTCCGGTAACAGGGCCAGGAATGCGGTACGAGGGGAACCAGTACCCGACGCGCGGGTAGTCCTGTGCCTGAATGTGCTCGAGTACCAGCGGGTGGAGGGGGCGCCAGACGGGACGTCCTCCCTTTGCGTGGGCGACCCAAATGCGGCCGCGCTCCCAGTCGATGTCCTCGCCCTTGATCGCCGCGATCTCCGATGCTCGGAGCCCTTCGTACGCGTACAGCAACACCTTCGTGATCGTCTGGCCTCGGATACCGGAGTCCAGGAGTCGCTGCATGTCAATCGTGCGCACCGGATCGGGTTCGGCCGGGCGGAAGCGAACGCGGGGCAGCCGTGCTGTCGGGTCGTGCTCGATCGCTCCCTCCCCGACGAGGAACCGGAAAAACGCAGTCAACGTCGAGCGGTAGGTCGCTCTGGTCGATGGCTTCAGGTCGGTCCGCGAGATGAAGCGGAGGAGCTCGTGCGTGCGGATTTCGCTCAGATCAAGCGGTTCGCCCTCAAAGACCGCCGTACGGAGAAACGCTCGAGCCGTGGTCAGTCGCTCGGTGATCGTGTCCTTCGTGCAGTTCTGCGCCATCATTCGCAGTTCCCACGTGGCGAGCCACTGCTGCACAGACTGCTCAATCTCGTGCGAGCTGCGCCGCCGCCAGCGGCTGATCGAAGGCATGTGCATCGGCTCTTCAGCGGGCAGGTCCTCGATCGTCCAGAAGGCGGCGACCACGTCCTCGTGCTCGCATCCATCGCAGAACATCCGGCGACCGCTGTTGAGGCCGTACAGCACTCGCCCGACGCACAGCCGGAGGTCGTGCCCGTACCCGCACATCGGGCAGGCGATCCGCACGAGGAAGCGAGCCGGCCCCGAGTGGCCATGCAGGCCCTCGTCATGGTTCCGACCCTCGCAGACCTGCTCTCGCGGTGTCTCGATCCTCGCTGCCCGTTCGACGGCCGTCAGTGCGCGTTCCATCCCGAATGCCCCTTCCGTGTGCTGAACCGTGTGCTACCGGCGAGGTATTTGAGTGCACCTCGCTGTCGTTGCGATCGCCTGGCAAGTCCGGAAGCCCGCCAAAATGCGGCTTCTCGGTACGTAGAGGCATGGCGCTGCGTATTGACCCTGGGGAGTTCGAATCCCCCATCCTCCGCACTGCCGAGGGCCCTCGATCCGCGTAAAGACGCGGATCGGGGGCCCTTGTCCTTCTCCAGCCCCCACAAAAACCCCACACTTCTGTGGGGGCTCGTGCTGACGCGGAGCGTTCGGACCTCGTCCAGGCGGTCCGACACGGCGTCGAGATCGTCGTCGAACAGGTCGGCGTAGGTGTCCAGCGTCATGGCCGCCGACGCGTGCCCGAGCATCCGCTGGACCGCCTTCACGTTCGCGCCGGCGCTGACGGCGAGGCTTGCAGCGGTGTGCCGCAGGTCGTGGATCGTGACGCGCGGGAAGGTCGGGTCCAGTGCTCTCGCTGCCGCGACCGCGCGCATGAACCAGCCGTTGCGGGCGTGGGGACGCTGCAGGTGGATGTCACCGTCACCGAACACGAGTTGGTCCCGCCCCTTGCCGGCGATCTCCTGCGCGAGGCCCTGAAGCAGGAAACGGGGGAGCGGGACCGTCCGCGCTTCGTGCGTCTTCGGCGTCCCGACAACGATCTCGTTCGACACCTTCACCGCGTTCTCCTCGACCCGAGCTCGACGTCGCTGCAGGTCGAGGTTCCGCACGCGGAGACCGGTGACCTCGCCCCAGCGCATGCCCGTGTACGCGAGCGTGTACACGAGCGCCGCATGCTCGGGCAGCAGCTCGACGAGGAGCTCGACCTGCTCGACCGAGAGATACGCGCGGGCCTTCGGTGACTTGCGGGGGAGCATCACGCCCCGGGCGGGGTTGCTCGCGATGCGTCGATCGCGCACGGCGCTGTCGAGGATCCCGGCGAGGACGCCGTGGGCGCGCTTGACCTTCGTCGCTGCGCGGGATGCCTGTCCGGGCGGCGCCAGCCGCCGGATCCATGCCTGCACCTCCGAGTAGCGGATGTCCCCGATCGCCCGTGATCCCCACGCGGGCTCCACGTGCACGCGCCACGCGACCTCCAGCGACTTCCACGACGACGCCTTGAGGTGTGTGCGATTCGCCAGCCACTCGGGCCCCAGCTCCGCGATGGTGACCTTGGCAGCCCTGGGATCGATGTACTCACCGCGCGCCGACGACACCGTCACGCTCGCGAGGTACTCCTCCGCGTCGACCTTCCGGCGGAAGCCCGCCTTCTCCCGCGATTGGTGCGCCGGGTCGCGGTACCGCACGCGGTATCGCCTACCTGATGCCGTCTCGTACGCCTCGATGCTGCCCACGGCTGCTCCTAGAACCGCGCCCGGTCGGCGGCGGAGGGAAGCCACGACGGCAGCAACTCCTCATCCCAGTAGCCGCGCTCGTCGTAGACGGGGTGGACCTCGACGCGAGGAGCGATCGCGCGGCCGGCGGGAAGCTCGCCAAGCGCTTGTCGCACAGCCCTTGCGGCCGCGTCCGTGCAGAGATAAGTGATCGCAGTACCGTCGCCGTAATCGAGTCGCCGCCGATAGGCGGAGAAGATCGACGCGTACCGCGGCATGCGCTTCGCCGTCAGCTCGACCTCGACCAATTCGACCCAACGTGGGGCGAGTGCGATCCCGTCGGCCTGATGGCCCCCGACAGTTGCCGGCTTCTCGTCACGCTGCCACGCGTAGCCGGCCGTGGCGTACCGGGCCGAGGCCGCAGCGACCGCCACCTCGTGACGAGTCGTCTGCCGGTACAGATTCGGCTTCCCGAGCCCGGTACTCGCATAGGTCGCCCAGACCAGCGAGCCGCCTCGACCGCCGAGCTGCGCACGATCGACGAGCCCCGCGGACTGCATACGGGCGCACCACGCTTGCGCTCGTCGCACGGAGACCGGCTGGCCGGATCGATTCAGGGCGCCGAGCACCCAGCGGACCGACTGCACGTCCGCGATCCGCACGATCGAGAACCACGTGAACATCGACTCGTCCCGCGGCATCACCCACACGGTCCGCTCATCGCGATTCACCGCCTGCACCATCGGCCTCACCTCTGCCTCTCCGACCGCTCCCCGCTCGATGACCGAACGAGAACACCGTCCACCGACAGCACCACTTCGACCCCTTCCCCGCCACCTCTCGTCAGTTCATATGACACATCGACACACCCGTTCCACTTCTCTTTCGCTCACTTCCTCCTTCTTCTCACCTCTCACTTCTCTGCCTCTTGTCTTGTCTTGTCCTGTCCTGGCCTGCCACCTGCACTCCCGAACCACCCACGCACAGCAACGCCTTTTCTGCTGTGTGTGGGTGGTTCGGGAGCCGCGCCAGCGGAGGTGGCAGGCCAGGACAGGGCAAGACGGGTGAAACCCGTCGCCCACCCCGTCACCCCGAACGACGAACGCACCGACGGGGCCAGCGAGGGGCTCAAGTCGTCCCTTGCCCCCTGCCGCGCCGCCCGTCTAGAAACTGGCAATGAATCGCACCCCTCGATGAGCCATCCTCGAAACGTCTCGAGCCCTTCTGTTTGCCAGCTCTTGAAACGCTCCGCGCACGTTCGCATCTTGCGGCGCGCGGGTGCTTATCCAGCGACTTGACCGCGGACGAGGGGCCTTCGGCGGGAGGGATACCTCCTGTCGTGAGGTCACTCCTCCGGAGTGCGCGTGCGGGGCAGGGCGCCCTCGCTGGTGATCGCGGCGGAGCGGCGAACAGGGCGAGGCCGACCAGAGGGGATAAGCCTTGTCATGCCGTGCGCGCGGATTCGTGCCGTTGCTGCGCGAGGCCGCTGGCGAGGAGCTGCAGGCCGGCCTCGAAGCCTTGGGCGTGATCCACGTCCTCGAGGCCGGGCGGCGGCGCTTTGTCATGGGCGGCTTGGGCTTCGAGAGCGTTGCCGATGGTGAGCTGGCTGGCGGCCATCATCGCGGACTGGGCCGCAATCCTTGGGATGCCGTTGTCGGCGAGGAAGGCGATCTTGGCGAGCAGCATGTCGAGGCCGCCACCGCTGGGGAAGGTTCCGGCGTGCAGCCTGGCGCCGTCGCGGTGCAGCAGAAGGGTGCGCCGGAACCGCCGGTAGTTCTCGAGGAACCACTCCCGCCAGTCGTCGCCCGGCGCAGGTAGCGGAGCGGTGGTCTGCGGCGTCATCGCTTCTTCGGCCATTGCTCTGAGAAGCGCTTCCTTGCCCTTGAAGTGCCAGTAAAGGGCGGGCTGCTCGACCCCGAGTCGCTGCGCTAGCCGCCTGGTACTCACGCCGTCGAGGCCGACCTCGTCCAAGAGCTGGAGAGCCTCGGCGATCACGAGTTGACGGTTGATCTTCGTCACACAGCAAAATTTAACACTGATCGATAGTGTTCTTCCCGACCCTGATCGCCGATAAGTTCTAGGGAGACGTCGTCATGTCCCACTCCTCCACTGCTCTGATTGAGACCCGGTCCGGTCTCGAACATCAGGTCGGCGTCGTCGGTGCCGGTCCGACCGGGCTGCTGGTCGCAGCCGAGCTCGCCATCGCCGGCGTGGACGTCGTCGTGCTCGACCGCTACGAGGCGCCGGACACCACGATCAAGGCCGGCTCGATCAACGTCGCGACGGCGGAGATCCTGGATCGGCGCGGGCTCCGCCCTGCCGCGCAGGCCGCGCAGCAGCGGTTCGGCGAGGAACTCAAGGCATTCGCCGCAGCACACGGCACACCGACGCCGATGAGCGGCCGGCTAGCCGCGGGCGGTCGGGCGTCGTTCCCCAGCACCGGGCATTTCGCCGGACTCTTCTTCCGCCCCGACCTGCTCGACCAGACCGACCCGCGCATCGCCGCACACCCCGGTGCGGGCAGCTCGGTGATGGTGCGCCAGAGCGAGACCGAGGCGCTCCTCGGCGCGCACGCCGAAGCGCTCGGTGTCGAGGTGATCCGCGGCGTGGAGGTGACCGGCATCGACCCGCTCCGCGACGACCAGGGCGTCGAGGTCGGCATAGCGCTGTCGACCAGCCGCGGACCGTTCCGGGTGGGCTGGGTCGTCGGTGCCGACGGCGGCCGCAGCCTGATGCGCCACCTCGCCGGCATCGACTTCGTCGGCACGGACCCGGAGACCACCGGCTACCAGGCCATCGCAGAAATGGACGGCCTCGAGCGACTGCGGCCGGGCTGGAACCACACCCCCACCGGCGTCTACAGCCTGGGCCCGATCCCGGGCCGGATCCTCACCGTCCAATTCACCGGAGCCCCTGACCGCGCCATCCGCGACCAGCCCGTGTCGGTCGAGGAGCTGCAGGCGAGCATCCGCCTCGTGACGGGCCAGCCGGTCACCGTGAAGTCGATCAAGGGTCGGGCTACCCGGTGGAGCGACAACGCGCGCCAAGCCGTGACCTACCGCGCCGGCCGCGTACTGCTGGCCGGCGATGCCGCGCACGTCCACTCCCCGTTCAGCGGGCAGGGACTCAACCTTGGTGCTGGCGACGCGATGAACCTCGGCTGGAAGCTGGCCGCCACCGTGAACGGCTGGGCGCCTGAGGGGCTGCTGGACACCTACACGACCGAACGGCACCCGATCGCCGCCCAGGTGCTCGACTGGACCCGCGCCCAGGTCGCCCTCATGCGCGGCGACGACAAGACTGCCCAGCTGCGTCGCGTCGTGCAGCAGGACCTGCTGTCCAACACCGCCACCACCACGTACATGGTCCTGACCACCTCCGGCATCGCCCAGCGGTACGAACTCGACAGCGGCGAGGACGAAAAGCCCCCTCACGCGCTCGTTGGCAGCGTGATCGGCGACGCACCTCTCTCGGACGGGAGCCGGCTGGCGGACCACTTCCACACTGGACGCTTCGTGCTGCTCGACCGCCTCGGCGGCCCCCTCGCCCACACGAGCGCCCGCTGGTCGGGGCGGGTGGAGACCATCGTCGAGGACACGGCCGTCGCCGGGTGCCCCGAGTCCTACCGGGTGTTGACCGGTCTGCTGGTCCGTCCCGACGGGGTCATCGCTTGGGCGACGGAGACCGCCGACGCCGACGAGGCGGTCGCCGTCCTGATCGCAGCGCTGAGCCAGTGGGCCGGCACTGCGACCCAGATCCTCGAGGCGGTGACCCGATGAGCGCCCCCGTCACGCGATCCTCGCCGACGCACATCCACCTACTAGCCGTCGAACGCCACGGGAGCAGCGCGACAATACGCATCTTGCGCGGACCCGACGACTCCGTCGAGACCTACTCAATCGACCTCGACCGCGAGATAGAAATCGGACTGGCCGACACACTCGCCATCGCCATCGCCATCGCCCGCGCCTACGGCCTCGGCAACGGCTCATTGATCTAGCCCTGACTCGACGTCGCAGATCCCTCGACACGGAACCGTCGCGCACGGGTTGTCGCTCGAAGTTCACACCAGTGCCGGCCGTCGCGACACCGCACCTTGGTAGACCTCTGGCAGTGACCACGATCGTTTTCTGCCTTCTCGCGACAATCGTGCTGGTAGCGCTAGTCGGCGCCGTCACCGCAGCCGTCGTCCCACCGCGCCTCCTCCGCCGAAGCATCGCGATCTCGACCCTCGCCTTTCTCGCTCTGGTAGCCGCATTTACCGCTACGTGGATGCAACTGCCGCAGAACGACTAGTTCAAAGGATTAGACGGCTTCTCAATTTCGTGCAGGAGACAGCGGAGTAGGTGTCAATCAGGCGGACCGTCCGCGTTCACTCCTGAGACGACCAAGAACGAGGCGTGCGCCGGGAGACTGCCTGCGACGCACGGCATTACGCGCCGTGATCCTTCCCGAGACACATGAGGGGTACTCGAGTATGACCCGCAAGAGTCGCTTCACCCGTATGGAACTACTCGTCTACGGGATCGCAGCCCTCATGGCCGTCGGACTGATTGCGATCTTCTTCGCAACGGCGCTGAACAGTCCTCGAATAGAGGGTTGACCTCGGCGCGCGTCTCAACTGCCTGCTGCGGAGACCGCGTCGCCACCCTCTGGGCAAGAGAGTCGTTGACCCTGCGTGGCCCAGTGGGAAGCACGAGTTCACAGACGCGCGGTAGACGTGATGAGGTGCGCCGCGTCGCCCTTCTCGCGATTCTCGGAGCGTCAATCGTCCTCAACGGCTGTACCGCCGCAGATCCCCTCGATTCGCTTCCGGCGCCCCTCCCGGGAACGGTCACAGTGAGGGCGAGCCCGCTGGTCGCGGGCAGACATGCAGTCCCGAACACGAGCATCCCGGTCCTCACGTCACCCGCTCCTGAATCCGACCGCCCAGGCGTCGGCTTCCGCGTGCTCCCGCACAGCAGTAACGCCAAGCGCATCCTCGTAGCCTGGGTGGACAGCGGCGATGTCGCGTGTGGCAAAGCCAAGGACATCTGGGTACGCGAGACGCGCATGCAGGTCCTGATAACTGTCTACGAGCCACCGACGCTTAGCGGTAGGCACCGTACAACCTGCATCGATCAGGGCAGCATCCACATCCAGGCGATTCACCTGCGCCCAGCGATCGGAGATCGCACCACCAACGCATTCCGCGGCACCCTCACATTCGGAAGCTTCTGACGGGCCAGCATCGCCGATCCACCCGACATCCCCTCAGGCGCCCTGACCACAAGTCGTTCCACTGCCCTGTTTTTGAAACGGTCCGCGCAAGTTCGCATCTTTCAGTGCGCGAACTTATCGAGCGACGTGACCGCGGTCTAACGGCCGATCGCCGGTAGGACGAATTCCTGTCGCGAGGTCACTTCGCCGGGGTGCTCGCGCGGGGCAAGGCGCCCTCGCTGGTGATCGCGTAGAACAGCGGCAGCGCGACGAATAGGGCGAGGCCGACCAGCGGGGATAGCGTCACGCCGAGGACGATCGCCAGGAGGAATCCGACCATACCGGCGACAGCGCGGGTGCGCTGCGCGCCGAAGTAGCCAGGTCGGGTGCCGTCGCGGGCCAGTTCGGGCGTCGCGTGGAGGTGGTGGTAGAGCAGGAGCCACGGCACGGTGGTCGCCGCGCTGACCAGGCCGTAGAGACCGATCGCCACGCGCTGATCAACGAGGCTTCCGGCGCGGATGGCGTCTGCAAGCACGGAGGTTGGGAACGGCAGCACCGAGGTCAGTAGCAGCAGGAGCAGATTCGTCCCCAATACTCCACGATCGACAGACTGCACTCGCGAGAACACCGCGTGGTGGTTCAGCCAGACGACACCGATCGACAGGAATGCGGCGATGTACGCCAGGTAGGACGGCCAGATCGACCCGAGGGACGGCAACAGCTCGCCGGGCTCATGCTCAGGGACCCGCAGGTCGAGTACCAGCAGCGTGATCGCGATCGCGAAGACGCCGTCGCTGAACGCCTCGACTCGACCGCTGGAGGGCAATCGCTCTGTGCTCGCCATCTGGCACAGGCTAGGGTGCACGGAGCCCGTGGAGACCTTTCCCGCCGCCACTTGCTCGCTGACTTCTTCGGATGGGGTTGGGTCGTCCGTGCGACTCCCCGGACGTGATTGCGATCCGGAGCTGGCGATGGTCGAGCACGTTGGGTGGCTGATCCGCTGCGTGAACGAGCGCCTTCCCGAGCACGACGATGTCACCATTCCGGGCACGGCACTGAGCCCGGCAGGGCTCCTGACCGTCCCGGGATCGTCGCCGTCGGGGCGAGCTCGGGCTGCTCGGCTCCTCGCCGGCGAGCTTCTGACAAGGGTCGATGACGGATGGTGATGTTGGCGTCACACGCAGTCCGTCGCCGTCCGTGCGACTCGGGCGGCGCACCTGTTCGATCGCGCGGGTGTGGTCGCACTGATCGCGGCTGCATGACGACCAGATGCGCTCATTGCGGGCGCTGCCGCGGGCAGTCAAGCGGAGCGCCGACCACCACCACGGGTGATTAGCGTCGACACATGAGCTTTGTGAACGCAGGAACCTTGGGGACGCGTCCTGGCATGCGCGATGAGCTCGTAGCTCGGCTGGTTCAACGCAATGAGACGTTGCGGGCGCTCGGCTGCCAGTTGTACGAGGTCGGCACGAACTCCGAGCAGCCGGATACCGTCTTCGTCGTCGAGATCTGGGACAGCGCCGAGGCGCACAGTGCGTCGCTGCGCGATCCGCACGTCGCTGCAGCGATCGCTGAAGCGAGGCACCTCTTGAACGGTCACTTCGGCGGATTCCGGTTCGAGGTCAGCGGGAGCCCGCTTCGCGACGGCTGATGAGGACGGCGTCTCTCCTGTTTTATCCGGTTTGAAGCGCAGGGCGTTGAAGCCGAGCGAGTTGCAACGGACGACGCCAGGATCACCGTCGTTGCCTGCTTTCAGGAGCGCAGTTCGGCGGAGATGGCGGTTCCGAGGTGCGCCTGGACCCAGGGGTAGGCGCTGCTGAGGTAGGTGTTGCTGGCGTGGTTGTCGTCGACGTAGACGCCGACGTTGCCGATCACGCCGGGGCACCAGGTCGTGCCGCAGAACGCATCGGTGGGGTCGACGAAGGTCACGCCGCGTGTGCGGGCGGCGGCGAGCCGCAATGGGTCGACGACCGCCGTCGCCCGTTCTCGGCTCAGCCCGCATCGGGCGGGATCGCGCTGCACGATGCAGTCCCTGTCGATGGGGTCGGTCATCGGGGTCGGGGTGTCTCCGAGGGCGACGACCTGGATGCCGGACGACTGCAGCGATCGCCACATGTCCGCATAGCCCTGAGCTGCCTCCGAGGCGTCGCTTCCTCGATAGGACTTGCGGTAGGCGGAGGTCACCACGAGCGACACGTGCTCCCGTTCGAGGACGGGAACCGTCCATCGGACCGCCTCGGTGCAGCGGGACTGGTGGTCGATCTCGAGGGGCCGGGGGAGCAGGTTGAAGGGGCAGGAGTTGTGCAGGATGGTGAGGACGCGCCAGTGTCGCTCCTTCCCGAGGCGGGAGATCGTCGACGCCCATTGACGGACGTGCGAGTCGCCGACGACCGCGATGGTCGTCCGGCTGCTGGTGTCGCCGGCGACGCAGATCGGTGAGGTCGTGGACAGCGGTTCGATCGTGCATGTGCCGAAGGCCAGGTCGTCTGCCAGTGCGTCCGGACCGGGAACCACGACGTGCTCGCTCCGGGCCCACGTGCGATCAGCCTGCGGCGTGAGCTGCGGCCAGCCGATGGCGGGTCCCGCCTCCCGCAGCACTGCGGTTCGAGCGGTTCCTTCTGCAGCGTCGGCGATCGAGTTCCGCAGGATCGGCACGGCAGCGACGGCGGCGACCACCAAGGAACACGCGATGCCGATTGCGATCAGGCGGCCCGGCCGCCGGATGGGGACCCGGCGCAGCGGCTGCTCCACCAGCCGGTAGGAGAGCGTCGCGAGCAGGAGGGAGAGGGCGATGACCGCTCCACCGGAGACGATCCCGAGCGGGTGACGGAGGAGCAGCCGGGTGAAGACGATGACCGGCCAGTGCCAGAGGTAGAGGGAGTAGGAGATCGCGCCGAGGTACTGCACTGGAGGGATGGCCCAGATCCGGCGCAGGCCGACTGCGTCGACAGCGGTGATCACCGCGAGCGCACCAGCGACAGGCACCAGCGCTGCGACCCCGGGCATTGGCGTCCGCGCCGTGAACAAGGCTCCAGCGAGCAGGATGGCGATGACCCCGGCGATCTGCAGGGCAGCTGCGGCGAGAGGAGGCGGTTGCCGGTCGACGAGCAGGACCGCGAGCACGCCGCCTGCGGCGAGCTCCCACATCCGCGTCGGCGTGACGAAGTAGGCCGCGGGTGACCCGCTGAACGTGAACACGATGCCGAACAGCAGCGACGCGATCAGCACCAGGACGAACGGCACGAGCACGGCGGTGCGGATCGAGGCCAGTCGGCGTCGGGCCAGCATTGCGGCACCGAGGACCGCGAGGGGCCACACCAGGTAGAACTGCTCCTCCACACCGAGTGACCAGAAGTGTTCGAACGGGGACGCGTCAGGGGACTGGGCGAGGTAGTCCGTCGAGCTCGCGGCGAATCGCCAGTTCGCTGCGCTGAGCGCCGCCCACATGCCGGTGATCCCGATCTCGGCCGCCGCGGTCCTCGGCAGCACCGCCGTGGAGAACGCGACGACGGCGACGGTCGCGACGAGTGCCGCAGGCAGGATGCGGCGCACCCGTCCTGCCCAAAAGCGACCGAGGCGGAGCCCCCCGGTCGCCGACGCCTCCTTGACCAGATGGCGGGAGATGAGGAATCCGGAGATGACAAAGAAGACGTCGACGCCGACGTAACCGCCCGGCAGCGCGGTGGGGCGCAGGTGGTACATGACCACCATGCCCACAGCGATCGCGCGAAGGGCCTGGATCTCGAGCCGGGACCCTCGGGGCGACGCGGCCTGAGCGAATCGTGGGCTCGCTGCGTTCCGCTCGAGCGTCCCGACCGACATGGCACGAGCGTTGCACCCGCGTTCAGGGCACAGCGCGACTCCTGCCCGGGATCACCGAACGTTCACCGAGATGCCACCGGCGATCGTTCTTCACGGACGGCGAGGTCGAAGCTCGCCGAACCTCCGCGTTCGGAGCCGCCTCCCGTGACCGCGTCATGCGGATGCGCGTCGGGCGCGAGCCGGCCCCGTCGTTCTCGAGTCCCTGGGGTGCTCCGAGGGATCTGGCGTCAGAGGCCGCCGCTGATCCGAGTCCAGGACGTCTTCCCCGCTGCGCGGTCGAACGCGGCTCGGGGATCGTCCGTGCCCTCAGGGGCGCCCGCGCGTCGCAGCCCGGTCGGTGGGGCGTTCCGGCTGCGCACCGCCCGGACAACGATGCGCACAGCGACCACGACGCCGATCACGCAGGCGGCGAGCACCACCACGAGAGTGACCGATCCCCAGAACGTGATCTGACCCATCACCGCATCGTGGCACCAGCGTCGGCGGATCGACAGCCCCGGGGGAGAGTGCCGGGTGAACGGCGGGCGAATCGCTCCCGACAGATGCTCGGTCGTCACCCTGCGGAGTCGGATGCCGCGTCAGAGCAGCACGCCTGCCGGGGTCGGGATGAGCAGCTCGACATTCCGGTCGGCCTTCGCGCCGCGGAGCCCGTCGACGCCGGCGGTCGGGCGTGCGGCTTCCTGCGGATCGTTCGCCGCGAGCTCCCGCGAGAGGGCGGCCAGAGCGAGCGGGGAGTCGGTCCGTCCGTTCCACACAGGAGCGGCCGCGCTGTCGATGATCGTGCCGAACACGGAGAGGGTGCCGTCGCGGTTGTCAGCGATCTCGATGGTGCGAACCTGCTCCGGCCAGTCGATGTGGGACGCGGTCGTGACCTCCCAGAACCCGCCCGTCCCGGTGGTGCGCGGGCGGGGCGTCACCGCGTTGAGGTGGGTGTGCCCGTTGACCCAGAGGATCACCTGCGGGTGCGCGAGGAGCGCGTCGATCACCTGCTGTCCGAGGATCCGCGGCGACGGATCACCGCCGGTGGCCAGCAGCGGGTTGTCCATGGTGTCGCCGGTGTGGTGGCTGACCACGACCGTGAGCCGCTCCGGGTGCGCGGCCAGCGTCGCGGTGAGCCAGGCGAACTGAGTGGCATCGAGGGAGCCGTCCGCCTCGCCGTTCTCGTTCACGGTGTCGAGCACGACGAGACGGAGGCGCCGACCGTCGGGCGTCGCCGTGTCGTGCACGTAGTAGGCGGTGCCGGCGTCGCGGTTCGTCGCCGTGAGCCCGTGCCCCGACGGTGTCCCCGCCGTGCGGAAGTGCTCGGCGACGAACTCTCGACGGCTGATGAGGCGACGGCTCGCATCCGGGGTCACGATCCGAGCGGGGAGCGCGCCGATGACCGCGGCGGCCTGGCCCGGGTCGGCGATGAGTTCCTCGGCGAACTGCACGGGCGTCATGCCGTCCGGCAGGGCGACGGGCTTCAGCGGGCCGACGGCGACCGCGTTCAGCGCGGCGGACACCGGGAAGTTGCCGGTCAGCAGCCCGTCGTGGTTGCCGTGGACGGTCAGCCACGGCATCCCGAGGCCGGTGAACCGGAACGGCCGGATGGCGGCCTGCAGCAGTCCGGGCACGGTCGGGAAGCCGTGCTGCGCTCGGAACTCGTCGTCCCGGAGCCCGGCGGGCGTGCCACCGGGGTGCCAGTAGTGCGTGTCGTAGTGGACCGGATCGGCGTCGGCGACGCCTTCGAACGTGCCGATGAGCCCGCTGTCCGGGACGACGCGGCCGCCGTCCAGCGCCCCGATCGTCCACCGCAGCTCGTTCAGCTGGCAGTTGTCGGTCGTGTCGCCGGTGGTGACAGCGAACTGCAGCGGCATACCGGTCGCGGGTCCGGTCTTCAGTGCTCGGACCGCTTGGACGGTGGCTTCGGCGACCTGTGTGGAGAGCATCTCGTGCGGTCGGTACGCGGCCTGGAACGGGATCTCGCTCGCGGAGTCGGACGCGCGGTCGAGGAACTCGAACCGAGCCGGCGACTGGGTGTCCTGGATGTGGACGTCGGTGAACTGCACGAACGCGGCGACCGTGCGGCGCCTGGCGGCTCGCCCGGACCGAGCCGTTCCCCCGAGCTCGGTGCGGAGCGTGTAGGGCTCGCCCGGGCCGGTGACGTGCTTGCGGTAGCCCGCTGCATTCGGTGTTCCGCGGAGCAGCGTTCGGGCCAGTGTTGTCCTGGATGCCGAGGAGGTCGCCGCCTCTGCGGAACCCGCGGTGCCGATTGTGATGCCTCCTGCTGCGACAGCCGCCACCGCGCCCGCGGTGAGTGCGCCTCGGCGCGTGACACCGTCCGCAGCGATTCCGTTCTCGTGCTCGTCCACGAGGTGAGGGTTCGCCCGCTCCATGTCGCGGCGGTGAACAGGGCGGGAACGTGCCGGACGACTTGCGCGTCCGGCACGGCTGCCTCGGGACAGTGGATTCGGCAGTCGTTCACCCCGTGTCCCTCGCGCACAGCGCGACCACCACCTACTTTCCGATCATGGATCGCCGACGGATCGACGTCCTCGCGGCCGTGGGCGTCCTGTTGCTGAGTGTCACCGGGCTGCTCGATGTGCTGGTGCTCCTGCCCGGCGTGCTCGCGCCCTCGACCGGCTTGCCGCAGGTATGGGCAGAGGTCGTATCGAAGGGCGACCTCGTACCGGTCCTCGCCGGCCCAACCGTCTGGGCGCTCCTCTGTGCCATGGCGGTTGTTCGGCACCTGCGCGCGCGACGCCCACGAGCTGCCCTGGTGGTCGGTGGGACGGCGCTCGTCGAGTTCGGCGTCCTCGCCGCGCTGGCGCAAATGGCCGCCTCCGGGATGGGCCTCTGGCTCTCGAACCACCTGCGTCCCTTCGAGGGCGGTACGACCGCATTCGAGGACGTCGCACTGGTCCTCGGAGGTGCCTCGATCACCGGAGGCGTCGTACTCCTCATGATCGGCCGGGCTCACTGCCGTGCGCGCCGCACCGCTGCGGTCTGATACGGCTCCTGCCCAGCGCCATCCCGTGCAGACGCTCTCCTGGGCGATGAGGACACCGGTGCGACGACAGCGGATGCGCGCTGCTGCGGGCTGCATCCTCGTCCTGGCCACGGCGTCGCTCCTCCAGGGCTGCGCAGGAGAGGGCCCAGCGTCGTCGATTCCTAACACCTCACAGCACTTCCGACTCGTGCAGATTCAGCTGCCGGCCGCGCAGCGCATGACGGCGATCCGCGTTGAGCAGGTGGCGTCTGCGCCATCGAGCGACTTCGGGTGGTCCATCGCCCGGTTGGACCCGGCCAGCGATCAGCTCTCGATCAGCTGGACCGACTCCCCGCACGCGGCGTGCGGGCAGGCGGACCTGGTGCAGGTCTTCGAGACGGACGAGGCGGTGGTGATCGGGGTGAGGGACACCCGCTTCCGGCCGCCGGTCGCCTGCACCGCTGATGGATTCGGTCACGTCACCTCGGTGCGGCTGCGCCGGGCGGTGGGCAGGCGGGCGCTCGTCGTCCCGATGAAGGAATCGTCGATCACGGGAACGACCGAGGAGTTCCGCGCGTCGCTCATCCGACGCCCGGCGGAGCTTCCGGAGCCGGGGTGTGACGTGACCGGGGTGCCGGTCGGCATGCCGGACGCATCGACGATGCTCGCGCCGCGCAGTCCCGACTCGGTCATGGTCTGCCGGTACTCCTGGCACGACCAAGGAACTGTCGTCTCTCGGATCTCGGTCGACGATGCCGTCGAGGCCGCCGCCATCGCGGCACGCCTCAACAGCGCCGTCGTCGATCCGAGGCCTGCCCGTGCCGGCGTCGGCTGCGACGACGTCGAGCGAACGCGGTACTCCTTGACCTTCGCAGGGCCGCGAGTCCTCGTGCCCGTCAGTACCGATGCCCCCGGATGCGGTGAGCTGACGAACGGCGTGATCGCGATTCGATCCACCGCGGGAGTCGACGAGAGCCTGCGCGCCCTCTTCCCCGATGACGACCCGTGACGATGAAGCGGCACCCGTGCCAGTCCGTGTCATCTGGTCTTGCAGCGTCACGCGACCGTGCCGGCGTCGGGGGGCGCAACCATTCGCGAACGGCACCGATGGCCCTGCTCGGTGTTCTCTTGGGGCTGCTCCTGAGTGGCTGTGCTCAGCAGCCGACTATTGCCGCGAACATCGCGCTGCAGTTTCCAGCTGACGGCGTCGCGCTCGCGTTGTACGTCTACGGTCCGCTTCTTGTCGCACTCGCTGCGACTGTGGTCGGCGCAGTCGACATCGTGGTTTTCATCGTGACGGTGCGGCGGCTTTATCGCGGTGAGCCCAGCTCGCGCGCGCTCCTCCTGGTCGGGCTCATCGCTACCGCGGTCCTGACGCTCGGCGCCGCCCTCGTGCTCGGCTACACCGTCGCTTCATTCGCCGGACTGCTCGGTCCGGTACTCGGTTGATTCTTTTCGGGTGTCGAGGGTGGGCGGGGCCGCCGGGTCGAAGATCCACTCCGGCCCCTGGACCCCCGATCGATCAAACCCGGAAGGGCATCTCCGCCAGGATCTGATTACGCTGCTGACGTGTCAACGGAACAGCAGGACCGCGAGCTGATCCGTGCCGCCGATGAGTACCTCACGGAGCACTACGAGGTCGTCGTCGATGACGTCGTGCTGCGAGCCTGGGGCAGTGGTCGGACCGCGATCGTGCACGAGGATCTCGTGTCTGCAGTCCGTGACGCCGGCGGAGTCGCAGACCCCGTCGAACTGCTCCCGGTCGCTCAGAGCATCGCATTCCCGGAGGCGGCCAGTCCCTGGCTCAGTCGTACTGAGCGGCTCGGCGTGGTGGAGGATTTCTCATCTCGGCGAGTCGAGTCGGCTCGACTCCTGGCCGGGGAGCTCCTCACACGGCTCCGCGACGGCGGCCAACGATGGCGCCATACCCAGGCTGTGGCGGCGCGCGCCGGTCAAGCCGCGCACCTCTTCAGCTCGAATGATGCGGAAGCGCTCGTCGCAGCAGCGTGGCTCCACGACGTCGGCTACGCGCCGCAGCTGAATCGTCACGGCTTCCATCCGGTGGACGGCGCCGAGCACGTGCGGCACCGGCTCGGCTGGCCCGGCGTCGCCGGCCTGATCGCACAGCACTCGGGCGCGCGGTTCGTGGCACACAGTCGAGGGCTCGGGCATCTCCTTCGCCCGTTCGCGGAGTCCCGCTTCTGGTCGGGACCGGTCGCGGATGCGCTGACGTGGGCGGATCAGACGACGGGACCCGACGGCCGGCGCGTGACCGTCGAAGATCGCATCGATGAGATGCTGCAGCGCCACGGGACGGACAGCCCCAACGCGCGCAGCAACACCGAGCGTGCCCCGGCCCTTGTCGAGGCGGTCCGCGCGACCGAGGAGCGACTCGGCGCATCAGCCTTCTGACGTCCCTTCGCGACCTCCCGCCGCCGTGGAGCGCTCACGAGCCGTTCACGATCGGAGCGCACGCTGGCCGTGACGACAGGGGGCTCATGGGCGAGGCGACGTACCGGGTGATCACGGGTCAGGCCGTCCTGGTCGGGAAGCAACCGGACGGTGACTCGGTCCGGTTCGTCCCGGACGATCCGTCGCTGCTTCGCGCTCTGGAGAACGGCG
Source organism: Amnibacterium kyonggiense (assembly GCF_004364555.1). GTDB lineage: Bacteria > Actinomycetota > Actinomycetes > Actinomycetales > Microbacteriaceae > Amnibacterium > Amnibacterium kyonggiense. Next base: position 19,669 of record NZ_SOAM01000001.1, on the reverse strand, counting down.
ACCGAGTGCGGATCTCGGCCGACGGCAGCGTGCAGCTGCGCTTCGACGGCATCGACGCGCCCGAGCTGCACTACCAGGGCGCCGCGCAACCGCTCGGCGCGACAGCGCGCGATCAGCTGCTGCGACGACTCGGGTTCGATGACGTCGCCTTCGCCGCGGATGGGGAGACCGTCGCGTCGGCCAGTCCGACGATGGTGCGCATGACCGTGCTCTCCCGGTTGGTGGAGGTCAACGGCCGGCCGGTGTCGGTGGTGTTCGCCGGAGCCGATGCCGACGAGGCTCGACTCGGGGAAGGGCCCGAGGTGGACCTGACGCCGACGCTGCTCGAACGGTCGGTCAACCACTGGGAGGTGTCCGAGGGAGTCGCGTATCCGCTGCTGTACACGTCGACGACGGGCGAGCTGCGGGACACGATCCGGGCCGCGGCTCGGGGAGCCCGAGAGGAGCGCCGAGGGGTGTGGTCGCTGGACTCGACGTCGTCCTTCTCCGTCGCCGATGTCAGTGCGGTCGATGAGGGCGGCACGCTGATCTGGCCGAAGCTGTTCCGTCGCGTCGTCGACTACCTGCGGCAGCGCGGCGCCGGACAGTCGCTCGCGGACTGGCTCATCGCGACACCGCTTCAGGACGACGAGATCTTCGTCACGCTGGACACCGCGACCGCCAGCCCGGTCCCGCTGCACACGTTGCTGGCGCAGACCGACGACCAGGTCGAGTTCCGTGTGGACCTGCTCGACCTCACCGTCGTCGAACGGTGACGACGTCACGATCTGCAGACTCGTCCTGTCGGCGGCTCCTAGCACTGAACGGGGCCGCCGAACGGCGCGAGAACGCCTCGTGAACTTCGGCGTCATGGCGTCTGCCGCCGTTGTCGTTCCCGCGGGGAACGGCGAGTCTGGCCGAATGGACGCCGCGCCCACGCTCGAGCAACGACTGCTCATGCAGGAGATCTCTGCTGCGCTGCACAGCGGGGCGAACGGAGCGGACCTCGCGGATCTGGTGATCCGCACCGGCTGGCAGACCCGGACGGTTTCCGACCCGAGCGCGGTCGTACTCCAGGGGGTTCTGGCGAGCGGGCGCCGCGTGCCGATCGAGATCCGACCCTCCACGCGTCGACGCTCCGCGTAGTCCGCGCACGGGCCGCACCGGCCTCATCCACGCGACTGCGCCGCTGGCTCCGAGCCCGCTCGGCTACCGTCGTCGACTCTCGGGCGCGACCCGCCCGAGAGGAGGAGGGCATCGATGTCGGGGACGTTCGTCGAGCGGGAGCGGAAGTTCGACGTCGACCCGACCTTCAAGATGCCCGACCTGACGCCGGCGCTCCCGGCCGGCAGCGCGATCACCCGATCCGTGCAGCACCTGCGGAGCGACTACTTCGACACCACAGACCACTCGCTCCGTCGGCTCGGCGTGACCCTCCGACGGCGCACCGGCTCCGACGACACCGGCTGGCACCTCAAGCTCCCGCACGGCGATTTCCGCGAGGAGGTCCACGCCGATCTCGCAACGGACCCACCCGAGGAGCTGACCCGTCTGCTCCTCGGCATCACGCGCGGGACGCCCCTCGCCGTCATCGCGACGCTCAGTACGGAGCGCCAGGTCACCAGAGTGATCGGTCCGTCCGGTGACCACGTCGCCGATGTGGATCTCGACCACGTCGAGGCGATCGCCGAGCGCACGTCGAAGGTCGTCTCGTGGACGGAGCTCGAGGTCGAACTCGGCAGCGCGAGCGTTCCGGACGAACAACTGACCGTCCTGTCGCGCGTGATCGAGGACGCGGGAGCACGGACGAGCGACTCGAAGTCGAAGCTCCAGCGAGCGGTCGGCAGCATCAAGCCGACCCGCAAGGGCGGCAAGGGGAAGCACGGCAAGCACCGCACCGCGGGTGCGGTCCTGCTGCCGTTCCTCGGGGCGCAGCATCGAGCGCTCCTGCTGGGCGATCTGGCGCTGCGGCGCGGGGATGCATCCGTCATTCACAGCACGCGGGTGGCAACTCGCCGCTTCCGCAGCGTACTGCGCGTGTTCGCACCGTTCTTCGACCCGGACCGCGGGGCCCTTCTCGACACCGAGTTGCGCTGGTACGCCGAGCTGCTCGGCGACGTGCGAGACGATCAGGTGCTCGAGCAGCGCCTCGACCGCCTGATTCAAGAGCTGCCGAGCGAGCTCGTGATCGGTCCCGTCCAGGAGCGCATCGAAGACCATCTAAGTGCGCTTCACGCGCGGCACTGGGCGCGGCTGCAATCCGAGCTCCTGGGCGCGCGGTACCTGGTACTCATGGAGGAGCTGGCCTCTTGGATCGACCGGCCGCCGTTCACCGCGGCGGCTGCTCGACCGGAGCGCGCGGTTGTTCAGCCGGTCAAGCGGGCAGACAAGAAGGTCGGCACTCGGCTGCGCGCCGCGAACAAGACGAACGACATCGACCTGCTGCACCGCGCGAGGAAGTCCGCCAAACGGGCGCGTTACGCCGCAGAGGCCGTGCAACCGGTGGTCGGCCCGAAAGCGAAGCAGGAGGCGAAGCGCTACGAGCAGTTGCAGGATCTCCTGGGCGAGCACCAGGACAGCGTCGTCGCCGGGCAGCTCCTCCTGGAGCTCGGCGCCGCCGCTGACTCCGCTCCCGAGGGCACAGGCTTCACGTTCGGGGTGCTGTTCCAGCAGGAGCAGGACCGCGCGGCCGAAGCGCGCCGAACGGCTCGCAAGGTCGCTCGCAAGTTGCGCTGACTAGAAAAAACGAGTCGAAGGGCTTCGGTGCGAGACATCGAGGAGCCCCCACAAAAACCCCACAAGCGTCCGAGAACCAGCGCGATCCTATGAGAAGACCGTGAGCGCCTGGTTGGCTAAAATAGCTGATCAGGCAGATCTTTTGCTATCTCCTGCGCGCTCTTAAGATCGCCATTTTCGGGTTCGAATCCCCCATCCTCCGCAGACCTGAGGGCCTCGGTCCGCGTACTGACGCGGATCGGGGGCCCTCCTCGTCCTCCCGCTCGTGCGGAGCCCGACGGCGAGGCCGGCAGCAGGGTCAGCCGATGAGGTCGGCCAGGAGGTGCTCGACTCGGGCGCGGATCTCGTCGCGGACGGGGCGGACCGCCTCGAGGGGGAGGCCGGCGGGGTCGGTGAGCTCCCAGTCCTCGTACCGCTTGCCGGGGAACACCGGGCAGGCGTCGCCGCAGCCCATGGTGACGACTGCGTCGGAGGTGCGGACGTCATTGACGGCGAGGACTCGGGGTCGCGTGCCGGTGATGTCGATCCCGACCTCGGCCATCGCCTCGACCGCCACGGGGTTGATCGAGTCCGCCGGCTCGCTCCCTGCCGACAGCACCTGGACCCGGTCGCCGCCCAGCGCCCGGGCGAAGCCCGCCGCCATCTGGGAGCGGCCGGCGTTGTGCACGCAGACGAACAGGATCGAGGGACGGGCGTCGGTCATCGTGGTTCCTCTTCTCGTTCGAGAGATCGTCGCATCCCCGGCGGGGCGAGCGGTCAGCGCTTCCAGACGGACACGGCGCCGGCGTGACCGATGACGACGACCTCGACGAGCGACCCGATCGCGACGGCGATCAGGAGGATCGCACCGATCACGCCGACCGCTCGGGCGGCGCCGCCGCTGCTCACGCGATCGACGCCCCAGCGGTGCCAGGCCCACCAGAGGAGCAGCAGCGCGAAGACGGCGATGGACCACGGCAGCAGCCCGTCGGCGAGCTCGGTGTGCCGCCGGAGCAGGGCGGTCTCCTTCTCCCGGTGCTCCAGCCACTCGCCGGACGACGTCGCCAGCGGCACCGACACCAGTGCGACCAGGCCGATGATCGGGGCGCCGACGGCGAGCCAGCGTCGTGCGCGCGGCCACACGGCGACGACGACCGCGGTCAGCGCCGCGACGGGGACCGCCACCGAGGTCAGGTGGACGAAGAGGGGGTGCAGCGGCACCCCGTCGAACTGCCAGTCCATCGCGGCCCCTCCTGGTCAGCGGCGCGTCGCCCGGAGCGGCGACACGCGTCGGCGCTCGCGCTGACTGTAACGAGTGCTAGATGAATTCCCGGACGGCGCACGTCGGAGGCGCGTCGCGATTCGCGGATGCTGCGGCCCGGCGGCGCTGCCGCGGGGCGAGCGTTTCTTGGAGCGGTCTTGGTCCGGCCTCCGCAAGGTGATCCGGTGACTGCTGCGGAGCGGGTGTCGGAGGCCATGACGGCGCGGGTGAAGGTGCTGCTCGGCGTGATCGGCCTGCTGGGTCTGCTCGCGCTCGGGATCGTCGCGCGGTCCGCGATGATCACGCGGCACGACCTCCATGTCGACTGTCGGCTCTCGGAGCTCCGGTTCCCCGCCGGGACGGAGGTCGCCCTCGGCCTCACCGCCGCGGCGTCCGAAGCCGTCGGGCTCGCGATCCTGGCGGTGGGGCTCCTCGTCCTGGTCGTCCGCCGTCGTCGCTGGGACGCGGTTCGACTCGCCGCCGCGGTCGGCGGCTCCTGGACCCTGGGCATCGCCGTGAAGGCGCTCATCGATCGGACCCGGCCTCCGGCGTCCCTGTGGCTGCTCCCGCCCGACTCGGCCGCGAGCTTCCCGAGCGGGCACGACACGACGGCCTGCGCGGTCGTCCTGGTCGCGCTCCTCGTGCTCCGGGGCACGGGCCGCCTCCGCGTCGCGGGCCTGACGGCCGCGCTCGGCTACGCCGCGGCCGTCGGCGCGAGCCGCGTGTACCTCGGCGACCACTACCCGACCGACGTGCTGGGCAGCTGGCTCACCGTCGCGAGCGCGGCGCTGCTCGTCTGGGCGATCACCGACCTCGGGATCGTCCGACGCGCTGCGGCCGCGGTGCTCCGCGAGCGGATCCCGTCACCGGCCCCCGCCCGGCCGGTCGCCCCGTAGCGGCACGCGCCTCCGTCCCGCGGTCCTCCGACCGCGGCTACACCGCCGGGATGCGGACCTCGGCGCGGAGTCCCGACGGCAGGGGGACGAGCCGCGCCGAGCCGCCGCAGGCCTGCGCGATGCCCTGGACCAGCGCCAGCCCGAGCCCGCCGCCGCCGGACCCCGAACCCCGGACGAAGCGGTCGAACGCCGTGTCGAGCAGGGCCGGCGGCATCCCGGGGCCGTCGTCCTCGACCGCCAGCAGCAGACCGTGCGCGCCCACCTCGAGCAGCACGCGGACCGACCCCCGCGACCCGACCGCCTTGACGGCGTTCGCGATCAGGTTGTCCGCGAGCCGCCCGATGGAGACGCCGTCGACGGCGATGCGTCGCGACGGATCGTCGACGGTCACGGCGTGGTCCAGCTCGACGTCCGTCCCGGCCAGCCGGGTGCGCCAGGAGTCGACGGCGAGGAGGAGGGCGTCCTCGAGCGTCCGGGCGTCGCTCGGCTCCGGCCGCACGCCGTCGTCCAGCCGGGCGAGCTCGAGCAGGTTGCCCGCGAGGTCGCCCAGGCGGGAGGTGAGCAGCACCAGCTCGTCGAGGCGCTCCGGGGCGGGGTCCCGCCGCGCGAGCTCCGCGGCGACGCGGAGGTTCGCGACCGGGGTGCGGAGCTCGTGCGCGGCGTCGGCGATCATCCGCCGTTCGTGCGCGGTCGCCGCGCGCGTGCGGGTGACCAGGTCGTTGAGGGTGCCGGCCAGGCGAGCGAGCTCGTCGCCGCCGCCGGGGTCGGGCAGGAGCTCGTCCGGTCCGAGGGCGGCGGCCCGCGCGCGCAGCTCGTCGACCGGCCGGAGGGCGGCGCGCACGAACAGCGCCGCGGTCACCACGAACGCCAGCACGAGCGCGACGCCGGTGAGCCAGAGCGTCAGGTCGATGGCCGCGAGCTGCGCGGCGTGCGCGGTGGTGTCCCTCGCCGCCCAGATCGTCCACGTGCCCGCTGCGGTCCGCACGGTCCTCCGTGCCACCACGAACTCCGCGGACTCGGTCTGCACGGTCGCGAACGGGCTGCTGCCGAGCCGCTCCCGGACGTCGTCGGGCATCGAATCCGTCACGATGGAGCCGTCCGGGGCGCGGACCGCGATGAGCACCCCGGAGGACGGCGGGTCCGGGTGCTCCCGGCCGCTCCGCTGCAGATCGGCGACGTAGGGCGCGATGTCCTCGACGGCCAGCTGCCGATCCGTGTCCGCGAGCGCGGTCGCGATCTGCGCGCGGGCGACGACCAGGGCGATCAGGAGCATGACCGCCGCGGTGATCGCGGCGAGCAGGACCAGCCGGGCACGCACCCCGAGGCGCCTCATGACCGCTCGACGAGCCGGTAGCCGACGCCGCGGACGCTCTCCACCACCACTCGGTCCGTCGCCGCCTCGAGCTTGCGGCGGACGTAGCCGATGTACTGGTCCACGATGTTGTGGGCGATGAACCGGGTGCCCCACACGTCCTGCAGCAGCGCCTCCCGCTCGACGGGTTCGCCGGGGTGCTCGAGGAGGGCGCGGAGCACGGCGGTCTCGCGCGGGCTGAGCGGGAGCCGCGCGCCGTCCACGGTGAACTCCCCCCGCGCGGTGTCGAGGCGGAGCGGACCGAGGCGGCGCTCGTCCGCCGCGCGGGCGCCGTGGCGCCGGTCGAGCGCCCGGATCCTGGCCGCGAACTCCGCGAACGCGAACGGCTTCACCAAGTAGTCGTCGGCGCCGGCGTCGAGACCGCGGACCCGGTCGTCCACCGCGTCCCGGGCCGTCAGGACGAGGATCGGGGTCTGGATCTCCTGCGCCCGGAGGAAGCGGCAGATCTCGAACCCGTCGACGTCGGGCAGCATGACGTCGGTCGCGATGACGTCGAAGCGGTCGCGCGTCGCGGCGAGGATCCCCGCGGAACCGGTGGCGGCGACCTGCACCTCGTGCCCGTCGTCGCGAAGCCCCTCCTCGACGAGGCGCGCAGTGACGGGATCGTCCTCGATGACGAGCACTCGCGCCACGCCGGCTCCTTCCCCGGAGGCGGATCATCCGCCTCCGACTCGAAGATTCCACCAATCCGCCGCTCCGGCTGAGTCCGCTCGATCGATCGTGTGAACACCCATATCCCGTGCCGCCGGGTCATAGGCGACGCGTCGCCGGGCCACAGCGAGTCGCGGCGGTGGAGGTCGCAGCCTGGTCGTCAGGAGGTCGAGATGACGACACGGGAGCAGGGCCGACGGACGGTGCGGACGCTGACCACGGCGCTCGCGCTGGCCGGTGTGGTCGGCGCCGGGGGTCTCGGAGCGGCTGCGTACACGGGCATCGTCGCGGCGAAGACGGCGCAGACGCAGCAGCAGACGCAGACGACCACCTCCGGGGACGACTCGGTCTCGACGACGGGCAGTGACGACGGCAGCGCGTCCTCCGGCGTGGCGGCGGGAACCGGGCCCTCGCAGACCGGATCGAGCGGCTCGTGACGACGGCGGAGCACCGGTGGTCGGTCTGGAGCTGCGACGCGCACCTGCTCGTCGACGAGCCGCGGGCGCTGCCGCAGGCGATCGCGCTCGCGGAGGAGCGGCTCCGCGAGATCGGCGACGCCTGCGACCGCTTCCGAGCCGACTCCGAGCTGAGTCGGCTGCCGTCCGGGACGCCGGTGCAGATCTCCGGCACGCTCGCGTGGCTGGTCCGCTGCGCGCTCGACGGCGCGGCGCTCACGGAGGGGCTCTGCGATCCGACCGTCGGGTCGGACGTCGCCGCGCTCGGGTACGACCGCGACATCCGGCTCGTCCTCGACGACGACCGCCCGGTCGGCGTGCTCGTCCGGCACCGGGCCGGATGGCGGTCGATCGAGCTCGACGGCGACGTGCTCACCGTCCCGGCCGGCATCCGGCTGGACCTCGGTGCGACCGCGAAGGCGGCGGCCGCCGACCTCATCGCGGAGGAGATCGCGGTCGTGCTCGGCACGGCCGCGCTCGTGAACCTGGGCGGCGACATCGCGACGGCCGGTCGTGGCCCCGCCGACGGCTGGCAGGTGCGGGTGCAGGACGTGCCCGGGGATCCCGCCGCGCGGATCGCGCTCCACGCCGGCTTCGCGCTGGCGACCTCCAGCACCCAGCGCCGCTCCTGGCGGCGCGGCGACCGGCAGGTGCAGCACATCGTCGACCCGCGGACGGGCGACGCCGCCGCGCCGGTGTGGCGCACGGTCTCCGTCGTCGCCCCGACCGCGCTCGAGGCGAACGCGCGCAGCACCGCGGCGATCGTGGCCGGTGAGGACGCTCTCCTGGACCTCGCGGGCGCCGGTCGGGCCGCGCGGCTCGTCGATGCGCGCGGCGCCGTGCACGTGCTCGGCGGCTGGCCCGCCGAATCGACCGACGACCTGGAGGTGACCCCATGAGCGAGGCGTTCTGGGCACTCGGCCGCGCGAGCGGCGTCGTGCTCCTCGTGCTGATGACGCTGTCGATGCTGCTCGGGCTGCTGACCCGCTCCGGCCGACCGCTGCTGCGCCTTCCCCGGTTCGGCGTCCAGCTGGCGCATCGCAACATCGCGCTGCTGTCCGTCGTGTTCCTCGTCGTCCACATCGGCTCGCTGCTGCTGGACCCGTACGCGCAGCTGCGGCTGGTCGACGTGATCGTCCCGTTCGCCGCCGCCAAGGATCCGCTGGCCGTCGGGCTCGGCACGGCGGCGCTCGACCTCCTCGTCGCGGTCGTCGTCACGGCCCTGCTCCGGCGCCGGATCGGGGTGCGCGCCTTCCGCGTCGTCCACTGGGCGACCTACCTGCTGTGGCCGATCTCCCTCCTGCACGGCATCACCGCCGGGAGCGACGGCCGCAGCTCCGCCTTCCTGGTCCTCGCCGCCGTCTCGGCCCTCGCGGTCGGTGCCGCCGCCGTCTGGCGGACGACGGACGGATTCGTGGAGTACCGCCGCAGCAGAACGGAGCCCGTGCGATGACCACCGTCCACCCCGCCCCTCGACCCGAGACGCTCCCGCGCCGCCGGCTGCTCGGCCCGGGCGGTCCCTCCTACACGGAGCACCTGGCCGCCTTCGGACCGCTGCCCGCGCGCCCGCAGCTGATCGAGGACGTCGTCCGGAGCGGGCTGACCGGCCGCGGCGGCGCGGGGTTCCCCGCCGGCCGCAAGCTCGCCTCCATGTCGCCCGGCGGCGTCGTGATCGGCAACGGCTCGGAGGGTGAGCCCCTCAGCGCGAAGGACCGCCTGCTGCTGGAGACCCGTCCGCACCTCGTCCTCGACGGCCTCCTCGCGACGGCGACCGCGGTCCAGGCGAAGCAGGTGCACCTCGTCGTCGGCCCCGTCAGCGCGCCGGCGCTCCGGCACGCGATCGCGGAGCGGCGGGACGCGCGGCACATCGTCCTGACGGAGACGCAGGACCGCTTCGTCGGCGGCGAGGCCTCGGCCGTCGTGCACCTGCTCACCGGCGGCGACGCCGTCCCGGTCGATCACCCCGTCCGCCTCACGACCAGGGGGCTGCGTCGTCGTCCGACACTCGTGCAGAACGTCGAGACGCTCGCGCACATCGCGGTCATCGCCCGGTCCGGAGCGGACGCGTTCCGCGCCGTCGGTCACCCGGCGGACCCGGGCACCCGCCTGCTCACGATCGCCGGGGACGTCGCGCACCCGGGCGTGCTCGAAGCGCCCAGCGGGGCCTCGCTGCGCGACGTGCTCGCCGCGGCCGAGCCGGGTCGCATCTCGGGCGCGCTGGTCGGCGGGTACCACGGCGCGTGGGTCGGGCCGGAGGCGCTCGACCGGCCGCTCGCGGCCGCTGCGGCGGAGGGCGCCATCCCCGTCGGCGCCGGGATCCTGCTCGTGATCGGACCCGGCACCTGCGGCCTGCAGGCCTCCGCGGAGATCGCGACCTACCTGGCCGGCGAGACCGCAGGACAGTGCGGCCCCTGCGTCAACGGCCTGCCCGTGGCGGGGGAGCTGCTCGCCCGCATCGCGGACGGCGATCGTGACCCGTCGCTCGTGGCGCAGCTCGAGCGCACGCTCCGGCTCGTCGACGGCCGCGGCGCCTGCCACCACCCCGACGGCACCGCCCGGCTGATCCGGAGCGCCCTGACCGTCTTCGCCGACGAGGTCCGCGCCCACCGGGCCGGCCACTGCGGAGCGCACCGATGACCGCCACGACGCTGCACATCGACTGGACGCGGTGCCGTGGACGCGGCGCCTGCATCGACCTGGTCCCCGGCCTGAGCCGCGATCCGTGGGGCTACCCGATCCTCGGATCGAGCGGATCCGACCTGCCGGTCCCTCCGCAGCTCGAGGTGGACGCCGCCGACGCGGTCGCGCTGTGCCCGGTCGCCGCGCTGAGCCTCCGTCCGTCCGCCGGCACGGGGGCGGGGCGATGAGCACGCGGCTCGCCGGGCTGCGGCTCGTCCGCGGCGTGACCGCGAGCATCGGCGCGGTCGGGATCGCCGCCACCGCCGTGCTCGGCCTGGGCGCCCTCGGCAGCATCCGCGAGGCGAAGGCGGAGTCCGCCGCGCGCGCCGCGGCGCACGCCACCGCACTGGCTCATCAGGCGGCGCAGCGCAAGGAGCAGGCGGCGCAGGCGGCTCGCCGCGCCGCGCTCGCCGCCGCGGCGGCGAAACGGGCGGGTGACGCGGCGGCGCGCAGGAAGGCCGAGGCGAGGGCGAAGGCCGCGGCCGCTGCGGCCGCGTCGGCGTCGAAGGGGGTGTCCTCGGGCACGAGCACGTCGCAGACGAAGTCCAGCGGATCCTGACGACCCGCTCGGTCCGGGGAGCGGACCGCCCACCGCGCCGGGACCCGTCCGCCGCTCCCGGTCGATGGACCGTGCTCGGAGCGGCGGTCGCCCTCGCGGGCGTCTGGGGCCTCGCGGCCCTCATCCGCGTCACGCACGCGCAGCCCGGGGCGGTCGACCGGTGGTGGGACGCGCTGATGACCGCCGTGGACGGTCCCACCGCCCACGCGGTGGCGGCCGCCCTGGGCGTGGTGGGGACCGGGCTACCCGCCAGTGCGCTCGCCGTGGCGGTCGGTGTGCTGATCGGCGCGGTCCGAGGCTGGGCCTGGGGCGTCTTCGTGCCCGCCGCGAGCATCGTCGGCGAGCTGGACGTGTCGGGCATGAAGGCGCTCGCGCTCCGCGCCCGGCCGGACGCCGCGTTCGGGGTGCTCAACGCGTTCCCGTCGGGTCACACCGCGAACGCCGCCCTGCTCGGCACCGCCGTCGTCCTGCTCATCCGGCACCTCGTCGTCCGCAGCGCGGCGATCGCGTGGATCGTCGCGATGGCGTGGAGCCGGACCGAGCTCCACGCGCACTGGCTGACCGACGTCCTCGCGGCGATCGCGGTCGGTGCGGCGACGGCGATCCTGCTCGTCGCGGCATGTCTGGCAGTCGGCATGGCGGTCGATCGCTCGGGACGCGCAGGAGGGCCGCGAAGGTGACGTCCGTGTGGAGCGCTCGTCGACGGTTTTCCACCCCTCCGGGTGGTGCCGCTCGAATGGTGCACGGCGATACCGTTCGCGGGCCATGGACATCACTCCCGTCACCGTCGTGCAGCTCGGCTGCGTCGTCGTCGCGGTCGTCGGGCTGATGGCGCTGGTGCTCGCGATGATCCGGTTCGAGCAGCGCCGTCCCGGCGCCGTCGCCGTCCTGCTGCTCGGCAGCGCGCTCGTGCTGACGTCCGCCGGCGTCGTCGCGTGGGCGGCCTGACCGCCCCGCTGCACGGAATCCGCCGGACCCTGCACGGAGCACCGACCACCTGAACCGGGGGGCGCGCGTCCGCCGCGGCACCGGCCACAGTTGTGCTCGTGCAGGGGACGATGACGCCGCGGCCGCAGTCCACGCTCTCGGGCGCCACGCCGGTGTGGGATCTGAGCACGGTGTCGCAGCGTCGATACACGCCGCGAGTGCGCCCGAGCCGGACCGCGCCGGCCGCGGCGGGATTCGGTCTCGCAGCGCTCGGCTCCGCCACGGTCCTCCCGGCGGCTCCGGAGACGCGCTGGTTCCTGGTCGTCGCGCTCGGCCTCGTGGCCGTGCTCGTCGGCGTCGCCGCCCTGCGGCGGCGGCAGACGCGGCGGGGCCTGCTCCTCGCGATCGTCGGCGTCCTGGCCCCGGCGATCGCCGTCGCCGCAGTCGCCGTGCAGGCGGCGCAGGCGCCCGCGACGGTGACCAGCTCGACGGTGCAGCGCGCGACCCTCCAGCCCGACTCGAACGCCCTCGTCCCGACGCCCGGGTTCACGACGCTGGCCGGCGAGCGTCAGGTCGCGATGCGGGACTTCCTGTCCGCGACCGTGCTGCAGCTGCAGACGATGCACGGGTCGTGGGCGCCGCTCCCCACCGCGTTGGCCGTCTCGAACGGCGCCCTCGTCGAGCGCGACGGGGTGTTCCAGGGCACGGCACTCGGTGCCGTGCCGGAGAGCGACCGGGTCACCTACCAGGTCTCCAGCGACGGGACCGCGTTCCGGCTCTCGGTCAGCTCGGCGACCGACCCGCGCGCGACGATCTGGGCCGACCGGGCGCTGCAGCTGTCGACGTCCGGCTGAGCCCCGGCGACGCGCTTCCGCGCGGGCGCGGTCCGGCGCGCTCGGATTCCGCGCTACCTTCCCGCCTGTGGCGTCCTTCTTCACCCGACCTCGTCGTGCAGCGGCGCCGCTTCGCATCACCGAGACGCGGGCGCCGGAGGTGCGCCGGGTCCCGGTCGCGCCGCAGGTGATCGAGCCGCAGCGGGCGGAAGTGCCCCGCAGCATCGAGGCGCTGGACGAGGGCACGGTGCTCGACGAGCGGTACCGCCTCGGGAAGGTGATCGGTGCGGGCGGGACCGCGAGCGTCCGCATCGCCCACGACCTGCTGCTCCGCCGGGACGTCGCGGTCAAGATCTTCAACGCGCGCGTGCTCAGCGGGGCCGAGCTGCACGTGCAGGAGTCGGAGGCGCGGGTCATCGCCGCGCTGAACCACTTCGCGCTCACGTCGCTGTTCGACGCGGGCGTCGAGGCCGGTCCCGACGACACGGTGCGGATCTACCTGGTGATGGAGCTCGTCGACGGCACCGATCTGCGGACGCGGCTGAAGAGCGGACCGCTCTCGGTCGCGGAGGCGTGCTGGATGGGGTTCGACCTCGCCGAGGCGCTCGACTACGTGCACCGGTCCGGGTTCGTGCATCGGGACGTGAAGCCGGCGAACGTGCTGCTGTCGAACCTCCGCAGCCACAAGCCGATCGTCGCCAAGCTCGCCGACTTCGGCATCGCGACGATGATCGGTCAGCCCGACATGAGCGAGTTCACCGTGGGGACCGCCGCGTACCTCAGCCCCGAGCAGGTCGAGGGGCACGACGTCGGGCCGGAGTCGGACGTCTACTCCCTGGGCCTGGTGCTGCTCGAGGCGATCACCGGCCGGGTCGAGTTCCCGGGCGGGGTGGTCGAGTCCGCCTTCGCCCGGCTCGACCGGCAGCCGGTGATCCCTGACCACGTGCCCGAGCAGGTCGCCGAGATCCTCGCCGGCATGACCGCGCTGCGCCCGGCGGACCGGTTGCCGCTCGTCGAGGCCGCGCGGCGGTTCCAGCAGTTCCTCGTCGACGAGCTCATCCGCAGCCGTCGGCTCGCCCCCGCCCTCGTCGAGGACGACGAGGCCGCCCGGGTCGGCGCGCTCCACCGCTACGAGGTGCTCGACACCGAGCCCGACGAGGCCTTCGACGCGATCACGCGCCTGGCGAGCCGCATGCTCAACGTCCCGATCGCGCTCGTCACGCTGATCGACATGAACCGGGTGTGGTTCAAGTCGTCGATCGGCTGGGACGAGAAGGAGGTCGGCCGCGACGTCGCCTTCTGCTCCACCACCAGCCCGGGCACCGGGCGTCCGTGGACCATCGCCGACGCCCTGCAGGACGACCGCACCCGCAGCAACCCGCTGGTCGTCGACGGCCCGCTCGTCCGCGCCTACGCCGGCGCGCCGCTCACCACGAGGGACGGCCACTTCCTCGGCGCGCTCTGCGCGTTCGACAAGCAGCCCCGCGACTTCACCCCGAGTCAGCTCGACTGCCTCGCCGACCTCGCCGACCTCGTGATGCACGAGATGGAGATGCGGCGCGCGATGCGCCGGGCGCTGTTCGCCGAGCCCTGACGGATCGGGGGCGCCGGAGGTCGAGCGGATTCTTCGAGGTCTCTTGCCCCCCCGACCCCTACGGTCGCGCCATGACGACCGCGATGCCTCCCGCCGTCCGTCGCGCAGCCCGGACGGTGCGCGCCGACCTGCCCGGTCTCGCGACCGTGCCGACCGTCGGGCGGTTCGCCGTCGCACTGGTGGTCGCCGTCCTCGGTTCGCTCGCCGCCTGCGCCGTCGTCGCGGCGGCGGCGGTCGCGCTGGTCCCGTCGCTCGCCGGGTACGACCACCTGCACGTGGGGGACTGGGCGAAGCTGACGGTCATCGGGGTCGTGCTCGCCTGCTTCGGCTGGCCGTTCGCCGCGGCGATCTGGTCGCGGGCGCGCCTGCCGTTCCTCGTCCTCACGATCGTCGTCACCGTCGCGAGCTTCGTGCCCGACCTGTGGATCCTGCGCCAGGGCCAACCGGCGCTCGGCGTCCTCGCGCTCGCCGTGATGCACGTCGCGGTCGCCGTGGTCACCTACCCGGTGCTCGTGCTCGTCGCGCCGCAGCGGCGGCGCGCAGTCCCGGCGCGGGCCGTCCGCGAGCCCGGTGACACCCGTCCCGTAAAGACCACGTAAACATGCGCGCCGGGGCCGTATGGATGTCGTCAAGACCGCCGCCCGGCCCCGCGGGGAGCGGTTGAGTCCTCGCCGTGCTCGATGTCCTGTACCTCGCCGGCGTGCTCGTGCTCGCCGGCATCACCGCCCTCACGGCGCGGGCGGCGGCCAAGCGATGATCGTCTTCGACCTCGTCGCCGCCCTCCTCGCCGTGGCCGCCATCGCCTACCTGCTGGTCGCCCTCGTGAAGCCGGAGCGCTTCTGAGATGAACGGCCTGCTCTTCGCCCTCACCGTGCTCACCCTGGTGGTCGCGCTCGTCGCCCTCGGGTGGCCGCTGTCGACCTGGATGGCGCGCACCTACACCACCGACCGCGACTGGCTGGTCGAGCGGGGCGTGCACCGCCTCCTCGGCATCGACGCCCGGTCCGAGCAGCGGTGGCCGAACTACCTCCGCGGCATCCTCGCGATCTCCGTGCTCGGCGTGCTGCTGCTCTACGGGCTGCAGCGGCTGCAGCAGTTCCTGCCCTACTCGCTCGGGCTGCCCGCCGTCCCGGAGGGCATCGCGTTCAACACCGCGATCTCCTTCGTGACGAACACGAACTGGCAGTCGTACTCGCCGGAGACGACGATGGGCTACACCGTGCAGCTCGCCGGGCTCGCGGTGCAGAACTTCCTCTCCGCCGCGATCGGCATCGTGGTCGCCGTCGCGCTGATCCGCGGGCTCGCGTCCCGGACCGGCGCCGCCGGGCTCGGCAACGTCTGGGTCGACCTGATCCGGACCGTGACCCGGATCCTCCTGCCCATGGCGTTCGTGGCCGCGATCGTGCTGCTCGCGACCGGCGTGATCCAGAACTTCGACGGCTTCCGGACGGTGCACACGATCACCGGAGGCACGGCGACGATCCCCGGCGGGCCGGTGGCCTCGCAGGAGGCGATCAAGGAGCTCGGCACGAACGGCGGCGGGTTCTTCAACGCGAACTCCGCGCACCCGTTCGAGAACCCGACCGGCTTCTCGAACCTGTTCGAGATCGTCCTGATGCTGCTCATCCCGTTCTCGCTGACGCGCACGTTCGGGATCATGGTCGGCGACAAGCGGCAGGGCCGCGCGGTCCTCGCCTCGATGGTCGTGCTCTACGTCCTCTTCACAAGCGCGCTCGTCGCGTTCGAGGCGGCCGGCGCCGGATCGGCCACCGCGGCCGCCGGAGCGGCGATGGAGGGCAAGGAGCAGCGCTTCGGCGTGCTCTGGTCGGCCCTGTTCGGCTCGACGAGCACCATCACCTCGACCGGCGCGGTGAACGCGATGCACGACTCGTTCACCCCGCTCGGCGGGATGATGGCGATGCTGAACATGATGCTCGGCGAGATCGCGCCGGGCGGCGTCGGGACCGGGCTGTACGGCTTCCTGGTGATCGCGATCCTCGCGGTCTTCCTCGCGGGCCTCATGATCGGCCGCACGCCGACCTACCTCGGCAAGCGGATCGCCGCACGGGAGATCACGTTCGCGAGCCTCTACCTGCTCACGACGCCGACCCTGATCCTCGCCGGCCTCGGGCTGACGTTCGCGATCCCCGCGGTCGCCGCGGACGTCGCGAAGACGTCGATCTTCAACACGGGGCCGCACGGCTTCTCGGAGGTCCTGTACGCCTTCACGTCGGCGGCGAACAACAACGGCTCCGCGTTCGGCGGCCTCACCGCGAACACCGCCTGGCTGAACCCCGCGCTCGGCGCCGTGATGTGGCTCGGCCGCTACCTGCCGATCGTCTTCGTCCTCGCGCTCGCCGGCTCGTTCGCGAGCCAGGAGACCCGCGGGACCGCGGAGGCCGGCGGGCTCGACACGCACCGGCCGCAGTTCGTCGTCCTCACGGTGGGCACCGTGCTCATCGTCACCGCACTCACGTACCTCCCGGTCCTCGCTCTCGGACCCCTCGCCGAAGGACTCGCATGAGCACCACCTCCGAATCCACCGCCGACCGGGCGGACGCCCCGGCGACCGCCGCTGCGGACGACCACCAGGACGTCCGGCCGCCCTCGGGCGCGTTCAGCCCGTCGCAGCTCGTGCGCAACCTGCCGGACGCCGTCCGCAAGATGTCGCCGCGGTACCTGTTCCGCAACCCCGTCATGTTCATCGTCGAGGTCGGTGCCGCGCTCACGACCGTGCTCGCCGTCGCGCTGCCGTTCCTCGGCGGCGACGGGACGACGATCGGCTTCACCTGGCTCATCACCGTCTGGCTGTGGCTGACCGTGCTGTTCGCGACGCTCGCGGAGGCCGTCGCCGAGGGCCGCGGCCGCGCGCAGGCCGCCTCCCTCCGCGCGACGCGGACCACGACGTCCGCGCTGCGCGTCCGCGGCTACGACCGGACCGGCGACCCCGCCGTCGAGCGGGCCGAGACGGAGTCCGTCGCGTCCGCCGAGCTGAAGCAGGGCGACGTCGTCGTGGTGGTCGCCGGCGAGGTGATCCCGGGCGACGGCGACATCGTCGCGGGCATCGCCTCCGTCGACGAGTCCGCGATCACGGGCGAGTCCGCCCCGGTCGTCCGCGAGGCGGGCGGTGACCGCAGCGCCGTCACCGGCGGCACCCGCGTGCTGTCCGACCGGATCGTCGTGCAGATCACCTCGAAGCCGGGCGAGACGTTCGTCGACCGGATGATCGCGCTCGTCGAGGGCGCGGTGCGGCAGAAGACGCCGAACGAGATCGCGCTGTCGATCCTGCTGTCCGTGCTGACGATCATCTTCGTGGTGGTCGTGCTCGCCCTCGGCCCGGTCGCCGGGTTGCAGGGCGCGACGCCCGGCGTGACCGTCCTCGTCGCGCTGCTCGTCTGCCTCATCCCCACGACGATCGGCGCGCTGCTCTCCGCGATCGGCATCGCCGGCATGGACCGGCTCGTGCAGCGGAACGTGCTCGCCACCTCCGGCCGCGCGGTCGAGGCCGCCGGCGACGTGACGACGCTGCTGCTCGACAAGACCGGCACGATCACCTACGGCAACCGCCGGGCGGTCGCGTTCCTGGCGCTGCCCGGCATCTCGGAGCGGCGGCTCACGGAGGCGGCCGCGCTGTCCTCCATCGCCGACCCCACGCCGGAGGGCGCGAGCGTGGTCGAGCTCGCCGCGGAGCGGGACTTCGTCCCGACCGAGCGCCCGGGCCGCACGATCGTGCCGTTCACCGCGCAGACCCGCATGAGCGGCATCGACGAGGCCGACGGCAGCGCGCTGCGCAAGGGTGCCGCCGCGAGCGTCCTCGCCTGGGTCCAGGAGCACGGCCCCGTCGCACCGGCGGTCGCGGAGCAGCTCGAGGAGCGGGTCGTCGGCATCTCCGAGCAGGGCGGCACGCCCCTCGCGGTCGCCGAGCGCACCGCGGACGGCACGGCGCACCTGCTCGGCGTCATCCACCTCAAGGACGTCGTGAAGACCGGCCTCGTGGAGCGGTTCGCCGCGCTGCGCGCGATGGGCATCCGGACCGTCATGGTGACGGGCGACAACCCCGTCACGGCCGCCGCCATCGCGCGGGAGGCCGGCGTCGACGACGTGCTCGCCGAGGCGACGCCGGAGGAGAAGCTCGCGCTGATCCGCCGGGAGCAGGAGGGCGGCCACCTCGTCGCGATGACGGGCGACGGCACCAACGACGCACCCGCGCTCGCGCAGGCGGACGTCGGCGTCGCGATGAACACGGGCACGTCGGCGGCGAAGGAGGCCGGCAACATGGTCGACCTCGACAGCGACCCGACGAAGCTCATCGACATCGTGACGATCGGCAAACAGCTGCTCATCACCCGCGGCGCCCTCACCACGTTCTCCATCGCGAACGACGTCGCGAAGTACTTCGCGATCATCCCCGCGATGTTCGTGGGCGTGTTCCCGGGGCTGCAGGCGCTGAACATCATGCAGCTGCACTCGTCGAGCTCCGCGATCCTCTCGGCGGTGATCTTCAACGCGCTCGTGATCGTCGCGCTGATCCCGCTCGCCCTCCGCGGCGTGCGGTACCGCCCCTCCTCCGCCTCCTCGCTGCTGACGCGCAACCTGCTCGTCTACGGCCTCGGCGGCGTGATCGCCCCCTTCATCGGGATCAAGCTCATCGACCTCCTGATCAGCCTGATCCCCGGCTTCTGACCCGAGTTCACGGATACGGAGATCCGCACCGGCGAAGCCGCCGGATCTCCGTATCCGTGAACACCGCTCCTCGAAAGGAAACGCATGTCCTCCGTCCTCACCCGTGGGCCGGTCCGCACCTGGACCGTCGCGTTGCGGCTGCTCCTCCTGACCACGCTCGCGACGGTCGTCTACACGCTCGTCGTGACGCTGATCGGGCAGGTCGTCCTGCCCGGCCAGGCCCACGGCTCCACCGTCTCGGTGGGCGGAAAGGTCGTCGGCTCGGCCCTCATCGGGCAGTCGTTCACCGACGCGAAGGGGAACGCGCTGCCCCAGTGGTTCCAGTCGCGGCCCTCCGCGGCCGGCGACGGCTACGACGGCGGCGCCTCCTCGGGCAGCAACCTCGGGCCGAACAGCGCCGACCTGCTGAAGGCGATCGACGAGCGCAAGGCCGCGATCCGGGAGTCGGACGGCCCGGGTGCCATCCCGGCCGACGCCGTCACCGCCTCCGGCTCCGGCCTCGACCCGCACATCTCCGAGGCGTACGCCCTGCTGCAGGTCGACCGCGTCGCGCGGGCGCGGAACCTGTCGGCCGCGACGGTGCGCGCGCTCGTCGAGCGCACGGTGCAGGCGCCGGACCTCGGCTACCTCGGGCAGCCCACGGTGAACGTGCTGCAGCTGAACATCGCGCTGGCGGGGCTCCGCGCGTGAGCCGGGCGGCCGCCCGCGGAGCACGGGCGTGAGCACCGCGCGCCGCGGGCGGTTGCTGGTGTTCCTCGGTGCCGCGCCCGGGGTGGGGAAGACGTACGCGATGCTCGAGGAGGCCCACCGCCTCCTGGGGCAGGGCCGGGACGTCGTGTCGGCGGTGGTGTTGGATCACGGCCGGTCGGCGACGGCGGCGTTGACGGCGGGGATCGAGGCGGTCCCGGCGCGGGTGGTGCAGCACGGCGGGATCGTGCTGGAGGAGGTCGACCTCGACGCCGTGATCGGCCGGCGGCCGCAGGTGGCGCTGGTGGACGAGCTCGCCCACACGAACGCGCCCGGGTCCTCCAACGAGAAGCGGTGGCAGGACATCGACGTCCTCCT